>NZ_AP018178.1:5050144-6207644 GCF_002368195.1 Calothrix sp. NIES-2100 | reverse complement strand
TACGACTTCACCCCAGTCACCAGCACTGCCTTAGGCATCCTCCCCCACGAATGGTTGGAGTAATGACTTCGGGCGTTGCCAGCTTCCATGGTGTGACGGGCGGTGTGTACAAGGCCCGGGAACGAATTCACTGCAGTATGCTGACCTGCAATTACTAGCGATTCCGACTTCACGGAGCTGAGTTGCAAGCTCCGATCTGAACTGAGCTACGGTTTGTGAGATTTGCTTGCTATCGCTAGCTTGCTGCCCTTTGTCCGTAGCATTGTAGTACGTGTGTAGCCCAAGACGTAAGGGGCATGCTGACTTGACGTCATCCCCACCTTCCTCCGGTTTGTCACCGGCAGTCTCTCTAGAGTGCCCAACTTAATGCTGGCAACTAAAAACGAGGGTTGCGCTCGTTGCGGGACTTAACCCAACATCTCACGACACGAGCTGACGACAGCCATGCACCACCTGTGTTCGCGCTCCCGAAGGCACTCCTCCCTTTCAAGAGGATTCGCGACATGTCAAGTCTTGGTAAGGTTCTTCGCGTTGCATCGAATTAAACCACATACTCCACCGCTTGTGCGGGCCCCCGTCAATTCCTTTGAGTTTCACCGTTGCCGGCGTACTCCCCAGGCGGGATACTTAACGCGTTAGCTCCGGCACGGCTCGGGTCGATACAAGCCACGCCTAGTATCCATCGTTTACGGCTAGGACTACTGGGGTATCTAATCCCATTCGCTCCCCTAGCTTTCGTCCCTCAGTGTCAGTTGCGGCCTAGCAGAGCGCTTTCGCCACCGGTGTTCTTCCTGATCTCTACGCATTTCACCGCTACACCAGGAATTCCCTCTGCCCCGAACGCACTCTAGCCATGTAGTTTCCACTGCTTTTACAAGGTTGAGCCTTGCTCTTTAACAGCAGACTTACATAGCCACCTGCGGACGCTTTACGCCCAATCATTCCGGATAACGCTTGCATCCTCCGTATTACCGCGGCTGCTGGCACGGAGTTAGCCGATGCTGATTCCTCAAGTACCGTCATTTTTTTCTTCCTTGAGAAAAGAGGTTTACAACCCAAGAGCCTTCCTCCCTCACGCGGTATTGCTCCGTCAGGCTTTCGCCCATTGCGGAAAATTCCCCACTGCTGCCTCCCGTAGGAGTCTGGGCCGTGTCTCAGTCCCAGTGTGGCTGATCATCCTCTCAGACCAGCTACTGATCGTCGCCTAGGTGCGCTCTTACCACACCTACTAGCTAATCAGACGCGAGCTCATCTTCAGGCAGCAAGCCTTTTACCTTTCGGCACATCCGGTATTAGCCACCGTTTCCAGTGGTTGTCCCCGACCTGAAGCTAGATTCTCACGCGTTACTCACCCGTCCGCCACTATCTCCGAAGAGACCGTTCGACTTGCATGTGTTAAGCATACCGCCAGCGTTCATCCTGAGCCAGGATCAAACTCTCCATTTTGTTTCAATTGAGTTTGCCTTTCCGAAATTTACTTTCGCTTTCGGAAATCCTGCTATAATTTTTGGTTAAATTTTGAGATATCTCAAAAAACCTATTGACGAGGATTGGTTTTTTCTTAAGCTTTCAAAGTATTTGTTTTTCTCGGTTCGGTTGCTTCGGCTTTATCTCGCCTCGGCACTTATTTAAGATAGCAAGTCCTTTTTGGTTTCGTCAAGGGGTTTGCTCAAAAATTTTGGGAAAATTTTGAATTTACTGTTGCCGCAAGGCTTTCCGGTGTTACCTGATAATATGGCTGTAGGAGAATTAGGGAATGGGCAGTTCAAAACAGAGAATAGTGAATTGTGGACAGCGATCGCTCACAACTGTGGTCAATGCAGTATTTATATATAGATAAGCTCATCCCACCTTGTGGAAGGTGGGATTGATAGACGAGATTGCCAGTAGTAAGTTTGACGACTAGCAAATGATGTCATGAATCCTTTCCATGACTTACTTAGATGCCAGAAGCTGTGATACTTCTGCATGTGCTAATACAACACTAGGTTCACGCTGGAGAGCAACATAGTACTTTCTGGCGAAAGCATTACCTAACTCTGAGGGTACGATTAGCTTACGAGCATCGGCAATTAACTTTTGGACAGATCCTGGTAATATGGGTTCATCTGCTGCGAGCATTTCATCAATTTGCACAACTAGCTCAGAAATGTGATGTAACCAAGCAAATTGTTCATGATCGATGACTAGTTGTAGAAGTTCTGTACTTGATACTCTGCCACGTACTTGTTCGTAAGCAATACGTTCTGTGTCCAGCAAGCTGGAGTGCAAGCTGAGGAATTTGTTGCGCAAATTCCGTAAAAATTGCTGTTGATTGATTCTTTGTAGAAGTGTGTTAGAAGTCAATGGAACCCATCCTCCCGTTACGATAGTCTGCAATTGCTTGAATGATTTCGGCTTCAGTATTCATCACAAATGGACCGTAGCGAACAACTGGTTCGTTCAGCGGTACACCAGCGATGAGTAGTACATCTAATGGTGTGGCGTTCGATGAATTTGCGATCGCTACTTCCTCAGCGTCTTTTGCAAACAATACCATTTGTCCATCTCCTGCTAGTTCTTTTTCTGCACCAAACAAGCCTTCTCCATTAAGCACATATATAAAAGCATTGTATTCTTTTGGGACAGGCTGAACTGCGATCGCTCCTGGTTGAAGTGTGAAATGTAAGTACATAATCGGAGTTTGGGTTTGGATCGCAGATCTGCTTCCTAAAGCTTCTCCAGCTATCACTTTTACCTTCACTAAACCATCATCTGTTTGAGCAGTAGGTATTCTGGCTGCGGCAATTTCCTGATAGCGGGGTTTGATCATCTTGTCACGACTAGGTAGATTGACCCAAAGTTGCAATCCATGAATTCGTCCGCCGCTTTGAGCAAATTCCCGTTCTGGCATTTCTGAATGGACGACACCTGCTCCGGCTGTCATCCATTGCACATCGCCAGCACTAAGTTTTCCTGCATGACCTTGAGAATCTTTATGTTCAAAACTCCCTTCTAAAATATAGGAGACCGTTTCAAATCCTCTGTGAGGATGATCTGGCGCTCCCTTCGCCTGACCAGGTGCAACGTCAACAGGGCCTAATTCATCCAGCAGGAGAAAGGGGTCAAACTCGGTAAAGGTACTCTTGGGAAATGGACGACGCACCAGCATTCCTTCACCTTCTAGCGTTTGTACACTATTGATGATTCCTGCGACTGTTCGCATCGTTTGTGTTTGAGTTGTCATAAATTCTCCTTGGTATACTATTTTTCAATTCGAGTGTAGGTAAAAGGCAGAACGTTCAGATAGCCTGAATCTGCACTGGACAAGCATCAAACTTTCTTTAACTCAAGTCATAAAATTTAGATGCTCACAAGTGGTAGCTGGTTTAATTTCCAGAAGCACACCTTAATTCACATCCATATTTGTTAACTCTTATATATGATTAGTCTTATAATAGCATGAGATCATGTAAAAAGTAATAGATAGAGTTTCCCCTACTTTAGCTTCGGAAAACCACCTATGTCCCTAGCCCACACAATTCTTGGTTTACTTCAGCAAGAGGAGATGACAGGTTACGACCTGAAAACTAGCTGCTTTGATCAATGCGTTGCACACTTGTGGCCAGCAGACCAGGCACAGATTTACAGAACCCTTGATAAATTGGTTGAACAGGGTTGGATAAGTTGTAGCATTGAGATTCAGAGCGATCGCCCAAACCGCAAAGTATATTCTGTCACAGAAGCTGGAAAAGCGGAATTTAGCCGCTGGTTACAATGCCATCAGCCCTTACCGACAGTAAGAGAACCATTGCTAGTGCAATTATTTTTCGCTGCACAATTATCGAACACGGCTATTATGAAATTGCTTGAACAGCAGTTAGCTGTACGCAGCAAAAAATTGGCTGAGTGTGATAATATTCACCTACCAAAGCTAGACGAAGATGCAAATCGTGAGCAAATTATGCAACGGCTTGTACTAGAGTTGGTGGTACAAAGAGAACAAACTTACATAGATTGGCTAAAGACAGCTATTGATGTCATTAAGCGTACACCCTAAATAGTACAACCTCAAGATAGGTTACTGTAAGCTCAAGAGAGTGGGTTGAAAATACTGTAAATTTATTGATGGTAGTACAAACTTAAAGCAGCGCCGGAGATAGGTTTACCGACTAGCCTGCGACTGCTATATCATTTTCAAAGACGTTTTATAATTAAATTTTTTGAACAAGCTATAAAATCAGACAAATTTTTCTTTTGTACTGATACAAACTAACTTTTGCAACCATATAACTATTTTTTGAGATTTTATGGCAAGGAATTTATATTAATTCATTGGCCAATTGCCGGGATTTTAAAGATTGGATAAAGTTCGTAAGTGTTTGGATAATTTATGGTAAAAAAATACTCAGTTTATAAATTAATTTTGAGGCTAAGACCAGCCAAAAATTATTTGTAAGTAATTGTGTAGCTAATGAAAGGTGCAATGAAAATACTGGCAAGGATTATCCTTTGTCATTGGTAAGGTTGCAAGCATGTTTGCGGTTTGTAACATAATTTGATGCATCGCCGACTTAGTTATGAGGTGAGCGATCGCTCTATCAGCCCATGCGCAAACTCTAAAATTGTTGCTTTGCATATAGGTAATTACTCATGGACAAATCGGAATTACTCAATCCCACACAGACTTACCATAAAAACACAATGCTACTTAAATCTGTAATAAATATTAACGAAAAGTTTAAAACTAAACTTTCCGCGCTTTGTGCAATTTAAATTCTGTATTCAGCACAGAGTTTTCAACTGGATAATTCATTCATAAATAGAATAAAACAATGGCAACAATTAAAGGTACTGCTGCTGATGACATCCTCAATGGAACTACTAGCAGCGATCGCATTTATGGTTATGAAGGTAATGACATCCTCAACGGGGATACAGGAAACGATCTGCTAGATGGTGGACAAGGCAACGACACCATGTCCGGGGCTGCTGGTAATGATACCCTCAAAGGATTTGCAGGGACAGACTCATTACAAGGAGGATTAGGTAACGACAAACTCTACGGCGGTGATGATGATGACTACCTGGACGACAATCAAGGTAACAACAGCCTCTACGGAGAACGCGGTAATGATTGGCTAATTGTATCATCTTCATCTCAAAGTAATCTTTTAGACGGTGGATCAGGTAGTGACTATTTAGAAGCTGATAATTCCAGCGGCAATAATACCCTTAAGGGGGGATCTGGGGATGATCGATTCTATATCAAAAATTCCTCAGGAAATAATATCCTCAATGGCGATGCGGGAAATGACATCTTTATTATTGATGGCTCTAGCGGCAAAAATACCCTGAATGGCGGAGTTGGGGATGATAGTTTTTATGCTGATGCAGTTAAGGGAGCTAATAAGTTTTCTGGGGGGGATGGTAATGACTCGTTCTTTTTATCCGCAGGTAATACAGCCTCTTTAGTTACTCAGACAGTAGATGGGGGTGCTGGTAACGATGTGTTGTCTGTTAATTACTATGATGCTAACAGTAGCATCACCATGAGTTTAGATGCAAGCACAACTAGTGGCTCAATTACTGCTGGTACAAACAAAATTAACTTCCAGAATATCGAAAGGTTTGATATCAGGGGTACGGCCTACAATGAAAATATTCAAGGCGGCAATGGTGATGATACCCTTGATCCTGGCTTTGGTGGCAATGATACGGTTAACGGTGGTGCGGGTAAAGATGTTTTGTCCGTTAATTACTATCTTGCTAAAGCTGGCATAACCATGAGTTTAAATGCCACGACTACTAGTGGCACAATTATCGCAGGTACAAGCAAAATTAGCTTTAAGAATATCGAAAGCTTTAATATTAGCGGTACAACCTACGATGACAATATTCAAGGAGGCAATGGTAATGATGTCCTGAGTGGAGGCGATGGTGGCAATGACACTTTCAAAGGACTCGCTGGGGCAGACACATTGTATGGTGGGGTAGGTAATGACAAAATCTACGGCGGCGATGGTAATGACTTCATCTCTGACGTTCAAGGTCTGAACAGCCTGTACGGAGAAGGCGGCAATGACCTCCTAAGTATTTACTATGCAAACACAAGTAATTATTTAGACGGTGGTTCGGGAAAAGACAACATATATGCTGATGATTCCACGGGGAATAATACCCTTAAGGGGGGATCTGGGGATGATAACTTAAATATTTCCGGTTCCTCAGGCAATAACAACCTCAGTGGTGATGGGGGAAATGACTACTTATCTGCTGGTAGTTCCAGCGGTAATAATACCCTAAACGGGGGGTCTGGGGATGATCGGTTGTCGATCGCATATTCCTCAGGTAATAACACCGTCAGTGGTAATGCGGGAAATGACATCTTTGATATTTTTGGCTCTAGTGGCAAAAATACTCTCTCTGGTGGGGCTGGGAATGATACATTTTATCATAGCTATGACTTCTCGGGTATAGCGGCTAGTGGGGCTAATAAGTTTTCCGGGGGGGATGGTAATGACTCCTTCTTTTTAGGCGCTGCTAATACAGCTTCCTTAGTAACTCAGACTGTAGACGGTGGTACTCTTAACGATTACTTGGATGTTGATTACGCTGATGCTAATGGTGGCATCACCATGACTTTGGATGCAACCACCACTAATGGCTCAATTACAGCGGGTACTAATAAGATTAGCTTCCAAAATATCGAAAGGTTGAATATTAAAGGTACAAGCCAAGATGAAAAGATTCAAGGAGGCAATGGCGACGATACCTTATCCGGGGGCAGAGGCAATGATACGATTAGCGGTGGCGCAGGTAAGGATGAGTTATCCTTTAGCGCTGGTGGTAGTAGTGGCATAACCATGACATTGGATACTACCACTACTAATGGCACAATTACGGCGGGCACAAACAAAGTTAGTTTCCAAAGTATCGAAAGATTTAATATTCAAGGTACAAGCTACGATGACAATATTTTAGGAGGCAATGGCAACGATACCTTCTCTAGCGGTGTTGGCAATGATACGATTAAGGGCGGTGCAGGTAACGATGAATTGTTTGTGTTGAACAATAATGCTAAAAGTGGCATCACCATGACATTGGATGCTACCACTACTAATGGCTCAATTACATCGGGTACTGACAAGATTACTTTCTTTAGTATCGAAAAGTTTTTTATCATTGGTACACGTTCCAGCGATTATCTTCAAGGCGGCAATGGTGACGATACACTAGCTGCTGGCTATGGTGGCAATGATACAATTAATGGCGGTGCAGGTAACGATTTGTTGTCCGCGAGTTACGATGAAAATGGCGGTTCATTCAACAACCGTCCGCTAGTCATGAGCTTCTCAGATGAAACCAAGACTAATGGCTCGATTATTGGTGATGAAACGATTAGTTTCTCAAGTATTGAAAGATTTTTTGTCAATGGTTCAGCCTACAGCGATTATCTTCAAGGAGGCGATGGCGACGACACCCTATATTCTGGCGATGGTGGTGGCGATACCTTGAATGGTGGTGGTGGTAATGACTTCTTGGCGCAATATAGCGAGGATGAACTTACCACAATTATCAATGGTGGCGATGGAGATGATACCCTGTATGGGGGCTATGGGAATGATATTATCACTGGTGGCAATGGCAATGATTATCTCTCTGGCAATATAAATAATGATACTTTTGTCTTCAATAATTACAATGAGGGGATTGATACCATTACTGCTTTTGAAACAACAGATGAAGCTTCTGATTTAATTCAGGTATCTGCTGCTGGTTTTGGTGGTGGGTTATCAGTCGGCGTACTCTCATCAAGTCAATTTACCATTGGTGCGGCGGCTAATAATAGCAATCAGCGATTTATCTACAACGATATTACAGGTGCTTTGTACTTTGACTCTGATGGAAGTGGAACTGGATTTGCTCAAGTACAATTTGCACAATTAGTGAATCCATATTTTGGCGATCGCACAATCAGCGCTGCGAATTTTCTAGTTGTTGCTTAATAGCGATCGCGCAATTACTCAATTAGGGGTTAAGCAATACTTAAACCCCTAATCATCTCTGTATGGCTATACATACATCGTTGATAGCCTGAGCCGTTGATAGCCTGAGCGATGTTGTTAGTGAGCGCTTTTTATATATGAGGAGAGCGATCGCTTGATCATCGTACTTTGTAGCATAGGAATTGTGCCCTAAGTACACAATTTTCTCGTGAAGAATTAAATAGTTAAAAGGAATAAAACAATGGCAACTATTAAAGGTACAGTAGCTGACGACATCCTCAATGGCACTACTAGCACCGATCGCCTTTACGGTTATGAGGGTAATGACATTCTCAATGCTGGTACAGGGAACGATAGCCTTGATGGTGGTAGTGGCAACGATATTATGTCTGGTGGTTCTGGTAATGATACATACATTGTTGATAGCGCTGATGATGTTGTTAGTGAAGATAATGGTGCAGGCGGCGATGCAGGTGGCAAAGATACAGTTAAGTCTGCGGTTGACTGGACATTGGGCAATTATATTGAAAGGTTGACTCTAACTGAGACGGCAGTTCGGGGGACGGGAAACTGTTGTTGTTTAATTACCGACATAGATGTAGGGGTTTAGCATTGCTAAACCCCCGATAATTCATCTGGTTAGGTGTAATGATTGCAAAATTTACAGCGCCAAAACTGTAGCTTTCAAAGCAAAAATTCTTTCAATGACATCTTCTACTACTTTATCGGGAGTAGAAGCGCCGGAAGTAATGCCTACAGCTATTTTACCATCAGGTAACCAGTTATCTGTGGTAACTATATCTCCGGTTAATTGTCGATGTTCAATTAACTTTTCTGATTTCAGGCGCTCAACAGAATCGATGTGATAAGAAGGAATTCCCCGTTCAAAAGCTATCTGTTGCAATTGGGTGGTATTTGATGAATTAAATCCGCCAATTACTATCATCAAGTCTAGGTTTTGTTCCACTAATTCCAACATTGCATCTTGGCGTTCTTGGGTAGCGTCACAAATAGTGTTGAAGCTTTGGAAATGTGCATTGATTTCGGTGGGGCCATATTTCTGCATCATTGTTCGCTCTAACAGCTTACCAATTTGTTCGGTTTCGCCTTTGAGCATGGTGGTTTGATTAGCAATTCCCACTCTTTCTAAATCTGTATCTGGGTCAAAGCCAGGTGAACAAGCTTTAGCAAATTTTTGCAGAAATTCTTCGCGATCGCCACCATTTAAAATATAGTTGCTGACATATTCTGCTTCCCGCATATTTAACACAATTAAATATTTGCCAGCAAAGGAACTAGTGGCAACTGTTTCTTCGTGCTTATACTTACCGTGGATAATTGAGGTATAATCGACTTTTTTGTGCTTTTCTACAGTATTCCAAACTTTCGATACCCAAGGACAAGTTGTATCAACAATTTTGCAGCCTTTGTCATGGAGAATTTGCATTTCTTGAACGCTGGCACCAAAGGCTGGTAAGATAACCACATCTTCATTCCCAACTACAGAAAAATCTTTTTGACCTGCAACCATCGGAATAAATTGTACTTCCATCTCCTGCATCCGTTGATTCACTGAGGGATTGTGTATAATCTCGTTGGTAATCCAGATGCGATCGCTTGGGAAGTGTTGACGGGTTTCATAAGCCATTGCTACTGCACGTTCTACACCCCAGCAGAAACCAAAGGCTTGGGCTAAATAAATTGTCACATCTCCTTGTTCCAGGGTGTAGTTGCGATCGCGAATTTGCTGAATCAAGTTACTTTGATATTCTGACTGTAACTGGGTAGCTACTTCTGCTTGATGACCAAAACCTTTGCGATTATAGTTTTCCGATTGTTGCAGGCTACGTTTAAAAGCTTTTGTATCCATTGGATTTTTCTAGTAAGTTCACCATTTCTCATTTTCTCTCTTCGAGACGCTAATGATGTGAGAATTTAGCAGATGAGGGGGATGAGATGGATGAAAGGACAAGGGGGACAAGGGAGATGTCACTACCTCATCTCCCCCATCTTCTTCATCTTCCCACTTTCGCCTGATGGTGTTCTAATGCTTGCTGAGTAGAAATCTGCAAAGCAGTACGCCAGACTAGATAGCCTTGGGGACTCAGATGTAAGCCATCGGTGGTGAATTCGCGGTGAAGATTACCTTGTTGATTGGTAAACAAGGTATATAAATCGAGATATTTAGCACCTTGGTTTGTGGCTATAGTTTGCAATTTCTGATTTAGCTGCTGAATACGATTGTTCTTAATCTTCAACAGTTCCTCTCGTCCTTCCCAAGTTGATTCTTCTGCGCCATGTGGCAAAATTGACTGGACAAATATTTGCGATCGCGGATGTACCTTTCGCAAGTAACGGATAATTTGTCTTTGATTCTCTAAAATTGTTTCATCGCTTAAGCCTCGAAGTAAGTCATTGATTCCCACCATGAGGTAAATCACCTCTGGCTGTGTACGGTCAAATAAATGCAATCTATTCAAAATTCCTTCGCTAGTTTCACCAGAAATTGCCTGATTTAGCCAATTTCTGTCTTCAGGTAACAACTCTGGAGGAAACCACAGACTTAAAGAATCTCCCACTAGTATGCTCAGATGCTGAGGAGGTTTTTCCACAGTCGCCTTGGCTTCTTTTTTGAGAATGTCTACCCATTGTTGGTAATTTAGCTGGTGACGGGGGCCTAACTCCGGTTTATCAGTCTGGGTGTCACTGACTGTTACCGCAGTTGTCTCATCAACATTATTGGTGAATCTCTGCTGTTGCCAAATTAGCAGTATAACCGCCAACATCAGCAGGCCATTGGTTACTAACGAGAAAAATCCCCAGATCGGAAATGTTTTTGCAGAAATGGACACGGCTAGCAAAATTTACCAAATTATAAAATCACATGTTTAGCTCATCCCCCGACTGAAGTCTACATTGTACACACAAGTGATTTAATCACTCTAAATCCCGTTTTGTTGCACCATCCGAGATTTTCGCTGTGTTAGGACTAATTTCCATAACGCACCTTCCCAAATGAAAGCCGAATCGGGTTTTTTGCAGTTTGTGTCCAGGGTAGCGATTCAAGTACGGAGAACTTGAAGCTACTCAGGTAGATCGCAGCAGTGATTTCCCTGTAGTGCCTGGTATCATAACTCAGAGTAATTAAACTGCGTACATTTAAGTAAAATTTGTCAACAGTCAACCGTCATTTGTCTCCCTCATCTCTCTAGGGCTTGTTTTCTGTCGTCGCTGTCACCATTGAAGTGTGCGGCTACATGTACCTAGTCCCTAGCCCCTAATCCCTATCAATGATGAAATATGTACAAAAGAAAAACTATGTTAATACTCTGCCCTCAAAGCTAGTGGTGCAATATTATAAAAATAATTTCGTCAAGAGTGTTTTACTTTACTTCCTGCTTGCTAATTCTTTAATTTTATTTAACTTATATTTCAATTTGTATGGCGACTATTGTTACTCAAACACAACTTCAAGAGTTACGTCCAGGCGATCGCGTGAAATATCATGGTGTCGATTGGAACATAGAAGACTACAGTACATATCAAGATCCCCAAGGGTATTTAACTGATGAGTGGTTGTTGAGTTCCAAAGGTGGTTCTCAATATTACTTATTGAGAGAATTTGATCCAGATAAAACGCCTGTATCTGTAACTTGGTATCTTGCCAATCCATTAGAAAATCCTCGCTTAATCCTCCCAGATTCACAAGAAAATATCGTACCTAGGCTATGGGACGAAATGCAATCCCACGCCGAACCATACCCAGAATTAACGCTTTTTTATAAGTCTTATTATTTCGAGTCTCAAACTGAAGGTAATTTTCAGTCAGAGGGACAAATGAAATCTCGGATTACTTGGGATTACTGGGATCAAGAACATCAAATGAATTTAGCGATTGAAGCTCTTGAATACCATCAAATAGATATTTATTCTACTAAAGTTGTGCGTCCTGATGAATTTTCCGATATTCAACAATCAGTAGGACAAAATCAGAACGGTTGGATGAGTAATATAGGCTATTTTGTGCAGGTAGCAATGGCATTAGTGCTATTATTTGTAGGAATTATTATGATGATATTTGGATAAATAGCCAATGCCTAATTCATTATTTATTGAACAGCATGATGACGGTATTGCCTTTTATATAAATGGAGATTTGCAGTTTGATACTGCTGATGAGGCAATATATCATGAATATTTGGTAATTCCGGCAATAACTTTAACAAGTCTCAGATTTCCCCAAACACCTTTACGTGTGCTGATTTGTGGTGGTGGTGATGGTTTAGCAGTAAGGGATGTATTACGATTTACGCAAATTCAAAAAATTGATTTAGTTGATTATAATCCCGAAGTTTTAGAACTAGCTACAACTGTATTTAAACCTTATAATTTGGGCAGTTTAGAGGCAGATAAGGTAACTGTATATCATCAAGAAGCCTTTGAATTTGTTTCGCAATTACCAAATAATTACTATCATGTGATTATTTGTGATTTTACCTATCCCCATTCCTCAGAGGATACAAGGATATACAGTCGGGAATGGTTTCAACAATTGAATCGTGTTTTGATACCTGCTGGAGTAATTTGCACTAATGGTGTTTCTCCAGAAAAAAGAACAATGGGTTTTTGGTGTTTATATCAAACACTGCTAGCAGCAGAGTTGACAGTAAAGCCTTTACACCTAACTATCCCTTCATTTTTTGAGCATGGTTATGGTAGTTGGGGCTTCTTTTTAGCCTCACCTCAAGTAATTAGGCGAGATGAAATAGAAATAGTTGATTTACCAGAAAATTTACATTTTCTTACTCATAGCGAGCTACTCCAAGCCTTTGTATTTGAGAGTGAGATCGCCGAATCTCGTCATGAGGTAATGATTCACACTTTAGAAAGTCCGCAATTATTTTATTATCTGCTAAATTCCCTATCTAATCAAGAAAATTTGAACTTAGAATCTAACGCTAGCATTAATTTTTTAGATATTGCAGAACTGGGGACAGCCCAAATCGGAGCAGGTGATTTTCTCGATTTAGAATCAGTAGCAAAGTTTTGGATAGAAAATATTTACGCTGATTCACCAGCCCAGGAAAATTTACCGGATATAAATCGATATTTACCTGTGCGTCATCGCTACCATAGCCAAAATATGACATCATCATGGCTAGCAAATATCAAAGAATTATTGGCAGAAATTGATATTAAAAAGTTATTGAATAGTCTGTTAGCAAGGGCGCAGGATTTACCACCACAAATTGCCAGCGAATTACAAAAATTAGCCGATAAAGTTAATGCTAATGAGCATCTAGCCAAGCTACCCCCGCAAACTTTAGAATTTATTGCTTTACTATCGGTAACGCTATTAATGGCAAATTTAGTCGCACCAGATTCGGTATTTGCTAAAGGTTTTTCTTCTAGTGGTAGAAGTAGTAGCACTAGTGGAGATTATTATACCAGCGATGGAGGAAGCTTTGATAAGAAAATTACAGGCTTTATATTGACTACCATAGGCGGAATTTGGTTAAGTACTTTATTCTCACGCCCAAGAGATGATTAAAGAAGGCAGTGGGCACACTTCTCCTGTCGGAGACGCTACGCGAACGACTTCGCTCAGTGAGCAGATAGCAGAAGGAGGAATTGAAGTTTATATTCTTAAGATTTATATTTGATTTTTAAAATATAGATAACCTTTTCAAGGTGAATTTAAAAATCGTTGTTTTACTCTCGGCGTTCTCGGCGTTCTCTGCGGTTCAAAAGCAATTTATCTAACCTTATTAGGAACAGAGAACAATCTAGGTTAGAGGTTAGAGAAAAATTGAGTGCGGGAGAATTTTTATCATCCTGTAAAAAGCTATTAATAGCCATATTCAACTTCATTTGAGAATAATATAATTCATGAAAATAAATAATGCTAACAAAAATAAATTAGCAAAAGAAGAATTAAAATTAACGATTAGGGAATTAAATAAAGCAGAGTATGATGACTGGGATAAGCTGGTGAAAAATTTGCCCTACAGTTGCTTTATGCAAACTTCTACTTGGGCAGATTTTAAAGAAATAGAGGGTTATAAAAGCTTTCGCTATGGCTTATTTGTTAATAATACGCTATTAGGAGGATGTATATATTATTTATATCCCCATGCTCAGAAAGCTAACTTACTAATTGCTCCGGGTGCGCCAATTTTACCAGATATTTTACAAGCAAAAAGCTTAGAATTTTTATTAAATAAAGCTGAAGAATTAGCGCAGAAATTAGGAGCGATCGCACTGCGAATTGAACCACTATGGCCTGTAAAACCTGATTACCTAAAAAACTTTGTCCGCGCACCTGCTGATTTACTACCAGCGGAAACTTTATTAATAGATTTACGCCCGGAAATCAGCCAAATATTAGCAGCGATGAAGCCGAAGGGACGCTACAATATCCGACTGAGTCAACGCTATGGTGTCACAACCGAATTCAGCCGTAATTCTCAAACAATACCGTTATTTTATAACTTGTTTTGGGAAACTGTACAGCGTCAGCGGTTTTTTGGCGAACCCTATGGCTTTTTTATCAATCTTTGCCAAACTTTATTTGCATCTAATATGGCAGAAATTGGTTTAGCTTATTGGCAAGGTGAGATATTAGCAGCAATTTTAGTTGTATATTGCGGTAATGTAGCTACATATTTATATGGTGGACGTAGTTTAGCCCATCCAAAAGTTATGGCAAACTACAGCTTACACTGGGAAGCAATGCAAAGAGCAAAATTGCGGGGTTGTCAATTCTATGATTTCTATGGCTTTACCCACGATGCAAATCATAGTTATGCTAAATTTTCGCAATTTAAAAGTCAGTTTGGTGGTACACATATAACTACTATAGGCGCTCACGATTACTTTTTTTATGACCAGTTGGCTGATACCCTAATTAGCTTATTCCAAAATCTGGCAGGTGGTAACAGATGAACGAGAAAATTATCAATTCATTCACTCAATTAGGAGTTATTTTACTAGAGCTAGTAGTCGGTTTTGGCTTATTTTGGCTGGGACAGTTAGCTTATCAAAAGCTGTTTCGGCGGCGAATAGAATTGAATTTAGAACTATTTGTGAAAGATAACCCGGCTGTAGCTATTGCTTTAGTAGGTTACTATTTTGGTATGATAATTGCTTTAGGCGGTGTTCTCGGTCAAAGTGCAGTTAGTTGGCAAGATAAAGCACTGAATTTAATGTCTTACGGTGCAACAGTAATTTTATTAATGTTGGTGGGTGCATGGGTAGGTGATAGATTCATTTTGCGTCACTTTAATTGTGAACGAGAAATTATTCAAGACCGTAACGTTGGTGCTGCTAGTGTAGAAGCAGGAAACCATATCGCTAATGGATTGATTTTAAGTGCAGCTTTAGCAGGCGAAAGCGGTGGCTGGTTAGTAGCATTGGTATGTTGGTTAATTGGTTTGATATTACTAGTAATAGTAAGTTTCGCCTATCCGCGAATCACTAAATATAATGTGTTTGCAGAAATAGAAAAGCGCAATAACCCCGCTGCGGGTGTAGCTTTAGCTGGGTTACTCATTGCTACAGGAAATATTGTCAGAGTCGCTTTTTCAGCTGAATTTGAAAACTGGATTGTCAGTTTCACCCAGTATGGTTTGTTACTCTTATTCTCATTAGGTTCACTGGTAGCAATTCGTTGGTTAGCTGATTTAATTTTAGTACCGGGAGTGAAAATTTCTGATGAAATCGTCAATCAGGAAATTCCTAATCTTGGGGCTGGTTTAATTGAAGCTTTTTCCTATATAGCAGCTTCGTTTTTGATTGCTTGGTGCTTATGAATTATCTAGTCAGGGCTTAAGTACTTGATTTTCAAGCATTTTAGTGGTTACTAGGAAATGTGACTATAAATTGCTACATTAAATAAAGCTTGGGTTAATCCAAAGCCTGAAATAGTTATATTTCAGATCCTAAACATCTACCAAATTTAGGCTAGTGCCGCAATCCCGTGATTAGTGGAATATTAGAAAAACTCCGACATGCGTTTACAAAAAATCATAACGATCGCGAGACTTCGTCTACAGAGAAATGGCTGCAAATTCTTCTCGTCAGCAGTGTAGGGGTGACAGCTTTAGTCTGGGGAGTTCGCGAACTGAAATGGTTAGAGTCTTGGGAATTAAAAGTTTACGATCAAATGCTGCGATCGCGTCCTGTACAAAGTCCCGATCGCCGCATTCTGCTGGTGACAATTACTGAAAACGATCTGGAGCGTGAGCAGTGGCCGTTATCAGATAATACAATCAATCAGCTACTAAAAAAAATACAGTCTTATCAACCCCGTGTCATTGGTTTAAATATTTACCGACCAACACAACTAAATTTAGCTGATGGGATTGGAAATCGCAATCATATTATCGCTACTTGTTTATTAAGTAGCATGGGGAGAGCAGAAATTTCACCACCGCCCAATTTCCCTATAGATAATGTCGGCTATAACGATTTAATTCCTGATAGCGAGAACGATCAAATTATCCGGCGGAGTTTGTTATTTGCACAACATCAAGATAAAAAATGTAAAACGCGATTTTCATTTGCAGCCTTAACAGCCATCAGTTACTTAGAAAAATCTGGGGTTGAATTAGATTTTCCCGATAAAAACCATTTTTCTCTGGGTAAAACTATTTTCCCAATTTTAACACCTAATTATGGCAGCTACACAAATTTAGATGCTAAAGGCTACCAATTACTGTTAAATTACCGTCACCCAGCGCACTTTGCCCAGGAGGTTAGTTTAACAGCAGTTCTGACTAATCAAGTCAATCCCGAGCTATTCAAAGACCGTTTGGTAATTATTGGTACTACTGCTGCTAGTGTTCATCCGGGGTTGTATACGCCTTACAGTGCGGCAACAGAACAACCCGCTAGAATGTCTACAGTATATATTCATGCCCAAATAGCTAGCCAAATTATCAGTACTGTATTGGATGCTAGATCCCTGATTTGGGATTGGCCTGACTGGGCTGAATTCCTGTGGATCTGGGCTTGGGGATTGATGGGTGGTACTTTGGCTTGGCGATCGCGACATCCTTTGCTATTGGCGATCGCAGGTGGTACAACTTTAATAGTTTTGGTGGGTATCTGCTTTGGTTTGTTTCTCCTTTCTGGATGGGTTCCTTTGATTCCATCAGCCCTGACTTTGCTGATTACTGGTATGAGTGTTAGGGCTTACATTACTTATCAAACTCAGCAGCAAACTCAGTTAATTATTCAGCAAGTTGAACAACAAAAAGAGGTAATTGAACAGTTAGATATTCTCTTAAAAGAAACTCAAGTAGATTCTACAAGAATTCACGACGAACATCATCATTTTCCCAAAATTGTCACACCAGAAAAAACCACAGGTGATTTCCTCTTGAGTGGACGCTACCAAATTTCTAAAATTCTTGGTTCTGGTGGTTTTGGTTGTACTTATTTAGCAAATGATACTCAACGTCCTGGTAATCCTACTTGTGTAGTTAAACAGTTAATGCCAGCACGGCGGGATACAAAATTTTTGCAAGTTGCGAGAAGATTATTTAATACAGAAGCCGAAATTTTAGAAGCTTTGGGTAAACATCAGCAAATACCGGAATTACTCGCTTACTTTGAGGATAATCAAGAATTTTATTTAGTAGAACAGTATATTCCTGGGCATACTTTAAGTGAAGAGTTACCACCTGTAACGGGATTACAAAAAGAAAAGGTGGTAATTAATATGCTCAAAGAAGTGTTAGAGGTTTTAGAATTTGTGCATGAGCATCGCGTAATTCATCGAGATATTAAACCGACTAATATTATTCGTTCTGCTGAAGATAATCGCTTAGTCTTGATTGACTTTGGTGCAGTTAAATTAATGCAACCGCCAAATAGTGAAGAAACAGAATTAGCAACAGTAGCTATTGGAACGCGGGGTTATGCACCACCAGAACAATTTGCGGGACATCCGCGTTTGTGTAGTGATATTTACGCTTTGGGGATGATTGGAATTCAAGCGCTGACAGGGATACAACCGCAAGAAATTCACCCAGATCAAGAAACAGGTAATGCGATTTGGCGTTCTCACGCGCAAGTTAGCGAAGAGTTGGCAGCGATTTTAGATAAGATGGTGCGTTACCATTTTAGCGATCGCTATCAATCTGCCAGTGCTGTACTACAAGATTTAGAATCTATGTCCAAGTAATTGTTTCAATTTTTAATCAACATAATCTGTTGTAATTTCCAGCTTTTCTGTATTATTGGAAGTTATGGGACGGTGACCATCAATATCAAGGGTATCTTTAACCTCATAGTTACTCTTAGCTATTGGACGTTGACCATCAATTTCCAGAGTATCCTTAACCTCTAAATCGCTTGGATCAACTGGACGCAAGCCGTCTACAGCTAGCATTTCCCGATCCTGAAAATCACTCTTAGCAATCGGACGCTGACCATCTATGTCTATTGTTTGATCTGATTGAATATCGCTTTTGGCAATTGGACGTTGACCATCAATATCGATAGTATACTCAATTTCTAAATCACTAGGGTCAACTGGACGCTGACCATCTATTTTAATGACACGCGTCATTTGCTTCGGTTCGTTAGATGATGTCAGAGAAACAATGTTCGCTTCAGTAGATGTTGTATTTTGCTCTGAATTATTATCTGTATTATTCATGTCTGTGCTTCTTCTGCTTGCTTGTTGCTATTTGTTCGCTCACCGAATAAGATACTTAGGTAGAGCCAGAAAATCTTCTGCCATAGCAGAGAATTTTTCTCTAACTTGAGAGCGATTTGCAAAATACTCTCTGATAATCCACTATGCTGTAGGATTCCTATTTGATTTTTGAACATATACGTAGGGTGGGCAATGCCCACCGTATACAGGTTTGGTGGGCATTACCCACCCTACAGATACTGAGATTTTTTCAATAATCAAACCAAATTGCTATATTTCATCTTTTTTCCAGTCCCGAAGTTTCAATCCCGCTTCCTCGGTAATCGCCACAGCTGCGGGAAATTCCTCCGGACGTACATCAATTCTGGTATCTCCAGTAATATCATGTTCGCTTGATCGCTTATCAAACGTCATTGCCAGCGAAACGAAGCAATCGCAAGGGCTGGGATTGCTTCTCTTTGCTACGCAACGCTACCGCGAACGAGACGCTAAGCGAACGCTCCGCTCGCAATGACAAGTATTTATCCGAACATGATATAACTTCCGGTAAATCAAGCCTTAACCCCAGCCGAATCTTTTCATCTGTGCGACGTTCTTTGAAGGAATTCCTTAAAAAAAGATTATCTCTTTCTTTGCGTCTACCCTGCGGGAAAAACTCCGTCGAATGCGTCTTTGCATGAGCTTGGGAATCCCCATTCGACAGGAGCGGTGGGGAGGATGTCAATTATTTCTACTGGTAATTGAGAGTCCCTCTACTATCAGAGAAGGAGTGTAACAAGAACCATTCCAATCAGCATCGCCTCCAAGGGTTACTAGTTGTTTGAGGGCTGAGTAAATATTTCCCGCAACCATCGTATCTTTAATACGTCCAATTACTTGACCCTTTTGCACCCGGTAGCCTAAGTCAATATTGATCGAAAAGTCACCAGAAATCCCACCACCTCCACCCAGCATTTGATCCACAATTAAGCCATCATCCATTTGCTGAATCAAATTTTGTAGTGATGCAGAACTGGGCTGAATTAAAAAATTAAATAAACCCGGTGAGGGATAGCTACCCAAACTGGGGCGAAAACCATTACCTGTGGTGCCAATACCTAGTTGGCGTCCGGTAGTGCGATCGCAATAGAAATGTTGTAGAATTCCATTCTGGACAAATACTAAAGAATTGGTAGGGGAACCTTCATCATCAAAAGGACAACTGTAAGGCCCTGCGTCTGGATCTTGGTAAAGGGTGAGGCTTGGCGCAAGAACGGGTTTACCCAAGCGATCGCCCCACGGGGAGGCTTTTTCTAGTACCCGTTTGCCATTTAACGCTGCTTGCACTGTACCCCAAAGCATATCCGCCGCTTTTGAGGTAAACAACACGGGAAGCCGACCGCTAGGGGATGAGACGTTTTCTCTCGCCCAAATTAACCTTTGTAGAATTTGATACGCCAATTTCTCTGGATCGAGTTCGTCTCGTTGGGTTTGACCATCAGAAACGCTTAAAAAATCGTCGCCTCGCACCCATTCTGCTGACATATAGCAGCTAAGAGTTGTATCTGTGTAGTGACAATCTAGACCTGCTGTATTGACAAGTCTAGTATTTTCCACATCACATTCCCAGTCGCTATTGCAAAGTACATCTGGATATGTATCACGAACAAGGGCGATCGCTTCTTTGCCCCAGTTTACCAAAACCTCGATGGGCACAGTTTTGCCCAAATCTGGGTAGGATGTCCCAGAGTTACCCACCAATTCAACCGATTCTGGTTGATTGAGTTGACTCAAGGCGAGGGAGCGTTCCACCATCGCTTGCGGTTCCACAGAACCATAAGCTACAGTCAGTCCAGGACGGCCGTTACGCCACAGCCGCAGTACTGTACCTTCAGATTGGCTTGTTTCGAGTTGCTTGAGGCGGTTAGCCTCAAAAAATATTGGTCGAGAAAGCGATCGCGACTGATACACCTCAGCGGCTTCTGCTCCAGACTTAATGGCTAGATCCAGCAGATGTTCTGCTAGCGTATCTTGTGACAAATTTTCCGAACCCATGACCCTTGGTAAATTGTGGATTGTGGATTTTGAATCGCAGATGAACGCAGCTCATTATCCCAAATCATCGACTCTATCAACCCTTGCTCTTTTGGGTGATTTATGAGTAATGAGTCAACAGAAGCATGAAGTATGAAGTATGAAGTATGAAATTACCGAGCCTACAAGGAGATGGGGCTTGAACCAGGAAAAACTTGAGCCTTCAGCTTGCTTTAGGGTTAACGCCTAAAGAAGTTGAAGTGTTGATTTTTTGCCCACTTACCAGGCTTGTACCAATTCTTTCTTCATTCTTTATCCTTAATCCTTTCTTCTGTCAAGACTATCATTACCCTTAGCGTTGATCCTCATGGTGATTCCCCCAATACTCTGCCATTAATTTACGGCAAATTGACCTCTTGCAACAGCCAAAATCCGGCAAAAGATTCTGCTTGAGGATCGGATTGTACACCGATAAAATGCACTCCATTAGCCTCTCGCTTGGCGGTTTCAAAACCTTTGGCTTCTGCTAAAGTTTGCGGGTTTTTGATATTTGCCAAAATCCAGCTTTCGGTCACACCAGTTTCTAACAGTAATCTTGAACCAACACTTGTGTCAAATTTTAAGTAAGCTAGATCTAAACCAGACATCCAACCTGCAATTGGTAAGGCTCTGGGTGAGAATATCAAAACACCAGGAATGCGAGTTTCCGGTGATACTTGCGCCAAGTCTAGAGGAAAAGCTTCGCCAAAACCAATTTCCCATTCTGGCATATCCATGAGTTCTGAAGCTTGTAAAGAGACAAATACCCATGTCTTACCTTCTAAAGCATCTGGTAATCTTTGAGGTAAAGGATTTTCCAAGCGTACGGAAGGACTCGTTACTGCTTGATACCCTGGTTCATGAGGATACACCTCCTCCATTCTTTGTTTTAGCCATTGGTTGAGTATCAAAGTGTGGCGGCTTGGTTGGGCTGGAATTCCCACATCCTCACAGGCTTTAGTAATCATATTGTTCATTTGGCGGCGGAAAAAGCGGATTTTGATTGGCGCTTCTGGTGCTTGGTCAATGGCTTCTTGTAAAGTAGTCCGCAACCAACCTGAATTTACCTGAGTACTGGAACAATATTTAGCATAGCGAAACAGAGAATCTGTTTTGCTGCGGACATCCAAGGGACTTTCGCAAACTAATACTTCCCAAACTTTTTTTTGATTTTCGTCCAGAATCGGACGGGAGTAAAAATCGAGTTCCCAAATACTGCCCATGTTTTACAGTAAAAATCTGGCTGTTATTGTGTTTCTGATATTCTGATCATACGAGTGATGGGGCAGCAATGGGCATGAATCATTGAAGAGGAGAGGGAGACGCGGGAAACCCTTTCCCCCGCCTTCACTTTGCTACACTTTATTTTTTGCCAAACAGATTTGTCATCGGCTGGACTCCTTTAGCTGTATCACCCGCAGCGTTGAGGTATTCATAAATTCCCAAAGCGTCTTCGGTAGTTCGTAACAGGGAATAATGATTATATGATGTTTTATCTACTACACCTCTAGCTCCGTGGTTGGTAATCACAATCGTGGCGATATGACCACCGCCAAAGTTAGCTGGACTTTTGGGGTCAAAACCGCAGCAACCTTGTGTCTCTTTTTTGTTATGTGGGTTGCTGTCTTCATCCCAAGTAATGACGATCGCATTATTACCTGAACTAGCCCAAACTTTAGATGTGGTAATTTGTTTGACAACTTGACCAATCATGGTATCACCAGTTTTTATCAGTTGTTCCTGTCCGGGACATTCTGCTAAACCATGCATTTCATGGCATTGATTAAAGATGATGTGGCTATAGTTAGGCACATTCCCAGTTTGTAAATCTTTGGTGAGTTGGTCAATACCAACAATCTTGTTGAGTAGATTCGGATCGTCTTGTACTTTTTTAAAGCTGATGAAGCCGTTATGTTTTGCAGCATACAACGCCCTAGTCACGCTAGGTGCAAAAACTGCTTTAGAACCTGGGCTAGGAATGTCCTCAAAATAACCTTTCCATGTTAGACCCTTGTGTTCTAGTTGATCCATTAGGCTTTTAGCGGTAATGGTGTGGTTAACGTAGTCAGGACGTTGAGAATAGCTACAAAACTTATCTTTACTTCCTACTTGGCAATAAAAAGCATCATCATCATGGATACCAAACGTGCTACCACCAAGCATTGCTATATAGTTAGCTTCGCTAGGATGGACTTCGCCATAAAAGTTACTAGCCAAACCATAGGTTTTTGCTAGTTGATTAATTATAGGTGCATTGGAACTGCCAATAATTTGGCTATAAGATTTATTTTCTTCGACAATGACAAAAATATGCTCGTATCTAGGAATTGCTTTGTCTTGTGGTGTTGGGACTGAGGTCAGGGATGCTGTGTTTTGTGCAACGATGGGTTGGCCTGGGTTTTCCGTCTGCTGAGAGTTTTTTGGCTTAGAGGTGCAAGCGATCGCACTTAAGCTAAAACTTAATATACTCAGAGCAAAAATTATCTTTTGTGGCTTTTGGTTTATTTTTATCACGATTTTTGCTGAAAATTTGCGATTTCAACAGGATAGGCATATCTCTGAGAATAAACGAAAAACCGCGATCGCTCTTTGTCGCCTTTGTGTCATCCCTTTGTCAAATTAATTTAACCAAGTGCGATCGCTCTGGGCATACTGTATTTGACTAGGATAACGGTAAGGTAGCTTTTTGCGTTTTGCATGATGTTTCAATCCCTAATAGGGATTTTAGTTAATTGCAATTCTATTGATTCATTAAAATTGTGGTTTTTAGAAGATAGTTTCAATCCCTAATAGGGATTTTAGTTAATTGCAATAAAAAAGTTGTACTAATTTCCGCACTTTGGCAATCGGTTTCAATCCCTAATAGGGATTTTAGTTAATTGCAATTTTAAATGACAATCCTGACCTTCAGAAATACCATGAGTTTCAATCCCTGATAGGGATTTTAGTTAATTGCAATATGTATGGTTGAATAACAAACTTTATGTAGTCATATGTTTCAATCCCTGATAGGGATTTTAGTTAATTGCAATAACATCGAAGCAATCAGAATAGTTAAAGAATTAGTTTCAATCCCTGATAGGGATTTTAGTTAATTGCAATTAGTCACAACTCGCGGAGTAAATAATCCAGATGCGTTTCAATCCCTGATAGGGATTTTAGTTAATTGCAATATTGTTGCCATTAGCTCACCTTCGGAACCTTCGTATGTTTCAATCCCTGATAGGAATTTTAGTTAATTGCAATCTGAAGTTTGCCAAGTCGATCCAAACCTTTTCTGGCGTTTCAATCCCTGATAGGGATTTTAGTTAATTGCAATTTTGGCGAGTGTTGGCAGTACCTAGAATCTCTACAGAAGGTTTCAATCCCTGATAGGGATTTTAGTTAATTGCAATATCCAAGCCAAGATTGAGTAGTATTCATCTTAGCGTTTCAATCCCTGATAGGGATTTTAGTTAATTGCAATTCTTGGGACATCGAGGCTGAAAATACTTGACAAAAACAGTGTTTCAATCCCTGATAGGGATTTTAGTTAATTGCAATTGTGAGTACCGGCTTTGAAGATTTCGATTTCCTTAGTCATGGGGTTTCAATCCCTGATAGGGATTTTAGTTAATTGCAATTCGTATTGAGTCCACACAGCCTTACTAATTTTTTTAGCCCCGGTTGGGTCGATGGGGGGTATTATCCCCCGCACCTCCCATTTCAATCTGGACGTGCGCCTTTCGGTGCATCCAGCTTTCGACAAATCTGAGGCTATTTGCCTTTGCGATAGTGAACTAAATCGTGGCAAGATTCATGTATAGCCAAAAGGTTTTTAGGATGACAATTGTCATGGTTACCATCAATGTGATGGAGGTGAATTCTTTCAGCATCTACAAAACTTAAGCCACAAAATCCACATTTGTGGTGTTGAGAAATCAAAGCTTTGGATGTCGCACCATCATAGAATTTGGATTGACGTTGACTCCAATAAATCAGGTTGCCGTTGAAGGGAGAATAATCTCCTTTGACATTGACGAAATCATTTTCCGAGTAGGGGACTGGAGGAAATGCCTTTTTGACTAGGGTTTCGGCTTGGTAACGGTTCATTTTAGGTTGTTGGTTGAACACTTTAAATGTTCGGTGATTAATGAACCAGAGCGAAAACTGAGAACCAGACATTTTGCAGTAACGATGATAATTTCGCCAACCCCGAATAATTGGGGCTAATTTATCGGCTTTGATGGCTGCACCATCATGCGAGTTATTGATAATGGTTTTGACTTTAGCTTGAAAAGTTTTGAAGTTCTCCATTGCCGGAGTACATCTAAACTTGCCATTGTTCTGGACTTGAAAATGCCAGCCTAAAAAGTCAAAGCCTGTTGTCGCTCTAACTAATCTTGTCTTTGAGGCTTTTACATTTAGTCCGCGAATGTGCAAAAAGGCGCTGACTTTATCAAGTATTTGTGAAGCATTTTCATTCGGCTTGAGGATAAATACCATATCATCCGCATATCTGACGGATTTATGGATATTTTCGATGCCGTCTAATGCGATGTTGGCAAGAAGTGGGCTGCATACTCCTCCCTGTGGTGTACCAGAATCAGGGAATTCGGGATTTGTACCGATTTTCAGACTTCTCCACAGCCCTTGTTTGACGCTTTGCGGCGCGATTACCACAGACATCAAGAAGTTATGGTTGATGCGGTCGAAACATTTTTCAATATCGAGTTCTAGGATTCGTTTTTCCTTTCCATTCGCATGAGAGTTCAAGTTTTGGAAAATCAACTTTTGACAATCATGTGCCGAACGTCCTGGTCTAAATCCATAGCTTCTGGCATTAAATAATGCTTCGTGTGCTGGTTCTATCGCGTATTTGAGCAAGCATTGCCATACTCTGTCCCGAATCGTGGGTACTTTTAAGATTCTTTGAGTACCGTCTTTCTTTGGTATGGGAATTTCTCTGAGTTTTTGGGGTTTCCAATTATGAATATTTACCTTGATGTATTCATCGAGTTCAATTCTTTCAAAGAAAGTTAAGGACTTTTTTCCATCGACACCAGCGGTCTTCTTCCCAACATTTAATTGTGTGACTTGACGAATCGCTAATAATCTTGCACTCCGGGAACGGAGTATCAGCTTTTGGAGACTTTTGACAAGTTTTTGGTCATTGGCTCGCATCGCTTTATATAATCGACATTGTAGGCGAAAAAGGTTTTTGCGGAGTTTCTTCCACGGTAACGATTTCCACAGTTCACTGTAGTTTATTTCTACGTGTCTAACCATACTCTACGCCGCTAATTATACTCTGATTGCCTCGAACCAATTACGGTTCGTCCTACCTAATGTGGAGGTTTACTTATCTCGTCTTACCTACTAGAGTTTCGACCTTTCTCTAGACTCCATCATTATTTTTCCTCGTTCCAATTCTGGATTTTTTGATGATTTAGGACAGACCAGTTCGCCAATGTTCTTCTCATAGGAATACGGCTAACGAAACAATATTGCCGCGAGAATAAAAACATCAAGTCGGTATGTTTTTTTTCAGATTACCGCTTGGGATTATGACGCTTTTTTAGGTCTTGTTTATCCTTGTCATCTCCCCATTAACACCAGTGTGCCATATCTGCTTTTAGCTCTGATTGTGTCCTGTTTCCAGCTTCACTCTCTAGAATTCCGAGTCTAGTCGGTGTGGACAGGTTGGGAGTCACTGTTTCCTTTCCAGGGTAGGATTCTATACCTACATCCGAGAATTAGTTATGAGATTTTCCAGGTTTCATCCGGATTTTTCTCACCTAGAGCTATATACTTGGTAGTATTTTTTACTCTAGAACGAGTCGCACTGTTTCAATCCCTGATAGGGATTTTAGTTAATTGCAATTTTCTGAGTACTTTAAATATCTTGAAATTCAACGTTTCAATCCCTGATAGGGATTTTAGTTAATTGCAATTAGCCTAGCCGTTGTGCACACTCAAATCGTCTGTGTTTCAATCCCTGATAGGGATTTTAGTTAATTGCAATTTAAATTCAGACCATGAGGACAATTGGTCAATAATTGCGTTTCAATCCCTGATAGGGATTTTAGTTAATTGCAATGGCTCGGAGTTGAAAGCGTTGATATATTTGGTTTTCAAGGTGCAGTTGCGTCAATCTCCAACTAAAGTAGCTTTTCAGTCCTTGAGTTGTCAAGAGGTATCTTGGGTAAAAAAGCTCAAAAGCTTGTGTAGCAAGGGTTAGAGAGTTTGCGTCAACCTCATCATAGGTGTAAGAGGGTTCAAAACCACTAGGGGTAAGCTTTTGGGGCGTAAAATTTTGCTTCATTTTTTAAACACCTACTGGTTGGCGCAAAACTCAAGCAAAGAAGACTGTGGTGCGGATTGGGATTTTGCGGGCGATATGTTCAATTTTAGTTTGGCAGCAGGTAGTTTAAACAGATGCGATCGCCTTCATCCTGTATCTAAGCTTGGTTAATGAGGTTCTGAGCTTGGTTAATGAGGTTCTGAGCTTGGTTAATGAGGCTCTGAGCTTGGTTAATGAGGTTCTGAGCTTGGTTAATGAGGCTCTGAGCTTGGTTAATGAGGTTCTGAGCTTGGTTAATGAGGTTCTGAGCTTGGTTAATGAAGTCTCTGAGCTTGGTTAATGAGGTTCTGAGCTTGATTAATGAGGCTCTGAGCTTGGTTAATGAGGTTCTGAGCTTGGTTAATGAGGCTTTGAGCTTGGTTAATGAGGCTCTGAGCTTGGTTAATGAGGCTCTGAGCTTGGTTAATGAGGCTTTGAGCTTGATTAATGAGTTCTTACAAAAAATAAATTACCCATATTCGGTAGTGCGAGCATCTTGCTCGCTGATGTTCAAAAGTTTCCTTTACGCTCGCACTACAAATTTATACCAATTTGAAGCCAGAATGCGACAGATTGTAGGGGCACGGCACTGCCGTGCCCTCTAGAATATAATGATGTGTCGCAAACATTATTTGAATTAGACATCTCCAGAAACTAGGTTTTCATCTAGACAGGGGAAGGGTTTCAGATTCTTTTTCAAAGATGTCTATTGGTATTATTGGGTATTTATAGCAGTTTTCACGTAGTTGAACCACACTCTCAGGGCACAGCACTGCTCATTGGTGTCAACTTAAGCCCAGATGCATACAGCGTAAGTCTTTGGGGTTCTCTCTCTTTACACCATAAACTTTCGATCCCCCCTAACCCCCCTTAAAAAAGGGGGGAAAAGAATCAAAGTCCCCCTTTTTAAGGGGGATTTAGGGGGATCGAATATCTTGAGCAACAAAGCTTTTCACGTTAAGTTGACACCAATGCGCAGTGTTCCCTACGGCAATTGTGGTCTATTTACAGGAAGATGCTGTAAAAAATTGGATGTCCCTAATGATCTAAGCTTGATTAACGAGTTAGGACTTATATCATGTCCGGGTAATTAGTTATTCTAACTCTCCACCGCGCCCAATGCTTTCAACGTAGCTATCTGCGCAGCAGTTAAACCTGTAATTCCGGTGATGTTCATCCCTTCATAAGGTCTTTCCACTTGCAAAGTCTTGATACATTCACCGGTTTTGACGTTCCATAATTTTATTGTGCCATCGCCGCTGCCACTGGCTAAAATTTGTCCATCGGGATGAAATGCCACTGACCAAACTCGATTAATATGTGCTTGTAATATATAGATGCATTTGCCGTCATTAACTGACCATAGTCTCACTGTTTGGTCGTCACCGCCACTGGCTAAGGTTTGTCCATCGGGACTAAATGTGACTGACCAAATCCAGTTACTATGTCCTTGGAGAATTGAGAGACATCTACCATCTTTAATTGACCACAGTCTAATTGTTTGGTCGTTACTACCACTAGCTAAGATTTGACCGTCGGGGCTGAATGCTACTGGCCCGACTTGGCCTGTGTGTCCTTGTAAAATTTTCAGGTATTTGCGATCGCTCATTGACCACAATCTTACTGTTTGATCGTTACCTGCACTAGCTAAAATTTGTCCATCGGGACTGAATGCTACTGACCATACTTGGTTATTATTTTCTTGTAAAACGTGCAGACATTTACCTGTGTTGACTGACCATAATCTAATTGTGCTGTCATGACTACCACTAGCTAATATTTGACTATCGGGACTAAATGCTAGCGATCGCACTTTATGAGTATGTTCGTCTAAAATATGTAGGCATTTACCATCTTTAACTGACCATAGTCTAATTGTGCGGTCATGGCTGCAACTCGCTAAAATTTCCCCATTAGGGCTGAATGCTACTGACCTGACTTGCTTGGTATGTGCTTCTAAGGTTTTGCGACATTGATTATTGGCAATTGACCACAGTCTAACTTTTTGGTCGAAACCACCACTAGCTAAGGTTTGACCATCGGGGCTAAATGCTACTGACTCGACACCGTTAATGTAGCCTTGAAAAACTTTCAGACATTGACCATCACTCACTGACCACAACCGCACTGTTTGGTCATAACCTGCACTAGCTAAAATTTTACCATCAGGGTTAAATGCTACTGCCCAAACGCGATCGCTATGTCCTTGGAGAATTTGGTAACATTGTCCATCACTGACTGACCATAACCTGACTGTTTGGTCGTAACTACTACTAACTACAGTTTGATTATCAGGACTAAACCGCACTGCTAAAACGCGATCGCTATGTCCCTGAAGAACTTGCAAGCATTGACCATCTCTAATTGACCATAGCCTGACTGTAGTATCATAACTGCCACTAACCAACATTTCACCATCAGGGCTAAATGCGACTGACCGCAGTTTATCTGTATGTCCCGGAAAAACTTGCAAGCATTGACCATCATTAACTGACCATAGTCGCAGTGTTTGGTCGTAACTACCACTAACTACAGTTTGACTATCAGGACTAAAGGCGACTGACCAAATTTCATTAGTGTGTCCCTCGAGAACTTGCAAGCATTGTCCGGTATTCGCTGACCAGATTCTCAGGGTTTGGTCGTAACTGCCACTAACTAAAAGTTGACCATCGGGACTATATGCTACTGACTCTACGCGATCGCTATGTCCTTGTAAAGTTTGCAGGCATTTACCGTCATTAACTGACCATAATTTAATAGTTTTGTCAACACTTGCACTGACTAAAATTTGACCATCCGGGCTAAAAGCGATGGAGCGCACAAAACCTGTATGACCTTTAAAAGTTAAAATCGGTTGACCATCATCTATTTGCCAAAGCCGAATTTCCCCATTCGCATCGCCTGTAGCTAAAATTTCACCATCGGGACTAAAAGCGACGGCGAAAATAGTTGCGAGAATATCCGTAAAAACTGAGCGCGATAAAGCCGCATTGACTAATGTTACCTGCTGTAAATTCACTCCCTTGAGGTAAGCTTGCCAAAGGGTGAGATGGGAAAAGTCATAATTGCTTAAATCTGTTTCCAGATAGCAAAGTAAATTTAAAATATTCCCGCCGATATACCCTGGTTGCTGGGTAGATTTTGACTGTAAGCTGGCGAGAATTTGCTGTAACTGAGTTTCAACTTTTTTCTGGCTTCCCAGTAAATTCAATAACCTTTGGGACAGGGGTTTAATAATCAGGCGGATTTGGGCTTCCCGGATATAATCTTTAGCAGTCGCCTTCATTAAAGCATAGCGATTGCCGAGAGTAATTTCCCCTGTGATGATATTTTCACAGACTTCGGCAATTAAGCGATCGCTCAAATATTCCATCACCACAGGCTGGAGAGTAAACAGAGCATTACTTTTTTCGATTAGCGACCTTCTAACTAATGATTGTAACGCCTCCACCAAATTTGACTGTGATGACAGGGTAACAATATCCTCTCGCAATTGCCCAATTCCCACAGGTTCCCGATTAATTGCTAACCAGTACATCACCTCTGTTTCTAAATCGGAAAGTCGATGAAATTGCTGGTCTAAAAGTTGGCGAATACCCCCAAACACTATGGTATTCTGGGACAAAAAAGCAGTAATACTACTATCAAATAGTTCTTTAATCGTCGTCGAAATTATTTTTAATGCTAAGGGATGACCTTTATAAAATTCAATCAGCTTTACTTGTTCTGTTTGTGTCCCAGAAAGTCCTTGAGTATGAAAAATTTCTTCGCCATCGACTGCTTTTAACCCAGTCAATTGTAAAACCCGCACCGGCAGAGTTTCACCCTCCGATGTGGCAATTTCTGGCGGTTTCTCGCGACTGGTGAGGATTAAACAACTTTGATGATTTGTCGCCCCAATACGTCGAATCAGTTCCCCATAAACTTCATATCCTTCTCGATAAGCCAAAGCACCCGATTGAAACACCGACTCAGCATTATCTAATATTAATAAACAGCGTGATGAGCGCAGATACTCAATCAGTAAAGAAATTCTCTCCCCCACATCCTCAGGTAAATCAGTTTGCTGCTGCAAAGAGAGAAACTTAATCAAATCTGCCAGAATATCTTGTATTGGTGGCGCATTTCGCAAACTGCGCCAAATCACAAAATCAAACTCCCCTTGAATTTTTTGTCCCAGCTTAATAGATAGAGAAGTTTTCCCGATTCCCCCCATCCCCAAAATCGCCACCACACGACAGCTATCTTGTAAAACCCAGCTTTCTAACAGAGTAAGTTCTTCAGTGCGTCCATAAAAAACCGACACATCCACAGCTTCCCCCCAATCAACCCGATGTCCAGTCTGAGATTTTAGCTGTGGAGTAGGCTGTGAAGTACTTACCAATTCAGTTGCTTGGTGCTTTTCACGGCGTTTGTCGATATAGTCCAGAACTTGCACCGTGCTAGCAATAAAACCAATTAAGCCGACAATAAAGCCGATAGTAGCGGAGATAGGGTCCATGCAGACAATGCCCTACTGAAGATATGCTCTGATCAATTTAGCATTTTTGGCAATTAGCAGTATGTTCTGCCCAATTTCCCCACCACCACACAGTTATGGCTGATTCTATTTCCCAAGACTGATGAAAAAGTGCGATCGCCGTTAGAGGATGTTTTAAAAGTCCTCTTATGCGTAGCAAAAAATTATAGATCCCCCTAAATCCCCCTTCTTAAGGGCAGGGCTGTTTCATTCCCTAAAAGATGTAAAATGACAAGCGTCGAGGGGATGAAAATAATGGGTGCTTGTCTGATTGAACAACTACGGCAAGTAAAAGATTTTCGAGTCAAAGATGTCATTTTTGATGAAGACCATTCGACCATACGTATGGGTAATGCTCCTGGGAATTTGTCAGTGATGCGAACGATCGCTCTCAACATCCGCCGCCGAAATGGTTATTTCTCCATCACCCAAGCCCAAAGATTTATTTCTCATGATATTGACAAACTCTTATCCCTTGTGGGATGAAACAGCCCTGCCTTAATAAGGGGGTTGGGGGATCTGAGTGCATAAGTTCTGATTAAATTGGTGTTAAAACAGAAATGCTAAGTACTGAGTATATATGACAACCGAACTTCAGTCAAAGGCGTTACTGCTGTTGCGTCAAGCTTTGGATAACTCAACCGCTGACTTTCGCCCTGGACAATGGGAAGCGATCGCAGAGTTAATCGAAAAGCGATCGCGTTTACTTGTTGTTCAACGTACTGGTTGGGGTAAAAGTCTAGTTTATTTTTTAGCAACTCGCTTGTTACGCGATGGCTGCGCCAACGTCTTCGACGAACGCGGTGCTGGTTGTACACTGTTAATTTCTCCACTCCTAGCTTTGATGCGAAACCAAATTGCAGCAGCCCAACGCATCGGTATCAAAGCCGCTACAATTAACTCCAGCAATACAGATGAGTGGGAAGTTGTCAAAACTCAGTTGCTAATAGGTGAAGTAGATATTCTGCTAATTTCTCCTGAAAGATTAGCTAATGAAGAATTTCGCGAAAAAATTCTTTTACCTATATCTCAACGTATCGGTTTATTTGTTGTTGATGAAGCCCATTGTATTTCCGATTGGGGACATGATTTCCGCCCTGATTATCGGCGGATTGTGAGAATTTTACAAGCACTACCACAAAATATCCCCGTGCTGGCGACAACAGCTACAGCTAATAATCGAGTAGTTAATGATATTAACGCTCAATTAGGTTCAAATATAAGTATTTCTAGAGGAAATTTAATTAGACAAAGTTTGCGTTTACAAAATCTTTCTCTACCTAGTCCAGCAGCAAGAATGGCATGGTTAGCAGAACAGATACCCAATTTACCAGGAAGTGGGATTATTTATACATTAACTGTTAGAGATGCTGAACGAGTCGCTAACTGGTTAAAAATTCAAAATATTAACGCCAAAGCATATCATAGTAATTTAGAAAGTGATGTGCGGATAATATTAGAAGACGAACTATTGCAAAATGAAATTAAAGCATTAGTGGCAACTACAGCTTTAGGGATGGGCTTTGATAAACCAGATTTAGGCTTTGTCGTTCATTACCAAAGACCTGGTTCTGTTGTCCACTATTATCAGCAAGTAGGTAGAGCAGGTAGAGCGGTTGACATAGCCTACGGAATTCTTCTCAGTGGTAATGAAGATGATGAAATTACTAACTATTTTATCAATACTGCTTTTCCTCCAGAAATACATACGCAAAAAGTTTTAACTGTACTCAACGAAGCTGTAGATGGTTTGTCTGTTCCTCAGATAGAACAAAAACTCAATCTTTCGCGAGGACAAATTGATAAAGTTTTAAAATTGCTTTCCTTGGAATCTCCTGCACCCGTAACCAAGCAAAGTTCAAAATGGTATGCGACTCCCATAAATTATCAACCTGATACTCAAAAAATTGCCCAACTAACACAAATTCGTCGCCAAGAACAAGCACGAATGTGGGAATATATGCAAAGTCCACAATGTTTAATGACTTTTTTGGCAACAGAATTAGACGATCCTCATCCCACTGCTTGTGGAAAATGTGCTGTGTGCATAGGTAAACCTTTATTACCAGTAAATTGCTCAATTGAACTTGTCAATCAAGCAATTGTATATTTACGTCGTAGCGACCAAATTATTGAACCCCGGAAAATGTGGATTTCCCAATCATTACCAATTTATGGGTTTTCGGGAAAAATTAAAGATAATCTCAAAGCCGAAGCAGGTAGAGCATTATCTCTATGGAATGATGCAGGTTGGGGAGAATTAGTCAAGGAAGGTAAATATATAAATAATCATTTTGATGATGCATTAGTGCAAGGCGTTTATGACATGATTCAACGTTGGCAACCCCAATCATTTCCTACTTGGGTAACTTGTGTTCCCTCATTGAATCGTCCAGAACTTGTACCGAATTTCGCTCAACGCTTGGCGACAAAATTAAACTTACCGTTTATACCTATTGTCCGCAAAATTCGCGAAACTCAGTTACAAAAAAATATGAGTAATAGTTATCAACAAGCTCATAATTTGAATGGGGCTTTTGCGGTTGACCCTTGGTCAGGAATCAGCGGTTCTGTATTCTTAATTGATGATATGGTAGATTCCCGTTGGACTTTTACTGTAATTGCAGCACTGTTGCGTAGTGCTGGCTGTGGGATGGTTTTTCCCGTAGCATTAGCACTTAATTCATTAGGTCAAGGGGATTAAAATATCATGTTAAATCATGTCCTACCAGCAGATACTCAAGCAATTTTGCTGTTGTGCGCCAGTTTTGGGCAAAATCGACAAATTGAACCATTACCCCTGACTCTGAGTGAGTATAACTCTTTAGCAGACTGGTTAAAAGAAAACCAGATGCGTCCCGCAGACTTACTACAAGCAACAGCAAAAGAACAGTTACAAAAAATTACTATTAATAAGCTTAACCCGAATCGGCTTCTTGCTTTACTAGAACGGGGTGGAATGCTGAGTTTAGCAGTGGAGAAATGGACAAATTTAGGATTATGGGTGTTGGGACGAAGTGACGCAAATTATCCCAAGCGTTTGAAGCAGATATTGAAACATTCTGCACCAGCAATTCTTTATGGAGTTGGGAATATTGAACTTTTATCTCTGGGGGGACTAGCAATTCTCGGTTCTCGTGATATCGATGAAGAGATAGTTAGCTATACTCAAAGAATTGGACAAACCTGTGCTGCACAAGCAATTCAGGTAGTCTCAGGTGGAGCGCGGGGAGTAGATCAAGCAGCGATGTTAGGGGTGTTGGATGCTGGGGGAACATCTATCGGTGTGCTAGCTGATAGTTTAACTAAAGCAGCAGTTAACAGCAAATATCGTTCCAGCATTAAAGAAGGTAGACTTACTTTAGTTTCTAGTTACGATCCCGATGCTGGTTTTAACGCTGGTAATGCAATGGGGCGTAACAAGTATATTTATGCTTTAGCAGATTATGCGCTGATAGTGAGTTCCGCTTTTGGTAAAGGTGGTACTTGGGCTGGTGCGGTGGAAGCACTTTCACGAATGAAAGAGATTCCGGTTTTTGTGCGATCGCCCCTTGGGCGCAGCGCTTCGCTATCGCATCCTCAGATCTCAGAAGGTAACCAGCAACTATACAATCAAGGTGCAAAACTCTTTCCCGCTGAACTTGGGAATAATTCATTGCGGGAACTTTTGACAACAGCTATACAAACTGAGGAAGATAAAACATCACCACAAACCACCCCAAATCCTTCAACAGAAATCTACGATGCTGTTTTACCTTTGATTCTCAATCATTTACAGCAACCCAAGGATGCAAAATCTCTGGCTGAATCTTTAGATGTCAGACTCTCACAAATGCAAGATTGGTTAAATAGAGCTGTAATCGAGGGGAAAGTGCGGAAAATTAACAAGCCAGTAGTTTATATAGCCAATCAAGGCGCAACGCAACTTTCCTTGTTATGAATTTGGGCTTTGATGAACTTTTCTTTGCGCCTACCCTGCGGGAACGACTCCGTCGAATGCGCTTTTGCGTGAGACTGCTAAAAGCCGCTTCCTTAATGGCAAGCGCTTTTTGATTTAATTTAATTTTAAATACTTCTTCCTTATCGATTTTATTCTAGCAAATTTAGAATTAACAGTCAATAGTCCACATCCCATAAATTCCTGTTAAAGTCGTTGACTGTTGACGGTTGACTGTCTGTAGGGGCGGGTTCACAAATATCTTCGATTGTTAACGGGAATCTCGGTTAACCCGCCCCTACAACAATAGCAAGGGAATATTTTTTTACTGGGAAATCCCTTGTCACTCGATGCGATCGCACTTAAAGTATCGCTGGAGTTCTTCATACTTCAGCCTTGATTTGACTTGCTCGATTCCATCATTGACAATTACACTAAAATGCATCAGGTTTCTGGGGGTTGGCAGTCATCTTGAACACACTGGCTGGACGCTACGAAATCATTCGGCAATTGGGCGGCGGTGGTTTTGCTGTAACATTTTTGGCTAGGGATATTTTGCAACCTAGCAAACCATTATGTGTAGTCAAAAAACTGCGTCCTAACCAATCCCATCCCCGGGTTGTGGAATTTTTTGAAAAAGAAGCGGCTATTCTCGAAAAACTGGGTCAACATCCCCAAATTCCCCACTTACTCGCACATTTTAGCGAAAACGAAATTCTTTATATAGTTCAAGATTTTATCGAAGGACAAGACCTGAGTCAAGAAATCATTCCCGGTAAGCGGTTGAGTGAGGATTATGCAACCAAGTTGTTGCAAGATGTTCTCGAAGTTTTGTCTTTTATCCATAGTAGAGGAGTGATTCACCGCGACATTAAGCCGCAAAATATCATGCGCCGACATGAAGATGGTCAGATTTTCCTGATTGATTTTGGCGCGGTGAAAGAACTTGGCTCTTTGATGGTAAATTCTCAAGGCGAAGTATATTCCAGCGTTGTCATCGGTACTTCCGGCTATATGGCTTCGGAGCAAAAAAATGGTAAACCTTGTTTGGGTAGTGATGTCTATGCTTTGGGGATGACAGTAATTCAAGCTTTGACTGGTGTTTCACCCTCTAACTTGCACGAAGACCCATTGACAGGTGAAATCATCTGGCGAAATCACGCACAGGTGAATGACCATCTGGCTGAGGTGTTAACTCAAATGGTGCGCCGTCATTTTAGTTTACGCTATTCCCAAGCAGCTGAGGCACTGCAAGCTTTAAAAGTCCCGCCAACTATTCTTCTTAATCCCTCTCCTGAGCAAGTATACCTTCAAGAAGCGAGAAATCGCGCCCAACAAGGTCAGGGGACTTTGTCGGTTTTTGCTTTGAAAATATTGGAATCTAAGCGCATTGATTTGGGTTTATCTGAGGATGAAGCTAGGGAAATTCACGAACAAGTTCTCCAACCCTATCGCGAGTATCAGCAGAAATTACAGGAGTATGAACAAGTATTAATTGATGCAGTTAAGCAACATTATCCCTTTAATGAGACGACGCAAAAAGATTTGCGGGATTATCAGCGACATTTAGGATTACGAGATGGGGATATCGCAGCGATAGAAGCACGGGTAGTTCCCCAGAAACCACAGTATGGGAAAGTGGAAATTCAAACTGAGCTGTTTGAGTTTGAGTTTGCTACCTTAACTATCAAATCTGAATTATTAGAGACGAGAAAAACCTGGGAAATTAACCTCATTCGCGGACGCTCCAAGTTTTTCACAGAAACCTTGGGTAATAATGGCATAGTTTTAGAAATGGTTGCAATTCCCGGTGGAGAATTCCTGATGGGTTCCGCAAGAGATGAACCAGAACGTTATAACTCAGAAAGTCCACAACATCCAGTCACGATTAAACCCTTTTTCATGGGAAAATATCTCGTGACTCAGAACCAATGGAAAGCTGTTGCTGCTCTTGAAAAGGTAAATATTCAATTAAATCCCGAAGCATCTCATTTTAAAGGTGCTAATCGACCTGTGGAACAAGTTTCCTGGGATGAAGCAGTGGAATTTTGTGCGCGACTTACTCAAGTAACAGGAAAACCCTATCGCTTACCAACTGAGGCAGAATGGGAATACGCCTGTCGTGCGGGAACAACTACTCCGTTTTATTTTGGCGAAACAATTACAACAGATTTAGCTAATTACAACGGTAATTACGCTTACGCTTCGGGGACAAAGGGTAAATATCGGGGACAAACAACGGATGTCGGTAAATTTCCCGCCAACCCCTTTGGTTTATTTGATATGCATGGTAATACATGGGAATGGTGCCAAGATAACTGGCACAAAAATTATAACGGAGCGCCAGCAGATGGAAGTGTCTGGCTGAGTGATAATCATAACCGCTTGGTGCGTGGTGGTTCATGGAATATGAACCCCTGGAATTGTCGGTCAGCAGTCCGCAACTGTAACGCGCGAGAAAATAAGTATATCAATGTTGGTTTTCGGGTGGTGTTGGGTTATTTGAGCAATTAGTTGATGCGATGTCTACGACAAGCCGCTTTGCGTCTACGCATTGTGAGTCGATACAATGGCATTGTTAGTGGATGCGATCGCATTGTGAGTCGATACAATGGCATTGTTAGTGGATGCGATCGCATTGTGAGTCGATACAATAGCATTGTCACTGGATGCGATCGCATTGTGAGTCGATACAATGACATTGTCACTGGATGCGATCGCATTGTGAGTCGATACAATGACATTGTCACTGGATGCGATCGCATTGTGAGTCGATACAATGGCATTGTCACTGGATGCGATCGCATTGTGAGTCGATACAATGGCATTGTCACTGGATGCGATCGCATTGTGAGTCGATACAATGACATTGTCACTGGATGCGATCGCATTGTGAGTCGATACAATGGCATTGTGAGTCGATGCGAGCGCATTGTGAGTCGATACAATGGCATTGTCACTGGATGCGATCGCATTGTCACTCGATACAATGGCATTGTGAGGTGAATTCTTGGAATACATTAAGCATAGCCGTTGGTTTCGACTACTTCGACTTCGCTCAGTACAAGTCCGCTCAACCAACTGAGTGATCGAGAGTTGAGCGAAGTCGTCGAAACTCTTCGAGAAATCACCTGAGTCGATGCGATGTCTACGACAAGCCACTCCGCTTCTACGCATTGTCACTCAATACAGCTTAATCGGTGGTGAAAGTAGCACCGTCAAGGATGGGGAAACCCCGCCCCTACGAATAAACAATCGTCGCCTCAACGCTAAACCGACTACAATATATACGCAACTCGCGCTTCCTTAAGGAGTATCCAGCAGTGCAGCCGGATTTATTAGGTTTGGAAATTAGCAAAGGAGAATTGAGACGCTTAACTGGATTCGATCCAGAAGACGTTTTCCGACCTTCTATTATGGCAGACCGCGAGAAGCGATTAGGGTTTTTGATGAATGAGGGGTTGGTGGCGCTGGCACTCACACCGATTATTGTGGGTGGGATTTACGCTTTTATTATTCTGCCACTTATTGGTTCTTCAATTAAAATAGGCATCATTTTACTAATTCTAGTGCCAATTTCTGTAGTCATTGGGCGATCGCTCTGGCGTAAGTTCACTTGTCCCCAAGGGTTGACTATCCTTTTAGATGAAGTCGATAAATATCATTCTGTCATCCGCGCTATCGATATTAACGACCAATTAGCCACATCTGGCAATAGTCAAAGCAGCATCAACGATCGCGAAAAAGTCATCTCCGCATTACAACTGATTCGCGAAGATTTAGTTCGCGCTTTGAAAACCGAACGAATTTTACGTGATAATAAAAAATTGCTTGGCTCAAATCAAGAGTTATTTGTCAATAATTTAGCCAATCTCCAAGCCTTGCAACTTAACAGTCAAGCTGGAGAATACGCGCAGTTTATCAATCAATCATTGCAGATTGCCTTGGATGTGCAAGCAGAAATCAGCAAACTACAGTCGCCGCGTTGACTCCAATGACCAAAAAACCGAAAATTATTGTCCTGGATGACGATCCAACAGGTTCCCAAACAGTCCACAGCTGTTTGCTGCTGATGCATTGGGATGTGGAGACTTTACGCATCGGTTTGCAAGATGATTCACCAATTTTCTTTATTCTCACAAATACGCGATCGCTGCCACCAGAGTCAGCTGCATCTGTAACGAAAGAAGTCTGTCAAAATCTCAAAATTGCTTTAAATGCTGAAGGGATTACAGACTTTCTCGTAGTTAGCCGTTCGGATTCCACTTTACGGGGACATTATCCCATAGAAACAGATGCGATCGCCAAAGAACTCGGTCCCTTTGATGCCCATTTTCTCGTCCCAGCATTTTTTGAAGGGGGACGCATCACCATCGATAGCATCCATTATTTAGTTGTTGAAGGTAAACCTAAGCCAGTGCATGAAACTGAGTTCGCCCGTGATTCAGTCTTCAGCTACCATCACAGTTACTTACCCAAATATGTAGAAGAAAAAACCCAAGGACAAATTACTGCTGAGTCTGTCGAAAGATTCTTGCTAGCTGATATCCGTGCAGGTAGTTTGGAACGGTTGCTACAACTTCATGGTAATCAGTGCGTTGTCGTCGATGGTGAAACTCAAGCTGACTTAAACACCTTTGCAGTTAATATTTTAACAGCCGCCAGTCAGGGGAAACGCTTTTTATTCCGCAGTGCTGCCAGTATCTTAACAGCTTTAGCCAACTTACCCCCCCAAGCGATCGCCGCCGAAAATATGGCAGAATATGTACGTGGTGGTAAACCAGGAGCAGTGATTGTCGGTTCCCATGTCAAAAAGACGACTCAACAGCTAGAAGCACTGTTGCAAGCAGCGGGAACGGAGGGAATTGAAGTCAACGTGGCGCGATTACTTGATGATCCAGCTAATCAATCTGCTAAACTGCTAACCGAGATCACAGAAAGTATCAAGGCGGTACACGACGCTGGCAAAACACCAGTAGTTTACACCAGCCGTCAAGAACTTATATTTGAGGATGTGAATACAAGGTTAGAGTTTGGCACAAGAGTTTCCAGTTTATTAATGGATATTGTCCGGGGTTTACCATCTGATATAGGATTCTTAATCAGCAAAGGCGGTATTACCTCTAACGATGTCTTAAGTACTGGACTAGCCTTAACTTCAGCCCGGTTACTTGGTCAAATTTTAGCTGGTTGTTCGATGGTGCTAACACCCGCTGATCATCCCCAGTTTCCTAATTTGCCAGTCGTATTATTTCCTGGTAATGTTGGCGATGCTGATGCTTTAGCAACAAGTTATCGCAGATTGACTAAAAAGGATGCAGTGTAAAGGATGAAAAAATGGCTACATACTTCTGGTTTTTGGAGTGATTCATGCCCTCATCCCCCAACCCCTTCTCCCAAAATAGGAGAAGGGGAGAAAATTTCCAAGTCCCTCTCCCAAACTTGGGAGAGGGATTTAGGGTGAGGGCTATTGTAATTTCATACTTCATACTTCATACTTCATACTTCATCTGATATACTCACCACTCAGTAGTTTCTTGGGTGACAAACGATTAAGCAAAAACTTGTTCTTTCTCTTTTGGCGGGTGCTGTATGACTTCTGATTCTGCCGATTTAGAGTCCAATTCTGCAATACCTGATGCAGATGCAAAATCTAACGTTTCTCCTAGCGAGTCCAATTCTATTCTCCCTGACGCCGAGCTAAATTCTGTTATTCAGTATTTAAAGACAAATTCTGCGCCAGTAAATTCAGATAACCCTGACTCCGAGAACAATTCTGTGACTACTGATGGGGAATCAAATTCAGACAACCCGGAAGGGGAGAAAAACTCTGTAACTACTGATGGGGTAGCAAAGTCAGAGAATCCTGACTCCGAGACAAGTTCTGTTTCTGATGATGCGATCGCCAAATCCGAAAATCCTCCCGCAGAGAAATCTGATTTAGACTCAATTACTAGCCTTTCTGATTTAAATAACCTAGAGTTAGCATCACCAGAAAAGAAAGTCAAAAATAATATACAAGTCCAATGGAAAACAGAGGAGGGACGACTATTATTAATTTTACCCGCAGAAGCCCAAGTACCCGCCACAGAATTTAGCTGGTATGAAATTTGGCAACAGATGCGCCAACGTCTGCAAGCCGAACGCTTCCGGGTAGCAAATACACCAGTATATCTGATGGCAAAAGACCGCTTGTTAGATAGCAGACAACTGCAAGAACTAGCTGAGGTCTTAAATGAAGTCCAACTCCAGCTAAAATCCGTGGCTACTAGTCGCCGTCAAACTGCGATCGCCGCTGTCTCCTCTGGCTATTCTGTAGAACAACTACAGCCAGAAACTTCCTTGAGTTCGGAAATCAAAGCTACTCCCACCCCCTTAGCAGATGCACTTTACCTAGAAATGACGGTACGCTCTGGTGTAGAAATCCGTCATCCCGGCAGTGTCATTATTTTAGGAGATATAAATCCAGGTGGTATTGTAGTGGCAGATGGAGATATTTTAGTTTGGGGTAGATTACGGGGAGTTGCCCATGCTGGTGCTAGTGGCAATCGTGAGTGTCTGATTATGTCCCTGCAAATGGAACCTACCCAACTGCGCATCGCCGATGCTGTAGCTAGGGCACCGGAAAAATCGCCTACGCATTTTTCACCAGAAGTAGCACATATTACACCTGAAGGCATTCGCATAGCTAGGGCTATTGATTTTACTCGCAGCCAAATGAAGTATGAAGGATGAAGGATCAAGTATGAAGTATGAAATTATCCTAACACTACGTGAATTCAACAGACCTCACCCACCCAACCTCCCTCTCCTACAAGGAGAGGGAGGAGCAAGAAAAATTCAGTGTTTTACATTTCTCTCCTTTTAGGAGAGGGGCTGGGGGTGAGGTCAAGATTACAATTTCTTTCATCCTACCCTTCTGTTAGGGCTTCGCCCTACATCCTGCATCCTTCATCCTTTAGTAATTACTATATTTTCTAAACCCTAATTGAGCGTGTTTCGATCATGACTCGCATTATTGTCGTTACCTCCGGTAAAGGAGGCGTTGGAAAAACCACAGTTTCAGCAAATCTGGGGATGGCGATCGCCAAAATTGGTCGTCAAGTAGCCTTAGTTGATGCGGATTTTGGTCTGAGAAACTTGGACTTGCTACTTGGGCTAGAAAACCGCATCGTTTATACAGCGGTGGAAGTTCTAGCTAGAGAGTGTCGCTTAGAACAAGCTTTAGTCAAAGATAAGCGACAAACTAATCTAGTGCTGTTACCCGCCGCCCAAAATCGTACCAAAGAATCAGTCACCCCCGACCAAATGAAGTTATTGGTGAACGCACTGGCGCAAAAGTACCAGTACGTAATCATTGATAGCCCTGCGGGTATTGAAATGGGATTCAAAAATGCGATCGCACCCGCAAAAGAAGCCCTGATTGTCACCACCCCAGAAATATCTGCCGTCCGTGATGCTGACCGTGTAGTCGGGTTATTAGAAGCACAAGGGATTAAGCGAATTCATCTAATAATCAACCGGATCAGACCCGCAATGGTGCGAGCCAATGATATGATGTCTGTTCAAGATGTTCAGGAACTTCTTGCCATCCCCCTGATTGGAGTCATCCCAGACGACGAGCGTGTAATTGTCTCTACCAATCGCGGCGAGCCTTTGGTACTATCGGATACCCCCTCTTTAGCTGCTACGGCCTTTGAGAACATTGCACGGAGATTAGAAGGGGAATCTGTCGAATTTCTTGAACTCGACTCACCCCAAGACAACATCTTTACTCGTCTAAGAAAGTTGTTGTGGACTAAGATTGTTTAACTAATTTTCCCGTCTCCGCAGACCTATTTGCAATGATTCTCGAACTTCTAGAAAGACTTTTTTCTCGTACACCAGATACCAGTCGCATTCACGTTAAACGTCGCCTGCAATTGGTGATTGCTCACGATCGTGCCGACATCGATCCCCAGAAGTTGGAAAAAATGCGACAAGAAATCCTCGAGATTGTCTGTCGCTATGTAGAAGTTGATACAGATAACTTGGAGTTTTCCCTAGAAAGCAACCAACGAACTACAGCTTTGATTGCCAACTTACCCATTCGTAGAGTTAAAGAAGATACAGAAGAACTAGTAGAAAGCAGCGAAACTACTCTGTAGTTTTTTATTAAGTATTATTCTATTTTATGGCTATTAGCTAATTACTAATGGCTAGTACTTTTGTTTGCAAGTCAAAATTTAAACAGCGAAATATTTGCACCCAATTAATGGGAATATTTGCTGAGGATACTAGAGATCCCAAAGTTGGGAATTGCATAACCCCCACCCAGATCAGAGCTATATAGCAATAAGCCATCAAAAAGTGGTGGGATTGCGGTTAAGTTATCCCAAAATTTAGCCTCATTCACCAAAAATTATGAAAGCCTGACTCCTCAAGCCTTTTAAGGTTTATCGACTTTCACCGCGTATATTAATTTAAGAATTAATAATTAAATTTGAACTGGAAAATTTAAAAGTAACTTATAATTTACCTTTATTTGATAGTTTTTGAAATGGCGCAGTTTCTTAATTAAAAATTACGAATTAGTAATTCTTTAAGGCATTTTTGATAGCAGGAAAATTTATGATGGGTAATCAGGAAGCAGCCTCTATGGACTGGCTCATCGGTGGTGGAGAGATGGGCAAGCTGATTCGCTCAATGGATTGGTCGAAGACACCACTAGGGGCGATCGCTTCTTGGCCTCAAAGCTTACGCACAACTGTCAGCCTTTGCCTTGCTTCTAATTTCCCTATCTCTATTTCCTGGGGGCCGAACTATATCCAGATTTACAATGACGGCTACTGGCCCATCTGTGGCAAGAAACATCCCCACTCTATGGGGCAAGATTTCCGAGAATGTTGGGCTTCAGCATGGCCAGCCATTGGCGAAGCATTTAACCGTGCTTGTGAAGGGGAGGCTTCCTACCTGGAAAATCAGCAGATTTTTCTTGATCGCAACGGTTATATGGAGGAGACATTTTTTACGTTTTCCTTTAGTCCGATCCGCGACGAAACAGGTGGTGTCGGTGGACTGTTCCATCCTGTGATCGAGTTAACTCAGCAAACTCTGGCGGAACGGCGACTTGAGGTATTACGGGATTTATCTGACCAAACGACGGATACTAAAACTGTGTCCGCAGCGATCGCCGCAGTAGCCCAGACGCTAGCTCAGCACGATCTCGACTTGCCTTTTGTGCTGATCTATTTGGTTGATTCTGATGCCAAGCAGGCGCGGCTGGTAGAAAGTGTCGGTTTATCAAAAGATACGATCGCCAGCCCAACGTTAGTAAATTTAGATGCTGCGTCGCTAACGATGTGGCCGTTGGCGGATGTAGTGCGATCGCCGCATTCGCTACAGGTTGATGGCTTGCAGGAGCGGTGGGGTAAATTGTCTTGCGGCCCCTACCCGGAGTCGCCGCAAACTGCATTGGTGTTACCGATTCGCTTGCCAGGTGCAGAACACCCAATGGTATTGCTGGTGGCTGGAGTCAGCTCCCGGCGACCGCTCGATCAGCCTTACCGCCAATTCTACAAGATGCTGGGCGATGCAGTTACCAACAGCTTATCAAAAGCCCGTGCTTATGAAGCCGAAAGCAAGCGGGCAGAAGCACTGGCAGAGATTGATCGCGCTAAAACCGTTTTCTTCAGCAATGTCTCCCATGAGTTTCGCACACCGCTAACCTTGATGCTGGCTCCACTAGAGGATGCGCTAAGTGATACAGAGGCTCCCTTACCTCCTAGCCAACGCGATCGCATGGAAATTGTACAGCGTAACGGCTTAAGATTGCTCAAACTGGTCAATACTCTACTAGATTTCTCGCGCATTGAAGCCGGACGCATTCAAGCAGTTTATCAGCCAACGGATTTATCAAAATGGACAGCCGAACTTGCCAGCACCTTTCGCTCCTTGATTGAACGTGCTGGGTTGTCTTTGGTTGTGGAATGCGCTCCATTATCGGCTCCAGTCTACGTTGATCGGGAAATGTGGGAAAAAATTGTCTTCAATTTGTTATCTAATGCATTTAAGTTTACATTTGCTGGTCAGATTACAGTTCGCTTGCAGGATGTTGCCGATCGTATTGAATTGACTGTTGCGGATACAGGTATTGGTATTCCCCCCAACGAAATCCCTCATTTATTTGAAAGGTTTCACCGAGTCAAAGAAGCACAGGGTCGCAGTTTTGAAGGTTCAGGCATTGGCCTGTCCTTGGTGCAGGAGTTAGTGAAATTGCATGGTGGTACTGTTCATATCACCAGCCAATTAGGTCAAGGTAGTTGCTTTCGGGTCGTCATCCCTACTGGATTTGCCCATTTACCCAGTGAGCACATTGGTATTTCGCGCACCTTAGCATCTACAGCAATGGGAGCATCTCCTTATATTGAAGAAGCTTGGCGTTGGCTACCAATAGGAAGAGATGGAGAAGAAATCTTATCTTTTGCCCCCTCCGCTTCCTCTGCTTCCTCTGCTTCCTCTGCTTCCTCTGCCCCCTCTACTCCCTCTGCCCGTATCCTGCTGGTTGATGATAATGCTGATATGCGTGACTATGCCAAGCGCTTGCTGGAGCAACGCTATCAAGTCCAAGCCGTTGCTGATGGCATAGAAGCGATCGCTGCTGTTAGTCAACATATTCCTGATTTGGTGTTGACAGATGTGATGATGCCGCGCTTAGATGGCTTTGGGCTACTGCGGGAACTGCGATCTAACCCCCAGACGCGAGAACTGCCGATCATTCTACTTTCTGCCCGTGCAGGGGAAGAATCGCGCATTGAAGGATTGGCAGCAGGAGCGGATGATTACCTGATTAAGCCCTTCTCAACACGGGAACTACTGATACGGGTGGAAGCGGCTTTGAAGCTGGCACAAATTCGCCAAGAAGCTGCTATACAGGAACAAAAATTGCGTCTGGCTGCTGAAACAGCTAAGCAGGAGGCTGAGGTAGTTCAAGCAAGGTATCGCGCCATTATTGAAGACCAAACCGAGCTGATTTGCCGATTTCTACCAGATACCACCATTGTTTATGTCAATGAAGCCTACTGCCGCTTTTTTGGACTAAAGCAAGCACAGGTTATCGGAAGTAGCTATCAGCCAATTGTTTTTGCGGAAGACCAGGAACAGGTAAATCAGCTTGTTCATTCCATGAGTCTGAGTAACCCCATCGTCACCATTGAGAACCGGGTTGTTACCCAGAGAGGAATCCGGTGGACGCAGTGGAGTAATCGTGCTTTATTCGATCAGCAGGGACGCTTAATTGAGTATCAGTCAGTTGGGCGAGATATTACCGATCGCAAGCAAGCAGAAGTCAAACTCCAACAAGCCTACGAGGAACTCAGCCGCGCCAATGTCGAACTTGTTCGCGCTACCCGCCTCAAAGATGAGTTCCTCGCCAACATGAGCCACGAACTCCGCACTCCCCTTAATGCTATTTTGGGAATGTCAGAAGTATTACAAGAAGAGGTCTTAGGCATATTAAATGAGCGCCAAAAACTTTCAATATCAACTATTGAGAGCAGTGGTCAGCATTTGCTGTCATTGATTAATGACATCCTCGAAGTCGCAAAAATCGAAGCAGGCAAACTTGAACTAAAAATCCAGTCTGTTTTAGTCAACCAGATCTGCCAATCCAGTTTGTCCTTAGTTAGGCAACAGGCAATTCAAAAAAATATTCAATTGCATACAGATATCTCAACAACTGCTGAAGAAATAGAAGTTGATGAGCGAAGAATGCGGCAGGTACTAATTAATCTGCTCAATAATGCCATCAAATTTACCCCAGTGGGTGGTTCAGTAACATTAAAAGTTAGGGTAGAGCGATCGCCTCAAGATGCAGAGGGGAATGCTTTTTCATTTCAGCCAGCGATCGCTTTTTCTGTAATTGATACTGGGATCGGTATCGCACCAGAGGATATGGATAAACTCTTCCAACCTTTTGTCCAAATTGATAGTAGCCTTAATCGTCAGTATTCTGGGACAGGGTTAGGGTTAACTTTAGTCAAGCAGATCGCACAACTGCATGATGGTTGTGTGACGGTTAAGAGTGAAGTCGGCAAAGGTAGCTGCTTTACCGTTCGCTTACCTTACTCAGAAGCTTCTCTACTTAGCCAGATTTCCACTAGTTCGCTCCAGAGCGATCGCCAGAAGCTGACTGAAGAGTTTTCTCCAGTTCAGCCTGTGGTAACCGCTCCGCCCCCAAAGCGCCCTCTAATCCTATTGGCAGAAGACAATGAGGCGAATATTGAAACCTGCGCTACCTATCTCCATACGCAAGACTATCGATTAATCCTGGCAAAAAATGGACAAGCAGCAATAGATCTCGCCATTACTCACAATCCTGACTTGATTCTCATGGATATTCAGATGCCAGGAATAGATGGCTTAGAAGCAATCCGCCTGATTCGCGCCAATCCATCATTAGCCTCGGTTACCATCATTGCTCTCACGGCGTTAGCCATGCCTCAAGACCGAGAAAAATGTCTCGCAGCTGGGGCTGATGAATATCTGCCCAAACCCGTGAAACTGAAACATCTGGGTACTGTGATTCGGCAGTTGTTGACTCACGAAAAGAGTATAGGCGAGACAAAAAATTAAAAATTCAATATTTAAGAACTCTAGCTGGAATGAGTGCTGAATGCTTAGTGCTGTAACGCTCCCACTAAAAATGAGTTTCCGCCCTTAAGGGCGGGGTCTTAATGGGTATTTAAAAAATTGGATGTCCCTTAATCGGTCTATGAATGATTACGAAATTTTCGCATAATTATGATGGGGAGACTGGGCAATACGCCCAGCCATTTTTGTTACCTTACTTGTTTTAATTAGAATTGCTTAAGACTGATCTAATCGCTTTTGCCATTCAGCGTCAATCTGTGCAGAACGCTCAAATTCCTGTTCCAGTAAGTCAGTGTCACTAGAGTAGACTATATCTTCTTTACCGATCACGTTTTCCGAGGCAAACTGACGGGCGTAGTCAATTTTATGTTGTAAACTGGCATCGGCATCTGTTAATAGCCTAGCCCGAGACAGGCGATCGCGGTTACGTGCCACAATTTTTTTATTACGCCATTGAATCCAAAAATAACGCAGTAACGGTACACCTAAAAAACCGATGCCATAAGCTAACAATAGCCAATAAATCCCTTGGACAAAAGCTACCAATCCACCTAATTGGGCTGCGACTGTACCATCTCTTAACAAACTTCCTAATACTAAAGCACCAACAAAATTAAGTGCGCCTAAGCCAGCACTGAGCATATTTTGTCCAGAACTAGCCGCACTAAAACGCCACAGCGATTCTTCTAAATATACAGGTATTGACTGACGCTGCTGTTTGCTGGCTTGCACCTGCAATTCTGGGAAGTAATAGACAATTTGTCCTTCCGGACTTACCTCTGGTTGTCCATTAAATCTTAAAAGCACAGGTAACATATAATCTTCATACTCTTGTTGATATTTCTCACCAATATCATCCAAATAAGGTACTATTTGTTCGGCTACAACTGCGCCACGATGATTACGAATGACAGCAGCAATTTCCTGCCAACGACGTTCTTCTAACTTGGCATTTGGATTACCATCACCAAACAAAAACGAAAAGACTGCTTCAAAGAAATTCAGATTACTTGTTTGGTTTCTGGTGCGTCGCCGTTGCTGGTATTCAGTTTGATAATTGGGGCTAAAATACCAAAATAAATCTGGGAAGAAAAAGAAGCCACCACCCCCGGAATTACTGCTTCTATTGTCGCTGTCACGATCTGAGTTAATAGCAGTAATGATAATGATGATGGTAACCGTAATTAAGGCGATGGAAGCAATTAAAAAAATCCCAAAGGAAATGCGAATTAGGTAAAATAAAATACCCCAAATTTTTTGCCACCATTCCTGAAGCCGTAATTGCAAATACTTGTTACGTAAAATATTCCGGAAATTTCGCGGAAATAGGTAAACAATATCACCTGATCCTGCTACCTGCATATGTCCGCCAGCATCAGATGCTAAAGCTAATAACCCTTGTCCCGCCTCTGCGATATTTAATCCGGCTTGGGTGGCGACATCACCAACAGTGACGCGATAACCCAGCTGTTCCACAGCTTGCATAATGCTGGGATTGGGAGCCATTGCTCTCCCCTCCTGTTAACTTTTTTTACTCTATTTCTCAAGTATAAAGTTTTATTTTGAGTGGCTGGGTTGGGCGATTAACAAATAAAAATTAATTTCTGTTTTCAATGGTTAGAAATTTTTAAGTTTTTGTTGCCACTCTATCCATGATAAAATTATTTCCTCAGGCTTGGTTAAACAGCAATTTATCTGCCCGCAATATGGTTCAGTATACTATCCCTCAAAGCCCAGAAATTATCCTCACTGTTTCTGGCAAAGATTCAGCCAAAGCCCGTGAGAAAGCAATGGATCAGCTGATGGAACTGATGGATGCAGGTAAGCTACCGACAGAACTTGAAGAAGGATTTGGCCCACAACAACTAATTGAAGTTAAAGAATCAACCACAGAGATTGCTAGTGGTGAAGATGCGATCGCTCAAGCTGTCCAAGTTCTCAGCAACCTCGCCACACTTAAGCTCAAAGTTCAGGAATCACGTACTGAAGCCTTAGAAATTCGCCAGACGGTTGATATTCTGTTTTCCGATGATTCAGTCACCGAAGAAGAAATTTCTCGCCTCAAAGAAGGTTTTAAAGTGCTGAAGAATTTTGCCCAAGCGAATCTACGTTACCAAGAGGCGCGAACTAAAGCTGAACAAGCACGCAAAATTCTTGATCAAGCATTAAAATCACCCGAACAATAAATTGGTACAATAACGCTACTATTTTTTCCTTGGTAAGGATTTAAGCATTTTTTACAGCACTTACCGTGTAATTTTAACGGGTTTAGCATTGCTAAACCCGTTAAAATTATTACCCGTTCTCACATTTAACGTCGTTGAGTTTTGCTGAGAGCAGATGCCATTCCTTGAGAGCTACTATCAGTTGCTAATGTATCTACAGATACCTTTTCCGTGCTGATGTTCTGTCTGTAATACTGTTGATAGTACTGATAAGAAACAGGTGCAGCATCTTTAGACTTATTAGCAATCAACCCTAGCAAAGGAGTTCCAGAAATCTGAATCTGTTCTAATGCTTGCTGTAGTGCAGTGCGCTTGAGCTTACCTAAACCAGCAACCAGCACTAATCCATCAGTATTAGCCGCTAATAAGTGAGCGTCTGCAAATCCCAACAGTGGAGGTGTGTCATAAATCACCAAATCATAGCTGACTTGTAATTCCTCCATCAAGTTATGCATTTTTTGAGATGCAAGTAACCTCACCGAATCAGGCGGAATCGGTCCAGCCGGCATGACAAACATATTGTCCTCTAACGGCGATGGCTCAATGACATTGTGCCAATCCAGATCTTGGGAAATCACATCAGTCAAGCCCTGAATATTCATCAGTCCAACTCGATTGTGTAAGCTGGGAGCTCGCAGATTAGCATCTACAAGTAATACTCGTTGTCCCATTGCTGCTGCGGCTTGTGCTAGCTGTGTAGCAATTGTCGATTTGCCATCTCCCTGTCCAGCTGAACTAATTACTAAAGAGCGAATTGGTGTATCAGAACCTAAGAGCAAAATATTGGTGTACAGAGAGCGAAAAACTTCAAAGAACGAGGCTCCATCTGAATGTTGTACCCCTCTGGAGAGATTGTCTTTGGTTGCCACTTCTAGTTCTTTTCTTAAAGGCACTATTCCCAGTAAAGGTAGTCTGGTAGACTCTTTGAGTTCTTGAGAAGAGTAGAAGATATTGCTGAGTTTATCGACAACTAAAGCTGTTCCTACACCCAATAACAAACCCAACAGACCGCCCAATGCTAAGTTTCGCTTAGCACTGTCTGTGATCGCCAGAGGTTCATTAACTTTCGTTAGTTTCGGATCGAGTAACACCCAAGGTTGTTGCTTTTGGGCTTTCTCAATTTGCAACGATTGTTGTTTAGTAGTAAATTGTGTCAGAGCAGCGTTAGCAATTTGTAATTCTCTCTGGATGTTGTCGTATTGACGGCTAATACTGGCTAAGTTTCTAATTTCACCATAAACAGTGTTGATTTTTTCATCTAGTGAGCGATCGCGGGCTGAAAGTTCTTGAATGCGGCTTTGATAATCTTTTTGTACCCGCGCTTCTTCTTGCGCCAATAATGGTAGTAAAGACTCTTTCTTTTGCTGTAGAGTCACCATTGCTGGGTTTGCATCTGTAAATACAGTTGACTGTTGTTTAACCGCTATATCTGCTGCTTGGATCTGGTCTAAAATCTTTTGGTAGCGAGCGTTTTCACTCAGCAAAGAATTACCTGCTCTTTCCCCAGGTGCTTGCGCTAATTCTCTTTGTAATTCCTCATAACTGGCTACCATTTGTTCTAGCTGGACTCGATTCTCTATTCGCTGTTGTCTCAAAGTCGATAGTTGATTTGATAACTCTTGAGCCTTCTGTCCTGGTTCAATCAACCTATTATCCCGCCGCAGATTTTCCAATTTCTTTTGCCACTGTTCCAGACTGTCCGCTAGTGGCTTTTTTCGGTTCTCAACAAACTGAATCGCTTGTTCAACATCTGATTGCCGTTCCTGCAAGCTATATTGCAGATAAGCTTCAGATAGCAGCTTTAATACATCACTAACTAACTTTTGATCTGAATTGGTATATTGAATGTTTAAGATATTTGGCTTAGGAGATGTAATCGCTAAGTAGTAAACAAGATAGTCATAGGTCAGATCTGGGTATTGAGCCTGAAGTTTTTCAATGATCGGATTGAGAACTTTAGGACTTTGTAAAACTGCGATCGTTGTCTGAATTTCTTTGGTAGACTCAGGAGGCGCTACACCTTCTTGGCTATTTATTGTTTGGGGAACATTTGCAGTCACCTTATCCTCACCCGTTACCGGCTTGGTGAGAATATCAAACGTGCCTTGATATACTGGGGGATCTGTTTCCGCCTTGAGGACTGCTGCTGTTGCTACTAAGGCTGTGGTTCCACCAATTAACAATAGTCTGCGGCGTAGAACCGCCCCGACTTGACCCAGGTTTAGTCCACCTTCTTCATCATTTAATTGGGTAAAGTTGGCTTGTGACAACGGGTGAGGATACTTTTCTGACTTCAGCATAGCATTTGTCAAATAAACTACTTATATTCCTTATACAGGTGAATTCTTCGATTCAATCAATCTTTGGTATAGGTAGTTAGATTGCTCCGAAGTTGGGTTGTTTGTCTCTGCACCCTAGTAAATCAATAAATTTACTGAATCATCATTTAAGATTAACAATCTGGATTATATTGTCAATAAACTAGTTGTACAGCCTTTGAGCTTGGGCTACACCCTCGAAAATGCACGCCCGAATTAAATAAACTCATTATAACTACAGTAGCATCACGTAAGAAGGATTGGTGAAATTATTTAAATTATGAGTCAAATTTATGAAAAAATTTAGAACTAAGTTATGGAAAACATGAACTCCGAGCCGTATATAAAATCTTTTCAGTTGCAGGAAATCTTCTAAGTATAACTACATAACCGCTCAAAGCCGCCAGCAGCAGCTTGTTCTATTTAATAAGCACTCTGATTTTTCTCTCAAGGCTAGATTTAAAAATTAAAATATAAATTTTAAGTATATTTTTTTACTAAAATTATTTTTATACTAAAAAATTATACTGATGGGAGAATCTTTGATTACACCCTTCAATAACAGGGGTTTAGATTCTCAGGGGTAGAGCCAACTGGCTGTGTAATATCATGTCAGGTTAAACACTGGTGATGGCGATCGCCATGACATATACCAAGTTATTGAGCAGCTAATGAAGGCTATGCTTCCAGCAGCAATACATACGGCAAAATTCAAAAGACAATCAAGCTTGAGACTTGGTTTTGAATCAGAGGCTGCTCATCACAGAACATTTACATCGGCTGTATTGAGCCGCTACGAACTTTTATTGATAACAAACTGGGGCGCTAGGATTCGAACCTAGGGATGGCGGGACCAAAACCCGCTGCCTTACCACTTGGCTACGCCCCAAAGATTTCACTCTAGATAATATAGCAGTGATCCCTAGGGTAATGTCAAGTACTTTGAGAATCGATTCGGAGAAATTTAGATAATAGTTAGCCAAATGGCGATCGCCTTACCCCAGGACAGAATCATTGGCTCTGATTCCTAGTAGTTCGCCAAGGAAGGCGTGGTAAAGGTTTTTGCCCCTTTCCCCTTCGCCTCGCCTCTTTGCCCAGTCCAAACCCATCTGGCGTTGACTTAGCACAGTAGTAAGATGTTTTGCTCATCGGAATTTTGCATTTGTAAGTCGCTGTTCTTGCCATCGCAGACCAATCAACGTGGCTATTGAGAGCATATAACCTGGTTCTTCCATCAAAGTAAAGATAAAACCGTTAACCATTACCGTCAGCATCATCAACTTGGAAAAGTCATCCAGACAGATCCGTCGCCAGACAATCGACGCTAGATATAAGTAAGCTGCTAAGCCGAGAAAACCTGAATCTCCCCAGATTGCTACCCAGCCAAACAAAGGAGAGAAAAAACTGGAGTCTAGATATTGACCACGCCATACAGCCCAAACTGCTTGAGAGCATGGATGAATAGTAGCACCTAGTGGTCCGAGTAAATTCCAATAGTCTTCTAACATCCAACCACCCAATCGCCCAACGGTATGACCAGGCCCAAGACCAAGATACCAATTGAGTGATGATTTAAAATAAGAGGGAATAATCCGAAAAGCTGCTGTTTTCAGGATGGTTGCATCTCCTTCAGGACCATAAATTTCTGGTCTGATCCAGGTATTAAAAGCTCTAAAAGCTGGGAGATTTTGTACACACCAAAACAGGATGTAGCCAAGGATGATGGCAGCAATTATATATTGCAAGGTTAATTTGATATCTTTGACATTAATTAAAATTAAGCAACCCCAGGCTATTAAATATACAAGTAGTACCTGTTTGGCATCAGCAAATAGAAGTACCAAAAAAGCAGCAAAAACAAAGGCAGAGCGAATCAAAATTGACACACTTTTCGCCGTAAAAAAATAATATAAACTGAAAGACATGGCGACCATAGCAGAGACAACATGTCCACCTCCTGTAATATAGAAGACTCCTTGGATGTTATCTTCCATAGTCATGCCATTTCTGCGAAGTAATCCAACTTCTAAAAGAATTTTTTGGGACAAAGCTAAGAAAATATGAATAATGACAAAACTCAATATCCAGCGTTTAAATTTATTCAGTCCTTCTAATGAAAAGGGGATACAAATAATCCCTATCAGCAGGATAAATGGCTCAGCCAGTAGCATAAAATCTAGCAATACATTAATCAAACCTGCGCTATTCAAAAGCGCACTTGATGTCATAACTGCCAGCAGCAGAACTAGAGCAAATATGAGCGTCCAAGTAAGTAATATTTGTTTTCTATTTTTAACTCGCGTTTTTGTGATGACAATGACACCGACTATAGGCACTACTATGAAATGAAGAAAGTTAATCGGCGAAGGTACACCAACAGTATTAAGAATTCGTGGGAAGAAGGCGGTGGCAAAGGCGATCAATATCAAAAATGTATTTTTGATATATCCCTGCGGAGATTTATAAACTGCTGTCTCTGCATTCATGGAACTAGGGGCATTGGGCATTGGGCATGGGGGAGGCAGTGCGTTGGACGGGTTTCCCGGCTTGAAGCAACTGCCGTCATTGGGCATGGGGTATGGGAAGAGAGATTTTATGGTGATTAGCTAACTTGTAAGTAGCCGTCACGATCTGCGTATCCTAGGACGGATAAAAAAGCTTTCTTCACATCTACACTCTGCCTTTTTCCAGTCATACTAATATTAACTATCTTAAACAGAGACAGCCTGCGCTTGAACATAAATCTCCATGATTCGGTTGTAGTTCTTCTCGGCAGTGTACTTAGTTTCAAATTCGGTTCTTGCTTCCTGTCGCATCTGAGACAGCTTAGAGGGATTAGCTAGAAGCCATTCTACCTGGGCTGTTAAATCATCAGCGTCACCAGGGCGAAAATGCAGCCCAGTTCGACCAGAATCTACTAACTCTGCGATCGCACCAATATTGGCAGCAATTACCGGAGTTCCCTTGGCAAAGGCTTCAACTGCCACACGGCCAAAGGTTTCATACCATTTAGAAGGAAAAACTACAAATGTAGCTTCCCCCATCAAGTCATATACTTCTGACATTGGTCTGCGTCCTAAGCATTCAACTTGGGGAATTCGTTCCGTGGCGGCGATCATTTCTGCTAATAAAGGCCCGTCACCAACAATCTTCAGTGGGATTTTTCCCGCTAATTTTTCCCAAGCCGCAAGTAGCGTATCTAACCCTTTTTCTTCCGAAAGTCTGCCCACAAAAAGGGCATAACCACCACTTCCTTCACCAATACCGGGATCGGGATGGACAAAATTTGGTTTAACTACAATCTTCTCGGCTGGTAAACCACCTTGAATCATTTTTTGCCGTGCAAACTCAGTCAAGGTAATATAAATGTCTACCATTTTGTTCCAAGTGTTCATTGCCCGATGCACAGTCAACATACTAGCTACACTTGCAGAGGCCAGCCGATTATCTCGATAGCAAGCATGAACGATCCCAGGATAGGGAATAAAATTGCCTAAACAGTCTTCACATACTTTTCCATCACGAAAAAACAGCCCATTTGGACACAAAAGGCGGTAATTCCGCAAACTTTGGACTACAGGTACTTTTTGTTCCTTGGCTGCATAATATACAGCAGGAGAAATTAAGGGAAAGAAATTTTGGATGTGGACGAGGTTGTATTGAGAATTTTGCAGCCGTTGTTTGACTAGTTGATAAGCTTCTGTTGACCAGATTGTGCGCAACGCCATCTGCGCTGGATTTAAAGATTTAACACGAGTATTATTTTCTTCATATAGATCAACTTGATGCCCATTTTCTTGCAAAATCCGCCGTTCTAATTCCTGGGATTCATCCTCTCCACCACGAATCAGATATTTGTTGTGTACGCTGAGAATTTGCATGATATGTATTTTATCTGTAAACTTCCTGAGTTAATTTTTCTGTAAGGATGGTTTCGTAAAGTTTAATTAAATGCCGAGCTTTATTTTCCCAGGAAAAATTTTCTTTCACCCGTTTTTGTCCGGCTTGACCCAGACGCGATCGCAGTTCTGAATCTTTAGCTAAACAACTCATGGCATCAGCTAAACTTTTGACTGTTTGTTCAGGATTTTGAGCTAATATTTTCACACCAGCCTCTTGAGTAACCTGAACCGCTGGGCCGCCTAAATCTAAACAAATCACTGGACGACCCGCCGCCATTGCTTCTAAACAAACCCATCCCCCAGAGTCATGTAGGCTAGGATGAAGCAATACATGGCACTCACTGAGTTTACTTAAAGTTTCATCCCGAGATAGCCTTCCCCAAAATTTGACTCGCTGGCTAACATTTAGTTCCGCCGCTAAGGCTTGCAATCTATCTTTCTCCGGCCCTTCTCCCAAAATCCAATACTCAGCATCCTCTGGTAAATCTGCTTTAGCAAAGGCCCTGATTCCTAAGTGCAATCCTTTCCAATGCAGTAGTCTAGCCATACTAATAAACCGCACTGGCGAATTTTGCGGCTGAGGACACTGGGCTAGATGTTCTATCTCTGTTAGTGATATACCTGATTCGGAAAATACTTCGAGATTCACTGCTTGCATTTGCTGTAACCGCTTGGCTGTGTCTTCAGTTGTCGCCCTCACTAAAATACTCCGCCGTGCAGTCAAGCGCGTAAAGGGATCGATTTCACCAATTCTGTGGGCTAAACTGCGCAAAATTTCATAAACTTTCCCGCGCCAACTGAAATCTGCCCAAAAGGCTTTTGGTGCTGCTTCTCCCCCTCCCACTGGCCCCCAAATAAAAGGTATTGGCAATAGCGAAAGAAAGCTGGGAGTTGAGTACCTCACATAAGTTACATGATGTACAATATCAAAATCGATTTCACTATGTGCCTGTCTCGCTTTAAAGTATGCACTCAGTTGCCACCAGTAGTAGTGAGGTAATTGACCAGCTTTCCACCAACAAGCCCAGCGTGGTGGTTCACAGTAAATAAATTGCAGATTCGGGATCGGATTTTGTGCTAATTCGGCGGCGATCGCAGAGCGATTATTCTCCCGCGTTAGTACCCATACTTGGTGATATTTGGCTAATTCTACAACAGTGTTCCAACCAACTCCTGGTTCAGAACCCATATTTGGCATACAAGCATAGGCAGAAATCAGAATTTTTAACGGCTCAATACTAGATTTTTTGCTAATTTTATCCATAAAATTTTTGTTTTGTGATATAATGTATGATCTAAATAAATCGAGTTAAAGTTTTTTGGCTGGCACTTTCTTCATCTACAACAGCCTGATAGATATTTTCTAAAACCTGAATTTGTTGATGCAAATCAAATTGCTTCACGATTCTGTTGTGGGCGTTAAAACTAAAGCGTTGCCAAAGGTTGCTATCTTGGAATAGTTGCAAAATATAATCGGCAAGCTCTTGAGAATTACCTTCTTTTGCCAGCAAGCCCGTCTCGTTGTGCGCCACTGCTTCGGGAATTCCACCATGAGCAAAGCTAACTACTGGTAAACCCACAGCTTGAGCTTCTGCAAACACAATTCCGAATCCTTCACAATCGCCTGATGCTGCTTGGACACTGGGAACGCAAAAAACTTTAGCTCGATTCATCCAATTTCGCACAACCTCTGGTGGCTGGATACCAAGAAATTGGTAATTTTTTAGTGATGACTTCGCTGCATTCTCCACAGTCCCACGCAACGGCCCATCGCCAATTACTACCAATTTTACTTCTGGCATGGCTGCTTGCACCTTTGCCATTGCCTCGATTAAATATTGACAACCCTTTTTTTCCACTAAGCGACCAACAAACAGCACTACTGGTTCACGGACAATGCTGGGGTCTGGTTGAAATATCTTGGTATCTACGCCAATGTAGTGTACTAATATCCTGTCTGCGGGAAAACCCTGTTGAATTAGTCGGTTTTTCAAAAAATTTGATACAGCAATAAACAATTTTGTCTCTTGCTTGAGTGCTTCTCGGCGACGGAGATAAATGCGCGTAGTGATCGAATCTTTGCGAGCATATTCATCGGTCATGGTAGCATCTAGACCATGAAAAGTGACCATCAGTGGTAATTTTAGCGATCGCGCTAAGGGTAAAGCTAAAGTTCCACACACGCCAAAATGAGCGTGTATCAGCTTGGGGTTTAATTGCTGGAGTTGTTGGGAAAGCTGGGGTGCGTAACCTGAGTATTTAAATATGAGTTCTTTTGCAGAACCCAAGATTCCACCTTGGTTGATTGCTAAAGTCCGTTCTGGTGGTAATGGTAATCCCTTGATTAACCGCGCCCCAACATAGTAAGGAGTAAATAACTGTAAACCTTCTCCCTGGGATCGAATGAAGGTTTCCGATTTGGGGAGAAGGCGACCATTAAATATCACCAGGTTGGGGTTAGGCGTGGGAGATATTGCTGTGATTGACATGTGTTGAATGCGATCGCCGCATTTGCTGATTTGATTATGGTTAATAGCTGTGCAGGTATTAGGAAGAAACGACAGTGCGATCGCCCCAAGTAAACTCAGCCACTTGCGCCAGAAAGTTACCGGCAACTGTGGGTGTGAAATTGGCGATCGCTTGCTGGGATTTTTCGCCCATTACCTGACTCAAGTTGGGGTTATTGATAAATTGGCGCATAATTTCGGCTAACTTTTCCGGTTGTTCTGGGTCGAACACATAGCCGTTTTCGCCATCAACGATCAGCTCATAGGCTCCCGCTTTATTAGAGCAGAGGACTGGCTTATTCATGATCATTGCTTCTTGCACTACCACCCCCCAAGTATCTTCTAAAGTTGGTAGCACAAAAACATCAGCCTTGCGAAAGTATGCACCCAAGCGCCCATACTCAACACGCCCCGCCCAGTGAATGCGTTCTTCTATACCATGACTTTTACTAAATGCTTGCAGTTCTTCCCGTTGTGGCCCATCCCCGACTAAAAGCAGAGTGTAGTTGTCCAATCCTTGTTTGTGCAAAACCGCGCAAGCTTGCAGTAAATAATGTAACCCTTTCCTAGGAACGATATGACCGATGAACAGAAACACTGGCTTTTTGAGATCTAGTTGCGCTACCTCAACTACTTCGCTTTGCTCCATTAAGGTAATAGAGTGGGGGACTTCGTATGGTTTGGCAAAAACACGCTCTGGTTTTGCTCCCAGAACCTCTATCAGATACTCTCTCCCCGCTTGAGAGTTGGTGATGCAAGCATCTGCTAACCAGGTCATGATTCTGCGCACTAGTAACCGCGCTGGGGAATTACGATAATCTACACTAGGCGAACTTCCCTCATAAGCTATAACAACGCGCCAATTCCCCCAAAATTTAAATAATATTGCCAGCACTGTCCAAAACCCAAAAGAATTGGCAAAGACAATATTAGGTTTAAACTCTAATAATTCATTGATAATCCTCCAAGGTAAAATTTTGATTTTCTGACTATATATAGGACTATAATCAGATTTTTTGGAATTATGAGTTTGGACTAATTTAACTTTAATATGATTGTCAAATCCTTGGGCATGTCCTGGCCAATATGTTGCAAATACTGTGGTTTCTGGAAATACTTCTGTCAACTTACTTAAGGAAGGTTGCCAGTAAAAAAAGCTAGTAGGCAGCAGCCAAGCAATACGTAATTTATTCATAATTTAAAACTAAGTTTTGTGGCATTTTACAAGTTCAGATGTATTACATAAAGTAATATCGTTTCTGAATGAAGATCCGCTTAATTAGCCCACGGAGGTGGACTTTGTTTGTGTAGCCCCACCCTTCTAGGGTGAGGGCGAATATAGCGCAACATCACATAGAATTGGTATAAAGGTCATCCCAAATTTGCAAAAACCTCCCGAGGCTAGAAGTCTGTGGAGGCAGACTTTGGATGTATAACAATAACTTTTGAGAATATTGCTGCAAAATTGGGATTTTCCTATCGCCTCAATAGATTTCCAGGAATTCTTGGGTTCAGTATACTTACCTCTAAACATAAGATCAGCTTCCGTGAACTGCTATAGAGACTAGCTTTATTCTGCAATCTTTAATGATTGGCTACGGAAACCGATTGTCTAGTTTCACTTGATTTAGGGGTATCATCAGGCAATTTTCTCCCTTCCACAATGACAGCATCAACAGTACGACTAGGCTGTTCAATAATATCTACATCATCAATCTCGCTTTCTAAACCTTTTTTACTAGCTACTTTAAAGCCAATTTCAGACATTATCCGTAATAATGCACTCGTGTCATACATACACTTATGCGGAAAGCGAATAAATGGTGCTAATTTACTTTTCAGCGCTCCATCTCGAGAAGATTCATAGCTGACATTCAACTCATGGAGAAATTCTTCAGCAGGTATTTCACCTTGGATATACTTATCAACAATTGTTTTTAAATCGGGAACAACAATGCGAATAATACCATTTGGTTTCAACACTCGATGGCATTCCTTTAAGAAATGATTCCCTTGCCTTTTGCTTAAATGCTCTAAGGTATGAGAACTATAAAGCACATCAACTGAATTATCATTCCAAGGAAATTTTTGCCTCAAGTCATGAATAACAATTTGATCAGGCCAGTCAAGATTGACTATTTTAAAAATTTTATTAATTGTCGAAAATACTGGGAGCTTTGCTAACTTAGCGCCCATTGCATAGTCTACATTTGTCCAACTAGTTGGAGTGTGGGAGCCACAACCAAGATTGAGTTTTAGCATTTTCTGTCTTCCTTTTCCTCGAAAAAATTGATTACTTAAAATTAGAATTCTAGACAATTCTAGAATTAGCACCCAACTTTGCTGCAATTAGCATCTTAACTATTTGTTTTACTCTGCTTTATCCACATATTTGGTGAATCTCCGAAATAAACTCAAAATTTTTTATTGAACTATCCTCTACTGATTCACTTATTTACAGTCATTTTAACTGAAAATTACCCAGCTAAGATGAGCGAGTGTAAATAGTAATATGTAGCTCGCAAATAAATATGCAGTTTTTCGCTAAGAGAAATAGAAGCTAGGTAGTTCTCAATAACTTTCAGATTTTCACTATCATTATTACCAGCTTTCCAGTTAAACATTTTGCCTACAGCTAACATTGTATTAGCAAACTTTCTCAAGTTGGGAAATTCTTGTTTTACCCAAATAGCTGTATATATATATTTTCTAGCTCTTTGATATTGCTTGTCTTTTCTTAAAGTTGCTGCATTACTGCCGTGTATTTTCTGAAGGGTTAATTTATCATCCAACATAAAACCTTTGCTTAGTGCTACTGCCATAAATTTGACATAGTGATCGCTACTTGAAACTATCTTTGGAGACGGCATAGGGAGAATTTTTTCCAAAACGGTTCGTTTGAAGCATAAACCCGAACAAGGGGGTATATGGGGAGGAATTTTACCTAAATTAATCAATGTGCGGAAATCACATTCACGAGTTACGTAATTTGGTGTATTTGTCCCCAATAAATTGTTATTTTTTTCGTCAATTAGTTGAATATTATGAAAACACCAACCGATTTCTGCTGAAGATTTGAATATATTGACTACTTTTTCTACTTTATCTTTTAAAAAGATATCATCTGAATCTAAAAAACAAATAATTTCACCTCTGCTTTTTGCAAAGCCTGCATTATAGTTTGAATGCTGTCCCCCATTATCTTTAAAGATAGTAATTATTCGCTCACCATACTGATCAATTATTTCTCTTGATTTGTCTGTAGAACCGTCATCAACGACAATCACCTCAATATTTTGATATGTCTGATTTAATGCACTATCTATTGCTTGGGCGACAAAGCGGTCGTAATTATAGTTACCTATAATTATGCTAACTAAAGGATTATCGTTAAGCATTGGTACTTCCTGAAAATTGGCAATTTCTTTAGTGATAACCATGATTATTTTTAATAATGTAAGTTAATTAATTTTTCCTATCCTCTGTCTGAACTCCCACCCAGATAAAGCCGAACTTTTTCTAATGCTGCTATATATCTGACCAAATACAATACTGAAATACACTGAATTTTCTGATATATGCTGTGACATTTTTCATGTTTCCAAGCCAGATATACAGTTCTAAAAGGCGGTTTAAAACTATCTAATATATCTGCTGCTATTTCCATTCTTGATGGTTTTTGAATCATCAGGCGATCAACTTTACCACCAGTTAAGCGAGTCACACGTTTGCGAAGTTGAGAAAAAGAATGTCTAGCAGGGTGAGCAACATAAGCATCATTAGCATATATTTGCTTGTATCCAGCCGCAAAAACACGCTCACCCCATTCGCGATCGCCACCTGATTTGAGTTGATGATTGAAACTGCCAATACTATCAATTACATGCTTGAATGTAAAAAGATTTGCAGTTACACCATAGTGTCTATCTTCTACATTGAGATCTTGATTAAAAGGTAGTGCGAAAGTTTCGTAAAGCTCTACTGGGGTTGGTTGTTCTGGATTTTGGAAAAAAAAGTCTATTCGTCCAGCCACTAATCCACAATTAGGTGTACTGAGCAGACTTTTTACTCCATTTTCAATCCAATCTGAGGCGGGTATACAATCTGAATCTGTAAAAGCTAAAATTTCCCCTTTAGCTAGTGAAATACCTTTGTTGCGGGCTGCGTAGGAACCTGTTTTTACTTCTTCAGTAAAGACAGCTTGATTAAATTTTTCTACAATACTTTTAGTATCTTCATCAGAAGCATTATCAACAACAATAACTTCATACATATTATGTGGATAAGTTTGGTTTTCTAAAGCTTGCAGGCAAAGCTTTAATCGCTCAGAATCATTAAATACTGGAATAATTATCGAAACAAAAGATAGTGTCATAAAGCTCTACCGTTAATCATGCTCTATTTCAAAAATATTTACTTAGTGCATACAGACTAAAAGATTAGTTGATATTACTTAATAATTTAGATAATGTTCATAAACATTAAGTGTTAACTTGGCAACATAATTCCAATTCCATTGACTCGCTAACTTATAATTACAATTGCCCATGTTAGATAAAACACTTCGTTGATGAACTACAGAATTCAAAGCTTTTAACAAACCTTCCTCACTATCTGGATCGTATAAAAAGCCTCCTTGATCATTTAAAACTTCACCGATATAGCCTTTATCTGGGGCAATGCAGGCTTTGCCAAATGACATAGCTAAAATCAAAGCACCTGATGTCAGAAATTCACGATAGGGTAATGCAACTAGATCACAAGCATTCATATATACCTGAACCTCCTCATTCTTGACAAATCCAGATATAAATTTAATATTTTTGTTATCTTCTGCTTCTTTGCTAAGTTGAGCCGCCATAACTTCATCGCAGGGTTTACCAGCAATTAACAGACATACGTCATCGTACTTTAGTTTCTGAAATGCTTCTATGAGTTTCAATACACCTTTGTAAGGATGAATTAATCCAAAAAATAATAATATTAAACTTGAATTGGGAATATTTAACTGCTTTCTTGCTTCTACCTGGCTGATACTATTTTCGTAAATATCAATGTAATTACCATGCGGTATAATAAAAATTTTATGATCTTTCCGTAAATAGAATGTTTTCATAACCTCATGTTTAGCTGATTCACTATGAACTATAAGTCCATGTGCGATTCTAGACACTAAAATAGAACCAAGTTTGTCTAGTATTAAGTGCTGATTTCTGTGATTTTTAAGATTATGAACAGTCCAAATAACTTTAACGTTTGTTAACCTTAAAATTAGTAACTGAATAGTAAATAAAATTAGTTTCAATAAAGACTTAAAAAAGCTAACTTTTCGTAAAAAGAAATGGTCTAGCCAATGTATGTGCAAGATATTGGCTTTTTTTTGTTTAATTGTGGATAATAAATTTAAAGTACTACAACTAGTAGGTTCTATGTTAACACCCAAGGAAATCAATTTTTCCGTCAATTGTGTTTGATAGGGATTCTCCTGAGTGTACCAAGGTGCAAATACTACTGTTAAGCTAGTCATTTTGTTCTGGGATGTTGCGAAATTCATCATTCTAATAAACTATTTCTATATTTTTCAATTCGATGCATTATTTATAATTGTAGAAACATTTTTTAGAAGCTGCTGGCAAAGGTAGGAAAGAAATTTTCTGTGTATATATAGTTTGTAAAAAAATCACAATTTCTACCAAAATTGGAAAACCACGAAAATCAAAATTACTGCCCATGCCTAGATAACTAGATGTAGCCGATAGAAAAGAAACCCTATCCGAAAAAGCTTCTAATATTTTAATTTTCCTGCTCTTACCTGACAACATTGGATACCATAAATGTCTCCTAATAATATAAATTATCCAGATAAGCAACATAATCTAGAAACATTTAATTTGTGATTTGTTGAAAAGTACCTTGATAAGCACTGACCAAAATATATATTTCATAAATATACGTTGCTAAACTGGATTGTTGTCTAAGTTTTCTTACATTTGATTTAAGATCATAGAAATCATTTCAAAGTTACTTTCTGAGTCTTTCTTAACTCTTGGCAATACCTCTTTGAGTTGATCGGCTATTTCTTGTCGGCAGTTCCAGGCATTACAGATAGCAGTATAGGTTTTATCAGGGTCAAGAAACTTATCAATCGGGATGAGCAAACCTCTATGAAGAGACTCAGTTCCCAATAGGTTGGTCATAATTCCTTCTGCCTTGATAGAATACCCAACTGCAACAGTGCAGATACCACTGGAGAGTCCGGCAATAGCAGCGTGCATACGCTCAGCAATCACCATGTCACAGGCACCAATCAGCCCTTTGAACTCCGCAGCAGAGTGATCTGCTCCAGCCAAATGAACGCGCGGATCGAAATCAAAGCTTCTGAGGAGGTGTGTTGCGGCAATCCGATCATCGTTACTTGCATAAGTCTCCTGCACATGGGGAATAATCAGAACTTGGGCATTGAGTTCATCAAGAATTGTTTTGATTACTTGTTGCCAAGCCTTTATATGTGTTTCGTAATCGCAACCAGAATACTTACTTATCCCCTGACTCACTGCGACAGCAATAACTGGGCGGTCTTTTTTAATGCAGTAAGAACTCAGCATATTAGCCACCTGCTGAGGCGGAGGTGGAGCCAGCAAGAAAGCAGGGTCGGCAGTAAGCTTGACCAAATCTGTCGAAAGGCCTAGTTTTTGAATTAAGTATTTGTATGAAATCTCCTCCCGAACCGTAATCAGCTTTGAGCGGCGGGCAACGTTTACAAAAGCCTGGGCTTCTTCATCGGTTTTGAATGGCCCGATGGATTGAGCCAAAAACACTACGGGTAAATTCGCTTCTAATGCTAATTGCAGTGGTTGGAGATGTCTGTGGAGAGAGCCATAATCAGAGCTAAAAACATCGCCGCCAGAAGCAATCACAACTGATGCTTCACGCATTGCTTTCATAGAAGGTGTTTCTTGAGGTTCAATAGTCTTAGAAAATGGGAGCTTGGCACGCCATCGTTGAAGACGACTACGCAAAGAAGAATTAAAAAAAGGCGTACGTTCAATTAATTTGGTGTCATACTGATGCAGTCGAATTTCATCATAATCAGGCGTTCTTGTCAAAATACTAATTGGGAGATGAGGAGAACGCTGACGCAACTGCTCCACTGTGGGTACAACTAATGCTTCTACTCCGCGATTGCGTAAACCTGTAATCCCTGTAATCAATACGTTCACTGTTCAACTCCTATTAAAACTAAATAAATTTTCACGACTAATACTTCATATACGCGATGCAAGTAACTCCCACCCCATATCTTGAAATCGACGCTTAAGATATTTCTTAATACGCGATAACCCTTTTTTCCATAAAGGTGGTTGGTAAAGAGAATCATAAGTTTTAACAAGCGGCTCCATCATTTTTTTGAAAACATCAAAACTGTTCATTTGTATAGATTTATAGAATGCAATATGACTCTCATTTGCCATCAGCATTCTCAGTGTATAAATCTTTTTGAGTCTCTCGTTAAGATGCTTAGCCCCTGCTTTAACTCGCTTATTTGGTCGCCACTGCTTTGCTTTATCTTTCAAATATAAACGGTAGGCTAGACCCTCACGCCGATGACGTAAACCACTATCCTGGGATTTAGCTACAGCATCTGCATTAATATAATCTAAATGTAGCCGTCCAGCGTTTATCCCATTCTCAATTAGATGTTTGATAACTGGATTACGTACAACAACAACATTAGTTCCCTGGCTATCTTTGACATAATCAGGAAGCCAAGCATCTCCAACTGTCACATCGGCAGTTTCCGCAACTACATCATCGCAATAATCACATGCTTCATATTTAAAGAAGCCATGTCCCCAAAGATAACCAAAGAATTCAAAATTTGATTTAGTTATGCTAACTTCCTGATGATTCTGAGATCCTTTAACCTCAACACCATATTTATTAGCATCCTGTCCAGGTATTTTTTTGCGAAAGTCAATAGATTGAAGTTTTCCCGGTGCAATTCCACATTGCCAAGCAAACATTTCCGCAAAGCGAGTGCTTTTCAGATGTCCGCATACAAGACCAATACAGAAATGAATGCGATCGCTAATTACTTGATCTTTTTTTGCCAGCAAGCGAACTGCTTTAATAAAGCATGGAACTCCCACTATTGCATATCTTCCTGGTCGGTTCCGTACAATGCTCAGTACTTCTGACATTTCAACTGGATAGTAACGTGACTTTGCACCTGCACGGATTTGCTCAACCGATTCGGAAATTCTAAAACTAAACAACTTAGAATCCGTTTCTGAGGGTTTTTGCTCATGCACATGAATGACGGCATCAATCAATCCATGATTGAATAGTTCAGTGACAATCCATGTACCCATTCCCCCAGAACTACCGTATTTACGAAAATTCTTTTCTGTAACATATCCAGCATAAGTTGCTAGATGATAACCAATTCGACTATGATGCTGACATTTTTGACCAAAAAGCTCTTTCCCTATCTCATCTTCATTAGGAGCAGTATCAGAAAAAGGACATACATCTAGTATGGCTAAATTTTCATTTTTCTGTTCAGTTGATTGTTCCAGTGATGCACAAAAACGACCGTATTGATCTAATTTTACGGTGATGGGTGAATCGGAAAGTGATGCACATGCACCGCAGCCAATACAATACCCACCATCAACTACAGTCTGAAATAGTTTAGAGATATCATTGGGTTGTTCTTCATTGAATGTTGTATTCATACTGAAAATTTTGTAAGTTAGTACTCGGACAAATTCTTAACTTCCACCAAACCCAATCATTAGAGCTTTATTTTTGTATATCTTTCCTTTTTCGTTTAAGGATAAGAGGAATTAAGTCCTTAAAATCTTGAAGTGCCTTCCTTCCTGCTGGAAAAGCCGCAAGTATTAATAAAGTTATTCCTAGGTTGATGACAAATGCGATCGCAAGACCAATTGCAGGATGGGGAAAATCAATATACCGACGAACGGCAATCATAACTACAAAGGCGCATAATGAAGCAAAGGTAGAAGGAGCCATTGTGCGGTAAATGTCTTTGGTGCTCACTGAACCAGCACGTCCCACAAACCAAAACAGTAATGGGGTACGAATCAGAAGTCCGGATATAGAATAAGATGCAGCTACTCCCTTTGCGCCCCAAGGTAACCCAGCAATAATCGAAATTATTGATAAAGTACTACCAATTGCCCCCCATTGCACCATATGATTAGTACGATTTTGGGTAATAAAAATCCATCCCGCAGTATTTGCTACAGGTTGAGTAAAAGCTGCAATCCCTAAAATAGAAAATATACGACCGACTTCCGCCCATTGATCGCCTAAAAGTACCCATACTAACCAGTCAGATGTGGCAATCATGAACGCAACGAGTGGTGTTGTGAGCATACTTATTTTTTCCAGAACTCGCAGATATGTCTGTCGATACCGTTCTGGAGAATCTGTCAATCTGCTCAAGGTGGGTACAGCTACAGCCGCAATGGGTGAGTTAATTTGATTGAGTGGCAATAGTAATAACTGGTAGGCTTTGGCATATACACCTAATTGCTGAGCACCCCAAACTCTCCCAATTAGTACGTTATCTAGATTGCGGGAAAAGTAGTTCATGATACTGAAACTTGTGAGGTTACGGCCAAAGGCTAGCATGGAGCGAGTATCTGATTTTCGACTAGGAAAACCTGGACGCCAACTACAAACCATCCAAAGTCCCACAGTACCAACCAATCCTGTAACCAAAGGCATAATTACCAAGGCCCAGTAACTCAATCCATACCAAGCAGCAACAATCGCCGCAGCCAGACCAATCCCCATTGAGAGAAGATCGTTAATAACTAGGGCTTTAAAATCCATCTGGCGATTGAGCAACGCAGAGTGTTGAACGCCCAAACTGCCAATGATAAACCCAGTTGCTAGGGCTATACTAATCCAAATTAAACGGGGTTCATGATAAAATCCAGCAATTACTGGTGCGATCGCCATAGTGACGATCGCGGTTAATACACCTAATCCTACGTTAATCCAAAATAGATTACTAACTTGTTGGTGATTAATCTCCTCCTTTTGGACTGTAGCCATTGACAATCCCAAATCCTTAAACAGGACTACAAACCCAGTCACCGCAGTCACCATACCAATTAAGCCATAATCTTGCGGTGTTAGTAGTCGAGCTAACACTGTATTAGATACCAAATTCAAGCTGAACTTGAAGATTTGGGCCATCATGGTAAACGCACCACCCCTAACAGACCGACCTTTGAGATCGGCTTTGAGATGATCGGTACGGAAGTACTTTATATTCTTTTCACTGGGAGAAAGATTTTTCATGTATCTCGACTAAATTAAAAATTATCCCAAGTTGCCAAAGTCAGTTTTGTTTGGAATTAAGGTCTCGACTATATTGATTTCCAGGTAAACAATATGAGCCAACACAATTGTTTGTACTTGCTTGCTGCCGTCGTATATAAGCTTACAAGCTGAACTCAGGATTTTCCTAAATGTGTGTACCAACTTCATAGTTACTTCATAAGTTATGAAGGGGTTTTTACACAATTATGACATTTTCTGTAAATATATTTAAAGTCATGATAAGTTTTGAAAAAGGGGTCAGCGGCGCGATCGCCAGCAATTTCTCTCTTCACAGCTTCAAGATCATCCTTAATAGAGTAGTCATCAGCTATCTCTAGCCTTGAATATGAGGCTAAAACACTAGCCAGTGTTTCACACAGATAGTTTGCACACTCGTAGCTCTTAATCATGACTGACCACAAAGGTTGTAATGTTCCCGCTACATCTGGTATAATTAAATGCATTTATTGATGTTTTTCACTCATCTCAAAACCTCCAAGACGTTGAATGCTGAGAGGAAAACGGACAAGGCGTTGCTTTTTAGTCTGGTTTAGCCTCCGCTTTCCAGCGCCCGAATAAAATTCGAGAGTCAATGACGACGGCTATGTTCTATGAATATTCCATCAGTAATGATTCAACTAAAAGACGGATACCAGATGCAACTGACCATTGAGGTTTAAAATCTAACAGCGAGATTAATTTTGTGATATCGGCCTGAGAATCTTGAATATCTCCAGGTCTAGAAGCCTTCAAGTGAATTTTTGAGTTTGACTGATGACAGCAGTTTTGCAAAATATCCACAAGCTCAAGCAACGAAGTTCTTTGACCGGTACCAACATTGCAACTGAGACATAAACCTTGGGGAAGAGCAATAGTTAGAGCTTTGGTAAAAGCGACGGCTACATCTTTGACGTAGATGAAATCTCTTGTTTGCGATCCATCCCCATAAATTGTGATGGGAAGACCATTTTGGATTGCTGTACTAAAGATAGAAATCACACCAGAGTAAGATGAATTGGGATCTTGGCGAGGCCCAAATACATTGAACAGTCTTAGTGCAATAAAAGATATCCCGAGATTTTCCGCAAATAAATTAGCATATTGTTCGCTAACTAATTTCTGCAATCCATAAGGAGAAATTGGGGCTGTTGGTTGTTCTTCTTTGATCGGTAACTGGGTTTTATTTCCATATACAGCTGCTGAGCTAGCAAATACTAGTCGAGGTATGTTTAAGGTTTGACACAGTAACAGCACTGCAATCATTGCTGTCACATTGTTGTGATGAGACTCTAGCGGTTGGTTCCACGATTGGGTAACAGATGGGGTTGCTGCTAAATGGGCAATTCCATCGATTGGCTGCGGAAAATCTTCTGGTTGGCAGTCTAGTATGTTTTTGAGCAATAATTTCAGATGAGGATGCTCAGGCAGGTTTTTTAAACTACCTGTACTCAGGTTGTCAACTATAGTAACATTGTGACCTGCTGTTAACAGTTGTTCGGTGAGATGAGAGCCTATAAAACCCGCGCCTCCAGTAACAAGAAAATGCATAACTAAACTTTAATTTGTAAGTAGAGGCTGAATCTTCACAGAAGATAAATGCTCTATATCTAATCTATTTACCTTTAACCAAGTATGCATAGATATAGGCAGTCTCTGTCTTATTATAGACTTCACCAGTGTTTTATTCTCCTCTTAACAGACTGCGTAATATCCTCACAAAAGACCATGCCAACTACAGTTTGTATTGCCAAAATTGCTAGATTTTTTTCTAGCTTTTATGGTAACCAGATGTCATCTGCATGTAGAAGGGCATTGCTCAACGATAGAAAACCCACCCTAACAACAATCCTCATATTCCAATTAGACTTGTTAGCAAAAATCATTTAATGTCTACGCTATGCCCCAAGTACAATCTGTTTGTGTATTTCCAAAAGCCTTGCCACTACACTACTGCTTAACAGTCCCATCTACTTGAATGATGAGTATTGATTACTCATTGATTTAGCTACTTTGAAACTTTTAGGATCTGTGCTTGCAAAATAAAAATACTACCTTGGATAGTTGCGCAAACATGATTCTTCATTCTCCAGATCCGTCAACGAAGGCTTCTGCAACACCACGGCTTGATGACAGTATTTGTTTAGTCGCCAGCCACATAAACGGTGGAATCGTTGTCATATAGCGTCCCCACAGTCGCCGTGGTTCTTGAATCCAGCGATAAAGCCATTCAAATCCTAATTCTCTAACTATACGAGGCGCTCGTTTGTGAATTCCGGCGTAAACTGGGAAAACTCCACCGAGTCCAATCATGACAGCTTGAATTTTTCCTTTATGCTGGGCCATCCATTTTTCTTGTTTGGGACATCCTAGAGATACAAATACTAAACCAGCACCACTAGCATTAATTTTCTTGCTCAAAGCTGCGTCTTCAGTTTCGGTTAGGGGGCGAAAAGGTAAGGGTTCCATCGCCGCTATTTTGAGTTTGGGAAATTCCCTCTCTAGTCTTTTTCGCATTCTCGAGAGAATTTCTGTTTGCGAACCGAGGAAGTAAACACTTAAGTTTTGTTTTTGAGCTAGCTTACATAATGCTTGTAAGATATCCATCCCCGCTACGCGATCTTGGGAACGCGCACCCATCAACCGCATCATCCACACTAGAGGCATACCGTCAGGAGTAACGACATCTGCATTTTTTACTACACTAGCAAACTCTGGATTCCAATGAGCTTCCATGAGCATGTGTACATTGGCTACGCATACTGTTTTACTCTCGCGGACAATCCCCCAATTTATGATCGTTTGCATCTGCTCTTCAAATCGTAAGGCAGTAATGGGAAAATCCAGAACTTCTTGTGTCGGTAACATCGCTATCTCTCGCATAAATTCCTCCTAGTGTCAAAGACAAAAATTATCAACATCAACTAGTACATTTCCAACTGTGAATCAATTAGGTGGTACTATTGCTGATTTTCTTCCTTAGCTTATGGCATGGTCTGGCTCATACACATGGAGATGCAATAGCTCTATCAGTAAATTCTGGTAACCCTGGTATTTTGTAAATATATACCACCGTATATAAGCTTACACGCTGTCATAAGGATTTTCCTAAATAAAAAAATAAACTTCATACTTACTTCATAATTAATTTACCGTATATTCATGGGAAGATTACATTTTTTGTAAAGTTGCTTTACTCGCTATATTTTTAAATAGTTATTTGGTTATCGAATGACCTTTGGAGCAGACCATCAAGTGTTTTTTGATGAATATATAAAGATGGTCAAGCAAAATTATTTATAACAAAAAAACGAAAAATGGTTAAATAATGGTTAATAAGTATGCTGCTGGCTAAATATTTAATGAATAGTATTCAGTCTGATTACTTACTGATGATTTCTCCAGATTGAGCCACTTCTGGTTGGCTAAAATGTAATCAGGATAAAATTAAGTTATCTAACATTAAAATACAGATATATATCTACATGTAACCATCTGTAGTAATAAAAAAATATATATAATAAATGACTATGTTCGCCATTTGAATTTTTGCTGAATCAAACGTCTCAAAGGCTTATCTAACAAGCTTTTTTGCTGATTGGGCGGAAGACTAAAAACTAATTTACTACTGTTTTTTAACTAAAAAGTTAGCTTTAATAAGCCCTAATATTAATTGACATCTATCTTAATGATGATTTGAAGAATACCTCATTACAATTTATATGTTTTCCCGATTAGTTAATAATATTTTTTTATATAAAAAAACTTTGATTTTTACTAGTATAATTAGTAATTTTTGCCAATAAAAAAATTTGTTTTTGTGTTTTCAAAAACATAAAAAAGGAGAAGATAAACTTATCTTCTCCCTGGCGATTATTTTTAATATCGTCTGCTTTTTTCTCTTCCTTGAGCCTTTGGCGCAACATCTGTCTTTGTTTTTTAAGTTGCCTTTTTCTGGCTGAACCACCTTTACCTTTATCATTTCTTCCTTCTCGTCGGGGAGATTCCCATCTCTTTAATCTCATAATCTTTCCTTTAATCATTAATGACTATTATATATTATAGATATCTTGATTAACAAATTTGAATGGATCATCTAGGGTATGGTATGAACACTTTAAGCATAAATACATAGGCAGGTAATAGTAAATTATACTTTTATCCATACGTATGAATTATGTACTCGGTATATATTGCTACTATTTTTCATTTCCAGCCATATTAACTTGAGTTCGACGAGTGCTGTATTGATTTGCCTTCAGCCCCTCTATTAATAAGTCAGGGATTTTGTGAAAGTTATTCAAAATTAGCCGACCTAATTTATTTGACGCTCAACGAGTATTGATTTTTTAATGTGACGAAATTTCCCATGACGCTTAGATTGAAATATGCTAACGGCGGGATTTTAGGCTAATGGGGGGTATTAACCCCTATATGTGAGATGCATATTTGTAGTAATCGGAGTCAGGTTGAGGTTCATCGAACTGAGGTAATACGAATATTGAGGTTTGCAGTTTTAGAATTGGATAGAGTTTGGTAATGTATGCAAGTAATAGACGCGTTTTCTAATTAATAGTTTCCGTTTCTTTAAAAAAAATATTTATCAACAGTTGAGTAGTTGATATCTTTAGCTTCTATGTCTGATCTAGTCACATAGCAAGCAGATAATTTAAGAATATTGTTAACTTATTTGTTTTACAGTGGGCAGGAGGAGAATCGAACTCCTATGACCGCAAGGTCGCCACATTTTGAGTGTGGTGCGTCTACCAGTTTCGCCACCCGCCCTTGGATGGAACTTTCCTATTATAGTCTATTGATGTGGTTGTGACAAGTACTAATAATTATTGAGAGATGAGGGAAACCAGCGCTAGGGATTGGAAGAAAGACCCTAACCCTGGGGAGGGGTAATTAAAGAAGGATCAATATCCTGTAGCGTTTGACAGCCACTTAAGGCCATAGCTAGGCTTAACTCATGTTCTAGCAGGGAGAGGATATGAGATACACCACCAATTCCTGCTACAGCTAGTCCCCATAAGATTGGGCGACCGATGAGTACAGCTTTTGCGCCTAATGCTAAGCCTTTGAGAATATCTGTACCCCGGCGAATACCTCCATCTAACAGCACTTCAGCTCTACTATCTACAGCAGCGACAATCTCTGCTAAAGCGTCTAAAGATGCGATCGCCCCATCTAATTGTCTGCCACCATGATTAGATACCACAATTGCTTTAACTCCACACTCCACTGCACGCACAGCATCATCCCCACGCAATATACCTTTTATTACTAAAGGTAGAGGACAAATTGATTGCAACCATGCTAAATCTTTCCATGTTAAGGCTGGGTTGAGTTGCTGGGCAAAGTAAGTAAATAAGCCAGATTCCCCTGGGGCATGGGGAATATCTAAGTCGGAGACAGTTGCAAGATTGGCTGCGTGTAAACCTAGAGGTAAGGAAAATTCGTTTCGGCGATCGCGTTCTCTTTGTCCCAGTACCGGCGCATCTACCGTTAGACATAATGCTTTGTAACCTGCGGTATAAGCTCTTTCGACTAAGGCGCGAGTTAAACTCTTATCTTTATGAATATAAAGCTGGAACCATTGCAGAGCATTGGGAAAATTTTGCCGCACAGCTGCGACTTCTTCAATAGTTTTAGTGGCTAAGGTACTCAAAATCATCCCGACACCTGCTGAAGCCGCAGCTGTGGCTGTGGCGATTTCGCCATCTGGATGAGCCAGACATTGAAAAGCCATTGGTGCTATTAGTAAAGGTAGTTCTAGCGGTTGTCCTAATATAGATGTAGTTAAGTTGCGATCGCTCACATCTACTAACATTCGCGGTCGAAGTTTAATCCGCTCAAATGCAGCGCGGTTATCTCGTAATGTGATTTCATCCCACGCACCGCTACTGTAGTAATCCAGCGCCATCTGCGACAGGTGTTGTTTTGCTAGCTGTTCGTATTCAAAGAGGTTTATCGGTTGCAAGTGATTGTCGCCTAAGTGTGAAATATTTTTAGGATCTCACGCAAAGGCGCATTCGGCAAAGCCGTTCCCGTTCGCGCAGCGTCTCCGTCAGGAGAAGGGTAGACGCAAAGAAGAGTGAAAAGCTGTATTTTCTTCTATTGACTGTTGACTTAGGCATCTGCGGGTTAATAGTGTCCCAACCAGACGGGTTTCGACTCCGCTCAACCCTCAGTGGTCGAGAGTTGAGCGGAGTCGAAACTAGATTTACTGGTACTTTATTTTCATGCAAGTCCCTTACCAGTTACGCCATCCACCTTTAGATGTAACTTCTTTAGACTCAAGCCCGTGATTATGCAATAAATTTTGATATTCTTTACTACTTGCCCAACGGTCAATTTCTCTGGCACGGAGTACTGGTACGGGATGAGTTAATTGGGCGGTGCGGGCGACTTTTACCATTTCACCTAGTTCTGTCTTACTAATATCATCGTAGGCGCGAGCTTGAGCCACAAAGGCATCAAGGTTGAGTTGGGGTGCTAAGTTGGGGGAACCACCTGCTAGTTTCATTAAAACTGACATGACTACTTTGGGATTTTGGGTAGCTAGCAAGGCGGCGCGATCGCAGGTAAACTCAGCACAGCGTACCCATTCTAAAAGCTGTGTCTGGATTACTTGGGCGATCGCCGCTCCCACGTTCGGCAGGATTGCTGCTGCTAATATTAATAAATTTACAGGAGTTAGGTAAACGCTGTGGTCACATTTGAGGTGTCCTAACTCATGGGCAATTACTGCCTGAATTTCCTCTGGTGTGAGCATATCAATTAAAGAGGTATGCAGTACCACAAAAGGCTGCTGACCCCGCATAGCAAAGGTGTAGGCGTTAGGGGCTGGGTGTTGCCTAATGTACAATTGGGGAGGCTCTATATCTAATACTTTGCAAGCTTCTAATAACAGTTGGTGTAAATCTGGTAGTTGTTTTTCACCCACGAGAACGCTAGAGGCAATATTTTCCACATAGAAAATCTGCTCTGCCATTGGCCCGAGCCAATTCCGCACCATCATATCCAAACCTGGTATCTGCTTGAGAGCTTTAGTAGCTTCCAAGTCTAATGGATGACGAAAGGAGTCAGCTTTTAAACCAATCAGCGGCGTTTTTAATAATGACATGGTGTAACGAGCTTGAAAATAATCGCAATATGGAACGCTGCTAATTAGATCAACAGCCTCCCTAAAGCTAGTATAACGATTAAGTAAGGGTGGGCATTGCCCACCTACCTACTATGTCGTTATGGATGCGGGAGAGTTGCTAGGGCTGGGGGTCAGTTCTCCATCTGTGGATGGTTCATTGACGCGGACGATTTTCGCGCCCAATTGCTGCAACTTCAGATCCAGTTGATCGTAGCCGCGATCGAGGTGGTGCAATCCCTGAATTGTCGTTGTGCCTTCTGCTGCCAAACCAGCTAAGACTAGGGCTGCGGATGCCCGCAGATCTGTGCCTAATACTGGTGCGCCTGATAACATCGGCACTCCCCGGACAAAGGCTGTGTTGCCTTTGACGCGAATATCTGCCCCTAAGCGATTTAACTCAGAAGCATGACGTAAGCGATTTTCAAACACAGATTCGTTAATCAAGCTGTCGCCTTCTGCCAAAGTCAGCAAAGCCATAAATGGCGCTTGCATATCTGTGGGAAAGCCGGGATGGGGTAGGGTTTCGATATCGGTAGCTTTGAGGCTGGCGGCTGGTAGGATACGTAAGATATCAGACGCTTCCTCAATGATGGTCACGCCAATGTCACGTAATTTGGCAATTACTGGAATTAAATGATCTGCACACACTCGAGAAAGAGTCAGTTCTGAGCGTGTAATTGCGCCAGCGACTAAAAAGGTTCCAGCTTCAATGCGATCGGGTATGATGCTGTATTCTACTGAATGCAACTTGGGAACCCCAACGATTGTAATCGTACTAGAACCAGCACCTTGAATTTTGGCTCCCATCGCGTTACAGAAATTTGCCAGATCGACTACTTCCGGTTCGCGTGCGGCATTTTCGATGATCGTTTCGCCATCAGCTAGGGTAGCAGCCATCATCAATGTTTCTGTTGCTCCCACACTGGGAGTGTCCAGATAAATTCTGGCTCCTTTTAATCTGCCATTGCTTCCAGGAACATAGGCATTACAAATGCCATGCTCTATCTGGACTTCGGCTCCCATCGCTTGCAGTCCTCGGACATGCAAATCAACCGGTCTAGCACCAATTGCACAACCTCCTGGTAATGGCATCTGAGCTACTCCCAGACGTGCCAAAATTGGGCCAATGGCAAAAAAACTTGCCCGCAGTTGGGTAACTAATTCGTAGGGAGCTTTAGATGTGCTAATTTCTCTGGCATTGATGTCTAAAGTATCACCATTTCTGCTTAAGTTAACACCCAAAGCTGATAAAACCTGACCCATTCGTTCCACATCCGCTAATAAGGGGACATTACGAATGCGACAGTCGCCTGAACATAGCAAGGTTCCAGCCATGATTACCAATGCTGAATTTTTAGCCCCGCTAATTTTTACATGACCTCGCAAAGGATGCCCTCCCCAAATTTGCAAGACTGAGGAGTCTGCTTCAAGAGAGGATTTGGCATCTGGTAAGCTGCTAGAAGGAATAATAAGCCTACCTCCAGAATAAATACGTCAATTTTAAAGGGTTGAAGTTGGTTTTGATTCTACAGTAAAGATTTGATTTGTCTACATTTTGTACCTGGATCTGGGATAAATAAAAGGTGGTTTTCGGTTGATGCTAAAGGCTGAAAGATAATAGGGGTAAGCTTTATAGGAATTTAAAAATTCTTCAGACAACAAAAACTTAAAATTCTTTCCTTGGCAAAACTCTATACTCGGTAAAAACTGGACACATGACTTGACAAATATTGATAAATGAGCAATAATTGGAAATTGTCAATAATAAATAAGTGCCAGCGGAACTGGCGGAATTGGCAGACGCGCTAGATTCAGGTTCTAGTGCCGCAAGGCTTCCGGGTTCAAGTCCCGGGTTCCGCATCAAAAAAGCGAAAAGATGAAAGATAAAGGATGAAAGAAAAAACTTTATCCTTCATCCTTCATACTTCATCTTTCCCATGTTGACAAGTTTACAAAATTCCTTAGTCAAGCAAATTCGCAAATTGCACTCCGCGAAGGAGCGACACAAGCAGCAATTATTTTTATTAGAAGGGACACATCTGTTAGAGGAAGCTTGTGCGGTCAATTATCCCTTAGTGGCGGTGTGTTGTACACCAGAATGGCAAACAGCCCATCCTGTACTTTGGGAAGAAGCTTGTAGTCGATGCGATCGCGCGGAAATTGTGAGTGCAGAAATTTTAGAGGCGATCGCAACTACAGTACAACCAGATGGTGTAGTCGCCACAGCTTTAAAGAGCGATCGCGCCTCTCAATTACCTCTGACTGGTATTTTACTAGCAGTGGAAACTTTGCAAGATCCCGGCAATCTCGGTACGATTATTCGCACAGCAGCAGCTGCGGGAGCCTCAGGTCTGTGGCTGAGTGGGGATAGTGTAGATTTAGATAACCCCAAAGTTTTACGTGCTTCTGCTGGACAGTGGTTTCGTCTAGCAATGGCCGTGACAGAGAATTTAAAAGCGACAATTCAAACAAGTCAGCAAGGGGGTATGCAAGTCATCGCCACCTTACCCAGCGCGACTTTAACTTACTGGGAAGTAGACTGGCGCAAACCCAGCTTAATTTTATTGGGAAATGAAGGTGCTGGTTTATCAGCAGAAATCGCCGCAATGGCAGATCAGCAAGTAAAAATTCCTCTAAGTCCCGGCGTAGAGTCTTTGAATGTGGCGATCGCCGCAGCTTTAATGTTATACGAAGCCCAACGGCAAAAAATTCAGCAATAAAGATTATTTTTGGCGTTGGGCTAAGTATTGCTCAATATCTGCCACTGCATCTTCAAAGGCTGCTATATCAATAGATGCTAAATCGTCCTCTTCTTGAGCTAGTTGAGCATCACTGACACTTCCATCATCGAATCCTGGCTTGGCTTGATCCTCAGGACGTTTTTCTTGTAAGATATTTTCTAATTCGTCCAAGGCTGCTTGAAACTCTTGAGCGGCGGTTTGGCGTTCTTCTTGCTGATGTTGCTCCATAATCTTAACCTGGAAATCTGAATTTACTAGCATCATCTTGAGTGTGGTTACTACAGCTTAATCTTTAGCATATTTCACATTATTGTCTAGACTATCAGGAATAATTTTCCTCACCTGTATCAAATTTACATATTTATGCGTCGGTTGTCATTGGGCATTGGGCACTTGTACTGAGCGAAGTCGTTCGCGGAGCGTCTCGTTCGCGCAGCGTCTCCCCTTGGGAGAAGAGAAGTATTGGGCATTTGTCTTCATTATCTCCCGACACTCCCGACACTCCCTTGTCCCCCTTGCCCCCTCATCTCCCTATTCTCCATTTCCAGATCATTAAATTAGCTCTGATATTGAAGACTGAAATCCTCACTAAGAGTTTGCTGAAATTTCTCTAACATTAGCTTGGGAATTGGTCGTGGACGCATTGTTTTCGCATCCACCCACACCCACAGCGCTTCGGCTGTGACTAACAAATCCTCTTGGTCTTGTTTACGGATTTCGTATTTTCGGAAAGCGCGAGTACCCCGTATTTCCCTCAACCAGGTGGTGACTTCTAAAGTATCACCTGCAACTGCTGGACGCAGATAATCAATTTCCACCCGCCGCATGACAAATACACCGCCTGATTTTTGGTAGACATCTAAGTTTAGGCCCAAGTGTTCTGAATGTTCAATAGCTGCTTGTTCTAAATAGTTTTGGTAGACGGCGTTGTTCACATGTCCGAGAGCATCCATCTCGTAGTGTCGAACCCTGAGTAGAGTTTTGAATATTTGCATGGTTGAGACAAATTTGAGATTTTCGTTACAGCGTCTTGGGAAGAAGCTAAACCATTTTAAACCCAAGTTGAAACCAAAGTAGGCGATCGCTTGTTTGCTTTCAACCTGATTGGTCTTTCTGCGGTTGACTGGGTGTACACCACTGAGCAATTAATTCAATTTTTGCCTGCTGCATCAATTTCTGAACTTGCGACTGATTGCAACCATAGGTAGATGTTAACAATTGCTCAGCTTGTTTTTTGGCTTCATCAGCAGAAACACCAAAAGTCATGATTTCTTCTTCTTGGTGACCTGTAAGACTCTCAATTGGAATCATGCAAACATAGTGTGGTTGATTAGATCTGATTTGTTGCACCATTTTTTCTCTCCTTACCTCATAAATCAGTATTAGCCCATGTTTAATATAGTTATCATCTAGTTTCAGAGCAATATTCCTGAAAATTCTCCATATTGCAGAGCTTGCTATAGGTAAGTCAGTCCTGCGTTAAGAATTTTTTCAAATACGCGATCATTCGTCTTATTAATAGTTATCTATGAGAAAATATATTGAGTTAAAAAATATCTTTTGGAAATTTAGGCAGCGATCGCCCGAAGGGAAAGTATTGCTTAATTTAAATATTGATTAGCTATTCAAGCCTAGTGAGTATATTCAAGCAAATACTCTCCAAAATCAAATTTTCGTGAATTAGTACAGACTAAATTAATCGAGTCTGCTACATCAGATATAAAAATTGGAGGTTATCAAATGGCTTTTCGCAATAATACATTCACCAATATATGGCAAAAAATTCAACAGGATTCAGTTAGTTGGGGATCTATCACATTATGGATCGGCGGGTTGCTTGTCGTGATCATCACACTAACAATGTTTGCTAACATTTTAGATTAGCTATCAGACTAGAATTTGATTTTTGAAATAAATCTAGTTAGGGCTATACCTAAGATATGTATACTGTGGTGGATTAATGAAAAACAAAATTCTGGCATTAGTGTTATTACTAACCAATATTGGTTTAGTTAATCCAGCAAAGGCTCAAGAGTCTATTAATAGTGAACCTGCTAAATCCAATCAAGTGATTAATGCTTGCATTCAGAATCAAGCAGAGACTTTAGCAAACCCCTTTACCGATGTGCCATCAGATCATTGGGCTTTTAAAGCAGTGATGACTATGCACTATTGCGGAGCGTTTCGTCAAGCTACACCACCTGCTTTATTTCAGCAACTAAAACCAACTGAAAATCCACCACAACCGCCAGAAAAACAGCAGTTTCAACAATAGATAATATTTCATTGTTTGTAATGAGGAATAAAGTTCTCATTACAAATTTATTCACCCTAATCTGGTTGGATTAGTGGAGCCTGAGTCAGGGCTATAGCTTAAAATTTCGCACCTAATTTGTGTAGATATTGCCACATTTGTTGTGCTTGTATTTCGTCTCCTAAAGATTTATAAATTTTGTATGCTTGATAGCAATAGTAAATTGCTTCTTGATAACGGTTTAATTTTTTCAGAGTCGCGCTGAGAGTAAGTGATATTTGCGCTTCTTCACAATTGTTTTTTCTTTCTTGAGCTAGCATGAGGGCATGTTGTAAAAATTCCCTTGATTCAGAGAATTGACCTTCACCGTAATATATAACCCCAATATTAAATAGCAATTGTTGTTGACTGTGTTTAACTCCAATATCCTGGACAATTTCTAAAGACTGTTTATAGTATGCTAAAGCATGATCATTTCTCCCTAATTGTTGGTATGTAGCGCCTATTCTAGCAAGTGCAGATGCTTCACCTAATTGATTTCCTGTTCGGCGGCTAATACCTAAAGATTCTATATTGTATTCAATTGCTTGCTCAAGCAAATTTGTTTGGCTACACACATCACTTAAGCCTTGCAAAATTGCACTGCGGACTCTTTGCTCACCAATCTTAGAGGAAATCTCTAGGGCTGTTGTTAAAAAATCCATTGCTTTTTCATACTCACCAATCCCTCTATGTGCTTGGCCGAGAATGTGAAGACTAATCATCACCAGGTTTTGATTTTCAATTTCTCTGGCGAGCAAGAGTGATTGATTACAAGAAATAATTGCTTTTTGCCACTGCTGTAACTGAAGATAAATACCTCCAAGATTAACGAGTGAGTCTCCTGTAAATTTAATATCTTCCATTTGTTGAGCAATTAGGAGAGCCTTTTGTTCATACTCAAGTGCTTTTTGATAATTTCCTAGACACTGGTAAACATTTGCCAACGATCCTAAAGCACTTTTTTCACAGCTAAGCTCATTTAATTCGCAACTAATTACCAACTGATTTTGGAAGTATTCAATTGCTTTTTGATACTGTCCGAGATTTTGATAATTAGTTCCTAATCCCCATATAGCTGCTATTTGTAATACTCTATTACCTGTGTTGTAAGTAATATTTAGCAGTTGGTTAAAATATTTAATTGAATCATGATATTGACTGAGTTGAATATAACAATTGCCTAGGTTGTATAAAGCAACTTCCTGCCAATCTGCCGCATTTATTTGCTGAGATAAAGCAAGTAACAGCTTATGGTATTGTAAAGCTTGCGAAAACTCAAATAATTTTTCGTATGTAGCTGCTAGCTGGCTCAAGCAAGTAAGTTCTTCTTGCTGATTTTGGCTTTGTCGGCTAATCGACAATTTCTCCAAATAATAAGTAAGTTTTCGCTGGAGAATGTTTGTGAGATTTTGTTCATTTTCCTCTATCATGTTAAGTATTACAGTATATTAACTACTTTAAACATGACTGTATTGTGATGCAGCCAAGATGATTTACAGTAATACCTAGCATTTTCTAGGTATATTGTCATGTGTTAATTCAGTAAAGATTTTGTTTTGCTAGGTACAAGCAAACTATTCTAGCTGGAAAATAGGGGATTGCGGATTGGGCTGAGGCTTCCTTCGGCTACGCTCAGAGCAAGTCGCTCAGCCTAACAAGCATGGATCATAGGGGAAATGACACGCTTGTTAAGTCAAAAGTCTGGTGTTGCTCTTTGTGACTAGGAAGCAGGCAGTACAATCGATGCTTAGAAGACATCAGACAGCAATATATAGTACATCTGAAAGTGGTAGCAAGTTATTAAAGATTCAATGAAGTTAGTATTAGTGCTGGGAAGTGAAAAGTCATAAGAATTTTATTATTGGCTTTGGCAGTATTTTCTATGCTATGTACTTGACGTGCCCGTTGTACTAATTAAATCATAGTAGAATCTAGGGAAGATTGTTGTGCCCTAATGATAATCTGTTCATCATCCTGCGGGTGACGCTGCTTCACTAAGTTGCAATCTGCTGTATATTAGACATCTACATAAATTAATGTTGCGGATGAAACTTCAGCAAGCTTGGGTAGATGATGTAAAAGTTACTTTTCAGGGGCAACAATTAGAGTGCGATCGCTTCTTCAAACTTCGCGTGCAAGTTGTTAATAGTCAATAAGCTAATGGGCGCTAAAAAAGCATAACTACTAATAAGGGCTGTTAACTGTTAACTGTTGACTGTCAACGGTCAACTGTCAACAGCCCTCACGATGGATTGTGCAACTTAAAAGCAGAATAGCTTAGTCCAGAGTCCAGAGTAATTAACCTTGACCCTTGACAGCCTCAACTATAAATTAAAATACACTTGCGTAATTTCTGATTTTTTATATCAGATATAACTTCTTTAAATTGCACTTCAATCAATAGATTTGTGTGAATTTTAACTATTTGGCACTTTGGCAACTAGCCACAAGATTCACTTGATATATTGCAGAGATTACCAAGATGTTTACATTAATATACTGAAGACGGGCGCTCACCCGTCTTTTTTGCTTTTTTACTATTTGGCATTTTGGCAACTTGTGAAAATTTAGCCATGCTATTTTCATAAAGCTTGCCAGGAGGAAACCGGGTTAAAAGATAAAATAATGAGCAAATAACGGTTATTTTTATTTGTCGCCTTAATCATCCTGACAACCTATTTAATTAACTGTGTAATTTTTTCAGAGTCCAAGGTGTATTACCTCTTTCAAGCTATCTCGGCGGGATCATACCCGTCTTTTATTTTGCTTTAAATTTGTTTGAAATTAGTTTTTTCTCCAGCTGGACAATCATCGGATAATTTCTCTTATCTAGCCCCTAGCCCCGTTCGCCTGAGCGTAAAGCCTGAGCGTAGCCAAAGCCTATTCCTAGTCTCTATTTAAATTTTGATTTATACCAATTTAATGTGAAGTTGCACATATCTTGATCCCCCTAAATCCCCCTTCCCAAGGGGGACTTTGATAGATGTTTTCTGGTTCCCCCCTTAATAAGGGGGGCTAGGGGGGATCGAATTCTATGCAGCCTCATAAAAAATTGGTATTAGGTATTATCAGCTGTTCCAGGATTTGAACACATCCTAGAGGAAGATGCCTAACTAAAAAATAAAGAGTAAATTGTATCGGGATGTTGTTATGCACTGGATTTATAAGAGGTCTGGTAACCAGCCAAACCTTTTTTTTATTTGCACATTAAGAATACTGCTCAATGAAGAGAACCCGAAGGGTAACAAGTCGCGTGGCGGTCTCAACAGTTCAGATGTATCCATGCAGATCTAAAACCTGGGGTTTGTTGTTGAACAACTGCGCAATCGATCAAAAGCGATCGCGTCCATATCTCCTTATTATATTACTGATGTTCGAGGATAGGGTTTCATCACCGGGCTAGAATTGCTAGCTGATGTTGTCAAAGTTGCGATCGCAATCCTAAGTGAATGGAGTTAATATCAGGTCTTTATAAGGCTCGCACGTTAAGTTAACACAGGTGAACACTGCTAAACCCCGACTGCACGGATCTATTTACCAGCGAAGCAATGATTAATCAAAGCCGGAAATGACCTCTTTGCGTCACACCATACCATGATTCATTTGTACAGTGCCTAAGTCATATTTTATATATTTTTTTGAGAAAATCAGTACATAGAGCATTTTAGACTGCATAAATTATGTCTAATTTTTTAAAGTTAGCAAAAAATTTAGACAATTTTTTGCTAAGATTTAGTAAAGTTAATGTACCATTTATATGTAGTTTTCAGTAATGTCACTTACGTAATACAGAAACGATATTTTCTAAAATTGGTAATTAAGTTTGCAGTAAATGTAAATGACTACCTGAGGTGATTGGATATATCTTGTTAATCAAGCGAGGAGTTGAGCAGCTAATAACAAGCAATCAACTACTAGCGACAAGTAATTTCAACAATTCTCATTCAGGAGTCAATATCATGCAAGTTAACGAAAATAACCAATTATTCACCGAAGTATCTGCTGAAGAATCTGCGATTGTTAGCGGTGGAGATTCTATAGTATCTCAATTCAGCCCATCTCAAACCATCTGGGCACTTGGTGCAGCTGCATATACACAATTGACAACTGGCAATGCAGTTCTTGCTGCTTCAGTACTGAACACTCAATGGAACAGAGCTTTTAGCAGCCTCATCACATTCTAATAGTCGAGTGTAACTCTACCTAATCTTGAAGTTAGTAGTTAGGTAGCTTCTCATGGGGCATTGCCTAAACAATTTTGGAATATTACCGAAGTTTTTAGTTTTCACCTGAAAAGCTTCCACTACACCTAGATACTGGAACATTGAATCTGTTCCAGTATTTAGCTCCATGATTCGTCCTTTTAACCCGATTGTGAAAATATCCATAACTGAGCATAAGAAAAAAATGTCATCCATTGAGGAAAACTTTCTGTTTACAGAGGTAACACCTAATGAGTGTGCTCTTATTTCTGGTGGAACAAGCCAGGAAACACAATTTAACCTGAGCAATGGTAATTCTGCTTTGATTGGGGTAAACCTATCGCAATTTATATTTGCTCTTGGAGCTTATCAGTTTACACTTTTGCTGACTGGTAACAGAGAACTTGCCAATTCAGTGCTGATAAATCAATGGAATAGGGCGTTTTTTAGCTACTTCTAATTTATTCAAATATTAAACTAATAATCAGGGTTAATTCATCGGTTACAATCAAGATTTTATCTGAGAAAAAGATATTTTTTTCAGATTTTTGTAATTATTAATTTAGTAAATAGCTGAATGCACAATGCCACAGAAAAAATACTTTTATTTACCGAATTGACTCCCGAAGAAGCTGTAACTGTTATCGGCGGTAAACGCACTAATTTTAACATGGACAACTATATATTAATGCTAGGATATGGTGTTGTCTTCCGCAGCTATGGACTAATATCAAACGAAATTCAGTTTGCCTGGGACTGGACGTTTGGTTTTGGAGAAAGTTCTCGCAAAAGAAGACAGAAATTCTGTTGGGCTATATACAATCTGTCCAGAGAATAATCTTTACCTAGTCTTATGTATTTTTCGGAAGTCAGGTTTGCATAATTATGCAATTACTGTTTCCTTTTCAGGTAATAAAGTTGGCAGACATCATTAATGCTTAAGCTATCGATTTGTTTTATATTTAACGCTGAATAGTTTAGAAATTGACATCAAAAATCTGGGAAATCAAGACTCGCATCTTAACCTTATGAAATACCCTCACGTTGCACAACATAGTGAAGAAGATTGCGGTGCTGCTTGTCTCGCATCAATTGCTAAACATTACGGGCGTAATTTCACCCTCAATCACATCCGGGAAGCTGTCGGTACTGGACAATTTGGTACAACTTTACTAGGGCTGAAGCGGGGTGCAGAAACCCTAGGTTTTAATGCTCGTCCAGTCAAAACTTCGCCTGAACTGTTAGATCGAATGAATGAAGCGCCTCTACCAGCAATCATTCACTGGAAAGGACATCACTGGGTTGTTTTATATGGTAAAAAAGGCAAAAAATGTATAGTTTCCGATCCTGCTGTAGGTGTGCGTTATCTGTCTAAAACAGATTTAGCAGAGGGTTGGACGGATTGGTTAATGCTGCTACTGGAGCCAGATCCAGTGCGGTTTAGTTCTCTTGAGAGCGATCGCATCGGTGGTTTTTGGCGTTTTTTTGAGCGTGTCTGGATTTTTCGCAGCATTCTGGCGCAAGCGTTACCCCTTAACCTGCTTTTGGGATTGCTATCTTTAGCTTCGCCGTTTCTGTTACAAATTCTGACGGATGATGTACTGATTCGCGGTGATACCAAGCTGCTGACTACTATGGCGATCGCTGTGGTAGTGATGAATGTTATTTCCAGTAGCCTTTCTTGGGTACAGTCTAACTTAATCGCTCACTTTGCCCAACGCCTACAATTAGGATTAGTTCTAGAATTTGCTAAGCAAATTTTACAGTTACCTCTTGCTTATTATGAAGCCCGGCGTAGTGGCGAAATTGTCAGCAGGTTGCGAGATATCGACCAAATTAATCAGTTAGTTTCTCAAGTTGTTGTTACTCTTCCTAGTAAATTTTTTATTGCCATCATTTCTTTGGGTTTGATGGTATTTTATAGCTGGAAACTAACTGTAGTAGCTATATTCATATCTGTAGTTATGACCCTATCTACAGTGGTGTTTCAGCCTAGTTTACAACAAAAAACTCGCAATGTTTTAGTAACAGAAGCAGAAGCTCAAGGAGTTTTAGTAGAAGTATTTAAAGGCGCTTTAACTCTGAAAACTACTACCGCCTCAACACATTTTTGGGATGAGTTCCAAAGTAGATTTGGCAAAATTTCTACATTGAGTTTAGGGACAATTCAAATTGGGATTATCAATAATACATTCTCTACTTTAGTATCTGGTATTGGTAGTGTTGCTTTGCTATGGTTTGGGGGTAATTTAGTGATCAATCCCGATGAAAACTTGAGTATCGGGCAATTGTTAGCATTTAACTCGATGAATGGTAATTTTATAGGTTTAATTAGTACTGTCATCACTTTTGTAGACGAATTTACACGCGCCAAAACTGCTACGCAACGGCTCACTGAAGTGATAGATGCTACTCCAGAAAATCAGGGTGACGGGAAAAAGCCTTTCGCAAACATTCCTGAAGGTGTTGATATTGTTTGTAGTAAAGTCAATTTTCATTACGCTGGTCGGGTTGACTTATTAGAAGACTTTTCTTTAACAATTCCTGGTGGTAAAGTCATCGCTATCATTGGTAAATCTGGTTGTGGTAAAAGTACTTTAGCTAAACTTATCGCTGGGTTATATCCACTACAATCTGGGAATATTCGGATTGGACTTTATAATCTAGAAGACTTGTCTCTTGATTGTCTGCGTCAACAGGTAGTTTTAGTTCCTCAAGATGCTCATTTTTGGAGTCGTTCGATTATTGAAAACTTTCGCTTAGGCGCACCTTTTGTGACATTTGAGCAGATTGTCAGAGCTTGTCAAATTGCTGATGCTGATGAGTTTATCAGTAAATTACCTGACAAATATCAAACTATTTTGGGTGAATTTGGCGCAAATATTTCCGGCGGACAACGTCAACGATTAGCAATAGCACGGGCTATTGTTACAGATCCACCAGTGCTAATTTTAGATGAATCTACAGGGGGACTTGATCCTGTAAGTGAAGCGCAAGTTTTAGAGCGATTGTTTCAGCATCGTCAAGGTAAAACTACAATTTTAATTACTCACCGTCCCCGGGTAGTTAATCGTGCTGATTGGGTTGTTTTATTAGACCAAGGAAAGTTGAAAATTCAAGGTAATTTAGCAGATTTGCGTTCTCAAACTGGCGAACATTTAGACTTTTTAAATCCTTAATTATTGCTGGAATTAAATATGCTCTACACCCATAACCAAAAAATTCTCCCATCAGTTCAAAGTGACGAGTTTCTTCCTCCCGTTAGTGTTTGGACATCCTTAACTGGAATATTTTTGGTTGGGAGTGTTGGTGCTGGGCTGACTCTCTCGTCATGGATTAAATATAATGTCACCGTCAAAGCTCCTGCTAGTGTACGTCCTACAGGAGAAATTCGCTTAGCACAACCGAAAATAGAAGGAACTATTAAACGGATTTTAGTTGCAGAAAATCAGGTTGTAAAGCAGGGAGACGTAATTGCTTATCTTGATGATGAACAAATACAGATTAAAAAGAGTCAACTGCAAGAAAATATTCAACAAAATAAGTTACAAATAATTCAAATTGATGCTCAAATCAGAAGTTTAGATAGCCAAATTGAAGCTGAAGGTAGGGTAAGTCAAGGAACAGTAGCTTCCGCTCAATCAGATTTATTACGTAATCAAAGAGAATATCAAGAACGCCAAATTACTACTCTCAGTGAATTGCAAGCAGCAGAAGCAAACCTACAAAAATCCTATGCGGATTTACAAAAAGCCCAAGCTGATTTAGACTTTGCCAAGTTAGATCGCGATCGCTATCAACAATTGTCAGATATCGGCGCTGTCGGGCGGCGTGAATTTGAGCAGAAAAAACTACTAGTCGATCAGACAACAGCCAATCTTGAGGCGGTAAAAAAAGCTGTAGATATTGCCAAAACTAAAGTTCAATCAGCTAAAGTCGCGGTTAATCCCACTAATGCAACTGTAGAAATAGCCCAAAAACGTATTGCGCAAGAAACTGCTAGAGGCGAAGCCAACATCGCTACTTTGAACAAGGAAAAACAAGCGCTAATTCAACGGCGAGTAGAAATTCAAACCCAACTTATCCAATCACAAACAGACCTCGAGCAGGTTGTCAATCAACTGCAAGATACTGTAATTAGAGCAACTAGCGATGGAATTATTCTCAAGCTTAATTTACGTAATCCCGGTCAAGTTGTGCGTGCTAGTGATGCGATCGCAGAAATTGCTCCTAATAATACTCCTGTAGTTATTAAGGCGATGATTTCCCCTCAGGATATTAAAAATGTGGCAGTTGGTCAAGAAGTACAATTGCGAATTGATGCTTGCCCTTATCCTGATTATGGCACTCTCAAAGGTGTTGTCAAGGCTATTTCTCCTGATGTCATTACATCTCAAAATAATAGTAACGGCTCAGTCACATCTAGTTCTCAAAATCCGGCTATGAGTTACTTTGAAGCGACTATTCAACCAGAAAGCTTTGTATTTGGACATAATAATCATCAGTGTCATATCCAATCAGGTATGGATGCGAAAGCTGATATTATTTCTAAGCAAGAAACCGCCTTACAATTTATGCTGAGAAAGGCTAGATTAATCACTGATTTATAAGTAGCATTTAACGCATTTTTTAAGTGTAACAGTGTAAATAATTAAAGGTTTGTAGTATTCGATCCGCGTCTTGCAGAGAGGAGTCCGAAAATAAGGACTGAATTCCTTACTACGAGATGAATTACCAGATTTTTACATTGCAAAACACATAGTTCGATGCAATTAGCGACTTAGTTAGCAGAATGTTTTTTAGATAAAAAATATATAATTTATGTTTTATTCCCATTTGTTATTTAATCAGCAATTTTTTACAATTAGCATAACGTATGCTGGCAAGTATTTGATTCACTTTAAACAATTTGTAGCAGATAAATATGCTGTTGGCTGCTTAATTTTTTTATCTGGACATAGTAAAATAATTAACATCAAACCTGACTGTGAGACTGCTATTGTGTACGCAAATTATAATTTTCATAGGCATTTTCATGACCATCCTCTGGTTTTTGATGTCTGAATTGAGAATTCGCCAAGCATTACAATGGTGGGCTAATAAGCAATCGCTCAAACGATTCTTAGAAGCTGAAAAAATTCGGGATGATTTATTACAGGAATCTTTTACTATCCGGCGCACTTTAGATATGTTAACAGTGGATAATTTAGATTTATCCGTTAACAAAATTAAAGAATGTGTGGGAAAAATTGATAATTTTCATCAATCTTTAGTGGAATTAAGCGATCGCCTATTTCCCTGGCACCTTGAGTATAGCTTACCGTTAGCCATTGAGTGCTTATTAGAGTCAAGACTGCTCGCCAATTCTCATTTATCTTTGCATATCGATATGCCAGTTATCTGGGAACGTCAGCCAGTGGAACGCAATTTGATGATTTTAAGTATTTTAGATGATTTACTCACAATAGCTTTGCCGGCAGTTTTGACACCCATCTCAATTTCAATTTGCTTAAAACAACGCAGAAATATATGTTATTTAATGGTAAAAATTAATTATCCTGATGTCTCGACAATGGATTTGTGTACTAATCTCCGAGAATTAAAATATTTGTGTGATAGTTTTTACTTTTTAACTTCAGGTAAATGTGTTTATCGTAGTAAACAACTCGGAGTAGCTTGGTATTTTTACTGGTAAATACTGGTAAATAATATATCAACATATTTCCTGATATTTCCCAGAGCATTGCTATTTGATTTGTAAACTTATTCGTAGAGATTCTGAACAAGCAACAGATACTCAGAAACAAGGCGGGTACAGGCATAAGTCATTTTTGAAAAATCACAACTTATTCCTATAAATAACCTGGATGATGAAGATAGGTAAGATATCCTGTCTGTATAACTAATACAGTTATAATATAAGCAGTTTTGTCTACGGTGATAAAAAAACATTTAATACTTACGCAGCCCCAAAGCAGGGTGTTCATTATGAAACAACTTTTAGTAGAGAAGCAATTGCTAAGTATTCTAGTAATTGATGACCATGAATCAGTTCTAGGTGGAACAGTCGATGTGCTGCAAAAAAAATATCCTGGTGCTGAATTCTTCACTGCGATCAATGCTAAGAATGCACTCGATCAGATGATGTCCCAGCCGGATCTTGTGGTGATGGATCTTTCGATTCCAGAACAATCTGGAGTGATAGCACGTCCTGATACAGGTCTACAACTACTGCGGAATCTGATGAAATGTTATCCTAATCTTAACATTGTTGTTCAAAGTGCCCATGTCAGAACTTTGGTGCGGATGAGACCAGAAATTGATGTGCATAAAGGAGGCTTTACAGTTGCAGATAAAAGCCTATCTACCCAGGAAATGTTAACTAGAGTTGATTGGGCTTTACAGGGTTTAACTCATACCAAAGACATCAAAGGTATTCATTCTGGATTAGAGGTAAAACCCGAGTGGCTAACAGTGCTGACTTTAGCATTTGAAGAAGGATTACAAGATAAGACAATTGCTGAAAAAATGTCTATATCTGAACGGATGGTGCGTCATTACTGGAGTAAACTACAAGACGCTTTAGATATTTACCCGGAAGATGGGAAAAATATCCGCATTCAAACGGAAATGAAGGCTAGGTACGAAGGACTAATTGATTAATTTTCACTTGTTATTAATCATTAAACTTGGTTATTTATTGATTAATTACCAGTGATTTTAATAGAAAACTAAAGACTAGCAAACCCGCTTATGCTACCTAGACTTTGGAAAAAAATTGCCGCAGAAATTGCTATTTGGCGTGTCGGTTTCCTACCAGGAATGGTAATGCTTTGTGTGGTGATGATTGCACGTCTGGCTGGTTCAATGCAATCTTTAGAATGGTTAGTTTTTGATAGTTTTCTGCGTCTGCGGTGGGCTGAACCACAAGATGAACGAATTCTGATTGTGGGAATTCAGGAAGATGATATTCGTCGTGTCGGTTATCCCATACCAGATGGTGAAATGGCGCTACTGCTGAATACTTTACAAACTTACAATCCTAGAGTTATTGGTCTTGATATTGTTAGAGATATACCAGTTAAACCTGGTCATTTTCAACTAGTAAACATATTTAAGAATAGCAAAAATTTAATTGGCATAGACAAAGTATTACCAGATACAATTGATCCACCACCAGACTTACCCCATGAACAAGTTGGTTTTGTCGATCAAATCCCCGATGCTGATGGGAAATTGAGACGCAGTTTACTAGGAACAGCGACACCTCAAGGATACGAATTTGCTTTGTCTGTCAAGTTGGCAGAAATTTATTTAGCCGATCAAGGGATTAAATTAGAACGCGATCGCCATACTATCAAATTTGGTAATACTCAACTACCGCGCGTCTTCAGGAACTCTGGGGGATATGTGCGAACAGATACAGGCGGGTTGCAAGTGTTACTGAATTTTCGCAGTGGTTCAGAACGATTTAGAATGATTAGTCTCAGCGATATTAAAGCCGGGAAATTTCAGCCTGAGTGGATACGCGATCGCATCGTGATTATTGGGATGACTGCTCCTAGTACTAAAGACTTTACCACTACTTCCGCTATTCCATCAGCCCAATTTGCACCCCCAGGCCAAGTTTATGGAGTAGAAATTCATGCTCATGCTGTTAGTCAAATTATTAGTGCAGTTCTAAATTCTCGTCCACTTTTAAATACTTGGGGTGAGCAATGGGAATATATCTGGATTATCGCTTGGGGTTTTTTAGGAATTGCTAACGCGAGGCTGACTAAATCTCCTTTGATAAATTTGCTAGCTATTAATATTACTAACTTGCTTCTCATAATAGTTAGTTATTTATTCATAATTTGGGGTTGGTGGATTCCCATCACACCAGCAATAATCGTTTACAATTTAAATTCTCTAGGACTCATAGCTTTATATCAATATGAACAAGCTTTGCGTGCGGGAATTAATGCTCGCCAAGCCGTGATTGAACGTACCTTTGAGACAATTCACAATGGACCTCTACAAACTCTGGCTAAAGTTTTAAAACTGGTGAGAGATCGGGAATTAGCCACAGACGAATTGCTACCAGAAATTCACAGAGAACTGGAAAAATTGAATCACGATATCCGGGGAATTCATGAATTTTTGCAACGAGAACCGATAAATCAAGATAATAGTTTATATCTAGGTCAAGGATTAGTAATTAACTTACAAGACCCTATACATGAAATTCTCTATCAAGTTTACAGCTATACCTTAGAGCGAGACCTTCCCTGTTTTAGAAACCTGAAAGTCAAAATCCGTACATTTGACCCTATAGATGATCGGTACTTGAGTATTGAACAAAAACGAGGCCTATGTCGGTTTCTAGAAGAAGCCTTATGTAATGTTGGCAAACATGCAATTGGAGTCACCCGTCTGCAAGTTACCTGCTCTTCATTGAAAGGTTGGTACACTCTGAGTATTGTAGATGATGGATTGCCAATCGATTCATATAAAGAAGGCAGAGGAACACAACAATTGAAAAATTTAGCTCGAGAATTCAAAGGTCAATTTCGACGGGTGTCCGTGGCTCCAAGGGGAACTCTTTGTGAGCTATCTTGTCCGATCGCCAAATTTTGGTTACATTAATTAATCAAAAATTTATACCTGATGATAGATGTCAGGCAAAAATTAAGCGGCGTATATATATACATGTTATGATTTAAACATAAATCGATTTTATGGGGTTTAGCGCTTTATTTAGCTAGATAGATTCAGCTACTGACCCACACTTATCTATAATGTGGAGTCAAACAATTTTATATTTTTGATGACCGGATTTTAAATTGAATCCATTCATTCATGTTGGATTGGTTATTTGCGATTTTAAATTGTGAAGAATATCATCCGAAATCTAAAATTCGGTAATTTTAGGTGCTTGAATTTGTTCCACAAATAAATTTAGTTGTTCTCAGATATTTTGAGATTTTAAATATCTAAAATTTGCTAAATAAGCTTCGGTTAAGAAAAGTTCTGTGTTGAGGTGGGATGGGGTAGCACCATCTTTCTTCTTGATACTTTAAGGCTACTATTTTCATGCAGTTTAAAATCTGTGTGTTTTTCTACATGCCCTGATTACAAATACAGGGGGGTTTCAACTAACCGTTGGAATTGATAATTGTCGGGTGCAATACCACACGTAAGTAAATACAGTTCAGATCTCCTACATTCACCGATCAATAGTGCTGATACCAATTTTTTATGAAGCTGCATAGAATTCGATCCCCCCTAGCCCCCCTTAATAAGGGGGGAACTGGAAAAACAGCTATTAAAGTCCCCCTTGGAAAGGGGGATTTAGGGGGAGCGAGATATGTGCAACTTCCCATTGAATTGGTATGAGGGGATATTGCAGTTATGAATATTGTTAACTGAATTGTATTCATACATAATTTGTCAATATTTTGCCCGTCTGATAAAAGAGGCAGGAGAATTATGTTTTACATAAAGTGCGTTTTGCACACATTTTTTAATATGCAGCTTTTGACAACTTTTTTTTTGAGCCTAATATTAGGCTTAACTCTGGCTACACTATCTGCATACCAATCACCGCCAGATCAACAACCCCCTAGTGGTTATTCAGACTCATCAGGTGTGAGATAAGTAGGCTGACAGAATTAATTACACAATGTCATTGCGAATGGAGCGTCAGCGGAATGAAGCAATCACAGGGGTTGGGATTGCTTCACTTCGTTCGCAATGACTGTAAACATTTTTGTCCGGCTACTTAAGGCATTTGGGGATGGGGGAGTGTGGGGAGTGTGGGGAGTGTGGGGACAAGGAGAACAAGGAGAGAAGTCTGAGCGCCGGCGTCCGGCGATCAGAACTTCTCCCAAGGGGAGACGCTGCGCGAACGGAGGGACAAGGGAGATAAATGACAACTGACAACTGACCAATAGATTAGCTTTTTTTCGGTTTACGCAATTTTTGGGAAACGATGGGGCCGAGAACTTGGTTAAGGCTACGCAATTGTTCCGCTGTACCCATGCAGATTAGGGTATCTCCTGGCATTAATACAGTGTCACCAGTTGGGCCGCCAATTAAGTTACCATCGGTGCGACGAATTGCTAGAACTAACGCCCCTGTTTGCGATCGCAATTTGGCTTTTTGTAGGCTTTGTCCCACAAAAGGACAAAAAGCTGCTTCTAGAAGAAATTCTTCCATGTACAATTGGCGGTCTGAACCGGAAAGGATACCATCAACAAAATCCAAGATTTGCGGTCTAAGGGCTGCTGCTGCCATGCGCTTACCACCGGTAATATAAGGAGAAATGACAGCATCTGCGCCACCGCGTTGTAATTTTTGTAAAGCTTCTTCTGTACTGGCTCTGGCGATCGCTCTAATTCCTGGATTCAGTGTTTTTGCTGATAAAACTGTATATAAATTTTCTGCGTCAGATGGCAGTGCCGCGACAATACAAATCGCCCGCTCTATACCTACTCTCAAAAGCGATTCATCTAGTGTGGCATCACCTTGGTATACTATATAACCTTCAACTTGCGCTCTTTGCACAGATTCCAGCTCGGAATCAATCACGACGAAAGATACACCTTCTGCCCGAAATTCTTTAGCTATTTGGCGTCCCGTCCGACTAAATCCACAAATAATGTAATGTCCTGATAAGGATTCCATTAAACGCCTCTGTTGCCTGAGTCGAATTCCTTCTTGAAAGTAGCCTTCAATTACTGCTTGTGTAAATCTATTGACAATGTAACCGATATTGATTACACCCATCAAAATTAAGGCAATGGTAAATAATCTGCCGCGACTGCCGAGGGGATGTGTCTCGCCATATCCCACAGTAGCCAAGGTAATTACCGTCATGTAAGCGGCATCTTCCCATGACCAACCCTCCACCAGACAGTACCATAAAGTCCCAAGCAAGAAAACAAAGCCGAGAGCGATCGCCCCTGCCATCAACTCCTTTTGGATACGTTGATATTTTTGCTCAGGCATTAAATACACAATTGTTTCACCTCTGCGACTGGGAATAAAAATAATATTTGCAGGTTAATTGTCAAAAAACCTGGGAATTACCCACTTTACAAATTTATTATCTTGTGCATTCACAAAAAAAACATCGTCTAAAAAGTGTCGAAAAATCAAGGTTAAATGGCTGAAATCTATACTTCATATTTGGGTGTTCTTGTCAATATTTCAGTCCGAAAATGTTAGTTGCAGAAAATAGTCGAAATTTTTGAGAAATTTCTACGACACTAGTAGATAACTATACGATCAAATATTTTCTAAAGGAGCGGTAGTGAGCAGACAAACTTTAGTTGAAGCAGCCACCAACCCCCCGCAGTCAGATTCTTTAGCATCTAGCCCCTTTGATGCCAACAGCTTCGATGAAGCGGTGATGTCTACCTATGCCCGGTTTCCCCTAGCCTTAGAACGGGGCGCAGGATGCCGGGTTTGGGATACAGATGGGCGGGAATATCTGGACTTTGTGGCGGGAATTGCCACTTGTACCTTGGGACATGCCCACCCAGCGATGGTAGAAGCAGTCACACGCCAAATCCAAAAGCTGCATCATGTCTCTAATTTGTACTACATTCGCGAACAGGGTGAATTGGCAAAATGGCTGATTCAACATTCCTGTGCCGATCGCGTCTTTTTCTGTAACTCGGGTGCGGAAGCTAACGAAGCAGCAATTAAACTAGCGCGGAAATACGCCCATACTGTCTTAGAAATTGAACGACCAATTATTTTAACTGCCAATGCTAGTTTTCACGGGCGGACTTTAGCAACAATTACCGCTACTGGGCAACCAAAGTATCAAAAATACTTTGATCCCTTGGTTCCGGGGTTTCATTATGTGCCTTACAACGATATTGGGGCAGTAGAAGCGGCGATTAGCGAACTAGATGAAGGCGATTATCGGGTAGCAGCAATATTATTAGAACCTTTACAAGGAGAAGGCGGGGTGCGTCCAGGCGATCGCGCCTACTTCCAAAAACTGCGGCAAATTTGTGATGAAACTGGCGTTTTGCTGATTTTCGACGAAGTGCAAGTGGGGATGGGACGTAGCGGTAAGTTATGGGGTTACGAAAATCTCGGCGTTGAACCGGATATTTTCACCAGTGCTAAAGGACTGGGTGGTGGTATCCCTATCGGTGCCATGATGAGTAAGAAATTCTGTGATGTCTTCCAACCCGGAGAACACGCCAGCACCTTTGGTGGTAATCCCTTTGCTTGTGGAGTAGCCCTGAGTGTTTGTCAGACATTAGAAACAGAAAATATCTTGCAGAATGTCCAACAGCGAGGTGAACAACTGCGCGAGGGACTAAGAGCGATCGCGTCCAAACATCCTCATCTCATCGCCGATGTGCGGGGATGGGGTTTAATCAACGGACTCGAATTGCAAGCCGATATCCAGCTAACCGCCGCTGATATCGTTAAAGTTGCGATCGCCGAAGGTGTATTACTTGTACCCGCAGGGCCAAAAGTCCTCCGGTTTGTACCACCACTAATTGTCACAGAAGCAGAAGTTAATACAGCCTTGCAAGCCGTCGAAAAAGCATTAGCGACTCTCGCAGTTTAGGGCATTGGGCATTGGGCATGGGGCATTGGGCATGGGGCATTGAGAATTATTTATTTCTCCGCGTCACCGCGTCTCCCAGTCTTATTGTCCCTCCTACCTTGCCCCTCTACCCCCCTACCCCTCATGGCATTTGTGAAAACTATCCAAACATCTCTACCCGAAGGAGAGACAGCGGAGCATAATAACCAAGTAGCACAAATTAGCCAGGAGAAAAAGCAATGGTAGAAGATAATGGCTCAATTCGCACTCTATCAGTTGATATTGGTGGTAGCGGGGTCAAAGCTTTGGTATTAGATATTACAGGTCAACCTGTAACGGAAAGGGCACGGTTAGAGACACCCCAACCGGCGAAACCAGAAACGGTGATTAATGCGATCGCAGTTTTAGCAGCCGGTCAAGGTGAATTTCATCGTGTTTCCGTTGGTTTTCCTGGTGTCGTGCGGTATGGAGTGACGGAAACGGCGGTAAATTTAGATCGGGATTGGATTGGTTTTGATTTACAAACAGCCTTATCAAAACAGTTAAACAAACCTGTACGAGTAATAAATGATGCAGATATGCAAGGGCTGGGAGCGATCGCCGGCAAAGGTTTGGAATTAGTGATCACCTTGGGTACAGGATTTGGTTCGGCTTTATTTATCGATGGTAAACTAGTCCCGAATATGGAAATGGGTCATCATCAGTTTCGCAAAGGTGAGACTTACGAAGAACAGCTAGGGCGGGCGGCTTTAGAAAAAATTGGTGATAAAAAATGGAATCGGCGCTTATCCAAGGCGATCGCATCTTTACAACATCTATTCAATTATGATTGCCTTTACATCGGCGGCGGTGAAGCTGTCCGCGTAAATCTTCAGCTACCCTTAAATGTGAAACTCATTCCTAATATTACTGGTTTATTAGGCGGCATCGCTTTGTGGCGAAATTAGTCATTAGTCATTAGTCATTAGTCATTTGTCATTGGTCATTTGTCTACCTTGTCCCCCTTGTCCCCCTTGTCCCCTCATACCCCCTGCCCTCCTGCCCCCTGCCCCCTTCCCCCCTTCCCCCAATCCGGCGTAAGTCTAGCGAGAGATGTACTAAGCACAAATCGCGCCTATTCATGGAAGGGAAGCATTAAGAATAATTAACCATGCAATTAAAACCAATTGGTCAGCAGGTGGTAGCTATCGTTGGGGCTTCCAGTGGAATTGGGCGTGATACAGCCGTGAAGTTTGCCGAACGAGGTGCTAAGGTGGTAGTTGCTGCTCGTAGCGAATCGGGACTGATGTCTTTGGTGGATGAGATTCGTAATTTGGGCGGTGAAGCGATTTATGTGATTGCAGACGTGAGTGATTTTCAGCAAGTAAAGGCGATCGCCGATCAAACTGTAGCAGAATATGGACGCATCGATACTTGGGTTCATGCTGCGGCTACAGGTATGATTGCTCCTTTTGAGAAAATTACACCAGAAGAGTTTGCCAGAGTTGTTGATGTTACCTTGATGGGACAGGTATATGGGGCAATGGCAGCTCTACCTTATCTCAAACAAGTGGGACGGGGCGCATTAATTCATATTTCTTCAATGGAAGGTAGGCGGAGTATACCTTTACAAAGCCCCTATTCTGCTGCTAAACACGGTTTAGAAGGGTTCCTCGATGCTTTACGTGTGGAATTAGAATACGAAAAATGGCCTATCAGTGTGACATCTATCTTACCTGCGACAATCAACACACCTTTCTACAATAAAGTTGGCTCTAAATTGGGGGTGAAACCTACAGGAGTACCGCCATATTATCAACCGAGTTTGGTTAGTGATGCCATTCTCTACGCGGCTGAACATCCCACCCGTGATTTTGTGGTTGGGGATGTGGGCAAAATCTTAGATTTACTGCAACGGGTTTCTCCATCCTTAGCTGATTCTCTGTTATTAGCGATCGCTTTTCAAGGACAGCGTACTAATGAACCAAAATCAGCAGATGCGCCCAACAATGTTTTTGCGCCAATTGAAGGCTATGACAAAGTTGAGGGAGATTTTAGAAATTTGTCTATACCCAGTTTCTTAGAAAATTTGGATAAAAATCCGCCATTGAAATGGGGCGCTTTAGCTGTTGCAGCATTGGGTATTGCTACAGCTTTAGGTATCTGGGGTAAAAATGAAATTTAAAATAATACCAATTTGAAAAAAGAATGCGACAGATGGTAGGGGCACGGCAGTGCCGTGCCCTCTAGAATAAATTGATGTGTCGCAAACATTATTTGAATTGGTATTATTTTTGATTAGTGCTATATAGCATTAATTTTGCGCAGTTTGTAGTCAGGATTTTACCCACATTTCTCACAAGCAGTAGGGGCGGGTTCACAGATTACGATCTCCTAAACCCCCACCTAGGAAATCTTAGCTTGATCATTTTTTATTAAAAAAGCGATCGCATTTTGATGGGTAGAAAATAGTCGGGATATTACGCTAAAGGACTTCCAAATAAAAAAATATTCCAATTATTAACTTACCAAACCCGCAACTCGTAGGGGCGGGGTCACCCCGCCCCTACAATTTGGCATAATTTATTTTTTGGAGTTCCCTAACTTGCTAACACCTGCTTTGCTGCGACTTCCATCAGCTTCCCGCTGCTGTCTCGCCCTTGTTTCAATTTGGTTTCTAGGATATCGCACAGGGACATCAGGCGATCGCACTTCTCTACAATCCGTTTTTGTTCAGCAAGTGGTGGTAAAGGAACTACTAAGGAAAGAAGATGATTAGTGTGCATAGATGGTATGTGCGCCCTCCCAGAAGCTTTTAGTAATTCACCTTTAACGAAATCACTACCAATTAATTTTTCAATGTAATCTCTATTCATGGGAGGGATTTCAGTTACTTTACAAATAGCTACATTAAATGCTCCTTCTACATTCCGTGAAAGCTTACCAATATGTCGGTAAGCAGCCATAGCAATTTCACCTTTATATACATACTTAAGCTGCTTGGCAATTGGGACATATACAGCCTCTTTATCAGTTTTGAAGTCCGTAATTTGAATAAAACGAACATATCCTTCTCTTGGCTCTCGTATGAACTCATGCTTTGGGGGATTATGTCCTCGATAACAATCAATAACTTCACCAAATCTACACCATATCCATCCACTAGGTAATTTAATCAGTTCGTTGTATTTATCGATTTGTGATAGGAGTTTAGACTGATGTATTTTACCTTCATTATCTAGTTTTGCTCTCTCATCTCTAATTTTTTGTAGCAAAATAGAAGCTGGTTCATCATTTGGATCTTGACGCACAAGTTTACCCTGCACTGCCAATTGCAAAATCGCCTGACGCAGTTTAGGAATAGTTTCAGGAATGCTGTATAGTAAGTCAAAATTATTGCAAATGCGCTGCCAGTGTTGGCGGAAGTCGTCGGGATTTTGGGATGAGAGGAGTTGAGCGATCGCACTCTCATTCATCCTCAAAATGCTCTCTTGCCTTTGCTGCTGGCGTTTTTCGATTTCGTCGCAGGTTGAGAGGAGGCGATCGCACTTTTCTACAATGCGTTTTTGTTCTTCTAGAGGTGCTAGTGGAAAAACCATATTATTGACAACCCCTGCATTAATATTTGGTGCTTTTCTCAAACTAGCAGCAAAATTCATCCACAAAGGTCTAATTAATTTGATATATAAGTGTAAATATTTAGCTGGAGTTTAGACTAAAAGCGATATGAGAGAACGCAAACCAAATGGAATTAGAGGTTAAAAATATTATCTTGTCAGTCTCAAAGCATCGGCGACCTTGAACAATTTTTGTGTAGTATGCTTGCCGAGAAAATAATACAATAATGATAATCATGAAAATGGTGGGAGAGAAACGAGCGACGCTCGTTTCTCTCCCACCCCCCTTATTCGATTATCATTATCAGATAATGAGCAACAAAAAGGGGTGTCTGATTGAATACAGTCCCCCTTTTGGTAGAAGGTGAGAAAAGAACTACCATTACTCACCTGCCAACATGAAAAATGCCAGACTTGAAGAGTTTCGTCAAGTAGCTTACAAATATTTAGGTAGAGCCAAAGATGCGACCTTTGAATTAACAGATGCGATATTGCTAACCCGCAATGTTTATTCCTTAGCAGATTTATCCTTATCACCAGTATTTAGACGCAAGTGGCCAAGCATCTATGAAGCCTTACAAGATAGCAGACCACAGAGACAGAAATTGATGCAGCTATATATCAAACATATCCCAGCAGAGGAACGACCATTGTTAGCAGGAGATCATACAAACTGGTCACGCCCAGATGCAGTAACGTTACAAGAGAGGACTTATGAGCATAGTGGCGCATCCATAGCAGGAAATAAACCGATTACCATTGGTCAAGGATATAGCACAATTGCCTGGATACCTGAAAAATCAGGTAGTTGGGCACTACCTTTGAGACATGAACGGATCACAAGTGGGGAAAGTCCAATCTCAAAAGCGATTTGGCAACTAAAACAGGTGTGTAAATATTTACCTGTTAGACCGATTTCAGTTTGGGATAGTGAATATGGGTGTGCGCCTTTTGTCTTAAAAACTGCCAGTATTCCCGCAGATATTTTGGTACGATTGCGCTCAAATCTTTGTTTATGGGGTCAGCCTGAAGCTTATTCGGGTAAGGGACGTCCCAAGAAACACGGGTCTAAATTCAAACTTAATGAACCCACAACATGGAGTGATGCAGAATCTGTTTTAGAATTGGATGATCCGAAACTACAACGGGTAAGGATTAGCCTTTGGAAGAATTTACATTTCCGTAAGGCGGCGGCGCGTCCGATGTTACTCATCAGGGTTGAACGTCTCGACACACAAGGCAATGAACGAGTGTCCAAACCTTTGTGGTTAGCTTGGGTTGGAGAAGAAATGCCACCACTAGAGGAAGTTTGGTGTCTTTACTTGCGTCGCTTTACCATTGACCATTGGTATCGCTTTTTAAAGCAACGTCTACATTGGACAGTGCCACAGTTGAGCACTCCCAAGCAAAGTGAAAGATGGAGTGACCTCATGCCTGTGATGACTTGGGAATTGTGGTTAGCCCGTGATATCGTGACTGACAATCCTCTACCTTGGCAGAAGTCTCAGGGGAATTTGACCCCTGGAAGAGTTGCTCAAGCTATGGGTGGAGTTTTCGCCACCATTGGTACTCCAGCCCTTCCACCCAAACCTCGCGGAAAGTCCCCTGGTTGGGAACCCGGAAAAAAGCGTCACCGTAAAAACCGATGCCCGATTGTTAAAAAAACCGTAACACGACCACGTAAAGAGCCATCAGTTGCGGTTTAATACTAAAGATTATTCATAATTTCGCTAAGTCTGTGATTAACTCAGCCCTGCTGGGTCGTTTTGCATAGCTTAGTCTAAACTCCAGTTAACAGCAGGCGCAGTATAATTCTAGACTTAATTTTTATCTGCTGTTAAGTATGAAACTAGTATTTTGCTATTAAGCAACCACCCAAGCTAATATATTCATAATCATTGGCTTTGAAAAATACAGCTAGTAAGTAGGTCAACATTGAAAAACGTAAAATAGAGTCTATGCGATTACTTCTCTACGAGACGCTACGCGAACGCTACACTCCGTTCCGCTCGTAATGACATTTTAAGTTTAATTATGTTGAGTTACTTATCTGGCAACGACAGCAATTAGTCACAACGACACTAAGCTGTCACCGCGATAACAAATAATCTCTCACTGTACAAATGGACGTAACTGGATTCGAACCAGTGACCTCTACGATGTCAACGTAGCGCTCTAACCAACTGAGCTATACGTCCTTAACCCACGATTAGCAATATTAGCATACCTATTTACGATAAGCAAGCATTTTACTATCGCAGTCTTTTCTGCGCAGATATTAGCAGTTTTTGCGCTTCGGCGTAGGCAGTAGTCCCGGCTTTGATAGTTTTGAGCCGATTAATAACGCCTTGGATTTTACCTTTTAGCTGCTGAGGATCGGCCGGAGGAGAAGCAATCAAACTTTGGATTTGCTCATTCGCCGCTTCCAGAGAAGCTTGTGCTTCACTTTCGGCTTTCCGTCGAGTTTCGATAATGCCTAAATTAGTTTGATACTCAGCTAGTAATTTTTGTGCGGCGACATAGCCCGGTTCTTCAACGCGAATGTTTTCTAGCTGATCGATTGACTTGCGCCATAATTTTTCAATTTGCTCCCATTTCACTACAGGATGGGGTGGATTTTGTGATGCTTTGGCGGCGGCTATAGCAAATTGCTTTGCTGCTTCTATATATGTATCGCTACGCGGATCGACCACTGTTTTCAGTTTTACTTGATAACCCGCTAGTAATCTTTGTGCTTCTAAATAGCGAGGATTTTCTGTGGGGATTTGGTTGAGGCGCTTAATCGCCTGTTCCCAGAGTTCTGATGCGGCTTTGGGTTGTGTAGCTTGAATTTTTTCGGCTTCTAAATCAAATTCTTGTGCAGCTGCAATAAATGTACCGATACGTGCATTATCAAAATCTCGTTGATAAGCTTTGAGTTTAGCTTGTGCAGTTTCGCCAGCAAATGTGGAGTCGGGGATTTGTTCTAATTGATCTATAGCTGCTTGCCAAGATGCGATCGCTAATTCTTTATCCTTAATACTGATAGCTTGTTCATACTGCTGGCGTGCTACATTTAGCAGCTGTTCTCCTTTAACCAGGGGTGTCAAAGCATTCTTATCTTGGAAAGCTACAGCCTCTATCCGCGCCACTCGCTGACGCGCTGTTTCAAACTCATCTACAGTAAACTTCCAAGTGCAACCAAAAAAATTACAATAAGCCTGTGGATAGTAGCCTAAAAACCAAACTGGCAAATTATCCAGATTTTTTTGCGCCTCTTTAGCTTTCTGGGAACCTTGCTCAATATCAGCAGGACTGGTAGCTTGATTAATTAACTGATCTGCTTGCTCGAGATTTTTAATTGCCTCACGATAGTGATGATCCATATTGATATAGCTAGGCAACAATAAGATAGGAACAGTTTTAGCAACAGGCCAGCGAATCATCGGATAAGGCAAATTTATTACCCATAGCATCCCTGCTGAACCGCCTAAAAGTATAGTTGCCCATTTTATTTTGCTAAAAATACCAGGCGGCTTATTAGCTTTTGCAGCTTGTTTCAGTACCTTCTCGCTAAATTGTGGATATATATCGATAACGCTATCCCGCAATTCATCTAACTTAGCCGGAGAACCTTTTTCTAAGCATAGTTGTTCTAATCGCTTAATCACTATCTCCTGTTCAATTTTGCTTACCTGATCCTTACCACTACATTTTTGAACTTCCCCAAGCAAAATTTGCAAGGCTCTTTTATTTAACCGATACATAGACCTAAGATGTAACTTATAATCCTAGTATTCCCACATGGCGCTCAAAAATTACTAGTCCATAGTCCATAGTCAAAGGACTAATAGATATAAACTCTTAACTAATGACCAATGACTAATGACCATTGACCAATTTGGCATATAACTCTAGATGGTTAAAAATATTAATTACCATTGTTAATATCTATAAGCCAATCTAATTTTTATTAAAATACCCAGAATGTCAACTGCTTTAATTACAGGTGCCTCTAGTGGTATTGGTAAAGCCTTTGCCCAACAACTAGCAGCACGCAATACAAATCTTGTTTTAGTTGCGCGTTCACAAGAAAAACTGTATCAACTAACAAAAGAACTACAAGAAAATTTCCATATTGACATAGAAATTATAGTTAAAGACCTGACAGAACCTCATGCGGCTCAAACTGTTTTTGATACTATCCAAGCCAAGGGATTAACTATTGATTTATTAATTAATAATGCAGGGTTTGGTGATTATGGAGATTTTGCTAGTTCTGATGGAGACAAGCAAGTCAAGATAGTGCAATTAAATATTTTGGCTTTAGTAGATTTAACTCACAAATTTTTACCTTTAATGCGGCAACGTCAATCGGGAAGCATTATAAATGTGTCTTCAATTACCGCATTTCAACCGATGCCATATCTTTCTGTTTATGCTGCCAGCAAAGCTTTTATTGTCAGCTTTAGTCAGGCATTATGGGCAGAAAATCGTGCCTATGGTATTCGTGTTCTCGTTACCTGTCCAGGCCCCATAGAAACTAACTTTTTTACTCAAGCTAATTTTCCTCCAAGTTTGGCAGGAAGCACAGAGCAAATGTTTACTAGTGAAGAAGTGGTACAACAATCGCTGAAAGCTTTGGATAATTGGCAGCCAGCCGTTGTCATTGGCGATGTGAAAACTCAAATTAGAACTATATTAGCCAGAATAGTTCCACGAAAAATTTTGTTGAATATGTTAGCCAGAAGTTTTAAATCGTAATTCGTAATTCGTCATTTGTCATTTGTCATTTGTCATTTGTCAGTATACAAAATTGCAATCTAAATTGTAATACTGAAACCCGGTAGGGGCAGAGTCTCCCCCATACGTGTCAACTTAACATGAAACCCTTGCCAAAGCTTGATTTTGAATTAAATCGCTTAACATCAAGATCCGCGTTACCCCACCCCAGTTTTGTCTAAAGCCAAAACGTCCCCTCAGAGTTTACGGGGAGGGGATTAAGGGGTGGGGTGAAAGACTTGTGGGATAAGCGTTTTAACTTAAGTTGACACCAATGAGTCTCCCCGCCCCCACTTCTCTGGAAATTACATCACCGAACGCGGATTAGTATCAGGATTTGCGTCAAATCCATAAAAAATAATTACGAATGACAAATGACCAATGACCAATGACTATTTACACATACCTAGTTAATTGCACCCGATAACGGTCTTTTTTAGTAACAGCAACTTCTCCAACTTCTAAACGTCCCTTACCGCGAATGGCGATTAAATCACCTGTTTTCACTTGAGAACTAGCTTGAGAAACTTCCTTCCAGTTAACGCGGACATCACCGGAGTCGATTAAATCAACCATTTTGCTGCGGGACATCCCAAAACCAGCGGAGGCGATCGCATCTAACCGTAAGGAAGCCTCAACAGTAGTCATTTCTTTTTTCTTCGGTTCGCGAACCTTTAACTCACTCGCATCAATTCGCTGGGTTTTCACCGGAACCGATCGCACTTGTTTGAGGCTCATCTCTAAAAATTCTGTCAACTCTGGTGCGACAATTACCTGTGCGCCTCGTTCACCCAGCACAATAATATCCCCGGTTTTTTCCCGAACAATTCCTGTCCCCAACATTGCACCTAAAAAGTCGCGGTGCGTCGCAGTATCAAACAAGAAATTACCAGCAATTTCTAATGCAACCAAAGCAACTTGGGATTGATCTAAAGGAATTTCAGCGCGGGCGATCGCTAGTCTTTGGCGTTCGGCTTGCGGATATCCACCCCAAGCCAGCAATTGCACCTCTGTTAATCGACTAAATACCCGTTGAATTTCTGCTAATTCTGGGGGCGACAGAAAATCTGTCAAAACCACTTCCCAGGTTTTGATTGCTTGTTCAGCCTGATCGATTACACGAGCTACACTATCTCGATTTTCAACGCTTTTTAAAAGTTCTTCTCTGGGCAACATTCTCAAAAATTACGAGTTTTGAGTATTAAGTCAATAATTACTCATGACCACTGTTTGATTCTAGCGCCATCTGAAGTATGTAGAGCCGTAGCGGCTGATCCGCGTTTAGATCTTTGGGGACTTACAAAAAATAAATTACCCATATTCCGTAGTGCGAGCCGAAAAGCTCGATGAATGAACATTAGCGAGCGTCTCGCTCGCACTACAAATTTTGCTGGTATTTAAAAAATTGGATGTCCCTTGATTTAACTATCTGCGTAACCTTGAATATTTTCTGGCTCAAACTGACGTAAAATTCGAGTTGCTTGTCGAGTCAGAGTTTCAGAACCCTGAACTACTATGAGATATTTACCTGCATCCAAGCGGTTGCGATAGGGTAAAGCATCACCACCGCCCGCAATCAAACCAACACCGCCACCAACAACTACACTACCCATAAAGCCACTGACAGCACCCAGTATTCCGCCGACAATGTGATTACCAACTTCTCCAGCCCAAGCAAAGGTATCCAAACCAGTGATCGCGCTGAAAGTGAAACCAGCAAAAAAGCCAAATGGTATCAACCAGAATGCCATGAGCCGGACTTGCTTTTTGGCTTGCTCTTTGGGGTCAATCAAGCCAAACTCATCTGCTGTTTTATATCCCTTACCAAGGATAGTACTTTTGATGGATTCTTTTTCTAAAGCTAAGTAAGCAGATTCAACTTGGATGCGGTCTGGTAATACAGCAACGAGGTAATTCATTGATTTAAGAAAAGTGCTCTTGAAAAAGTTTGCCTTTATTAACAGCGTACCAGTGCTGGGGATCTGGGGAGCAGAGGGGACAAGGGAGATGTGGTTCGACTGTGCGGTAGTTGAGTTTCGACTTCGCTCAACTACCGCGTAGTCGAAACTCACCAACCGGGAGATCGGAGAGACGCGGGGAAATGACAAATGACCATTGACAAATGACCATTGACAAATGACAAATGACTACTACCGATCACTTGAGCGCATCCAACGGCTCGCAAAAATTGTTCACGCCTTGTTTGAGAACATAGAGCAAAACTGGTACTGCCAAAATTTTCGGAAATGTCGGCATTGTATAAAGGTATTCCATCATCCTTTGAACTGAGCTATTGAGTAATTCATCCCGAAATTCTTGTTCACAAATCACAGCACGCCATTTTCTCGCCAAAGCATCTAACCACTCGGAATTTGCTCTTTCGGGTTCCTGTCCCGCCTTAATCGCGAGGGTCATGGCCGCATCTTCTAAATCTCCCTCACAATCCTCAATTAAGTCCAGTACTTCCATTGCTGTAGAATTATCTGTGAGTAGAGAGCGAAACTGTGCAATTTCTTGTGATGTCACTATAGTCATAAATTTTTTTATCAGCTGAGTAATTAAATACTCAGCTATGTTATTCCAATTTTGATTGATTATTCATCATCAGCCTTGCCAGAGAGAGCCTGGACAAGGGAGACGAGGGAGCAGCGGACACAGGGACAAGGAGGACTAATGACCAATGACCAATGACCAATGACCAATGACCAATGACCAATGACCAATGACCAATGACCCTTGACAATTGACCCTTGACTCTTAACGAAATGCTCTTAAGGTAACAGAGCGTTGTAACTGAGCCAAGGCGCGGTTGTAATCCAAAATCGCCCTGACGCGATTACCTTCAGCTCTTGTCAAATCATTTTCAGAGTTAATGACATCGGTTTGAGTACCTACACCTGCTTGGAAACGCAAACGCGCTAAACGTAACGCTTCTCTAGCTTGTTCTAAAGCTGTATTGGCGGTTTGAACATTTTCTAAATTAGCTTGCTGGTTAGAAAAGGCCTGTTCTACCTGAAATCGGATTTGGTTGCGTTGTTCGGCAAAGTTAGTTTCGGCGATCGCAATATTCGCTCTTGCTTGAGCTGCTCTTGCTCTAGCTGCTCCCCCATCAAACAAGTTCAGAGTTGCCCTCACTCCTACCGAATAACCATCGGCAACGCTGAGGTTATCATTAAACTGATCAAACAATTGGTAGCTCGCAACCAAACTCACCTGTGGGCCCAGAGCCGCCAGTGCTTGCCGTCTTTGTTGTTCGCCGATGTTCCGTTGTGCCAACAGTTGTTCTAAATCCGGACGGTTTTGGAAAGCTAGGATAATACTTTGTTCCAATGTTTTGTCCCAAAGACCAGCTAATTTCACAGGGTCTGCCGCACTAATATTCACCGATTGTGCCAAACTCAACCGAGTTGCTAACTGACGACGGGCGATTTGCTGCTGGGAAACAGCATTAGTTAAATCTTGTTGTGAGTTTGCTAAATTAACCTGAGAGCGCAGCACATCAAATCTGGTACCTACCCCAGCACGTTCTAAAGCTTCTGCATCCCGCAAACTAGCCTGAGCATTCGTTACAGCTGACTGGGCAATACGTACTTGTTCATCAGCTTGTTGCAGATTGTAGTAGTCGGTAGAGACATTCAACCGGATTTCCTCAGACTGATTCTCTACAGCCAATTGATTAAAACGTACCTGTTCTTCAGCTTGTCTAATGCTCGCCGACCTGCTACCAGAAGTATAGATATCATAGCTGATTTGTGCTTGAGTATTAAAATTCGTAGTTGCAGGAGCAGAGGGAATTGGTTGACGGAATGCAGGAGGTATGGCTTCTTGTTGCTGCTCTTGTAATTTCACCTGATAGGTATCTGAAACAGTGCGCTGACGAGTGATATCACTACTAATCCCAACAGTGGGAAATAGAGCAGCCTGTGCTTCACGTAGAGCGGCTTGACTACGCTCTAGTTCCAATTGAGACACCTGTAACTGCCGATTGTTACGCCTTGCTAACTCCAAAGCTTGCGCTAAAGTAATTGGCTGATTACTTTGAAGGGTTACTTCTTCTGGTTTGGTCGGATATTGCAAGGGATTAGGGTTGGGAATCACGTTCTCAGGAACCTGCACAGTACCAGGTGCTGGCGTTGTGTTTGCTGGTGCAGTCAACGTTGGTACAGTACCAGTTGGTGCTGGAGTTGTGGTTGCTGGTGTTGTTAACGTTGGTACAGTACCAGGTGCCGGCGTTGTGGTTGCTGGTGTCGTCAACGTTGGCACAGTACCAGGTGCTGGCGTTACTGTTGCTGGTGTCGTCAATGTTGGCACAGTAGCAGGTGCTGGCGTTACTGTTGCTGGTGTCGTCTGAGTATTACTCTGAGCTATCAGATCCCTAGCAGTCATTGTTTGTGAGCAACCAGCCCCAGAGTTCAGCTGTAAATACGCCTGGGAAACAGTTTTGTCTGTTAAGTTTTGCTGTGAGCAATTGGGAATTAAAAGCTGGTTCGCCGTTCCTGGATTCCTAGTTGCAACTAGTGAAACTGTTTGCAATTGAGTCTGTGGATTTTTCTTTGGGTTTGTTGGCTGCTGTGCAGAAGACACAAGCAAATTGTTGTTCTGGACAGCAGAGAGTTTTGAGTTAGAAGTAGGAATGACTATATTCTCTAATTGCTGCCCAGAAGTAGCTGAGTTATTCTGTTTTTGGTTATAGTCAGCAAAACTGCTAAAATCTGGCTTTTGGGCAGCATGAGTAGTAGATGACAAACTATAAAATCTACTTTGATTTACCCTAAGTATTTGTGCTTTTATCGAATTATCATTTCCGCTCCCAATGATTGGGATACTATGATGACTTAAAGGTTTTGCATTCGGCAAAGTCCCATTAGTAAAAGGTACTAGGCTGGGAATCTTCCGCTTTGCAGTGTACATCTGTGTATTAATGGCATCCGCAAGTAAGGTTTGACCATAATTAGCAGTCACAACACTACCAGAAGTTGCCATCTGTACTTTACTTACTTTGACAGTACCAGCCCAAGCCGGTTGGGTTGTTAGTACTGCTACTGTCACACCGGGCAAAAAACTATGAAATAATTGCTGTCCTTTCACCGCGTCCCCTCACACAAAATCAATCTAGCGGCAGAAAACTTTTCTTCACCACAGAATATAGTACGACAATAAATTAAGAAGAGAATATAGTACGATACCAAATTTAGGAATCGGAACTCTGTTTATCTTCAAAACGTTTGACTATCCGAGAAAGTTCCGCCTTTTCATCGATACTCACGCGCGTAGGCGAACCACTAATAATTCTTTCATAATGCCGGAAAGAATCTTGAATTTCTGGGCCGTCGGCGGTAATGTTATACTCGCGGATACCCTTATCATGCCAAGAACCCCGCATTTTGAAGACATTAATTGCCCGCGACATTTCTCCCCGAATTTCTACATACTGCAACATCAGTATTGTGTCAGTAATCGTAGAAATATGAGAGTCAGTAATAGAATGCGACCCCATAAATTGGTCAGTTGTGTTGGTAAAAAACCCTGTAATTTCTTCTTGCTTGGCGTAACCTGTAACGCCAATTACAAATTGCCGGAATGCGTTATTACTTACGCCTCTGGCTAACGCTGAAAGTGAGTCAATTGCAATCCTAGCTGGCTTAAACAGAGCAATTTCTGACTTAATAATTTGCAGGTGGTCTTCTAAACCAGTCGATTCGGGGTAGGTACAGATGATTTTGAGCAACCCTTGATGTTCTAATTCTTCAAAATTAATTCCCCATGAAGAAGCATTTCGCGACAGTTGGGCGCGAGATTCTTCATAGGCAAACAATATTGCCTGTTCCCCATTCAAGCAGCCGTCTTGGATAAATTTGCTGACTAATAAAGTTTTACCAGTACCTGTGGCTCCTGTCGCTAAAATGATCGAATCTTTAAAGAAACCACCACCACACATTTCATCAAGGGTTTTGACTCCAGACGAGACTCTGACATTAGAAGACCTTTGAGTCAAGCGCATTGCTCCTAATGGGAAAATATTGACTCCTTCATTGGTAATTGTAAAAGGATACTCACCTTTCATATGTGTCGTACCGCGCAGCTTGAGAATTTCAATGGTGCGGCGGCGGCGTTCTCCTTCTAAAACGTTGCGAACTATTACCACATTATCGGAAACAAATTCTTCCACGCCAAAAGAGGCCACAGGCCCATATTCTTCGCTACGTTCGGTAGTAATTACAGTGGTTACACTCAGCAGTTTGAGTCTTGCTACCAGGCGAAAAATCTCTCGCCGCACTACTCCCATTGCTTCATACTGCTGAAATACCGCTGTAATCGAGTCAATAGAAACTCTTCTAGCCTTGTATTTGCGAATGGCGTATTGCAACCGTTCAATCAAGGCCGAAAGGTCAAAGTTACCTACGATATCTTGACCCTCAGGATCGGGTGAAGCATCGAGAATAAACAGTTTGCCTTCGTCAATTAGACGTTGCAGATTCCACCCAAAAATATGGGCATTCTTAATGATATCGCTTGGTGATTCTTCAAAGGTAACAAATACCCCTGCCTCATCAAAGTAGGTGATCCCGTTATAGAGAAACTGTAGTGATAATAAAGTTTTGCCTGTTCCTGATGTACCGCTAACTAAGGTAGTTCTACCAATTGGTAAACCGCCATGACTAATATCGTCAAAGCCCTCGATCATTGTGCGGATTTTATCTACACCCCCAATTAACGGTGTTTTGCTTTGCTCTGCTTGGTCTTTTTCAATCATTGCTTGCTAAAAAAGGGGTATTTAACTCAGGTTTTATATTACTAATGTTTGGAGTAGGTCATGCAATTTTACGCTTAAATCTTTAATTAAAGGAGTATGAAGTGTCAAGCATAAAGAATGAAGTCAAAACTTTGGTATCTGCTTCGCCTCTCTTAGACAAAAAAATCTGAAAAAATCTGATTTTTCCAAATTTACAGCTGTTTTTTGGAAAAAACATGTGACTTCATCCTTTATACTTCATACTGAGCGCCTTTTTTTACTCTTCCCAGCTTTCTTCGTTCATTTCTTCATAAAGCAAATCCAATCCAATCAACACTCTTTCTCTGTCTGACAGGTCACCAATAATTTTGCGCACTGGCGGAGGCAAAATTTTCGATAATGTCGGTGTAGCTAATATTTTATCCTCTTCTGCTAGTTGGGGGCTTTTCAGAACATCAATTACTTTCAAAGCATAAACACCTTGAAACTCTTGGTCTAAGATGTCTTTTAGCGTTTTTAATGCCCGTACTGAGTTAGGTGTGTTCCCAGCTACATAAAGCTTGAGAACATAAGTTTTTCTTGCTTTAGTCATAAAGGTACAGGCTAGACTTGAGAAGAGAAATATAGGATAGGTTTGCGCATTGGTAACAATTAATGGCAAATGCTTTTGCCAAGTTGAACTTCGATACATTTACTTTATTTATATATCGAACACCTATAAGTTTCACACAGGTGAGCCAGAATATCTATTAATGTTAGACGGTAATCGAGTAGTGCTTCGTCACTTCTTCCTTCTAATCTCAGATGTTTGGCAAATTCGTCAATTATCTCCATGTGAATTTCAATGATTTGTGGCACAGGAATATTAGCACAAAACACTTCATTGATAAATTTATCAATTTTAGCTTTTAAGGTTTTTTCTGTAGTAAAGTAGTTTATTAGTATTTCTCGGTAATCAGATTTAATTTGGCGCAATAAATCTTCCCTGTCGTCTCCATCCATCTGCTGAAAAAGATCCTGGTGTTTTTGCTGATCAGATGCCAATAAATAGCAATCTTTTCTAGGAGAGATTTCTTTGAAGTTGGTTATCAACCAATTCATTAGATAATTGATATTATTAGCATCAATTGCAGCCAAGAGTAGAAGAGAAAAGTGCTTAATCTTGGCTTTCTTAATCCAGATACTCATCCACCTAGTCAAGCTTTCTGGAATGGCTAAGTTAGATTGATTATATAAATTTTTTTTAAAATTTGCTGGGAAAATAAAGATTGGTAATAACATTTGTGGTTTATAAATCTTCAAAAAACGCTGTGACCAAGTTTAGCGGGCAGATTCAACTGGGGATACAGTTCCCGGCTCAGTTGAGTTTTTAGGCAACAGAATGAATCCACATGTTGAGCATAGTTTGTGTCAGCCCAAGCGCTAAACACTCAAAACTTAATGCAGCTAGTAAGCCATCGGAGGAATGTAAGTTTTTGAGGCGTTGGTCATGGAGGGCGCTGTACTTAGTTGATATGCATATCTACCTCAATATGGGTTTGATTATTTCGCTCCTTGATAAGATACTTAAACGAACTTAAAAGATCGTCGCATTCTAAATCATTATAATTCCTCAAGGTTCTAAAGCGAATTTTTAGAGCCATAATTGTTTTTAGCTATTGCTATCGAGGAGGATTTTCAATACCAGGATGGTAGCCAAGAGTTCATTGCATTCAGCTATGCTCTATGTGAGTCAGCCGCTGTCGAGGCGGTTCACCTCTGTTTTAGACTGCCGAACCCTATGGGGATAAGGTAGCTAGGCGATCGCGCAGAGAAACGTGGGATGGAAATCAGATAATGGTATTTCTTGCCACACTTGCCGCTAGAAATACATTTTTTTTCTTTTGGTAAGCTCTAAATCCACCCTATTACCACAAGATGCCACCCAAAGGTAAAAATTTTGATAAAATTTACCTTCTACCCTTGATCTGTGCCCAGAGCATAGCTGCCTTGCTTGTGAATAGCGTTGAAATTGTAACGAGAATTCTTTATATAAAGTCTTCTTAAAGGATATTGCTTCAGGCATGAGCGCCATCGGCACTAACGGTGATGCTCTCTCTGGAGGCTTTCACAGGAAGAATGACCCCCGAAGCCTTATGTCAATGCTACAGTACCCGCTTTATGACTTTATAGCAAACGTACCTATCTGCGTAGAAACAAGTACTCTGGCAATGGTGCTGGAGATTTTTGAGCAAGAGCAGTGCGATCGCCTGGTGGTGGTAAATCAACAGCAATGTCCAGTGGGATTGCTGCACTCCGCCCGGTTAACACAAATATTGCTGGCTGCAGTGGGTGGCGATCGCTTGCATTTACAGCAGCCATTGTCAATTTTTAATTCAGCGCTCATTGAGCCAATCCAAACCATACCAGCTGCTGAACGTGTGGAACAATTTGGCTTGTTTTTGCGTTATCAACCAACTCAAATCAACCATAATAATTTAGATTGGGCGCTCATTGATCCTGAAGGCAAATTTTTGGGTTTGCTAGATAGTTCTAGGTTGTTGAGATTATTAGCTAGAGAGAAAGTGGCAATTTCTGAATTGTCTGTGGGCAGTTTTGCCGAATATGCAGAGGCAAGCCACCGAACAGATGTGATGATAGCAACGAACGAAAAAGCACAGACACCATTACAGCGCTCAGCATTATTCTCTCAGCCACTTATACAATTATTGGAACGACTGCCCTGGCCTTTGATGTTACAAACTAGTAGTGGCGAGGTAGTAGCACAAAATCCCGCTTGGTGGCAGCAGCTGGGAGCATTGAAAGATCCAGAAGCAGTCAGGCAACAAGTGGAGAGAATATTTGCTGCCAGTCTGGCCAAACAGCCAGAATATGCTGCACATAAAGGTTACAAAATTCAAAACCAGGTAACGGAAAATGGATATAACGCCCCAGAGCCACCTACACCCCTGAAATTTTATCCCCCAGACAATTCGCGATCGCCACAGTCAAAAGGTTTGTCCGGCCGCTTGGAAGCAAACAACTTACAGGATCAGCATACCACAACAACTACATCTAGCCAATGTTTTTGGGATAGCCTTTTAGGTACTTGTACTTGTATTGTGGAAGTGCAAAATGGTCAAGAGCGAGTCTGGCAGTTTGCCAAAATTCCCCTGGATAGTACAGAGTTAAGAGTCTTGGGTGTTGAGTCGGACTTGTCTATTGGGAATCAAGACTCGGGAATTGGCAATAACGATCTGTGGCTAGTGTTAGCGACTGATGTGACTGAGCAACAACAGCTTTGTAAAGAACTGGCAGCGAAGAATGCTGATCTGATTCAATTAAATCGGTTAAAAGATGAGTTTTTAGCTTGTATTAGTCACGAACTTAAAACCCCTTTGACTGCGGTGTTAGGGTTATCCCGGTTGCTGGTAGATCGGCAGTTGGGAGAATTAAACGAGCGTCAAGCCCGTTATGCTGGGCTGATTCATCAAAGCGGTCGGCACTTGATGAGTGTAGTCAACGATATCTTGGATTTAACCAGGATGGAGACAGGGCAGATGGATTTGACTCTCGCCCCAGTAAATATTAGTGCAGTGTGCGATCGCGCTTTATCAGAAGCCAAAGCTTTGCACACACAAACGACTAAAAGCAAATCACCCAGCCCATCTCAAGTAGAACGCGCCAGCAATCATCGATTTACGATCGTCATTGAACCGGGCTTAGAGCAGATGGTAGCCGATGAATTACGTCTGCGGCAAATGCTGATACACCTGTTTTCCAATGCCTTTAAGTTTACGGAAGTCTCTGGAGAAATTGGTTTGCGGGTGAGTCACTGGGAAGGCTGGATTGCTTTTACAGTCTGGGATACAGGTATTGGTATTCCTGAACATCAACAACACTTAATCTTCCAAAAATTTCAACAACTGGAAAATCCCTTGACTCGGCAATTTGAAGGAACTGGTTTGGGGCTAGTGTTAACTAGGGCTTTAGCAAGACTACACGGTGGGGATGTCAGCTTCTTGTCTCGCGAAGGTAAAGGTAGTCAATTTACACTGCTTTTACCACCTAGTCCACCCAAAACAGGTTTTACTGATTCCGAGGAAGGAATTACAGACGATGGCGAGACAGTAAACACCAGTACCAGGAGTATTTCCCCATCAGCACGTCAGCTTGTCAACAGAGGAACACAGCATCATACCACATCCTCCCAAAGGTTGATTTTAATAGTTGAGGCAGTAGCTAGATATATTGAAGACTTAACTGAGCAACTCAAAGCTTTAGGTTATCGAGTAGTAATTGCGCGTTCCGGAACAGAAGCAGTAGAAAAAGCTCGTCGCTTGCAGCCAAAAGCTGTATTCTTAAATCCGCTCCTACCTCTATTGTCAGGTTGGGATGTGCTGACTTTACTGAAATCCGATGCTGTAACTCGCCATATTCCCTTAATTGTGACAGCGACGGGAGCCGAAAAGGAGCAGGCATTTGCCAATCGAGCTGATGGTTTCTTGAGCTTACCAGTACAGTCTCAGGCATTAGCACCACTATTAGAAAGTTTATGTGCTACACCAAAAATTCCCCAATCACAATTAGACAGTAATGAAATTTCTGTCACCAATACCCCTCTGCGAATTTTGAGATTAGTAAATCCTGAGTTGGAATCAGTTAATCCCCAAACTTCATTGCGAGAACACCGAGTTATCGAAGTCGATGATCTAGATCAGGCAGATCTTTTAGCTCGAGTTTGGCAATTCGATGTAGTTTTGCTAGATGTGGAAAGCCCGGTAGCACAAAATTACCTACATCAACTCAGTCAACACCCGCGATTGGCGGCGCTACCGCTAGTGACTTGCGATGTCGTAACTACCCTAGCAGCTTCCCAAATACCAGGGCTATCTGTATTTCCTTGCTTACAACCATTGGGCAAAGACAACAGCAGTACCAGCAAAACAAATGCTTTATTGTCAGTGCTGCAAATTGCCGCTGGTATATCTTGTCCACCAAATATTTTAGTGGTGGATGTAACCAAGCTCAGAGATTTGCCACAGGGAAGACGCAAGCAAATCAAGGGCGATCGCCCAGATAAAAACTCCTCAATGAGTAAAGAAACTGCTGAACGCGGATCTGAGTGGTTCCAAGCTTTAATTCAGTACTTGCAAACAGCAGGTTTGAAAGCCGCGATGAGTAATTGTTGGACAGAAGTACTACAACAAATTCGCCACCAAAGCGTTGACTTGTTACTAATTTGCTTAGGAGAATCTTCTATTCCTAAAGAATTGCTCAAAGCATTAAAAGCATTGGCAGATTTACCGTTCAATTTGCCGCCAATTTTAATACTCGATCAACGATTAGATCGTTCTGGTGCGATCGCCCGGACTCAAATTCCCCAGTCGGTAATTGAAAAACCGAAAAAAAATGGCTTAGAAACCATAGAAACTATAGTAAATGAAATTTCCGCCCACATTTTACCGCGCTCGATTTCAATGGAAGACTTATTAAACGAAGTTAATCAAGCTTTGACTGTCAATCGTCAACATCGATGAGAACAAGGGGACAGTGAGTGGTTCGGCTTGGCGGTAGTTGAATCTCGACACTTCTGTGAGCTTCTCAGTGCATCGCTTGGCGGTAGTTGAATCTCACCAACCGGGACTGGAGAGTGGAGTTCCAACCCTCATTAATGAAGTTCCAAGCCTCATTCACGGAGTTCAAAGACTCATAGCCCACCACCAGCCCCATACCCAATAACAACTGACAACTGACAACTGACAACTGACTATTGACCGAAAATAATGGGATACAAGCCCCGTCCTTCTAGGACGGCTTTTTATTAATTTTTAGTTTCCTCACCAATTCTCTAAGTACATCGGATTTCGTTCTTTTGGTTGTTTGGCAGTATTCCTCAAGATGCGCCAACTCTTCTTCTGTTAGCCGGAAAAACACACTTTTATTCATCGCTTTGTATGTCATTACGATATACAATAATAACAGATTTCCGTAAAATCAATGAAAGCAAGATATCAGTATCGCTTCTACCCAACAGACCAACAGCAACAGCTTTTAGCTCAGTTGTTTGGTTGTGTCCGTGTGGTGTGGAATGATGCGTTGGCTATCTGCAAACAGTCCGAGAAGCTACCAAGTAACAGCGACTTGCAAAAGTTAGTGATTACTCAAGCTAAAAAGACATTGGAGCGTTCATGGTTGTCTGATGTTTCCAATATCCCGTTACAGCAATCTGTTGCTGATTTAGGAGTTGCCTATAAAAACTTTTTTGACTCCCTCAAGGGTAAGCGCAAAGGTAAAAAAGTCAGTAGCCCTAAATTTAAAAAGAAAACAGGGAGACAATCAGCAAGATTTAGGATTGGTGGATTCTCAATCAAAGGAGATGAAGTATATCTAGCCAAAATTGGTAATGTTAAGCCTCTAAAGTCAAGGCAGTTACCATCTGCACCAAGTAGCGTAACTGTTATTAAAGATACTGCTCACCGCTATTTTCTCAGTTTTGTTGTAGAGGTTGAGTCTATTCGTATTGATGCAAAAAACCAAAGCATTGGTATTGATTTAGGAATTAAAACCTTTGCGGTTATGAGCAATGGTGAGAAAGCAATCAGTCCTGATTACTTAAAGAAAGACCGCAAGATTCGGAAACTACAACGCAAGCTAGCAAGGCAACAAAAAGGCTCTAAACGCCGTGAAGTTACGAGAATTAGGGTTGCTAAACGACACAATCAAATTGCAGATACCCGCAAAGATTTTCTGCATAAGTTATCAACCAAAGTAGTCATTGAGAACCAAGCTATTGTTTTGGAAGATTTGAATATGTCGGGAATGGTTAAAAATCGCAAGCTAGCAAGAGTGATTAGCTTGCAAGGCTGGCGAGAATTCCGGGTATTTTGTGAAGCTAAATCTGAAAAGCTTAGTCGAGATTTCAGAGTAATTAACAGATGGGAACCCACTAGTCAAACTTGTTCTTGTTGTGGGTATCGATGGGGCAAGATTGATTTGTCTGTTCGCTCAGTGTTGTGTTTGAACTGCAATACTGAACACGACAGAGATGAGAATGCGTCCCGAAATATAGAAATGGTCGGCATGGGGCATCGGCACGACCTTAAACGGGCGGGGAGCGACTGTCAGACTACTCCGGTAGCAAGTTGCTGTGAACCGTCAAGAATCACCGACGTAGAACGTCGGTGAGTATGTCAATATTCGACGATATATCTAATTTTTGATTTTTGATTTTCTTCACAGGAACTCGCGTGAGATAATAAGCTCCCTTGCTGCTGAGGTGCTGATACTCATCGGGTTGTAAGTCCATTGCTACAAATCTGTCTTGTTCAGCTAGCAGTAGAACAGAAGCAGCTTTGACTGATTTGGTAGTCTGCTGGTGAATATAATCTACAACTTCTGGGGAAGATGATAAGTACTTGACGTGCTGATGGCTGTAAAACACTACACTAGGTTTTTTAAAGCCCAGCATGACTACTTCTTCATTTGGTTGTTTGATTTTACTGACAAGTACAGACAATTCCCGTAAAGGTAGCTGACGCTGCTGATCCATGACTAACAAAGCAGGCATCAAAACTACAATAAAAAAGGCGATAAATCCCAGTAAATTGGCATTAATAATCCATTGCCAACGGCGAGTGAGAATAAAAGCGGCAATAAAAATCGCTGTCAGCAGCCAAATTAAACCACCCAGCACTGGTAAACCTAACTCTTGAATGGAGTTATATAAATTGGGTGCAGCGGGATCGTAGCCGACTAATTTAGTTACTTGCCACAGTCCTACTGCGATCGCTGATAAAAATACTACATTGACCCAGGCACTCCAGACAAATGATGCAGGGGCTGGGGAACGCTTCTGTTGTGTATCTGGGATGAAGTCACTCCATAATAGGGCTACCATAATGGCTGCGGCTGGCATTAATGGCAATACATAGCTGGGAAGTTTGGTGACAGCTATTGTAAAAAAGCCAAAAACGCCAAGAAACCAGATACAAGCAAATAAACCCAATTGCTGAGAACGTTCTTGAGAGAGCCAGTGCGATCGCTGCCAAAATTTCAGTCTGAGCATGGCAGCTGGCAGATAGACTGAGTATGGAGCAAAGCCTAACAGGACTACGAGAAAGTAAAAATACCAAGGTGCTGAGTGACCGTTAACTACTTCTGTAAAACGTTCTATGTTGTGATAACCAAAAAAAGCATTAATATAAGTCCAGCCATTGCGCCAAATTACTAGCGCATACCAGGGAACTGATAATAATAAAATAATTAACATCCCTAGCAGAACATGCATTTCCCGCCATACTTCTCTTAGCTTTCCTTGATAGAGGACAAATGCACCAATAATGATCCCCGGTAGGACAATGCCTACAGGCCCTTTGGTTAAAATTGCTCCAGCTATGAGTACATAACAGGCTAAGTACCATTTATTTGGTAATTTGGAATTGGCTAAGGGCTGGGAATTCCCGGCGTATCCCAGAAAAAAGCACAGCAAGGCTGATGCTATGCACCCAGTCAGCAGCATATCCGAGACACCAATTCGTCCCCAAGCGATCATTTCTGGGGTTAGCGCCATGATAGTTGCTGCTACACCAGCTGTTAAGTAACGGCGCACAGGACGTGAAACTTGTTCTAATTCATCCTGCCTAGCTAATGACCAATGTACTGTGTAAAAGGCTAAACCAATCACGCCCATCGCTGCTAAGACTGACGGAATGCGCGCTCCCCACTCATTTACACCCATAATCGCATAGGCGATCGCTTGACACCAGTAAATTAAAGCAGGCTTATCAAAGCGAGTCTCACCATCAAAAAAGGGGGTGATCCAATCCCCGGTAATCAACATTTGTCGGGAAGCTTCCGCAAACAGTGGTTCTGTTTCATCCACCAAGCCAATGTTGCCTAAATTCCAACCATAAGCTATCCAACCAATTACAATCAACCACAGAACTGATACAGTCACAGCAAGGGCTGGACGCTGTAGTATATTCTTAAACCACTGGTCAACAGTTTGGGGAAAGCTCACTTTCATCTTCATTACTTATCTGTCAATGGTTAATAGCCTACAGTCTTTAGTCGTTGGCTAGTCATATTTTGTTCTTTAATTATCAGAAATATTGCGAAAACCCCAAAGTTAATCCTGGACTGACTCTGAGCCTCTGGCTATCACATTACAAGATTAATTTTGATGGGCTGCGAGATTGCCGGTATCTAACCCCTCGCAACCCCAAAGAAATTATCTGCTCAACGACTATAATCTTCACTATTCGTAAGTAAGTCGGTGGAAATAAACCCAACTATGTTAAGAAACGTAAATATGTTTGAAATCCTTACCAATGACAAATGACCAAGGACAAATGACAGCCTGAGCCAGTTATCTTTAATTTCGCCGACCTACTTAATTACGAATTAGTCATTATTCTTGAGTCAGTATCAGTTGCCATTCTTGCTTTTGGGAATCCCATTTAGGTAGAGATGTTTCCCCAACTACATAAGGGCCCCAGTAGCGACGAGAACCATCTTGGGCAAAAGCTACTACAATATCTCCCTTCTCTAGTTTTAAGTTACCGTTCGGTAAAGATAGCAGCATTCCCTTTTCACTCCCTTCTTGGGGAGCGAAATCCCAATGTGCGGGAATCTCATGCTGGGTTTTGTTCGCCGAATTACCCCCCGACTGTCGCGCTAGTAGGGCTAGTCGCACAGGCTGATTGGTTTGATTACTCATGCGCAAAGTTCCTTGAGCTTTGGCATTTGCAATTGAGTCTTGACTATATGCTAAGCGAGGAGTATCCTTACTTGTGCTATATTCTACTTGTGTACTTGCGGTAGTTACTGGATTGGAAACATTTGTAGAGCTAAATGTTTTATCAGCAACAGATGAAGTTTGATTAGTTATACCCTGAGTCCTTTCATTGGGCTGTGATGAAGCTGAATCTGGATCTGTAGTCTCAAAAGAAACACTCATGCCCAAGCACCCCACCAGTAACCCTAACAGTCCTAAAGAACAGGTTAGAACAGCAGCGTTACGATACACTGACGTTTTCATTTTGATAGTTATTAGAAATAAGTATTTGTCTAGGCTTGACCAAATGGTAGCCTATTCTTGGAAGTGGCAAGTACAGGAACTGCCTACTGTAGAGTCTCCTGAAACCAAGTCATGCTATGTATCATAAATAGCATTTTCAGGAAACATACTAGCAACAAGAATTACCTTAATTCTCGCTCACAAAATCAGGTAGAAACCTGATGAATCAAGGCACTATTTTCCCACAAATGTGAAATACAACTAACAATATGATACATAAGTAGCAAATTTATTCGTAGAAGCACAAAGAGCTATTTTGATTTTAGAAGTAGCGATCGCAACAAAGAATATGGCGGCAAACCCTCAGATTTATCTGGGGGATGAACTTCATTTTTCTTAATATTTCCCACTTCATCTTCTAAGATAACTCTTCTGGTTGAGGGGTGATACCTCACAAACAAAAATTTTTTGCAAAGCTGCCTTTTCTGGGAGATGAGGCAATGTATAAAATGTGATCAACACTGAAAAACCGATAGATATTTAAACTATTACTCAAACAAGCTTATGCTAAAACCGATATCCTCAAAAAGAGGAATATTTCATGATTTCTTGACTTTTCGATTGTAGTCCCAATCATGCAAAACACCAGGCTGAATAACTTGCTTGAAACCATTGCTAGCCGCTTGAGTCAATGGTTTCTCAACCCTTGGCGGCGGTTGTCGCTACTGATAATGAGTTTTTTGTTTGGTACTTTTCTGGGAACAGCAATTTCCACTACAGCTGGACAGAAAGCGGAATTGGACATTGTTGTCGCCGCATTTTTAGTATTTTTCACAGAAATTACTAGCAGAATATTCTACAGCCGTAGTTTTTTATCCAAGCGATCGCTCCTTTTAGAATCGCTAAATATTCTCAAAGTTGGTTTCACCTACAGTCTGTTTATTGAAGCCTTGAAGCTGGGTTCGTAGGTTGTCATTTGTCATGAGTCATTTGTCATTTGTCATTTGTCATTGGTAGGGGGAAGAGAATGGATTTATGGCTGGGTGAAATTTTAATCGCGGGTAAAGCTTCGGAAACTTGGCGACAAAAAGCTAAAGCAGCAGCTTTAGCAGATAATTTGCGGGCGCAAGCTTTTGGGATCACAGCCGAAAACGTGAATGAAGTTATCCAAATGCGATCGCAATTACTCGAGTCTATCCTGCCAGCTTTTAGGGAATTTTGCCAAACAACCCTGCAAGCACAACCCCAACAGATGTTAACTGTTCTCTGGGATTTGTGGCTACCTTTAGCAATCAAGATAGCATCACTACGGCAAAAATTGGCATATCCCTTAATTCAGGGAATTTTAGGAGTACAGGGAACGGGTAAAACCACCATGTCTAAAGCGCTGACTTTGATTCTTCAACAGCTAGGATACCGTACCCTAAATTTATCATTGGATGACCTATACAAAACCTATAGCGATCGCCTACTTTTAACACAACAAGACCCCCGCTTAATTTGGCGAGGTCCACCAGGAACCCACGATATTGATTTAGGCTTAAATTTACTCGACCAGATTCACCAGTCCCAAAGTCCGGTAATTGTTCCTCGGTTTGATAAATCAGCTTACAACGGTGCAGGCGATCGCACTACCCCAGAAATTGTCACAGATGTAGATATTTTGCTATTTGAAGGTTGGTTTGTGGGAGTAAGACCAATTGCTCCCCAAGCTTTTGATAACGCACCACCACCCATTCTCACCGAAGAAGACCGCTCATTTGCCCGTGATATGAATCATCAGTTACAGAACTATCTACCCCTGTGGCAGCGCTTGGATAGTTTAATAGTTTTATATCCCACCGATTACCGCAGTTCTTTAACATGGCGCAAACAAGCAGAACAGCAGATGATCGCAGCAGGTAAACCAGGAATGTCTGATGCAAAAATAGAGCAATTTGTCAAATACTTTTGGCGATCGCTACACCCAGAGTTATTTATTAAACCATTGATCGCGTCTCCCCAATTAGTTGATTTGGTAATTGAGATTAATTGCGATCGCAGTTTGGGAAAAACTTACACCAATTCCCGCAGTTAAATCAATAGCATCAAGAAACTGGAAGGGAGATGAGGGAGACGCGGCGATAAGGTTACACGGAGAATCACAACTGACAACTGACAACCGACAACTGACAAATTACCTAATTCCCCGATTGAATTTTATCAATTAATTCATAAAATGGCTGCCAATTATCTGACTGCGCAATTGGTTCCCAAACTGATTCAATCACAGGTCTTAATAAAGCTGTTTTCGGATTGTAACGATGCAGATTTTGGGCAATTGTATCCATTTGTTCAGGGGCAAAATTATTTAAAGTTTTATGGTACAAAATACACCAATTATCAAAAATTGCTGATGCTCCTGTAGCTGGAACAATCTCGCAATCATGCAAAACAAACGCCGGATCATCTCGCCAATTAGCTGCAAAGGTACGCGCCATTTCTGAGAAAAATTGGTGATAACCAACTTGGCTATCTTGTAAAAATTCAAGTGTTAGGGGAAAAAGCTCATCAAGTTCCGGCGCTAGTAACTGATCAAAGCCTAACTTCTTTAACATCAAAGAGCGGTATTCAGCGCGATAATATTCATCAAAACTAGCTAATCCATACTCCATGTCACTTTTATCTATGATTGCTTTTAAAGGTTCCTGGAGCATGTCTAAATTTAATTTACAAATTCCTGCCTGATGGCTGTAACAATAGCGTCTATAATAATCAAAATACGCAGCAGTAAAATAGGGATCGTAAGTCGGAATAAACGCATAAGGGCCGTAGTCAAAACTCTCGCCAGTAATTGACATATTGTCAGTATTTAACACTGCATGACAAAAGCCTGCTGCCATCCACTGAGCTACAAGTTCTGCTATTCTTTGCACTAATTCTGCATAAAACAGCGCATATTTATCTGATTCTGTAATTAAATGCTGATAATATTGCTCAATTACATGGTCTAATAACTTTTGACTTAAATCAGGACGGCGTAAATAGTGTAAGCGCTCAAAAGTACCAAAGCGAATATGAGAATTGCTCATTCTCACCATTACAGATGAGCGAGTTGGTGAAGGTTCATCACCCCGCCATAGAGATAAACCTGTTTCAATCATAGTCAAACAACGGGAGGTGCGTACACCCAGGTATTGCAAAGCTTCCGCAGCCAGAACTTCTCGAACTCCACCTTTGAGTGTCAGCATCCCATCACCACCACGGGAGTAGGGAGTTTTACCAGAACCTTTTGTGCCAAAATCGTACAATTCGCCATCAATACCGCGCACTTGTCCGTAAAGAAAACCTCTTCCGTCACCCAAACCAGAATTATATTCCCCAAATTGGTAGCCATGATAACGTAAGGCTAACAAAGGTTTACGCTCTTGAAATTTACCAAAGGCGTTAATGAAATCTTCATCGGTGACTGCTTGAGGATTTAATCCTAAACGCGGTAGCAGTGAGTCGTTGCGCCAGCGCAGGATATGTTGCGGAAATTCTGCTGCTGCTACTTCGTCGTAGTAGTCATCGCCTAAAGATTCTAAGGCTGGTTCGTATTGGAGAGTAAGAAAAGGATTGCGAGAATTTGTTTGGTTGGGAGTTTCAGCCAGAGTCATTACAAGTAAAGCTTGATTTATTCTTCTCTTAATACTACCTCTGGCATTAATCGTTCATGCAAAAGTTTTGATGAGTTCGTAGTCAGCACTTCACCCGCATTTCTTACAAGCAGTAGGGGCGGGTTCACAGATATAATCCAATCATTCTCGACTATCTTGCTTAACCCACCCCTACCAACTGACCGATACTGAAAGAAAAAAGTGGGGAATTAGATATTGCTATCCTATTCCCCCTTCACCTGGTGTTGCTGAAGCAACTTGGTATGAACACTAATTACTATGACAGTCAATTGTGGCGTTGCTGTGTATTCTGTATGGATTTACCATGAAATTTTCTGTTTGCTATAACCAGTAGCGAAACACTCTCCAACACGATTTAGCTAAGAGTTGGTTGTTGCCAGTTAGGATTAGTGAGACTAGTCAGAATATGATCTTGCCATTGCCCATTAATTAATAAATAGTCCCTAGCATATCCTTCAACAACAAAGCCAAGCCTTTTAAGCACATTACCACTACGTTGATTGTGCGGCATGTAATTTGCCATGATCCGGTGCATATTTAATTCTGTAAACACATAATCAGTAGCTGCTTTCAGCGCTTCTGTCATATAGCCTTTACCTTGTTCAGCTTCTGCCAGACTATAACCCACATAGCAGAAATGAGCAGCACCACGCACAAAATTACTGAAATTGATAGTGCCAATAATTTTAGTCAGGCTTGTTTTCGGATAAATAAATAATTTTAAGGAATGATTATTGATAAATTCTAGTAAATTACCTTCAACCTGATATTGCCAATATTGTTCTGTAAAGAAATCCTCAGCCCACAGTGGGTAAAATGGAGTCAAATAATTTTTATTTTCACTAAAATATTTGAGAATTTGGGGAATATCCTCTTGGATACCGATTCTTAATAAAAGGCGATCGCTCGTTATCAATGGCAGTTCTGATTTCATAAAATAGATGATTAACTCAATTTTTTACCAAAAAATTTGGGATATTTTAAGCTTTCTGCTGCCTATTACATGTAAAGGGTCAGATAAATGTAATGTAGTTGACAGAAATTTAATGAGCATCGCTCACAATTGATAAATTTAGCAGCAGTCAGCCAAGCTGTACGATCCGACTTGAGGAATTTCTACCCAAAGGTTAGCACTGTGGTTGTTTGGGAGATAACTTTGTTTACAGGTAATCTACTGGAAAACCAAAATCTTGATAAGCTGAGTTTTAATATCTATAAGCAAATGGATGGAAAAGCGATCGCCAATCAAGCACAATCAGCAGCGTTACAGAAGTGCGATCGCTTTGCCAAATGCGGTATCTTGGGATATTCAACAAAAAGACAGCTCTTGGTAAATCCAGTCTGAAGAAGGATAAGTGATGTCAGTGGGAAGAATACGCTACGATTGGCAAGAAGCAGAAATTCAGGCGATATACAATACGCCAGTGCTAGAGCTGATTTATCAAGCTGCTAGCGTGCATCGCCAATTTCATAACTCAAAACAAATTCAAGTTTGTAAGCTAATTTCCATTAAAACTGGGGGTTGTCCAGAAGATTGTAACTATTGCGCCCAATCTTCTCGCTACAAAACAGAAGTCAAACCCGAAGCGCTTTTAGAAAAAGACACAGTAGTTAGCATAGCTCAAAAAGCCAAACAGACAGGTGTCAGCCGCATTTGCATGGGTGCTGCTTGGCGGGAAGTGCGGGACAATTCCCAATTTGAGACAGTGCTAGATATGGTGAAAGATGTCACCGCAATGGGTTTAGAAGTCTGCTGTACTTTGGGGATGCTAACCGCAGATCAAGCAAAACGACTCGAATCAGCGGGACTTTACGCTTATAACCATAACTTAGATACATCACGGGAGCATTACAGCACTATTATTACCACCCGGACGTATGACGATCGCCTAAATACTATCGAAAATGTGCGTCAAACCAATGTTACCGTATGTTCTGGCGGGATTCTCGGCTTAGGTGAAACCCCTGAAGATAGAGTATCCATGTTACATACTCTCGCCAATCTCAGCCCCCATCCCGAATCTGTACCGATTAACATTCTCTCCCAAGTTCCAGGTACACCCCTAGAAAATCAGCCAGATGTCCCCATTTGGGATGTAGTGCGAACGATCGCTACAGCCAGAATTATTATGCCAGCCTCCGATGTCCGTCTTAGCGCTGGTAGGGCGAGACTTTCTCAAGTTGAACAAGCCTTATGCTTTATGGCGGGAGCAAATTCTATCTTCTCCAGCGACGACAACAAAATGCTAACTGTGACAACACCCTGTCCAGATTACGATGCTGACAAAGAAATGTTGAACTTACTTGGCTTAGAAATGCGTCCCCCAACCAAACGAGAAGCGAAAGTAACAACACCTGCCATTGTCGGATAATTAAAAACAAATTATGCCAAATTGTAGGGGCGGGGTTACCCCGCCCCTACGAGTTGTGCGCTTGGTAAGTTAACGATTGGGATGTTTTTTATTTGCAAGTCCCTAACAGAACCAAGCAGATACAGCAGATTGCCAGTTGCTGAAGTATAGATTATATCGTTGATTGTAGGGGCACTGGCACTGCCATGCCCCGAAGCGCATACCTCATTTACCTGAAATCTGCTGTAAATTACGAATTAGTAATTACGATTACAGAATTTTAGCAGCACGCAGACCGAACAATAGACCGCTAGCAATGCCAATAAACAAAGCCAAGAAACCGATATAAGCTACAACTGCAAACATTTACCTTTCTCCACAATACTTCATTAAATCTATTGAATCATTACTTCACGGTCAATGGTCATTTGTCATTTGTCATTTGTCATTTGTCAGAAGGAACAGTCAACCGTCCCCTCATCCCCCAGATTGCGATAGAATACAGCCCACGGGCGTGTTTTTAGGGCTGGGCAATGACTTCTATAATTAACGTGAATTTACCACAGCAATGTTATGAGATTGCGATCGCACCTGGAAGCTTAGAACAACTGGGTGAGAAAATGAGCAGTTTGCAACTAGGTAAAAAGGTACTGCTGGTTTCTAATCCGACGATTTTTAAACATTATGGCGAAAAAGCGATCGCATCTTTGCAAGCCGCAGGATTTGCAGTGGCTAGTTGTATATTGCCACCAGGCGAACGCTACAAAAACCTTAACTCTATCCAAAAAATTTACGATGCAGCCTTAGAAAACCGCTTAGAACGTTCCGCCACCATTGTGGCTTTGGGTGGTGGTGTTATTGGTGATATGGCTGGTTTTGCGGCTGCAACTTGGCTACGGGGTATTCATGTTGTGCAAGTTCCCACCACATTGTTAGCAATGGTAGATTCAGCGATTGGTGGGAAAACAGGTGTCAACCATCCCCAAGGTAAAAACTTGATTGGCGCATTTCATCAGCCACGACTGGTATTAATTGATCCACAAGTCTTAAAAACCCTTCCCATGCGGGAATTTCGCGCCGGAATGGCAGAGGTAATTAAATACGGCGTAATTTGGGATGCAGAATTATTTGCTCAAATGGAAGCGAGTAAACACCTCAATCAACTCCGCTACATCAAACCGGAATTGATAGAAAGCATATTAATTAAATCTTGTCAAGCTAAGGCTGATGTTGTCAGTAAAGATGAGAAAGAAGCTGGATTACGGGCGATTCTGAATTATGGGCACACCATCGGTCATGCGATAGAAAGCTTAACAGGTTACCGTGTAGTTAATCATGGTGAAGCTGTGGGAATTGGGATGGTAGCCGCCGGACAAATTGCGCTAGAACTGGGAATGTGGCAACAGGAAGATACAGAACGGCAAAACGCTTTAATTACAAAAGCCGGTTTACCGACTCAGTTACCATCAGGGCTAGATATTGAAGCCATTATTGACGCACTGCAATTAGATAAAAAAGTCAAAGCAGGTAAAGTCAGATTTGTTTTACCAACACAGATGGGTGTAGTGACAGTCACCGATGAAGTTCCCGCAGATATCATTCGCCAAGTTTTGCAAAAAATGTAAATAATCTCAAATCTCCAATCCAAAATGGTCAAACTTGAAGCTAACAATCAACTGACCTTACAAGAGTTCTTAAATCTTCCTCCAGGTGAGGGAGATATCACCTACGAACTTGTTGATGGCCAAGCCATTCCGAAAATGTCACCAAAGTTTTTTCACTCCAAGCTTACCCACGCCTTTCTGAATTTAATTGAACAATGCTGTGAGGAAAGAGGAATAGTTTGTCCAGAATGGGCTGTAGCATTAACCCGTCGAGGAAAAGATTGGGTTCCAACACCAGATATTTTGTATATCTCTAATGAACGATTACCCGCAGATTGGAACGAAGATGAAGCTTGTCCTGTTCCTCCAGATTTGGTAATTGAGATTATTTCACCTGGGCAAACTTTCGGACAAATGATATCTAAAGCCAAAGATTATTTAGATGCTCAAGTATTGCGGGTGTGGGTTGTAGATAGTAAAGCTAGAAGCATCACGGTTTTTTATCCAGATGCACCACCAAAGACTTTTATGGGAGATGAATTAATCACAGATTCCTTATTTGAGGGATGGGAATTTACCGTTGAGCAATTGTTTCAAAAAGCGAAAATTCCCGTATAAAAATGGTTGCGGTAGGGTTGGGTTAAGCTAGATATTCGTCAATGATTGAATCATATCTGTGAAGGCATCCCTACGACCTCTGGACAAACAGAAAGCTTAAGGTGAAAACTCGTTAAGTGTTTTGCAGGGGTGAAGGGAAGAAGTTAGAACAACTAGAAAGTTTAATGGATGCAGCGATCGCATGAGTTCTTTAGATGAATTTCAAGAGCAGCCTTTCGTAAATCAACCAAAGCGATCGCCTATATCAATCCTATCATCAAAAGTGCGTAGGCGTAGCCCGTCGTAGACATCACACCTGCTTAGATTCAAACAGCAATCTTTGAGCATCTAAAACAATACGCCGCATATCCTCTCGATTACCAGCTTGATACTGTAAGATAAACTCGTTAACATCAATAATACTTCTGCCTAAACTTTCGTGGATGTAGTCACTGGTAACAATCTCCTCAACAAATCCAGTCATCACTACCAAGTAGGTTAATTGCTGTGGTTCGCTACCGTAATAGTCAGACTGGATCACTTTTACAAGTTTCAATTCACCCAAACTAACGCCAACTTCCTCCATGACTTCGCGTCTGGCGGTTGCTTCACAGGTAAATTCTCCTATCTGCACATGACCCCCCGGAAGGTCGATACCACGGTCAAGGAGAGCGCAGACAATTAAGCCATCCTGGGTGAAAGGTACAACCAAAACACTGGTGATTTTCTCAAATGCAGGTAAAAAGGTATTGCCCAAATCGACAAAGTTGACCTTCTCTCCTGCTTGAATGATAGTATGCAGGCGATCGCTTTCACTCATTTTGTGAAATATCAAGTATGGAAGACGAAGCTTTGAGCTTGGAACATGAAGCTTCAAGCTTGGAACATGAAACTTCGAGCTTGGAAGACGAAACTTCAAGCTTGGAACATGAAACTTCGACCTTGGAAGACGAAACTTCGAGCTTGGAAGACGAAACTTCAAGCTTGGAAGACGAAGCTTCGAGCTTGGAACATGAAACTTCGAGCTTGGAACATGAAACTTCGAGCTTGGAAGACGAAACTTCGAGCTTGGAAGACGAAACTTCAAGCTTGGAAGACGAAGCTTGAAATATGAGATGGTTAAGATTGAAAATTAAACTTTAGTTTTCTTGAAAATTCGGCGCTGACGCTGAAGTTCCCGCCCAGTTGTGCGCAATGGGACTACTTCTGCTTCACTACTCTCTCGTGCTACGCGAATCAGTAACGCAGATCCTACTAAACTAGCAATCATCGAATTACCACCGTAACTAAACATGGGTAAAGGTAAGCCAGTAGTGGGTAAAGCACCTGTAGCAACGCCGATATGAAGTAATGATTGTCCCACCATCACAATAGTTACACCAATCGCTACCAATCGAGATACTGGATTTTTAGTTTTTAGCGCCACCATTAATCCCATAGAGGCAAATAAAGCTAACAATAACAGCAAAACCATACTGCCAACAAAGCCAAATTCTTCAGCGAACACGGCAAAAATAAAATCGGTATCCTGAATTGGTAGATAAAACAGCTTTTGTTGGGAAAGTCCAAACCCCGAACCCCAAGTTTGACCAGAACCGACTGCTAGCAAGCTTTGCACTAGTTGGTAGCCATCGCCTGTCGCATCAGCCCAAGGATTGAGGAACGACATCACCCGCTTGCGCTGGTACTCTTTGATGCTGATACTCAATAAAGCCAACAAAACGCCACCAACTGCTGTTCCTCCCAGGTACTTGAAAGGTATTCCGGCTGATAAAGCTATTAGCCAGATAGTTGTACCGCAGAGTGCTGTTGTACTCAAGTTAGGCTGAGCAATAATTCCCAAAAGTACAAGACCAAAAATTCCCAACCAAGTGAAGCGAATCCGCCAACTGAGTTTTTCCCACTGACCAAATACTCGCGCACTTTGTAGTACCAAAAAGGGTTTAATTAGTTCTGACGGTTGAATGGGAATTGGCCCTAGCGCTATCCAGCGTGCTGCATCAAAAGCCTTTTTTCCCATTCCTGGTACAAGGGTCATGAAAATTAAGACTAAAAAAAATATCAAAAACCAATGAGCTATCCCCACAATTTTCTTTAAAGGGAGATGCACAATAATATTGAATAAAATTAACGAAACAAAAACCCAAATAAGTTGGCGCTTAAAGTAATACAGTCCATCATTCTGACGTGCAGCGGCAACAGTATAAGACGCTGAAAACAGTACAATTAAACCGACACACAGCCAAATCAATGTTAACCAGCGCAACAGCCGCGCTTCTAAAGCCCAGCTAGAGACAGTATTATCAAAAATGGGTATCAGGCGGCTGAGATTCACAATGGGTACAGGTGTAAGAACTTTTAGATTTTAGATTTGAGATTTTAGATTTGGGAAGGGGGCGATTAGGCGATCGCATTATTTTAGATGTATCTTACACAAGAAATTTTTATTTCCGACTTCCCTAGGATAGATTTAATGAAATGGGGGAGCAGGGGAGCAGGGGGGACAAGGAGAGAAGTCTGAGCGCCGGCTTCCGGCGATCAGACTTCGGGAGGACAAGGAGGACAAGGGGGACAAATGCCCAATGCCCAATGCCCGATGCCCAATGCCCCATGACATTATTTAATTTGCTCAATTTGATGCACTGCCTGCACTGCACCGTTAATATAAAAAGGCATATGTACGCGGGTTGCTGATTTTGCTTGTTCTAGTAGTCTTTTAACAATTCCGTATATGCTTAGTAGCTGTTTGTCAAACCTTGCATCTTGATTTTCCACCCAATAAGCTTTGTAAGCTCTTGTTTCTTGGCGATCGTATAGTCGTTCTAAAGGTAGCGCTACTAAAGGTACACCAACCGCAGCACATTCGTAAACTGTGTTGTAACCCGCGCCGCCAATGACGACATCTGCTGCTGCTAGACATTCAATTCCGGGATGGTGAGATACCCACAACTCTTGTGGACATTCTTCGGGACAAGTTGCTGCTAAAATTCTGACTGCACAATTAGGGAAATTTTGCTGTAGCCACAGGGTTAATTGTCCAAATAAACTCAACTCTGATGTTTTACCTGATGCACAAACGAGGATAGTTTTTACAGTTTGACTTACTTTGAGGATACGCGATCGCGTGGTGTCTCTATCGAGTAACTCCCAACAGTTGCGAATTAACCAGGGTGCTGTATGCTCTATTTTAGGCAAATCACAAAATGGTAAATCGCTCCCTTCACCAGGGACAATGACTTTATCAAAGTTTTCCACCACAAAAGACCGTAATTTTTTGGCTGCTACATAGCGTGATTTAATATCCCGATGAATCAAAATCCGGGGGATATGATCCAAATTGGGTAAGATATCTGCTAATTCACCACCTAATCCTCTGGGGAAGGTATCGATAATGAGACAATCGTATTGATGGTTGCACAATATTTCACGTACATACAAACAAGTTTCCGAAAAATTTGCTTTTTCAGGAATTAAGTAAACCAAACAACCATCATGATTTACAGAGTTGCAATATGGACTATTAGTAATAATTTTAACTTTTCTTTGAGTTGCGGCTATTCTTCCCAAAGATAAAGCACGAGTCAGATGGCCCCAACCGCCACCCAAGGCGTAAATCAGCCAATTCTCAGTCAAGATTCAGTCACCTTGCTCTAACTAAAAATGAAAATATAAAATTATCGGCGTTGCATAAATGGGATATTAATTTAAGTTTTTCCGCAGGGCGAAAGATTGATTCTACCCCATGCTGCAAGAAACTTCTTCGATGGAATAGAAACGCTTACCCTTAGGAAAGACTTCGTCAAACAGCAAAAGCGTCTTTGAACCTATACGTAGACAAGCAGTTTCTTGTCTCTACGTGAAACAAAATTCATCCTATCAATCAGCAACGCGACATTCTCGTTCTACTTCACAAAATTTTGGTTACAGATATAGCCTCAAAAGTCAATTCAAGCCTATTATGTATGTCCCCTTATTACTCAAATAGGTATACATTTTCATAGCTAAAAACTATAATCCATCGCTTCTGTATTGACGACATTCAATAATTAAGTGCAGATAAATACAGATAAATACAGATAAATACAGATAAATGGCATATTCAATACTTATGCCCAATGCCCAATGACTATTGACAACTCTCAACTTGCTCCCATATCACTTTCAAAATCAGTATCTCTTTCATCCTCTAAACTCACAGCATCTGCTTCTGTAAAATCTACATTACCAGTGTCGGGATCGTAGGAATAGCGATCGCGCTCATCATAATAATCACTGCCCCATCCTGAGCGATAATGACCATAGTCAGAGTAATAGGCGTAGTCATTTTCGTAGGTTTGCTCACAATAGGGACAGCCTGTCCTATCAGTGCGCCCACAGCGTCGCTTAAACAAGAAGCCTACCATGCGATCGCACTCCCCGGCTGTGGCTGTAAAGTTTACCACAATTTGACAACTGCCAATGGTGATGCGATCGCCATTTTGCAAACTACCACCAGTTCCCTGTACACCATTAATTTTGATACCAGTGCTAGTATTTTGGTCAGTAATCATTAATTCTTGATTTTGCCAATCAATTAAAGCATGGTAATCTGCAATTAGATCATCTGCGATCGCTATTCTTGAAACTCGTTGCTCATTGATTTGTTGTGGCATTTGTGAAAATAATCGCCCAATCGCTACAGGAGTTTCTAATAATGGTTCTCGCTGTTCTTCTGTATTGGGATCTAACCAATGAAGTTGAACTTGCAAAGTTTATTTTCCTCCTGTTAAATTTACAGCATAAGCAAGACCAGCCTGCTGTTCGCGAGTGAGAACATCAAAGCCAAAGCAGGTAAATGCAATCGGTGATAACTGTGATTTTGTAGAAAAAATAGTTTTTGTCGGTGTTTTTCTTAAAGAAATTTTTCCCTCTTTAACTTTCACCTGGTAAACAGACTTATTATCTGGTGTTGCTATCTCAAAACCATCTTTTGTAGCCTGAATCCGGTAAACTTCTTTTTTGGCAGCATCTTCTAAAGTATAACCACCGTTATTCTGTGTCCTAAAAATATATAAATCTTGGCTTTGGTTAGCATCTTTCAGCTTCCATTCACCGTTTTCATTGACTACATAACCCAAGACTTTTTCCGCAGCATTTTTAATTTTAATTTTTCCTGATTTATCTGCTTTAATTCTCGCTAACTCCTGATTTTTACCATCTACTAATTTAGCTCCATCTGCTTCTTGCTTCAAAGCAAATAATTCAGTTCCACCCTCAGTCTTAAATTGAATTTTACCTTGAGTAGCAGCTACATTCGTAGCTACTGGCGTAGTTTGAGAATTGCTAGGATTAGATACCTCATTTCCCGATTTACCACTACTACAGCTAATCATGGTAGTGATTAAAAATAATGCCATCAAACTTCTAAAAATTACTAATTTCATTTTTTTATTATTTAGAAAGTACTTTTGCTAAATTTAAAGCTTTATAAAGGCTGAGAAACATCATCGTAATTGTCTTATATATTTCTTCGCCATCATCTGCTACCTGGGGAGCAATTCTCACACCCAGATGCAGAGACTTTTCTGTAACCTTGACATCTCGCATATAAGCTAAGCTAGGTAGCTTTACCGCATTGCTGACATCATTTTGCAATATTTTAATTGCTCCATAACGGCGTTGGGGATAGTTTAAACTTAAAACTACGTCTAACCCCAAATGATTATTTTTCGTTTTATACTTACTTTTACCACTTCTACCACGTTTCCAACCATATTGGGTTTTATAACCCTCAGTAGCAGTTAATAAAAAGCGGGTTTTATCCAAAAACTGTCCTTTTAATCTCAACCATTCATTTTGATATTTATCTATTTTCCAATCGCGCTTAGTTGGATGCGGGATAGTTTCTGCTATATTTTTTTTAATTTTTGTTTGTTCAAAAGATACTTGAATTTCAATCTCACTAGCTTCATCCATATCTCTCGCTAGCATTTCCACAATTCTGTGGGTTGCTTCATAGCGATAATTGATAATATTCAATTTTCGCAGACTGAATTTTTTAAATAATTCATAAATTATCCCAATACTCAAAACAATAATTCCTAAAAACAACGCCAGTATTACTAAAGATACGATGGTGAACTTTTCCATTAAAAACAACAAAACGAACCCAAGTACAACTGAGCCAATTATCCCGTAAAAATAGTGAAGCGCTCGTTTTGCGTATTTACTTTGCTGTAACTCCGCCAGTCGATCTATTTCGGCTATTTCCTGCAAATCCGAAATGACTGTACTAATTTTTGCTTTCGCTGTATAAATCTGATTTGTTCGTAATTTGAGAAAATTAATCAGCATTTTATTAAAATCCCATGCAATTAAAAAAATAAATATTGATTTGCTGGCGCACAAACTTTGGAAAAATTTTGATTAACTTTCAACTCAAATATAAAACTCTTTCCTCTGTGTCTCTGTGCCCTCTGTGCCTCTGCGGTTCATTACTCCAAATCACCTTTCGCAACTAAAATTAATTAATATATATTAGCAATGTATACAATTTTGCCGTCAGTATACCAAACAGAAAATTACGTGTCAACGAAATTTAGATACATTCATGAGCAAATCCAAAATCGCTTATATTGCCTTTGATACTGTTCCCGCGCCGAAGGGTGCAGCAATTCATATTGAAGCTTTTTCTATTGCTTTAGCAGCAGCATTTGATCATATCCAGTTAATAACAGTTTCGCCGACAGCAACAGGTATAAATTCCCAGGAAATTTATCCGCAAGTTATCCAAACAACATTACCAGCCATAGGTGATACTTTAATTCACAGAGTTTTATATTTTCGGCGTTTACTCATGACATGGTTGCAAGGAAAGCGATTTGAAGTCATACAAATACGTTCAATTTACGAAGGTTTTTCCATAGCCCGCAATAAACAGAGATATTGCGATCGCCTAATTTTTGAAGTGAACGGTTTACCTTCAATCGAGTTAAAATATCGCTATCCTGCCGTAGCTGAAGATAGAGAACTACTGCATAAATTGCACTCTCAAGAACAAATTTGTCTAGCTGCAGCCGATTTAATTATCACCCCCAGCAGTATCACCAGCCAATATTTGCAAAATCGCGGGGTACCTGCAAATAAAATTCGCGTCATTCCCAACGGCGTAGATTTAAATATCTTTACAAATGACAAGGGACAAATCACAAATGACAAATTCCAAATGATATATTTTGGTACACTTTCACCTTGGCAAGGTGTAAACCTGGCAGTAGAAGCATTAGCATTGATAAACCGAGAATTTCCCGCCGCTTTGAAAGTTATCGGACAAACCAGAGACTATCAAATTAAAGCATTAAAACAGTTAGCGCAAAAGTTGGGAGTAGCAGATAAATTAACTATTCTCCCAGCAATGTCACAAACACGATTGGTAGAACATATTCACACCAGTGATGTAATTTTGGCACCTTTGATGCCAAGCGATCGCAATTTAGTTCAAGGTTGTTGTCCCCTAAAGATTTTAGAAGGAATGGCGACAGGAATACCTGTAATTGCTAGCGATTTAGCAGTAGTCAGGGAATTAGGAGAAGACGGAGTACATTTTTTATTAGTCAAACCAGGTTCAGCAAAGTCGATTAAGGATGTTGTATTACGCTGGCAAAATGACCAAGAACGAGCAACACAACTGGCTGTAAATGCCCGTCAACGGATTGAAGACTATTATACTTGGCAACGTGCCGGTGAAGCTTTGATTAATGCTTATACAGAATTGGGAATTAAACGGGCGATTAAAGTTTGAAGTTGCAACTTTTCCTGAGCTAAGGAATAATCAGTTAAAATGCGATCGCGTGCAGCTTGGCTAATGTGATTTTTTTCTTCGGTTGTCATCGCCAAACATTCCAGCACCGCCTCACCCAGCTTGTGCAAATGAGAACGAGGTAGCAACAAGCCATTTTTACCATGTGTAATCACCTCCGGAATCCCACCCGCATCACTGGCGATACAACAACAACCACAAGCCATTGCCTCTAATAAAGCATTTGGCATACCTTCCCACAGTGAAGGCTGGAGATAAACATCACACAGCCGCAAATGTTCAGCAACAGTTTCCGGGTTAGGCAAATGTCCTGTAATAATTATCCTCTGGGCATTTTCTGGCTGATGCGTTTTGTATAATTGCAGCACAGATTCCTGAGAAGCCCTTACCTCACCAATAATTAATAGACAAGCAGCACGCACTTGACGAACTTTTGTTAAAGCATTCAGCAAAAACTGCTGTCCTTTTTTTTCCCGCAATTCCCCACAAAATCCCAACACCACCTCATCTGGAGTAATTCCTAGCAACTGTTTACTCATTGCTCCCCTCCTCGCTTGCGGAGAGGGGTTGGGGGTGGGGTTCTGCGGAGAAAATATTTCCGTATCAACTACATTCTTCAACACCAACACATCATCCCGCCCAGCGAGTAGCTGAATTTTCCGAGACATATCAGCACTTACCGCCGTAATCACCTTGGCGTGTTGTAGCGTCCATTGTAAACGGGCAAAATCTCCCGGTGGAAACATTTCGCGGTCAATATCATTACCACGGGCGCTAACTGTGCTTGCTAATCCTTGAAGTGCTGCAAACCAAGTAGCTAAAAAACCACTCGGAAACAAGTAATGACCCCATACAGCATCATAAGCATGAGACGAGTGTAACCAATCCAGAACATTTAATGTATGGGGCATCGTCATATCCCAATGCCGGTATAACCCTATGCGATAAACCCGAATATTTGCCTCTCCCGCTTCCGGTGGTAAAACTTCACCTGGCTGTAAATAACGACTCCAAGTCACAACATCAACTTCCATACCCAGTTGCGATAGAGTCCCCACCAACCTCGTTGCACTCCTAGCCAAACCACCCAAATCTGGCGCAAATCTTTCTGTAATGAAAAGCAGACGTGTCATAACTGTGCGTTCGCTCATTTTCCCCTTTTGAGAAGTAATGATATCTTGCAGAATGGGAGCAAAGTTTAACATCGCGATCGCACTTCCCCAACACAACCAAAAGGTGTAGCCGTAAGGCTTGTCGTTAGACATCGCTTTGGGACTTTGGATATACTGAAAATAGAAAGAACTAGCCAAGACAAATTGAATGCATGACAAATCGTGAAGAATTGATCCAGGAACTCGAACAAGCTCCTGATGATATAGTCCAGTCAGTACTAGATTTTGTTCGTAGGGTAAAAGCAATACGCAAAACTCATCCTCTCGCAAAATTTGCAGGTATTTTAAGTGATGTCGAAGCCCAAGAATTAAAACGGGCGATCGCAATAGAATGTCGGCAGGTGGATGTGAATGAGTGGTGAGATTGCTCTGGATACCTCTGTAGCGGTGCGTTTTTTGAATGGGGACACGGCGATCGTTTCACGAGTGCTAGCATTACCATAGGTGGTTCTACTTACCGTAGTAGCGGGGGAGTTACTTTTTGGCGCGGAAAACTCTACTCGTCCATTCCAAAATTTACCTCGTTATCTGGAGTTTATTGAGGCTTGTGTAGTTCTACCATTAAGTCGAGAAACAGCAGCAGTCTATGCTAAAACCCGACTGGCTTTGAAACGGAAGGGACGACCAATTCCAATGAATGATGTTTGGATTGCGTCACAATGTTTAGAGCAGGGCTGGATATTAGTGACAGATGATACAGACTTTGATTATGTTGATGGCTTGATGTTAGAGCGTTGGTAGTTCAATCTAGGAATTTATAGCTTAATCCCATTCCAACCCAAACTAAACGCGATCGCACTTCATCCCATCAACAATAAATGCGATCGCATTCCTCAGAACTACCAAAAGGCGATCGCACTTCCCCAAAATCACCAAAGCGATCGCACTTTCCCACAAACCCAACAAATGCGATCACACTTTCCCTACATCACAAATGCGATCGCATTCTCTCCACTACAATCAAAAGGCGATCGCACTTCCCCAACATTACAAAGGCGATCGCACATCTCCAAAACTAAACGCGATCGCACTTCTCCAATATCACAAAGGCGATCGCACTTCTCTAAACTACCAAAAGGCGATCGCACTTCCCCTACATCACAAATGCGTAGCCGTAAGGCTTGTCGTCAGACACCGCTCGCTAAAGACACTAAGTATTGCGTCCTATCTTTTTACTTGACAAACTCTAAGTCTCTCTCTCGTTTCTGGATGGTTGACCAAATAATCTTGCAGCCAATTGCAACCCCGTGCAAGCAAATCATCTAACCCACCAACTTGCCATGCATTTATGCTACCGTCACTAAATACTGTTAATACACGCTTACCATCAGAGCTAAAAGCGGCGTGGCTGACTTTTTTATTATACTCTTTAAGATCGGCAAGCAAATTACCTTTCGTGTCCCATACCTTCGCCGTGTAGTCCGATGATTCAGTAAGTATGCGCTTACCATCAGGGCTAAAAACGGCGCTTGTGACTCTTTGCTGATGTCCCTTCAAGTCAGCGATTAAATTACCTGTCCTATCCCACATTTTGGCAGTACCATCATCTGAAGCAGTAAGAATATGCTGTCCATCGGGGCTAAAAGCGGCACTAATGACAAATTTCTGGTGTCCTTTGAGGTTGGTTTGCAAATTGCCTTTTGTGTCCCATATCTTAGCGGTGTTGTCAAATGACGTAGTGACAATCCATTGTCCATCAGGACTAAAGGTGATACTTGTCACCCTGTCGTCATGACCTTGAAAGTTAGTGAGCAAATTACCTTTCACACCCCACACCTTAACGCTACCATCATTTGATGCGGTGACTATGCGCTGTCCATCGGGGCTAAAAACAGCCTCTGTGACCTCTCCTCCATGCAATAGATTAATCAGGAAATTGCCTTTAACATCCCATACCTTGGGGGTATCATCCCAAGAAGTTGTAAGTATCAGCTTTCCATCAGGACTAAATACTGTACTGCTGAGTTCACCCTTGTGCGCTTGAAAGTTAGCGAGCAAATTACCTTTCACATCCCACACCTTAACGCTACCATCATATGTTTCAGTGATGATACGTTCTCCATTAAGGCTAAATGCTGCACTGCCAATCCGGTCTTTATGCCCTTTGAAATCAGTAAGCAAATTACCTTTTATATCCCATACTGCTTTACCATCATATTCTCCAATGAAGATAAGTTTTCTATCAGGGCTAAAATTTGCACTTGTAACTTCGTTCTTATGTCCTTTGAGGTCAGCGAATAAATTACCTTTCGCGTCCCACACTTTAGCAGTACCATCAGATGAAGCAGTGACAATACGTTGTCCATCAGGGCTAAAATTTGCACTGTAAAGCGTACCCTGATGCCCTTTAAATTGCGCCCGTTCTTGTATATTATCAACAATGGTTTGTAAAGCCAGGATAGGACTAGCAGCAGGATATTTTTCTAAAGGTCGTCCATCATTCACCAATTCTTTCAACCTTTGTCCTGTATCTATTGCTACTAGTAAAGCATCTATTTCTTGATGTTGTTTTTCAAATTGCCCTAAAGCTATATTTGCCGTTCGTTCTAACCTTGTACCTTCGTGTGCCTCCTGTGCTTGTTTAATTCCATTACTTGCAAATATTCCAGCAATAATTGCTCCAATTACGGACACAGCTAAAATGCTTCCACCAATGCGAATCTGTCGCTTGATTTTTCTCTCTACGTCTGTCAAACGCTGATTCGCTTTCCTCTCCTCTTCTAAAATAACTTCGGTATTCTTTTGCGATTCCAGCAAACGCTGATTATTTCTCTTCTCTTCCTCTAAAATAATTTCGGTATTTGTTTGCGCTTCTAATAAACGTTGATTAACTTTTTCTTCTTCCTGTCGCGCTTCTAATAAACGTTGACTAGCTTGTTTTTCTTCCTCTAAAGCTATTTCCGCTTGCTGTCTAGCTTGGAGTAAAGATTCGTTAACTTCTTCCTGCGCCTTTAATTTACGCTGTATTGACTTTTTATCTAATTCCCGACTAGCATCTAAAAACTTATAATCATCATTACTTAATCTTTTTCCCTCAGCCCAAATAAGTGCTTCTTCTAAAGCTTTCCCTCGCAATAAACGCGACTCATCTTGATAATTACTTTCTATCCATGCATTAAAACTTTCAGCATAGGTTCGGAGTTTTTCTAATTCTTTCCCTACCCACTCTAAATTAAAAACAAACTGATAAATCAAATTATAAACTTTTAACTGATTATTCTCTTCTACTACCAATCCGGTTAAACGTAATTGGATTTTTTCTGGACTTTCATCAATGACAATCACACCGTATTCTAAAATTTGTTGATATAAACCCAACAAACTACCAGCAAATCTATCATCAATCACAATCCTTTCCTGTATCGTTTTTAAATGCTGCGGTTTATCTAATGATTCCCAATTATTAATTATTTTTTCTCTGACTACTTTCCCTACCCAATCTAAAGCGCTAGGTTCTGGGGTATCATTACCAACTACACCACCATTACCAACCAACTATCTAGAATATCCAGAAGGACTGCTAGGACTAACTTCCAGCTTTTATGTCGAACGTCCCCCTATGGAAAAGTACTGTTTTGAGGAAATTCGCAAACCCGGTTCCTTGATTTGTATTAAAGCTCCCCAGAAAATGGGTAAATCTTCCCTACTAGCGCGGATTATTCAACAAGCGAAAAATCAAGGCGACGCAACGGTAGTAATAAACTTTGAGCTAGGGGAAAAGCAATTTTTCAGCAACTTAAGTACATTTTTACGCTGGGTTTGCGATCGCATTATTTCAGAATTGTCCAAAGAGAATCAAGCTTTAGGAACAGAACTGCTAAATAAACTAGATGCACATTAGTCCCAAAGTAGATGCAAGAAACAGCCAAAACCTCAATCTAACCGAATTATCCACATCAAGTGGCATCTACGCACAGCCTAGCACTGAAGATATTGCAGCAGCATCACAATGGAAAGAATTCTCTCCAGATGAAGGTAAATCCTCTATTCTCATGCCAAATGGGGACATCTCAGAGATGACACCAGATAAAAGCGAGATGCATGAGGGCATTGAGTCTACAAAAATGTATCTGAGTATTCATGCAACAGATGTGTATATGGTTAGCTATGCTGACTTTAAAAATGATGTGACTCAGATTCCCGCAAGTGAATTATTAAATTTCGCTCTACAAGGAATGTTAGAGGATGGGAAAAAATTACTCAGTCAGCAAAATATTAATCTAGGTGCATATCCTGGTAAAGAAATTCAGATGTGGGATGAAAAAGAAGGAATGACTTTGACGGGGAGAATTTTTATTGTTAACCAACGCATGTATATCCTCTTAGTTGGCAGTGATAAAAATCCTCAAGTCAGTGATATCAGAAAGTTTTTTGACTCTTTCCAGTTGATGCAATAGCGCGGGAAAGGGCACTGCACTGCTGTGCCCCTACGATATATGTGGTTTTAAAAACCATGCATATTTAGTATTTCCTGGCGTAACTCCTAGCGGCTATAAATTCGGGAGTGCGATCGCTAATCAGCACCTTCAAATCAACTTTCCCAGCTTCTGCCCATTCCACATCTTGTTGCTTTAGCGATCAATAATGCGATCGCACTCCCATCAGCAGGGCTGTTTCATTCGTAATGGTAAGGATTTTGTCAACAGCATGGGCGATAAATTTAAGTTAAGGAAGTTGGTGAGCGAAAAATTACCATCTCAACCAATAAATTTGAGTGCGATCGCCATAAACAATGTAGAATTTGATTTTTTAATCACCTGACTTTTTTACCTGAGACGCTTGTAAATTAGCGTCTTTGAGGGAACGAAACAGCCCTACTCCCATCAGAGAGCAAACGGGAATGAGGAAACAAGGGAAGGGAGATGAGGGGACAAGGGACACAAGGGAGATAAGCAACAAATAATCAATGCCCAATGCCCAATGCCCCATGCCCAATAACAAAAAAGAGGTCGATTGAGACCTCTTTGCAACTCCCTACAATAATCTTCGCTATATAGATAGTAATTACAGCAACCCAGTATTAGTACCTTGCTTACCAGTGGCCAATTCGACCTTAACGATTTTGCCACCCATTTTCATGATGCGTTGCTGTTCGCGGAACCAGTTCTCGAAGGGAACTAACTTAGTGAAGTAGGTATTTTGCAGTTCGCGTTGGGTGCGAATCCGGGTTTGACTGGGTACACAAGCAGTAACTTTAAACAACCGGGCCATCTTAGATTCTCCTGTAGTAATTGTGAAAACTTTTTTATTTGAAACAAAAGCGGAGTGTTTTTTTAAGGCAATTCTTTAATTAATCACTGCAAAGGCTGGAAATCAAGCATCAATACTAGACCGCTAACACTCATCTTAATTGATTATTTCACAAGGTAAGCGATAGAACGCTCTAGCACTCACAATTGATTTCCAGTCCTTAATTAAGGCGCACCTAAATTATTAAGTGCAAACTAACTCTTAGCTTAAGCCAGAGGAGATATAGTCTAGGTAAACACCCATTTCTTTACCAGCATCAGAACCTACCAAGCTAGCGGTTACTTCTTTGATAGCGCTGATAGCTTGTACGGTAGAGCTTACGGGTACACCCAAGGAGTTGTAGGTTTCCTTCAAGCCATTGAGTACGCGCTCATCTAGGATGGAAGGATCGCCAGCTAACATAGCGTAGGTAGCATAGCGCAAGTAGTAGTCTAAATCGCGGATACAAGCAGCATAGCGACGGGTGGTGTACATGTTACCGCCGGGACGGGTAACGTCAGAGTACAACAAGGATTTTGCTACAGCTTCTTTAACGATAGCAGCAGCATTAGCGCTGATGGTGCCAGCAGCACGTACACGCAGGTCGCCACTGGAGAAGTAGCCTTTGAGTTTGTCTAAAGCAGAAGAGTCGAGATATTTACCTTGAACGTCTGCGGAGTTAATGACAGCGGTAATTGCGTCTTGAGCCATTATTGTTAATTCCTTTTTTCCAACCGTATTACAATACTTCGGTCTAAGCAGCTAATTAGCTTTAACCTAGGAGAGGGCACCGACTACGTAGTCGAAGTAAGAACCAGCTTCAGCAGCGTCTTCACCAGACAACAAGGAAGCAGCAGCACTCTTTAGACCACGAACACCTTCAGTAATACCTTCAATAGGAGTACCCAAGGACTTGTACATTTCACGCGCACCAATCACACCGATTTCTTCGATGGGGGTAACGTCGCCAGCTACGATTCCGTAGGTAACTAGACGCAGGTAGTAATCCAAGTCGCGTAAGCAAGTAGCAGTCAATTCTTGACCGTAAGCATTGCCACCAGGAGATACAACATCAGGACGCTTTTGGAATACTTGTTCGCCAGCTGTTTTAACCAGACGCTCACGGTTTTCGGTCAAAATTTGAGCAATCCGCAGACGACGCTCACCACTGCTAACAAAGGTCTTGATCCGATCTAACTCACCAGGGCTGAGGTAGCGGGCTTCTGCATCAGCATTCACGATGGACTTCGTGACGATACTCATTAATGGATTCCTCCAACTACTAATGAAACCAGAATTTGATTAAACTGGTGCGACTTTAAATTTGGATGACGGTAGCTGTGTTTTTTGTTTTTCTTCAGACATAGCACTTGACAACATGCCATAACTAGTGTCTTAAAAATTGCTTGATTTAATATCAAGTAAACAAGCTTTGAAAAATTAGCTACCTTCCGCAAATCATTTTCCGGCATTATGTTGAGCATTTATGACTGCTCTTAACACTTTGTAATATTTGTTTTCAGATTTACTTCTATTTTGACAATCTGAAGGTAATGTTACGAAAGGTTACGCCTCTGCCGTCAAACTAATTTGTAGGTGCAATCAGTAGGGGCTTTTATCCCACACTGATTGCAACCACCAAATCTGAGATTTTAGTGATTGTTAGTTCCCTTGTAATCACGAATTACGTATACACCCTCTGGGTGGCTGCCCAAAGGGTATAACGAATTAGTAATTATTTGCTCAAGGATGAAAAGCGTGGGTAAGGTACCACATCTTCACCAAAGTAGCGGGCATACTCTGGACTATCGACAATTGCCTCAACAACGCCTCTTAGACCACGATTTGCCAACAGCTTGTTGTAGTCGCTGATTTCGCCTTGAGATTCCGGTGCGCGTCCCAAAAGGTGACGGCAAAGGAATTCAATCACTTTGGCGCTGGGATAAGGTGTATAGAAGCGATCGCAATAGATTTGCGAACTGGCGAGTTCACATACAAACTCACGCACGGAGATTTCTCCAGTTTGCAGTTTGCCTTCAAGTTCGCTTAAGCGGTAATTAGCAGGTATTTCACCGCTATATACATCTAAAACCTGAGAGTAAATGGCATTAATGACCAATTGTGTTTCTGCTTGGTTTGTACCTTCACTCCGGCGATAAATGCGTGCAGGCTTGCAACGGTTGCTAGCTACACTAACTTCACCAAATTGTCCCTGAACACTGTTGGAAGAACGACCCAGGTCAGCATAAGAATTGCCTCCGTTTGATGATGAGGCTCCCACCGTCAGGCGTGCTTGTACTGTCTTAAAGCTAGGTACTACCACATCATCATTCTGCTTGGTCAGCTGATTGTACAGCTTTTCAGTATTCGGGAAGTTAGCCGCAGGTAGGGTGGGGAAGCGACGATAAGGAACTGTATCCTCACCGAACACCTCGCCATACTCCGCACTGTTCACCAAAGCACCAATAAAGGCCTTAATCCCTTGAGTAGCCAAAATCTGGTTATACTTGCGGATTTCTGCCTGATTTAAAGGTGCGCGTCCTAGGAAGTGCTTAGTTCCTAGTTCAATCACCTTGGTGTTGGGGTAAGGTGTGTAGAACTCTTTGATGTAAAGGTTCGAGTAACCCAAACCTTCAATGAATTCCTTAACACTAATTTCCCCGTTACTTAGTTTGCTTTCTAAAACGGAAAATTCGTTTTTCGCAATATAAGGTGCAACATCGCGTTCAAAAATCTGACGATAAGCAGCACCGATCAAAGTTTGCACAGCAGCTTTGTCGCTGATATTTGCCACCTGTTTGAAGATTTTTGTTTGTTCCCGTTGCTTGCTGACACCTTGGTTAATGCGGAATTGAATATCTGGGGCTGTCCGCGTGTCGGTAACTGTACCCAAGGTTACAAACAGTGGTGTTTCTTGCTTCTGGACTTTACCACCTACATCTTCGCGAATACTGCCAACTCGCAGTTGTCGCAACGACACACCAGCTGGAGTTAGATAGCGTTCGTAAGGAACTGTATCCTCACCAAATGCCTCACTGTATTCCACGCTGTTGATAATCGCGTCCACCACAGCATAAAAACCCTGTTTAGCGGCAATGTCAAAATATTTGTTAATTTCTTGACGACCGTAGGTAGGACGACCTAATAAGCGGCGGTGGATGTATTCGATCGCTTTACAAACATACAGCGATGTCCAGTAAGTTTTGCGGAATAAATCCGACTTAGCCAAAGCACGAACAAATTCCCGCACGGAAAGTTGTCCATTTTCCAGCTTGATTTCTTGGACTTTAAGGCGCTGACCTTCGTAGACATCACGACCGAAAACTTGCAGGTATATAGCTTTAATTACTGCTTGGGTAGAGCTTTCGGAGAACTTAATACTTGCACCTTTAGCAGCTTTTTTGCCAATTGTGCCTGGAAGTTGATCCAACCGGAATACCTTAGGCCCAAGGCTACCAGGAAACTCACCTCTTGCTCCTGGATTGCTCACCTGGCTATTAATACCAGGCCCTTGGTGAATTAAGATCCGCTTGGTATCCTTGCCAAATGGAGCCGGACTGCTGCTAGGATTGCGAGTTTCTTTCGGGAAGATTGCTCCAAACTGGATTTCTAAGGGGTCGTTACCAGAACCGTAAGGATGCTGATCTGGTAATGGGCGATCATAAGCCGCAAATGTCGTAATAAACTGAGGTACTTTGCGGAAAGGCGCACTGTAGTTAAACAGGTCTTGCTGTGGCCCCCAGTTGCGACATTCTTGTGCTTCTTGACCCAGACCGCGCAGGTAGGGTACTGTCTCTTCACCGAAGTAGTCGCTGTATTCTTGTGAATCCACCAAAGCATCAACTAAAGCTGGTAGACCACCACTAGAAATAATTGCGAAGTATTTTTGTACTTCTTCACGGCTACTTGGTCCCCGTCCCAAAATATGACGGAAAGCCAGTTCAATCACTCGGCTGTTAATAAAAGGCTGGTAAAACTGTTTTTGGTAAAGAGGAGATTTGGCTAGACGACGGACAAACTCTTTAACTGAGATGTCGTTGTTCTTCACCTTAGATTCTAGGTCAGAGATTGACAAGCTGTAAGCACGGGTAATATCGCGCTCAAAGATTTGTCGATATGCAGCTTTGATTACCTCATTTTTTTCCGATGCTGATAACCCAGGCTTCATGACAAACTTAGGCCGACGTTCTGCCGCTTCAAAGTAAATTTGCGGCAGTTGTAACCCTTGCTGGTCACTAGAAGGACGTTGGCGCACCTTATTGGAAGGTGTTGCTGCTTTAAATTCTGTCAGCAACACATCCATGTATTGCGACACAATCTCTGTAGCCTTAGCATCTTGGCGGAAAAACGAAAGTGAAGCTGCTTTGATTTCTTGTAAAGCCACAATTGTTGCTTCAGCAGAACAAGCATTTTCAATAATTTCCCGCAAACCCCGTGTATTCACAGCAATGATACTGGGGTCGCCTGCCACGATCGCATAGGTAGCATAGCGCAAGAACCAGGACAAGTCCCGCAGGCTCTTGGCCATGTTGCTTGGGCCATAACGAGCAACGTTGATCGGTCTAAAACCTGGAGGTGTTGGACCACTGGGGGAACTGTTAAAGATAGAGCGTAAATTTTCTAGAAACCCACCCCGACTTTCAACGTAGGTCACAGTTCCTAGTTTCATGCCCTCTTGAACATTCCCACTAGCAGCAGTAGCCAGTGCCAACTCTGGTTCTCTTGGCTTTTCTAAAAAAGCCATTGGCGAACCACCCACAAAAATGCGGTTGGCAGCCCGAGATACAATAATCTCGGAATTTTCCGTGAGCGTCTGGGCAATTTCTAGACGCTTTGCACCAGATGCAAAATAGCTTGCCAGTTCATTTAGTTCACCAGAACCCAAAAAGCGGTCTTGCTGCTCCGCTTGGGTAATTGTCGCTACTGCTAGGGTTTGATATAGTTGCGGACGCGCAACCGAGCTTCCACCACTTGCCTTAACACTCATCGGATTTGTAAAACTCCCATCATAATCATTTATGTGTTAAGTCTGGGTCGCTTTGAGGCTTGACACATCGGTGGTCATGCCTTAAGAGTACCGCCTTCAAAACTGCCAGTAAATTAACCCAGTCAGCTTTTAGATTAGAACGTTTTGAGGCTTACCTGTTCATTTATTAAGAAGTATGTAGAATCTGACGCATTAAAGACGCTAAATTGCCGAGCCAACACTCTTGCGTATCTGAGATTAAGACTAAGTTTTGTATCTATTTATGACCAAAACTCACAGTGGGCATTGGGCACTTGTAATGAGCGAAGTCGTTCGCGGAGCCTCTCGAAGAGAAGTATTGGGCATTGGGCATTGATTATTTCTTCCTTGTCCCCCTTGTCCCTCTCATCCCCCTCATCCCCCTCATCCCCCTCATCCCCCTGTCCTCCTTCTTTTTCATGCATGGTAGGAAAATGGGCAGAAAACTGTTTACTGAGGTTTTGTGAGTTATAATGTCATTATAAATACATAATTTACACAAAAATACTATGATTGTGAGTAAAAAGTTTTACTTCAATTTTTTTGTGGCTTTATCCACCTTGACTGTAAGTTTGTCCCTAGCTCCCGCCAATGCCTTACCAGGACAAAATATAACTAGCGTCGTCAATTGGGCTAAGACCAGAGCGACGTTACCAGCCATAAAATATAACAGCGAATCGCATGGTTATGACGGCACAAAAGGTAAATTGTATTTTTATGCGGATGTAACTTCCCAGAACGGGACAGTAACAAAAGAGGGAATCACAGTCAGTGGTGAATCTAGTCTCAAATTCACTCAGAAAAATAGTAAAGCAGTCAAATTAATTCAAAATATTTATAATTCCAACATTGCTAACGATTATCAAAAGTCTCGCAATGTGATTAAGATTGGTCGAGACCAATTTTCTCGTGGTCAAAAGTATGCCTACATCACTGCTGAGGTACAAGGTGGCTCTGCATTTCAAATTATTTCCTTAAGCAGTCTGCAAGAGGCAATAAATAATGCGAAATTTTGTCAAACTAATCAATGCGATATCTAGCACTACTATTTTGAATGGTGAACTGATTTTTACAAGTAGAGAACAGCTAAGGAAAAAAACCAGTAGGGTGCGTTATGGCAACGCTTAACGCACCGAAAACTATGATGCCCTGCGGCTAATCCTGATTCTCTCAAGCTGCCCAATCCTTGCATAGCCTTAACACAACAGCAGTTTGGCTCTATAAAGCAGGTTAGCATTTATAAATCATCCTGATGCCCAGTTATAATCAATATAAAACTCGAAGGTTATAAATAGCATGAATTTAGTTGTAAAAACTTCTCCTAACAATACTCAGCCTAAGTTAACTTATGATGTCTTAATTGAAACCCAGCCAGATGGGATAGTTAAAGCGACATTATTAGGTTTACCAGACTGTCAAGGTTTAGGAAGCACAGAAACAGAAGCAATAGAAAAACTCACTCAAAGTTTGCAAACTCGGTTAGAAACAGCCAAGATAGTAAGTTTAGAAATTGAAGCGCCTCAATCAGAACATCCTTGGTTGAAATTTGCGGGAATGCACAAGGATAATCCTCTTTTTGATGAAGTACTTGCTTACATAGAACAAGAACGAGGTAAACTTGATTTACAAATCGAGGAACATAATACAAAATTTATCAATGAAATTAATAATGAGCTTGAAAAAATGGGAGTTACCGAGGCGGATGAGATCATGAAGCTGTTTTATTTGGTGCAGCGTAACCAATCCATCCAAACAAATGATCCGGAGAATAATTTCTAGTGGCTAAGCTATATATTTTAGATACGGATCATATCTCACTGTTACAAAATGGAAATGCAATGGTAACAAAGCGTATCAGCCAAAATAAACCTGAAAGTTTAGCTGTAACGGTGATTACATTGGAGGAGAAAATCAAAGGATGGCTGAATAAAATCAACAATAGCAATAATGAACCTTTTAAACCTAACAGTCAATTGTTATGGGCTTATAAAGGTTTATCAGATGAAATAGAGTTTTTTAAGAGTATTCAATTATTGGCTTTTGATAATCGTGCTTACGAAATGTATCAATCTTTAGTTCTTCAAAAACTTAAACGTATAGGTACACAGGATTTACGTATTGCAGCGATCGCAAAATCTGTAAATGGAATTTTAGTCACCCGCAACTGGAGAGATTTTGAAAATGTTCCTGGGTTAATGCTAGAAGATTGGACAATAACTTAAACAGATTAAAAATAGATATATTAATTTATAGAGTATTTGAGTTTAAATATTATTAATTATGCTCTTTAAGAATTTCCTTAGCTTTTTCGTTTCCTAATAATGCTGCGCTTCGTAAATCTTCCATTCCTTGATAATGATTACCATTTATAATATGGATAGCACCCCGTAAAAAGTAGGCTTCGTCATTATAGGAATTTATCTTAACGGCTTCGTTACAGTCATTTATTGCGTTGCTATAATCTTTTAATTGAAAACGGGCTGAACAACGATTAACATAGTCTTTATCAAGGTTGGGATTGATCAAACTTTCCCTAACTAGAATTTTGTGTATATTTCCGAACCCTGGGCGACTAATCGACAGTAAGACTCTAGTATTTACATCTCCTTGTATCAAATTAGCTACATTTGTCGCACTCATGTTTGATGTCGATATGCCATCTACTTGCAATATTTGATCACCTACTTCAAGACTTTTCGATGCTGCTGGAGATTCTTTAATGATCTCAGTAATTGTTGGTATTTTAGTTTTTTCATCAATTTTAAATGAAATACCTATACCGTTTATATATTCTTCAATTTGGCTGTTAGCTATTTCATTCAATTCAGATGGAGTCAATTTCTGATTGACATTAGTGAAGTATTGTATACTTACCATTATCAGTAGTAGGAAAAAATAAATACCACTAAACCACAATCTTACTTTCTGTACCTTTGTCAAATTCTGTGGAGAGTAATTTGGAATTGGTTGTGGTGTGGAAGTTGCTTTTTGTGTGCAGTGTCCCTGAAAGCTAGGAATTTGCTCTCCGGTTGTCAGATTATCTAGGGAGGCGTTTGGAATTGGATTTGCTGTGGGAATTGCTTTACCTGGAAATATATCAATACCAAGTTTTGTAGAGCGATCGCACCAATAGCATTTACCATAAGTTTGACTATAGTAATGGCTGTCTATCCTCCCACATAAATTTAGCTCATTACTAGCTACCTTTAACGCCTCTAACCACTCTCTAGCTGTTGGGCGTAAATGAGGATTTTGATGACCATCATTAAAACATTTGAGAAAACATCGCTGAACTTCTGGATGAACAATCTCAAGGGGAATGGTTCTCTCTACAGGTTGTAATAAACTATTTGGTGCATGAAGCCATAAACCACGACGGATAAGTTCATTCATTTCTGGAGTATCCCCCGCACCTATCCACTTTCCCGCAAAAGGAGTTTGACCACCAAACAATAATTGATAGATAATTACTGCTAACCGAAAGCGATCGTGTACTTCCGTTTGATCAATACTATAAAAATCTTTATCAATCAGTTCTGGTGGTGTATACTCTGGTGAACCAACTGGACAACGATAAATCTTGCCATTTTTCGGATTACGAATCTGAAAAGAATCAGTATCAATAATTGAAGGTAAAGCCCGATTATTGACAAGAATATTTTGCGGTTTAATATCACCCAATACATAGCCATTAGCGTGAAGTGAGGCAATAATTGAGGCAATATTCTGTGCTGTTATGTGCAGAAAACGCCAATCAACCTCAAGTTTCTTTCTCTTACGAAGCTGGGGATTATATACATCAAGGAGTTCTTTTGCATCGTTAATTTCTGGCATCAAAAAGCCCACACAATCACCCTGAGCATTTTTCAACGACGACTTAGGCCAAGCAAAAGAAATATGATTGAGGTGGAAATTTGGCTCTGTGGGTGGGTGCGATATCATCACGGCTAATTTTTGCACCCGTTCAGGTGTTGGCGAGTGGTAAATTTTTGCTAAGTAACCGTGGTTAGTTCGCCAAACCTTACCTTCACCACTATCAGCTATTGGTTCACCCAAGAGAGCAATTGATTCACTCGTACTACCACAGATGAGAAACGTCATGGAAATTTACTCTCTTTCCCAAAGGCACAAAAGCAAAGTTTTATCATCGTCAGTGCGAGAATTTAGCCGTTCAGAGTTGAGGAAATCATCCACATATTGATAGTCTTCTTTTGGATTAGTAGTTTCCTGTAAGTATTCCTTTAAAGCTTTAAAGAAAGGTGGGAATGGTTTCCAGTCATTCAAGTGAATAGCCACTTTTTCTAAACCATCAGTAGAAGCACAAATAAACTCTTGTTCTCCTGACAGAACATCCACCTGCATTTCATTTACTGCATTTGCTGAAGTGACAAAAGTCGTTTCGTTAGCAAACTCACCTTTATCTGGCTGAAACAACAGTTGATATTCTGAATCTTGGGGACGGACTACAATAAATCCATCCCCAATTTGCATAGCTGCAAGCCTGTGAGGAGTAGAAACAAAAACCAACAATGTACAGGCTAAATCATTAATAGAATAATTTTCTTTCTCTGCGTGGTTGCGTAATTCTGTAATAACTTGGTTCAGAATTTTAGCAAATAAATTCTTAGCCTCTGGTTTGGACAGTGGTTGAAAAAAACTTTGCTCTAATTTTTCTTGCTTCTCAGGATATTCGTTAATCTCAGAAAAGCATTCAAGTACCTTTTTTACAGCTAACTCAGAACCAATATGAGCATATTTAGCGCTACCTGCACCATCAGCAACCACGCCTACAATCACATCATTGAAAATGTCATAATTTCCGCAGTCTTGACAAGGTATTTTCTGTTCTTGATGACTCGTTCCCGTTGCATAACGGGCAATTGCTTTCCAAACCACAACAAATCCTCAAAATCTAGCTGGTAATTTGACCCCATCCCACAGGCGGTAAAGCTACAGCCTCGCCTACTTTGCTACTAGAAACCCGTTTCATAGAAGTAGAAAGCCAAACAAATAAAGAGCGAAAATCTAACCCATTTAGCATCACTGGTGAACGTTGAGGGGGAGCAATTTGTCTGAGTTTGGTTATATCCGCACCTTGGACACCAACAGTAAAAAACAACAGTCTACGACTTTCTTCTGCTTCTCTTACCCTTTGCGCTGCACCTTCCCAATAATCTGTTGGCGCACCATCGGTAATTAAAAATACCCAAGGGCGATAGTAGAGAATACCGTTATCTTTGTAAGTTTGTTTCCGGTTTTCCAGCAAATCCAAAGCGTACTCTATCGCCTCACCCATCGGTGTCACACCCTCTGCTTCTAGCTTGGGCGGTATAAATTGGTCTATAGTTACAAAATCTTGCGTCAGTCGCACTGGGGCAAAGGTAACAATAGCAACTTCCACACTCAGAGATGCTTGAGTATCTCTTAATACATCTTCCTTAAAAGTTGCCAACCCTCGATTTAATTCCTGGATAGGCTGACCTGACATAGAGCCAGAGGTATCAAGTAAAAGAATTACTGGGCAACGATTTTCTGGGTTTTCCACAAATTCAGGCAGTCCTACTGGCATCCGCTGCTCCTGATTGAGTAAATTAAGCTACTAAATACTTAAATCTAATTTTATTAGCTAATAGATACTTAAACAGGAGTGTTTTTACTGAAACACTTTTCCTACTGAAAATATATGAGCTGATGCCGATCGCAATTATCTGTGTACTGAGGTGTCCCACATTTGATAAACGCTTGATTGAGTTATTAAACCCAGAAGTTACCCATTACGAATTTTTTCTTGGTCGTCCCGCGATCGCTCTAGCTGACTGGTCAGATGATAACGCCCTATTAGCCGCAATTCCCGAACGTAATCCTTGTATGGATGGACAATTCAATGTATTTTTAACTACGATTACCAAATTTTCAATTTGTCAGCATAGGAGTTTGAGTTTCTACAACAGTGCGATACTAAATTAACAGTCGCAAAGATATTGGCTGATGTGCAGATGAACTTGGATGTAGTGAGAAAACTTTAGCAGCAACAGCTAATTTTGCTGAAACCGACTTAATTCAATGGCACTAACTGTTGTATTTTGATTACAATCTGGACGTTTCAACCAATCCGGATTTTTTTTTGCCCAAAAACATATATTTAATTGAAATTTACAAAACCTTGCGAAAACATAAAGATTTTATCAAAGCAACTTTTTTTGCTTACGTATGACAGTAAGTCAAGATACATTAGCAAAAGACTCGATTGCGAGCTTATACTTAAGTAGTCAACCTTTGAACATCTCAGAGAATTTGCGGATGAAATTAACTAAACATGTCAGCATTGCTGCTGCTAGTCTTGTCTTAAGTGTTGCTGCTATTAGTGCTAAACCTGCACAAGCAGCCAGTGTAGTATTCGACCAGCAAGTTGGTCAAGAATACAAATACAAGATAAATCTTGATAATGCCAATGCTGCTGATAACAAGGAAACATTAAGAGATAAGTCATCGTGGACTGTGTCCGGAATGAAGGGTGTGACAAAAGTGTTTACTGACCTGAATTACTTATTAGCTTTAATCAGCTCAGACCAAGATTCTGTTCAGTTGACTCTAAAACAATCAGTGACGGATAAAGTAGGCACTTCACCTTCATTCTTGGAATTTTCTATATTTAGTCCTTTTGCCCCAAATAGTGTAGATTGGAGTCTGACACGCTTAAACCCCAAAGGCAGTAAGCCTAGCCAAACTGGATTTTATGGTGAAGTCATAGGACCTGTAGAAGATGTCCCTGAACCCATGACAGTTGGTGGTTCCTTGCTAGCTGTAGGCTTGGGCGCATGGATGAAGCGTAAGAAAGCAGAATCTGCTCAAAACGCTTAATTAATCAAGCATTACCACTGTTAAATAGTTAGTTAACGGGGTGCAAAAACCACTGTGACCATACAACTAACCTTATGCCCCCAGAGATTGCCTGTGATTCTCTCTGAGGGCATTTATATTGGTCTCGTCAAGGGATTTTCAATATCAGGAAGCATACTGTTTCGGATCTGGTAGTATGGGTGTATCGCCTATCCGCTGAATTTAGCTAACTTGAAAATTAAATTTCTCATCATAGTAGAGATAGTAGAGGGCGATCGCTGACAAAATGATGGAAACTTTGAAGTTAGAGTAGCTAAAGATCTGCATCAACTTTACTAGCATCTACTCACCACACACGCTACAAATGGGGGTTTTAAAGATTCATCCTGATGAAATTACCGAATAGCAACTTACCCCAGGATCAGGGAAAACTCTGAATAGACCGTTACCTTGCATTTAGGAGCTTTCTCTATCTCTTCATCTCGCCAACTGGGGAAGTTTCTGTTTGCTGAAAAGAAGTTAATTGTTTTTTTCTAAAGTATTGTTACCACATCGTGATATGATTCAGCTGACTGGATGTGCAGTCATCATCCTTAGCTGTACTGGTTTCGAGTCCCGTGAGCTTGTCAGACGAATCAAATGCATCGACTCCAACAACGCAAAATGCTCAATCTGGTTCTGAGGACGAAGAACGAGTAAACTCTATGGAGGAGTTCTATCAACTCTACCAGAAGTTGTTGGTAATCACACTTGTGTTGACAGGGATAATTTTTTTCTCTGTGTGGATTTTTTATTCCCTAAACATTGCTCTCAATTATTTGATTGGGGCGTGTACAGGTGTGGTTTACTTAAAAATGCTGGCCAAAGACGTTGAGCGACTCGGTGGTGAGAAAACGCGTCTGAGTAAAAGTCGTTTGGCTCTATTTGTTGGGTTGATTATATTGGCAACTCAATGGCATGAGCTAAAGATTTTGCCCATATTCTTGGGATTTCTAACTTACAAAGCCACGCTCCTCGTCTACACCGTGCAAACTGCGTTTCTTCCTGATTCTTAACAAGTCAGGCTCACAAAGATAATACTCCCATCCTCGCTCGTTGGGGAAAATGCTTGAAGAATGCAAATGCTTAGTGTCTTAAACGCCTTTAATTCATTTCCCCTCGCCTCATTAGAAGTAGGTCATCATTTCTACTGGCAATTGGGCAATCTAAAAATTCATGGGCAGGTTTTTCTCACCTCATGGTTTGTGATTGGCTTGCTAGTAATAGCTTCACTAGCTGCTACTCGCAATGCCCAAAGAATTCCTCGCGGCATCCAAAACTTAATGGAATATGCCCTAGAATTTATTCGGGATCTAGCAAAAAACCAACTTGGTGAGAAAGAGTACCGCCCTTGGGTGCCATTCCTAGGCACATTATTCTTGTTTATCTTCGTATCGAACTGGTCGGGCGCGCTCATACCCTGGAAACTAATCAAGTTGCCATCTGGTGAATTAGCAGCTCCCACCAATGACATCAATACGACTGTAGCATTGGCATTGCTGACCTCTTTAGCGTACTTTTACGCGGGTTTTAGCAAGCGGGGTTTGGGCTACTTTAAAAAGTATATTGAGCCAACGCCTGTTCTGTTGCCGATCGCGATCCTAGAAGATTTCACCAAGCCCCTCTCCCTAAGCTTCCGTCTATTCGGAAATATATTGGCGGATGAATTGGTTGTAGCGGTGCTGGTTCTGCTTGTTCCTCTATTTATACCTCTGCCTGTCATGGCTTTAGGTTTATTTACCAGTGCCATTCAAGCCCTGGTATTTGCTACCCTGGCCGGGGCATATATTCACGAGGCCTTAGAGGGACATGGTGGAGAAGAGCATGAGGAGCATCATTAACGCTTCTCAGTAGATAGCACAGTTCCGACGAGCCTAGATGCTCAAAACATCGCCCAGCGCGATTTGTAAGAACTTGGTGCAGCGTGGAAACCACGTCTTAACTAGTTAACCTACTTTTGTTAGTTCTGTACTTCAAGCAAGGAAAATCATCATGGATCCATTAGTTTCTGCTGCTTCAGTTCTGGCTGCTGCTCTAGCAATTGGTTTGGCTGCAATTGGCCCTGGTATCGGTCAAGGTAATGCCGCAGGTCAAGCAGTAGAAGGTATCGCCCGTCAACCCGAAGCAGAAGGCAAAATTCGGGGTACTCTACTGTTAACCTTGGCGTTCATGGAATCCCTAACCATTTACGGTCTGGTAATCGCTTTGGTGTTGCTATTTGCTAACCCCTTTGCTTAAGACCTAAAAGTTTTATGATTGTAGAGACGTGAATCTTCACATCTCTACAATTAAAATCTTTTGGGTATGGAATCGTTCTGATGTAAGTTACCCTTGTTGGCTAAGGGTTCCTAAAATTTAAACGGTTGGATGATTTTGCTAGCCATGAAAACTGCTACTCCAACCCAAGAGGAGAGAAATGTTTGATTTCGATGCTACTTTGCCCTTTATGGCATTGCAGTTCCTGTTGTTAGCAGCTTTGTTGAATGTAATTTTCTATAAGCCACTGACCAAGGTGCTGGACGATCGCGATAATTACATCCGAACGAATACCCTTGATGCCAAAGAACGCTTGGCGAAAGCCGAACGCTTAACCCAGGAATATGAGCAGCAACTAGCAGACGCTCGCAGGCAGTCGCAAGCGACCATAGAAGCAGCTCAGTTGGACGCTAAGAAAATTACTGCTCAAAAAATCGCTCTTGCGCAACAGGAAGCTCAACAAGAGAGAGAACGCGCTGCTATTGAAATAGAGCAACAAAAACAACAAGCTTTTAGCGAGTTAGAACAACAAGTTGATGCTCTAAGCAGACAGATTCTAGAAAAACTATTAGGGCCGAATTTCGCTAGATAAGCGAAAGTATAGGTTCTGTGAAAGCATACGCGCAGATGGGGACTTTTCCCAAAGCGCTTAATTAAGTGTCAAAAAAGGCACTTTTTTCCTTCGGGAAGTTAAGCAACTTGATTTCCTTTAAGGAAGTTAAGCAACTTGATTTCCCTTGGGGAAAATACAACGTATTAGCAAGCGAGCAGCGCACTTGTAGATGGGTAACATGGGCACATTCTTATTACTTGCCACAGAACACTCTGAATTAGCAGAAGGCGCAGCTGAAGGTGGTTTCGGTCTAAACCTAGATCTGTTTGAAACCAATCTCATTAACCTAGCGATTCTGGTTGGCATATTATTCTACTTCGGACGTAAAGTTTTAAGCAATATCCTGAACGAGCGACGGTCAAATATTGAAACCGCAGTTCGGGAAGCAGAAAAGCGCCAAAAAGAGGCACAAATTGCTTTATCTCAGGCGCAAGATCAGTTAACTCAGGCTCAGGCAGAAGCGCAACGCATCCGCAAAGCTGCTGAAGAAAGCGCCCAAGCTGCAAAAGAAGCTCTGTTGGCAAAAGCAGCGCAAGACGTAGAACGCTTGCAACAAACAGCAGCAGCAGATTTGAACACAGAAAGAGAGCGAGCGCTGGCCGAACTGCGACAACGGGTAGCCGCATTGGCATTGCAAAAAGTCGAATCAGAACTGCGGACTGGGATTGCTGACGATGTGCAACAAACAATCATTGACCGCAGCATCGCGCAGGTGGGAGGACGCTGATGAAAAGTAATATAGAAACAGCCGAAATCGCCCAGCCTTACGCACAGGCTTTGATGTCAATCGCCCAATCCCAGAATCTGGCAGAACAGTTTGGTGAAGATGCGCGTGCATTGCTGAATTTGTTGAAAAATTCAGCACCACTGCAAAACTTAATTGACAACCCGTTTATTCAGGCAGAACGGAAAAAAGCGGTGCTCACTCAAATACTGGGTGATGGAGCAAATCCCTACTTACGCAGATTTTTTCTGTTGCTGATAGACAAACGGCGGCTTTTCTTCTTGGAAGCGATTTTACAGCAGTATTTAGTGTTGTTGCGCCAGCTGAATCAAACCGTATTAGCGGAAGTGACTTCAGCCATTCCCCTCACAGAAGCTCAACAACAAGCTGTAATAGATAAGGTTCTTGCCATAACTAATGCTCACCAAGTAGAACTGGAAACCAAAATCGACCGCGACTTAATTGGTGGTTTGATCATTAAAGTAGGATCGCAGGTAATTGACGCTAGTTTACGGGGTCAGTTGCGCCGCCTTTCTTTGCGCTTAACTTAAGCAGTTCATAGAAATTCAATAGTTTCGGTGAACCGATTACTCTGTTCCGTCTCCCAAGAAAAAAGTTAGACACATGAGCATTTCAATCAGACCTGACGAAATTAGTAGCATTATTCAACAGCAAATCGAGCAATACGACCAAGAGGTCAAAGTTGCTAACGTCGGTACCGTACTGCAAGTCGGTGACGGTATTGCCCGGATCTATGGTCTGGAAAAGGCTATGGCTGGGGAGCTATTAGAATTTGAAGACGGCACAGTTGGCATCGCCCAGAACTTGGAAGAAGACAACGTGGGTGCGGTGTTAATGGGTGAAGGTCGGGAAATTCAAGAAGGTAGCTCTGTAACTGCTACTGGTAGAATTGCCCAAGTACCCGTAGGGGAAGCTTTGGTGGGACGAGTTGTCGATGCATTAGGTCGTCCCATTGATGGTAAGGGAGATATCAAGTCTTCAGAAAGCCGTTTGATTGAATCTCCAGCTCCTGGTATTATTGCTCGTCGGTCTGTACACGAACCGATGCAAACCGGGATTACAGCTATTGACTCGATGATTCCCATCGGTCGGGGTCAGCGGGAATTGATCATTGGCGATCGCCAAACTGGTAAAACAGCGATCGCCATTGACACCATCATCAACCAAAAAGGTGAAGATGTAGTTTGTGTCTACGTTGCTATTGGTCAAAAAGCTTCTACCGTAGCTAACGTTGTCCAAACACTGCAAGACAAAGGTGCAATGGACTACACCGTAGTCGTCGCCGCTAACGCCAGTGACCCTGCAACTCTACAATTCCTCGCTCCCTATACCGGAGCCACCATTGCTGAGTACTTCATGTACAAAGGCAAAGCTACTCTAGTAATTTACGACGACCTTTCCAAGCAAGCCCAAGCTTATCGGCAAATGTCCTTGCTGCTACGTCGTCCACCCGGACGGGAAGCGTACCCCGGAGACGTATTCTACATTCACTCTCGCTTGTTAGAAAGAGCAGCGAAGCTGAGTGATGAATTGGGTAAAGGTAGCATGACCGCTCTACCCATCATCGAAACCCAAGCAGGTGACGTATCAGCATACATCCCCACCAACGTAATTTCCATTACCGACGGTCAGATCTTCTTGTCGTCTGACTTGTTTAACGCTGGTATTCGTCCGGCGGTAAACCCTGGTATTTCCGTATCCCGTGTAGGTTCTGCGGCGCAAACCAAGGCAATGAAAAAAGTTGCCGGTAAGATTAAATTGGAACTAGCCCAATTTGACGACCTGCAAGCCTTCGCGCAATTTGCTTCTGACTTAGATAAAGCCACCCAAGACCAGTTGGCAAGAGGTCAACGCTTACGGGAACTACTGAAGCAGCCCCAAAATGATCCACTCTCCGTATATGAGCAAGTAGCAATTCTCTACGCGGGTATCAACGGTTATTTAGATGATATCCCTGTAGAAAAAGTTACCAGCTTCACCAAAGGTATACGCGATTACTTAAAGACAGGCAACGCTCAGTACGCTGAAGCAGTGAAATCTTCCAAAGCACTGGGTGACTCTGAAGAAGCTGCTTTGAAGGAAGCGCTAACCGAATTCAAAAAGACCTTCAAGGCGACAGTGTAATTAGTCATTGGTCATTGGTCAGTAGTCATTAGCAATTGACAACTGACAACTGACCACTGACAACTGACAACTGACAACCATCAAAGAATATGCCTAATCTTAAAGCAATACGCGATCGCATTCAGTCGGTCAAAAACACCAAAAAAATCACAGAAGCCATGCGGCTAGTAGCGGCGGCGAGAGTACGTCGGGCGCAAGAGCAAGTATTAGCAACCCGTCCTTTTGCGGATAAACTAGCGCAAGTTTTATACGGTCTGCAAACCCGTCTGCGGTTTGAAGAAGCCAACTTACCTCTGCTGAAAAAGCGCGAAGTGAAAACAGTAGGGCTGTTGGTCATAGCAGGCGATCGCGGTTTGTGTGGCGGTTACAATACTAACGTCATTCGTCGCGCCGAAAATCGTGCCAAGGAACTCCAAGCCGAAGGTAAGGATTACAAATTTGTCTTGGTAGGTCGGAAGTCAATCCAATACTTCCAACGCCGCAACCAACCAATCGATGCTACTTACAGCGGCTTAGAACAAATTCCCACCGCAGCCGAAGCTAACAAAATTGCTGACGAGTTGTTGTCTTTGTTCTTGTCGGAAAGTGTAGACCGGATTGAGTTAGTCTACACCAAATTTGTCTCTTTGGTTAGCTCTCGTCCGGTTGTACAAACCCTGCTTCCTTTAGATGCTCAAGGTTTAGAAGCAGCAGATGACGAAATTTTCCGCTTGACAACCCGTGGTGGACAATTTCAAGTAGAACGGCAAAAAGTGACTACTCAAGTCCGTCCTTTGTCCCGTGACATGATTTTTGAGCAAGATCCAGTCCAAATTCTGGATTCTCTATTGCCTTTATATCTAAGTAACCAGCTATTACGGGCACTGCAAGAATCAGCAGCTAGTGAACTAGCAGCACGGATGACTGCGATGAACAACGCCAGCGACAACGCCGGTGAATTGATCAGAACCCTATCCTTGTCTTACAACAAAGCTCGACAAGCTGCAATTACCCAAGAACTTCTAGAAGTTGTGGGTGGTGCTGAAGCATTAACTTAGAACTCAATTGGTAACTATCACTAATAGCTAATTGCTGGTAACTTTAAAACTAGCGATTAGCTATTTTTGGTTTTGAGGATGTTTTAACTTTTTACTTTTGCCTTGTTCGCTCAATCAGAATAGTGATATCGACAAGCAATAATCGTTAAATACTCATCATCAACCGCATAAACTAACCGATTAGTATCATCAATTCGCCGCGACCAAAAGCCAGCTAGATTCTCCCTCAGTACTTCTGGTCTTCCGATTCCCTCAAACGGTAGTCGGATTGTGGCTTCGATCAGTTTATTAATTCGTTTTAACGTTTTCTTGTCTTGCTCTTGCCAGTATAAATAATCCTTCCAAGCCTCATCTGTCCATGCTAGCTTTCTAGTCATCCAACAAATTTCGCTCCACCACTTTCCCCTGTTTGAATTGAGCAATAGAACGCTCTAAATGGGCAGCATTAGCGGGAGACTTGAGTAAATGAACAGTCTCCAGCAAACTATTAAATAACTCTAGCGACATCACTACCGCATCCTCCGCATCCCGTCTAGTGATGATGGTATAGTCGGCATCTTCTACCACTCGGTCTAAAACAGCCTTGAGGTTATTTCTCGCTTCGCTAAAAGACACAACTTTCATTTAATTGATTATTGTACTGTTTATTGTACAAGTATAGCGATTCAAAATATATTCAGCAATCCCAAGCAACTACGAAATCAACATGTGAACTTAGCCGCAGTTTAATATTTTTTTGTCATCACCTGACACATTTCCCTAATAGCAGACTATAATACATATATCACAAGCATGGGGCTTTAACGGTTTCGACAGGTTGGCGAACGCTGCTCTGTGATTCAGGTCGAGAGTGAGTCTCCTCTCGCAAATCAAAGGCTCAAAACAAAAGTAAATGCGAATAACATCGTAAAATTTGCTCGTCGGGAAGCTCTAGTAGCTGCCTAAACGCCTCTTATAGGTTCGAGCGTCTTTAGTCCGACTCCGTTAAGGGCTAGAGACCAACCCCAACGGATGCTCTAGCAAGTGTTCTCTGGTTGGCTTGCTAGCTAAGACTTAATCAGAGCATCCTACGTTCGGGATAATGAACGATTCCCGCCTTGAGGATTAGATAGGCTAAACCTGTGAATGAGTGGAGGGTTAATACCCAATTTGGACATGGGTTCAACTCCCATAAGCTCCATATTTATATAAACTCCATATCCACCTGATAATTTGATATCAAGGTGGATATTTTTTTATGGGTAATTCCGAAGTAATTGTTGTTTGTCAAAATCCGGCTTGTGGTAAAGAATTTCGTAAACTTAAAGCTGAGTTTAACAGAAGTGAACGATTAGGAAGGCCACATTTCTATTCTAAATCATGTTACGGCAAGTTTAAAGGATTAATTAATTTCAAAGATAAAATTAATAGAAATACGTCCTATTTAAGAGAAATAATTAGGCGAGATGATTTTTCGCCCTTTCGATATCATCTAAAAGTGATGAAAAAGTCTGCGAAACACAGAAATCAAGATTGCTGTGTAACATTAACCGAACTAAAGCTTTTATGGGAACAACAAAATGGTACTTGTCCTTATACAGGTTGGAATTTAATTCTTTTACCTTGCACTACTGATTATGAAAATACGCTTTTAACTATTAACAGAGCCAGTGTAGATCGTATAGATTCAACTCAAGGCTACACTTTAGACAACATTCAATTTGTGGCTGTAATTGCTAACTTTGCTAAAAATGCTTTTACTGAAGAAGAATTAATCAATTTTTGTTATGATGTCGCTCGCTATAAAAAATCGTATGTAGATAACTTGAATACCTTAATCAATCCCAATAGCGAGAATACTAAACATTTATTGTTAGGAAATCGCCGAGATGAATATTCACCGTTTCGTCAGCATCTCATATCGGCAAGAAAACGGGTAAAAAGTAAAGGCAGGGAATGTACTATCACGCTAGAATATTTAAAAGAATTATGGGAACAGCAGGGTGGAAAATGTCCCTATACTGGCTGGGAATTAGACAATCCAAAAACTACAGAGGATTGGAATGGTCGTCAGCTACATCCAAAAACTGCAAGCTTAGATAGGATAAATACTGCACTTGGTTATGTTCCGGGAAATGTCCAGTTTGTTTGTGTAATTGCTAACTTCGCCAAGCGAGATTTTCCAGAAGAACAACTTTTAGAATTCTGTCAAGCTGTCGTTAAATATCGGTTGACAAAGCAACAATGTTATTCTTGATAAGCAATAAATAAGCCTAAAAATTGAATTTAGTAGAGATAAATCATGCGATCGCACTTACTCGCTTTGCTTGTAAAGCTAGAATTAGCGAGAATTTTACCTGCTGGACAATATTTGTAGTCATAAGTAAAGATTTGGTAAATCAAAAATTCCAGAAATTGTATGGAAAAAAGTTTAAATAAGTGTTCGCTTATTATTTTGACACATGCGAAATCTATGTTGTAGGGAATAATTACTGAATTCAGCGATATAGCAATTAAGTAAAAAAATTAGATTAAATTATTAATTTGAGTAAAAATACTGGTTTTGCTCGAGTAATAAGTCAAATTCTTGAATAGAACAATAAGGAAAATATTAAATTAAAAGAGCTTTCTAATGTACTACAGAAATGCGATCGCACTTTCCTATTCCCTAAATATTCTCTGCGTTAATTCCTAAATCCCGTAGCTTTTGCGGCAGTCTATCAGCGCGTTCTCTTTCTTGTTGCACTAATTCCTCGGGTGTAAGTAATTTCCGTCCTTTTTGGTCGTACCAATATAACCATTCTCGCGTCCGTCCCAAGTAAGTACCGCGTTCTCGCCCTATTGCTAAAGCAATTTCTGGCATCCACACCCGTGAGCCTGGTTGTAAAATATAGTTGCCCTCAACTAAGCGATAAACTTCTAAAGGTTCTCGTTTGCGGCGATATCTGCGACTAAGTACGTAAATGGCGTAATACAAAATTCCTAGTTGGGCGTAATCAATTTTTTTCTGTTTGTACTCGCCACCAGAGGTTTTGGAGACGACTTCTAGAGCTAAGATAGGAACAGTACCCACCGCCTCTTCCCACCGTACATAACTTAAGCGCCTCTCTTCTTCTACAAAGCGTTTTAATCCTAAGCTGAGAAATCCATCTGGTACTAATGGCGGTTGTCATGGTGCATAATAAATGCCCAGATCCACACCAAAATACCAGTCAGTACGGTCATTCCATGCTAAAGCTAAAATCGCTGCTAATAAATTAGGGATGAGGTTTTGCAGTTCGTTATCCACTGGGGTGTCATCAGAGTCGGTTGTACTGTACCATGACAGTCTTGGGTGAGTAATGGTAACCATATTTTATGGTTAAAATAATCAAGCTCCTGAGAGTATCCACCTCTTAACAGTCAGATTACGCCTGTCACAGATAAAATTTATATATGAACGCTACACAAGAAAAACTAAAACATCAATTTGCACAGGCCTTGGTGGCTGCTTTTGGCGATGAGTATGCTGGAGTAGATCCGATTTTGGTGACTGCTAGCAATCCTAAGTTTGGTGATTATCAGGCGAATGTGGCTTTATCCCTGAGTAAAAAGCTAGGAAAGCAACCAAGACAAATTGCAGCGGCGATCGCGGATAAACTAGATGTATCAGAAATCTGCGAAGCACCAGAGATTGCTGGGCCTGGGTTTATCAATCTGAAGCTCAAACCCACATACCTGGAAGTACAATTAAATGCGATTCAGTCAGATTCTCGATTAGGTGTACCCACAGCGAAAACACCACAGCGAGAAATTGTCGATTTTTCCAGTCCCAATATTGCTAAGGAAATGCACGTTGGGCATCTGCGCTCAACTATTATTGGTGATAGTATTGCCCGGATTTTGGAATTTCTCGGACATGATGTCTTGCGGTTAAACCATGTGGGTGATTGGGGTACTCAATTTGGGATGTTAATCGCCTACCTGCGGGAAGTTTCCCCAGAAGCTCTAACTACTGCTAATGCTTTAAATATTGGTGATTTAGTCAGTTTTTACCGCCAAGCCAAACAGCGGTTTGATGCAGATGAAGTATTTCAAGAAACAGCAAGACAAGAAGTTGTCAGATTACAAGCAGGTGCGGAAGATACAATCCATGCTTGGAAACTGCTATGCGAACAATCAAGACAAGAGTTTCAAATAATTTATGACTTGCTGGATATCAAGGTAACAGAACGGGGCGAATCTTTCTACAACCCCTTACTACCAGGAATTGTGGCAGATTTAGAAGCATCTGGGCTACTGGTGGAAAATCAAGGGGCGAAATGTGTATTTGTAGAAGGATTTACTAACAGAGAAGGTGAACCGCTACCTTTGATTGTGCAAAAAACAGATGGTGGTTATAATTACGCGACAACAGATTTAGCCGCTTTACGCTACCGGATTCAACAAGATGAAGCCAAGCGGATAATTTATGTAACAGATGCTGGACAATCAAACCACTTTGCCCAATTTTTTAAGGTAGCACGCAAGGCCGGATGGATTCCCGATGATGTGGAATTGGTTCATGTACCTTTTGGCTTGGTTTTAGGGGAAGATGGTAAGAGGTACAGAACTCGTTCCACAGATGCAGAACGGTTGCGGGATTTGTTAGATAAAGCAGTTTCTCGTGCGCGTGCAGACTTAGAAGTTAGACTAAAAAAAGAAGAGCGCGAAGAAACAGAAGAATTCATTAATAAAGTTGCTGAGGTAGTTGGTATCAGCGCAGTTAAATATGCTGATTTAAGCCAAAACCGCACTAGTAACTATATTTTCAGCTACGACAAAATGCTGGATCTCAAAGGTAATACTGCACCTTATATGCTGTATGCTTATGCACGGATTCAGGGAATTAGCCGCAAGGGTGATATTAACTTTGAGGAGTTGGGAGAAAATACCAAAGTTCTGTTGGAACATGAAACAGAATTAGCACTGGCAAAATATTTACTGCAACTTGATGAGGTTATTAGTACTGTAGAGCAAGACTTAATGCCGAATCGGTTATGTGAATATTTGTATGAACTGAGTAAGAAGTTTAATCAGTTTTATGACAAAGATCACGGTGTTCCGATACTAATTGCTGAGGAACCTCTGCGGACATCTCGCTTAGTTCTGTGTGATTTAACAGCTAGAACCCTCAAGTTAGGTTTATCGCTGTTAGGAATTCAGGTATTAGAACGAATGTAGAAGTTTAGCTGGACTTTATTCAAACCAAAGAACGCAACTCTTTTGATTAGGAAAAACTTTTTTCTATTTTACTAAGTAGTTTTGTGAAAATGGCTAAAGTCTAGTATGGTGCGTTAAGCGTTTCGATAACGCACCAATAAATATGGTGAATATCGGCTAATTCTCACTCTCTCAAAGTCCCAAATTTTTATATAGCCGTAACACACCCTTGTATATTTAGAGAAGTGGTAGGGGCGGGGTCTCCCCCACCCTATGAGTACATTGAGGGTGGGGACTTCCGCGTACTGTTAAAAAGCGATCGCTAGCTGGTAGCGTAATAAAACATCAGCAAAAAAAGTTTATTCACAGCATGGGTGGCAAATTAATTGTATTTGAAGGGGTGGAAGGCTGCGGTAAGACCAGCCAAATGCAGCTTTGTCAAGAGTGGTTGCAAAGTCTTGGTGTTCCGGTAGTACTCACGCGGGAACCGGGGGGAACAGAATTAGGCTTAGATTTGCGCCGCTTGTTGCTAGAAAAGGCAGATAATAAACCGATCGCAGAGGTGACAGAATTATTATTATATGCTGCTGACAGAGCGCAACATGTAGAACAAGAACTGAAACCGAATTTAGCACAAGGCAAATATATTTTATGCGATCGCTATATTGAATCTACCATTGCCTACCAAGGTTTTGGTCGGCTTTTGAATATGAGTTTAATTGACCAGCTAAATTATATTGCTACTGGGGGTTTACAAAGTGACCTGACTATCTGGTTAGATGTCGATGTCGAAGTGGGACTGGCGCGCAAACGTGGTTCTGAAGCAGCCTTAGACAGAATTGAACAAGAAACAATCGCCTTTCATCAGCGAGTACAGCAAGGATACGCACAGTTAGCCGCAGCTTATCCAGAAAGAATTATACCCATAGATGGGAGTTTGAGCGCATTGGAGGTACATCAAATCATTCAAGGAATTTTGCGCGATCGCTTATCTTGGGAATAGGGCATAGGGCATGGGGGACAAGGGAGAATATAAAAAAGCTTCCCTCTCCTCCCAATGACAAATCACAAATCACAAATGACCAATGACCAATGACCAATGACCAATGACCAATGACTAATCCATTTACACCACTTCTAGGACAACAACAAGCTATAGAATTATTGACTCAGGCGGTGAAACAAAACCGCTTAGCACCAGCCTATTTATTTGTTGGGGCGGATGGGGTGGGACGGAGTTTAGCCGCGCGGTGCTTTATTGAGTTGCTATTTTCTAGTTCTGTAGAGACAAAATTAATTACGTCTTTACATAATCGATTGCTTCAAGGTAACCACCCAGATGTATTGTGGGTAGAGCCGACTTACCAATACCAAGGACAACTACTGACAGCAAAAGAAGCAGCAGAAAAAGGTGTGAAGCGTAAAGCACCGCCTGTAATTAGGTTAGAGCAAATTCGGCAAATTACTGAGTTTCTCGGACGGACACCTTTGGAAGCCTCGAGAAATGTGGTAGTGCTAGAACAAGCTGAAACAATGGCCGAAGCAGCAGCCAACGCTTTGCTGAAAACCTTGGAAGAACCAGGACAGGCGACATTGATTTTAATTGCACCCTCCCTTGATTCTGTGTTACCGACATTAGTATCACGCTGTCAACGCATTCCGTTTTATCGTTTAGATGGAGAGTCTTTAGCTGCGGTACTGACTCAAACTGGACATCAAGAGGTTTTGCAAAATCAAGCATTGTTGAGTATAGCTGCTGGTAGCCCAGGAAGTGCGATCGCATCTTACCAACAACTCACAGCTATCCCCCCTGAGCTACTAGAAAATCTGACAAAAGCACCTTCATCCTATCGTCAGGCTCTGGATTTAGCTAAAAAAATTGATAAAGATTTAGATACAGAAGCACAGCTATGGTTAGTTGATTATCTTCAGCATATATATTGGTATAACTGGTATAAAAAAGAGTTTATTAAACAATTAGAAAAAGCGCGTACATCTCTACTTTGCTACGCCCAACCACGTTTAGTTTGGGAATGCACTTTATTATCTTTGTATCAAAAAGTCAATAGTCAATAGTCAGTTGTCAGTTGTCAGTTGTCGATTGTCTCCCCTGCTCCCTCATCTCCATGCCCCATGCCCTACTTCCCACTCTGTTCTTCGCTAGGTGTCATTTGATAAAAATGAAGTTTTTGTTGCAGAATTAACCATAAAAAAGGTAAGTCTTCAATTAAATATCTTTTCCATAATCTCTGGGGTTCACATAACATTCTATATAACCATTCTAACCCTAATTTACTAATAAATTCTGGCGCTCTCTTGAGATTACCCGCTTCAAAATCAATCGTAGCTCCTATGGCAAAAAATATCTTGATATTGGGTAGTTGTTCTTTATATTTATAAATCCATTTTTCTTGTTTAGGCGCACCTAATCCTACTGCTAATACTGTTGCTCCTGAATTATTAATTAATTCAACGATATTTTTGCACTCTTGTTCGTTTTTTTCAAATCCAAAAGATGGTGAATGTGAACCGACAATAATATTCCGGCGAACTTTAGCATTAATTTTCTCTTGAGCCTTTGCTGCTACACCTTTAGCTGCTCCCAGGAGAAAGATTTTAATTTGTTCGTTTTTTTTGTGGAAAGTATAAAAGGCTGGAAATAAATCAGAACCAGATATTTTTTCTTTAATGGGATTTCCCAAAAATTTAGAAGCATAAATCAATATTTGACTATCACATAACCTATAGTCGGCACTACTATATACCTGCAAAAATTCTCGGTCATTTTGCAATTTCATTACATGATCAACATTTGGTGTAAAAACAATACCTTGCTGAAAAGTTTGTAAAAATTCATGTTTAAATAAATTATCTATCTCAATATTTAGCAAGCTCACTTTTTTTGTAAATCTTTGGTATTTAGAACTAGCATACTGTCTCAATAATCTAATTATTAACAGCTTTATTTGCCGATAATAAAATACCTTTTCAAGACGAGGATTCAGATAATTAATTAAGTTTGCCATATACTTTTAAGCCCATTATTGAAAATATCAAGACTTTGAGCATATGTGCTTTACATGCTCATGCATAAACAAAACAAGCAACTTGAAATGACCGGAAATTTTGTCTATCGGTCTTTGTAAAGTGTCCTCTTCTCACATCAATAGGAAATACTATCGAATGGCTATTTAGGCTCTGATGCATACAGCATCCTTATAGGCCAATAAAATTATCCATCTAGCTATCCGCTTGACTGTAGCGGGCAGATAGCTCAAGCTTCACAATAGACAAATGATAAATTAGTAGCCTATTTGATCAATTTTGATGAGTATGTAGTCAGCACAAAGCGTGCTGTAAAGCGCAGGAATAAAGTTCTGACGAAGAGCTGATTGTCCCCATAGAACTAATGAGATGAACCAGTAAATAAAAAAATCTTGCATTCTAGTGATTAACTAGGGTGCAAGTATATACAAAATTCTTCAGTTATAGCTTCTGAGCGTTACTCCAGGCTGATTCTTTGTCAACTAAAGAGTGCCATTCTCTGAAACTAAGAGGGTAATGATCTAAGCTAGAGAATTCTTAGGCAACTCAAACGTCTTGCGATCGCCATCATCTCTAGGTGTATAATCCTCTGAATAATTTGATCGTGTTCATGGAAAGACCTCGCATTATGGTCATTGGTACCAACGTAACTACGGTACAGCGTGTCAGCCGCTACTGTCTGAAAAAGGGTTTAGAAGTATTTCCTTACTACGGTATTCCGATAAATGACGAGGTGAGTTTGTTCGATCCCCATATCTTGGTGCTATGTCAACCGATACCTAATGAATTGATGTCCTCGATAGCGCAACTCTGTATTTCGTGGTCAGAACAAACCATTGATGGATATCTAACATTGGTTAGTTCTCCAACAGAATTGTCTATACCTTTGCAAGAGGTTCTGCAAATTTAAATTAATCCTTCTCGGATAGCGATCGCAGCTGCTTGGACGCGATCGTCAACGCTGAGTTTGTTGAGAATCATGCGTACATAGGATTTCACAGTTCCGAGTGAAAGGTATAGCTGATCGGCAATCCCTTGATTTGAATATCCGTTAGCAATCAATTTTAAAATTTCTCGTTCACGATTACTCAGAACTGGCTGTTGCATACTTTCAGAAATAGACGCTTTATGAGCAACTACCACAGGCCTAAGCATTCGAGAAACTTTTTCTGCTATTTTTGGGTCTAAATAAGCACCACCTTGGAGGATCAATTGAATAACTGCTATCAGTTGCTCCCATTCAATGGTTTTCAAACAGTAACCATCTGCACCAGCTGCAAGCATCCCCATCACTTGGGTGTCATTGTCAAATGCACTCAAGGCGAGAATGCGAATGGTAGAGCGATCGCTTTTGATCTGCTGTGTGGCTGTGATCCCGTCCATGACGGGCATATCAATGTCCATTAAAATTACATCTGGCAAAAGTTGTGCAGCTAGTTCCACAGCCTGTGCGCCGTCGGTTGCTTCGCCGACGACATCAAAGCCAGGTTCAAGGATAAATTGGCCTTTCATCCCTCGGCGTACCAAAGCATGATCGTCAACCAATAGTATCCGCAAGTTTTTTTGCTCGTTACTTTCAGGCATAATTCCTTGTCCTACATTCCCAATCCTGTAAATAATGGAACCTAGCCTTATCTGTATTAACTGGTAGGGTAAACCAAAAGGTACTACCCAATCCTTGGGAACTATCAACGCCGATTGTGCCACCGTGAGCCTCAATAATTTGGCGACATAAATAAAGGCCAAGCCCAGATTTACCACGTCGGCCTCGTCCTTGGATAAAACGCTGGAAAAGTTGTTCTTTTTCCTGTGGCGCAATCCCTATACCTTGATCGCACACAGAAACTTTTACTTGGTTGTCTTTGAAGCTTGCAACCTCAATTAATATTTGCTTATTAGGCTCACTGACGCGCACAGCATTATCTAACAGGTTTTGTAAAACCCGTCGCATCTCTAACTCATCACCATATATGGTTGGTAGCGATCGCCCAATTTTATAATCTAAACAGCATTTAGACTCAGAAATAGCTTGAACTTGGGCAATTACTTTGACAAATAGCTGTTCCCAATTGAGAGGCTGATAGTTCAAACTGACTCTATTACCTGCTTCATAGCGAGAGATATCTAAAAGAACTTCCACAAGCTCGAGCAGCTCCTCGTTAGCTTGGTAGTATTCTGCCAATACTTCCCTCCATGTGTCACTAACCGAACCAAAAGCTCCTTTGAGCATACTCTCTAGGGTATTACGAGTAGCCAACAAAGGGGTGCGGATGTCGTGGGATAGGGCGCAGATTAGCTCCTCAAGATTGTGATTGCGTGCCTTTATGGATGTCTGACGGCGGTGAATATCACTTACCATTCCATCGAGAATTTCCGCCAAGTAACCGATTTTGTCGGCCACAGAATAACCAATTTTGACTTCCATGTTCCCTTTACGCCACAGCTTGCTTACCGCTGTTAATTTGTGCAAAGGGACTTGAACGCGTCGATACAGAAGTTGCAGGTGAAACCCTACTACTAACAACATCATTACTGCGATCAAGATATTGAGGAAAATGTTGAGGTGGTATAAATCATTGACTAACTTTGCGCGATCGCTCAACAGTTTTTGCTGTTGTGGAATCAAGGTATTAATCTGAGTCCGCAAAGAATCAACTAAATCCCTGGATGTATGACTATACTGGCTGCGAACATGGGCCACCTCTTGTTGACTTAACTCGTTTTGCCACTGGTTATAAATATATTTAATGTGATCTAGTTGCTGGCGTTGCTTGGGGTTATCTTCTAGGAGATTGTAGAGGCGATTGAGGCGGCGATCCCACAATCCACGATCCGGTTGTTCACCCTCAACTATGCGACTTTCTATATCGATCGCTGCGTTGAGCAGATCATATTCTTCACGCTCTACCAACAAAGTATGATTTAAGCTCTCAGATGCTTGATGATAGAAATATCCAAGCCAGAGGTTCATGCCATGTTGTCCTAATATCAACAACACCAGCAAGACCAAACTTGTGTAAAGAGGTCTGAATAAATAACCTTTGTGAGTTGATGGAGTCATTAACCCCAATAAATTAATAGCTAGCACCCTAACAGATCCTTAAGCTCACATCAGCAATATCAAAAAATCGGTTGGTATTTTAGTTCATCTGAAATTTTGCACCATTCTCAACAGTATGAATGGCACAAACACATTAAACCATCTTCCCTTTAGCATAGCTGCCTTGTTTTTTAGGAGTTAAGTAGCTTGGCGATTGAATATAACTATATATAATCAGGTTAGAGGGTAAGGGAAAAAGGGAACAACCTTTACCCTTTAACTTTTCCCCTTCGCCCCTAATCCCCACGAAGTGGAGTTCCTGAGTTACCCCGAAAAAACTTGGCATAGTTTGGTTTAATCACACCAACTTACTTAATCTAAGCCTGTTCTCATTTCCAGCTTCTGCTTGCACCAGATTTTTGCTAAGAGATTGGCTGTCATACACATTCGTAGTTACGAAAATCGGACATAATCCAGGTTTACAGATTTAAATCCGTTGCCGAATAAATAATCTTGCACTTTCTTTTGTGTTTAACACTCACAAGTCAAAAGTCAATAGTCTAGGATAACTCTTGAATTTTGACTCTTGAGAGGCGATCGCACGCCACTTGCTTTAAGCCGGGAAACCCTGACAACGCAGTGGAAAGAGCAAATCGCGATCGCTAAAAGATTTAGCTCCTCTGGACGACACTCACAAATAGATATGCAAACTAGATGTGTTTTGTAGTTATAGAGGAATATTCACTGCTGCATATTAGACTTAACAATTCTGAGGAGGAAGCAAGTATATGCTTAATAGCTTGATTACTTCCTGGGATAAGTAGTTGCAAAATTAGTTTTGCGCCAATGTGCCGGCTCAACCATATCACACCAATAAATATGTTTTAGGGTTTTTGTTAAATAGATTACAGTATTTTTTTGAACTCTATTGTCAGAAGTATATCATTATTAAAGTTTTTTAAACAGCATATTCTGGCAAATTTTCCATAATATTACCAAATAATTAATTTACACTTGATTATTGGTAAGTTGCTGTGCTACCAAAAACACTTTTTGTTACAGCAATCCGATATTAGATCTAAGTTATAACGGCTACAAATATTGTAGATAATTGTTTTTAGCCTCTATCAATTATCATAAATTAATTTAATTATAGCTAAATTTCCATTAGGAAAAATTTATTTTTTTGTCTAAAATAATATTACAGTAGTTTCTTATATACCAGATAAACACTGAGCATTTGAGAAAAAATCCGCTCAACTTGAAGGTTAATCACTTGGTGTCTATATTTAGATGTACTAATGATTTTTAATTAACTTGTGGGCTGAGCAATATGCTGTCTAATTCAATATGTATGCTTGACATACAGACAGTTTGCTGTAACTGTACCACGCACTTGGGCTACAAAAATATTCCCAAAGATATAAAGGTTGATACATTTAGGCAAGCAGCGCTTAGGCTTTGCTCAGCGACCGGAAGCAGAGGAAGTGATTTGTATGAGTAATTTCGTGAATTGATATTACCCGACATACCGCACCCTCTGGTGACGGCGGGATTTTGGGATAAGTGAGGGGTCTTACCCCTAATTCGCCAGCAGTATCCTATTGTGGGTGGGGAGGATGTCAATTAAGGAGTACCATAATAAATTCCTCTGCCATTAGTACCGAGGAAGACAAGTCCAAATTGCTGCTGACTAGCTTCCATGACATTCGGGTCATTACCTATCGGCTGCTGCGGATCGCTAATAGTTGTCCATGTTTTGGCATTATCTAGAGAACGGAATACTCCCTCACCCAGACCTGCAATTTTGCCATACAAATACAGTGCAGGAATTGTGCTTCCTGGTTGTGGCTTCCCAAAAGCAAATAAATAAGCTCTCTCCACTAGAGGAATCTTGGTGAAAGTCTTCCCAGCATCAGTTGAGCGATGCAGTCCGTTCCAATTGAGGCTAACCCAGACCTCACCGTTAACTCCGGGAACGGTTTTGAGCATAGACCAACGTTCAATGGCTAGCGATGAGTTAACAACGCTAAAGGATGCACCCCCATTACTACTGCGGTAAACTTTGCCATTACTGTAGTAGTAAAATACATTACTGACTTTGTCTGCTGCTAGTGGTTGACCCCAGTACCAAGGCCCTTGAGGGCCATAGGGCAATCCTGATACTTTACTCCAAGAAGCGCCGTTGTTGGTCGTGCGGAGTGGCTGACCCTGACTGGTAACCACCACAAACAAATTTGGGTTAGTGGGTGATATAGCTACACGTAGGGGTATTGTATTTTGGGGAAATGAGGAAAACTTCTTCCATGTCTGTCCGCCATCTGTGGAAGTTGCTCCATTATAGGTATTGTTCCATCGATTGCCGCCAACACGCACCAGGCGTAAAGGATTGCTTTCGCTGTAAGCAATACTGTATGTGTCTTGAAAGCGCAGACCATTTGTGCCACCCAACTGTGTACAAGGGTAGGTATTTAGTTTGTTGTGTTTAAACCCGTCTACATCAGCTAATCCGCTGAACAACATTGATCCAATCTTAGGGGAGACTAGGGCAAAGCTAACCACTTCCTCATGTCCGTTTTCGTAGTTAGACCATACAGGAGAGTCAGTGTCAATCTTTTCTGTTTGCCATGTTCCATACCAGTCTGTTAACCAGACCCTACCAGGAGTTTTGGGGTCAAATTCAATATCTGAGGCGGCTGAAGCGAAATACCAGTCAGGCCACCAAGGTACTTGAGAGTTCAAAACCCGCTTTTTTTGCAACCATGAGCTTCCACCATCAATAGATTTAAAAATCTTATAAGTTTCACTATTTCGCGCCTGATAATCCACACTTAAAATTTGATCGGGATTGTTGGGATTGACAGCGATCGCACTAAACTTAGTTTGAGCATTAGCAGGTGTGATATTAGTCCAACTTCCATTTGTATATTTAGCTACGCCTGAATTATGTGTTGCATACAGTGTCCCGTTGCTAGCCAGAGCTATTCTATTGACTTTTGCGGGACTGCCTGCTAATTTTCGCCAGGTTACACCTGTATCATTAGATGCATATATTCCATCACCGTAGGCATTGGCGTACAGCAGACCAGACACTGTTTTGTGAAAAACGATGTTTGAGATGCCAATATTTGTTTGAGGTGTTCCCCCAAAGGAAGTAACTTTCGCCCATTTTTTGCCACCATCAGCTGACTTCCATAGACCATTTGTGCGGGAACCGAAGAAGATAATATTGGAATTAAAAGGATTAACCGCCAGTCTTTCGCTAGCCCAGCGTTGTTCTTCGTTACCACCCATAGGTAAGTCGATAGGAAGCTTAGTCCAGGTATTCCCCTTATTGGTGGACTTAAAGATTGTACCTAAGCCTGCTCCAGTGTTAGTGTATTTACCCGCAGCAATATAGACAACATTTGGGTTTTGTGGATCAAGTGCGAGGGCTTCGCCTCCATAGTAGTGGCTTTGAGCCAGAGGAAAGTGATCTGTTAAGGGTATCCATTTCTTATCTACAGAATTCCAACGGTAAAAGCCACCGACATCAGTTCTGATATAGACAAGATTCGGCTGTAGTGGGTGGGGATAAACACCTGTAACATAGCCGCCGCCGCCGATCGCCACATTCTGCCATTTATAGCTGGATGTCACACTACAACTAGGTTGAGCAGGTGTAATTGCGATCGTAGTAGTCAGAACTATTAAGCCGATACTACTAGCACCGATCAAGGGAATGGAGAATGTGCGATCGCTCATAGCCAATAGCCTAGATTTTGGAACACATTTAAAACTTACACGATGAAATTAAAGTCACAGGAAAATTACGCAACAATTGCTACTTTGAGGGTGATTTTATTGATAAAAATTAACTTGCTTGGTCTTGCAAAATGCGGCGTTTTTGGTTAGCCCCTGTATTTTTTAAAGCCACAGCTTCTAGAGAACTGTAAAGAGAATAAGGTAATAGCCAAACCGAATAGGCTGCGGCTAAAGTCAAAAGCGTGCGACTCGGATCTTCCAAAAGAATACGCCAGTTGGTTGTTATAGCTGTATGCATCAGTTTTACAGCTAGTGAACCATCTTGTAAACTGACTGCCCTGCGCGCAGAATACCGCAGATGGTAGGCTCTAGCTAGAGTTCCATATTCACTAATCAATTCTGGAGCGTATGAACGAGCTTTCTCAATTACCTTTGCTAAAGACTCTAACTGTTTGAGCAAGTTGGCTGAAAGTCCACCAGAATTCACTCGGTATAAAGTTAGAGCTTCAGGTATACCTTCTATTTGCCAATTAGTTTTAACAGCAATTCGCAGCCAACATTCTACATCTGTAGCATCAGAATTAGGATGGCGCAATCGCTCATCAAAATAAAAATCTTCGACAGTACCATGAATATTATCTTGGTATTTAATAGCATCAAAAACTTCCCGACGAATGATTGCTGCTGAACCATTGCTAATGGGATTTCGGCAGATAATCAAGGCTGGAGTAATCCCTGTAAGTTTTGGCATTTGATAAATACCTAAGGGTTCTCCAGTTTCATTAATAAAAGCAGAACGACTAAAACTAACTCCTACATTTGGCGAATTTTCCAGATGGTTAACGTGTTTTTCAACCTTTTCAGGTAACCAAATATCATCAGCATCGAGGAAAGTTAAATAATCTCCTTGAGCATGACGAATACCGGTGTTTCTTGCTCCTGGTAGTCCCCGATTTTTCTGGCGAATAATTCTAATTCTTGAGTCTGTAAATTGCTGACATATTTCTATACTTTTATCAGGAGATTCATCATCAATAATTAAAATTTCTAGATTTTTATAAGTCTGATTAAGTGCTGCTTGGACTGTAGCAGCTACATATTTCTCGGCTTTATAAACTGGGATAATGATTGAAACTTTTTTCATGTTAGTTGTCATTTGTCATTTGTCATTCTTACAAAGTTCTGATCGGAGGAAACCTCCGCTCAGACTTTGCGCTTTGTCATTTGTAAGAGGAGCAGGGAACAGGGCAGAATTTTCAATTCTTTGTCTCCCTTGTCCCCTCTCCTCCTCTGCGTCTGGTGCGGTTCCTATCTTGGAGGCTAGGAACCAGTCTGATCGGTCTGAACTACCTAACTCAAAGCTGGTCTTGGAGAATACGGCTTTTTTGGCGATAACCTGTAGTTTTTAAAGCAAATTTCTCAATCAAACTGTAAAGAGACTGGGGAAACAGCCAAAGCAAATAAGCCGCAGCCAAGGTCAAAATTGTCGGGCGGGGAATTTTTAGCAGAATCCGCCAGTTACTGACTAAAGCTTGATTGATTAGCTGCACAGCCATTGAACCAGCTTGCAGACGAACTGCATTGCGAGCTAAATACTGAAATTGATAAGCTCTAGCTAAAGATTGCCATTGATTAACTAATTCTGGGGCGTAGAATTGGGTTTTTTGCATTACTTTTTCCCAATAATCTAACTGTTTGAGTAAGTTAGCAGAAAGTCCACCGGAATTTACTCGATACAATGTTAGAGCTTCGGGAATACCTTCTATTTGCCAGTTAGTTTGAATAGAAATCCGAATCCAACATTCTATATCTTCTGATTGGCGGAATTGTTCGTCAAAATAAAAATCCTCTACAGTACTGTGCAGATTGTCAAAAAATTTAATCTCCTGAAAAACTTCTTTTCTAACAACAGCGGCTGAACCGTTACCCACAGGATTAGTGCAAAATAAATGAGGTGTAGTTATTCCTTGAAGCTTAGGCATTTGATAACTACCTAAAGGCTTTCCGGCTTCATCGATAAAAGCAGAACGACTAAAACTCACACCTACTTTTGGCGCATTTTCTAGATGAGTAATATGTTTTTCTAGTTTCTCAGGTAGCCAGATGTCATCTCCATCTAAAAAAGCTAAATATTCGCCTTGAGCATGACGAATACCCGTATTTCTAGCGCCAGCTAGCCCTCGGTTTTCTTGGCGAATAATTCTGATTCTCGAGTCTGTAAATTGCTGACAAATTTTTAGACTGCGATCGCGTGAAGCATCATCAATAATCAGAATCTCAAAATTGTCATAGGTTTGCGCTAGAACAGATTCCACTGTGGAGGCTATATAATTCTCAACTCCATACACGGGAATGATTACAGAAACTTTTTTCATTTTGCAACTACCTCATGTTTGTTAGGCTGTTGTTTCAGCACAAATAAGGTGACCACAAATGTATAGATGGGGAGAGCGATCGCATGAGCGACTAAAACTGCGATCGCCAGTCCTAAGATATTCCACTGCACACCTATGAATAAGGCTGTAGCAAAAATAGCTGTGAAAACCAAATTCCACCGCAAGTCCCAGTGGGGTTTATCTAATGTCCATAAACTTTGAGAAGCTGCATTAGCAAAAGGACGGGGGATGGCTGACAGACAAATTAAAATCAAAATTGGGATAGCTGCTAGCCATTTTTTGCCAAAAACAATTGGTACGTAAACAGGTGCTAGTGTCGATTGCAACAGAACTAAGGGAATAATGATGAATGCAATTGTTTTTAAACTCTTGAGATAATTATGCTTAAATTTTTCTGGGTCTGACTTGAAACTGCAAAAATGGGGGAATAAGGCTGTATCTATAGCATTAATTATGCTTAAACTAATTCCCAATCCGGCATTAAAGGCAAAATAATATATCCCTAAAGCTTCAACTCCTAAAAATCGCCCAGCAATTAGGTAATCTAAATTATTTCGCAAAGTTGCTAAAATTTCAACACCTAAAATACTTTTACTAAAATGAACTATTTCTTGCCACTTAGTAAAAGTAACTGCTTTGCTGGGTCGCCATTTGTGATTGCTATAATAAATAAATACCCAAATTGGCGCTATGAAGACTTTAGGCAAAACCATTGCCCACATTCCCCAGCCTGAAAATGCCAAAATGATGGCGAGAATATTATCTACGCAAGTAGTAAATCCCCCGGCAAATGCCATCACATGCATTTTATTTTCTCTTTGAATAAGTGATGCTTGTATTAGTCCAAAGGGAATTATTAAATATACGAAAGCAATTACACAAATTGGCAGAATAACTTGGTTATCTTTATATATCCAAGCTACAGGAAAAGCAACAAGACATTGAATCAAAAACAATGCGCCACAGACTAACCAATTTAACCAATATGCAGTTTGGCTCAATTCTTGGATATCTTTTTGATCGGCTTGAACTAACTTAGCCCAAATGCCATTACTAGTAAAAACTCTGATAAATTCATTGGTGGTTAAGACTATGGCTGCTAAACCATAGTCATAAGGATTTAGCAACCGGGCGACAACAACAGTTGTAATTAGACGAAACACCCGGTTAATAATTTCTGCTGAACCCAACCAGCTAAGATTACGAATTAGCTGGTTGGTGGAGAATTTGTGTTTGAGAGTATGGGCGAAATTTGCAACTTTTGTCACCACTATTTCGCCTCCCGACGGACAGCCCAATAATTGAGCATGGTGGCGACACGGAAGAAATCATAGGGATCTTCAGCCCATTGATCGAGGGATTTTTGCCAAGGATTACTACCCCATAAATCTGTCATTAGTTGGCGATCGCTTGTCGAGGTGGTTTCCCACATATCTCGGATTATGGCGCTATGGCGAATATACCAGCCTAATTCCGGCCAAGAACCATCTGTAGCTGGGCCTTTATTTTGAAATTTCGGAATTAACCCTAAGCGTCGTCGGAACCAATCTCTGGTAAAAATCATCAGTTTTTCCACACTAGAAACACCAGGTTTCCAGCCATAGTTAGCATCGACAATGGAATTTCCACAAATTCGGGAGACGACTTCTCCCCAGACGACGGCGTTTAATTTCCACTTGGGGGGAATGCGACTGTAGCAATCGGCGATCGCTTTATCTGCTAAGAAGGCATCGTAAGGTAAAATACGAAACATTACAGGCCCAGATAAAGCAGGGCCGTAACATACAGGACGCACTCGTTTATCTTCAGCACGGAGGCGATCGCGATCATTTCCTAGCTGTATGGGAACTCCAGCAAACCACTCCTGTTGGCGCTCTTCCATCAACTTGGCAAACATCGAAGGTCGAGAATCAGGATAAAATTTTCTGAAGCCTTCTTCCCGTTGAGATTTGAGGCGAGCTAAAGGTAGCTTACGCCCAAACATCCCATAATCTGAGTAATCGAGATTGTATCCTTTAAAGAAATCATCAATTAAGCAGGCGCTAAGTACTGTGTTAGTTCCTAATTTACGAATTTCTTCCCTAGTTCCTAAAAAGTGGTTATCTTCCAAAGACCACATCGCCCCCGAAATCTTCACACCAGGACGCATCCAGCGAGGATAATAATCATCATCCCTCGCAAAGCCAACATATTTAGCGCCCGCTGTTTGACATAACTGTTTAGCGATCGCCGCTTCTTGGTTAAAAACATCGTAGAGATTAAACCCGATGACAGAAGTAGGATCGGCGGCGGTAAATAGCACTACCCGTGAATCTAACCCACCACTGGTATAGCTAACAACCGGACTTAATCGCGGTAAGGTGCGGATATAGACGCTGTGACGTACTGCTTGCTCTAGGGCATCAGCAGCTTCGGGTAAACTCGTATACAACTCCTCTTGAAAAGGCTGCCAATATTCCCGACAATGGTAAGTCTTTTGTGCTAAGTTCCATACTGAGTGAGTAGCTGCACCAGCATATTTGATTTCTTGGTAATAGGTATGGGGAGGAGTGGCTTTCCATTGCCAAAGAAACTCCGCCATCGAAGCAGGATCTAGACTAACTGTAACTGCTGGATCATCAGCGATCGCTTCGGGAAATGAGGAAATTACACAACCCTCGATAGTTTGGGGTTGATATAAAAATAAAGGATAAAAACCAAAGTGATCGGAGAATAAATGAATCTGTTTCTCTCTTGGATCATAGATTAGGAGTGCAGCTGAGCCGTTATGGCGTTCCACAGCACTGACTCCCCCAGAGAGATATTGATCTAGTATGAGCCGATTACTTAAACCACCGCTATATTGATTTAGCTTTTCTGCTCTTTGCCATTCTGATTCATCCCACGCTACTCGTCCAGATGTCATCACCCGGACACCAGTAGCGCTGTGAAATGCTGGTGCAAATAAGCCGGGTTCATCTTGACTTACCCAAGCGATCGCTAAATCTGGCTCGACAATAATCTCTCTATACTCATCTGGAAAAAAGGTGAGACGTTCAGCGGCGGCGGCGATCCGTTCACTATTACTATCACCTATAGTTACGTATAATCCTGCCATAATTCTTTTTCTAGCTCCCTCAAATTACTTGCTTATTTCCACTAATTTTTTTTCTTGATTCCGCCCATCAAGGTAGGTAATCTCTGAAAGTAAAGTTTTCCACTTACTCAAATACTCTTTCCATGCATCCTTGACTGACTCTCTACCGTTCTTACCCCAGGTTTCTAACTGCGTCTGGGGTAGAGTAATCAAAGATGCGATCGCTTGAGCGAGTTTTTCGGGGTTATCTGGCGGAACTAAAAGCCCACAATCTGTCATTTGCTCGACTAAACCGTCTACTTGAGAAGCAATTACTGGTTTCGCTGCGGCTTTAGCTTCGCGAAAAACATTACCCCAAGGTTCCCAACGAGAGGGAATGACGACAACATCGCAAGTTTGCAAAAAAGCCGGAACGTCATCAATTCGTCCCACAAATTTCACGTTATCTAAACCTTGAGCTAATTGCTTGAGTTCTGACTCATCCGGGCCTTCCCCGCCAATGTAAAGTTGAATTGGTACGTCAGGAATTAATTTGATTGCTTGTAGTAAGACATCAAATCCTTTCTGCACACAAAATCTGCCATACGCACCTAAAATTAGAGGACGATCAATCAGTTTTGGGGTAACAGTCAAGAAATTATCCAGCAATGGACACTGTTGAATTACTGTTAATTTCTGGGGAGAAACTAGCTGTTTTTCCAGCATCCATTGACCTTGGGCTTGAGAAACGGCTACTACTTGATTACTCACACCATAAGATAGTTTAAGTAGCAACTCAAATCGTTTTCGGGAAGGAACTGTTTGAGTGAAGCCTTCAGAGTAATTATGCTCGTGAATCAGGATTTTAGAAGTTTGACTGTAAGCTAACAACTGGGGAAGCTGCGACCAAGTACATGCATAGTGAATAACAATCAAATCAGGCTTCCAGGTTTTGACTACACTAGGAGCTTCTGTCATCGGTAAGACGAGAAAATCCCACTGATTTAACTCTCTTGAAGCTATAGAAGTGTGCAAACAAGAGCGAACACCGCCAATTTTTTTATCACCAACAATATGTAATACTTTAGGTTTATTCATAATTTTAGGCTGAAAAATTTCTGTTCTTGTAAAGCAATACCAAATATTACTAAACCAGGCCAATAGATGTATGTTAAAGTTTCAATTCGTTCACCAAAAGTATATAAAAAAATCACTAAAAGCATACTTAAACAGATTTTAGCAAGCTGATATTTGTGAGCTTTATAAACTAAAGCAATAAAACTCCAGACTAAAGGACATACTAATGCAATGTATCCCACCATTCCTTTTTCAAAGAGTAGACTGAACCAAGTGTGATGAGTACCAATGGGCATAAATGCTGTAATAGCAGGCCCGGTTGTCTCTACAATTCCGTGACCCCATATCGGTGCTTCTCCCCAACGCTCTAAAGCTATCCGTCCCAAAATTTCTCGCACCCGTGAAGAACTCGCTCGCGCTTTGAGAAATTGTTCTTTAAATGTTTGGAAATAATTGATTAATTGGGTAGCAACAATCCCTGCTATAAAACTTGCTATTCCTGTGAAAATTTGGACTTCAGCTTTGTAAAAATTGACTAAAAACCAAGTGATTAAGGGAACAGTTACCAAACATAGCATTCCTAATCGCGAGAATGAATTGACGATTAAAGCTATGGAAGCGATCGCACCAATTAATCGCCATTTTTTGTTTGTTTCTTGACAGGCGAGAATGAAATGTATATTCGCTACCATTCCCAACGCCGGTGCCCAAGGTGCAAATAATTTTAGACGAGTTTGCTGGGTTTCTGCTTCAAAACCATAAAGACCAACAGTGTAATAAGCTATATCATTTCCGCCAATGGCTTTGAGGGGAGAAATATATAAATTATGGGGAAAGTGTAAGGTATATAAAAGGTAGCAAATGGGGAGGATAATTAAACTTTGTAAGCCGAGAATACAAACTGCTCGGTAAATTATTTGTGGTCGGATATTTAGACAACCTATTAGGGGGAATAAAGCTAAATAAGCCCAGGTTCTCGCCCAATTAATTGTGGTAGTAATTATTTTTCCTAAACCTAAATCAAAGTCTAGATGCGCCATAATTACTGTAATTTCCATGACTAACATGGAAATTATCCATACCCAGATAGTCAAGGATATATTGACTTTCTCTTCATCTTGTGTGTCTGTTTGTTGACGACAAATTTTTATGATTAGGTAGAAACTTAACAACCAAGCAATTAGAGATACATAAATGTAGTAGGCTCCCAGAAAATATAAAACATAGGTTCCGATTATAGAGTACCAAACTATTTTTTCTTCTAAATTTTGCGGTTTCATTCACCTAAAGTTATGTTATGAAAATCAATTTTTTTTAACGAACCGCCAATTACGCAGAAGGCGCAGAGAGAAGAACGAAATTTTTAACTATCAGAAGTTTTGCGTTTACTAAGGCGTAACCAAAGTAATACAAAACCAGTAGTTGTCAACAGGGAAGCCACACTCGCTCCTAAATAAACAAATGCTTTCTTCGGCTCACTAGGACTGGTAGGTAAGCTAGGTTCTGAGAGAATTTGAATAAATGGGTAAGAACCAAAAGCATTTGATTTACCAATATCTAATCTAGTTAAAGTTGAGGAAAAGACGGCTTCTGCAACTTGCATATCCCGTTTTAATGCATCTAAATTAGATTCTTTCTGTGCAAGAGTTTTCAACCTAGCCTCAAGCTGGGTAATTTGCTGATCGATTGTTTGTGCTTGAGATGCAAATCCTTTTTGATCTGCTTGAACTTTCACTAATTCTTGGAAGAGACTTTGGCGAGGATCAGTACCATAGTTATTGCTACTCAGGTTTAAAGCCTTAAGACTAGCTAGACTAACTGGTCTTCCTAAAATTGATTGACTGCGTGCTAATAAGGCCTGTTGAGCAGCTTCTAGCTTGGCTTTTTCTGCAATTACTGTGGGATGGGTAGGGAAAAATTTAGATTCTAAAACTACCAAAGCCGCACTAGAGTCGCTATAGTTTTTTAAATTCTGTTGAAATATCTGGTCTGTTTGCAGAGCAAAAGCATCTGTAGCTTGTGATGCAGATGATTTTAAATTAGTTGATAATTGTTGGAGACGAGTATTGGCTTGTTGTTGTTGAGATAATATGTCGGCTTTTTGTCTCCTGAGTTGTTCAATATTGATTGTTAGTTCTTTAATTTGCTCGTCAGAGTTCAAACCGGAACTAGCTTTGTAATTAGAAAGACGTTGTTGAGCTGCTTGCAATTTTTTCTGGGAAGCATTGAGAGAATTTTGAAAACCTACATCTTTTTTCACCGCTTCTTGAATTCTTAATTCATTAAGTTTCGCTTCCAGTGCTGCGTAAAAAGCGTAGGATTTATTCTGCGCTGCTTCTGGAGTTGTTCCTTTAAACTCAACCTGCATGATTGTGGTGTTATCTAATACTTTAATCCTGGGTTCACCAAACTCTTCTGGTGACATATTGAGTTGAGCAGATGCAGCTTCGAGTACAGATTCGCTTTCAGCAATGAATTTATAATTCTCCCTAGGGTCTTGATTAGAACTAGAAGCATAGGGAGATGAATTTTCGTAAGAAGCTTGACCAATGCCTGGTAAATTAACATTAGCGTTGGAAGTTGCCCCTGGTAAATTAATCGCCGATTTACTGGTATAAGTTGGTGGCGTAAATTTTAAATATAAAAAAGCTGACAGCCAAAAAACTAAATTGGTAGTTACCCCTAAAAGCAAGAAAGATTGCCAATGTCCTTTTTTTGCTGCTGATCTGCCTAACTTACCAGAGTATCCGGTGGAGATTTCTATCCAATTAGTCATGAACAATCCTCTAAAATTCAGAAAATGATGGCATTCCAGAGGCTAAACGGCATTATGCAATAACTGTAGATCCGCTTATTGCCTGAAAATACTTGTATACATAGGTTTTGGTTACATATACTTTTGAATTTACCAGTCTTGTTAAATTTTGCTACAAGATCTGCGATCGCCAACACTATCTGATGGCTATGCTCATTTTTCACAGAGATAGTATCCTGGGTAATAAATCCGACTATCCACCTGGCTATCCAGATGGATAAAATAATTTGTCATTTGTCAACAGTCAACAGTCAACAGTAATTTCATCCTTCACTTGCGGGTATAACGATGCTTGACGCCAATGGGGAAATATTCTGGATCGCCTGTGGGTGCTAATGTAACCTGTGGCGTTTGATATTCTTGGGGAACGTAGTTAGCAAACTCGCTGTTGAGACGTAAAAGTTGGGAGAGAATGGAAGATGCGATCGCATCTCTTTTCTCAACGCTTGCTTCTACTCCCGGTGCTAACTCTACAACTATAGATAAGAAGCGGTTTTTGTCTGCGTCTTCTTTCACTTGCAAGACAAATTTACCTGTTACCCATTCGGGAATTGGCGATCGCTCTAATCCAACTGTGACATTTTCGGGGTAGATATTTGCGCCAAAGTAAGAAACTGTAAAGTTAGAACGTCCGAAGATATAAACAAAAGGTAGGGCGCGAATTCCTCTAGCTGGCTCTTTAGCAACGCAGAGATGTTCATCCTGGAGTGGATCAAATCCCCATTCTCTTAAGAACTGGAGCATGGCATCATAACTAATAATCCCGCCGGTATCTAAAATGTTATAACGCACCAAAGGAATTCCGTTGTTTCCCGAAAACAGCAATGAGCCATCCTGGGCTTCAAAAAACCGACTGATGGGGTCAAATTGTACCAGTGTTGGTAGACGAGATTCACCAAATAAAGCTTTGGCTGCATCTGGCTGTTGGGCTAAAAAACGCCGAATGCAGATACTCAAGGGGGTTTCATTACCTAATACACCTGCATCAGCAGTTCCGTAAAGTGATGCAAAGTCATAGCAGGGATTTGACGCACCTATCCTTTGGGCAACCAAACTCCGCCATTCTTCACTGAATACTTCTCCCGCCATCACTAACTTAATATGATATTGCTGCCATTGCACACCGCGAGCAATACCTGTATCAATCACATCTTTGAGAAACGGTGGATATCCCAATAATACAACTTGGTCAAATCCTGAGCCGAGTTCCTGGACAACCCGGAAGATTTCTTCTTTATTATTTCCCGGAGTAATGACAGTTACAGGGTAACCTTTGCTAGCCAGATAGCGACAGCAATTAGTGGTAAACATTCCCCCTACCCATGTACCCAAGGTGAAGCAAATCACGGCTAAGGTGCGTCTGGTATCTGCATAAAAACTGTCGTGAAAAATCTGCTCAAAGCGGGTGGCGATTTGCAGTTCATCGGCGAAGAAACGCGGCCAAAATGTCGGTTTACCTGTGGAACCGGAAGAAGCGGCGATCATGTCGCATTCTGATAACTGCCCATTGCAGCACAAATCAGCGAGAGGATAACGGGAGATATAATTATCTTTGGCGATCGCGGGTAAATTTTGAAAATCCGCTAAACTCTGGATCGTCGCCGGATCGATTCCCTGTTCTCTGAGAAAAGCTTGATAAGCTGGGACATGAGCAACTACATCCTGAAATAAAGCCAAAACTGCTGATTCCGTTGGTGTTTCTAGATGCTGTTGTAGTAAGGTGTCTAGGGGTGTAGACACAAAATCCCCAAATGCTGTAATTGCTCGTTGCTGTTGTGATGTGCTGTTCATGATGCTTTTTCCCAGAAAAGGCGCCGAGTCCCTAGTCCCTTTGGGGCGAATCTTTTTTTGCGAATTTGCATAATCATCTATCTAGGGGGTGATAGATAGATATAATACGACCTCCTAGAGTTGATATCCCCCCTGCCTACCAGGGGTTTTTTGGTCTTTTCTAGCAAAGGTGCTACCAAAAAGGCAATGTAGCCATGAAGCTCAACAAAACAAGATTATCCACCGAGCAACATCGAATCAAGCACTCAACATTAATATTTTTATTTCTATCTTTTACTACTGGTACTTTATTGATCGCTTGGCAAAAAGACATTCAATGGTCAATGATTTCCGCCGCCATTTCTGGGTTGATTCTCCTACCCTTTGCAGGTCTTTCAATAGCATATATTTTTGATACATTGTCCTCATCTGACACCATATCAAGTTCTTCCGGTTCAGACGGCAGCATTTTCGATTTGATTATGCTGGTATTTTACTTAGGTTTATTTTTGATGGGTTATATGATAGCTTTTCGGTTCATGTTTACCAGTGAGTACAATTGGCGCAAAGCTGGAATATATTTTCTCTCAATGATATTGGGAACAGGATTGGGTATAAGCTTGGGCTTTGTTTTAAATAAGTATTAGATAGTTTACCAGCTTTTATAGCATTTCCTAATCACATGAGGTACAAACATCATAGCCCCCTCCTCGCTTGCGGGGAGGGGGTTGGGGGTGGGGTGACTGTACCTCACTAAAGAGAGAAACGCTATATCCTCATTTCTGCCAGACAATTAGGGCTATCTCAAAAAATATCTATACAACGCATAAAAGCCTCTCTATGTAAAGAGTCTAGCTTTTCGCTGCAAAAATAACAATCTGTTTCATTAGATATAGCATTTGTGAATAGAAGTCATGAGGCATGAGATTCTAGATAAAGTCTACATAAATGGAGGTTAAACACAATGGCACAGAATGGGAAGCCAACAGTTATCATCACAGGTGCATCTTCCGGGGTGGGTTTATACACTGCGAAGGCAATGGCTAACAAGGGATGGCACGTAGTGATGGCCTGTCGGGATTTAGCGAAAGCGGAAACAGCTGCCCAATCTGTAGGAATACCTAAGGATAGCTATACTGTCATACATATCGATTTAGGTTCCTTGGACAGTGTTCGACAGTTTGTGAATAACTTTCGAGCCAGTGGCAAAAGCCTAGATGCTTTACTGTGCAATGCGGCAATTTATATGCCCTTAATTAAAGAGCCGTTACGTAGTCCAGAAGGTTACGAGTTGACGATGACTACTAATCATCTCGGTCATTTCTTACTGTGCAACCTGCTGCTTGAGGATTTGAAGAAGTCAACCTATGGCGATCGCCGTCTCGTCATTTTAGGAACTGTAACACACAACCCCGATGAACTCGGTGGAAAGATTCCGCCACGTCCTGATTTAGGCAATCTCGAAGGCTTTGCAGACGGATTTAAAGAGCCAATCTCGATGATTGACGGTAAGAAATTTGAACCTGTCAAAGCTTACAAAGATAGCAAAGTCTGCAATGTGTTAACCATGCGGGAACTACATCGGCGTTATCACGATGTCACTGGTATTGCCTTCACTTCTCTGTATCCAGGTTGTGTGGCAGAAACTCCACTATTCCGTAACCACTATCCGCTGTTCCAGAAAATTTTCCCCTTGTTCCAGAAGTATATAACTGGGGGATATGTATCTCAGGAATTATCTGGGGAACGAGTTGCATCAGTCATAGCCGATCCTGAGTATAAGCAATCTGGTGCTTATTGGAGTTGGGGAAATCGTCAAAAGAAAGACCGTAAATCCTTTGTGCAAAAAGTCTCTCCCCAAGCCCGCGATGATGAAAAAGCGGAAAAGCTGTGGGATTTAAGCGCCAAGTTGGTAGGAATTGCATAATCAAGAGTCGTTATAAAAACGCCGATCGCGGGTTTTGTCTCCTGCGATCGCACTTACCATCAGTCAGGCGATCGCTAAGATATAATCCTAGTAAAAATATCCTGTTAGCAGTAGTAAATGCTGCCATCAGCCAAAAGTGGACACTCATGGCACCAGCAATCAAGCAAAAACCCCAGACCTTTTCTTAGTATGTGGACTCCAAAGTTTAGGGCAACATTGTGTGACCGTCCTCAAGGAGTATGATGTTAAAGTTAGCGCCATTGATGATGTACAGCCCAAACATTGGGAAGTCCCAGAAGTACCAAACTTACTAGAAAGGTTAATTATCGGAGACTGTCGCCAACCAAGTGTTTTAGAGCAGGCAGGTATCCGCCAGTGTCGGTCAATACTTTTAGTTACCCGAAATGAACGGATGAATATCGAAGCTGCTTTTGCAGCCAGGCGGATTAATCCCCAAGTTCGCTTGATTGTACGTTCTGATAAACAAAATTTTAATCAACTTTTATCCGAAAATCTCGGTAATTTTGTTGCTTTTGAGCCTACCCATCTCTCGGCTCATGCTTTTGCTCTTACCGCCCTCGATTCTGAAGCTATCGGCTATTTTACCTTAGAAGGGCAACTTTTACAAGTAATTGAGCATCAGGTAAAACCAAAGGATAGCTGGTGTATTGGCAAAGCAGTACATAGACTCAATCTGACAACTCGCCGCATTTTGAGTCATACACCTGCTTTATCTCACCCGCCCAGAGAATTGTTTGAATGGAACCCAGAAATAGAAGTGCAGGTGGGAGACACAATAGTTTATATTGATGTTGCATATGAGCTAGCTTTATCTGCGGAAGATACAAAGAAATATCACCGTCAACAATGGCAGTGGCAACAATTTCTCCAAAGCATCACACCCAAGAATATCTGGGAGAAAATCGGGCAATTTTGGCAATCTTACTACCAAAGCCAAAATCAAATTCGGCGAATTGCCACAATCTATGCAATTACCGTCATCGCCCTGTGGTTGGTGGGAATCGTCCTTTATCGCTTGTATTATCCGCAAATTACCTGGCAAGAGGCTTTTTATGCCACAGCAATTTTGCTCTTGGGAGGATACGGTGATTTATTTGGGGGTGTTGAGTTTACATCCCAAGCAGCACCTTCAGATCATATGCCGTGGTGGTTGAGGTTATTCAGCCTCGGATTGACGTTAACAGGACAAGCTTTTGTCGGAGTTTTGTATGCTTTGCTAACTGATGCTCTTGTTACTTCCAGATTTCATTTTTTCAATTCCCATCCTCCCATCCCCCAACGCAACCATGTAGTGTTGATTGGCTTAAATCAGCTAGGAGGGAAGGTAGCTGCAATTTTGCAAGATCTTAACCAGCCGTTAGTTGCGATCGCAACTACCAATCTCGACCAACCAGCCCTAGCTGACATACCATTAATTGTTGGTAATCCTATTGAAGTATTGCCTCAGGCGAATGTCTCCCAAGCCAAAAGCATCGTATTACTTGGCGACGATAACATGGAAAATCTGGAGATAGCGCTGATGGCTCATGCTATGAACCCCGCCACGCGCTTAATTATCCGTGCGCAAGATCGCCATTTTAGTGACAATATCGCCCCTTTATTTCCCTATGCTCAAGTTCTCTGTGGCGCGGCTTTATCAGCAGAAGTTTTTGCTTGTGCTGCCTTTGGGGAAAATGTTCTCAGCTTATTTCGCTTGAACGAGCAAATAGTCATGGTGACAGAATACAACATTGAAGCGGGCGATACCCTCAACGGCTTGCTGCTATCGGAAATCGCTCATGGCTATAGTGTTGTGCCGATTTTTTACCAGAAATATCGCCAAGAAAATTACTCTATCATGCTTTGGAATGATGTTAAACTCCAAACAGGCGATCGCTTAATTGTTTTAGCCACCAGCCGTGGTTTGCAGCGAATTGAATGGGGTGAAATGCTCCCTCGCCTGTGGCAAGTGCAGATTGAAACAGCTTTGACTAAAAATGCGCTGGCTGATGGTGCAGAAGAAATAGCCATGATTACAGGATGTAGTTTCACTACTGCTAGGCAATGGATGGATCATTTACCGGGAATATTGCCCACACCACTATATAAATATCAAGCCCAGTCTCTTGTGCGCGAGCTAAGAAAAGTACAAGTTTTGGCAAGTTTAATTTTTATTGATAGAGCGTAACAGGCGATACAGCCTTTTCAATGGGTAAATAGAGCCAAAACTATCGATTGAGAGGACATCAAAGGGTAAATCCACAGTAAAAGTACTACCTTTACTTAGTTCACTTTTTACTGTTAAGCCACCGTGGTGTGCTTGAACAATTGCTTGGGCGATCGCTAATCCTAACCCAGAACCACCAGTGCTGCGAGAGCGATCGCTATTCACGCGATAAAAGCGATCAAAAATCCGCGTTAGTTCTGCTTGGGGAATACCAATGCCTGTATCTTGCACCTGAATCACGGCATAATAATCATTGCGGTTTACGTCAACCGTTACCTTTCCGCCGGGTGGGGTGTATTGAATGGCATTGACAATTAAGTTAGAAAACAAACGATAAAGCTGATCTTGATTGGCGATAACATTTAGAGGATGGGAAACCCGAATTGAAGATGTGAGTGTAATCTCAGATGCGATCGCTAAAGCGGCAAATTCCTCGATTAAGTCGTTAATAATATCATCCAAACAGCAAATTTCCCGTTGCATTGGTACTGATTGACGATCCAGGCGAGTTAATAACAGTAAATCTGTCACCAAAGTTGTGAGTCGCTGATTTTGACGTTGGGTAGTGCGGAGAATTTCCTGCGCTTCTGTTTCATCCAGGTGAGATAACATCAGCGCTGATTCTACGGTTGCTTGAGTTGCAGCTAAAGGTGTGCGTAATTCATGTGCTGCATCGGCTGTAAATTGTTGAATTTGTCGATATGAGCGATAAATTGGTTGCATTGCTAATCCTGCTAACCACCAACTAGCAACACCAACCAGAAGCATGAGGATGGGTAATCCAAATATTAAAGTGAGTTTTACAGCAGTCAGATAACTCTGAAAATCCGCAATACTTCGCCCTACTTGAATGTAACCCCAATCGCGATTGTCTTGGGTGTGCAGCACAAAAGAAATTTGATGATAAGAATTGCCTTTACTGTCTTTTAGAGTTTGCCAAAGTTCCTTATTTAAAGCTCTCGGTAACTCTTCTGGATGACTACCTGCTATAGCAATTAAGCGTCCTGAATTATTGAAAAAACGTACATAGTAATTGCTGTGATTGATGGCGCTTAAAATATGGCGTTTGGGATTTGATTTTTCTTGAATGCAACTTTGTCCAACTACACAAATATTAGGTAAAAGCTGATCTATTACTGGTTCTAATTTACCAGGTTGATGTAATTTTAATTCAATAGTATCATGTAAAGTTCCCGCCACAGATTCCAGTTCTCTATCTAATGTCATCCAATAAGCATGAGAGATTGCTCTGTAGATACCAAATCCGCAAATGCTTAAAATGAAAGCCGTAACAAGCGCATACCATAGCGCCAAGCGCAGGCGGGTTTCCTGAAATAGTTCATTTTGGTTCATAAAATATCAATTAAGAAATACACGTAGGTAGGGCTATGCCACACAAAACCCTGATCTGTAAGTATCCGAGTGCGATCGCAAATCATATGAATCAACGAGTTTACTTGCCATTGGATTGCTTGTTTTTTGGATTAGGTTGATGTTGTCATTTTGCCTTTGTCTGGGAACACTATAAAACAGGCAGATAATATGAGGGTATTTCATGACACCTGTTTTTCACAAAGGTAAATTAACAACATGGAAAGATGATCAGGGTTTCGGCTTCATAAAACCTGCTCATGGCAATAAAGAAATTTTTATTCATATCAGTGCATTGAAGGGAACGGCTCGCCGTCCGAAAGTCGGGGATACGATTATTTACCGGCTAACAACTGAAGCAAATGGAAAATTTAGCGCTACCAATGCATCGATTGAAGGAGTTTCATCTCAAACTTTGCCGAAGAAGCAAAATGTCAAAAAACGCAGGTTAGTGCCAAAATTTATCGGCATTGGGGTTATGGTTATGATTGCGATTCTCGCGCAAGAATTTAATCCTAGCCGTTCTCCTTCTCTAATTAAATTTGTCACTAAACCAGGATGCAACATCAAAGGTAACATCTCTATAAATACGGGAGCTAAGGTTTACCACGTTCCAGGAGCAGAAGATTATGAATCAACAGTAATTGATCCAGCAGGCGGAGAAAAATGGTTTTGCACTGAGTCAGAAGCGATCGCAAATGGTTGGCGTAAAGCACCGAGGTAAAGCACACAGCCACAATTCATACCCCCCTATGTTTCTTAAAAATGGCGAGTATCAACGGTAAGATTCAGACGATATCCCGTACCATGTAAAGTTTCAATTATGTTCTCGCAGCCGCTATTAGCTAGTTTGCGACGCAGCAAACGCATTTGCGCTGCTACCACATTACTCACTGGTTCGGCGCTGACTTCCCAAAGCTGATTACGAATTTGTTCTGTGGTGACAATTTGGTTGGGGTGCTTCATAAAATATTCTAGTAGCTGAAATTCTTTATTGGTGAGAGGAATTTCCTGTTTGTTTCCCGTAGCATTATGACTAACAACCAAATTGTTACCATAATCGAGAGTTAGGTTGCCAACAGTTAATTCCTGTGGCTGAAATTGGGGCGATCGCCTCTGTAATGCCCGCAATCTGGCTAATAATTCCGCCATGCCAAATGGCTTGACTAAATAATCATCTGCGCCCGCATCCAGCCCAGCCACTTTATCTTCCATGCTATCTTTAGCTGTTAACATTAACACAGGTAGAGGATTTTTATGATGGCGTAGGCGTTTGCATAATTCTAAACCAGATATTCCTGGAATCATCCAATCAAAAATAGCTAGTGTATATTGCGTCCAACTATTTTCTAAATATGCCCATGCATCATCACCATCTATTACCCAATCTACTAAATATTTGTGTTGGGTAAGAGTTCGCTTAATAGCACCACCTAAATCTTGCTCATCTTCTACTAGTAGTACTCGCATATGTTGATTGTTGATGGTTGACTGTTGACTAATACCGTTTTACTTTAAGGTTGATATATTTAGGCAAGCTGGGGAAGTTGCGGGAGTAATTTGTATCAATAATTTCGTGAAGCGGCGTTTGGTACGCGCACACTGAAGTTCAAAATTTGAATGCTGAAGCCGTTACCACTGAAAGATGAACCCGGAAGTTAATTCCGGGTACGCGAAACACGGAAACGTCAACCCGGAAGTTGATTCTGGGTACGCGAAACACGGAAACGTCAACCCGGAAGTTGATTCCGGGAACCCTGAAGTTGATTCCGGGTACGCGAAACACGGAAACGTCAACCCGGAAGTTGATTCCGGGAACCCGGAAGTTGATTCTGGGTACGCGAAACACGGAAACGTCAACCCGGAAGTTGATTCCGGGAACCCTGAAGTTGATTCCGGGTACGCGAAACACGGAAACGTCAACCCGGAAGTTGATTCCGGGAACCCTGAAGTTGATTCCGGGTACGCGAAACCGGAAAACGTCAAAGCCGAAAAAAACCTGATAAACGGAAAAATTGTCTGCAAAGCAATTAATCTCGATTTTCTAACTCTTGCGGTAAAATGCGCAAAGTTGCGAACACAAGACTTAAAAGCTTTTTCATCATGGACAAAGTATCTGCACAACAATCTTCGGTGATGCTGCGTGCGGGACGACCCGAAGACGCACTCCCCTGTGGCACCATTTTATATGAAGCCTTCCGTGATATTGCGGAACAACATAGCTTCACACCCGACTTTCCTTCTGCGGAGTTTGCGGCTGATATGTTGAGCGAACTGTTGGCGCACCCGACGGTTTATGCTGTCGTGGCTGAAACTGAGGATGGGCGGATCATCGGCAGCAATTTTTTGTGGGAAGGCGACACGATCGCCGGAATCGGCCCCACTACGGTAGACCCCGCCGCGCAAAATAGATCGGTTGGTCGTCGCCTGATGGAACATGTTTTACAGCGGGTACAGGAAAAACGTTATGCTGGTGTGCGGCTGGTTCAGGCGGCGCATAACAGCCGCTCTCTTGCTCTGTACACCAAACTCGGCTTCGATTTGCGTGAGCCACTGGCGAACCTTCAAGGACAGCCATTCAGCTTGGCAATACCTGGCCGCACCGTTCGTCCAGCGACTGAGGCCGACTTTACGGTGTGTAATCAACTCTGCTATCGCATTCATGGTCATGACCGGGCGGGCGAACTCAAGGATGCTGTGGAACGGGGTACAGCTACCCTTGTCCAGTGTGATGGGCGCGTATCGGGCTATACCACCGAAATTGGCTTCTTCGGTCACGCTGTTGGCGAGAATAATGAGGATCTAAAGGCGCTGATAGGCGCGGCTCCAGCCTTCTATGGGTCGGGCTTTTATGTTCCCATGCGCAACGCCGACTTGTTTCGTTGGTGTTTAAAGCATGGCTTACGTGTTATCCAGACCGAAACGTTGATGAGTCTCGGCCTGTATAACGAACCGACAGGGGCTTTTTTACCATCTGTTCTGTATTAATAGCAGTATCAACCGCGCCGCAAAACTTCAAATAATCTGAGTTCGCTGCTAGCCAGCTAACATTTAATGTAAGTTCGTAATTGCACCAAACTATGTACTTTACGTCAATAGCCTTTAAACGCTTACCAATAACAAATAACAAATGACAAATGACAAATGACAAATGACAAATGACAAATGACATATTTTCAATGCACCGCCCTACTTAGCGATTAAAATTAAAACGCCCATCTACTTTTTTACCTTTAATGTCTGCATTAATTTTCACCTGATACTGACCAGTTAAATTTTCTTTTAATAAACCTGTATAATGCTTGTCTTTAGCATCATAAGTAAAAGGAACTGTCTTTTGTTTTCCATCAGGTAACTGTACTTGAGCCGTTACTTTGCCATCAGGTATGGCTTCGTGATTGTCGCCATTTTGTAAATATAAATCCATGTGAGTTGTATTCGCTTCTTTCTCGGGGACAAACTCTAAATGGTAAGCGCCTGTCTCGACAACTTGACCGCCATGAGTTTTACCATGCTTCCCTTCTGTTTTAGCAACAGGCGCAGCTGAAGGCTGAGTATTAGTGCTAGATGCAGTTGGATTTTTTTCTGTATTAGCTGTAGGTTGATTGTTACTACAAGCTGCCAAGAAAATTAAACCAATACTTGCGAGAATCAACAAGCTAGATTTGAATGAATTCATAGATTTAATCCTCAATTAAATTCATGATTTTTGTAACAAAATCTTGCCAAACTTAGCATATAAAGCAGGTATAACTACCAGTGTTAAAGCTGTGGAGGTAACCAAACCGCCCAACACTACAATTGATAAAGGTTGTAATATTTCTTTCCCAGGTCCGCTGTCAACTATTAAGGGTGCTAATCCTAAAGCTGAAGTAAAGGCTGTCATCAAAATAGCGTTTAATCTTTCCATTGAACCTTTAATTAATACTTCCTTTAAAGGCATTCCTTGCGCAAATTTGGTGTTGTAATTATCTACTAGTAATAAACCATTGCGCGTTGCAACTCCAAATAAGGTGACAAAGCCAACTAAAGAGGCAATAGAGATAATACCGCCAGAAAAAGCTACTGAAAATACTCCTCCGACTAATGCCAAAGGTAAGTTAATCATAATCATGGCGGTGGAAGGAAGAGATTTAACAGAAATGTACATGATAACTGTAATGGCAACAAAAGCGATAGCACTGGAAATTAAGATATTTTGCGTGGCTCGTTCTTGCGCCTCAAATTGACCTGCATACTGGATATAGTAACCAGAGGGCGGATGTATCTGTTGATTAACTTTTTCTTGAATTTCATTGACAATCGAGCGTAAATCTCTACCGCTAGTATTAGCAGATACGACAATCAACCGCGAGACATTCTCTCTATTAATCGTATTTGCCCCTGTGCCATTTTCAATTGCGGCAACTTGGGCTAAGGGAATCTTTTGTCCGTTAGGAGTATCAACCAATAAGTTGCGAATTGTATCTAAATTTTGTCGTGCATCTGGCTTTAACCAGACAACCAAATCGAAAGTTTGTTGTTTATCTAAGATTTGCGAAACTACTTTACCATTGAGAGCAGTTTCCATAATTTGGGAAATTTTGCCGACGGTTAAACCATAGCGAGAAGCATCTGTACGGTTAAATTTAATTTGTATTTGTTCGATGGGTACTTGAGGTTCAAGTTGTAAATCGACAATACCATTTACAGTTTTCATAACCTCATTTACCTGACTTCCAAGGGTGCGGAGTTCTGCTAAATCCGAACCGAAAATTTTAACTGCGATCGCACTTCTTACTCCAGATAATACCTCATCCATCCGGTGAGAGATAAAACCACCAATATTTGGCGCAACTCCTGGTAATTTAGCAAATTCTTGGCGCAGCTTTTTAATTGTCCCCGCTCTATCTTTGATAGCTTCGCGGCTCAATTCAATATCCAAATGTGCCAAATTCACCCCAGCTGCATCCCCATCACCAGGCGCACGTCCCGAACGCAACTGTACATAAGGAAATCGCCCATCGCCTTTGAGTGCTTGCTGAATTGTTTCACCAGCCGCATTTGTAGCTTCTAAAGATACACCGGGATAGAGAGTGATGGTATTTACCAAAGTTTGCTCCTGAAACTCAGGTAAAAACACTCTGCCGAAACTAGGCGCGATCGCACTAGCAGCGACTACACTAGCAGTAGCCAAAACTAAAATAATTACCGAACGCCGCAGCGAAAATGTCAACAGTGGATAATACAGCCGCTTAAAAAATCTCGCCACCCAAGGTTCGGTTTCTGGCAAGTGACCGTAAGGTAATAAAATTGCACATAAAGCCGGAGTTATCGTCAAGGCTGTGATAGTCGAAGCAATCACTGCTGCCATGTAGCCTAACCCCATTGGGATAAAAATGCTACCTTCTACCCCAGATAATGCAAACACAGGAGCAAAGACAACAATAGTAATTATTGTCGCTCCAAATACCGAATCTCTTACTTCTTGACAACCGTCAAATACTACATCTAACACAGGTCGAGGATTGGGAGAATATTTATTTTCTCGCAGATTGCGGTAGACATTTTCGGCATCGATAATTGCATCATCAACCGCCGAACCAATGGCAATACCTAACCCTCCCAAAGTCATTGTATTTAAACCTTGTCCTAACCAATTTAAAAGCAATATTCCTAGTAACAAAGATAAGGGAAGTACACTTAAACAGATGATGAGGTTACGCCAATTCATCAAAAAGGGAATGAGAATAAAAGCAACAATAATACTGCCTTCTATTAAAGCTTCTCGAAGATTTTCAATCGAGGAATCTATATAATTTTTTTGACGAAATGTGGGAGTGACTTTGATATCTGGAGGTAAGCCCACTTTAATTTCGGCGATCGCCTGTTCTATCGCCTGGGTAACCGTGGGTGTATCGGCTTGCGGCTGTTTATTAATCATGACGATGACTGCCTTTTTACCGTTAAAACTGCCATCACCCCTTTTAATAGCCGCCCCAATTTGCACATCAGCAACATCAGATATTTTTACTGGCGTACCATTCCGGGCAGTAATCGCTGATTGCTGTAAGTCTGCGAGCGATTCAATTCTGCCAATACCCCGAATTAGTTTTTCGCGATCAGGCGTAATCAAATAGCCACCAGAAGCATTAATATTAGCCGCAGCCGTTGCTTCTTCTACATCGGACAAAGTAACATTAAAAGCTTTTAATTTCTCTGGATCAACTAATACTTGATATTGGCGAATATCCCCACCGTAAGCTACAACCTGACTCACACCCGGAACAGCCAAAAGCCGATTTGTCACTTGCCAATCAACAATCCGCCGCACTTCCATTAAAGCAGTAGTTTCCGCAGTAAAAGCATATTGCAATACAGTACCAATCGGGGAACTAGTAGGAGAAATTTGCGGCGTTTCTACCCCGGCTGGTAGTTTACTTTGTGCTTGTTGTAATCGCTCAGTTACCAACTGGCGAGCTTGATAAATATCACTTCCCCAATTAAAAATGACTGTGACAACAGAAATCCCCGCAGCTGAAGATGAACGTACTGCTGTCACCCCAGGAGTACCATTAATTGCACTTTCAATCGGTAAAGTTACCAAAGATTCCAATTCTTCCGGCGCGAGTCCTGGCGCTTCAGTTTGAATTTCCACTTGCGGTGGTGCAAAACTAGGAAAAACATCCAAAGGCATTTGGATAATTGTGCGAAATATCCAAATCATCAGGATAATTGCACTCAGAACCACTAGCCAACGACGAGCGATCGCCCACTTAATTATCGCACTAAGCATCGTTATACAATTTTAGATTTGAGATTAAAAATCCTGCTCACCACATAGTTCCTAACAGTCAACCGTCAACCGTCAACAGTCAACCGTCAACCGTCAACCGTCAACAGTCAACCGTCAACCGTCAACCGTCAACCGTCAACCGTCAACCGTCATCACCATTATTTATCTCAACTTCGTATCAATCGTGATTTCTGAATCCTGATTTGCTACGTGATGGTTATCAACCCATTGAGGCGATACATCTGCTGGCGCTGTAGTTAATGGATATTGATGTTTGCTGCGACGACTAGCCCAGAACACACCACCCATAAAAGCTACACCGAAAAGTGCAACTCCTCCCCCAATTCCAACCCACAAAGGAAGTGAAGAATTAACATTTTTCTCCCCTGCTTGCGCACTGAGCGAAGTCGTTCGCGGAGCGTCTCGGAGAGAAGTGCCACTCCCCCGCAGGGATTGTGCGTAAAGTTCCGGAGCGCGTTGTGTAACTATTAAATCACCTTCAAATAAACCTGTCTTTACCTCCACCATATCGCCAGAAGTTTCACCCAAAGTAACTTCCACCGGCTGGTAAGCGTTACCATTTTGCAGATAAACCTGTTTCTTACCGTTTGCATCCACTACCGCCGCACTGGGGATAGCTAAAATAGCTGATGATGTTTGCGCTGTTAAAACTTCCAGTTCCGCAAACATTCCCGGTTTGAGCAATCCGCCAGAGTTCTCCAGTTCGGCTTGTACTGGTACAACTCGCGTTTCCCCTTCCACTACAGAGCCAATCCGGGTAATTATTCCTGTAAAAATACGGTTAGATACAGCAGCAACTTTAACATTTACCCGTTGACCAGTTCTAACTTTATTTAAATCTTTTTCATAAATATTCGCTGTGGCAAAAACCCGGCTGTCATTGACAATGGTCATCAATTTACCGCCTGTATCCTCAAATGATTGACCGAGAGTAACTTCGCGATCGCTAACCTTACCAGTAATAGGCGATACCACCGTCACTAATCCTTGAGCATTGGCGCGGGTTCCCAATTGCGAAAGCCGAGTTTGATAAGTGGTATAACTAAGTTTAATCCGCGATTTTGCCACTTCAACTGCGGAAGTCGAACGTTTTAGCTGATTTTCTGCCTCAATCACTTCCCGGCGACTGCTAGCTTTAGTGAGTTCCGCCTTAGCTTGAGCTAATTGGGTTTGAGATTCCAGGGCGGTGCGTTGGGGTAAAGCACCAGCATTGACTAACTGTTGATCTTTGTTGTACTTTTCTTGAGCAAATGCAACTTGAGTCTGCGCCTGGGCAATTTCAGCAGCGGCTATTTCTTGATAGCGATCGCGGTTTTGCTGCGCTAATTTTAAATCAGCTAAAGCTTGTTGTAAATCTGCCTGACCTTCTGCGAGCTTTTCTTGGGAATTAACCCGCAATTCTACCAAATCAGGACTAGATACCACAGCTACTGCTTGACCTTTTTTCACTGTAGCACCCGGTTCCACCAACAACTCCACCACTTTCGCCTTAGCAATTGGGGTATTTACCTCTACTTTTTGGCTGGGTAAAGTTTCAATCTGTCCCGTGGTTTTTATACCAACAGCTAGCGGCTGGCGTTTAACTGCTTCGACTTTAATTCCTAACCGTTTAGCTGTTTGCGCATCAACTTGAATAGCTGTGGTAGCTGAATTAGCTTCAGTTCCTCCTTGAAATTCATTACCATGTCCGCCGTGGGCTAAAACTACTGCGGAATTTGCCAACATAAGCAGGCTCAGTAGTGCGCCAGAAATAGAGTAAATTGTTGTAGGTGCTTGGGAACGCAGAGAGTTGGACATCGCTATCAGGAATTCTTTATTTATGGACAGCGTAAACAAAGCTATAATTCCCAGTCTTTCATCTGGAAATGAAATTGGGATGAAATCAAGCACTGACAAACTCTGATGATTTAGAGCCTAAAGTCAAAAATGAATCCCGTAAATTCGCTGTACTTATGTTAAGCAATATTTAATACAAGTTATCTTGAATTTAGAATAATGCTAATTTGCGTAATCTAGCCCTTTTTATGGCAGATTGCGGAATTAGGGGGCTTTTTGCTGATGTTATTGACTAAATGATGCAAGCGATCGCCCTTAAGGTAAGGATTGCGCAAACTAGATAAACTCAATTTATTAGTAAAAATTCCATGACTCACACTTCTGAGAAATCAAATTTACCTCAAAATATTGGACTAGCATTGTCAGGCGGCGGTTATCGGGCTGCGGTATTTCATTTAGGACTATTGTCTTATTTAAATCGGGTCGATTTATTGAAGCAAGTCAAAATGATATCTACCGTATCTGGAGGAACATTTACAGGAGCAAAATATACTTTATCTTTAGTAGAAGGAAAATCTTTTCAGGAATTTTATCAAGAATATTATAGTTTTTTGAAAAATACCAAACTCGTAGAATTAGCTTTAAAAAAACTAAATACAAGAAAATCGACTACACCATCATTAAGAACCGATTTAATTACTGCTAGTGCCGAAGTTTACGCAGAAACTTTTCTGCAAGATTCTCATGGCAGAGCCTATCGCTTTGGGGATATTATCAACGCTAATATTCCTTTAAAAGAAGTCATCTTTAACGCCACAGAATTTCGCAGTGGATTAGCTTTTCGGTTTCAGCGTAGTACCAACTCCAACGCCAAAATTGGTAATGGTCATATATCAATTAATGAATCTGATGCCGCAGACATCAGAATTGCCGATATTGTAGCAGCGTCTTCCTGTTTTCCTGGTGGCTTTGAACCTTTGGCTTTTCCAGGAGATTTTAATTGGTCAAAAGAGACCGCTTTCCAGAATGTCCAAAAAACAGTATCTAATAGAATTACCCAATCAGATACTAACCAAGAATTTGTAGATGAAAATATACTAATACCAGATAAAGAACTAGCAAGAGAATATAGCCAAGTGCCATTATTAGATGATGAACAAACTCAAGATATTGCTTTGATGGATGGAGGAATTTATGACAACCAAGGAATTGAAAGTTTGTGGTTAGCTAATAAACGCAATAATTTTGTACTAGATTTATTTATTATCTCTGACGTTGATCAAAGACCTGGTGATTTTTATTCTTTTCCCAAAGCGATAAAAGTTAGTCAACTGACTTTAGAAGCAATTGATTGGTTGTCAAACATAATAATTTTATTCTGTATATTTACATTAGTAACAACAGGTTATGAATCAATTAAAGACTATATCAGCGGTGAATTTATTTGGCTAGATTTTTTCTTATATGTTATACCCATTTTACTAGCGACTATAACCGCTTTTATTCTCTTATGGGGGCGAAATATTATTAAAAACCGAATTTTACCGCTAATACCTCAAGTTGGTATACTTGCTTGGAACGATTTAAAAAAATTAACAGTTAACCAAGTAGTTAATGGTATTTATTTACGTTTAAGCTCTTTACAAGCGATGGCTGGTTCAGTATTCATGAACCGTATTCGCCAAATGGGTTTTACTTTTATTTATCAACAATATAATAAAGCCGAAGATAAAGATAATAACCCAGCTAAACAAAAAATCATTGCTAATCTAATTTACAAATTAAGAACTGGTAGTAAACCAACTAAATTACCAGGAGTCCAACCAGCATCACCGGAAATTCTCAAAGTCATTGATGCTGCTGCAAATATGCCAACTACTCTTTGGTTTACTGAAGATAACCAATTAGATAATTTGATTATTGCTGGTCAAGTCAATATTTGCTACAACTTAATGGTTTATATTACTCGCAATTATAAAAATAACCCTAGTTCATATCCTGATGATGTTAAGATTCTTTGGGATGCCTTAGTAATAGATTGGGATAAGTTCTCTTCTCATCCTCAAATATTGTCTTAGCTCGACTTTATCCATTTTTACGAAAACGAAAACCAGACGCTAAAACCTTGGCGGGACGGTAGTTTTAGTTTTTGAACAAAATCGCAGATTAGTGATATGGAAAAAGTATTTGCCAAAAAACCAGGATTTTTGCAAGCTCAGGAAAGCCGAGTTCTTAATTTTGGATAAAGTCGAGCTTAAGTGGTTATACCAATTCGTAATTGGTAATTCCTAATTCGAGGTGATTTACTTGTTATACCAAGCTGTTCGCCACTGTTTCATTTGGTTAATTTCAGTATCTTGTGCTTTGATAATTGCTTGAGCTAAGTTCTTAATTTCAGAACGCTGGGATTTTTGCAAAGCATCTTTGGCCATTGTCACAGCTGCTTCATGATGGGGAATCATGGCGTTAATAAAGCGTAGGTCAAATTCTGCATCAGCAGCACCTAAGTCCATGTTCATCATCATGGCTTGCATTTGCTCAGATGACATCTCTATCATCTGACCCTTTTGAGCATCATAAGCCATTGGTTTATCTCCCGCTTTCGGATACCAAGCTGTGCGCCAGCTTTTCATCTGGCTAATTTCTTGGTTCTGGGCTTTGATAATTTCGCCTGATAGGTTTTTAATTTCCGGGCGTTTTGATTTTTGCTGTGCTTCCTTAGCCATGAGGATTGCTCCCTGATGGTGGGGAATCATCGCATCAATGAAGCGTAAATCATAGTTAGCATCAGCTGGGCCTAAATCCATCGCCATGCTGTGGTTCATACCACTGTGATCCATTCCACCATGCTGCTTGCTCTGTTGTTTATCGCTAGTATCGCGGGTAGTAATGTATGGTACTGGTGTTTGGGTTCTGGTGCGGTAAGTAGTTGTAGAACAGGCTGTTAACAGACTACTGGACAAAGAAGCGATCGCTACAAAAGTAAATACCAAAAAGTTGTGTTTCCGAGTAGGGAGTTGCATAAGGATGATTTCCATAGAATCCTGATTTCATTAAGCAATCTCTAGTTGAGTGGAGAGTCAAGCTTTTTGGTAATTTATTTTTTTCTTGGGTAAAACAATTACCCAGATAATCGCTCTATACGTGACTACTGCCCTTCAATACATAGTTTGACAGCCCGAAATGAAATTAGGATGAAATCTCCGCTTTGTGCTTGTGCTTCAGTCCTGGATTATTCAGCACGCTTTTTGCTGACTACTAACTCATCAAAATTTTTGTGCTAATACCTAACTCCTAATCCTTAACCCTTAGCCCCCAGTCCACAGTACCTACTTCGCTCTTAGGCTGGTAATCAGCACAATTATTTGCGTCTTTAGTCAACGCTATTGATGGCTGCACAGCACATTTTAGATAATGATTTCTGGCAAAATAACGGCATTTTATACAAGGTAAGTTAGCACAATCATTCATTGGTTCAGTAAGCTGACGATCAGATAATAACTTCAATTTTCTCGTGGCAATTATTAATATTCCACCCCAAAAAACCACAAAAGCTAAAAAAGTTCCTGACTGGGCGATAAATGTATCACTGAGTATTAGATTATCAATTTTTGCAGGTTGAGTTTGAACTTCGTTAGAGGTGGTTGGGTTAGAAGATACATCTAGTACTTGATAGTTTTGCCATATTTCTCTAGGTTGCATATAAATTGTTCTCGGTTATATTTTTATATTTGTTCAGCAAATATTTTGTATTGGCTAATACGGGAAATGACCTTTGTCATATTTCACTAATTAAGCGAAAATTATTATTAATTGAGAAAATGTGATTAATACACATTCGTCGCTTAAGCATAAATCCCAACTTAGAGAGAAGCCGATTTTAATATTTAGCTGAGTAGATTAACTCAAAAACCTAATTATAGATATAACAAATAAAAAATTATTTTCACTCTTCCAATAGGGTTGTCTATCAAGCTTGAGTGTATACCAGAAGCAATAAATCTCTTTTACGCATGGCTGCAATCATTTACCAGCTATTGTATAAAATTCACATAAAAAGAATTATGATCCACACATCAGTTGAACTGGCGCAATTTTTGAGAAAAATATTTTCTGGAGTTCTTCATGTCAAATCACCAACCACCTTTCCACGATTCAGAAGACAAGGTAGAATTAGATACTGTCACTTCAAACCGCAAACAAGAAGTTATTCAAATCCTCAAGCAAGTTATCGAACCGACACTGAAAAACAACATTGTTAGCTTGGGGATGGTGCGAAATCTGCGTATTGTTGATAACTACATTTATTTACGCCTTTACATCGGTTCTCATCAGCAGCAATTACAAGCGGAGATTCAAACAGCGCTTTCGCCTCTGACTTGGTGCAAAAAAACTTACATTCAACTTTGCACTATCCCTGGAGTCAAAACTACACTTGCAGTTTCTAGCGGTAAAGGAGGGGTCGGTAAATCTACAATTTCAGTTAATCTAGCAGTTGCGCTGGTGTTAGCTGGTGCAAAAGTTGGATTGTTGGATGCTGATATTTACGGGCCTAACGTTCCCCAAATGCTGTCCCTGGGAAAATCTGAAGTTCAGGCGATCGCTACTCCCAATGGTCAAAGATTTTTACCTTTAGTAGCTCATGGTATCAAAGTTATGTCGGTGGGTTTGTTGGCAGAACCAGACCATCCTTTAGCATGGCGCGGCCCGGTTTTACACAAAATTATCACCCAATTTATTCAAGAAGTAGAGTGGGGAGAACTAGATTATCTGCTAATTGACTTACCTCCTGGTACGGGAGATGCGCAAATCACTATTGTGCAAGAAAGTCCTATTTGTGGGGTGATTTTGGTAACTACTCCCCAAGAGGTTGCGATCGCTGATGTCCGTCGTAGTATCTATATGTTCCGCCAAGTGGGCGTTCCCGTTCTCGGTATCATCGAGAATATGAGCTATTTCATCAATAATGATGGCACGCAAACCCCAATTTTTGGTAGTGGTGGCGGTCAGAAATTAGCCGCAGAACTTCAAGCACCGCTATTGGGACAAGTTCCCATTGATCCGAGTATTTGTACCGCAGGTGATACGGGAAAACCTGTAACACTTGCTGCACATACAACAGCGAGTCAGGTATTGATGGAAATTGCTGTGGCTTTAAAAGCTACTTTTTCTCAATGAGTGAGGTTTCACCAACTTTTATCACTTTCAGTATAGAAAAATAGTTAGTAAAACTTGAGATTTTGGTGATGTATCCTATATAATACTACGGTATATCTACCAAATTAACGTATTTATAATGGCATAATCTTTAACTAAAGGCAGTTATTGCTTATGTCAGTTTTTTTTATCGCCAAATACTAAGTATTCTAAATTTAAGTTTTTCTAAATTTAAGTAAAGCTAAAATTATTCATTAATTTACAAGCTCGATCAAGCTTTGACAGGAATTGTGCTGACAAACAGGGTTGTATCTATTTTCAAAAAAGGAAAACTGATGGCGCAAATTAATCAAGCAAATTCTCTTAAACACAAACTAAAGTTTGGTTTTTTCCAGATTCCGCCTGCACTTAAATCTGCCAATGTTTGTTGTTTTGTAATTGGAGAAAGTGTATCTTTTTTTGGCTCCTGGATGACTCAATTTGCTTTAGTATGGATGGTTTATCAACTCACTAACTCAGCCATTTTAGTTGGTATAGCTGGATTTACAAATCAAGCTACAGGCTTGGTTCTTACACCCTTAGTAGGAGTATTATTAGATCGTTGGAACCTACGATATGTTTTACTAACTACTCAGTTTGTTTCTATTGTGTTATCTGGTACTTTAACTTATTTAAGTATTACTGGTGACATCAACTTTATTTGGATTATCATCATCGGTATACTGCAAGGAATTGTTAAAGCTTTCGATTTACCAGCACGCCTAGTAGCTATTCCTCGGATTGTGGATAATAAAGCAGATACTTATAGTGCAATTTCCATTCATTCATTCTTAATTAATACAGCTAAATTTATCAGCCCTATGGTTGGTGGCTTTTTACTTGCTAAAGTTGGAGCCGCTTCCTGTTTTTTGGTAGATAGTGTGAGTTATTTTCCATTTATCTCGGCAATTTTAACTGTTCGCATTAAGTCATTTCCCAACAAAGACTCGTCTGGTAAATCTCAAATTTGGAAAAATTTAAAGGAAGGTTTTGTTTATACCTATGAATTTTTACCAATCAAATATGTGTTAATGTTGCAAGTTGTTATTTGTTTTATGGTAATGACTTATGTTAATTTGATGCCCATTTTTACAGCCGATGTCTTAAAAGGTAATGCCGAAACTATGGGATATATTATGACGGCTTCGGCATTTGGTTCTATAGTAGCGGGACTTTTCTTAATACTACGGAAAAAAGTTACTGGTTTAGAGAAGGTAATTGCTAATTCTACTATGATTCTTGGTCTTAGCTTGGTAATTTTTTCGCGTTCAGCCAGTTTAGAAGCTTGTCTATTTTTAATTTTTATTGTGGGGATGACTAATACCTTGAGCTTGATTGCTATTAGCAATTTTATTCAATTAATCCTCGTTGATGAAAATAAACGCGGTAGAGTCACAAGTATATTCACAACAGGTTTTTTGGGGATACTACCTTTCGGTAATTTATTTTTTGGGGGATTAGCTGGTCAAATTGGAGTAGCAAATGCTTTATTATTTGGTGGTGTTTGTTGTTCTATTGGCGCTTTTTACTTTGCCAAAAAGCTACCGGAAATGAAAAAGATAATATGTCCTATTTATAAGCAAACTGGGCTGATATCCTAATCAAAATCATCAGCAATACAACCCCTAAATAAATTTAGGGGGAATATAATTTTAAATTTTTAAATGTGTTCTGTAGTTTCTGGATGAGCAATTCTTGAGTGTTCAAACAATCGGGACATACGTGGTAAAGCCACAAAAATTCCTGCTAAAACTAGTAAAAATACAGCAATACCCAAAATTTGATCGCGGGGAATTTCCAGTACACCACGTAAAATCACCTCTCTTAAAGCAGAAACAATAGTAATTTCTACTGCTGCTACTACGGATATACTCTGTGCTTGTAGATAGTCAATTAAGAGGCGGAATAGCTCTACTAAAATCAAAATGAAGAGGATATCTGATGTTACTTGTCTTAAATCTAGTGGACGCAAAAATGAAGAGAACATATCTACTAAGCGGATGAGCATCACACAGAACAAACCCAAGCAGAGGAAAACAATAATGAAGTCTTGAAAAAATTCCAGATGACGGACAATTTTATCTCGCTGGAAATAATTATTTAAATCTGCTAACATCTGTTTGAGCATGGGATTTCCGAAAACTCTTAATTGTCGATACCCATAATCATAGGCGCTTAACAATTTAGCGTTGGTAAACATATATTCATGTGCCACCTATACAAATGACACAAAAAGCACATATTATTTTAGTGTGCGTTACAGCATTGCTATAACGCACACTAAAATTTAAGGTTTACTTGTTAGTATTCATCTTGTTAGGTGGTATGTATTGTTTCGCTTATTAAACTTTTGCGACTCGTAAATTCAACTTTTGCGACTTATAAATCAGGTTTTTAACCCACCTAACTTAATCGCTTGTTTTGTTGGCGTCCCTTCAAAGTCACTTTGATGGTAGTGTATCAGCGTTGCGAAGAATAAGGAAAAGGGGAAAAGGCTGATGCTTGCGTTCCCTTCCCCTTTCCCCTTGCTGAAAGCGTATTAAACCAGTCTGTCGAACTCACTTGAATTTATTGGTTTTGCTCACGGTTAATTTCTTGCAAATCAAGCGCGTAATTCAATCGCAGAATATTTACTCCAGGCTCGCCAAAAATCCATAAAAATCTGCCATCAGTATATTTATTGATTAAAGGTAATATCTCATCTTCTTTAATACTACGGGCACGCGCTACCCTCTCTAACTGTTCTCTAGCTGTTTTCAAGGAAATATGTGGATCTAAACCAGAGCCAGATGTATAAATTAAATCGGCTGTGGGTTGAATACTTTCTTCTTGAAATTGATTAGCGTCCTCCACAATCCGCTTGAGTAATTCTGGATTACTGGGAGCAAGATTACTACCGCCAGATATACCCGTTGGCTTAGCTTTTTTACCTTGGCTATATCTGACTGTACTGGGACGACCATGAAAATATTTATCTGATGTAAATACTTGACCAATTAAAGCTGAACCAATAGGTTTTGCATTTATATTCTGCATGATACTACCGTTAGCTTGCGCGGGGAACAAGCCTTGACCCACTACTAAAATGAAGAGAGGATATATGATTGCTGTTAGTAACCAAAGTACCAGAGTGACACGAATAGCTCTGATGATTTCGCGAATAATAGACATACAATTTATGCGTTCGTTTTCCGGATTAAATTTTGAATAAGGGTGAGAATTTTTAGAAGCGTTCTGGCTGAAAAACGACGACAAACAGGTAAATAACAATTGCGATTGTGACAAAGCCTAAGATGCCAATTGCCCAAGCAGAGCGCCGTTCTAACATGTCATCAGAGGCGGCATAAACTACAGGAGCAATTGCCAAATTTAAGCACAGCACAATAAAAATTGCTAGGGGCAATCGTTGTTTTTGCCTTTGTGACCAAATAAATGATAATATCTGTACTAGCTCCAAATTATCAACTTCTTTTTTCATTTTTTGCTTTATGCTGTGCATCCTTAGCGTTTAGTGGTAAATTCTCAATTGTTCAGGTCAATCCCGCCAGAGTTATCAGCATATCTATTAATTTAATAGCGATAAACGGCAAAATTATTCCACCTAAACCATATATCAAGATATTGCGTTGCAGTAGTTTATTCGCTGTTAAGGGTTGAAAATGGACACCCTTTAAAGCTAAAGGAATTAAGGCAGGGATAATCAAAGCGTTGTAGATCAAAGCTGATAGTACTGCCGTATTCGTACTAGTCAATTTCATAATATTCAGGCTTTGCAAGTTAGCAGAGGCAAATATTACGGGAATAATTGCAAAGTACTTGGCGATATCATTAGCTAAGGAAAATGTTGTTAAAGCTCCACGGGTAATCAGCAATTGTTTGCCAATACTGACAATATCAATCAGCTTGGTGGGATCGGAATCTAAATCTACCATGTTAGCTGCTTCTTTGGTTGCCTGAGTACCAGTATTCATGGCTACACTAATATTCGCCTGTGCTAAAGCTGGCGCATCGTTAGTTCCATCGCCTGTCATGGCTACCAGTTTGCCTTGATTCTGTTCTTGTTGAATCACAGCAATTTTATCTTCTGGTGAGGCTTCGGCGATGAAGTCATCAACTCCGGCTTCTTTGGCAATGACAGCAGCGGTCATGTGGTTGTCTCCAGTTAGCATCATGGTATTGACTCCCATCCGGCGTAACTGATCGAACCGTTCGCGAATGCCAGGTTTAACTATATCTTTGAGATAAATTACACCGTAGATTTCCCGATCTAAGCAAACGGCTAAAGGTGTACCTCCTTGTTGGGAAACTCGTTCGTAGACAATATCAAGTTCTGGGGTTTCACGCCCGTTACGAGAACGGACAAACCCTTTAATTGCGCCAACTGCGCCCTTGCGTACCTCTCGTCCACCTGGTAGATTTGTACCACTCATCCGGGTTGTGGCAGAAAATTCCACTCCTTGGGCGTGGTTAGGATCAAAGTCTACTCTCGCGCCGAATCTTTCTGCCAGACGGAGAATCGATTTACCTTCAGGCGTATCATCAAATACACTAGCTATCCAAGCTACATTGGCGATTTCTTCCATTGAGTGGCCGTTGATCGGGATAAAATCTTCTGCCAAGCGGTTACCAAGGGTAATTGTACCTGTCTTGTCTAAAATCAGAGTATTAACATCTCCACAAGCTTCAACTGCTCGTCCGGAAGTAGCAATGACGTTCAATTGGGCGACGCGATCCATACCAGCAATGCCAATGGCACTGAGCAAACTACCAATTGTGGTGGGGATCAGTGCGACTAATAGGGCGATCAAAATGGAAACGCTGATGGGAGTTTTTACAGTGTAGGCAAATGCAGGCAGAGTGGCGACTACAAATAAAAACACTAAGCTCAGAGCTGCTAGTAAAACTGTTAAGGCAATTTCATTGGGTGTTTTGCTGCGTTCTTTGCCTTCTACCAAGGCAATCATGCGATCAATAAAGCCTTTACCGGAGTCGGCGGTGATGCGGATAATCAATTCATCGGAGATAATCCGCGTACCACCAGTGACAGAACTGGCAACATCCGAGCCTGATTCCTTGAGTACTGGTGCAGATTCCCCAGTAATCGCCGATTCATCAACAGAAGCTACACCCATGATCACTTCCCCATCTGCGGGAATAAAATCACCTGCTACCACGTAGACTGTATCACCTTGTTTGAGGCTAGTAGATGATACTTCAGTAATTGCACCATCAGCAGCGAGTTTTTTAGCGATCGTCTCTATTTTCGTTGAGCGTAAGGCTTCGGCTTGGGCTTTACCTCGTCCTTCAGCTACAGCTTCGGCAAAATTGGCAAACCAAACAGTAAAGAACAAAATTCCTGTTAACAAGCCATTGAACAATTGGGCGTTCGGTTGCTCAACTGGGCCAAACAGGTTGGGATCAATTGTGACTGCCAAGGTAATTAATGTACCAATCCATACCAAAAACATCACTGGGTTTTTGATTGCCTTTCCGGGACTTAGCTTAATAAAAGCGTCCCCAATTGCGCGTAAGTATATGCTTCTAGTACGTGCTTTCGCTTTTTTACCTGCTTGACGGCGATCGCGATGACGAGAACGTGGGGGTTTAGTTTTGGAGGTAGTTGCAACTGGATTCATAGATTTGGTGAGTGAGAGGTGGGGCGGGGGAGGGGGCAGCACTTCGACTACGCTCAGTGACCAGGGGGCAGGGGGCAGGGGAGAGTATTTTCTACCTTGTCTTCCTCATCCCCGCGTCACCGCGTCCCCGTGTCTCCTAAATCTCCGTAATTCTTCTAACTGCCAGAGGCTAGTTTAAAACCTTCTGCTATGGGGCCTAAAGCTAAAACGGGGAAAAAGGTTAGCACAGCCAAAATTAGGGTAACCCCGGCTGTAACACTAGTAAATAGCAGAGAATCGGTTTTTAATGTACCAGGAGTTTCGGGAACTGTTTGTTTACCAGACATACTATCAGCTAGTAGCAGGATGGCAATAATTGGGATGTAGCGTCCTGCTAATAAGGGGAATAAGCAACTCAAATTCCACCATAAGGCTGTAGGTGCTGGTTGGGAATTGGCTAAACCAGCCAAGCCGGAACCGTTGTTAGCAGCGGCTGAAGCATATTCATAAACTACCTGGGAAATGCCGTGAAAACCTGGGTTGGAAATTCCCGATAAGGAAATTGGGTAGGCTAAGGCGATCGCACTGGGAATTAATACGGCAATTGGATGTATCAGTAATACTATACTGGCGAGGATAATTTCCCGTTTTTCAATTTTGCGTCCTAAAAATTCTGGGGTACGCCCTACCATTAACCCAGTCAGGAAGACGGTGAGAATTACGTAAATCAATAGATAAGCTATTCCCGTTCCCTGTCCTCCCCAGATAATCTGGAGAAATAAGTTAAATAAACTAGAAAATAATCCTTGCGGCATTAAGGAATCGTGCATTCCGTTGACAGCGCCACACATGGTGGCGGTAGTCATCACCGCCCATAGTGCTGTTTGCGCCCAGCCAAAGCGAACTTCTTTACCTTCTAAATTAGGATGTTCTATTCCCAAGGTGCCATTAACGAGGGGATTCCCTTGGAGTTCAGCGGTTGCTGTTACCCCAACTAAGATGACAAAAATGATAAACACCATCCAGAAAAGCAGCCAAGCTTGTTTGATATTATTGGAAAATACACCATAGGTGTAAATCATAGCTGCCGGAATCGAAATCATGGCGATCATTTCGATTAAATTAGTGCCACCATTGGGGTTTTCAAAGGGATGAGCGGAGTTAACGCCAAAAAAGCCGCCGCCGTTCTCGCCTAGCATTTTAATCATCTCAAAGGATGCTACTGGGCCTCTAGCTATATACTGTGTCGCTCCTTCTAAGGTTTTCACCACTAAAGTATCACCCAATGTTTGGGGTACACCTAATATTAGTAAGGCGATCGCGCCAATTACCGATATGGGTAATAATATGCGTGTAATGGCACGGGTAAGATCGACATAAAAGTTTCCCAACTTTCTCCCAGTCAATCCCCGGATAAAGGCAATTCCTACCGTCAAACCAGTCGCAGCAGAGGTGAACATCACAAAACCTAAAGCCGCTACCTGACTAAAATAGCTTAATGTATTCTCCCCTGAGTAGTGTTGTTGATCGGTGTTGGTCACAAAGGAAATGGTGGTATGCAACACTGTATCCCAAGTAGGTGCTACTAAGCCATTGGGATTCCAAGGCAAAAACCTCTGAAAAAATATCAGTAAATACACTACAATGCCCATGACGAGGTTGCTGTACAGTATCGCTCTGGCATACTGCCAACCTGTCATATTATCTTTCCGTCTGACACCCGCTAGGGCGTAGATGCTTCGCTCTAGCGGATTCATGACAGAATCAAGCAGTGTTCTTTCTCCTTGGAAGACATCTGCTATGTATCTTCCGAACACAGAAGTAATTGCTATGACCATACACAGCGTTAACCCAATTTGTAAAAAACCTTGTCCCATGTATTTCGCACTCAATTAAAGTTAAGTTCTAGACAGATAATTATGGCAACTGACACATCAGATGCCTAGTCATGTTTCATCTAAACTCGTTTCATAAAGCTAGATTTACTAATTTTATTTGTTACTATTTGCACAATGATTATTGATTTTTTTAGCAACAACGCTGAGATTTTCCTTTGGCTCATTTATCTCTGTCCTATCTACTATTTGTTTATACAATACATTTTCTGATGCTGCTACTTTAATATATTCATCTATACAGCGGCTTGTGACATTTTTATTACACAATCCCCAGCTTGTAAAGTATAAGCAGACACAGTTTTAGCTAGCTAACTCTGACGAAAACTGAAGTTTGGAAGAAATTATATTGCATATTTACATTTTTGGCGAAAATATTTACTCGCTTGATTTGTGATTTGTCAGTTGTTTTCATTTGGTTTAATACCTTCCTTGTCAGCGATGGGGATTCTTACCGCTAACTATTAACTAGTCAGGGTTTTGCGCCATGCTGTTTCCATAACACTGATATCAATTCTCCAAATGGTGATTTTGGATTATTTAGTTTAATTGACTAATGAAGGATAGAGAAGTAAAACAACTTTATTTTGGTAATTTAATCTAGCAATCCTAAATCATTTATGAACAATAAGATCCCCGACTTCTTAAAGAAGTCGGGGATCTGAGAGCTTACTGTTATCGCCAGGATAAAAATTTTAGTTGATTTTCATAAATATTAAGATTTTCTGAAGAATTTAGGCGATCGCAACTTGATTACCCAGAGGCTCCTTGTACCAGAATTAGCAGCCAATGAAACTACTGTAATTAGTTCCTCTGTCTTCCTCAAAAACACATTTTTTATTATAAGTACAAATACGGTAGTACCAGTAGTTTTAATTTCGTAGATTGATAAAGAAGAAACCTAAAGATTCTAAAACAAGCATTCTATATAGAGTGTACTGAGTTAGATAACTATTAAGTTTTTTTGATTCATTACGCTCTCATTGGGCAATGAAAGTTAATGGCGAAGGATTGGCTGACTGCTGAGTGTTGTCTTCCCAATACCAATTTCCGTATCTAAACTCAGAATTTTATTTACTCAAACAAATCATCATGAAATTACTCGAAAAGAACGCTGACAGAGCCAATACTTATTTTTCGGATGTATTACAACTAACAACTAAAGAAATTGTATTTATAGATACAACAGTTTTAGGGTATAAAAGCCTGATAGCTGGGATAAAACCTGGCTTGCAAGTCGTTATTCTTGATCCTACAAGAGATGGTATAACCCAAATTACAGAGTCCTTGGCAGTAGGTAAATTTAAATCAGTTCACATTGTCTCCCACGGGAGTGAAGGTAGCTTACAACTGGGGACAATCCAACTGAGTGCTGAGAATTTAGAATTTTATGGGCAGCAGTTGCATCAGTGGGCAAATGCTTTAACCGATAATGCTGATATCCTGCTTTATGGCTGTGATGTGGCTAATAAAGGAGGTACAAAATTTGTATACCAGATTAGTCGCCTGACAGGAGCAAATGTTGCCGCTTCCACCCATAAAATTGGTAATGCAGCTTTAGGCGGTAATTGGGATTTAGATTTTAGCACCGGGAAAATTGAAGCCACCCTAGCATTTGGGGCGGAAGTAATGCAAGCTTACAACTCGGTTTTAGCTAAGACTGGTGACGTAATTATTAACGAATTTTCCCAAGGTAGTGATGGTGGGAAAGAATGGATTGAACTTTTAGTTGTTTCCGATAACCTCAATCTCCAAAATCACAGATTAGTTAATGGCGATGACACACTAGATATCACTTTGTCTGGTGATGGTTTTAAAGCATTAAAAGCCGGAACTGTAATCGTGCTATATAACGGCATTGATGTTGATGGTACTATTACTGAAGACTTAACTTACAGTCCGGCAACTGGAGATTATGTAGTACAAATATCATCTCTAAATAGTACCGGACAATTTGCAGTTCTTAATACAAAAGGTTGGGGTAGCACAACAGGTGATTTTAATGATGCAAGTACTACAAATCTACCTAAGCTACTGAATGATAGTGGTACTACTATATATAGCTTTCCACGAACTCCCACCCCCAACAGCGGCAAATATAGTGCTTATACTCGAAATTCAGCGGTGGGTGCTACCAATACTAATAACTGGTCACTTGATGCTGCTTCTACAAGCGCTACACCAGGTTTAGCTAATGGTGGAGACAATACAACCTGGGTTAACATTTTGCGTCGGAATGTTAAAGTTGTCAACACCCCATCTGTGATTATTAATAATCCTTCACCTGATGCTGGTGAGCGATTTGGTTTCTCAGTGGCATCTAATGGCGCTAACATTTTGATTGGCGCACCGAAAGCCAATGGCAATCGTGGAGAAGCTTACCGACTAGATACTAATGGTGTACTCCAGCAAACGTTTACAAATCCAGCGAATGCTACAGGCGATTTATTTGGTTTCTCAGCTGCTACCAACGGTACAGATTACATCATTGGCGCTTCCAATTTTGGCACTCAAGATGTTGGAAGAGCATACAGATTTAACGCCACTAGTGTACTGCAACAAACTTTCGATAATTCAGTTAATAATGATGACAGCGAATTTGGCAGTGCTGTAGCAATCCTGAGTGATGGGAAGGTTGTGATTGGCGCACCGGAAAAGGGTAAAAGTACTGCCACCGATAATGCTGGCGAGGTACGTATATTTGATAATAGTGGAGCAATTAAGCAGATTGTTAATCCGAATACAGGGTTTATTCAAGATGCACGATTTGGCTTTGCAGTCGCAGCTGCTAACAACGACATTCTTATAGGTGCACCAGGATTTGGTACTCTTCCTGCAAATTTTGGGACTGGACGTGCTTATAAGTATGATACCGCAGGTAATCTGCTACAGACATTTACCAACCCAAACCCATCATTGCTAGATTTCTTTGGTTTGGCAGTGAAATCTAATAGTGATGGTACACGTTTTTTGATTGGCGCTCCCGGCGAAGATATGGCTGGTACTGATGCTGGGGCTGTATACCTATACGATACCACTACCCCAACCCCGACACTGTTGAAAACCTTTATTAATCCGGATACCAGCAATTTGGGTTTTGGTTCTTCAATGGCATTTTTCGGCAACGATATTCTTATTGGTGCAGCTGGTACTTTTACGGTGAGTGGGACTACCTTCACTCCAGTTCCCGGTCGTGGTGCAGTTTATCTGTACGATGGAGATGGGGCATTACCCACTTATAAACTCGAAAAAATCTTTACTAATCCAGGCACAGGTGATGATGCTTTTGGGGGAGCTATTACTGCCATTGGTAGCAATAAGATTGCTATCAGCGCTCCTTATTATGATGCTGGTAGTAATACTGATGCTGGGATTGCCTATATCTATGATCTCAACGATACACCTAGCAACACGGTTAACGGCACAAATGCCAATAACACATTTGTAGCTACCAGTAAAACAGATTTTTTTGATGGCAAAGATGGCGCAGATCGGGTTATTGCTAGTGTTGCCAATTTACAGCAAGATGACACGATCGCTGGTGGAGATGGAATAGATACCTTTGTTCTCAATGGTGGCACTAGCGCAGACACAGTTAGCATTTATTTGAGTAATCCCAGCAATCAAATTCAAGGCATTTCTGGATTGCTGGTTGCAGAATTCGAGAACTTTGATTTGAGGAGTTTTGCAGGCACAATTAACTCAATAGGTGGCACTGGTAATGACTATATTTTGGGTGGAGTTGGTGCAGACAGCCTCAGTGGCGGTGATGGTAACGATCGCTTCAATGGTGGTGATGGTAATGACAGTCTCTATGGTGGTGCGGGAAACGATATTCTCGATGGTGGTCTCGGTGATGATAGGATGGAAGGTGGTGATGGTAATGATATCTACTATGTTGATAGTGAAAATGACATCATTTTTGAAGAAACTACAGGCGGTAAGGATACTGTCTATGCTGCAATTAACTACATCCTAGTAGAGACAAATTTAGAGAATCTGATCCTGACTGGAAATACTGAAATCAACGGTGTAGGGAACGAACTCAACAATAGCATCAAAGGAAATATTGCCAACAACTTTCTGAGCGGTGGTGCAGGGAACGATATTCTCAATGGTGGTCTCGGCGATGATAGGATGGAAGGTGGTGATGGTAATGATGCCTACTACGTAGATAGTGAAAATGACATCATCGTTGAAAACATTAGCCAGGGTACGGATACTGTCTACGCCACATTTGACTATAACCTAGTAGAGACAAATTTAGAGAATCTGATCCTAACTGGAAATACTGCGATCGCTGCTATCGGCAACGAACTCAACAATAGCATCAGAGGAAATATTGCCAACAACTCTCTGAGCGGTGGTGCAGGGAACGATATTCTCAATGGTGGTCTCGGCGATGATAGAATGGAAGGTGGTGATGATAATGATGCTTACTACGTAGATAGTGAAAATGACATCATTGTTGAAGAAACTACAGGCGGTAGGGATACTGTCTACGCTGCAATTGACTATACCCTAGTAGAGACAAATTTAGAGAATCTCACCCTCACTGGAAGTACTGCGATCGCAGCTACCGGCAACGAATTTAACAATATCATCAGCGGGAATAGTGCCGACAACTTCCTAGATGGCATGGAAGGCGATAACTTACTTTATGGTAATGCCGGGAACGACAATCTCACAAGTGGTGCAGGTAATGATCGTCTGTATGGTGGGAATGGTAACGATACTCTTATCGCTGCTGCTGGTAACGATATTCTCGATGGTGGTATCGGCAATGATAGCATGGTTGGTGGTGATGGTAATGATGTCTACTATGTTGATAGTGAAGATGACAGCATCGTTGAAAACTCAACTGGGGGTACGGATACTGTCTACGCCGCAATTACCTACACCCTAGTAGATACAAATTTAGAGCATCTTACCCTTACTGGTGATGCTGAAATCAACGGTACGGGCAACGAACTCAACAATAATATCAAAGGAAATAGTGCCAACAACTCTTTAAATGGCGGAGAAGGCGATAATTTACTCTACGGCTTCGGCGGGAACGACAGTCTCGAAAGTGGTACAGGTAAGGATCGTTTGTATGGTGGTGATGGTGACGATAGCCTAATCGGTGGTGCTGGTAATGATTACCTTGTAGGTGGTGGTGGTAACGATCAATTCGTTTACGCTACCAACTCTTCTTTTGATAGCGGTACTATTGGAGTTGACACTATTACTGATTTTACTGTGAGTAGTGACAAAATTGTTCTAGACAACAATACATTCACTCTACTCACAAATATTGCCAGTGAATTTACAAGAGTCGCAACTGATGCTGCTGCGGCTACTAGCAGTGGCATTATTGTTTACAATTATGTCAATGGGAGATTGTTTTATAACGCAAATGGCGCAGATACTGGCTTTGGTTCAGGCGATCAATTTGCTAATCTCTCCAAGAATTTATTACTCTCAGCAACGGATTTTATCATCACCAGTGGTGAGAATATTCCAGGCTAGTTAATATCACTCTGGTTAAGGCCGGGGAAACCCCGCCCCTACAATTTGGGATAATTTATTTTTTGGAGTTCACTTAGTAGTTCATCACATTAATTTTGATGGGCTATAAGATCCCCGACTTCTCAAAGAAGTCGGGGATCTTATCTGTAACAACCCTGCCCATAGCAGTTGTTATCATTACATGATGTTTAAGGGATCTACATCTATTGTTAAGCTAACAGATTGCGGACAGAGCGATCGCACATCTTCCCAATCTGGTAAATTCGGTAAATCATCAGGGGCGAATTTAATTAATATCTGCCAGCGATAACGATTAGCTACTCGTAAAATACTCGCTGGTGCTGGCCCTAAAATCTCGAATCTTTCTTCTGTACCTAATGCTGTAGCGATGATTTGCGCAGTATTCTGTACTTGAATTGGATCTAAACTGCTCAAGCGTAATAAAATTAACCTGCCGTAGGGAGGATAATTAAGTGCTTGTCTTTGTTCTATTTCAGCAGTGGAAAAAGAATAATAATCATGGCTTTTTACTGCTTCAATTACTTGATGTTCTGTGTTATAAGTTTGTATAATTACCCTACCAGGATCTTCGCCTCTACCTGCACGACCGGCTACCTGGGTTAAGGTTTGAAATGCTCGTTCGCTGGCGCGATAGTCACTAAGATGCAACAATCCGTCAGCCGCAACAACACCAACAAGTGTCACCTGGGGTAAGTCTAAACCTTTGGTGAGCATTTGCGTACCTACTAATAGATGTGCTTCCCCGTTAGCAAATTGGGTGAGCAGGATGCGGTGTGAGCCTTTGTTGCGGGTGGTGTCGCTATCAAAACGAATGTATTTCAGTTCGGGAAACTGGCGCGATAATTCTTGAGCGACGCGCTGAGTACCGCTACCGAAGAATTTTAGGTAAGGAGAAGCGCAGTCAGGGCAAAATTTGGGATGCGATCGCCCATAATTACAGTAATGACAACGCAACAGTTCGGGCGCGCCGTCTTCGGTGTGGTGATAGGCTAAAGATACATCACAGTGGGGACACTCTAGTACATAGCCACAACTACGGCAAGATACAAAAGTACTGTGTCCCCGGCGATGGATAAATAAAATTCCCTGTTGTTGTCTTTCTTGCAATTGTTGCAAAGCTGTTTGTAGGGATCTACTAAAGATAGAGCGATTTCCTTCCTGCAACTCGCGTCGCATATCTACTATTTCTACTGGTGGTAAAGGGCGTGAGTTGATGCGTTCAGGGAGGGAGAGGTAGTAGGAGGACACGGAGACATGGGGACGGGGGGACGCGGGGAAAGAAGATTTCTCCGCGTCTTCTTGAACCGCAGCTTGATGAAAATTCACCCAACTTTCCAAGGAAGGTGTCGCTGAACCCAAGACTAAGGGACAATTTTCAATTTCGGCTCGCCATTGCGCAACGGTGCGCGCATGGTATGTGGGAATGGGGGAATCTTGCTTAAAACTGCTGTCGTGTTCTTCATCTAAGATAATTAAACCCAAGTTGGGTAGGGGCGCAAAAATGGCGCTGCGTGTGCCAATTACTACCTGGGGTTCGCCTGTGAGCATTTGCCGCCAGGTGTCGTATCGTTCGCCGTCCGAGAGAGCGCTATGATAGACGCTAACTTTGTTACCGAATCTAGCACGGAAGCGATCGGTTAGCTGGGGTGTCAGTCCAATTTCGGGGACTAAGACTAGGGCGGATTTACCTTGATTTAATAAAGGTGCGATCGCTTGTAAGTAAACCTCGGTTTTCCCCGAACCTGTGACTCCATGCAACAAAACTTGAGCATATCCATTTAATGATTGTATTCTGGCTAAGGCATGAGATTGATCGGGGGTTAATGATTTAGGGCGATCGCTTGTGACAAGAGGCCCTTGTTCTGTTCGCAATACTTCCCGTTCTTCAATCACGATGTAGCCTTTATTTGCCAACGTCTTCAAGACAGAGGTACTAGTATGGCAAATCTGCAATAATTCACTGTGCCATAATTCACCACCACGTTTTCGCAATACTTCAATAATTTCTCGTTGGCGTGGAGTTAAATCAGTGTCAATTGTGCCGATCAGGGTAACTGCTTTCTGTAATTTTGGTCGAGTCAATCTTGGTGGTTCTAAGTAACTTTCTACCAAACCAAATCGCCTTAATTCCCGCACTCCCCGATGAGCGGATTTGATTTTTTGTTGGAGGTAAATAAAACTGTAATCTCCTAACGGTTGAGCTTGCAAAAGTTGGAGAATTTGCTGTGCTGAGTCACTCAGGAATGCAGCAGATGGAGAAATTTGCTGATTTAGTACATAATTACTCTCTTGCTCTTTTTTTCCACTTTGCTTTCCTAGGGAAGTTAAGCGAATACGACGCTGCGATCGCCCCAACAACCCTGGTGGTAAAGCCACCCGGATCGCTTGAATTAGCGGTGTATAGTAATATGACGATACTTTATTTAATAATTCCCAATAACCACTAGGAAAAAAACCCACACTCACGACATCTTCGACATCGCGGATTTTTTCTATTGGTATATCAGTATTTGGCTGTGCTAATAACCGAATGGCAATCCCTCCCAATTGTTGCGTACCAAAGGGTACAGTTAAAATATCCCCTGGTTTAATTTCTAACTGGGCATTTAAGCGATAGGTAAATAGCCCCAAGTTTCCTGGACAGTCTACCAATACTTCAACCCAGCGATTCATATTTGTTTGTGATTTATATGACTCTCCCGGTTCATGAACTACCAAATGGGATAAATTTACGCCATCAATATACATATGTGCTGATTTAATAGATAGATTTTCTAGTGCTAGTGTCTGGTGTGTCAACGAGCAAATTTTTTTTGTTGGCTCTAACTTTTTGCTCTTGATTGCATAAACTGTAAATCGTAATACTTTTATCCCTCATAATACTTGATAAGTTTCCTCTTATATCATCCACATCACCAAATTCAACTCAACTATACATGCATTAAATATTGGATACCCACCATACACAACAAAAGCATTTCCTCCACTATCTTCAAAACAGTTGCTATATCTACTATCTAGAGGATAAGCTTTTACCCCTATTGATAGATATTCAATTGTTTATGTATATGAGATGCTTTTATACAAACAAACAATTTATTTCCGAATTTTAAATTGCTAATTTTGTGTCATTCATGAAACTTAATCAAACCTCATAAACTCAGCAGTAAGCTGACGATTTTTGACCGAACAAAGGATGAAGGATGAAAGATGAAGTGAGAATTTGTACTAGTCGCCGTGGTCACTGAGCAAGGCGCAAGTGTGGGCGAAAAAATCAACAGTGAGCGAAGCCGAACTGTTGAGCCTCTCGCCAGCCGAAGGATCAAGTTTTTTTCCTCAATTCCAACAACCATCCTTTAATGGGTGGAGTAATTTCATCCTTCATCCTTGATAATTCAGCCTTCAGTTGACATCAATCCCAAGCAATAAAGTCTAAAAAACTTGGGAAAATTAAATAAAAATTTAAGATTTTGGGATGTCTAGCTGCAAATATTATCTGAGTTAAGGTTGAGAAAGTTTGAGTGCATTTGACATATTTAGCAATCAAGAAAAGAATGAGGAATATAGAGGTTGGGGAGCTGAAGAGATATTTGGTGGGTGCATAGGCCAGTATTGTTATGAGATTTATCTAGCAGGAACTAAGGAATGACAGCTAGACATTGATTTTAACTTCTAATGAGAAATTAGCATAAACTTTTGTTTTGCTACCGGACGTGTGCATTTCTCCCTTAGGGAAACTACCAAGCCTCAAGCAAGCAGCTGTCACTGAATTATGTACCAAACAAAGCAACAATCCCTAAAGGAAAGTTATGAATATTGCTGAATTGGGAACACTGGAAATACTAGAGAGTGCTGCTGAAAATGAAGAACAATCATTTGATAGTTTAGAAGCAGTGGCAGATGACGATTCTTCAATTCCAGAAACACTGGAGTCGGAGGAACGTGATGGCGATGAGATGGCAGCAGCCCGTCCTTCGGGATACAATAAAACCGAGCATGATGATGCTGTAGGCGCGTTTTTTAAAGAAATGGCGCGTTATCCCTTGCTAAAACCTGATGAAGAGGTGGAATTAGCACGGAGAGTCAGATTTTTAGAAGAAGTAAGGAACATACAAGAGTCTTTACACACTAGCTTAGGGCAACAACCGACTAAAGTCCAAATAGCTGCCGAGCTAGAAATGACGGAAAAACAGCTAGAAAGTCGCTTATATCAAGGTCGCGTGGCGAAACGCAAAATGATTCGCTCGAACCTCAGGTTAGTAGTATCGATTGCTAAACGATATCTCAATCGCGGAGTGCCTTTTCTAGATTTAATCCAAGAAGGCGCAATGGGTTTAAATCGCGCTACAGAAAAATTCGATCCAGATAAAGGATATAAATTTTCGACATACGCTTATTGGTGGATTAGACAAGCAATTACAAGAGCGATCGCTAATGATGCGCGTACTATCCGCTTACCAATCCATATTGTTGAAAAACTTAACAAACTAAAAAAAGCGCAACGCGAACTCAAACAAAAACTGTCTCGCAATCCTTCCGAAGCAGAAATGGCAGAAGCTTTGGAAATGAATGTACAACAATTACGCCAATTGCAGCAACTCAGGCGACAAGCGCTGTCTTTAAATCACCGTGTTGGTAAAGAAGAAGACACGGAATTAATGGATTTACTAGAAGACGAAGATAACCTGTCTCCAGAAGCAAAAATGAACGAACACATGATGCGTCAGGAGATTTGGGAAGTGTTGGGAGATGTTTTAACTCCAAGAGAAAAAGACGTAATTTCTTTACGTTATGGGTTGACAACTAGCGAACCTTGTACTTTAGAAGAAGTCGGTAATATGTTCAATCTATCCCGCGAACGAGTCCGACAAATTCAAAGTAAAGCCATGCGCAAATTGCGGCGTCCCCACATTGCAAAACGATTGAAAGGGTGGTTGATTTAAATAGCCTAAAGTCAATCAGCAATCAGAGGTATTTTCTCATTGAGGGATTACCGTAAAATCTGATTGCTGTATGGCTGTTAAGTAGCTTAACGTAAATAAATATAATATGTTTTGTCATTGCGTTCGCGTTGGCGCAGCCTCTCCGACAGGAGAAGCTATACCGTCCCTTGCGCGTCTCCGCTAGGAGAAGGCTTTACGCAATGACATCTTACATTTAATTATGTTGACCTACTTATCCATTTGGTGGGTGCGATCGCCTCTACCCTACCCTAGGTAAATTATTCCCAAATATTTTATCCTAATTTTCCTTTAAAACCATATTTGCTTTGGGTTTTGAGATAACCTCCAATGTACTCACCATAGCGATCGCGCAACATTTTTTCTCTAAATTTAAATCCTAATGTTTTTCCTCGACAAGATTGAGATCCGCACAAGCACCGTTGGACAGCAATTGATTCATATTCTGTGGTTTCGTAGTCCCAAGTAATTTCCTCACCTGCTTCGATATTGCGCAAAGCAACGAAGTCATATCCGCCAAACTGATTGTTTCTTACTCCAGTATTTGGATCACAAGAATGGTTAATGACGACAGCAGGCTCATCTAGATTGACATACAAATTAAAATCCATCTGAAACGAATATATTGTACGTTCGGGAACTTCTTCAATAGGGATACCCACCACGACGGTTTCCCCTTGGGTGATTTTTTTTGTAGCAAATACTCCTCGTCCTTTTGCTGTTTGCTGAATCGTGATCTGAGAATTGAGCTTTGAAGCTGAAATTGTCTCTATTTTGTTCATAGATAAAGCACCACCGTATTTAAATTTATTGCGATTTCACAGTTTTCAAATAGGCATAGGAAAATTTCACTTTACTAGGTATTTTTTTGTAAAGTGAGTGTTTATATTGATTTGTCATCATTGGTTTGGACTGATGCTACATCTCAGAAATAGCATTTATACATGCCCTTTGCTATAAAGTCGGCACAGTAAAATTAGCTGTCATTTCCCGAAACTAAAGAAATAACAGTGCGTTCACTGATCTCTACCTCAACTTCAGCCTCTGGCTCAATCTTCTGAGGACTTTGACTGACAAGCAGAGCAACTAAAACAAGAATTCCGCCGATTACACCGCGTATTCCTAACTGCTCTCCCAGTAGCCAAAACGAGAAAATTGTCGCAAACAATGGCTCAAGTGTAAAAAGTAAAGCAGCTTCCTCAGCCGAAACCCATCGCTGTGCTAATGTCTGAAGCCAGATGACAGCAGCAGTCGCCATTAGCCCTAGGTAGATAATTGCTCCCCAGTGCTGGCGAATCTCCTCAAATTGGTTAAGGATTTGCGTGTTACTCCAGAGTACCCCTAGGGCCGCAATGAACAAAAGTTGAACACTGGTAAGGGTTAAAGTGGGGTGACGGGGCGCAACTCTATCTAGAAAAATTACGTAGCCTGCATAAACAAATGCATCAAAGAACATCAATACATCACCAATTCCTAGTTCTCCCCCTTCCCAAAACATTACACCAATACCACTCACAGCCAGCCCAGCAGCCAGGAAAGTTTTCAACAGTACTTGCTGACCGCTCAACCATCCCAGCAGTGGTACAATAAGTGCGTTCAAACTGCCAATGAATGCTGCCCGGTTTGCTGGTATGGTCTTAAGTGCAATTGTTTCGATACCTAAAAAAAAGAACAGCAAAAGCCCTAGGACTATACCATCACGAAATAAAAGTCCGTTGAGCTTACGTAAGTTTAGGCTCAAAACTCCTGCTGCAATGACAAAGCGTGTTGCAATCAATGTGCTGGGCGAAAGAGTGGTGACTATTTCTTTTATTAAAGGAAAAGTTGTAGCTGCAATTATGTTAATAAAAATAAGTAGTATTATCCCTTTAACACGTAATGAATTTTCAGTTGGCATGAGTGTTGGCATAATTTGATGATAATTTAAATCGAGGCAGCACCTCAATTAATGTTGACTGGGTTTAAAGTCCAGCAATTATGATACTACGGTTTACTGCTAATAAAAGATTTAAGGTTCTATTGAGTTAGCTACAAAAAAGGAATTTTATCAACTCTCTTACCCTAAAATGGTTCAATTAATTTATAAAATAGTGTAAATTAATGACTAGAAAATATCAGACTTTTTGCTTTTTTCTTTAATTATCCTCTTAGGTAATTACCAAGCATAAAATGTCCAGAAAATGTCCAGCCGCCGTACTTCGCTTTTTATGCGAACCGCAGAAAAATTCAAATTTTCCCAAAATACAGCCGATTGCAACGCAAGTGAGGTACAGATCATAGTCATGGCACAAAATTGTTTTGCCCCTACCTGTTTACTTCATTTACCTGAAATAAGCCGTATATAGCGTTTCTCTGTCAAGTGAGGTATAGTCACCCCACCCCCAACCCCCTCCCCGCAAGCGAGGAGGGGGCTATGATGTACTTCATGTGATTAGGAAATGCTATAGAACTCATTAGGCATTTTCTTTTTTAGTTCTCTCTGACAAACCAACATTTCTCCAAATAGATTAATGACTTCACATAAAAATTTAATTTTGCGTTTTGCTGAACCAACCGATTGTAGCGTGTTGTTTGACTTAATTCAGCAACTAGCAGAGTATGAGAAACTATCTCATGCAGTAACTGGAAATATTATAGCTTTAAAAGAGCATCTGTTTGGCTCTCCCAGATATGTTGAGGCAATATTAGCCGAGTATGGAGGGCAATCTGTAGGTTTTGCCCTATTTTTTCATAATTATTCCACTTTTTTGACAAAGCCCGGTATTTATCTAGAAGATTTATTTGTGTTACCTGCATATCGCCGTCAAGGTATTGGTAAGGCTCTGTTATCTAAATTAGCTCAAATAGCTGTTGAGCGTAATTGTGGGCGGTTAGAGTGGAGTGTTTTAGATTGGAATGAGTCTGCCCAAGAATTCTACCGCAGTATGGGAGCATCTATTTTAGATGAATGGCGAATTTGTCGTGTTACAGAAGAGGCGCTGACACAATTGGCAAATAGATAAATGGGCATGGGGCATTGGGCATCCCTACCCTTCTCCTGACGGAGACGCGCAAGGGACGGGTTCTGCTTCGCAGTACGGCTTCTCTTCGAGACGCTTCGCGCTAAGCGAAGCTATGCCGAAGGCTTTACGCTCAGGGCGAGTGGGCATTGGGCATTGGGCATTGGGCATTGAGAATTATTTATTTCTCCGCGTCACCGCGTCTCCCAGTCTTATTGTCCCTACTACCTTGTCCCCCTTTCCCCCTCATCCCCGCCACCGGATTGTCTTCAAGATTTCTTAATAATCAAGTGTTCGGTTTTACAAAAAGTTACATTTTCTTGACAGTGCTAACAAGCTATGAATCCTATTTAAGCAAAAAGCCCCAAACCTTAGTGTATGCGGTCATTCGAGCGAAGTTTGACAGCCTGTCTTTTGACGAAGGTGAACGCCTCAACTGACAATTATAGAAGATATACACCGATTACGTCTTTGTATCAGAGAGAACAAGAGATGAGAAAGATTATTTCAGTATTACTGTTGGGCATTACCATCTTCACTTTTGCCTTCAGTAGTCCAGCATTAGCAGCAGATGCGGTTAATGGTGGCAAATTATTTGCAGCCAATTGTGCTTCTTGTCATGCAGGGGGCAAGAATTTGGTTCAAGCCAATAAAACTCTGAAAAAGGACGCTTTGGAAAAGTTTGGCATGTACTCAGCAGAAGCGATTATTGCCCAAGTAACAAAGGGTAAAAATGCAATGCCTGCTTTTAGTGGTCGATTAAAGCCTAATCAAATTGAAGATGTAGCAGCCTATGTTCTCGGCCAAGCTGATAAGGACTGGAAATAAAAGCTGATATTGACTCAACCTAGTATTTCGCTACAAGAGTTTTGATAATTTCGTAGTCAGCACTTTACCCGCATTTCTCACAAAAAGTAGGGGCGGGTTCACAGATATGCTTTCGTAATTTACGACTATCTGGCTTAACCCGCCCCTACGGCACAAGACACGGAGAAGAAAAAATCTCGTGAGAAATCCGGGTTTAGTGCTGCTAAAGAAAATACTGAAGTGCTGACTATGAACAAAAATTTATTGGTTGCCCTGTCAGATTTAATTACAAAGCGCGTAATTATTTAGTCAAATATCTTGCTTATGAGTTATTTCTGGCGATTATTTCTCAGTGCGATCGCAGCTTTGACTCTGACTTTTTGGACGCAAGCTGCTGATGCTTCACCGTTGGCTAACTCCCAGACTACTGCTAGTGAATTTTTGCAGTTGGGTGTAAATAAAATTATACAAAGCAATTATTCAGAAGCGATCGCGGATTTTAATCAGGCAATTGAACTTCAAAGCGACTTTGCTCAAGCTTATAGCGATCGCTGTGTTGCATATCTCCAACTACAACAATACCATCAAGCGATCGCAGATTGTACACTAGCAATCAATTTATCACCCGAAAACCCCCAGGCGTATCTACATCGGGGATTAGCAAACTACAGACAAAAAGATTATCCCGCAGCCATAGCCGATTATCAGCGAGCGATCGCACTTAAACCTGATGAATTTCGAGCTTACTATAATCTTGCTCTCGCCTATGCAGCAACAGGCAATTATTCAGAGGCAATAGCTGATTATAATTTAGCCCTGAGCCAAATTCCCGCCTCAGCAAATTTACTCCTTGCAGATATCTACAATGACAGAGGTTTAGCCCAGTTAGAGTTGCAAAACTTTGAAGGCGCTATGGCTGATTTTACTCTGGCAATTCATCTTGATGCCGACGATGACAGAGCTTACTTTAACCGGGGTTGTGCTTGTGGCAGAAAAGGAGATAACTTTGGTGCATTGCGTGATTTTTCCCAAGTCATCCGCCTCAATCCCAGTCATGGAATGGCTTATGTTAATCGCGGCGTAGCTCGCTATCAACTAGGTTACTATCAAGGAGCGATCGCCGACTTACAAAAAGCATCAAATTTCTTTGGAAATCAGGGAGAGAAGCTGGCTTATCAAAAAGCCTTAGATCTACTCAGTACGATGCAAAAACAAATACTAGCTATTTCGGAATTTGCTTAAGCAAAATCAGAGATGAGGGGACAAGCAGGACAAATGATAAATGACAACTAACAACTGACCAATTCTCTATTCCTGGCGAAACACATAATCTTCAGACTGACCTGCTAGTTTTAGGTGACAAGCTGCACAAGCATTGGTCTTTCCTGGCGCACCATTTGGCAAGTATGTTTGATCGGGTCGATAACCAATGTACTCCCACTCGCCGGTGCGATTTTCCAGATAATCAGCCCCAAAGCCTTTTTCCTTACGATGTACATAAATTGCCGTTAGAGTTTCTCGAATGTATTGCCCTTTTTCATCTTTAACGACGTTACCGTCTGGGTCTTGTTTAGCTCTATAAATTTCCATGACGAATACACTACCGTAAGGAAAAAGCTGTCCTGGCTTGACAGCAGCAGCTATCTCGTTACCACAGATTACACGCACCTGCTTATTGTCCGGTCGGTCAACGACATATATTAACTTGAAAGCATTTTGATAGTTTTTTGGGAATCCCACCCGGTCTATTCGCGGAGCAGGGCCAGGGACAGATGTACTCGACAAAGTTGGTGGTAGAGGTGCGGAAGTTTTGGAATCTGGGGCTTGAAGTAAGCGCGGAATCGCTGAACAAGTTGGTAACGCCTGAGCTAGAGATAGAGAAGTAGATGGCGAAATAGTAATTGAAAGTGCTTCAGCTAAAATAAAGCTGACAATAAAAGTACTCAATAGTACTAGTAGCTTTATAGTGCGCTTACGTAGCTGCTTCATATTGAATATATACTTCATATAAAAGTGTCAGTTAATTTTTTTTATTTGATTTAATCCTTATTAGGCAATCAATAGCGATTGATATAATATAATATCCGTACTGTTAATAGAGTGTAGTTAATTAAAGTTTTATTACTCTTTCAATATGTAATCTTTATTAAAAATAGTTGTGAAATATAAAACAAATGCTACTAATATATACTAAAAGTTTCAGCAATTTTTCGTAGCTCAAGTATGATCGTCATACCAATTCTATGTGAGTCTATGTGAGGCTGCACATTAAAGCTGCAAGCCTCGAAGCCTGAGGCTATCAATACAAAGCCTGCTCTGGCAGGCTAATTATATGCATCTTCATATCGAATTCGTATAAGTAAATTCATCACAGCAAAACTGAGGGTCAACTGAAGTATGAAACGTCGTCATTTTATCCATTGGGTAGGTTTAAGTTGGTTAGCAACTTCACTACCTGTAGTAATTGCTGCCTGTCTTAAACAGACGAGGGCATCAACATCTTCAGTAGCTAGCGATTGGCAAACAGTTGGTACTACCGCAAAATTAGATGAAACTGGTCAATTGCTGGTGGAAAACTCACCTATTGGTTCTGTCTTAATAATTGGTACATCTGAAAGTGAAAATTTAATAGCTGTTGACCCAACTTGTACTCATAAAGGATGCACAGTAACATGGACATCTGAAGCACAAAAATTCACTTGTCCCTGTCATCGCGCAGAATTTGCAGTTGATGGTCAGGTACAAAAAGGCCCAGCCAAAAAACCACTAAAAACTTATATTGCCAAAATTGAAGGTAATTCAGTACTAGTGAAGTCAAGCTAGATGGTCATGTGATTAATCACACAACTTATTTATGACTACAGTTATCGGTTTAATTAGCGGCACATCTGTAGATGGTATAGACGCTGCTTTAGTTGAGATTACTGGGCACGAATTAGATCTGAAAGTTGAGTTAGTCAAAGGGGAAACATTTCCTTACCCCACAGATCTCAGAGAAAAAATATTAGCAGTCTGCGCCGGAAAAGCCATCTCAATGGCAGAATTGGCAGAACTAGATGATGCGATCGCTTTTGTTTTTGCTCAAGCTGCCCAAAATATTCAAATTGGTCATCAGCCAGCTACTTTGATTGGCTCCCACGGTCAAACAGTTTACCATCGACCGCCCAAAGGAGCAGGAGAGGAAGGGAAAAACTTAGGTTACACGTTGCAACTTGGACGTGGGGCGTTGATTGCCCATTTAACCAAAATCACAACTGTGAGTAACTTTCGTGTCGCTGATATCGCTATTGGTGGACATGGTGCGCCTCTTGTTCCGCGAGTTGATGCTTATTTACTCAGTCATCCCCAAGAAGCACGTTGTATACAAAATATCGGTGGCATTGGTAATGTTGCTTATATACCTCCGCGCCGTGACAATTGGCTAGAAAAAATGCTCGGCTGGGATACTGGCCCAGGAAATAGCCTATTAGATCTAACTGTAGAGTATTTGACAAATGGTGCTAAAAATTACGATGAAAACGGTCAGTGGGCAGCAAGCGGTACTCCCTGTCAGCCGTTAGTAGAACAATGGTTAAACCAAGATTACTTTCAACTACCACCACCTAAATCAACTGGGAGAGAGTTATTTGGTGTAACTTATCTACAACAGTGTTTAGAAGATGCCCAAGCATACCAACTCAGTCCCGCAGATATACTGGCAACACTAACAGAACTCACCGCTGCGGCGATTGTTCATAGTTACCGTACCTTTTTGCCCCAACTGCCCGATCGCGTACTGTTATGTGGTGGTGGTAGCCGCAATCTTTATTTAAAACAGCGTTTGCAGTCACTATTAGCATCAGTACCAGTTTTAACTACAGATGAAGTTGGTTTAAGTGCAGATTCTAAAGAAGCGATCGCCTTTGCAGTGTTAGCCTATTGGCGACAATTAGGTATCCCTGGAAACCTACCTAGCGCTACTGGCGCACCTCAAGAAGTGCTTTTAGGAGAAGTTCATTCTGCCTAAGAGGGCATTGGGCATGGGGTATTGGGCATTGATTACATGAAAATGCGGACATTTGTAGGGGCGGGGTTTCCCCGCCCAGGTTTCCCCACCCATAACCGCCTGACATTTTTGCGTTTCAAATATATCTTTGTGTCGTAGCGGTACTCGATCACGACAAGGAACAGAACAAGGTGGCTCACACTTTTTTAATGCAACCCGGACGTTGGACATTACAAGGAAGCTGGCTGGAACGCAATAGTATGCCGATAAATGTTAAGGGTATGATCCTGGTGGCTTGGAATCGAGATAACTGGTTTACGATGGCGACAAAGCTCATATTTCCAGGTAGCGATCGCTCAGAGATTTCTTTGCAGTATAAGGGGCGTTTAGATAATGGAGAGCGCCAATATACCTTTTTACTGCAACATAATCTTTTGGGACAAGTAGAAGGCGAAGGTTTGATTGGTCTATCAACGATAGTACAGCGTTACTGGGCACTAAACGATCGCCAACGTCGCAGCGGGTTTGAAACCCTGCATCAGTTATCAGAGGATTCCTACTACTTAAATAGCGCGATTCTAGCTGGTCATTTTTTAAACAGTACAATCGAAGCTAGCCTTGAGCGCCAGCCACAATAGGATGTTTTGTCAACAGTCAACCGTCAACCGTCAACCGTCAACAATCCTCTCATTTCCCTGAAGGCGCAGTAAAAATACTGGGGTTAAATTCACCTGTAGCAAAAAATTGGTAGTTATACTGACGATTTTCTGATAATTGATTTTTATAGTGTGCCTAGGCAATTTTTGGGAAAATTTCCCAACTTATTGCTTTTTGCACGATAATTTATCAATTTCAATAGGATTGCTATAGATTCTGTGGATTCCCCTGAGGAAAGTTGTCATCATGAAAACAGTTGATGAGTTGTTGTTAGAGCTGCGGTGTCTGAACGTGAAGCTCTGGACAGAGGGCAACAGGCTACGCTATAGAGAGACTAATGAAACTCTCCCTCCTGCCCTGCTAGCTCAACTGCGACAGCAAGAAGCAGAAATCATCGCCATCCTCAAGCAAGCTGATAATTCTTCTGAATGTGCATTAGAAAATACCACATCTTTTTGTTCCCTGACTTATGGTCAGCAAGCTTTGTGGTTTCTTTACCAAATAGCACCGGAAAGCGTTGCTCACAATATTTTTCTGCTAGCGCGGATTGACTCGGAGTTAGATTTAGCAGCATGGCGACGAGCATGGCAACAAATCGTTGATCGCCATACTATTCTCCGCACTACTTATACCATTCGCAATGGTCAACCAATTCAACAGATCCACTCTCATCAAGAAGTTGACATCGAGGTAATAGATGTTGCTGTGGAGAGTGAAGAAGATTTAAAAACGCAAATTTATCAACAAACAGATCGTCCTTTCGATTTAGAATCTGGCCCAGTGTTGCGGGTAAAACTATTTAGCAAGACAACGCTAGGATACATTCAATTAATTTTAATGCACCACATCGCTGGGGATATGTGGTCTTTAGAACTGCTACTCGAAGAACTCCAGATTTTGTACGCTGCGGAAATTCAAACTCAATCTTCAATTCCCATCCGCGTCCCTTTCCCTAAATACCAATATACAGACTACGTGCGCTGGCAAAACGATATGCTAGCAAATGCCCAGGAAAAACTTTGGACATACTGGCATAATCAACTAGCTGGTGAATTACCGAGTTTAAATTTGCCGAGCGATCGCCCTCATCCCAAGAGACAATCCTATCGAGGGGATAGCGCTGTCTTCAAATTAGATGCTCAATTGATTCAAGACCTCAAGGATCTAGCAAAAAATCAAAGAGCTTCCCTGTATATAATTATGCTGGCAGCTTTTTTTGCACTAGTTTACCGCTATACGGGTCAAGAAGAAATTATTTTAGGAACTACAATGGCGGGTAGATCCGGGAAAAAACAATTTGATAAAGTTATTGGTGACTTTACTAACACAACTGTCTTACGGAGTTATTTGGCTCTTAACCCAACCTTTAGACAATTGCTGACTCAGTTACGCCCCATAGTAATTGGCGCGCTCAAGCATCAAGAGGCTCCTTTTTCATTGTTAGTCGAACAATTAAAAGTTGAGCGCGATCGCAGTCGTTCTCCCTTGGTTTCTGCTTGCTTTACCTGGCATAAATATCGCTGTCAGACTGGGGATAATGCGGACAAAAAGGCGATAAAAGTCGAAATTTTGCCAGATTTGGGAACTCAACGGGGAGCAGTATTTGACATTAATTTAAAGATTATGGAAGCAGGTAATGGCTTTCACATTGCTTGGGAATATAGTACAGACTTGTTTGATGCTGGGGCGATCGCCCAGATGCAAAGTCATTACGAAAATTTACTAGGGGAAATTGTCGCCAACCCAGAACAAAGGCTTGGGGAATTACCTCTGTTAACAGCCAGCGAAAAACATCAATTATTAGTTGAGTGGAACAACACCCGCAGCGAATATCCTCAAGATATATGCATCCATGAGTTATTTGCACAGCAGGTAGAACTGACACCAAATGCAGTGGCTTTGGTATTTGCAGACCAACAACTTACTTATCAACAATTAAATCAAAAAGCTAATCAGCTAGCCCACTACTTGCAATCTCTCGGTGTGGGAATAGAGATGCTGGTGGGTATTTGTGTAGAACCGTCGCTGTTAAGAATTATCGCCCTTTTGGGGATTCTGAAAGCTGGTGGTGTTTATGTGCCGATAGATTCCAGCTTAGAAGAAACTTCAGTATCAGTACTGCTGACGCAAAGTCATTTACTGAAAACTTTACCTGCACATCAAGCACATTTAATTTGCCTAGATACACAGGCAGAAATGATTGCGCAATACAGCCAGGAAAACCCCTCACCCCTAATTACATCGACAAACTTGGCTTATGTCATGTATAAATCTGGTGCTAGCGGTCAAGCCAAAGGTGTGAGCATTATTCATCGCAGTGTGGTGCATTTAGTTAAAGGTAACAACTATGCCAACTTCACCACAGCAGAAGTTTTTCTTCAGTTAGCTGCGATGAATTTTGATGGAGCCACCCTAGAAATTTGGGGTAGTTTACTTAATGGTGGACGTTTAGTCATTATACCTTCTGTGACACCTTCCACTTCCGAGTTAGCCCAAGCAATTCGCCAACATCAAGTAACTATTTTGTGGCTGAGGGCAGAATTATTTCACTTGATGGTAGATGAAAAACTGGCAGACTTAAAACAGTTAAAACAACTATTGGTTACAGAATCATTATCTGTTCCCCATGTCAAGAAACTGAGACAAGCAGCCCCAGAATTAAAGCTGATCAATGTTTATAGTTCAACCGAAAATACAACGGTTACTTGCTGTTACCAAGTCACAGATATATCTCATATTGATACTAATATTCCTATCGGTCGCCCCATTGCCAATACCCAAGTTTATCTACTAGATGCCCATTTACAACCATTACCAGTGGGCATACCCGGAGAAATTTACATTGCTGGCGATGGACTAGCAAGGGGTTACTTCAAAAATCCAGAGTTAACAGCAGCAGCTTTTATTTCCTATGTATTGAGTTCTCAAAGAAAAACCCGCCTGTACAAAACAGGCGATCGCGCCCGCTATTTAGCAGATGGTAACATTGAGTTGATTGGACGCATTGACCAGCAACAGAAAACTCGGGGTTACCAGATTCAGGGAGAAGAGATTAAAACTGTAGTTAGTCCGTTTGTTTCTCCTCGGACACCTACAGAAGCTGTGATTGCTGATATAATTGCCAGCATCCTCGGTGTAGAAGAGATTGGTATTCACGATAATTTCTTTGCTTTAGGTGGACATTCCCTACTGGCGACACAAGTGATTTTCCGCTTGCGCCAAGCTTATCAGTTAGAACTACCTTGGCGTTGTCTGTTTGAAGCGCCGACAGTAGCTGAACTCGACAAGTTGATTGCTAGCTACCGCCAAGCAGATTTAGGGCAAACATTACCAGAAATCGCGCCGATTTCCCTAAATGAATCACAGTTTCCTCTGTCTTTTGCCCAAGCCAGACTTTGGTTACTCGATCAGTTAGTCGGCAGAAATGCTACCTACAACATGCCTTTGGCAATGCGGATTTTTGGTAATTTGGATATCAATGCCCTAGAACGCAGCATTCACGAAATTGTCCAACGTCACGCCAGCTTGCGGACTAACTTTCAGGTAGTCCAAGGTTTAACAGTACAGGTGATTCATCCAAATCCGACTTTTAGCTTACATATTGTCAACTTGCAGAATTCACCAGAAAAAGAAACCGAAGTACAGCAACTAGTCAAAATTGAAACTCATATTCCCTTTGACTTAGCTCTTGATTCCCTCATCCGCGCCAGATTGTTTCAATTATCTCCAGAAGAATATGTATTTGTACTGACTATACATCATATTGTCTGTGATGCTTGGTCAATAGAAATTCTGCTGCAAGAATTGTCTAGCTTGTATCCAGCCTTTTGTACAGCCCAGGCTTCTGGTGCGTCTGCTATGGGCACACCATTACCAGAGTTACCCATTCAGTACGTAGACTATACCCTTTGGCAGTGGCAGTTATTAACAACGCCAATATTACAACGACAACTCAACTATTGGAATCGGCAGTTAGCAGGTGTTAAACCATTGCTGCAACTACCTACAGACAAACCGCGACAATTGCTGCATAAATTCAAGGGTAGCAGCTTGCAGTCGGAGATTAATCCGCAACTAAAGCAGGAATTAAAAACCCTGAGTCAAGCATCAGGAGTGACAATGTTTATGATCTTACTTACAGCATTTGTCACTTTACTATATCGCTACAGCGATCGCCAAGATATTTTAATTGGTTCTGCGATCGCCAATCGCCACCAGAATACTAAATACCTCATTGGCTTGTTTGCCAATATTCTGGTGTTGCGGATAAATATTCAAGAAAATCTCAGTTTTAATGAACTGCTAACTCACGTCAAGGAAGTTGTCTTAGCAGCCCAAACCCATCAAGATGTTCCCTTTGAACAACTGGTGAAAACTTTGCTTCCATCCCAGTCACTCAAGCAGAGTCCATTAGTGCAAGTCCTCTTCAATTTAGAACCTGCGCCGAGCAAGTGGGAACTACCTGGGCTGACTGTCACTCCCATGAATACAGAATCAACAGCAGCGAAATTTGATTTAACATTATCAATCGTCGAAACAACAACCGGACTCAAAGCCACCTGGGAATACAACAGCGATTTATTTCAGCGTCAAACCATCGCCCGCATGAGTGAGAACTTTCACAGCTTACTAACAATTATGGCGATAGCACCGCAGCAGATTGTCGGGGAAATTCCCTTGATAGCAGATTAGTAATTCACAATTCGTAATTACTGAAAGATTTTTGACTCATAGCGATTCACGAAAAGCATAATACACAAGACTTATACCGTTTAACTTTATTATGATACAAATACGTTAGTCGGCAACAATGCCCATTGGTGTCAACTTAACGTGAAACCCCGATTCCATCTAGCTCCCATGCTCTGCGTGGGAGCGAAAATCATCAGGCTCTGCCTCGGAATACGCATTTCCATCTCTAAGCTGGAAACGAGATAGAGAAATGTTTTGAGCTTTTTACCGTTCCCTTTATTTGATAAATATGAGAGTCTTTGCTCGCCAACTAAGATGTCCAGGTAAATTTTTGCTCATAGCTTTTACTATTAGCATCACTCTCAGCGGTTGCACAACTGAAAAAAGAGCAATGCTGCGAGTAACTGCTGAAAAGTTTCGTGATCAAGCTGTTGATGCCATCACCTCAGTGAAGCAAATTTATCAACTTAATGATATACCTATAGATCCTCAAATATCGCGTGATTTTGTAATTGATCAATTACTCACAGATCGCCGTATTAATTACGGCGATCCTCTGGTATTAGATAAAATTATTACCGGAGAAAATCAATCAAATAACCAGCCATCAGATTTTGATCGAGAACTCAATGCTTTGCAAGCAGAATATGAAACTGCTGTAGAAATTTTCAATAATTTAGAAGACATTAACTACGGAAGTACCAAAATAGTTTCTCAAACTGCTGTACCTGCACGATGTTTAACAGTCAGGATGCTATTATTAGCTAAACAAATTCAGGAAAAACCACCAAAACCAAACAATCCGCAACGGGTGCTTATAGCTTTAAAGCTACAGCAGCTTCGTAGGCAGTATAATAATCCTAATCTATCTCCAGCACTACCACCAGCAGAGATTAGGAGTCAAGTTGCTGAACAAATAGATGAATGGCTGAAAGTTAATGCTAATGAAAAACAAATTATCAATGAATCTATCTCTAAGCTTTTACTAGTAGCCGACACTGGGAGAAAACTCTCACAACTTATTGATGAATACCCTAATCTAAGTTTTGAAGTTATTGCTAATAGAGTTATTAAAATTTTGGGAGTAGCTGCTAATTTAACGGGAAAAGATTATAATTCAACTATTGGGAAAATTAAAAGCTTAGAACAGGCACTTAATCAAGATAAAACTTTAAAAATTTTCATGAGAGAAATATCTTTAAAAGAAAGCAACCCACAACAAACAGAATCGCAACTATGTCAAATATAAAGATTGATTAAATATGAGTGATAGAGAGCAAGATAATTTTGATATATCTGATAATGATCAGATTTTAGACAAATTACAAGAAATTGTTTCGCGTTTACAATCAGTTAATAATCATCAAATAGATTTACCACAACTGAATAAGACAGAGGAAGATTTACAGAATCTTCTCCCTCAAATTCAGTTTGCCCTAGTAAATGCACAAGAAGAGAAACTTTGGGAACAAGTAAACAAATTGCGTCAAGCAGCACGAGAATGTCAGGATACTCTTAATAGCATCAGAGCGGCAATTTTTCGCAAAACTATCATTAATATTAATCCAGCAAATCTCACAGAAATGCAGAAAATATTACAGGAAATTAAAACTGCATCCGACAATCAGCAAAAGATAGATTATATTGTTTACCTACTACGCTTTATGCGTAAGTTAGTCTTTTAACTGGGCTATCAACTATTATCGCCCTTTGAAAGCGATCGCATTCTTGCTGAACATGGGGAAAGTGCGATCGCCAGAATTAAACTCCTAATTTATACTGAACGGTGGCGATTGAGAATACGTTATACCAATTTAATGTGAAGTTGCACATATCCTGATCCCCCATTATCTCCCGATCCTCGGGGGACTTTGATAAATGTTTTCTGGTTCCCCCTTATTAAGGCAGGGCTGTTTCATCCCACAAGGGATAAGAGTTTGTCAATATCATGAGAAATAAATCTTTGGGCTTGGGCTTGTACAGTTCCTTTGATACTTTTACCATCAATTCCAAACCACTCAGATGTATCCACTTGAACGTAATTCTGCGCCCACTGATTGAAGATTTTGGACAGAATATCAAAGTCTACTCCTATTAATATTCGCGCCCATCGTCGAGTAGGAGGGCACACCATGTTTTTGAATTCCGAATTGATCAATCAATACACGACGATGGCGTTTGACAAAGTCCCCCCATGCACGATAGCCTACGTACCCGCTCATTGTTCCCATAATCACAAACAGCAATACCATCCACAGTTGATGTCTTTGCCCATCTTTGACTCGAAAATCTTTTACTTGCCGTAGTTGTTCAATCAGAGAAGCACCCATTATTTTCATCCCCTCGACGCTTGTCATTTTACATCTTTTAGGGAATGAAACAGCCCTGCTTCCCAAGGGGGCTTAAGAGTTCCAGGGGGGTTAGGGGGGATCTGGGTTTCAGGGTTCAGTGCGTCAGCGTTGTTCAGATCCCCGACTTCTTTAAGAGGGGATCTAGGGGAGCTAATCTATGACTAAGCTTTGAAAAAGTTCATGTTCTCGAATTCCGTCAAAATCATGGTCTGTTTTGACAAGTTGGCGGATGTTTTCGGGATCGAGTTTGATTGCTTGTTGTAGTTTTTCTGTTGCCAGAATGACATTGTTTTGCAATGCATAACAACAGGCTTGATTGTACCAGTAATAAGGGTCTTCAGGGTTGATGATAATTGCTTGCTCGTAAATAGCCAAAGCCTCTTCATATTGTTGTAAATTCATCAAAGAGATACCTTTGTAATTCCAAGCTTTGGTATGATTTGCATTGAGTTGAATAACTCGATCGTAAGCAGCGATCGCTTCTTCATAACGTTCTAAATCTTGGAGAACCATTCCTTTATCAAACCAAATTTCTGGTTGATCGAATTTGATTTCTAGTGCTTTGTCGTAAGCAGCCAGCGCCTCTATGTATCTCTGCAATGAATAGAGTGAATAACCACGCAAATACCAAGCGTCATTGTTATCTGGTTGGATTTGAATAGTTTGATCGTAAGCTGCGATCGCTTCTTCATGTTTGTGCAAATAATTCAGCGCATAGCCTCGTCCGTACCATGCGTCAGCATTTTTTGGTTGATTTTTGATAATTTTATCATAACAGGCGATCGCTTGCTCATATTTTTTGGCATCAATTAGTTGAGCAGCTTGCTTTTGCAATAGTTTATTTTTGTCTCTAAATATCCATAAAAGCAAAACTAATCCGAAAACTAAATACCGGGAATATTCTCTAAATATTTCACTAGCTACTAGAGTTAAATATGTCGGTATATGCAAAAAATCACTAATTGTATCGGCTAGATTCCATAAAAATAGATTGAAAGGTCGGACAAACCATAATAAACCAATTAGTACCCAAACTCCATATTTAGCAATTTTGTTAAATTGCTGTTGAATTGCTTGTGGTAACCAAGGTTCAATAATACCATAACCATCCAGACCAGGAATCGGTAATAAATTAATCAATACCACATAGATATTCAGAGAAATTACATAAGCTAATGCAGCTATCAAATAGAAGAAACTTGAATCTCGATTTACTATATATACGTAATCTCCAGCCGAGATTAAAAGTAGTGATAGTAAACAAGCTAGAATTATATCAGCGATTGGGCCTGCTGCTGAAACAGCACTTTGCCAGAAACGATTGCGCAATCGATTATGGTTGATGTAAACTGCACCTCCAGGTAGAGCAATACCACCAATTAAAAGAAAAAATATTGGCATCACCAGACTCAAATTTTGGTCAGAATATTTGAGTGGATTTAAGGTCAAATATCCCTTATCTTTGACAGAAGTATCTCCACCCCAATATGCGACTATTGCATGACCAAACTCATGTAAACATAAAGATAGCATCCAACCAAAACAGATAAAAAGCGCAACTAGCCACATCATAAAATTCAATAAAAAACCTGATCTATTTTCTCACTTTTTGACTTCTGTCTGACTGAGAATAATTAATTACTATTTGGTTATAAATCTGACTTTTCACGGTATCTGGAAAACCTCTCTGATAAATCTCTCTTCTACAATGTAAGCAAAAAATAATTTATATCATGTCCGGTTAAACACAAAGCAATTGCGAACGAAGTGAAGCAATCGCATAATCCTTGTGATTGCTACTCTTCTCTACGAGACGCTACGCGAACGAGAAGCCGCTCCGCGTCTACGCTTCACTTCGTTGCGCTCGCAATGACATATCGTAAGTAATTTGGCGGACATGATATTAATCAGGTGATTGGTAACTAATTTAGCGATCGCCAAAAAAAAGAGGCAGATAAATCATCCACCTCTAAAATTAGATTAGTAACCTAAGTTACCAGTTATTTGGCGATCGCAAATGACCAATGACCAATGACAAATGACAATTAAGGATAAAGACCGCGATCGCTCAATGCTTGCGCAACTCTACCCACGCCTAGGGTGTAAGCTGCTAAACGCATTGTCATCTGCCTTTTCTTCGATTGTTCTATCACTTGACGGTAAGCTTGCACCATCAAATGTTCCATTTCGCGATTAACTCTTTCTTCATCCCAGAACAGATAAGAAAGTCCTTGTACCCATTCCAAATAACTAACCACAACACCACCAGCATTCGCCAAAATATCTGGTAGCACTATTACACCCCGCGCCTCTAGTGCTTGGTTGGCTTCTAAAGTTACTGGCCCGTTGGCTGCTTCTGCAACAATATGCGCTTGTATCTGATTCACATTTTCTTCAGTGATTTGGTTTTCCAAAGCTGCGGGAATTAAGACATCGCAAGGTAAAGTGAGTAAATCTGCGTTGCTAATTGGTACTGTTTGCGGGAAACCAACAACACTGCGGTGATTTTTAGCAGCGTAGGCTTTTAAAGCGGGAATATCCAAACCAGTTTCCGAATATATACCGCCACTACTGTTAGACACAGCTATAATAATTGCTCCTTCTTGGTGTAGCAATTCAGCTGCTGCCATACCCACATTACCAAAACCCTGAATGGCTACTCGCACACCCACCAGAGATTTACCTTGATCCGCCAAAGCTTCCCGGACAATAATCATCGTCCCGCGCCCGGTAGCCATTTCCCGTCCCCTGGAACCACCAATTGAAATTGGTTTACCAGTTACCACCCCTGGTACAGCATGGCCAACATTCATTGAATAAGTGTCCATCATCCACGCCATCTCACGGGCGGAAGTACCTACATCTGGTGCGGGAATATCTACAGATGGGCCGATATCTTTAATTAATTCGCTGGTGTAACGTCGGGTAATCCGTTCTAATTCACTAACGCTGTAATGCTTTGGATCTATAGCAATACCACCCTTAGCACCACCGTAAGGAATTCCCAACAATGCACATTTCCAAGTCATCAGCATTGCTAAAGCAGAGACTTCCCGCAGTGTCACAGCTGGATGGTAACGAGTTCCACCTTTATAAGGGCCTAAGATATCAGAGTGTTGTACCCTGTGTCCGGCAAATACCCGTATTTCTCCATTATCCAGTCTTACCGGAATGGAAACTGTAACAACTTTCCGTGGGTGGCTGAGAATTTCTAAAATTCCTTGATCTAATTTTAATTCTTTAGCTGCCGCTTCTAGGTAGCTACAAGCTTGATCGAATGGACAAATATGCGCTGGAGTGGCAGGTTCCAGCGGCAGTACAGGTGTTGCAACCATAAAATTTTCTCCTAATCGCGGTATCTTTACGAACCGGAAATATATATATGGCTAGCTTATCCTTTTTTTAAAAGAAAGTTAGGTTTTTTGTAGTTTTTGTTACAATTTTATTTGAGTTTTATGCATGTAGGCTAGGTAAGAAGAATTTTCCAGCTTTTGTTGTGGATGCGATCGTCTTACACCTACGCTTAAGCAAACTACGTCTAGCGTCTCCGATAGAACAAAGCATTGCCCTGAAAAAGTAAAATTTCTTCTTCTGTGTGCGTTCTGGAGCGTTCTGTGCGGTTCAAAAGGAATTTATCTAACCTGATTAGGCTCAGATAACACAGAGATAAGAGATTACAGAAGAATTGCACGAGAATTTTTATCCACCTTGAAAGGGCTAGTAGGGCATAGCCTACTCTAGAAGAATTCAGAATTTTGGCAAATGCTTTAGGATCAAAAAGCTGCTTTCAATCTGTAAGGTTTAATGCATGAAAACCACTGTTACTGAGGTTAAACATCCTCTTCCTTTACCTCCTGGCAACTTCGGTTTACCATTAATTGGCGAAACAATTAGTTTTTTACGCGATCCAGACTTTACTGATAAGCGGTATCAAAGATATGGATCAATCTTCAAAACTCATCTGTTTGGCAGTCCCACAGTAATAATGATCGGAGCTGATGCTAATCGTTTTTTATTAACTAACGAAAACCAATATTTTTCAATCAGCTGGCCGGATAGCACTAGAACTTTACTAGGCCCCGCATCCCTTGCAGTACAGACGGGTGGTACACATCAGAAGCGGCGTAAGCTACTATCACAAGCCTTTCAACCTAGGGCGCTGGCGGGATATGTGGGCAAAATGGAGGAAATAACCCAGGCTTATTTGCATAAATGGGAAGATATGGGTCAATTGACCTGGTATCCGGAATTAAGAAAGTATACTTTTGATGTTGCCTGTAAATTGCTGATTGGCACAGATGCAGCGGCTGATAGCCATTTTGCTGAGTTGTTTGAGGAATGGTGCGGGGGTTTATTTACTATTCCTGTAAGGTTACCCTGGACTAAGTTTGGTCGGGCGTTGCGTTGTCGTCAGCAGCTACTACTGAAAATTGAAGAAATCATTCTTCAACGTCAACAACAACCTGATTCCTCTGAAGATGCTTTGGGACTGCTTTTGCAAGCACGGGATGAAGAAGGTAATAGCTTGAGCTTGCCAGAGCTTAAAGACCAAGTGCTACTATTATTATTTGCTGGCCATGAGACATTGACTTCTGCGATCGCTTCTCTATGTTTGTTATTAGCCCAGAATCCAGCAGTTTTAGCCCAAGCCCGTGCAGAACAACAGCAATTGGCTCTTGAGGAACCGCTAACGATGGCGCATCTACAACAGATGCACTATCTAGACCAAGTACTCAAGGAAGTACTACGAGTTATTCCCCCAGTCGGTGGAGGTTTCCGCCAAGTGATTCAATCATGTGAGTTTAATGGCTGGCGTATTCCTCAAGGCTGGTCGGTTCTCTACCAAATTGGAAAAACACATCAAGATACTAGTATTTATACTGAAGTACAAGAATTTAATCCACAGCGATTTGCACCAGAACAGGCAGAGGATAAAGCAAAACCATTTAGCTATGTGCCATTTGGTGGGGGAGTGCGGGAATGCCTGGGTAAGGAGTTTGCCAAACTGGAAATGAAGCTATTCGCCGCACTTTTAATTCGTGGGTATAATTGGGAACCACTAGCAGAACAAAATCTAGATTTGGTAATGGTTCCCACACCTAAACCGCGTGATGGTTTCAAGGTAAGTTTTCGCTCTCTGAAGACAGAAGAAAAAGTATATAGTGCTATTTGAATTAAGCCTATACAAACACTTCAGAAGTGAAACTTCCATGCAGACCGTAGGGAATATGATGCTTAAGATGCAAACGTGCGATCGCACCTTTATTTAAATCTCTAGCATCCAAAATTACCACATCTGAGCGATGATGAGCTGCATCATAGACCAAAGCCAGCAACCAGCCGTCATCTTCCCTTTCCGAACCAGGACGAGGAACGAAAATTGGCTCACCCATAAACCCACGGGGTGCTGCACTCCAAAGTTGTTTTTCTCCCGAATCTAAATCAATTTTCAAAATTGCTTGCAAGGGAGCATTACCGGTCTCTGCATGAGCTGCACCTATATATAGATAACGATATTGGTGTCCGACGTTAGCCGGATTGATAGAAGGAAACTCACAACAACGGCTTTCAAGTAACTTGCGTTCCACCGTCCCATTTTGGAGTTGCAGCTTAAACCTCCAGAGTTGTCCTGGTGCATTCGCCTCAAAATTCACTTGGCGAAAATCGCTTTGGGGTTCCACTTCTGCTAAGGCATCGTAGCATATAGAGTCAATGACAATTTTATCCCCCACTTCAAAAGCATTGACGTGATGAAAGACAAAACCTGATTGAGTTTCTAAGATTTTGATATCTTCTTTCCCACGGGGGTTACGAGGAATAACAATAACCCGCGTTGGTTGATGCGGATTAAATTTAATACATTCCCCAGCCGCCCGGATTCCCAAAGCCATAGGTAGGGGATTGAAACTGACAGGATTTTGAAAAAAGATGCAGTAATTAGCAGTAATGACAAAGTCATGAATAAAACAGAAACCAGGCACACTATAGGCGTGTTTTCTGATAATTTCACCTGCTGGATTTAGTTCAAAAATGGTAATTTTAGTAGACAATCCTGGCTGAATGGAAAAGTTAACCAAGCAAGGTGCGCCATTATCTTGTTGACAACTAGGGTCTAACCGAGGATGGGCACTAAAAGCCTCACCTGTTGACAACACACCATTAAAATATTCCCTTCCCAAGGTTTCTAAGGTATGTGGGTCTAGGCGGTGGGGTTCAGCAGCTTCCCAAAGTGCCAACAATTTACTACCCCAATAGATGACATTGGTATTAGCAAGAGTTTTAAATTTGAAGTCGAAAATATTAGCTAACCAACCACCAGGTTTTTGCGTACCAAACACACCGCGATAAAGAATTTTTCCGGCTTTTTGTTCTGCAATATAGTCTTCAGTACGCACATAGCGATTGCGGAAATGGGCACGACCATTGACAAAGCTAATGCGGCTAATCATCCCATCGCCATCAAAGGGGTGATGAATACGTTGACCATTAATATCTAATAAACCAGGGCCATTTCTAAATAATGTACCTTGCAGTTCTCCGGGAATTTGTCCTTCTATATCATCAATCCAATAATCAAATTCTTGATATAGAGATTCATATCCTCCCTGCCAATCAATACGATTGTAAGATGTTTCTAAAATTGCGCTTTCTGAAATTTTTGAACTTTGCATATCCTAATATATCCTCTTGTTATCTTGCGCAAAGACATCAAGGAAATATCGATGTAGTAAGAGCTTCAGCCCTTTGAAAAGAAAGCACTTTAGTAATTACTACGAAATCAATGAAATTTCCTTGTCTTTGGGCAAAATAATTGTTTATTAACGACTTTGAATTTGGGTTTTTGTAGCTTCTACTTCAGATATCGACTCAGGCACAAATTTCTCATTTGTTGGGACTGGTTGCAATGATGAAATCTGATTTTGCGCTTCTGCGGCTGGTAGCCAGCTAAGAAATGGCAATGGTAAAAGTGTGCTGAGGTTAGTAATTACCACTAGTAGCCACAGCATTTCAAAGTTAGTTTCGGTGATTCCCAACCAATGCATCATAATTGCCCCAAATTCATAGGAAACCATTCCTGCTAGGTTATTTACCGACATTAATAAAGCAAAGAATGTCGCTTCGACTCCTGGAGGGGAAATTCTGGCTGCTAATACCAATACTGGCATAAAGGCAATTTGACCCATGACGGTGAGAATCAGGCTGTCACCCAAACTAAACCAGTGGTCATCTATACCTAAAGCCCGGTTGGTGTGAGTGACTAATAGCAGCATCGTCATTCCTAAAGCTGCGGAAATAAATGTACTCCAACCAAAGATAATCCGAAAAGGTAGGGTTTTAAGGAACCGTTGGAAAATCCAAATGCCAACTAAAGAAGCAATATTTGTTACTAAGCGTACCCGTCCCAAAAATTCTGGTGCAAAGTGCAATTCATTGGTAGTGAAAAAGAAAAACGCTGCGTCAGCAGTTGGGGTAGCTTGCCAAATGAAGATAAATGCTGTTGGTAGCCAGATTGCTTTCTGGGTAATGGCTTTACGCAGTTGTCCCAGTTGATGCTTGATGCTGAAAACGTGGTTTTGCTCGGGATTTTGAGGATTTTGATTAACAGGAGACTCGGCAATTAACCAAGCTACAGATGAAACTAACAGCGGAAATATGGCGGTAATCCCAAATACAGTGTGTGTAGAGAAATGTTCTAGGAGCCAACCGCTTAAATAAGCTGTCAGTAAACCACCAACTGCGGAAGCACCCCAGCAAATAGATTGTAGTGAACCTGCATCTGCTTGGGATTCTCGTCTAGCGCGTTCAACTACTAAAGAGTCAACGATCACATCACTAACTGCAACCGAGAGTGAGCTTAAGGCGATCGCTAAGGTCGCTGCCCAGGTAGTATGAACTATTGTTGCCAGACTCACCCAGGAAATTGTCCCCAATATTCCCGATAAAATTAGATATGGTCGTCGGCGATAGCCAAATATGGGCAAGCCATCAGAGATAAAGCCAAATACTGGCTTGATAATCCAAGGTAAGGCGACTACACCCAATAGCGCCGATACCTGAGTCGGACTCAGCAGCAGTTCATCTTTCAGGAAAAAGCTGACAGCTAAACGCGCCAACCCTAAGATACCTTGGACAAAGTAGACGGTAAGAATGGCGATTAACTCGGCACTTGGTTCATGACCGAAGAAAATTTTTGCTTTTACTGAGTCTTTGACCTTGGACAAGCCAGAGGAGTGAATCAGCATTTGGTGAATATTTTTTAAGTTTTATCTACTTTTCTATCATATCTATTTCTGTTAGGAGGGGGTAAAAAGCTGGGCGATCGCTTTTGGCTGAATTTCTGGTTATTAGTCATTGGTCAGTTGTCCTCCTTGTTCCCCAGTCCCCCTCTGCCTTTCTTCAGTCAATTCAGCAACGGCATGATCTCGCCACACCAAGCCAACCAGCCTGTTTCATAGTGAATTCCCCGCAACAAGGTCATGTACTGAAACTTTAAGGTTTCAGACAATGCTTGCGGATTGTGGAAGTATTGGCTTTGAATTTCTTGATAAATCGCTAATCGCTGCTGATGTTGCTGACGATGGGTTTCTAGTTTTGCTACCAGCATCTTGGACGAAACCAGATGACCAGCATAGAGTTTCACAATTAAATCATCTTTGATTGGTGCCATTTCCTCTGGCTCAGCAATCCACTGACACAACTGCTGTTTACCCAATGCTGTCACCGCATAAATTCGTTTGTCGGGTCGATTCTCTTGTTGCACAGCTTCGGCTTGTAACCATTCTTTTTCTTCTAAGCGGTTGAGTTCTCGGTAAATCTGTTGAAAACTGGCGCTCCAGAAAAAACCAACTGACCCTTCTACGGAAGGGTTGAATCGCTTGGCCAGGTCATAACCGCTACTGGGGGCGCTGACCAAAACCGACACAATGGCATAGGTAAGAGACATGGGCTATGAGTTGACATATTCAATTAATTGAATATACAATAAATTTTATATTCAATTAATTGAATAATACTATTGTTGAGTATGTAGCTCAAAGAGAGCAACATCACAAAGCAGTCTTAAGAGGACAAATGCAATGATGTATTCCGTTTACCAAATTGATCTACCGGAACATCCGCAGGCGGTTGTTTTTGTTAACGGCTTTTTAGCACGCAATCGTTTGGGATTTTTCTGGATGTGGAAAAATCTCAATCGGATCAAGAACGCAACTACCAAGGCCCCAGGCTGTGTGCAAGTGAAGGCTGGTATTTGTGGAGCCAACGAAGTGATTATGCTGAGTTACTGGCACTCAGAACATGACTTGAAACAGTTCTTCCGAGGTGAACCACATCGACAGATGATGCAGTTTGTCAGAAAAAATCCCAATGCTCTGTGTTTGTATAACGAGACATATCATCCTTTGCACAGCGGGAAGTACAGCCATGAACCGCAGGGTATGGCAATGCTTTATGCGAGTTTAGCAAGATAAAATAGTTATCAAGCGATCGCGTCCCGGTATGAGATGTCAGCGCAAAAAGAGCGATGGGATATTTTTTATTCGCATTATTTAGCAGTGGAACTTGGTACAGTTCCAGTAGCCGTAGAAGGAATTCGATTCACAACAAATATATTGCGATTCTTGTTGTTTGCTCTTTCATAAGTAAACTTGTCAACACCTTGAATAGTTAGGTAAACACCTAGTCCCCCAATCTTACGCTGCTCCATAGGCAAATCCATATCGTCTGGAAAGGCTTGCTTTGTGGGGTCGTAGAATTCGCCTGTGTCTTCCAGGGTAATTGTTAAAGAATCGTCTGTCAGTGTAGTTTGACAAACTACCGTACCCTCCCGGCCAGCTTCTTCATAACCATGTACTATGATATTAGTAGCAATTTCGTCTACTGCCAGCCGGAGTCTATAAGAAGTCTTTTTGTCTAAGTCTGCTGCTGCTGCTGCTGCCATGACGTATTTGGCAATATCGCTCAAAGAGTCGAGCGTCCCATCGACCGTTAAAGGTTCCATAAACTATCTCATTGATACGAGTAATAATTTTTACTAAATTAAGTAAGAGAAATTATTTAATTTCTCCTTCATTGACTATTCTCCAATCGCTGCACAGCCAGCATGGTAATATCATCAAATTGAGGAGCGTTATCCATGTAGGCAAACAAGTTAGTCTTGATCCACTCTAAAAGTTGGCTAGCTGAAGCTGGCGGCGGTTGAAACAGGGAGACAAGCTTCTCACTAGTGAACAACTTGCTATCTGGCGCACGGGCTTCTGTGACACCATCTGTATAACCAATCAAGATGTCTCCAGGAGCAAGTTGCACCTGCTGAACCTTGAATTTCATATGAGGCATCATTCCTACTGCTGGACCGGTAGGTTTGAGAGTTGCCTTCACTCCTTGAGAATCAATGACAAACAATGGTTCGTGTCCACCATTGACGTAGCTGACTATGCCCGTCTTCGGATCTAAGACTCCAAAGAAAAGCGTCGCAAACATGCTCATCTGAGCGTGCTGCTGAGCAATATAGTTATTGATCAGTGCTACAGCTTTGAGAGCTTCAGCTTGCTCCAGGTTACTGGTTCCATGCAGATCTGTCAAACCATTTAATACCTCCTCATCACCTAGAATCGTGACACTACACAAATTAGTCTGTCCAGAGAAAACCCGAATCAGACTGCGGAATAAAGCCATAAATAGTGCTGCGCCTACACCCTTGTCGCACACATCTGCAATTACTAGCCCTACATACCCCCCAGGAAGCATGAAAGAGTCATAGAAATCGCCTGCTACTTGGCGTGCGGGATAAAAGCAAGCCGCGATTTCCCAATCAGCAAGTTGTGGTAAATCTTCTGGCAGAAAATCTCGCTGAATCTGTCTACCCTTTTCTAATTCATAGTCAAGTGCTTTGGAATAAGCTTCGATCTCTTGTTTGGCTTGATCCAAAAAGTGGTAAGATTCATCTAATTTGGCATATAATTCCGCATTTTCTAGGACTAAGGCGATTTCATTAGCGGTTTTTTGCATTAAGTTTGCTATGTCCCAGCTAAAGCGATTAGGCTGGCAATGTAGTAGAGTCAGGATGCCTAGCAAGCTTTCGTCTTTGAGAATCGGCACAGCTAATGCTGAACGCACAGTGTAAGGCTGATTAGGCAGTTGTAACCAGCGATCGTCTTCAATCGTATCGCTAATCAATCCAATTTCCCGGTGACGGTTCACCCAACCAGCTAGACCTTTGTCTAAAACACTACCAATTAACCGAGAGCGAGTATCTTGTGCTGTAGTTTTTTGGGTAAGAATACTATCAGTAACGACTCCCTCGCTATCAAGCAAAAATAAACTGCCTGTTTCTGCCCCGGTGAGTTTGCAACAGACTTGTAATGCTTCCTCTAAGGTAATTTTTAGCATTTCCTCCTGTTCAGGAGAACGTGCCATTGCCACTACTTTTGCTAGTAGTTCTCTTTGAGCCTCAAAAGCAGCTTGTGCTGTTCTTAGTGCTGCGACTTCTTGGCGCAACGACTCCAATTCTTCGTAATATTGATCTTCTCTCAATGGTTTATGGGTATCCATACATTTTTTATAGCGGTAGATAATAGGAGCCGTTCTGCGCTTCCCAAGAGTCACCTTGGCGGTGAGGATTTTTAAGTAAGGAAAATAAAGATGTTTCCCATTATACTAAATTTTCTGGCTCTGCATATAGGAAAAGCTAAAGGCTAAAATTGTTTAGCCTTTATACTTGAAATTTATTCCTAATTCTCGATTGCTAATATTTAGGCAACTTCGTAGGTATCCTGTACGATCACGCTTTGGTCGAAACCAGTTTTTTGCAGGGTGTCTATAACCTGTTCTTGTCCACCGACTACATAAATATCAGCATCAGCGCCCATCTTCTGTTTAGCGAAAATCAGGACGCGCAATCCAGCACTGGCGATATAGTCCAGTCCTTGGATCAACAACACCAGACGCTTAACTCCGGCTTTGGCAGCATTTTCCACTTCTACGCGAAAAATGGGGGCGGAACTGGCATCTAGTTCGCCAGTTAAGGTAATTTTAGCGGTATCGCCTATCACTTCGAGAGTTGCACTAAAAGCCATAATTTTCTTCTCCGTTTTGTTGAGGTTTTGGTTTTTGATTGGTCTTTCGCCATTTGTAGGTGACGAAACACAAAGATTTATTTGCCTACGAGAATAACTACTGAGCGATCGCCTAGTAAAATTCCCTGTTGATTTCCTAGTTCAGGTTCCTTACCAGGTTCCCAACTAGCTTCTGCTCCGTTAGCACCAGTATTCGCGAACACATGCCACTTCATACCCGCTGGTGGTTGGGGAATTTCAAACCACTGAGCTTCCCAGTGCATGTTCATAGCAACGTAAATATAGTTATCGTTGAGGGTGCCACCTTTAGCATGTTTACCACAAAGCATAAAGGCTAGGGTACGGCTAGAGTCTGACCAGTCTGCATTCCAAGCTTTAGTCCCATGCCAGGTAATATCAGCATAGCCACTACCTACGTAGTCGCGATTTTGAAAGTGCCATTTGTTTCTAAGTACAGGGTGAGCTTTGCGGAAAGCGACGCAGTGTTTGGCAAAGTTGAATAGGTCGGCGTTTGATTCTAAAAGATCCCAATTCAACCAGTTCAGCTCGTTATCGTGACAGTAGGTGTTGTTGTTACCGTTTTGAGAGCGTCCGACTTCATCGCCCATGAGAATCATGGGTACGCCTTGGCTGACTAGCAACATGGCGATCGCATTTTTCATCTGCCGTTGACGCAAGGCATTAATCCCTGGATCGTCTGTCCAGCCTTCTGCGCCACAGTTCCAACTATCGTTGTCATTGGTACCGTCGTTATTGTTTTCCCCGTTAGCTTCATTATGCTTGCCGTTATAGGAAACTAAGTCAGCTAGGGTAAAACCATCATGGGCGGTGATGAAATTAATCGAAGTTGCTGGGGCGCGTCCTGCCCAAGCATACAGATCTGGTGAACCTTGTAGCCGTTGCGCCATATCTCCGACTCGCCCCTCGCCTTTGAGGAACTTGCGAATGCCATCGCGGTACTTACCATTCCACTCCGCCCAGCGACCAAAAGCTGGGAAAGAGCCTACTTGGTACAAACCGCCAGCATCCCAAGCTTCGGCAATCAATTTACATCTAGCCAGAATCGGGTCAAAAGCCAATGTTTCCAACAAAGGCGGATTTGCTAGGGGTGCGCCCCAAGGGTCACGTCCGAGAATTGATGCCAAGTCAAAGCGGAAGCCGTCGATGTGATACTCTGATGCCCAGTAACGCAGACAGTCGAGTACAATATTGCGCACAATCGGATTATTACAATTGAGGGTGTTACCACAACCACTAAAGTTGTAATAGTAACCCTCTGGGGTCAACATATAATATGTCTTATTGTCAATACCCCGGAAGGAAATCACTGGGCCGTTCTCATTACCTTCAGCGGTATGGTTGAAGACCACATCTAAAATGACTTCAATTCCATTAGCATGGAGGTCTTTCACCAATGCCTTCAACTCATCGACCTGCATCCCAAACTTACCTGTGGCTGCATATCCTGCCTTGGGTGCAAAGAAACCAACGGTACTGTATCCCCAGTAGTTGAGTAACGTTTCACCTGTTTGGGGATTGGGACGAGAATTTTCAAACTCATCAAACTCATATACAGGCATGAGTTCGATGCAGTTTACACCCAACTCTTTCAAATATGGGATTTTCTCCCGAATCGCCGCAAAGGTTCCCGGATGCTTGGTTCCAGAGGAAGGATGGCGGGTAAAGCTGCGGACATGCATTTCGTAAATAATCAAGTCTTCTGGAGGAAGTTCCAGAGGCCGCTCCGATTCCCAGTCAAAGTCATCGAAGGCAATGCGGGCGCGATGATGGTAGATATCACTCCAATCTGGTGTGACTCCCCAAACATCCCGGCCGCCAATGATTTTGGCATAGGGGTCTAAGAGAATTTTGCTCTTGTCAAACCAGTGGCCGGCCTTGGGATCGAAGGGGCCATCCATGCGATAGCCATATTCGATTTCTTCGTAATCCAAGTCAAACACCACCATGCAAAAAACATTCCCAATCCGAAACTCTTCCGGAACAGGAATTTCTGCTAACGGTTCGGGCTGATGTTTCTTAAACAGCACTAAAGAACAGGATGTGGCGTGACTGGAAAAGATGGAAAAGTTTACCCCGCCTGGAACAAGTGTGGCTCCAAAAGGGAAAGGTTTACCCCGACGTAGCTTAAAATCGCCGTAGGTATGGGTGGGATTAACGTCGATGCGCTCCATTGTTCTTTGGTAGTGAGTGGAATGGCACTAAGATAAGCCGACGAGGTGACACAGGGACACGGGGAAAATTCATCCAAAAATTTTTCTATATCCCCGCGTCCGTTCCTGTTTGCGTCAGTCCTCTGTCTTGATTAAGCAGGTAGAGGATGAACCTTTACATTGAGAGCTTCTAAGCCAGATTCTATGGTGTCGCTAATACTGAAGAAGTTAATAAACCCAGTAATCGACATCGTATCTTGAATCTCAGGTGCAACTCCTACCAGTACCATCTGTCCATCTTGCTCAGTAAACTTCCGATGTAGCAAGAGCAATGTGCGTAACCCTGCACTGGACATATAAGGAACTTTGGTTAAATCCAGCAGCAATTTACTCTTTGGTGCAACCAAAGGTAAAACTTCAGCTTGAATTTCTGGTGCAGTTTTGCCATCGACATCGCCATCTAGTTCCACTACAGTAACTTCTTCATGTACTGCTGGAGCAGTATCGCCTTCCGCTGTGCTGATTGCAGTTACTTGGATTTTGTTGATGATGATCTCCATAATTAATTACTTCCAGCAAACTAGGCGGTAGGGACAATTTGAACTTTGACTTTGACTTGAGCTTTGGTGTCTGGTAGTTTCACCGTTAAGCCATTAGAGTCAAAATCGGTGTATGGTTGGTCGTCGATCCAGACTTGACCAATCTTAATGCTACCAGGAGGCAGAATATCTGGCTGCACCCGCAGGATGTTGTCCTTGAATGCACCTGGTTGGGGTTTAAAGTATAGATCTAGTGGTTGCTTGGTAATCAGTAAGTTGGTGTAGACTACTGATAAATAACAAAGTTCTGTTGAGTGGTAGGCACTCATAGAGTGAGAGCCTTTGAAGCGTTCGTTACCCAACAGGTAAGGCAAGCCATTAGCTAAAACGTTGAAGTAAACCGCACCGTCATCATGATCCAAGAAGAAAGCATTGTAGAACGCTGCTGCTTCATTGGCTTGACGTTTGTATTCTGGCTTATTCAAAATACCGTGGAGGATAAAATAGGCGAGAATGGCTTGTTCTTGTTGCCACCAAGCTTTGCGATCGTGCCAAACAAAGCTATGCTGTTCTTCACCTTCAGCCACAACACGTTCAACTACGTCGTACCAGCCGCCTCTTTGTTGGTCGCTACCAACTTTGGGCATCAGGTGAGCGATTTTTTCAGCTAGTTGTACATATTCGTCTTTAGGCTTGAGGGAATTCATCCGCATCAAGTTCCAAGCAATTTTCAAGTTGTGACCAACAACGGCGCGGTTTTGTTGCCAACCCCATTCTTGGTCTTTGCTCCAGTCTTCAAAGAATTTCTCTTGGACAAAGGGGCTGTTGTCGTAGTCTGGGAAATATTTGGCGATCGTGTCAAAGGTATATTCTAGGAAGTCGGCGTATTTTTTCTCGCCTGTTGCTAACCACAAATTGATGAGGTAGGCGGGTGCATGGTCACCTACAGAGTTCCAGTTTTTGCGGGCGCGGTTCCGACCTAGAGACTCAGCACGCGGATCGAGGGTATAGGGGTCAATGTGGGAAAAATAGCCGCCGCCTTCTTTATCAAGGAAGAATTTATCGAACAGATCGACGGTCATTTCTGCATCTTTGAGAATGCGGGGATCGCCTGTAATCCGGTAGGTTTGAATTGGACCTGCTAAGGCGTAAATCTGTTCGTAGGCGGGGATAGCGTCGTAGTCGTCACTAAACTCGGAGGTGAGTAGCTTTTGTTCCCGACGACCTGTGACTTTAACCCCATGATACCAATAGATGAGGTTTTCATCAGGATCGTAGAAGCGCATGTGTTCGCGCAGGTATTCTGTTCCTCTTTCTGCTGCTTCGAGGAAGCGGTCTTCACCTGTTAACAAAAACGCTGAAGCGAAGCCATAGACGAGACGAGAAATGGTATCAGTTTCTTGTAAAAAGTCGTCGCGCTTTTTACCACCGGCTAAGTGTAGGTAAGTGCGGTACTCGTGGTAATCTATTTCGCGATCGGGATAGTTGAACTGCCATTTGAGGTAACTATCAGCAATCGAACGGATCTGCTTGATCCACCAGTCTGGTTCTTCGTGGCGATAAACACCTGGTTTATCGTTAGGGAAGACTAAGGACTTGACATCAAATTTGTGTCCATCTCCCTGGGGATAAAAAATACCGTAGGCAAATACGTGCTGACCAGGTACTAGCAGTTGTTCGATTTGACCAGTGCAATCTCGATAAGGCTCTTCCAGGTTTTGCGCGATTCTGGCATAAACAGTAGGGGTGAGGTATGCTCTGTATTCGCGCTCATCGGAGGTTTTAATGCCAAAGGATTTATCGCTGGAGTTAAAGTCGGTGACGTAACCAGTAATCGTGTCTGAGATCGAGAAGTTTAGTTTGTTCATCTTTGTTGTACAGAAATAAAAGGATAGATATTGTTGGACTTACGCCAGTATCCTGTGAAACTCTGATGCTTTTGCGTCCTCCGTGTCGTTGGCGCTTGTTTTTTCCTACTTTTGTGTAACTCTTGTATTGTTGCGAAATCTAAACCTTGACTTATGTAACCTATTTAATTTAATTTCGCAGATTTGTTACTAATTGAAGCGTCGGAGTAATTGTTTGTAATAGTGCTTGAATTTATAAATATCCCGCACTACTATCGGCAAGCATCGCTGTTTCTCTTGCTTTTAGCACTGTAGCTGTCTCGACGCTGACAATATCAAGATGAATTCCAGAAACTGTTTTGGCCCAGAACAAGAGACATTCTAACTGCTTTTTGGTAGCTTGTGTAGCAAAAACCTTAGAGAGTCTCGTAAAAGTGCTGAAAGCGGCGTATTTGCAGAAATCTACATAATCTATCAGTCAGAATTTGGATAAATTATGCAACCCAGATGTGAAACGAACCTCGTAAAATAGTGTTCCATGAGTAGTTGATATTACCGTTCTGATGAACAAAAAATTATGGCAACCGCCAAGATTACGTATTGGCGAAGATAGTGGCGAAGAAAGACGTGCTACCTGGCTAGAGCTTTTTTACGATTTGATATTTGTGGTAGCGATCGCCGAATTGGCTCACAATCTCAGTAAAGATGTTTCTTTACTAGGTGTTCTCGGCTATGTTGCTCTTTTTATCCCCATTTGGTCTTGTTGGCTAGGTGCTACTTTTTACGCTAATTTGTTTGATACTGACGATTTAGGCGATCGCTTATTAACCCTTGTGCAAATGATGATGATTGCTGCTTTAGCAATAAATGTGCATCATGGTCTGGGTAAATCTTCTGTTGGTTTTGCAATTGCTTATATCGGTGCTCGCAGTATTCTCATTGTTCAATTTCTCATTGCCAGATATCATGTTCCTGTAGCCCGTCCTTTACTCAATCGCTATATTTGGGGTTTTGGTCTTGGTGCTGGTTGTTGGTTATTATCCCTATTTGTTCCAGTTCCTTGGCGTTTTGCTCTGTGGGCGCTGGGGCTATTTATAGACTTGATCACTCCCTTAGGAACTGGTCATTTAGCTACTCAGATTACCCCAGATATCTCTCACATGCCAGAGCGACTTGGACTTTTTACCATGATAGTTTTAGGTGAGTCTGTCGCCGCTGTCGTTAAAGGTGTAGTTGAAAAGGAGTGGAATGTCTCATCGATCATCACCGCCTTAATGGGGATGAGCATTGCTTTTAGCTTCTGGTGGCTTTACTTCGATAGCATCGATGGTTCGCCATTAGAGACGATGAAGGCAGGTAAAATAACTATCTTTATCACTTGGGTTTATTCTCACCTCCTTCTAGCTATTGGTTTGGCGGCTACAGGGGTAGGCGTTGAGCATGTGATTTTCACCAGTACAAAGAATGTCCTCCCAGAAAAAGACCGTTGGCTACTTTGTGGTGCTGTTACGCTTTGCTTGCTGGTTTTAGCTTTGATTAACTTAACAACTTGTATTTTGGAGAAATACCGCAAAGGTAGAATTTTAAGCACTTATCGTCTAGGAGCAGCGGGATTTGTTTTAGTCCTAGCTATTGCCGGGATAAATTTATCTCCTATATTTTTAACTACACTGGTTGCTATTGCTTGTGTGGTTACAGTTGCCCTAGATTTATTGAGCAGGAGCCGAGAGCAAATAATTTCTCAGGAGTAGATGGACTGAAGAAAGGATAAAGGATGAAGGATGAAGTGAGAATTCTTACAAGCTGTCGTGATCACTGAGCAAGGCGCAAGTGTGAGCAAAGAAATCAACCCTTCTGGTGCGTCGGCTGCGCCAACGACTACGCTCAGGATTGAAGCTGAGCGTAGTCGAAGCTTCAAGTTTTCCCTTTCTGGAGTGTCCCATCGCTTAATGAATCATGTAATTACATACTTCATACTTCATCCTTCTAGGCTTGAGCCAATTCTGGATTCCGAGAGCTAGTTTTCTCAATTTCTTTAACAAACTCTTCCATGAATTGGTCTACAATTCCTGGATGCTTACCTGTAATCAGATTGCCATCTATGACTAAATCAACAGTCATATCGTTTTCATAAACAACGTCGGCTCCGGCGTTTTCTACATCACAAATAATGTTATGGGCACAGGTAACTTTGCGATCTTTAATTAAATCTGGATCGGCACAGAAAAGCCACAAACTATGGCAAATTGTCCCTAATTTCACATTATCTGTTGCCATTGCTTTCCGCAGAAAAGCAACTGCTGGAGCTTGATTTTTTTGACCTTTCTTGACATTTACTTGATATCTCAGCCGATCCATTGCATAGGCTCCAATGCAAATTATGCCTTTATAATCAGCTGGGTCAATATCGTTAACTTCTGTGGTCACAGTGACATGAAATTCTATTTGGTCATTTTCCGGATTAGACCCGAAGTGCAGTTCTTTATTGCCCCACAGATGAGAAATGTACTCAACTTCGTAGCCTTGTTCCGGGAAATACTCATTGAAGCGACGAAATTCAGTGGCATCAAAATGTTCTTCAATCAGTACACCGATTTTTCCTTTTGATTCAGCTGCCATCTTAGACTCCTGACTAAAATTATTGATGTTATGGTCGCGACATTTTTATCAATTTATGCAGATAAAAATTTCCCACCTTTGTTCTCAAGCAAATACTGGGGATATATCCATGTAAATCCGCATTTCTTTCACCAAATCTCCCTGCATCAAGAATATATTACAGCAGGGAAGGGTAAACATTTTCTGGTCTTGACGGCGGACATAACTCACTTCTAGTTCAACCACAATGGTTTCCCCAATCTCCAACATACTTATAATGTTGTGTTTGATGGATTGGAAATTTTGTAAAAAACTAGCGGAGGATTGTTTGATTCCCTGTTTACCGAATACTACAGGAAAATTACCAAACTTGTATGCCACATCATCAGTACATAGCTCGAGAGATTTTTCGATATTCATCTCATCGCTAGCAGCTAAAATCTTCCTGACAATTGCTGCTCGGACACCTGGAAACCTTTCTAATGTTGAGCCTGTAGATGTCATATCTTTCTGCGATCGCCCTTATCCAGATGATAATTTATTTGTACATAGATTACCAATTCTCTGTAACAATGAGCTTAATATAATTCCATCAATCTTTGCATCTTTGCGTGAGTTATATCAAGCAATATTAAGCTCAACATTATAGAGAAAAGACCTCACCCCCAGCCCTTTTCCTACCAGGAGAGGGGAGCAAAAAGCTAATTTTCTCTTACTCCAGACTCTCCTAGAAGGAGAGGGAGGTTGGGTGGGTGAGGTCTGTTGTCTGATTTCCTAACGCACCCAATAAATTGGGTATTTTTGTTAATTATCAGTGCCTAAGTCTTATCGGCAACATTTACTTCCCAATTTAGCGATATGTTCTGGGACTATGCTTTTTGGGGATTTTTTCATCGATCCAAAGTTCTGATTGGTCTGGGTAGACTCGCCATTCCCGAACCTTGTTGTTGTCATCAAATTTTAAGATATCTGTGCAAGGGAATGTCACAGGCTTGCGATCGCTCCGTCGCACATATTTAGCTTCCATTTGGATGATCACTACTCCTGGTAGATCCCATGTACCCCGGAAGGTGAAGGGTAACTGGGGTTCAGCTATGGAATACAACCATTTTAAATAGTTAGCGATCGCTTGCCATCCTCTACCTTCTTGGGAAGAACCTACTTTAAATAGAACATCATCCGTGAAGAAAGTTTTAAAGTAATCCCAATTAAACTCTCCTCCGGCTTGCTCCATGTCCATTACTAGCGCTATTTTATCAATCTTGACAGCTGTAGTCATTTTTTTCTCCTGTTCTGCCCAAAAAATACTGAGAGTTTATCTGAAGTACATCGATGAAAAATTGGGGATTGGAGTGAAATTTTTCTTTCATTTCGCAGCTAATTTTTCTCCCTCCCCAACTTTTAAAAGCTATATAGCTTGTCTTTTTAGGGACTCCATCCACAGTTCTGATTGGTCTGGATATACCCGCCATTCATAAATTTTGTTGTTTTCATCAAATTTGAGAATGTCGGTACAGGGGAAGGAAATTGGCTTACCATCAACACGACGAACGTATTTAGCATCCATTTCGATGATTACTACTCCTGGTAAATCCCATGTACCTCGGAAATCAAAAGGTAATTGGGGTTCAGCTATCGAGTAGAACCAAGTTAGATAGTCAGCAATTACTCGCCAACCCCGACCTTCTTCGGACGCACCAACTCTGAACACCACATCGTCTACAAAGTAAGTCTGGAATTTCTCCCAATCAAATGATCCCCCAGCTGTTTCCATGTCTATACAGAGGGCGATTTTGTCAACTGGGGCGATCGGCCATTTTGGACCAGCAAGAGACCATTTTGGAGCGTAACCTTGCTTGATTCTTTCCTGAGCTTCGGGATGTTCAGCAAAATGCTTTCTCATAGTCCCAGGAGGTATTATTTGCTTTCCTTGGCTGACTGTGAGTATGGAAGCTGATTTGGGAACAGAAATCTTGGGATCGAAGACAGGATTAACATCCATAAAGATCCGCAGTTCACTAAACTTATCGCCCTCGACGCGGAAAATATCACAACAAGGAAGCGAAATCATCGAGCCATCTTTACGCCAATAAAGCACATCCATTTCGACGAATACTACATCGCCGATTTCCCAGATCATTTTAATTTCGTGGTAAACAGCGTCGATTTTACTAAAGAAGGCATCTGCTGATTTGCGGATAGATTCTTTATCTAAAGCCACATCGAAGTTACCAAATTGGTACACTGGTGTGTCTGTAAAGAAAGTAACGAAACCTGCTGAATCAAATGCTTCGCCTCTGGAAAATAAGCGCTTCACTAAGTCTGTATTACTTCCAGGAAATTTACTTTGCATTGAGTTTCTCCCGTTTGTCGCTTCTACTTTGTTGTTTTGTGTTTCTCGCTGTTCCGCAACGTCTTTGGCGCTGAGTACAGCTTGCTTAACTGCGTTGAGAAGTTTTTCTTCAACTTTTGGAACCATGTTTCGACCTTCTTCATTTACAGGTTCCCAGTTCAGCACGTAGCTAATAGTTAGAGGGGCATTAGGCTCTTTTGGTCGGACAACTGTGTTAACTATTTTGCCCTTGAACAGCGGATTATCTACTAAATTATGTGTGATTGAGCCTATTTTTTCGTCAATAGTGATTCTTTCTTTGACCACCATTCCCAGGGCATTCATTTGGCGCAGCATACCATCGTGGTATCTCTCCAAAATCTTCGGGGCTTGAGCTTCAGGATTATAGCGTGATGTATTTTCAATCTTGTCTTTGACTACATCCCAAACATTTTCCCAAGCAGCATTTACAGGAATACTAAATGTAAAATGTAGCCCTGTATTACCTGATTTTTGACCATTTGTACCTTGGGTAAAACCGCTTGCTCCTAGGATGTTATTGGTAACTTTCCCATCTGGAAAAATGAAGGAGTTGAGGTTGGCTTGATTATATTCCTCCATTGCTTCTTGGAAGCGAGTTTTGACCTTGCGGGTAACTTGGTTAAATTCCAATTGTTCCCCATTAGGCCCTTTGCAATAAAACAAAGACCAGCCTTCCATTGGGTCTTTGCTCCAGTCTACTTCCGGTTCTCCCGCTGCTATAGCCTCTGGCTCATTCCAAAATTTGAAAGAATTGTACCTGAGAGCAACTGCTCTTCTTTCGGCTTCAGATTTGACATTAATAATGCGGTTACAAACCACATTTGTCATGCCTCTTCTGTGACATTCTTCTTCCAACCTTTTGGCGAATTCATTTAAGTCAACGCCTTCTTTGACGTTGAAAGAAATATGCATTGCATTGACATGACCAATATGAGAAGGAAGACTTTTCATTGAACTATATGGAGCATTAGCTTTGCCTGCTTCTCTCACATAAATTAGTTCAACTACAGTATTGCCAAAAGAAATAAATTTGACATCTAAAGCGTCTTGTTTGCCACTTCTCAAATGGGGAATATCAGCTTTCTCTAGGTCAATTCCCTGAGCCAGTGCATCCAGTTCTTCTTTTTGAAAAAGAGTATTTTGGATGACATCACCAACTAACTCGCTTTCACCAACAACTATTTTCCCTCCTAATACTTCTGTATAAAACTCGAGGGATTTAGCCATGTCATGAATTGTCACACCAACGTGCTGCACACCTTGCAACAAATGTCCCAATCCAGAACTAGTAATTTGCTGGTTGTTTTGCAGAGCAGTTTGACCATTTTGAGTCAAAACTTTGCCGTTTGTGTAATCAGTCTGACCATTAATCATCAGTGAAACTATAGAATTCTGGATTTGATTAGCAGCTCCGATTTTTGTAATCAAATCGGCAACCTTAGCACTTCTCTGACCGGCGAGAGTCATCTGACTGTTATATACAAAGGTATAAGCCGACCTTTCGGAAAATGGTTGGATTTGTTTGATATATTTAGCTGCATCTTGCACTGCTGCGGCATAATCGCCAGAGGCAAAAAACTTTTCCCTAGCCAACGGATTCAAGAAAGCAATTTCATAAGCGGCTTGATATTGCTTTGCTGGTGGTTCGTAATGACTTACCCCCGCTGCATCTGGTCGGGAATTATCGACTTCTTCAAATAAATGCAAGCGCAATTTGAGTACAGCATCGCTATTGCTGACTTTGGGCGCAAAAGTGTCAGTTAGATAGCGGCGAAAAGCTTCTGTACTCACGCCATCCGCTTTTTTGATCAGAACGTGGAATTTGATAGCTCCGACTTCACCGTTGGGATCGCCTGCGGGGATACGGTCTATATAAGTTATAGAATTGCCGGGGCTGCTATTGTAGCCTATGGCTTTACGAAACAGGTTGTGTTCGTCATCCATGAGAATGGCTGACGCTTTAAACCATGTCTGACGGTCTGCTTCACTTTCAAAGGTTAATTCTGCAATACCATCAAAGTTATCGTCAATGTCCCAGCTATAATCTAAACCGGGAATTTCTGGCCACAAGCCCCCTTGGTTATGAGCTACATGAAACTGCCAGTATTGATATTGACCAGGTAGTCTGGCACAGACTGGACCATGAACATCTTTCCAGTAATTATCAAAAAGCTGTAGGGAAATAGCGTCTCGTTTCCAGAGGAGGACGTAGAAGGCAACTTTTCCTTTGTGATCCCGTGCTGCATAATCAGCTTGGTTTGATTCTTTGGTTGCTGAAAGCATTGCTGCTGTCCTTGGTATGCTATTTAAATTGTCAAAAATCTGGTTCAGGGTGCCGAAACAAGCCGCGACTTTATTAAAGCCCGCATAAACGCATAGGAACAGCAGCAGCTCTTCAATTTCCTCGCGGGTGGCTCCCTGCTTGAGAGCCATATCTATATGGGCCGCGAAAGGGTTGCCAGGACCTCTATGATCCTGATTGACAACATCAACAGCGATGGTAATCAGAGCCTTAGTTTTTTGGTCAATTAGTGGCAAACCCCAGGCTTCACCTGCTACCCGAGTGACAAAGTCACCAAACTTGGGATTGATTTGTTTTAAACTCTCTTGAAGTTCAAGGTCATCTAGGACGGCATTTTTATATGCTCTTTCCTGTTTCATTTTAAGCGGTGGTGATCAAGGTCAGGAGTTCATTAGGAGCAAAAACATCGCGGTAGAAGGTCAGCTGTTCTGTTTTCAAATAGCAGGCACCACGGTGACCACGTCTTACCCATGTGACATTACCTTTGGCCAGAGTTTCGTTGGTTTCATCATCTACACACTTCCATTCAAAGTATGTATGTTCACCATAAAACATAACGATGGGCCAGCACATGGTAACGCCTGGTTGAGCAATTAATGCCCACCAATGTTTTTCTCTTTCTTTTTGTTGTTCTAAGCCTTGGTATGGACCATCTTGACAAAAATAAACTAGATCGTCGCGATATTCTCCAGTTAAGATATCGCCTCTTCCTTGTCTCAATGCTTCACAATGAGTCGGCCACCAATCTCTGTTTTCGCGTTCAATTTGTTCCAAGGTGTAATAAGAATTGATTTCTGGCAATCTTGGTTCTTTCATTGCCACAATTCTTTCTGCATCCTCAATTAGCTTTTTAGCTACGTAGGGGGTAACAAGTCCAGGACGAGAATAGTCAGCTGACAATCCTTGATAATAATTGGTGCGCTTCTTCGCGGGTTTTTGCTGGGTCTGAGTTGCTTGAGCAGAAGTGTAACCGTTGGTTTGGGTGCTGTAAAGATTGTAGTTGACCATGATAGATGTTATATCCTCCTGAAGTTGATTAACTGCGCCGATATCTGTGATCAGTTGGGCGACTGAAGAACTGCGTTGACCAGCTAAAGTCATCTGACTGTTATATACAAAGGTATAAGCTGATCTTTCGGGGAATGGTTGGATTTGTTTGATATATTTAGCTGCATCTTGCACTGCGGCAGCATAATCGCCAGAAGCAAAAAACTTTTCCCTTTCCAAATGATTTGCAAAAGCGATTTCATAAGCGGCTTGATATTGCTTTGCTGGTGGTTCGTAATGACTTACCCCCGCTGCATCTGGTCGGGAATTATCGACTTCTTCAAATAAATGCAAGCGCAATTTGAGTACAGCATCGCTATTGCTGACTTTGGGCGCAAAAGTGTCAGTTAGATAGCGGCGAAAAGCTTCTGTACTCACGCCATCCGCTTTTTTGATCAGAACGTGGAATTTGATAGCTCCGACTTCACCGTTGGGATCGCCTGTGGGGATACGGTCTATATAAGTTATGGAATTGCCGGGGCTGCTATTGTAGCCTATAGCTTTGCGAAACAGGTTGTGTTCGTCATCCATGAGAATGGCTGACGCTTTAAACCATGTCTGACGGTCTGCTTCACTTTCAAAGGTTAATTCTGCAATACCATCAAAGTTATCGTCAATGTCCCATTTGTAATCTAAACCGGGAATTTCTGGCCACAAACCTCCTTCATTATGAGCCACATGAAACTGCCAATATTGATACTGACCAGGTAGTCTGGCACAAACCGGACCATGTACGTCTCTCCAGTAGTCATCAAAAATCTCTAAGGAAATTCCTTGTCGTTTCCACAGGAGGACGTAGAAGGCTACTTTTCCTTTCTGATCCCGTGCTGAATAGTCAACCTTTACCGCCTTATTGATGGTTGAAACCATGCTTGCTGTCCTTTGTCCTCATTATGGTTGTTCTCTCTTGATCTCAGTCTCTAGTTATGTCACTTTGGGTAAAAAAGAAAGCTTAACTTTAGGTTTAGGGAAAATTAAGGTTTTTGATGGCATTACCTCAGGCTTTGTAGACGGTGAGGCAAAAATGAGTCTGTAAAACCAAATTCTCACAATAGCTATTAGCCATCTTGAATATCAAGAGATAAACATTTCTCCTGTGATCCTTAATTTCTCAGGCCGCAAGTGAGTGATTTTTAACAGTTCTACCTTGTGACTTTACATTTGCTGTTCAAAGTCTGGATACTTTATCAGCTAAGTCATCAGGCGCAATCTTTGTTGTGCGGGATCTCTCTAGTCCTGACCATCCAAAAATGCGTTCTAATTGCTGCGGTTTTCTTCTTGCTTCCTCTTGGAAGCGTCGCTGCTACCTAGTCCACAAGCAAAAACGAGCAATCTGTCCGCAGTAGTGCAAATTAATCGCCCTCAATATATTAAGGATCAATGTCTATATAGGTGAGATCAAGAGGATGACTTTTGAATCTCTCTATATATCCATGTCTTAGGTACTTTCTTGGGCTACATTTCGGTATTTACTGATTTCGGAAAATCTCCAATATGTTTTACTTCAGGATTTCGTTGAGCGTCCCAAAGCAACCAGCCACTTTATTGAAGCCTGCGTAAACACAGAGGAACAATAATAATTCTTCAATTTCCTCGCGAGTTGCTCCCTGCTGGAGAGCCATATTGACATGCGCTCCAAACGGGTTACCTGGGCCTACTTGGTCTTGATTCACTACGTCAATGGCGATCGTGATCAGAGCCTTGGTTTTTTGGTCAATTAGCGGCAAGCCCCAAGCTTCACCTGCAACCCTAGTTACAAAGTCACCAAATTTAGGATTGATTTGTATTAAAGCTTTTTGAAGTTCTTTGTCATCCAAAACCGCATTTTCGTATTTCATTACCCGACTTTTCCCTAATTTTCTAAGTAGTGGTTATGAACTGTGTCAACTATAACTTCTTATCAGGGATAAATTAAGTGTTTGTGCAGCAAATTTAAAGATTTATGCAGCAAAACTTAATTATTGCTCGATAGTTATAAAACGAATATTGCAGATATGCAAGTCTAGAGCGATCGCCAGATTTGTCATCCTTCACCTAAAATTGATGTGTAGGATAGCAAAAATATATGTGTCAGTCTCACTAATGTTTGTTGCCATTTGGCTAAGTTCATCAAACTTTGTGGGATGTGTGACAACTGTCAGCTTCTAGCCGTGCGAATCAACACGATTCCAGGGCTTTTAACTGGGGTTCGTCGGTAGAGCCTGGATAAAATCTCCTGGATGCCGGAGAACTTCGGGCTATTATGTATTATGAGCCGAAGTTCGGATTTCGCGCTTCATGCTGCGAATATCGGCAATGTTATTGGTCAATACTATCTAGGAGACAGCTACCTACACCATAAATCTATTTAATCCCCGCACCCGTCCAGGGTAGGTGTTTAACTCTTGCCAATAACTTAGTATCCAAGGTACTTAGCCGTGGTTTGGCTAGGGTTTCAGTTTTGACTGAAAACCCGATTGGAAGTCGGGGGTTGCTGACGATTGTCTCAGTTACATTTTACTGATGGTGAGCTTGACTTTGGATTAAAGTGTTTCAGCCCCGATGTAAAATGCGGGGCTGACCGGCTTGCCGCTTGATTAAGTGTACGTCTTACTAGATATTGGCATGACTCTATTTTTTAATCACCCTGAATTTAATAACTTTTTACATCTGGTCTACGAAAAATCCCAGAAAAGCTTGCAGTTACAGGAACAGCGCTAAAAATTGAAGTTGGTTCTGACACCACCAATGATAATATCTTCATTGCTATTATCTTGGTTAGGCGATGTAATCCATATCAGAGAGGGACTAATTGAGACTTGCTCAGAAAGCTGATGTCGATAATAAGCTTCGATATGCAATGAGGTATCATTTTTGAATTCTGGATGGGGCAGATTGGTTCTTAAACCTGTCAAAGTAGGCTCCATACCGACAATTAACCCCCCCTGATTTCCTTTTCTAAATAAATCAGGAAAGGCAGCTTGCACTGAGTAAGTCCATATATCAGCATCACCTTTACCGATGAGTCTAGCTTTAATCAGGTTAGCCCAACCACCGACTAGCACTTTCGGAGCAATAGCAACGTAGCCACCAACCTGATAAGCATTAGTAGTAACCGCAGATGCTTCGTTAAATAAAACACCAGCATCATCAAAGCGGTTTGCCAGAGCAGAACCAACAAAACCATTGCCGCGAAAAGTTTGACCATTATTAAAGCCAAAATTACCTGGACTAAAGTAGCCGTGTTGGTATAAAAGTTGCAAGAATAAATTAGGATTGGGATTATAGTGAACCTGGGCAGCAGCAACGTAGTCTCCATTAAACCAACCACCAGCTTGGGATTGGTCGGCAAAGGTTCCTAAGTAAGTCAAAGTTAATACTGTCGAGTCTACAATTTTATAACTAGCTGAAACACCAGATCCAGCCCCGACTAAATAGATGGGGGGTGCTTCAGCAAAGGCACTGGTAGGGCCTTGACCCAGCCGATAGTAAGGAACATATTGTGATAGTAAAAATGGGCTAAAACGATAGCGATTAGCCGCAACTATGTCTATCAATAACTTGTCGCCAACGGGAAATTGATACTCCAAACCAATGAGGCGGGCGAAGTTGCCAGTGTCTCCGGAACCAGTAGCATCGCTAGAACCTTCCCTTGTAGAACCAACATCTCTGCCATTGTTGGTACTGGCTAAATCGGGAAACTGAGTGTTGGTTACACCAATCGCAGTCAGCAATAAATCTCGACCTGTGAAACTACTGAGGAAGCCCAAGAATAGATTGTATTGGATATTAGCTTTAGGATCGCCATCGCCGGAAAAATACGCATTAGTTTGCACTCTTAAATTAGCAAACAGTTTGGTGGTTGTAGAGAACTGATTTGCTTCTAATTCCGTAGTGCGTGCTTCTAAGGCATCTACACGACCGCGTAGGGTTGCTAATTCAGCAGCGAACTCTTCTTGTAAGCGTTTTAAAGTTTCTAGATCTTTTTTAGTAACTAGCTCTTGAGTAGCTGAGCCAATTAGTTCATTAACCCGGTCTAAACAGGCATTTAAACCTGCGGCAAATTCATAACGACTTAAAGCGCGATCGCCACGGAAGGTACCATTAGGATAACCAGCAATACAGCCATAGCGCTCAACTAACGATTGTATAGCTTGAAAGGCCCAGTCTGTTGGCTGCACGTCCTGCAACTGAGAAATGTTGGTGACTTGAGCCATTGGATCGTTTTCTGACTCATCTTCGTTAGATGTCTCGAAAAGGCTAGAATCCGCTGATGGTGGGGAATTTAACTCACGAGAGGTTTGAGCAATGATTGTCTGATGATTTTGCTCTTGAAAGGGCGTTTTGCTAGAATTAACAGTTGTCGGTAGGGATGGGAAAAATAACAATTGGTCTATTCCTTGCCCATCTGATGTCTTTTGCTCTGTAACGGACTGTTCGCCATCTGTTTTCACTTCTTGAGCGAATACCTGGATGGAAGTAGGTAGTATTTGGTAAACCAGGATGGCTGAGATTGCCAGCAGTATCTGCCTGTAAACAGAACGATGGTTGCCCAGGAATTTCAAATTTCTCATGAATTTTCAGTATTTGGGTCAGGCGATCAACATAGTTATGTTATACTTTACACCTTTGAGATTCAAATTTTTTGCACAAGAAATTTTGAAAGCGGCCTTCACCTGAAAATACTGGAAAAAATCCGGGAGAGGGAGAGGATGTTTTAAAAGTCTTTTTGTTGGTAGCAAAAAGTTTTAGATTTCCCATTATCCCCCTTAACAAGGAGCTGGGATGTTTAGTTCCCTCAAAGGCTCATAATGTCAAGGGTTATGTTTCGCAATCACGCTCTCACTTCTATACCAAAAAAACATCGCCAATGATATTGACAAATTACCCCTGATAATAGATGGAAACAGCCCAGCTTCAAAAAAGGCGCTAGGGGAGGGGTGATCAATAGATGCTGAAAATCACAGCGAACCATTTTTCAAACAACCTCTCAAGCCAATGTAAAACCATCAAAATTTTTGGGGATTTTGATGGTTTTACCGCCGTTTAATTACAAATTACGAATTAGTAATTCTTGCTAACCTACGTAATCAATGAAACTATTCTGTGTAATGCTAGTTGCTGTAATACCCGTCAGCACAGATAACAGCTCATTATTACTTGTCAGACGAATTTCGGTGTTGGCTGCATTTTGGCTAATAGTAAGACTACCAAACTGGATTCCATCTACTAGACCTAATACATCTGTTCCCACTTGAAAATCTTGAATTACATCATGATTGTCAGTGTTAAGATCATTGAAAGATTTGACAATGAAGATATCTGCATCATCTAATCCTGTAATTGTATCGCCACCACCTGTGAGATAGTCAACACCTAAACCGCCATTGAGTACATCTCTGCCGTCACCACCAGTTAAAGAATCATTACCTTGATCCCCCTGCAAAAAGTCATTGCCATTATCACCAGATAACTTATCGTTACCTGCTAATCCGAACATCCGATCATTTCCCTCTTTTCCGCTAAAGGTATCATCGCCTGTAGTACCGAGGATTAAATCATCTTTATCAGTAGTGATATTTTCGACATATCCAGTAGCACCTCGGAGATTTGAGTCTCGGAATCCAGCATCGTCAATAATTTTGCGCTCCTGGATTTTCCATTCTCCATTTACCTTTACCCACTTATCTTCCTGCACAGCTAGGGCGACAAATTCCAGATCGGTCTTTGAACTGAAAACCATGAGGTAAGACCGAGCAGTTGCAGTGGTAGCACTAGTAGGTTCAATGACGATGTTGCTAGTAACATGTCGCCTTCCTGGTTCACGTCTATTTGGTTGGGTGACTGGATCGTATGGCGCTAACAAGAATTCATGCACCTGTTGAATAGCTGCTTTACCTTGCACCTGTCCATCAAGGTTGGCGAGAATGGCATCATCGGCGTATGCAGCTACTGCTGTGGGGATATCTTGTTCATCAAGGGCTATATCATACTTGGCCATCAGTTTCATGATCGCCAGTTCATCAGTGGGAGTAAAAGTTTGATAGTTGTTATTGCTACCACCACCGTTATCGCCACCATCTTCAAAAACGAAGTCACTGGCACTCAATTCGTCGAAGATCACGCCTTTAACATTTGCTAGGGATATTTCTTTGTCGCCCATAGTAGCGATAATACTGGTGCTTTGCAGATCGCCAAAGGCGGGCAGTAGCCTTAAATCATCAAAGGAGATGTCAAGACCGCTAATACCAATTTTGTCAACACCTATTTCAAAGTCCGCGATCGTGTTTCGAGTGTCTTCTAATTTTGGCAAACCACCTTGAATTACTTGTGCAAATGGCGGTTGGAGTTGGTAATTGTTTTGCCTGTCTTCGGGAACTGTAGCAGGTATTGAACCATTGACGATCCAGAACTGGTCTTTGCCGGCGTTACCATAGAGAACATTGTTACCGCCTTCGCTGATGAACAGTCGATCGTCATCTAGTCCGCCATGCAGTTCGTCATTGCTACCTGCGATGAGGTCATCATTGCCCTTACCGCCATCAAGACGGTTACCACCTTCACCTCGAGATGCATCGAGGATGTCATTGCCATCTTCACCGAAGGCGCGATCGCTCTTATTGACATAAATTTCATCGTTTCCCTTGCCGCCATAGATCCGATTTCCGCCGTCACCACTGGAAGCATCAAGGAGATCGTCTCCATCTTTGCCAAAAGCGCGATCGTCTTTAGTGAGGTAGATTTCATCATTTCCCTTTGTACCGTAGATCCGATTACGGCTCTCATTGGGTTGATCGAATATCTGATTGTCACCACCAAGGAATGCAATATGGTTAGACGATACAGCTCCTTGAGGTGTTAATGGTGAAGGTGTAGGAACTGGTGGTGGTGGTTCCTTGAGGATTGTGACTGCTAGCGCATCTACCGGCGTACTGCCAACGTTGGCGATGGAATATTTATTGTCTGGTGCAATATAAACAAATTCATCTTTCTTTGCAACTTTAACTTCATCCCCGATTTTGAGCGATAGTTCTCCTTCTTTGACATAGAAAACTTGCTGTTTATCACTCTCAATTTGTGTGGGAAAATTACTAGCATTACCTTGAGGATTCAGGGTAAATTCATTGTATTTTAAGTCGCCACCAGTTTCTTCAGGAGTTAAAAGCGAAGTGTACTGGATGCCAAAATCTCCTTGAAAAGTCGGGCGAACCGGAAATGGAATTTTATCATCATCACCGTCACCACCAATTTGCCAAATCTTAAACTGATCGAGTTCGCCATTAGCTTGCGCCTGGTTTTTCAACTCGACAACTCTGTTTACTAAATCTTGATCCGGATTCTTTGGCAGGACTGCTACATAATCCAAAGAATCAGCCGGTGGTTTATAGTCTGGTAGTGGTAATACGAAATATGGTGCGCCACCAACCCGGATACCGATTTCCACCAATCTTTTAAATTGCTCTGGTGGGGGGGGTAGTGGTGTTGGTAGGGGGTTATTTCTGTCCCCTGGTGGTACAGTTTCAGATACATAGGTGAAGAATTGTTCTAATCCTCCAGGAGCAGTGATGGAAAAGGTTCTTGCTCCCTTATTTGCCCCGACTACCGCATCTGTGGAATCCTTGTTTCCATATACGTGGCTGAGTAATTTCGGCCCGTAGATGAGCATTCCCGCAGGTACACCAGCGAGAGTATATTTTGGCTCAGATGGGAATGGACTCTGGGGATTTGTAGAAGCTTTGTTACCAAGTCCAAAGGTGAGATTTCCTTGTATTCCATACCAAGCTTCGTTTTCCCAAGTGTGGTAGTGTAATGGCGGTCCGCCTCCCACAGGTAGGAAGAAATCAAAAGCGTTGAAAGTTCCTCCTGTTTCGCGAGTACTGGCTAAGTTTGTGTACAAGTCGCTAGAAGCATACCAAGTTTTACGCTCGTCACTGTTCTGGGGGACTATGTTGTAGTCTGTAATCAAATGGGTCTTGTCACCAGGATTACCAGGGGTAATATTAGTACCATGAGACATTTACGTAAATCTCCTGTATTAGTTGTGAGGTTGATTAGCTCTATTCGTAATTCGTAATTCGTAATTCGTAATTCGTAATTCGTAATTCGTAATTCGTAATTCGTAATATTGTTTCAGTTCAAATAACCGTCATTGTGACCGTAGGGAAGCAATCCCAAAAACGATGCGATCGCTTCCTTTCAATTCTTTTCAAAAGCAATGACGTATTCAGGATCATTTGCCGGACATCATAGTAGTTCATAATTCGTCATTACCTTTTTGCCAGGGGTGCAGACATTTCAATCAATGGTTGATTGCTGCACCCACTGTATTATATTTAAGCAAACACAAAATTGTTATTTGTATTCAAGGCATTTGCCTGAATACCGCGTAAAATTGCCAGTTTTTGATTGTCAAAGCTAATTAATGCGTCATTTCCTTCTTGAGTGAAGCTGAGATCGTTAACGGATGATGCACCTATACCTGCAATACCAATTTTATCTTCGCCGAACCCAAAGTCTGTGATGATGTTAGCTGCATTTGGTATGTCTCCATCAGCAATCCAGAATTGGTCAATTCCTTTACCACCAGTGATTTTGTTGTTACCACCAGTGACGACAAAGAATCGGTCATTCCCATCACCACCAAAGAGGTAATCATTACTACCAAGGTAGAAATCGTCATTGCCATCTCCCCCATAGAGACGGTTTTTACCACCACCAAGGGAAGCATCAAGTATATCATCGCCTTCGCCACCAAATAGGCGATCGCCTGTACTCGCGAAAAGTTCATCTCCATCCCTTCCACCGAAGATGCGATTTTTACCAACACCGACTGTGGCATCTACTATATCTTCACCTTTACCTGCAAAGACAACTTGGTGATCGCCATCAAATTTACCTTGAGGATCGGCTGCATCGAATATATCATTCCCCGCATTACCAAAGATTGGTTGCGCAGGAGAAGGTGGTGGCGGAGGAGTAGCAGCAACACTCAAAAATTCTGGTTCATTTTTGTCCTTGAGGTGAATTAAGTCATAATTGCCGTCTTGTTGACGAGCAAACAAAACTGGTTCACCCCGGTGATCGGGAATATCAGCGAAGGTGCCGGCAAGTTCTTTAATGTTACCATCAGGAGTAAATTCTTTTTCCAAACGCATTTCTGGCGCATCATTAGATTCCATGTGATCTCCACCAGAATCCATCTGATGTCCATGTCCTCCGCCAAGATAGGTGTAGACTTTCAGCTGCTTGTGTCCATCAGGGACTTGATCTACAGCTAATGTAGTAATGTTGGCATTATTAGTTTGGACAGGAGAATCATTAGGAATGTCAGGTCTTTGGAGTACATAGCCAGATGTGACTTCAACCTCTCCTGTATAAGATTCTCCATAAGGTTGAAAAGTCTTGGTCAACAGTGCAGTCTCATGTGATGTCTCACGAGGATCTAGAGGATTTGCTTGACTAGGATTTTCTTGACTCTTACGTATCTGACCATCAATTAATGCGCCACTGTAAACTTCTACTAATCCTTTGCCACCACGTCCCTGACCAACAATGATATCGTCAAAGTTATCTCCGTTTGCATCCCCTACTGCCAGGTTGATTTTACCCTGGAACTCTTCGTGGTGAAATGGGTCAAGTCGGCTGATTAGCTGATAATCTTTACCACTGTAAACTTCAATCAGTGGTTTGACTCCACCACCGATACCAACAACTATATCGGCGTAGCCATCACCATTGATGTCACCAGATGCTACTGATGCTATTTGCTCTGGGGTTACGTTGATATCTTTAAAGACATTAAATTTTGTAATTAGTAGGTTTGGATCTCCACCACCAAATACCTTTTTACCTCCTTCCTGTTGATCAATTAATGTCTTGCCATCAAATACTTTAACTGTAAATTGCTCTCCTGGGTTTTCCAAGGAATGTTGTATTGTGATGATATCAGTAATGTTATCAGTAACGTTTTGGTTGTCAAAGTCCTGCTTATAACTAACATCTGCAATGGCAACATCTATTCCTTTATTGAAATCTGCTCCATAGGCACTGAGGTTGATGCTTTGTTGAGTATTGTTAGCCCTGATTAACTCTACATATCCCTGAGAATTATTGTTTGCTGACAAACCTAGCCAAGTATCTTTTGTATTGAGAATTACCCTGACAACGGCCATCATTCCGGCATCTTCATGGAAAAGAATGTGGCAATGGTTCACATAGCTACCAGGGAAGTCTTTAAACTCCATCAGCATTTTGATTTCTGATGGCACACCGTTAGGTTTTGCTGTACCGTAGGGGTTTTCTGGCGTAGGTGGCTTAGCGGGGTCGTAAGTAGGGGGGAGCATAATAGTATCACTTAAGACACCCTCTAAGTAATTTTGTTTGATGTCTTTGACGGGGATACCATTGATTTCTAGGACAGTGAAATCATTCTGGTGAATGTGGAATGGATGCCATTCTGTAAAGGGAATATCTGCCTGTCCCAGATTGGGATTACTGACTCCAGATGCATTAACTACGTCCCAAATTTCTGTTGTGCCTAACATTGGCATGGTGAGTGGAACCATGCTCTTACCTGGGGTAGTAGAAAAGTACTCCCCGTTAATCTGATAAGTTCCCTCGAATGAGTTTACCTTGGTAAGATCCGGATAATTACCTTCTAGGATGGCGTTACCTAGGTTCGCAGACCAAATAAATGTCCGCTCCCGATCGTAATCACCGTTGTTTGCGGCTTGGACAAGTTCGTCAATCTGCTGACTTTGTTCTGTTAGAGTGTCATAGACTTGGGGAAAATCACCAGTAGGAACTTTTTCACCAGTCACTTTAATGGTTGCTAAAACTTGAGATCCCCAAATTAAGTGACCATCATCAAATCCTTTATGACCTTTAATTAAGGTTGGGGCTTTATCACCCAATAATTCTTCGGTGCCATTAGAGAGGAAATAATAAGTACCTGGCTCTTCAAACCAATGTTGAATAGATAATCGCGATCCAGGAGATAGGATTGGCAATTCTGTGACCTCTCGTCTGGTATCCTCTACTATCCCAGAAGCATCACCATCAATGCCTGCCAAAATCACTTTCTGCGGAGTTAGTTTGTCACCATCATCTTTCACCAATTGCAAAATATGAGGTGAGTTGATGCTCATATTAGCGAATGAAAACAAGTCCCATTCACCAGTTTTCAGCTCCATCGTTGGGTTGTATTGCCCATTGACGGTGTGAATCACATTTTCTACAGGTTCTCCTAACTTATCTCCGCCATATATAGACCGAAATTGTTGCTGATTGCCTAAAGGTTGGGTGGGGTCATAGGAGACAGGTTTGGCGTTATAACCTAGATAAAGGGCATCTGATAGTTCATAAACATTTTGCCCTCCCGTCTTGTCTAATACTTGTAGAGGTGTACCCGCAGGAATTGGTATATTGGGATCTTGATTGAGAGGATCGCCTGCTTTTCCTGTTCTTAGTTGTTGCTGGATGCCAAAAGTATTAATCGCCATGAAATACATGGGACGTTTTGTCACATCCCACTTTTGCAAATCTGGCAGATCGTTTGGGGGGTTAACCAGCAACAGACCACCCAATCCTGAGCCTACTTGTTCATTCGTTACTCCGTGCAGATGGGGATGATACCAGTCGAGTCCGATGAAATGATTGTCGGGAATCTTAATATCTACAGGCTTAGTTTCTCCAGATTCCAATACAGAAAGCACATTATCTCCATGTCCCATCGCTGAGACATGGAGTCCGTGGGTATGTAGATTAGTGACTTGGGCAGGATTTTTTAAATTGTTTGTGAGGTTGATATTTAAGGTATCCCCAGGTTCGGTAATCAGTAGTGGTCCGGGAATTGTACCGTTATAGCCTCTTAGCTGTTCATAGGGAGTTGCTTTACCGTTGAGCCAGGAAATTTTACCATCTCCTGATTTGAGAATTCCTAACCCAGGAATTTCTACTTGCCCTAAATCTTCCATCTTTAGGGTCGCTGTTAATTCTTTTTCTGGCCCCCAACTAGAAAAGTAATTGCCAGGGATACCTTTCTGCCAATCTTGATAGGGATCTTTATAAGGAATTACTATGTCAGGATGGGGTAAAACCTTTAAATAACCTTCTGTCCCGTAGCCTTGGCTCCAAGATTGAAAGTTATCTTTACCAATAATATAAGCATTATCTAATATAGAAGGCATGATCCGACATACTCCTAAGAAAATTATTCGAGATGATTTAGAAAGTAACTCTTAAGAGGCAAGCAGATTTAGCATAAATCTTTCCATAGCAGCATAAATCATTGCTTAAAGATCCTCTAACAATAGTTAATAATCTTTGCAAAAGCAGCAATCAATCGTTAACTATCCAACATTATATTCAATGCTCTAACATCTGGGTAAAGCTTTCATCTCCTTAACCTTGTAGAGGTCTTCAACACCTTTCGGTCTAATACTATCAATTTAATTAGCAGCTACTTGATGCTAACAGAAATTAATATTTTAAAACAGCCCCAAAATCGAAATAAATAAGGAAAAACCTGCTTTGGTAAAGGTTGAGCCTATTTCGTGAGATGAGCGGTATAACTAAGTACTGAAGACCCAATAAATTCTTAACCACTGGTTAAACAGTAGGGGAAAAATTAATGTTAATGATGACATCGTTATAGTCCAGATCGCCGCCACCAGTTAAATCCTCAAACCCGAAGGTGTTATTTGCCAATAAACGCATATGGTCAACATTATCAGAATTGACTCCCAAGTATGGAAAGTAAACTTGAGGATTATTGTTGGGGTTGGTATCTGTCAGTTGCGACAAGCTGCCATTGATCACGATCATGGGAGCTAAAATTGAACCGGCTGTAATGGTAGCTTTGCCCTTTTGTACACCTTGATTGGGAGTAGCAAGTTTAACGACCTCACCTGTGAGTTGGTCTTTGACGAGATTGTTGAGTGCTGCTTGCAGATAATTTGCCGTACTGGCATTAGCTGGATCAACACTACCAATTAAACCGTCAGCCTTATCAACTTTATAGAAATAGACTTCATTATTGTATGCTGCTTCCCGGAACACGGAGAAATCAGCATTGACAGTTCCTGATATACTAGTTAAATCAATTAATTCAGCAGGGTTACCACCTTGGAGATTGGTGCCAAGTTGGACTGACTCTTCAGTCAAAGAGAAACTCAACACCATTTTATCTTGACCCCAAGCCAAATTAAATTGATTATTGCCCAGGTCATTCACTTTGAATTGATCTGAGTTACCATTACCAAACTTCGAGCCTAAGGTCACTTGACTTAGAGGGATGCGACCTCTAATCGCACCATCCGTAGTGCCATTTTCCACGAAATAGAACACCAAGCGATCGCCGCCTACTTTCTCAACGATTCGCGAAATATCAATGGTGTTAAAGCCGTTTGGTGAATTTGTAATTGATGAAAATAAACTCAAAGATTGTTTTAGGGCTGCTTGAATGTAAGCATCTCCATCGGCAGGGGTGAAGGATTTACCTGTAGTATCAATAATTGTACCCTTGTTATCTTTGACTACAAAGAAACCGACTTCGTTAACTGAATTAGATTTGTTACTAATGAGTTTGGCTTTCAGTTTAATTTTGGTATTGATTGAAGCCGATAAGGTGAAAATATTATCGCTGTCTACTAGTAGCTTTTTAATGTTCTGCGAATTACCCCCATTTAAAATATCATCAATTTTAGTATTTTTAATAATAGCTAGGTCTTTACCATTAGCACTAACTAAAGCATCATTTCCCTGCTGTTTAAAAGTCAGATCAGCAATGTTAGTGATGCCCTCTAATTCCACTTTCAAGCTATCTGCTGTAGGATTAAAATCCTCAATGATATTGGGTGCATCTAAATATTCCTCATTAGCAATCCAGAACAGATCGTTACCTAAACCTCCTGTTAAAGTACTACCACCAAGACCTGCATAAATGGTGTCATTACCAGCCTCCGCAAAAACTTGATCTTTGAGGTGAGGAAAAATTAGATCGTCGTCATCACCGCCATAGAGGATATTCATCTCCCCAATGGACTGTATGGTGTCCTTGCCCGATCCGCCTTTAGCTGTATCGTTCGTATAGGCGAAGATCTCGTCATCGCCTTCATTACCTTCTAGGATATTATTCCCTTGTCCACTTGTACCATCAAGGATATCGTTTCCTTCTAAACCTCTGAGAGTATCGCCACTTGTCGTTGCCAGTAATTCATCAATCCCAGAAGTACCATTAATAATTGCCATTGTTTTTCTGAATTAATTAGATATTCAACGTAGTGTTGTAGATTATATACGATTCAAACAGCAATACCACTTAGGTAAGTGTGAGACAAATCAGCTATAACCAAAAAATAGCTGTAATATCAAATACTAAATATCCAAATACTAATATATGAGCTAAAGACCACTTATGAGCGGTGATTTATAAAGTAAATCTTAAGTTTTTCTTGGATATTTAACCTGTAATATATGTAACGCTATATTAATTTTTTTAACTAGATTCACGAATCTTTACTTAGTGGCTATTTTTGCTGGCGACATAATTTAATGAAGGATTTACCAGTGTGCATTTGCTGAAACCATCTTAGATACTTCTTAACTTATTTATACTTAATTATTAAACACTATCTGCGTCATAGGCGATCGCATAGTTTAATTTTATTATCTGGAAACTTATTGAATTATTTAGTTCTAAATGCTACTTTAAATAAATTCAAATACTGATGGTGCTGACTCTCTGATATATCTAGAGGATGAGTGTCAGTTAATTTAAGTAGTCTGGCTACCGATGGCCAGTAAGTAACAGATATAGATAAATGTCTTGAAAATAGGGCATGGGGCATTGATTTTCATGCCCTCCTTGTGGGCGTTCGTCGTACCTCTACGGGGAAGCAAGCTAAGCGGAGTGTCTTTGACAGGAAAAGGCACGCCTGTGAGTTTCTTTGTGCTAACGCACTTGTGAGAGGTTATTTTTCATCCACACTTAGGCTTTTCGCTCCCCTGTGTTCACTTCCACCTCAATTCCATTCACCTTGGAGAGTGAAAGCTGCCCAGAAATAGGGTGAATTATAATTGCGATCGCGCCACATTTCTATCTGTGCAGCCCGGAGTGCCGCAGCAGGTTTTAAGTTATTTTGCAACATTTTGCTATAAAACTTCTTCATTAGTTCCGAAGTTGCTTGATCGTCCACACTCCACAAACTAACTACAACTCTGGGGCTACCTGCATACATAAACCCTCTTGTCAAGCCTATTAATCCCTCTCCCTTGACTTCCTCACCTAACCCAGTTTCACAAGCACTGAGTACCACTAGTTCGGCGGGTAGTTTGAGGTTAAAAATATCATGTAACCGTAAAAAGCCATTTTGCGGTTTACCAGCTTGATCAAACAGCGATAGCACTACACCTGATAACTCTGGATGTTGACTGTTAAGGATGCCATGCGTAGCAAAATGTAATATTCGATACTGACTTAACTGTGGATCGGTAGCCAAAGCACGGTTAGCAGTAAAGTCAAAGGCTTGTTTGCGCTGTTTTTCTGGTACTAGCGAAAGAATTGTTTCAGCTTCTTGGCGGGTGAATGGTAACCGGTCAAAGCTGATGTTTGCTTCTCTTGCAGACCTGTCTAATTGTTGCAAATCCAGGTTCTGAATGCTGTTTTGCGGATTCGGTGTGCCACCTGTAACCCGCTCATCCTTGGGGGAAAAGATGGGATCAGCGATCGCAGCTAATGCTTTCGGTGCAATTTTGCGTCCGGCGGTTTCTTGGCGGATAACAGCCAGTGTCGTGGCTGAGGGCAGAGAAATGATTTCGTGTTTGACTGCTAATGGCTCATAGGAGCTATTTTTGGAGCCTGGTGTATTCAGAGCCGCAAAGGGGATATACTGCAAAGCTCCATCAGCAACGATGATTAAGCGTCGCTGTCCTAATTGCTGGGCTACTGGTTGCAGTATCAATTGCGACAGGAGACTGGCGGCTGTAACTGGGTTAGTTTTTTCAATTGGTGAGACTAAAACCCTGCGGAACTTTTTGACAGCAGCTTCAATGTCTGCGCGTTTGGGTAGTTCGTAGCTAGTAATGCTGTTTTTAGTCACAGCCCAGAGGTAGCTGCGTTGTTCTCCTAGGGCATACTCTAGTAGTAAAGTGTTGTCGTCTAATACTGAGGACTGAATTTGTTTGAGTGACAGGGGTTGGGGTTGTGTCAAAGCTGCATAACGGGGGCTGGCGGCTCTGATTTTAGCTTGCAGTTGTCGATACTGTTCCAGAAGTGCTGCGGTTTGCTTTTCGAGTTCTTGCAATTGGGTTGTGGTGCGTTCGCTCGTAGATAGTTTCAACCAGCGTTTTTCTTGCGCATCCAGCTGTTGTTGCAAGCTGCGTTCGGTTTCTAGTAACGTCGGATCTATACCTTGACGAATATCTGCATGAGCTTCGGTGAGCAAATCCAAAAGACTGCGGGCGCGGGCGCGTTCGCTGGTTTGTAGGGCTAGGGCATTGTAACCTTGAGATGGTTGCTGTTTGTGCAACTGCATCAACAGGTCAATGTAAAATTCATAATATTTCTGGACTGAGGCAAAGTAAGAAGTCCGTAAGTCTTGGCTGGTGACTCTGGTGCGGATATCTTCAACAATTTTAATGGTTGATTCAATTTGACTGCGAGCCGCTTCTAGATTATTGCGATCGCGTTCACTAACTGCGATATTATACAAAGTTTCCGCTTGCCCAGTGCGATCGCCCAATTGCCGCAACAGTTTAAGTTCTTGATTGTAATTCACAATTGCTTGCTGGTGCTGTTTTAAGGAATTGTAGGCTTTGCCTATATTACGTAGAGTATTAGCTTCACCAAGAGGAACACCTAATGCACGAAATTTAGAGTTTGCTTGGGTGGAAAAATCTAAGGATTTTTGATAATCTTTGGATGCTAAGTACACTCTACCCAATAAACCCAGAGCAGAAGCTTCACTTAAAGGGCTTTGTTGTTTTCTCGCCAATGTTAACGCTTGGTTAGCAGTATCTAATGCTTTGGGATAATCCTTTAATGACTCATAAGCGCGAATCATACCTGTGAGTGTGCTGAATTCTTGGAATAATCCCCCTTGTTCGCGCCACAATGTTAGAGCCTGATTGTAATATTCCAAAGCTTTTTCCGGCTTTTGTGCTGTGCGATAAACGTTACCTATATTATCCAGGATTTGGGCTATTTGAGAGCGATCGCCTACAGTCTGGAATTTATCTAGCGCCTGTTTATAAGTATCAATACTTAACTGATAATTACCCAATGACTGATACAATTTAGCGATATAAATGAGTGTAGCTGCTTCTCCTGGTAGATCGTTGATCTGACGCTGGATAGTGATGGCTTGATTATAAAAGTCGAGAGCTTGTTGATAATTGCCAAATGAGGCGTAAATCCCCGCAATATTGTTGAGTGTGAAGGCTTCCCTTGACCGATTTTTTTGCGTACGCTGAAGAGGTAACGCTTGGTTTAATGCGTCCAGCGACTTCTGCTGTTGTCCTAATTCGTTATAAACAAAGCTGATTTGTGTCAATACTTCCGCTTCTGCATTGGCGTTGCCAGCTTGTTGAAAGAGCGATCGCGCTCCTTTAAAATATTCCAATGCCTTTTGATAATCGTTAGCAACCACATGAGTTACGGCTATACTCATATAAGTTAGGGCTTGTTTGCCAAAGTCTGGTTTTGGTAATTGTTTTTGTAGTTCCAGTACTTGGCTTAAGGTTTCCCTGGCTTTTTGATTATCACCCAATGAGCTATACAAAGTAGCGATGAGTGTTAAAGTATCAACTTGTCCGGCTATATTCTTTGTTGTACGCTGGATATCTAATGCTTGATTGAAAGCTGCTAAAGCCTTTTGCGATTCACCTAATTGGGTGTAAACTTGACCAATTGTTTCCAGAGTATCAGCTTGCCCATCTAGATCGCGACTAGCTCGTTGAATCTCTAGAGCTTGATTGTAAGCATCTAATGCCTTCTTTGTCTCACCCGAACTAAAATAAATTCTGCCAATCCCAATTAACGCACGCGCAGCAAAAGAGGATTGTTTCGCCTTTTGAAATATAGATAGGGCTTGATTGTAATATTCTAAAGCTTTGGGCTTTTCTCCCAAATTAAAATATGCCCCAGCAATAGACTGAAGTATGACAGCTTCTCCTAAACTATCTTTGAGTTCCCGCCTGATAGATAGTGCAGAGTTGTAATATTCCAGAGCTTTTGAGTTTTCGCCTTGGATATAATAGAGTGTGCCGATACTTAAAAGCGTAGTAGCTTCCTGAGTGCGATCATCAATCTCCCGCCAAATTTTTAACGCTTCCAAATATTTCGCCAAAGCCTGCTGTCGAGAAGTGGGTGTTCCCTGTTGTAAGAGTTGATCTGCTGCTTCTAATAGTTGCTTTCCTTGTGCGTAGGCTTTTTGTTGAGCAGGGCTAAGATTTTGGGGAGTAGTTGTTAGTTTTTGAGCTATTTCTACATTTATTGCCTTTGCTGTCATCCCTACAGATTCAGACAATAAAATCATGCTAACAAAGACAACAAAAGTCCGATAGCTAAAAATTGATCTGAGTCGCCTTTGCATGAATTTTTGTTTCCTTTTTTTGCGTTATTAAGCTATTTGTGAGTAACAATCACATTGATTATCGATTTGGTCAATATCAGGAATCAGGTTTAATCTGATTATGCAACTTAAAATCACCTTAGATCATTGCCACTCTCTTTGGAGAGTAAAAGCAGCCCAGTGATAGGGTGAATTACAATACTTTTCGGTTAAGGGAAAAAAGGGGAATGGGAAAGGGGAAAGAAAAAACCTTTAACTCTTACCCTTTAACCTTTTCCCCAAAACACATTTTGAGTTCAAAATGCTATCCCTTGTAGTATTGGGGTGAATTATAATTGCGATCGCGCCACATTTTTATCTGTGCAGTCTGTAGCGCCACAGCAGACTTTCAGTCATTTTGCAACATTTTGCTATAAAACTTCTTCATCAACTCTGCGGTAGCGCGATCGCCCACACTCCACAAACTGACTACAAATCTGGGGCAAACCGCATATATAAACCCTCTTGTCAAGCCTATTAATCTTTCGCCTTTAACCTTTTCAAGGTGGGTAAAAATTTTGCTCAAAAAATCTCTTTTTAATCTCTTATCTCTATGTCCTCTGTGTATCTGTGGTTAAATAAATTACTATTTTAACCGCAGAGTCCGCAGAGAGCGCAGAGAAAAAACGGATTTTACGAGTCACCTTGAAAGGGGTAATGTTTCGCCTTTAACCTTTTCACCTCTAGCAGTTTCACAAGCGTTGAGTACCACTAGTTCTGCTGGCAGTTTAAGGTTAAAAGTATCATGCATACATAATATCTTTTGACTGAAGCAAAGTATGAGGTGCGTAAGTCTGAGCTGGTAACTTTGGTGCGGATATTTTTAAGAATTGCAATTGCTGCTTTTATTTGGGTGCTGGCAGATTCTCATTGATTGCGATCGCTTTCACTGAGAATAATTCTATATATAGCCACAACACTGGAAAGCAGCAATGCCCAATGCGCATTAACTATTGAGTCTGCAATTCAGATTCACGCATTGTATCAAGAATAGCAGCCACCTTTGGAGGAACAGCTGTAAATCGAATCAGAAAATGATGTGCTTCCTCAGTAGATTTTTTCAAGACTTTGGCATAGAGATCGCCCTCTCCCGGAGGAATGTCTGGTGCATTCAATAATTTTATCTTGAGATTACTTAAAGGTTCTAATGAATGCTCCGATCGCAATTGTCCACCATTGTCTGAGAGACAAATAAGCTGACCTTGGAATATTGTACCTGTTGCATCTTTACCTTCCAAAATGGTAAATTCTAGGGGAATTTCCTGCTTTAGATGCAACATATGCTCCTCAGATTGGGGCAAGTAAAGATTATATTTACCCTCAATACCACCAATATCGTAGATAGTAATAGGTGCTTTAATTCCCTTCGGTTGTACCCGTAATTCTCCATCAATTCTCAGACCAATGTTAGCATCTTTCAAAGTGTCTTCAGAAATTAAAATCTGACCCCCCACTGTATAAGATTCAATGCGGGATGTGAGATTAACATGACTACCAACAACTGAATATTTAGCGCGTGTTTGCGAGCCGACATTTCCAGCTACAACCTCACCTGTATTAATCCCAATCCCCATTTCCAGGATTGGTAAATTCATTTGCTGATTATGCTCATTTACCGGCTTCATAGCCAATTGCATCGCGATAGCACAAGCGATCGCTCTTTGAGAATCATCTTCGCGACTTACAGGCGCACCAAACATCACAAAGATGCCATCACCAATAAATTCATTAATCGTACCATTGTACTTATTAATCACATCCGCCATCGCTCCCAAATAAACATTGAGAATTGCTACCACTTGTTCTGGTGCTAATCTTTCTGATACGGCGGAAAACCCTCTTAAATCTGACATCAGGACAGTGACTTTTCTCCTTTCTCCTCCTAGCTTTAGCCCAGAAGGAGTTTCGAGTAAATTGGCTACTACTTCATTTGTCACGTAGCGACCAAAGGTGCGGCGCATTTCGGCAGCACTGCGGGCGATATACTGAGTGACAGCGATCGCAGATCCTGCTAAAGCCAACAGTGGTGGTACTACAGGAATCCACCAAGCAAAAAGAAACGCCAGGTAACTTCCACCAAGCAAAAAGCCAGCGACAATAAAGACACTACCAGTACCATTGGCCATGAAAGGCACATGTCTTTTTTCAGTACTACTGTGTCTTTGTTGCCAACACAAAGTAGCACCAAAGATTGACCAGAATAAAATCCATAACCATTCTAGCTGTTCCGGCAAAGTTTTGATTTCTGGTCGTCCCTGCAAAGCTGAACTCAATATTTGACTAATCAAATTGGCATGAATTACTACACCAGCCATGCGTTCGGGAGACGCGAACAAATTACTGCTATATGGTGTATAAAATAAATCTTTTAAGCTCTCGGCTGTAGAACCAATTAAAACAATTTTGTCTTGCATCAAGTTTGCGGGAACGCGCTTCTCCAAAACATCACTTATGGATACTTTTGGGAAATGCTTCATTGTTCCGCGATAGTTCAAAAGTACTTGATAACTACCTGCATCAGCCCCCATGTAACCCCCATCATTGGCTTCAAAAATGGGGAAAACACCCTTACCAAGTTGTAAAAAGTTTGGGTTTTTTGCTGATGCTTTGGGAGTAATTCCCTCAGTTTTTAAGTACAACAATGCCAGTTTTAACCCAAAGCCTTCCAGAGAGGTTTCATCCTCTAAACCCACATACAGCAAACCTCGCCGGATTTTACCATCACCGTCTAAAGGTAAGTCATTTGCTCCCACTTGTTGGCGCTGCTTCAGTTCTGGAGCTGGGTTGACTTGAAAACTATCAGCTGTATGAGATACCTTTTGTACTCCAATCAAGTTGGGTGTAGTTGCAAATATTTTAATCAGCTTTTCATGACCGGGATTTATCGGTAAATTTCGATACAGGTCTAGGCCGATTGCTCTAGGTTGTTGCTGCTTGATATTATCTAACACTTTAGCCATTACAGCATCAGATATTGGCCACTGACCGAGCTTGTTAATGTCTGGTTCATTGATCTCAACTATGACAATGCGTTCATCAACAGGTTCTTGTGGACGGAAAATAAAAAACTGATCTAACGCTGCTAACTCTAATAATTGTAGCCATCCAGTAAACCGCAACGCAATCACAATAGCCGTTACATTGGGCACTGCTAGCAAAACGCCCCGCCATTGCCATATTAGCTGTTTCAGCTTTGCCCGCATACTATTTAATCCTGAGTTCTGAGTACCTACCCCAGTCTCTTTTAGTTTATGTACTTAAATAACAATAGTCATAAAACTGGTGAACACTATTTTGCATCAAAAAAAACCTAGAGTCAGCAGTTGTTGTATTTTATGTCTTTTTTCTTTGCAAAGCTTATTACAATTCACAATCAGTAATGCTTTGTCAAGACAGTCTCCATGAATATCACTGTTCTACTTATTCTCGTAATGCAAAATAAAAACCGGGCTGCAAGATCCCCGACACAAAGAAGTCGGGAATTTCACACCTCACAACCCTTGATCGCTTAGGGAATTCCCAGTAAAAAAATATTTGATTGTGATTGTTGACAGTTGACGGTTCACAGTTAACAGTCAACTGTCAACAACTTTCAGCTCCCTTATGCCATAAACCACTAGTTTTGACTATGATTGTTTGTTTGTGCAACAGTCAATTATTGGGTCTGATGTAAACTCACTCAAACCAACTGATTGCAGGAATTTTCTCCAATCAACTGTGACTTTGAAATTATTTGGTTCAGTACAACGTAGCTCAACTAGGCTGGCTAGTGCTTCATGCCAAATTCCCGCTTCTGCATACAGCGCTGGACGTTTCCGTAAGTTTGCTTGTTCTAGAGCTTTTGATAAATTTGCTTCAGGTTGTGTGCGTTCAATCCATCCTTCTATCTCCGGACTTTTCTTAAAATCTGAGTCATCACAAATTAATGTCAAATACCAGTGGTAACGCTTACCTACTTTTAAAGGAGAGCTACTCGCTGGGAGAGTAAATTTCATAATTCCTGGAGTAGTTGGCAGAGTCAAAGTTGTTTCATAAACTACATCATCATTTGCATCACTCTGATCTACCTCATAGATGATAAACTCAGCTGTTTTTACTGTATTTTGGGGCACATGCCAGAAAAAGCTGGGACGTTCTGAAAAAGTCAGCCCTAGTTTCTCTTTCGGTAGTAAGGGGGTTAATAACTGATTTTTTTGGACACAAAAAGAGTCGCCACGGGTAGCACCTCCAGCACTGGCTGGTGGTAATCCTCGCTTTGGTGGGTTAAATACTTGACTCATTAGCTGTGGTTGCTGTTGAGTCAGGGCTGCTGGGTCAACCTGGGCTTGTGCTTGTGTTGGTAGACTAGGTATAGTAGCCAGTTCTAAAAATATCGGTAGAGAAAATGCTACTAAACTTATAGACTGTTTGATCCACTTCATGCTTAAATCTCCTCTCAACTAGTTAAGTAACCATAGAATTGCTTGTCGATCGACTACAATTGTGCCAGCAATCAACTCAGGCAATAAATAGACTATAAAAGTACTGCATTATTGGGAAGCTAAAATATAAGATGACCTGGAGACAGGTTTTACCTGTGATATCAGTCGAAAATATATTGGTATTGTTCCCGTTAACTAGTACACCAGTGTGAAACTCAAGGTAATTCAGGTTGAATAAATTAGGGAGAGCAAAATGCCCTCCCTACCAGGAATTTAGCTTTTAGATGCGCTCAGATCTGATGATTTTCTTCATAAAGTTCTTTACCCAGAGCTATAACTGTATTTTGCCCACCAAAACCAAAACTGAAACACAGCACACACTGAATATGATGTTGACGGGCTACAGTCACTAAATTCAAGTCAAACTCTGGTTGCTGTAATCCTACGCATGGTGGCAAAATTTGCTGTTGCAAAGCTAGTAAGGAAAAGGCTACACCTAAAGCTCCCGATGCGCCTAAAGTATGTCCTGTGGCTCCTTTGGTGGAACTGACTGCAATTTTTTGGGGAAACAAACGCTCAATCGCCATGCTCTCTATCCGGTCGTTTAGCTGTGTTGCTGTACCATGAGCATGAATATAATCAATATCCCCTGCTGTGAGATAACTGCGCTCTAAGCATTGCTTGATTGATGCGATCGCACTCTTACCCTCTGGATCGGGAGCATTTGGATGATATGCGTCGTTAAGTAAGCCAAAACCCAGAACTTCACCATAAATCTTGGCTTGTCGCTGCTTGGCTAACTCTGCTGATTCCAGAACAAATACCGCTGCGCCTTCACCTAAAACCAAGCCTTCACGATGCAAATCAAAAGGATAAGCCCCTGTTTTCGCCAAAGCACCCATCTGCTGAAATCCAGCCAAAGTTAAGGGTGTAATCGGTGCTTCCACTGCGCCGGCGATCGCGCGTTGATATTGTCCAGTTTGCAATAAACTCGTAGCTTGGGCGATCGCCCAAATCCCAGTAGCACAGGCTGTCATTGGTGCTAATACGCTCCCAACTGCGCCGATTTGCCTGGCGGCGGCGATCGCATTCATATGCGGTAATGTCTCTAACCAATTTTCCATTTCCCTAGTTTTTAAGGGGTATGAAAGGCGATCGCTTTCGGACATTTGTCGCGCCAACATTTCCCACTCAGCTTGATGACTCCGACTTGAGCCGATGACCACAGCACAGTCAGCTAAAGGTGGTGATAACCCAGCATCTTTTAATGCATCTGAGACTACCAATTGTGTCAGTTTTTTTACTGAGGTTGGTTTTTCACCAATTAACCCTATAGGAAGAGGTTCTAGTTCTGGAAACAGTTGATGTAATGTAATTCCAGATTTACCTGCTATCAACTTTTGCCAGCTAGCTTCTAAACTTTCTCCTAACGCAGAAACTAAACCGATACCAGTGACAACTACCTTAACCAATTTGGGCTTTTGAATTGGGGATTTTGGATTGGTCATGGGTAATGAGAAAAAACTATTACCCATTACCCAATCGCTAACTATTGACCGGGGGTTTTTAAGTTTTCTGCGCCTTTGGTGACTTTAGCAGAATCAATGCGATCGCCTTGCTGAATCTTATTCACGACATCAAAGCCTTCGGTGACTTTGCCAAACACAGCATAATTCCCATCTAAAAAGCCCAGATCTGCTAGGGCAAAGTAAAACTGAGAAGATGCAGAGTCTGGTTGTTGCGATCGCGCCATTGCGATCGCCCCCTGTTTATGGGGCAATACAACAGCTTGAGCACTAGCATCAAATGTTTTATTGTAAAGCGGTGTATCTGAACCTTTTACCTTAATTTCTAAGGGTATATAGCGCGCGTTCTGGGTTTTAGGGTCAATAAAGCTACCCCCTCCCAGCCTATTTGCCGGAAATTTCGGGTCTTTACTTTGGGGATCGCCACCTTGAGCTACAAATGGTTGGGGATCGCGCACTACTCTATGAAACACTAACCCATCGTACACACCCCGTTGGACTAAATCTACGAAGTTGCCTGCCGTAATCGGCGCATTAGTACCGTCTACTTCGATAGTAATTGGTGAGCCTTTCACCGTCATCACCACCGTAGCTTGTCCTTCGAGCCGTGGTAAATCTTTCATTCCAGGAATACTCTCACTAGTAGTGTCTGATACGGACGTTGCTTCAGCGCTTGTTTTGCTGCTTGTCTCGGTTGCTGTTGAGGTAGCTGTTGAAGCTTGGGAAGAAGCTTTAGAAACAGCTTGCTGTGTTGAACATCCACCCAACGCCAACGCCCCAACAATTACAAGTGCAACCAAAAATTGTGGAAATTTTAACCGCATTACCAATTACTGACTCAACCAGAGTATCTTATCGTTACCCAACGATTATAGATTTTGAATTTACTCACTGAGCGTTTCAATTTGGGAGATGAGGGAAGGGGGAGTCTGGGGAATGTGGGGAGTTTTCTTCCCCATCTCTTCCCCATACCCAATGATGCCACTTGCTTCTCACTCGGGGAGACGCTGCGCGAACAAGCCGGGAAACCCTTTCGGCAGTTCCTCCTGGGGGAAACCACGCCACTTGCTCCACTTGGGGAAACCCCAAGACCGCAGTGGCTCCCCAAGATCGGACTGCCTCACCAACGCAGTGGCTCCCCAATGCCCATTGTTAAAATTCTTTACAAACCTTCTAGAGGTACGCCCAAAAAGCGAGCTAACTCTGCTCCTTGAATTTCTAATTCTTTTAAGGGTAAAGGTTGACCAACCCTAGTTAGAGGAATATCTCGTCGTCCTTTAACGCGTAAGTAGAGGGCGCGACGAGGATTTAGCCCTTCTTTCACAGTGAGTTGTACAGATTGCGCGTCTTGGATGCGATTTTCTACCTCAATTCGTCGGTTTTTCCCAGGAAATCCATTGCGAAAAATTTTGATTGTGCCGGTTTCCTGATTAAACTCGTTGTATCCGCCGCCTACATCCCATAAAATCACTAACCACTGGTATAGAGCTAAAAGTAAGCCAGCTCCTCCGTATAACCCCATGACTAAGCCTTGGGGGACAAAAACCAGTTGTGTTGGATCGGTAACTATGAGTAAATTAACTTGTAGGTAACTGGAGACCGCAGCCAATACAAAGCCTGTAGCTCCTAGGGTAACGACCGTTGCCCACCAGTAGTTGCTGAACCGACGAGAACCTAAAACATTTTGATGCAGAATCCGTGCCGTAGAGCGATCGCCATTAGGTGAATCGCCTTTGTTAATTGCTGATGCCGTCATGGAACTACCTTGGCCTGTGACATATACCCTTTAAAAGTCTGCCATTGCAGCAGTACCTATTGCAAGTTGATTTTGGGGATTGGGGATTGGGCAAGAAGGCATAGGCGAAACATTTCTTAATTCGTGAATTCTTTGCCTCCCTTGTCCCCTTTGTCTTCCTTCCCTCATCTCCCTCATCTTCTCATGATGCCCCATGCCCTATGCCCCATGCCCCATGCCCAATCCCCAATACTAATTGTTTAGATTTCTGAGAAAACTTGTGTCAGATTGTAAAATTTCTGATATTCATAATATTTAATAGCTTCGTGTTAAATCACCTGATTCACTTGCGTGGCTCGGTCAAAAACCCGAAGGAATGTGATAAGTTAAGAATCATTAAGTTACCACAAACTAGATTACTAGCTAATGGTACGGGTAATGGCATAACCCTGAGAAACGCTGACTGAATCAGCGGTAATTTCTCAGAATCTCAGTAGTTTTCTGGCTGCTGTAAATTGTCAAAAAAAACGTTAATTCCTCAGAAACGCTGAAATTTTAGTAAAAAAGAGGATTTTAGTGCAATGACCATCGCAGTTGGACGCGCCCCCAGTAGAGGGTGGTTTGACGTTCTAGACGACTGGTTGAAGCGCGATCGCTTCGTGTTTGTCGGTTGGTCAGGGGTACTGTTGTTCCCCTGTGCTTTCCTGGCACTAGGCGGTTGGCTCACAGGTACAACCTTCGTCACGTCATGGTACACCCACGGTTTAGCATCTTCTTATTTAGAAGGCTGTAACTTTATCACCGTAGCCGTATCCACACCAGCAGATAGTTTGGGACATTCCCTATTATTGCTGTGGGGACCAGAAGCACAGGGAGATTTCACCCGGTGGTGTCAACTCGGCGGCTTATGGCCATTCGTCGCCCTACACGGAGCCTTTGGATTAATCGGCTTCATGTTACGGCAATTTGAAATCGCCCGTCTAGTCGGAATTCGCCCTTATAACGCTTTGGCATTTTCTGCCCCAATCGCGGTATTCGTCAGCGTCTTCTTGATGTACCCATTGGGACAATCAAGCTGGTTCTTTGCACCCAGCTTTGGAGTAGCAGGTATTTTCCGGTTCATTTTGTTCGTGCAAGGTTTCCATAACTTCACCCTCAACCCCTTCCACATGATGGGAGTAGCAGGTGTGTTGGGTGGTGCATTGTTGTGTGCGATTCATGGAGCAACAGTCGAAAACACCCTGTTTGAAGACGGCGAAGCAGCTAACACCTTCCGCGCCTTCAATCCGACTCAATCAGAAGAAACCTATTCAATGGTGACAGCAAACCGATTCTGGTCACAGATTTTCGGGATTGCCTTCTCCAACAAACGCTGGTTACACTTCTTCATGTTGTTTGTACCAGTAACTGGACTGTGGATGGCAGCAATTGGCATCGTCGGCATTGCACTCAACCTGCGGGCTTACGACTTTGTGTCCCAAGAATTGCGCGCCGCTGAAGACCCAGAGTTTGAAACATTTTATACCAAGAATATTTTGCTGAACGAGGGTATCCGCGCTTGGATGGCTCCTCAAGATCAGCCCCACGAACAATTTGTATTCCCTGAGGAGGTTCTACCTCGTGGTAACGCTCTCTAATAGATTGGGCACTGGACGTGACATAGAATCAACAGGTTTTGCCTGGTGGTCTGGTAACGCTCGTTTAATTAACCTATCTGGCAAACTGCTTGGTGCACACGTTGCCCATGCTGGTTTGATCGTATTCTGGGCTGGAGCAATGACTTTATTTGAAGTCGCTCACTTCATCCCTGAAAAGCCCATGTACGAACAGGGCTTAATCCTCCTACCTCACATCGCTACTTTAGGCTGGGGCGTTGGTACTGGTGGCGAAGTCATCGACACCTTCCCCTACTTTGTTGTTGGTGTAGTCCACTTAATTTCCTCAGCTGTATTGGGTTTTGGCGGTATTTATCATGCCGTGCGTGGCCCAGAAACCTTAGAAGAGTATTCTTCCTTCTTTGGTTATGACTGGAAAGACAAGAACAAGATGACCAACATCATTGGGTTCCACCTGATCATCTTAGGATGTGGTGCGCTCTTGTTGGTGCTGAAGGCAATGTTCTTCGGTGGTGTATACGACACTTGGGCACCTGGTGGTGGTGACGTTCGTGTTATTACCAACCCAACACTGAACCCAGCTATCATCTTTGGTTATCTCATCAAGTCTCCTTTTGGTGGCGAAGGCTGGATTGTCAGCGTTGATAACATGGAAGATGTTATCGGTGGTCACATCTGGATTGCCTTCATCTGTATTGCTGGTGGTATTTGGCACATCTTCACTAAGCCTTTCGCTTGGTCTCGTCGTGCATCCATCTGGTCTGGTGAAGCTTACCTTTCCTACAGCTTGGGCGCTCTGTCTTTGATGGGCTTCATTGCCTCCTGTATGGTTTGGTACAACAACACTGTTTACCCCAGCGAATTCTACGGTCCTACTGGCCCTGAAGCTTCACAAGCTCAAGCTTTAACCTTCTTGATCCGTGACCAACGCTTAGGTGCTAACGTTGGTTCTGCTCAAGGCCCCACAGGTCTGGGTAAATACTTGATGCGATCGCCTACAGGTGAAATCATCTTCGGCGGTGAAACCATGCGCTTCTGGGATTTCCGTGGCCCTTGGTTAGAGCCTCTACGCGGACCTAACGGTCTTGACCTCGAAAAAATTAAGAATGATATTCAGCCTTGGCAAGCTCGTCGTGCTGCTGAATACATGACACACGCTCCTCTGGGTTCTTTGAACTCCGTGGGTGGTGTGGCTACTGAAATCAACTCTTTCAACTACGTATCTCCTCGTGCTTGGTTGTCAACTTCTCACTTCGTCTTAGGTTTCTTCTTCCTCATTGGTCACTTGTGGCACGCTGGTCGCGCTAGAGCAGCAGCAGGTGGTTTTGAGAAAGGTATTGACCGTGAGAACGAGCCAGTTATGTCTATGACCGAACTCGACTAGTTCAGAAGTTTTCTTTCATCACTGACAATTAAATGTTTCTAGCTCTTGTGTAAAAGCAAGAGCTTTTTTATTAATTGTTAATAGTTGCTACCGCTGCAATGTGACACAATCAAATTAATCAGAAACCAAATTTAAAAAATTAATCTTATTAATTTTTATTGCTCAGTTGTTATAGCAACTGCTACATAAAAACCGCAATTAAACAAAAGGAATCTTCAATATGAGTGACTCAACTTTTTCAGATGCTTTGGGCTGGACAGCAGAAGCCAAGGAAAAATTAAAAAATATTCCCTTTTTTGTTCGCACTCAAGCAAAAGCAAGAATTGAGCAGCTAGCCCGTCAAGCAAAGCAAGATGTTATTACAGCAGAGTTCGTTGAACAAGCACGATTGGAGTTTGGACAGTAAGGTATTTAACAGGAGTAATCACAAACTAGAAAATGGGCATTGGGCATAGGAAAGAGAGATTTTCATATTCTCGTTGTGTGATTTATCACATGACAGTCTAACTAGAAAATAGACGCAGAGAATGAGATTTTGATGTTTAGTTGTGAGATTTTCCTGTAATTAGCTAACTTGCAACTAGCATTTATAGAGATTCCTGCCTAAATTTTGAATTTTGAATTTTCAATTCTCCCACCGAATGTTGACCCCATTCTAAAGTAATCTCTAGATTGGCTGTAGAAGTACCTTTGACTAGTACAGGTGTGAGTTTACCTGATTCCATAGCAATTTCTATACCAAACTTAACACTAGCCTTATCTGGTTTAACGTTTTGGATTACTTCTGCAATTTCCTTGCTGAGAGATTCAATCGCGACGGTCACTTCATGAAACGGTCGGGTGGGGATACTAAATTTGCGTTCGCCAATTAGCGTAGCTTCGACTCTGACATTTGTACCATCAGATAGTTCTACTGTAATAACTTTATTTTGCGCTTCCATGTGGGTGTGACAGGATTACTCTGCATTTATATCATTCAATCATGTGTAATAAATATAACTACCCATACAAAATAACTTTTGTCATTGGTCATTTGTCATTTGTCATTTGTTCCCCTTGTCCTCCTTGTCTCCCTTGTCCCCCTTGTCCCCCTCATCCCGCCATACCCCTCATCCTTCTCCCACATTCATCGCGGCTAAAACAGCTTTCTGTCTGACATCTTGGTAAATTGTCTGCAAATACTTCATTACTACATCAGCAGAGGTGACATTTACTACATTTTCCTCTTCTTTGGCTAAGGGTATTGCGCCCAATACATCTAATACAGTCTCGCTGGCACTAGGCACAATTACTACTAAAGAAGAATCGAGTGGTTCGTTGTACTGCCAAAATGAGTCAAGTTTAATTGTGTTTTGATTGTTAGTAATTGGCTGTTGAGTATCAGATTTTTCTGTGGCGGAAACGTCAATTTTAGCGCTGCGTAATTGGCGTAAATCGCTGATAATTTGCTCTTTGGTACGTCCGCGCAATTTAAATAGGACAAAGGGGTCTTCGCTGAATCTATCGCCTAACTGATAATACACTGCACCTACGTGTTTACAAGGATTCGCTTTATCAGGGCAGGAACATTTGCTGCGGACATCTGATAAGGTAAAGGGAAATAAAGAAAGTCCATTAGAAGTGAAGACTTCTTCAATATTTTGGGGCATTTCTCCGGCTAATAATTTAGCAGCAAAAATCGCCTTTTTGGACATTGTTTCAATGACGTAACTCCATTCTTCATCGCTAAATGGATCTAAAGAAAGGGAAACTTTATAAGGTTCCACTTCGCTACCTTGTACCCTGGCTAATACTTTGGCTCCTTTAAATTCAATGCTGAGGACATTTCCCTGACGAGAATAGTTCCTTGCACGTTCCAAGCGTTTTTTAAAGCGATAGGAATCTAATAAATCCAGCCATCTTTGAGACCACCATTCACGGCTTGCTTGTAGGGTGTAATTAGTCATATTACGAATTATGAATTATGAATTATCAATTATGAATTATTGCTTTTCTGCCTTGCGCCGTAACCTCTCAACCAGTTGGCGCGTCCAATCCAAGCGACTATAGCGTAGACGCTCGCTAATTTCCAGAGCAGCCTGTGCCAAGGGTAGCGCCTCCGTGTAGCGCTTCTCTGCTTCCAGGACTTGCGCCAGCCCCGCTTGAGCATGAGCCACTAAGTTTTGTTGTCCCACTTCCTGCGCTAAGGCTAATTCACGCTCGTACCAGGGGCGGGCTTCTGTGGGCTGGTTGCGGTAAAAGGCGAGAAGTCCCAAGTTGCCGCAATAAGTTGCTTGTGTTTCTTTATGTCCTAGTTTTTCTGGGATCGCCAATCCTTGCTTGTAGTAGGATTCTGCGCGATCGTATTGTCCCTGCAATCGCGCAACTCTTCCCAGATCGTTGAGAGCGATCGCCTCATCTTGTTCCTTCCCCAACTCTCGGTAAATTGCTAACGCCTCCTGATACAGCCGCTCCGCCTCCGCCCAATTCTGGCGTTGCTCTGCAATTAATCCTTGAAACCGAATTGCAACAGCCTGATCCCGACGGCTACCGCCCCGTTCCATAGCCTCTGCCATCTGTGCTGCCCAAATTGCTGCCCGTTCCGTCTCAGCGCGATTGTAGTAAATAAAGGCAACATCATAGGCTCCCCAACCAGCATCACTCCACTGATTCAGCGCCTTTCCTGCCTGATATCGCCACTCACTCAAGCGCACCCGCTCATCCCAGTAACCGCGAAACCAGAGGAAGTTATACAAAGCTGTTTCCAAATCGATGAGCATCTGGGCAGCCTGTCGGTCTTTCAGCGTACCGGGGATACCGGCTATTTCCCGTAAGGTTGTTGCCACACTCTCTAGGTTTTGCCATTCGGCTTCCAGCTTGTCATAGGTTTTGTAAGTATCTTTACCGTCACCCCCATACTTTTGCGCGTAGTCCACCCAGTAGCGCAGGACTTTGCGTTGAGCAGCAGAGTCAAAGAGAATTTTACCAAGCGGCTGTGTTCCTATAATATCTGTGCCACCGATAGCTGCGCGAATATAGGTGCGGGTAAGGGGATGCAGTCCAAACCGTTCGCCATCCAAGTCATTTACTAAAGATAAAGTAACTAACTGTTCAACAGCAACTTGGATTTCAGTGGGGGCTAAATCTGTAGCATCTGCCAGCGCTGCTTTTGTTGCTGGTGTGCGAAATACAGCTAGGGCAGACAGCACTGTGCGGTCATTTTTAGAGAGAGTTTTGGCAGCATCGGCAAACAGAAAGGCGTAAATATCGCTGGATTTGGCAGCATCCCGCAACCGTTCTAGGGCAAAATTGATCGAGTAGCCTTTGTGTGCCACCTGTCCCAGAGTCCAGTCCAAAGCTAGGGGGTTACCACCAGCAGCTTCATATAAAGCGGTCAATATTTCTGGCTGGGTTGCGTTTAATTCTTGGGCTAGGCGAGGATATAACCGTCCCTTCGCTTGCATTAATTCTAAAGCCTCGGTTTGCGAGAGACGATCTAAGCGGATGGTGAGGGCGCTTTCTCCTGTACGGCGACGGCTGGTGATGATGGCTTTATTGGGGGTGGGCAGTTTCCGCAGAAACTCGGCAATCATCTCGCGTTCTTCTGTATTTAGGGTTTCCAGGTTGTCCCAAATTAGCAAGACACGCCTTCCCCGCAGGGAATCTAAAAGGGCGCGGCGGCGTTCGGTGCTATCAGTGATATTTACAATATCTGTTTGCCCTAAGCCTTTGGCAAATTCTCGGCAGAAGCTATCGAGGGAAGATAGGGCGAGGGTTTCTTGTCGTACTCCCTCAGTTGTCAGCCAAGTAGTCTTGGCAGAAACAAATAGATAAGCATCAAACAGCGCTTGCTTACGGGCTAGGTGGGCTACCTCCAGGGCTAAGGCTGTTTTGCCCATACCACCAATACCATCAATCGCCACACCCCAGCCCCGTTCCTCTGGTGAAAGTGCTTCCATGCAACGGGCAATTTCGGCTTTGCGTCCGACAAATACATCGGTGTAGCGGGGAAGGTTATCGGGCACTGTTACGGTGTTATTTCCCTGTAACTGATTTAATCGCGCTTCTAGGCTAGCTACTTCTTTTTGTTTCTCCTCTAGTTCAATTTGCAAATCTACTGGAACTCGAATGCCATAACTAGCTTTTTCTTCTTCTATTAGCTGGAGGGCGCGACGGGCACGGTTGAGTGTGCGCTGTAGTGCTTCTCGATCATCCATAAAGTTATATCAATAATAAAAAAATATGCAATTAATTGTGATGGAATTAGCTTTTTAGTTTATTTGTGTGCCTGGGTAGGGAAGATTTTCATCTCATTTGATTGTATAAGTTTTTCGCGGCATCCCTGGAAGGGGGAAGTTGGTGTTTGGAACTCGGCGTTTTGTGTTCAGAACTCGGCGCTTGCTGTTCGGAACTCGAAGGTTCGTGCAAATTACTCGGCGCTTGCTGTTCGGAACTTGAAAGTTTGTGTTCAGAACTCGGCGCTTGCTGTTCGGAACTCGAAGGTTCGTGCAAATTACTCGGCGCTTGCTGTTCGGAACTCGAAGGTTCGTGTAAATTACTCGGCGCTTGGTGAAATGAAGGCGAAAGTTTGTGTAAATTACTCGGCGCTTGGTGTTCCGTCGCCCGCCTTGGAATGAATTCCAAGGCTAATAGCCCAAGTCTACTAAAGTAGACTCAAGATTTTGAGGATATCTAGTCATCTTTAGATGACTTTCGCTATGAGCAAGGAACTTCAGTTCCTTGCGGTAAATGGGTTTCAGGTTAAGTTGACACCAATGAGCAATGCCATGCCCCTACCTGTGGACTTTAATTAATCTAATCCAGTTCTTTGATGTCGGGATTCTAATTCAATTACTTGTCGGCGTTTTTCTTCCAATTCAATCTGCAAATCTACGGGAATCCTGATTCCATAGGAAGCGGCTTGTTCTTCCAAAATAGCTAATGCTCGTTTTGCTCTTGCGAGTGCTGGTGTGACGACTTCGCGATCGCTCATAATTTTAGGCAAGTCTGGGGTTGCGTTTGCTAGTCCTTTTCCGCCGCGCAACATCGCAATGGGGAAATCTTCCATTGCTGTATCAAAAAATGGCGTTTGTTCTTTTCTACACAGGGTTCTAGCGCTTTCTGGCACAGTTTTCCCTAAATGATTGATCAGGTTTGAGAGCATAACTGTGGTGTCTCCTGGCTTGTTAGCGGCTCCCTGCAATGCTTCCATGAGATGATAAGTGTAGACGCTCATGGTAGCATCAGGGCGAATGTAAGAACTCTGATTACCCCTGGATGATGTAAAGACTGCCCTTCCTTCCCCATGCTTCAAGTCATCTATAACACCCTTAGGTAAGGCTGTGGCGATAAAATCCGCAGGTAGTTCGCCTTTGGAAGTAGCCATACCTTCTGCATGACAGCTATCAATTACTACCCACAACCGCTTTGCTGGAATTTGTCGCAAGGCTTGTGTAAATTCTGGGGCAGATAGGGCGGTGTTAGCAATATCTGAGGATTTGAAGTCATGTTGCAGTAAGTAATAACACTGGCTTGCTAAGTCAAAGCATCCATGACCAGAGTAATAAACTACTATTGTGGCATTGCGATCGCCTGCTGCTTTTTCTTGTAACCAGGTTAATCCAGCGACAATTGCGCTACGTGTTGTTTGCTCATTCTGCAATAAGCGAATATTTGCAGAATTATAGGCACACAAATTTGCATCGGTTAGCACGGTTTTTATTGCTTGCACATCTTTGACTGTAACGGGTAATGACCATTTTGGTTCGGCTGTTCTACCAACTCCAATTAACAAAGCATAACCGTGGGCAAATTGGTTAGACATAATCGTAGAGTCTAGAGAATAAAGGTATGTTATTTTCTATTAAATATAAATTTGTATTTTGTGTTATTGCTGAGGGTATAGCACCTTAAATTTTGAATGGTGCGGCGCTTGGCGACAACACACCCTACATTGAGAATTATTAAGTCCTGAATAATTTGGTTGTAATACCAATTCTTTATGAAGCTGCATAGAATTCGATCCCCCCTAACCCCCCTTAAAAAAGGGGGGAAAAGAATCAAAGTCCCCGTTTTTCAGGGGGATTTAAGGGGATCAGGATATGTGCAACTTCACATTAAATTGGTTGAAACTCCGAAATTATTCTGCATCTTCTTCAATTACAGAACTGCGATCGAGTAAAAGTAAATTGCGGAGTTGGTCTGTATCTAGTTCAGTGAGCCAATCTTCCCCAGCACCTACTACTTGTTCTGCTAGTTGTTTTTTACTTTCAATCATGTCATGAATCTTTTCTTCCAATGTGCCAGTACAAACAAATTTATGTACTTGGACATTGCGGGTTTGTCCAATCCGAAATACTCGGTCTGTAGCTTGATTTTCAACTGCGGGGTTCCACCATCTATCAAAGTGGAAGACATGATTTGCTCTGGTTAAATTTAACCCCACACCACCAGCTTTTAAAGAAAGAATCATAATCGGTGGCCCTTGGGGGTCGTGTTGAAAACGGTCGATCATTTCCTCACGTTGTTTTTTGCTGGTGCTACCATACAAGAAAAAGATTTCTTTTCCTAGCTGCTTTTCTAAATGGGGTTTAAGTAACTTACCCCATTCGGCAAATTGGGTGAAGATTAAAGCGCGATCGCCTTCTGCTAATGCCTCTTCTAACATTTCATCCAAGCGCTGAAGTTTGGCTGAATGATATTTTCCTAACGAACTTTCTTTTAAATATTGGGCTGGATGATTGCAGACTTGTTTTAGCTTAATTAATAAAGCTAAAATCATTCCCCGGCGTTGTAATCCTGTAGCGGTATCAATTTCAGCTAAAGACTCTTCCACGACTTTTTGATAAAGTGTCGCTTGTTCAGGAGTAAGTCCACAAAATACCGTCATTTCTTGCTTTTCTGGCAAGTCTTGAATAATATCACGGTCTGTTTTCAGTCGCCGCAGAATAAACGGTTGGACTAAGGAACGCAATTGATTTAAAGAAGAGGAATCACCATACTTTTCAATTGGCATAGCAAACCGTCGTTGAAAGAATTGCTTATTCCCTAAATAACCAGGATTGAGAAAATCTAAAATAGACCAAAGTTCTTGCAATCTATTTTCTACTGGTGTACCAGTCAAAGCAATGCGGAATGCTGCTTCTAATTGTCGTACTGCTTGAGATTGCTTGGCATCAGAATTTTTCACATTCTGTGCTTCATCTAATACTATCGCTTGCCAATCAACACTTTGTAATGATTTAAGGTCACGATGAATTAGTGAGTAACTTGTGACGATTAAATCATACTTTTTCACTGCATCTGTAAACGCCTTACCTTTGGGGCGCTTATCACCGTGATATTGTAAAATTTTGAGTGTGGGAGCAAATTTTTTAACTTCTCTTTCCCAGTTACCTAATACAGAAGTCGGGCAAACTAGTAAAGTGGGTTTTTCTAATGCATCCTCTTCTTTGAGGTGTAGCAAAAATGCGATAAATTGGATGGTTTTACCTAAACCCATGTCGTCTGCGAGACATGCGCCCAAACCCCAACGTTCTAGGAAAGCTAGCCAAGCAGCACCTCGCTGTTGATAAGGTCGCAACTGTCCTTTAAAGTTAGCTGGTGTGGGTAAAGGTGCGATCGCCTGATTATTGGTTAACGCCCCAATTAATTCTTGTAATGCACCAGAGGCTTCAAAGCTGACTACTGGTAATTTTTCAATAGCTTGGGTATCTCCTGTACTTAAGCGTAAAGCATCTTCTAAGGACAGGGACATTTTCTCTTTCCGAGAGGCAAAAAATCCTTGGGCTGTTTTAATATCTTGGGGACGTAACTCTACCCACTCGCCGTTGATTTCTACCAGTGGGCTATTTAATGCTACCAGCCTGTCAAATTGCGCTTTAGAAATTGTTTGCCCACCGATCGCCAATTTCCACTGAAAATTTAGCAAACTCTGTAATCCTAAGCGTCCCTGTTTTTGATTTGGTGTTTCCGCAGTTATTTTCAAGCCTAAACGGTTCGCCCATCCCTCACGGTTCGCTAAACTCGTTGGTAAAACCACGCCTAAACCGCTATCTTCCAAGCGCCAAGCCACAGACTTAATAAAATCGTATGCTTGGATGGGGTTAAGACTTAAAGATTGGGGATATTCATTTTCCAAACTGGATGCGATCGCCGGATACAATCGGGAAGCTAACCCCAAACCCCGCATAAAAGTTTCTTGGGGTTGTTCGATGGTGCGATTTTGATAGATTAATTGTTCAACTGGATGCTGCCAAATTGTTGCTGCATCTACTAAAAATTCTGGATCGTCCGCAGCTTGGAGATAATATACCAATTTCCATTCTGATTCCCCAACTTCTGGCGATCGCAATTCAAAACAGGTGCGAAATAGCGCTTTATGAGTTAATTGATATTGTAGCGGCATCGTCCAAGCTGTCAGTGCCGCTTGTAGTCTTTCTACTCCCATTGCATCTGCACTAACTATTGGCGATTCATTCGTTAAGCCTTGCAACCACTGTAGCACTGCCGCTGGTAGGGAAGCCATAATCTTGGTTTCAATTGGGAGTTGAGAACCTACCATTTCCCGGACTTGGGCATCAATTGTACTATTGAGAAATCCTAAAAGTAATTCTTGTGGCTGCAAAGGTAAGTCTACATATAGTTGAGATTGAGTAAATTCCTCACTCCCCAGTCCTAGTTGATACATCCGACAAGCCAATGGCATCAACCCAGAAAACTTTTCTAATCTTGTCCCATCAACAGCACTATCTAAAAGTACTTGCCAAGTAGCAACTATTGAACTATCCGCTTGTTTTTGGGTTGTAGGTAAAAACTTACACCGAGAAATTAAATCCAAACTCCAACGGGCTACCTGTGACCAAAAGCGTAAATCTCCTGCTAAAAATGCATCATCGCCGCTAATAGTACTGAGAGGAAGAGAGGAAAGAAATTTTATGGCTGCGGTAGGATGAAGACAAAAACCCTCAACTCGCCAAGGGTATAGGTATGGTGCGGAGTCTGTTTGTGTTTCCACAACAGCCGAATGCAGGGGAAAAATGCTGCTTGCTGATATTTGAGATGGTAAAGCAATTATTTGAGATTGTGTGGCTAGGACTTCAGTTACACTTGCACTTTGACGTTTTCGCCCCGCGCTAACAGCCACCTGGGGTTGCTGAATCAAGTTGGCAATTTTGAGATTTTGGGAACGCAACCACTCACTTAACTCCACTGGTGTCATTGCCAATGGATGTGGTGGAATATCAAAAGCGGCACTAGACTCAGAATTGACCTGTGCAGAACGCCAAGTTTCCCCCCAAATAAATAAACAACCATTTTGCTTTTTATTTAACCAAATACCGTGTAAAATTGCCATTTTTCCACTACCGATCAACTATTTATCTGTATTGCTGCAATCAAGTATCAATTCGTAAATATATGCCTGCGTGTCATAGTTTTCTAGTGAGGCTGTCAATAGTCAATAGTCAAGAGATTCTCGATTATGGACTATGGACTATTAACTCTTGACAACCTTAACCTTTATTTATTGTGCCAGTTGCGTCAGTCCTATTGAGATTGACAAAGTTGTGGATCTTTGTATTTACCTAAAGCCAGCTAGAGTGCATAAATGTTAGGATTGCCACAGAGAGAGAATAGCGTGCATAGAAGGAAAAAAAACTGAATGACAGAAGTTGATAAGTCAATATCCTTTGACGGACGGGATATTCGACTGAAGGTAGGCCTACTAGCACCCCAAGCTGGTGGGTCGGTTTTGATACAATCAGGGGATACAGCTGTTTTGGTGACGGCTACGCGATCGCAAGCCAGAGAAGGCATTGATTTTCTTCCCCTCACAGTAGATTACGAAGAAAGACTGTATGCTGCGGGTAGGATTCCCGGGGGGATCATGCGGCGTGAAGGTCGTCCACCAGAAAAAACAATTCTTACCAGCCGTCTGATTGATCGTCCCCTGCGTCCACTGTTCCCTTCATGGTTGCGGGATGACTTGCAAATTGTCGCCTTGACATTGTCAATGGATGAGCAAGTACCACCCGATGTGTTAGCTGTGACAGGTGCTTCAATTGCTACCTTGATTGCGCAAATTCCCTTTCATGGGCCTATGGCCGCAGTTAGGGTAGGTTTAGTAGGTGATGATTTTGTCATTAATCCTACCTATGCAGAAATCGAAGCTGGAGACTTGGATCTGATCGTGGCAGGTTCACCAGACGGTGTGATCATGGTAGAGGCGGGAGCCAATCAGTTACCAGAAAGAGATATTATCGAGGCGATTGATTTTGGCTACGAAGCAGTCAGGGATTTAATCAAGGCGCAACAAGATTTAGTTGCAGAACTGGGTCTAGAAATTGTGCAAGCAACACCCCCAGAAGTAGACCAAACTTTAGACAAGTTTATTAGCGATCGCGCTAGTCAAGAGATTAAGAAAATTCTCGCGCAATTTGAGTTGACTAAGCCAGAGCGGGATGCAGCTTTGGATGTAGTTAAGGATAATATTGCTAATGCGATCGCTGAACTTCCTGAAGAAGATCCCATTCGCGTTGCTACCACCGCCAATAGCAAAGCCCTTGGTAACACCTTCAAGGAAATTACCAAACACTTCATGCGCCGTCAAATCATCGAAGACAACGTTCGGGTTGATGGTCGCAAACTCGATGAAGTGCGTCCTGTTTCTTGTTTAGTTGATGTCTTACCTAAGCGTGTCCACGGTAGTGGCTTGTTTAATCGGGGACTCACCCAGGTATTATCCGCCTGTACCCTAGGTACACCCGGAGATGCGCAAAACCTTAACGATGACCTGCAAACAGACCAATCCAAGCGCTACTTACACCATTACAACTTCCCACCCTTCTCAGTCGGGGAAACTAAGCCGATGCGCGCCCCAGGAAGGCGGGAAATTGGACACGGCGCATTAGCCGAGCGAGCGCTGTTACCTGTGCTACCTGCGAAAGAAGATTTTCCCTACGTAATTCGCGTCGTATCGGAAGTTCTGTCCTCCAACGGTTCCACCTCGATGGGTTCGGTATGTGGTTCCACCCTGGCATTAATGGATGCTGGCGTGCCAATTCTCAAGCCCGTCAGCGGTGCAGCAATGGGTCTAATTAAAGAAGGCGATGAAGTCCGTGTTCTTACTGATATTCAGGGTATCGAAGACTTTTTAGGCGACATGGACTTTAAAGTTGCCGGCACAGATAAGGGGATTACAGCCTTACAAATGGACATGAAAATCTCCGGTTTGTCTTTGGACATTATCGCCCAAGCCGTCCACCAAGCCAAATCAGCTAGGTTGCACATTTTGGACAAAATGCTGCAAACCATCGACCAACCGCGCACAGAAACTTCACCCTATGCCCCACGTCTGTTGACCATTAAGATCGATCCAGACATGATTGGTCTGGTGATTGGGCCGGGAGGCAAGACAATTAAAGGCATCACTGAAGAAACAGGTGCAAAAGTTGACATCGAAGATGATGGCACAGTCACAATTTCTGCTGTGGATGAAAGCAAAGCTAAGAAAGCCAGAAATATCATCCAAGGCATGACCCGCAAACTGCACGAAGGTGATGTGTATGTGGGACGAGTGACTCGGATTATACCTATAGGTGCTTTTGTGGAATTTTTGCCTGGGAAAGAAGGTATGATTCACATTTCTCAACTCGCTGACTACCGGGTTGGCAAAGTTGAGGATGAAGTAGCTGTTGGTGATGAAGTGATTGTCAAAGTACGCGAAATTGACAACAAAGGTCGGATTAACCTCACACGTTTAGGTATCCATCCTGACCAAGCAGCTGCGGCGCGAGAAGCAGCAGCAGTAAATCGGTAAATCGATTTGGGATTTTAGATTGAATCTAAAATCCGCGATGCCTTAGGGCAAGGCATCGCTGTATGCTTCTCTAATTCAGCTTTTAAAATTATTAAAGCCGCAGGACTGAAGTCGCGGCTAAAAAACTAACCCTGTGTAGACAGGCTCGATGTAATTAAGTTTAGGTGAATCGCAGCCGCACGACTGAAGTCACGGCTACAAGAATAAAGCCTGCGGCCGCAGGCTAGTGGTTCATCGCATAAGTTATGAAGCGTTGCGAGGGTTCAGATCCCCGACTTCTTTAAGAAGTCGGGGATCTAGCAGCAGAGCAAAATTAATGCGATGAACCACTAGATTGAATTAAATAACATTTTGTAGTCATAAAAAACGTGACTGGCACTATTCACTTTCCAGCTTTAATACGACGTTCTGATTGTATCTTGCCGCCATTTCTTCGGCTTTTTCATAGACAACCAATGGGTCTTTTAACATATCACCTGGTTCAGGCTCTAAATCGCTAGTCGAGAGTGATACTCGCCCTTTTTCAACATCAATCCAGATAATTATTGCTCTTACCCAGTGACCTACTTGAAAAACCTGCTCTGGATGCTCAACAGTTTGTTGAGAAATTGCGTTTATATGTAGTAGCGCAAAATATCCCCCAATATCAACGAAGACACCATACCACCTAATTCCACGGATACTGCCATCTACAAGTTGACCAAGCTTAAACGTTTTCAATCTTGCTTTTGCTAAAGCACTACGATTATAAGATGTTCGTCTTTCTATAAAGTTCTCATGCAGTCCATATTTTTTGTTGATTTCAATTCTTCGCTTCTCATACCAACTTGCATCAAATTCACCTAAAGCAATATCGATTGGTAAATTTTTGTAGAAGCTGACAAGTGCATAAGCTTCTGTGATTTGACCGTTAGCTGTTAATTGTGTAGTCCATAGCAGTACATCATGTAGAATTACCAGCCATTGCTGTTCTAGGGTGAGTTGGTTCCATACGGTTTCACGTCCAGTTTCGGGAACCCTACCATGTCCTCCCCTGTAAATTGCTAAACGTGTTCGCCAATTTTGACCAGATATATTATATGGTTTGAGCAAAGCTCCCCAATTTGTATTGCTCAGATCATCAATGTCTGACCATTGTAATGGTTGATACTCATCTTGAATAAATTTGATGATTCCATGATGAAAAGCCTCGATTAATTCAGAACGCTCAGTAGTAATCTTGAGGCGTGTTGTAGTATCATTCCCACACATCCACGGCTCAATTCGGAATTGCACAAGTAGATCGCTCAAATACTCAGCTATCAGCTCTACTCCATGACCTTCCTCATCTATTATCATTTTTGCGGGTAGTTGGGAGTCTCGAATTTGCCCCAGCCAGATGTACAGTTCTTGATAAGGATCGAATATACATGATGTCCAAATTTGAGTGCAAATATCATCAGCTTCTATCCTGAGCAAAATCGATCCTCGGAAAATACGTTCATTCGAGGATTGCTTCAGGGTCACTCTCATTGATTCAAAACAATATATGGTGAATCACTCACAGTCAAAACCAATTTAGCACAATCTTTTTAAATGTATTGATTGCACTTTGGGGTTGTCAGCCAGCTTCCCGATCAAGGGGAAAATTAGCTCAGCATATAAATGCTGTACAAGCCTATACCGCCACGCAATGCTTCGCGGCACATTCTCCGTATTTATAGGGTATTTTCCTATTCTCTTTTCAAAATACTCATTTTGTCAGTTTCTCAATTTACGCTATGTTTGGTATTAAAAGAATTAGCCTACGTGGTTAACTTTAATTCCCAACTTAACATACAGCATTGTGAGTGCTAAACGTCTGCCAGAAACCATCGCCCATGTCAAAATTACCCGCCAATCTTGGCAACACGGCTTCCTTGAGGGCGAAGTGAGTGCGGGTGAGTATGAATGGCAGTTCCAATGGCATTTTCGCCGGGGAGAACTGTCTGTGAAGCCTTCCCAAGGTCGCGCTTTAATTAAAGAACCTCTGGGGCGCTTCTTGGAGAAACAAGATTACCAGTTGGAGCCTGGAGGCGACTATGCTTTCACTATCCGCGCTGAACTTTAGGTATTCCTAACTATTGTTACCTGTTAACTGTTAACTGATTCGGCTAAACGATTTAAGTACCTTTCAATTAAAAGAATGGCAACAATATCATCTATCGGTCGTGGGGGTTGTCGCATACCCTGGGGTAATAGTTTTGTCAGTCCTTTGGGAGGGTACATTTGCCAATAGCGATCGCGTGCTTCTAAAGTAGTGTAGCGTTCATCAATTAACACAATATTTAGCGGTTCTACTAATTCTTGAAGCAGTCTTTTTTTCCACTGCTTCGCTGTAGTTTGGTCGCCCATCACCATTAAGGATATAGGGAACTGCTGACGAAGGGTTTCAATGGTAGCGATCGCTTCATTTGCAATCACAACTTGGTGATAATGTATTTGCCGATCCAGTCCGATCACCGCCATACCACACTTATCTCGACCGGGATCAAAGCCTAAAATGACTGGTTGTGTCGGTGAGAATTCACGAAGAGTCATAAGCAATTCAAAATTTAAACAATTGGGCATTGGGCATTGGGCATGGGGCATTGAAAACAATTTTGGATTTTGGATTTTAAATTTTAGATTAGAATCCAAAAGACGCTCGTGGACTCGCTAACGCTGCGCTATCGCAAATCTAAAATCTAAAATTCCTTGTCCTCCTTGTCTCCCTTGTCCCCCTTCCTTCATCTCCTAACCCCTCGCCCCTAATCCCTGAATACTTTTTTTAAGTGCTAAAAATAACTTGACCGTTAATTATTGCCACTAACTTTACTCTCAGTGGCCCGGCTGTAAAAGTGTCTTCAGCCGCGATCGCTTTAATCTCTAAAGGTTGATCAAATTGTTTGAGTTGGGCAAAAAAGCGCAGAAAAGTACCTTCTACTTGCACATTTTCAATAATTCCCGCATTACGGGCACGAAATTGGGAAGCGGAAATCAGCAAATCAATCCGCTGTCTTAGCTGATAAGATGTCATGATTTTGGGATCGGCGGTAGTCGTAGCTAGTACCTGTCCCCCAGAAAAGACTAGTTGGTTTTTTGCTGTATCGGTAAAAAATTCTATCTGCTTTTCACCCCTCACGTAATTACCAGCAGAGAAAATTCGGATGACATATTGACGACCATCATTAATCTGCTTGATCAATTGCTCGATTCTATCCTGGGTAACATGGAGTATTTGGACATTATTTCCTGTATTTGTCCCAGGTTCAGCTAATTCGAGGATAGCATTTTGATTAGCTTCGTTGAGCAGTTGGATAACTGCTTGACGGGCTTCTGTGGGTTGGTTAACCTGAACCACAGCCGCAGATAGAACTTGGCCTCGCACCAAAGCCAATTTCCCTAAACGTAGGTCACGGTAAGACTGATAATATTTTTCCAGCCTAGCAACTTCCTGCTCTAGGTAGTTCTGTTGCTTTTCCAATTCTTTGAGACGAGATTCTCGTTTAGCAATTACCTGTTCACGGGTTGCAACTTCTAAATTGCGCTGTTGAATCAGTTTATCTAACTGGGAAATTTTTTGGTCTCGCTGTTCAATTGCTTCTTGGCGGTTGGCGAGTTCGCGATCGCGGTTAGCAATAGCTGTTTTGGCTTCGTCAATCGCTTTTTTTGCTTCGGCGTAGAGTCTTTGGCGTTCTATCTTCCGTTGTTCGATTTCCGCCAAGAGATTCTTTTTCTCGTCGTAAACGCTTTGCAGTTCCGCTATTGCTTTTTGATATTGAGCTACAACTTGTCCTAGTTGAGTTTGAGTGCGGTTTAATTGAGCTTGGGTTTGGGCTTGTTGAGTTTGAGTACGGTTGAGTTGGGCTTGGGTAGCCTGTTGTTTAGCATTCGCCGCTTGTAAGGACTGATTAATCGCTTGTAAGTCTTTTTGAGCTTGGGCTTGTGCTGTCCTCGCTTGGTTCAACTCACTTTCTACTTGACTTTTCTGGGTTTCTGTGGTTTTTAGCTGTTCGCGTTTATTTCTCAGATCCCTTTGAATATCCTCTAACTCAAAAACCCCTTTGCGCAATCCTTCATCCGCAGCAAATAAAATTGCCAGAGTTGATGCTGAAATTAAAGTACCAGTAAAAATAGTTACTACTACTGCCGTATTTTTAGGACGTAACTTAAATAGAGAGAGGCGCGCCTTGCCAACTCGTGTGCCGATGCGATCGCCGACAGTGGCAAGCATGCCCCCCAGAATTAAAATTGCTGCAATGAGGATGTACCCGGTGGTCATCTTCAGCTACCGAAATGCTTCCAGATACAGCCTACTACTTTCAACCATTTTTTGTGGGGGATATAGAGATTGACAATAGCTGAATTTACTTGCTTGGCGTGTCATTTGTCAGTTATAGGGGTTTAGCAATGCTAAACCCGTACTTGTCAGTTGTTTTTGATGAAAGTTTTATGCACCGTTTCCTTGTCGCAGCCCTGCGGTCTTTTTGGTTTCCACTCTGGAGCAACTGGACTGGCGGTACATAGATTCAAAGCAACTGACCGCTGACAACATCAAGAGTCCGCTTTTGGGTGGAGATATTTAGTCAATTTTGAGATCTACCTCCATTATCGGTGTTATCTCTCAAAACACAACACCTGCCACCTCTGCTTCCCCCAATTGCTTTTAAGTGAATTGCCTACTTAAGGTAACAGGTTTATGCACAGTAATCTTTTTTTTGTGGATAGAAATCATTTTTTTCTCACGTAAATCTCCAAGTAACCTAGTCACCGTAACGCGAGTAGAACCGATTGCTTCCGCGATCGCCTGATGAGATAGCTTCAGATCAATTGTGATCCCATCAGCGCAAGGAACACCAAAATCTCGACAGAGAATTAACAAAAAACTTACTAACCTTGAACCCATATCTCGGTGTGCAAGAGTTTCAATCATCATCTCTGTTTGTAAAATTCGCGAAGACAGACCTCGCAGCATTAACATTGATAATTCTGGGTTTTCCTTGAGTGCTTGCTCCACCTGTTCAATTGGAGCTGACAGTAATTCTACAGGGGTAAATGCAACGGCATGGTAAAATCTATCGGACTTGTTTCCTGTCAGCAATGACAGCACACCAAAAACGCTATTTTCCCGCAGCAGTGCTACTGTGATTTCTTCTCCTGCTTCATACACCCTAGAAAGCTTAACAGCACCTTTTAAAAGAAAATAAACTCTTTCAGCAGGATCGCCAGGAAAAAAGATCGTTTTATTGCGTTCAAACGTTTCTACAACCGGCGGAAACGCTCCAGTTGCCATCTGACGAAAAACATTTGCTAGGGCTTTATCTTGTGTCACGATCATCTCCCTTCCCCTACCCAATGCCGGAAAAACAAAAACTGATTACCTAAGAATACACCTGAAAAATCAATAAAGCACCGTCAACCTTTCTGTACTTTCCTATACTCAAAATTCCTGCTTCCCAGTTATTTGTTTATCATGATACATAATTATTGATATTTTTAGCTAGTACTTTTTGAAAAGCTACATATCATAGGTGTATTCAACAGGTTTTTTAAAGATAAAATCAAGATATCTTGAGAATTTATTAAGAAATAAACAGTAATTTTATTGCATTTCGCGTGTCAGTTGTCATTTGTCAGTTGTCAGTTGTTTTTTTGGATCTGGTTTAATACCACGTCCCCTTGTCGGCGGTTTTTATATATTTTTTCCACTGTCCACTGTACGGGCGGGTTCACAGATATCCTCACCGATCAACAATGATTTAAATAAACCCGCCCCTACAAAAACTCCGATTCTTGAGTGGAGTTTTTTATTGTTGTAAATACTCTTACCAATAATCATTTTTACAAATCCTGTGTAAAACAAAGTCAAAGTAGCCTCAGATTCTAGTATGCTCTAGCATGATTGTTCACATGAAAAATTTATATGCTCAATCTGACTGGAAAAAATGCCCTAGTTACAGGTATTGCAAATAACCGCTCAATCGCCTGGGGAATCGCTCAACAACTACACAAAGCTGGAGCGAACTTAGGTATTACCTATTTGCCAGATGAGCGAGGCAAAATGGAGAAAAAAGTTGCCGAATTGGTAGAACCCCTCAACCCCAGCTTATTCCTGCCATGTGATGTCCAAAACGATGAACAGATTCAGTCTACCTTTGAAACCATCGGCAGTCAGTGGGGAAAGCTAGACATTCTTATCCACTGTCTTGCTTTTGCTAATAAAGACGATTTGAGCGGAGATTTTAGCCAAACATCACGTACTGGCTTCAGCACAGCACTACAAATTAGTACTTATTCACTAGTACAGTTAAGTGGTGCAGCCAAACCGTTAATGACCGAAGGCGGAAGTATCCTCACCCTCTCATATTTAGGTAGCATTAGGGCAATCCCTAATTATAACATTATGGGAGTCGCCAAGGCAGGTTTAGAAGCAAGTGTACGTTACCTAGCTGCTGAACTCGGCCCACAAAATATTCGGGTAAATGCCATCTCTGCTGGCCCCATTCGTACTTTAGCCTCTAGTGCGGTGGGAGGCATTTTGGATATGATTCATCATGTGGAGCAAGTTGCACCCCTGCGACGTACAGTCACCCAGTTAGAAGTAGGAAACACTGCGGCTTTCTTATGTAGCGATTTGTCCAGCGGAATTACTGGGCAAGTCATATATGTGGATGCAGGATATGAAATCATGGGAATGTAGTTAGTCATTGGGCATTGGGCATTGGGCAATAGTCAATAGTCCTCCTTGTCCCCCTTGTCTCCCTTGTCCCCCTCATCCCCCTCATCTCCCTCATCCCCCTCATCTCCCTCATCCCCAATCCTCATTAGCTATGCAAATCAGTGATCGTCAAGTTAACATCTCCCAATACGACCAATCTAGTCCCAGCCCTCGGATTGCTTCTGTTCATCGCACTACTGGTGAAACCGATGTTCAAGTTACGGTTAACCTCGATGGTACAGGAATCTGTAAGGCAGCAACTGGCATTCCATTTTTGGATCATATGCTGCATCAAATTGCCTCCCACGGTTTGATTGACTTGGATGTACAAGCAAAGGGAGACTGGGAAATTGACGACCACCACACTAACGAAGATGTGGGCATTACCCTAGGGCAAGCTTTGAGTAAAGCCCTAGGCGATCGCAAAGGCATTATCCGCTTTGGCAATTTCCTGGCACCACTTGATGAAGCATTAGTTCAAGTAGCACTGGACTTTTCTGGAAGACCTCACCTCAGCTATGGTTTACAGATTCCTACCCAGCGGGTGGGAACATATGATACCCAATTAGTACGGGAATTTTTTGTAGCAATAGTGAACCATAGCCAATTGACACTGCACATTCGTCAGCTAGATGGCATTAATTCCCATCACATTATTGAGGCAACATTTAAAGCTTTTGCTAGGGCAATACGGATAGCTGTGGAAATAGACCCCCGTCGTGGGGGAATGATTCCCAGTTCTAAAGGGGTTTTGTAAAGCAGGCAGGGGAGCAGGGGGCAGGGGGGACAAGGGAAGGAGGATAAGGGGGACAAGGAGGACAAGGGGGACAAGGGGGACAAAAAAGACAAGGAGGACAAGGAGGACAAGGGAAACCTATGCCCAATACTTCTACTTGCGAGAGTACAAGTGCCCCATGCCCCATGCCCCATGCCCATGTTAGTTCTTGCTAATCAATGGGTAACCTGTAATTGATAACAAGTTACTGCCATAAGGTGCATGGAAGCAAGATGAAGTCTGTTGTAGATGCTCCTGATTCTCAACTGAATACTCCCGATACTCCGCCAGTAGTATTAACTTCTGAGTTGCGAAAAGTCTACCGTACTGGCTTTTGGATGCACCAAAAAGTTGTCTCGCTCAAAAGTTGCTCTTTAATTGTTTACCCTGGAGAAACTTTTGGACTATTGGGACCGAATGGTGCAGGGAAAACTACACTGTTAAAATTATTACTGGGAATTATCCGTCCTAGTTCTGGGCGGGGATTATTGCTGGGTAAACCATTAGGCGATCGCAGCGTGAAGCAATATATTGGTTACCTGCCAGAAAATCCTTATTTATATGACTATCTCACTGGCTGGGAATTTTTGCAGCTAGCAGCGGGGCTATTTCAAATTCCCCATAGTTTACAACGTCAACGCATTCCCCAACTCTTAGAATTAGTTGGTTTATCTCAAGCTGATGCGCGAAAAAAACAGATGCGTCGCTACTCCAAGGGGATGCTACAGCGTGTAGGTATGGCACAGGCCTTGATTAACGATCCGGAGTTAATCTTTTTAGATGAACCCATGTCTGGTCTTGATCCTGTGGGACGCTACCAAATGCGAGAAATTATCCTCAAACTCAAAGCCGCAGGTAAGACAATATTTTTCAACAGCCATATTCTCTCTGAAGTAGAACAATTGTGCGATCGCGTTGCAATTCTTTCCCAAGGTGAATTAATTTGCACTGGTTCTTTCCAGGAACTTTTAGGAAATGAGAGCGTTTATCATATTAAAGGGATAGGTGGCGATCGCGAAATTATCCAACAATGGATACCCAGTATCGTCTTTAAGGCTGATGGTTCTTGGCAAGGTACACTACAACAAGATAATTACTATGATTTTCTTGCTAGTCTTCGTCCTAGTGGTGGACAAGTCGTTGCTATGAACTTGTCTCGTACCTCCTTAGAAGAGTTTTTCATCCAACAAATTCAACAAAAAAATCATCCTGTTAAATAATTCAACTAGCTAATAACTAAACACTGGCTGGAAAATAGGGCATAGCGCATTGGCTTAGGCTGCGCTCAGGACAAGGGTCGTTGGTAGGGATGGCAAGCTTTTTGATATTATCTCCAAACTCCCTCATCGCCCCTGATCTCTCTATTCCCCACTTCCAGTCATCACCAGATAAATAGCAACTTATGTTAATATCATTTGTCTGTGAAGATACAATTAAATATTCATAAACCAACCGCCAAGATGCCAACAACACCAAGGAAAATATCGGTGTTAATTAACTGCAAGTTTATAGAGAATTTTTATCAGTTGCTTCAACTTTAAGTTAGCTTTACTAAAATTTTAAGCTGAATCAATAAATACCCCTCCGGAAGGTCAAGTTTTTCTAAGAAAATAAGAATGTTGGAGAGCTTGAATATTTAAGTATAGTCACGATTAAAATGTTTAGACAGTACTTTAGCAATTGTCGTTTGAGAGTCTCGGGTAAATATGCTTAATACAGGTTTGCTGAAAATCCTCATCCAATCAAGTCTGGGTGTGGTCATATTAACGGCTGTCAATGTCGCTGCGCCATCTGCCAGCCTAGCTCAGCGACAACCAGTATCCCCTACTACACCTACAACACCACCAGTATCCACACAGTTGGATACAAATTATACATTAGGAGGCGGCGATCTCATACGTGTAAACGTATTTGAAGTACCAGAATATACTGGTGAATACCAAATTCCTCCTGGTGGCTCGATTAATTTACCTTTAATTGGCAGTGTCTCAGTTCTAGGGCTAAGTACCGAACAGGCTGCTGACGAAATTGCTCAAAGATACGCCCGCTTTTTAAAACGTCCCCTAATTTCCGTTAACCTGTTATCACCTCGGCCAATCAATATTTTTGTAGCAGGGGAAGTGACACGCCCAGGAGCTTACACTCTCAGCTTACAGGGAGGAGCCGGAAATAATCCTGGTGTACAATACCCAACTGTATTAGCAGCCCTCACCACAGCTCAAGGCGTAACATTGGCAGCAGATGTCACTCAAGTTCAATTACGTCGGAAGCTAGGACGTGCTGGTGAACAAACAGTTACACTCAATTTGAAAGACCTGATTCAAACTGGCAGAATCGGACAGGATATTACCTTACGGGATGGAGACACCATTGTTGTGCCAACTGCCCCTACCTTCAACGTAGCAGAAGCACGCAATTTGTTTGCCGCTAACTTTGCCGCTGACCCCAGCAGACCACGTACGGTGGCAATTATTGGTGAAGTTAACCGTCCTGGATCGTATCTGGTGACAACAGGTTCTACCGGAGGGCAAGATGGCGGGGCTGCCGGTAGCGGTTTACCAACTTTAACACGGGCTATTCAACTAGCTGGAGGCATTACAGCACAAGCTGATATTCGTACTCTTAAGCTCCGCAGACCTACAAGAACAGGCTCAGAACAAACCATAGATATCAATCTCTGGCAACTATTACAGAGTGGTGATGTTAATCAAGATGTGATTGTGCAAGATGGAGACACAATTGTTGTTCCCACTGCTACTGAGATTAACCCCGCAGAAGCCACTCAATTAGCTACTACTACCTTCTCTCCCACCAGCATTCAAGTTGGTGTGGTTGGCGAAGTCAAAAAACCTGGTTCTGTAGAACTGAAGCCCAATAGTTCTTTAAATCAGGCATTGCTGGCTGCGGGCGGATTTAACGATGCTAGAGCTAAAAGCGGTGCTGTAGATTTGATTCGCCTTAACCCCAATGGTTCTGTAACTAAGCGTGTCGTACAAGTAGATTTCTCCCAAGGAATTAATGAAAAAACCAATCCGATACTCCGCAATAATGATGTGGTGGTAGTCAGCCGCAATGGCACAGCTAGGACTGGCGATACCTTGGGTGTATTGTTCAATCCTATAGGTTCTATCTTGGGTATTCTCAGAACTATATTCAACGGATTTTAGATCTGGCGTTCAACTGGGGGTTTTGGTTACAGATTACTACCCCCAGATTGCAACAAAACCAACTCTTGGTCAGTCAAAGTTATGCGTTATCATTGGTAACTCATAGCTAATGGCTAATATGCATTTTCGACTTGGCAGACAGCAGCGTAAAATCTCTTGGGTGCAAGGGTTACTGTGTAGCATGACCATTGCGCTGAGTTGGGGTGTGGCAATGCCTTCTACTTTAGCAGCGCAAAAGGTGACGATCAAGTTAGGGCCATTTCAGCAATCAATAGCGATCGCTGATTTAGAAACATTTGCGAAAACAGGAAAACTACCACAACACCTGCAAATTTTTGGGAATTTATTGACCCCCCAAGTCCGAGAATTGTTAAATCGCCGACTGGAGGTAGATCCAGCGGTTGCAGATAAATTCTTCGTTGATTTGGTGCGATCTCCACAAGGTCAACAATTAATTGCTTCTTTAGGAGTAGCCATCCCAGGTAGTACGGTAGAAGGACTGCAAGCAGCACTCAACCTTTCGCTACGTCAAGTTAATGGTTTAAGTTTCGTGGGATTTTTGCGAGCTTACCCAGAGGAGAATGTCACTGTAGATGCAACTCAAGCCCTGCAAATCGCCATAGGGTTGAACGCCAATTACTTGCAAAGCCAAGCTTTAAGCGCTTTATTAGAACGGGATCTTTTTGTCAAAAACACTACAGCTTTTCAACCAAGCTTCGATCCGGCGGCGATTGGTAAACAAGTAGTACAGCAGCAAACCCTAACTTTACAAGACCAACAACGCAAAAGAATTATTCCTGTAGATATTTATTGGAGTCAGGGTGACGGGCGTTGGCGAAGCCTGCCGAAGGTATCGCCTCTAGTTGTCCTTTCCCACGGCTTTGGTGCTAACCGCAAATTTTTTGGCTACTTGGCGCGTCATCTCGCTTCCCACGGTATCACTGTTGCAGCCATTGAACATCCAGATAGTCAAGTAAACTCTGTTAAGAAAAGCTCACAACCAGAGAATTTAGCGCAACTGCTAGCCCCTAAGGAATTTATTGAACGACCAAAAGATATTAGTTTTTTACTCAACGAACTAGCAAAGCGCAATAATCAGCCAGGACAACTGCAAGGAAAATTCCACACCGAAAATGTCACTGTCATTGGTCACTCCTTGGGAGGTTACACAGCTTTAGCGTTGTTAGGGGGAGAAGTAGATTTAGAAGCAGTACGACAATTCTGTAAAAATTCTCTCTCCTTAAATGAATCTCCTGGGGATTGGTTACAATGTGCAGCAGCTCCTTTAACAGAGAAAAAACTCCAGTTAAAAGATGAGCGAGTTAAAAGTGCGATCGCATTTAACCCACTAATCGGTAAACTCTTTGGCAACAAAGGTCTCACGCAAGTTACCAAGCCAGTATTATTTTTAACTGGAACCGAAGATTCCCTGACCCCAGCATTCAAGCACCAAATAGCACCTTTTGCCCAACTGCGGGGCGACAAATATTTGGTAACTGCGATTGGTGGTACTCACTTAAGCATTAGCGATCCCACCTATAGCATGAGTACAGTCACTACCATTGTTAAAGAAAAGCGCGGCGAAGAAACCAATTCCCTCCGCCAGTTGACTCGTGGTGTCACCTTAGCGTTTGTGAAACAGTCAACACCAGAAGCAAAAATTTATCAACCATTTCTGACATCAGCTTACGCTCAATCACTTTCTACATCTCAATTACCCCTACGTCTGAATTCTGATTTACCAGGAAGTATCAAAACTTGGCTGAGTTTGGCAGCAAATTAACGCAAGTTTGATACATAATAATTTTGACTCTAGAAAGGCTCCAGCCCAGTCCCAATGAAAAAATTTTCTTGCCCACTAGAGCTTTTGTGCAAACTCTTACAGGAGCAAAAGTAAGCCAAGACTACTAGCCAGAAACCTCGGATTTCTCATACCAGGTGTGACTCAACTTGCCAGGATGTAATCAAGATGCTTTAATAGCGGTTGCATTCAGCTAAACTGTCCTGAATAGACAAAGCGAGCTGATACGGGCAAGCCGATGTTACAGTTGGTGTTCGGAAAATTACAGATTTAAAACATTAGACTTAGAGATAGGACAAGATAGTACGATGTCCTTTAAACTAAAATTTCTCCAAAAGCAAGCATAGGAGCATCTATGGAGCCAATCATTGCTATAGTCTTAGCGCTTATAGGTTACGCTTTAGGATCAGCAAAATTAATTAACCAAGGTAATGTTGCTTTGGTGGAAAGATTAGGGCGATACCATCGAAAACTTAATCCTGGGTTGAACTTTATTGTTCCCTTGGTAGATCAGATTGTCATGGAAGATACTAACAGGGAGCAATATATAGACATTAAGCCCCAGAATGTAATCACCAGAGATAATATTTACCTGGAAGTTGATGCTATCCTCTATTGGCGCATCAAAGATATAGAAAAGAGCTTTTACGCAATTGATGACCTTCAAGGTGCACTTGTACAGCTAGCTCACACTACACTTCGGGAAGTTATCGCTCAGAATAGTGTAGAAGAAACCAATGTCTCGCGATCGGAGATGGATAGAGCCATCTTAGACCAGTTAAATGAGACAACGGCAGGTTGGGGAGTGGAAATTATCCGCTTAGATATTCAGCGCATTACCCCGCCTGAGAGTGTGCGCAAATCAATGGAAGAAGAACGCGCTGCGGAAATTAAAAAACGGGCGCTAATTTCGGAAGCCGAAGGAGAAAGACAAGCTGCAATTAAGAAAGCTGAAGGAACTATGACCTCGATGCAGATAATTGCTGAGGCTTTGCGTACCAACCCTGAAAGTAAGGAAATTCTCCGTTATCTTGTTGCTCAAGACTACATCAATGCTAGCTACAGGCTAGGAGAAAGTCAGAATGCCAAAGTTGTGTTTGTAGATCCAGGTAAAAGTGCTGACTTGATGAAAGAGGTAATTGCTGAGTCAGTCAGTCATGAAGGAAATGGTAAGGAATCTGGAAATGGTGGTGCTTAGTGCCTATATATGGCATCAGTAACCAGTGATACATCGCGCATTTCTTTCACATCATGAACTCGGAGGATATCAGCGCCATTAAAAATCGCAGCACTACAAGCCGCAGCTGTTCCCCATACCCGTGCTTTGGCATCTGGTTGATTTAAAATTCGACCAATGAAACTTTTACGGGATGGACCTACTAAAATAGGACAATTGAGCGCTTTCAATGACCGCAAGCGGCGAAAAATTTCTAAATTTTGCTCATAGTTTTTGGCAAAACCAATACCAGGATCAATAATAATTTTCTGCTGGTCAATGCCCACAGCCGTTGCAGCAGCTATTTGCTGTGCGAGAAAATTATAAATTTGTGTTATTAAATCTTGATAATCAGTTTGTTGTTGCATATTCTGCGGATTTCCCCGGATGTGCATCAACACAATTGGCACACCCAAGCGTGCGACTGTTGGTAACATTTGCGAGTCAAACGTGCCGCCAGAAATATCATTGATTAAATCAGCACCAGCATTGACAGATGCTTTAGCTACATCTGCCCTAGTTGTATCTACAGAAATCGGTATAGTAATTTCTGAGCGTAACGCCTGCACAACTGGTAGCACGCGCTCAAGTTCTTTCGCAAGACTTATTTGCTCTGCGCCTGGTCGAGTTGATTGACCACCTACATCAATAATGTCAGCACCAGCTGCTACTAGTGCTTGTGCTTGTGCTACAGCCCTATTAGTAGTGTTAAACTCACCACCATCACTAAAGCTATCTGGTGTGACATTTAACACACCCATGAGATAGGTCTGCTGTCCCCATTGGAAACAGCGTCCCCGAATCATTAGGTTATTAGACATGGGGCATGGGAGATGAGGGGGATGAGGGAAGGGGGACAAGGGGGACAAGGGAACAAGGGAGACGAGGGAACAAGGGAGATGAGGGAACAAGGGAGATAAATAAGAAATGCCCAATGCCCAATGCCCCATGCCCAATGCCCTACTTATAGTTCACAATCCTGGCGAAACTTTCAGGTTCTAAGCTTGCGCCTCCCACAAGAACACCATCAATTTCCGGTTGAGCCATAATTTCATCAATATTATTGGGCTTAACTGAGCCACCATATTGAATTGAAACGTTGGGATTAGTCAACTGGTTACGAATCAAACCAATTACCCGATTGGCTTCTGTGACTTCACAAGTGTCACCTGTACCAATCGCCCAAATCGGTTCGTAAGCAATCACCAAGTTATCCTGATCAACATTTACCAGGCCTTTCTCTAGCTGACTGAGAATCAACGATTCGGTTTTGCCACCATCGCGTTGTTCTTTAGTTTCGCCGACACAGAGAATTGGGGTAAGACCGTACTTCTGCGCAGCTTTTAGGCGGAGGTTGACAGTTGCGTCTGTTTCGCCAAAATATTGTCTGCGTTCGCTATGACCGACAATAACAAAGCGCGCACCTATTTCTGTGAGCATAAGGGGAGAAATTTCACCGGTGTAGGCTCCATTTTCTTCCCAGTGGACATTTTGCGCTCCCAGTTGTATACGGCTACCATGCAAATACTTGGACAAAACGCTTAAGTCAGTGAAAGGAGGACAAAGTAATACTTCGCGTTCGTCTGGTGTGTCCTCTAGGTGGGGCAGAAATCCGCGTAAAAACTCTTCGGACTCTGCCTGAGTTTTGAACATTTTCCAGTTACCGGCAATAACGATTTTCCGCACAGGTGATTTAGTCAAGTTCCTAACGCTATTAGATGCATTTTTCAATGTACTACTTTTTCGGACACTCCTCTTCCCTCAAGCCCGGAAACTACGTGTTTGGTAGATGAATTGTCAGTGCATTAAGTATATATTTGTCAAATTTATTACTTAACATTGATGATTTTAAAATAATTTTCGGTCAAATAGTTTACCAAAAAATCGGGCTTATCTACGATAAAATACGCCTTCGACTCCGCTCAGGCTTCGACTAAGAGCCAGTGGTTTGAGCGGAGTCGAAACCCACGATCCTTGAGATGAGGTAATTTATTTCTCTGCATATTCCTAACGATCGCACTTTTGGGAAGCGATCGCATCTCTTAAAGACAAAATATACATATTAATATACATGAATGTACATAGAATAAGCGATCGCACTGGGGATATTTCGACTCTTGTTGAAACGCTAGGCTAGGAATACAATTGCTGGCTACTAAAATTTAAAACTATGCCCTACAGTCAATTTACCATTGAAAAAGTGAAACAAGATTTTCACCTCAATACTGTAGAGGGAGTACGCTTTTTTCCTGACTCGATTGAAACTATACATCCTAGTCCCAGACTGCAAGGGATTTTAGAGGATTTACCTTGGGCAATTGCAGTGGATACTGAGAAAGCCCGTTCCGAGGTGATTATTAATCCTGTACTGTTGGAAGTGCGCCGCATCCTCAATTCCTCTATTAGCGTCTTTTCTGGCGAGGAATTTAATGTGGATGGCAGTATTGGACTCAATGGTGTATGTGATTTTTTAATCAGCCGTTCCCCCGAACAATTAACAGTGGAAGCACCTGCAATTGTCATTGTTGAGGCGAAAAAATCTGATTTAAAATCAGGACTTGGACAATGTATTGCAGAAATGGTAGCTGTACAACGATTCAATGAAGCCAAAGGACAATCCATCACAGCAGTTTATGGGACTGTCAGTAGTGGTACTCAATGGAGGTTTCTCAAACTTGAGGACAAACAGTCACAATTGATTTAACTGATTATCCGCTACCACCGCTAGAAACAATTTTGAGTTTTCTGGTGTGGATGGTGAAAGCCGGTTAAAAATAACTAGGATCAGATCTGAGGTAAATCCAAAATTTAAAATTCCCATGACTTCGATATTACCCGAACCTCATCACAGCAATTCACCCAACTGGGAGGAAGAACTAGATAGTGCCATTTTTAGTTTTGAAGATATTCAAACAGAACTCAACTATAAAAGGGCACAAACAGCGTTACGAAACTTAGTAGCCAATCTTGACCTCTCCCCCCAAGAAAAGCGGGGTTTAGAGACAGAAATTGAGGATTTGGAAACCATGCTAGGGAAGTTGGACCGCATGGTGGTGCAAATTGCTGCTTTTGGGATGGTGGGACGGGGGAAATCTTCTTTACTGAATGCTTTAGTTGGACAACCAATTTTTGAAACTGGGCCTTTGCATGGCGTGACTCGGGATGCGCAAACAGTTAATTGGACTATTAGCGAAGAGGTAATTGGCGAAACAGAACGCGCTTTGCGAGTTACCCTACCATCTGGGGGTCAATCGCAGGTGGAATTAATTGATACACCTGGATTAGATGAAATTGATGGTGATACCCGTGCTGCTTTAGCTGAACAGGTAGCAAAACAGGCAGATTTAATTCTGTTTGTGATTTCTGGTGACATGACAAAGTTAGAACATCAGGCGCTTTCTCAGTTGCGGGAAGCTGGTAAACCGATAATTCTGGTGTTTAACAAAGTTGACCAGTATCCAGAAGCGGATAGGATGGCAATTTACCATAAAATTCGGGATGAGAGAGTTAAGGAATTAGTCTCACCCTTAGAAATTGTTATGGCTGCGGCTTCACCGTTGGTCAAAACGGCGATTATGCGACCTGATGGGAGTCGAGGTATACAGTTACGCACAGGTAATGCTCAAGTTGATGAACTGAAGCTGAAAATATTGGAAATTCTCCAACGTGAAGGTAAAGCTTTAGTAGCTTTAAATACTATGCTTTACGCGGATATAGTGAATGAGCAATTAGTGCAGCGAAAACTGATGATTCGGGAACAGAATGCCAATCAGCTAATTTGGAAAGCTGTGATGACCAAAGCATTAGCGATCGCACTTAATCCGGTGACAGTTGTCGATATACTGAGTAGCATTGCCATTGATATTTTTCTGATTTTGGGATTATCTAAACTCTACGGTCTGCCCATGACTGAGGCTGGGGCTGTGCAACTGCTGCAAAAAATTGCTCTGAGTATGGGTGGTATTGGTGTGAGTGAATTACTGGCAAATTTGGGCTTAAGTGGGTTAAAAACTTTACTTGGCATTTCTGCAACCGCTACGGCTGGCGCTGCTATTGGCCCTTATATATCAGTAGCCGTCACCCAAGCTGGTGTTGCGGGTGTTTCTTCCTATGGTATTGGACAAGTGACTAAAGCTTATTTAGCCAATGGTGCAACTTGGGGGCCTGATGGGCCAAAAGCAGTAATCAGTCGAATTTTGGCGACTTTGGATGAAACTTCGATTCTCAACCGCATTAAAGAGGAATTGCTGCTCAAAGTAAAAGTGAAAAATTGAGCGCTAGAAACAGAAATCTGAGAGATAACAACAGATGGTTTTTAACATCTATCAAAGTCTCCCTTGGAAAGAGGAGAAAACTTCTCAAGGTCCCCCTTAAAAAGGGGAGCCACTGCGCCCTTGCGGGTTCCCCGACTTGTAGACGCGGAGCGGCTTCCCGCAGGGTAGCAAGTGGCGTGGATTTAGGGGGATCGAGATATGTGCAACTTCACATGAAATTGGTATTAGATGTGTTTTAGCTAATTACAGTATGTCATGATGCGTCCCTATCTTATCTTTGGTCTTGCTGCTGTTGCTCTATTGTTAATACTTAAACCTTTCTACAACCCTAAAACTCCAGAAAAGCCAACAGTCGCAACTGTTCAAGAACCTCAAAAATCTGTTACAAATAACAAAAAAAATTCAAATACAACTGCTAAAACTAATGTTTCTGCTAACTCCGAAGCAGAAATTTGGTCTCGTCTTCGCGAGGGAAGAGGTTATATAGTGATGATGCGTCATGCTTTAGCCCCAGGAATTGGCGACCCACTCGATTTTAAACTTAATGATTGCTCTACGCAACGTAATCTCTCGGATGAAGGTAGAAAACAGGCTATCAGAATCGGAACGGCTTTTAGAAGCAAAAAAATTCAAGTTTCTCGGGTTTTGTCAAGCCAATGGTGTCGCTGTTTGGAAACGGCTAAACTTCTGAATTTGGGTAAAGTTGAGCCTTTCCCGGTAATAAATTCCTTCTTTAATAATTACAAAACCCAATCTCAGCAAACAGCAAAACTGCGTCAGTTTATTGTCAATAACCGTAATACTTCTGGTGTGATTGTGATGATCACTCACGAAATCATCATTACAACAATCACGGGTGATATTTACCCAAAATCTGGAGACTCTGTGGTGTTAAAAGCTAACGCTCAAAATAAAATTGAAGTGGTGGGACAAATTAAAGGTATTTGATGTTTCTCGTAACTGGCTATCTATTAATACTTCTGGCAGATGAATTATATTCTAGTCTATGTTAACAACGTAGCTACAATAACATCAAAAAATTTACTATTTGTCAGATGTCATCATTAATATTTATCAATACATTGTTTTATTTTGCTATTTTTGGAAATTTTCCCAAAAATACAATTTAAATTTTAAGAAAAATTAGCAATTATTGACTGCTTAAATAGCGTTCATTACAATTAATTGCAAGAGGTTGTTGGAAAAGTCAAAATGTATACTAAAAACCTCACTTTCATTCCTTTATCTTGCTCTTGAGAGGTTTTTAAACCCCTTTCCCTTGTAGGGAAGGGGGCTAGGGGGGTTAGGTTTTTGAGGTTTAGATGTTACCAATTATACTTTTCAAACATTTTCTAAAGTGTAACCTATAATAAGGTTCACAAAAATAAGTTACTGAGCAAATCACAACGATTAATATATAAAGAATTGGGATAAAACTTATGAACGCTAGAATTGTTGCTTTGTTGGCAATTATGACAGCTTTTGCAAGCCTAGGAAACCCGGTTCAAGCACAGTCATCAGCAGCATCAAACCAAAATACAGAAAACTATTCAATCACTGGTGATTCGTTAACCGGAATTGATAATCGAAATTCTCAGCAAGACTTTAACAAATTTTTTGAGCTACAAAATCCCGCCATTGTTCCCAATGAGAATCAAGTAAACACTAGAACTGCGGAAGATTTACGCTTGAGAGAAGCACTCTCAGCACCCAAAGATTCTGTTTTCTTTGTACCTGTTGAGTCTTTCAATGGGAATGACGGAACGCAAGTACAGTTTGATTTTGGTAATAGTAAATAGTTAGTTGTCAGTTGTCATTTCTTTGCGTCCCCGCCTCCCCCTATCTCCCTAGTCTCCTGCGTCCCCCAATATCTAAGCCAAGGAAAATCTTTGCACGGACTCAACTAATTGGTCGATTTCCGATTCTAAAGTAAAGTAATGGACACAGGCGCGGACACAATCGGGATCGCGAATTTGGCGAATGAATGATCTTTCTGACTCTAAGAATTGGACTAACTTTAAAGTAGTGTGGGGTTTTTGGTTAACTAGTTGAAACGAAACTAAACCGCATTCGGGAGGAGATGTCCGCAAACATTTGACATTGGGTAAAGCTGCTAACTTTCGCCACAGGTATTCACTGTGGCGACAAATTTGTTGATAACGTTGTTCTGCGGTTCCCCATTGCTGATGAATAGCGATCGCCTCTTTTAAACCAACGTACAATGGATAATCCGATGTCGCGACTTCGTATTGACTCCCGTCTGGATTCCAATCTATTGGCTGGTTGCGATCGTCTAAAATCACACTACGCCAACCAACAAAGGTAGGTTTTAAACTGGCTTTGGCTTGGGGTCTAACATACAAACCGCCTACACCAGCGGGACCGCATAACCATTTGTGACCAGTGAAAGCATAGAAATCTACGCCTAATTGATCTAAATTTAAAGGCATAGCCCCTACAGACTGGGCTGCGTCTACCAAAATTTGCGAATTATTATTCCTGCATACTTCGGCAATTTTGTCTAGAGGTAAAAGTTGACCTGTATTCCAGAGGATATGACTTAACACCACCAGGCGAGTATTCGGGCGTAAATGTTGGTTAATAACTTCTACAGGGTCGCCTGTATTTAAAGTATCCATCAGGGGACAAGTGGTAACTTCTACACCAAACCTGCGACTGATTTCTTGGGAGATGGCGATGATTCCCTGATGTTCGCAATCGGAGAGTAGTATATGATCGCCAGAGTGCCACTCAATACCCCACATCGCAATATTGCAACCAACAGTGACATTTTCGGTCAGCGTGATTGTGGTTGGTGCTACATTCAGATCAGATGCGATCGCTTCTTTTGCTGCTTTCACATTTAATCCAATCCAGCGCCCAACTTCATTACCAAAGGGGCCTATGTTTTGGATTTGGGCTTGAGTTTCGGTCATAGCATCCATTACGCCTTGAGGCATCGGCCCTTGACCGCCATAATTAAAGTATGCCTTATTCGCTAAAGCGGGAAATTGCTCTCGATAGCTATGCACATTCTTTTGTGTGGCAGAAAGATTAGTCATACTAATTTTGGATTAAACTGGCAAAAATAGTGCATGGTTAATGGTCAATGGTCAATGGTCAATGGTCAATGGTCATTGATCAAGAAATTTTTGACTATGGACTCTTGACTATGGACTTTTGACTATAGACTTTTGACTATAGACTTTTGACTCCCAGAAAATACTAATTCTTGCTAGCGTAAAGGAATGTTAATTAATGCTGATCTGTTACTTCAATATCAACGCTGTAAGCGCCGCCCTTTTTTAGATAGTCACGGTGATAAAAACCAGCGAGACACTCCCAATGAGTTGCTGCTAAAACTACAACAAGACAAAATCGCTTATCAAAAGAGTATTTTGGCGAATTTGTCTTACCATCAGCCGGATTATCCCAGAAGAGACTGGCAAGCAGGACAAGCAGCAACCGTAGAATTAATGCAGCGTGGAGTTGAGTACATTCATCGGGGAATATTGTTAGTTAGTTACGACGATTGGGTAAATACAGAAAGTGAAAATTTCTCTGCTTCCCCAGATTATCAAAAATATACCCTGCTCAGTTGTCCAGATTTACTGGTAAAACAGCCAGGAGAATCTCGGTTTGGAGATTGGATGTATGTACCAGCAAGTTTGGAAATGGGTAAACGTCCCAAGCAGGAATATCAAGTGGGGGTTGCATTTCATGCTCAGGTCTTGGCAAAATTGCAGGGAACCTCGCCGCCAACAGGTTTGCTGAAATTGCGTACCAGAGAAAATAGTTATTCAGTAGATTTACTGAAATGGACGCCACAGATGCAACTGATTTTGGCGGAATTGATTCAAGCTTTAGAGTCACCGGATGGTGCAGAAGTATTTATTTCTCGCCAAAAATGCAATCTTTGCCATTGGTATAGTAAATGTTATGCGATCGCTCAATCAGAAAAACATTTGTCTTTACTACCAGGAGTCACACCAGTTCGCTATACTCAACTGCAAGAACTTTCTTTAACTACACTGGAATCCCTGGCTAGTACTAGTCCCAGCATACTAGAAAATCTGACGGGTTTTGACCATGAGGTAGCACATAAATTAGTAGTACAAGCTCAATCTGTACTACAAAATCGTCCGTTTATCTTACCTTACCCCCTACCACCAGAAACTATCACTTACACAGCCCCCATTGAGATTTATTTTGATATTGAGGCACAGCCAGACTTAAATTTAAATTATCTGTTAGGGGTTTTGGTAGTCAACAGGCAAACCAATACAGAACAGTTTTATTCTCTCTTGGCAGAAAAACCAGAAGACGAAGAAATAGTGTGGCGACAATTTCTAGATTTGGTTTGGCAATATCCCGAAGCACCAATTTATCATTTTTGCGCCTACGAATTTGATACAGTCAAACGGCTAGCAAAGCTTTACCAAACTCCCTATTCTTCAGTACGTCCTGTATTAAATAGATTTGTGGATGTTTATGAACAATTAACCCAAAGCGTAGCATTACCCATAGAAAGCTATGCCTTAAAAGCCATTGCTCGATGGTTAGGGTTTGAATGGCGCGATAAAGAAGCTAGTGGAGCTAAGTGTATTTACTGGTATGATATGTGGTTAGAGACAGGTGATCGCACTTTATTGGAGATAATTCAACGCTACAACGAAGATGACTGCCGTGCTACGCGCAATGTCAAAGACTGGCTCGTGGAATTTTTCCAAGAAGAGTATTATTTGCGTCCTGCTTAACAAGAGTCAACAGTCAACAGTCAGTTGTTCCTTCTGCCATCTGCTTTTATTCAATGATATTGTGTTTGGTGACTTTGACACTTTAACTTTAGCGATCGCTATCAATGCAGTTCATCAAAAAAATCTTAACTTGGCGAAGAATTATTTATTTTCTTATCCCCATATTAATTATCAGCCTTTGCTGGAGCAATTTAGCATCGGCGTCTGTCAGCGTTAGTGAGATCCAGTTTATTGGACAAGCAACTCTTGCCAAAGGATTGTCCTTTCAAAAAACACCCGTTGGCGGTTTATCAGGAATTACCTATGATGCCAAAAACAACCTTTATTATGCCATTTCTGATGACCGTAGTGAAAAAGCTCCCGCCCGTTTCTACACTTTCAAAATAGACCTCAGTACAGGTTCACTCAAAAATAATGGTGTTGTTCCTGTTGGTGTCACAACACTTTTTAATGAAAATGGTAACAAATTTGCTAGAGCTACCAGCGATACCGAAGGAATTGCTTTTACTAGCAACAACAGTGTCTTTATTTCTTCTGAAGGTGATGTTAAAGAACTAGTTAATCCTTTTATTAAAGAGTTTTCTTTATCTACTGGTAAGGTAATCACAACACTACCCATACCAAAAAAGTTTTTACCCAATAAAAATGGTCAGTATGGTATCCGCGACAATTTGGCTTTTGAAAGCCTCACCATCACGCCCAACGACAAAAAACTTTTTACAGCCACTGAAAATGCTCTAATTCAAGATGGTGTAGAAGCTCAACCTAATACCAGCACTTCTTGTCGGATAATTCAGTATAATTTACTGACCAAGCAGCCAGAAAAAGAATTTCTTTATCAGACTGAACCGATATCATCTTTTTTAAATTTTACTGGTAAGTTTGCTAGCGGGTTGCCTGATTTAGTCGCCCTTGACGATCAAGGAAATTTCCTGAGTTTAGAAAGGTCATTTACAGGCTTAGGATTTGCTATTTTACTATTTCAGGTTTCTTTAGAAGGCGCTGATGAGATTCAGCAGATAGATAGCCTTTTAAGTATTAACTCCCAAAAAATCAAACCTGTTGAGAAAAAACTGTTGTTAGACTTGAGAGGTTTAGATGTACTGCTTGACAACATCGAAGGCTTAACTCTTGGCCCTACATTACCCGATGGTCAACGCTCATTAATACTTGTCAGCGACAATAATTTTAATTCTTTACAACGTACCCAGATACTAGCCTTTAAGCTAAAAATTGAATCACCGCTGATGAGAATCTTACGCCGTCTCATCCCCAATCTTAAACGCTAAATTTATACTGCTGGTAATAAGTTCGTAGTCAGGACTTTAGTCCTGGATTTTAGTGCTGACTACAAAATTAAGACTTATACCAATTCACGACAACCCTAACACATATAATTTTTTGTAAGCGTAAAGCTCAATGCTTATACATGTATAAATTAATTTAGGAGTAATTACAATGAAATGGATGAAAAACGATGACAATTCCTACAGATTTGAATCACCAGCTATAGAGGCGACAATCTACTGGGATAACGGAGGATGGATCATCAAAATCATCAGCGCTAATGAGAAAGTTCTCACACCCCAGTCTAAAAGTTTAGAACAGGTCAAGAAATACGCTGAAAACGCAATTAGAATCATCATTACTGAGACCTTGCAAGCAATAGATGATTTTTAAAATTAAGCGTGACAGAGAAAAATACCCAGATTTAACCAAAAGCCCCTATTAGACGGCGGCTTTGAAAACACGCCCTAGTACACCGGGCGCGTCAATAAACATACCATTCCAAATGGCGCAAAAGCCGAGAATATAAATCTTTTAACTTTTGACTTTTGATTTTTGATTTTTGACTTACTCGGCAAGCGATAGTAGTCCCCTACACCCGTGTTTCTTGAACGGATTTGGCTAATTTACGTATATTTACTGATAATATTAGACAAATATATCTGCCCGTTGTGCGGATTCAGTGAAATCTCCCATACGTTTTAGATGGTAAATATGTTACACAATGTTTAAGAACTGTTACTGTCTATGTTTCCGTAATTTTATTAAAAATTCATCAATAATTGTAGTAACTTTTACTTCAAAAGATGAATTCTATAACATTATTGATATTGTTTATAGATACAATAAAGTTTTAAAGAAAGTTATTTTAATAATTTTCTAATTTTATTATTAAAAAATAATTTTATGGTGCAGAACCCAATTCCAAATCTAGCTAACTCCAAGACTGAATTAGATATTTATATTGGAAAATTTTTAAATAATCGTTATTTAATTAGAGATTTAATTGGCAAAGGAGGAATGGGTAGAGTTTACCTAGCAGAAGATGTTGCCAAAGGTGGGATGGCAGTTGCAGTAAAAATACTATCACTTAGTCTGGGAAGTCAGCAAATATCCCAACGCTTTGCTAGAGAAATTTTTATTGGCGCTCAATTGGGACGTAAAAGTAAAAATATTGTCCGAGTATTTAGTTATGGTGTCACCGAGGAAAATATTCCCTATTATGTAATGGAATATCTTCAAGGTAAAAATCTCAAACGTATCCTCAAAAATCAAACATTAACTGTAACAAAAATTTTAGACATTTGTTATCAAATTTGTTTGGGATTACAGTGCGCTCATCAAGGTATCATCCTTAAAGGTGAGAACTATCCTGTTGTTCATAGAGATATCAAACCGGAAAATATTTTCCTAATTGAAGATCTTAAAAAAGAGAATGTAGTTAAGATTCTTGATTTTGGTATTGCTAAATTTTTAACAGAGCGCAGTGGGATGACTCTCACTGATTCCTTTATAGGTAGTTTACCTTACTGTTCTCCAGAACACATGGAAGGTCGCAAACTATTGGATGTGCGTTCTGATATCTATAGTTTAGGCATACTTATGTTTGAAATGCTGGCTGGGAAACATCCATTTCAAACAACAAGTAACTCTTTTGGTACTTGGTATCAAGCTCATCACTTTCAAACTCCACCTGCGTTTACAGAAATAAATCCGCAATTAGTAATACCGCAAAAATTACAAAAATTGGTGATGAGTTGTTTAGCCAAAGAAGTAGGCGATCGCCCGCAAAATATTAAAGAAGTAATATCAACTTTAGAACAAGTAAAATCGCAAATAGATAATGCGGATAAAATTAAAAATAATGGTCAGTTAGCAGCTTCTACATTACAAATAGTACCTGTAACCTCATTATCAGAGAAAGAGTGCTTCCAAAAAACCTGGCCTAAGAATAGACCAATTGCACCGATTGGTTTCCCTTATTTATTACATACATTGCAAGGGACTATACCAACTTTCTGGGCAATGTTACCCCAACAAGAAATTTCCAAATTTGCCGACAGTAAACATGGCACTGAATTCATTGCTAAGATGAATATATATCCAATGATATTATGGGTAACATTACTCTATAATGCCAAAATATCTCAACCGAAGTGGCTATCTTGCTTTTTGGATATGAATGATATCCGAGGGCAAAAAATAGTGCGGAGTTTGGCAGAAGCAGGCTACTATCATTTACTATTTTTTTCTTTAGAAGAACCACATAATTGCCAACAGGTAATGACATTAACTCTTAATGCTGTCCAGCGTCAACAGCTAACAGATTGGTTAGCAATGAATCAAGATTTTCAAGAGTTTATTTCTACAAAACAAGCAAAAATTATTTTGAAAGCCGAGTATGAAAGACTAAAAGCCGGCATCATCCGCAAATTAGTAGCAATTCCAGAAAATAAAGAAATAGGTTTAAAACCTTGTGTGGTAAAACTATATGATTACTTGTTAAGTAAATTGCTCAGATGAAGCTGAATGAGAAATGCTACGTTTAATTTGATATTTAGAAATTTAAAAATCCGTTAAAATTCGGGAGGATTTAGAGGTTGTAAAAGTGGATAAAAGCTCCTTTGCATCTCCAAAAAATACAGGTTTACTGGCCAATCGTTATCAAGTGATAAAGTTAATTGGCAATGGAGGCATGGGCAAAGTGTTTCTAGCACATGATATGTTGCTAGGAGGAACACCAGTTGCAATCAAATTCCTGGCGCACACTCTTGACGAAGCGAAGATGCAAAAGGATTTTGTCAGAGAAGCATTGATGAGTGCAGCTTTGAGTCAAAAAAGTATACATATAGTTAGGGCATATGATTATGGCGTAAGTGAAAAAGGTCACCCCTTTTACGTCATGGAATATTTATCAGGAAAATCCTTAAAAGAATTAATTCCTGTGAATGTGCCAATGTTTATGACTTTGATACGTCAGATTTGTTTGGGCTTACAATGTGCCCATCAAGGTATAAACATTGATGGCAATATTTATCCGCTAATTCATAAAGATATCAAGCCAGCTAATATATTAGTTATTCCCGATCCGATATTGGGTCAGTTAGTAAAAATCCTAGATTTTGGCATTGCTAAATTTTTAAATTATGCCGTAACTAACAGTACAAATAAGGGAGTTCACGGCACATTGCCTTATTGTTCACCAGAACAGCTAGAGGGAGAAAAATTAGATAGCCGCTCTGATATTTATAGCCTAGGGGTGATGATGTTTGAAATGCTAACAGGTGAAAAACCTTGGCAACCAGAAACAGATCACTTTGGTGCTTGGTATAAAGCACATCACTTTCAAGCACCAAGAGCGATCGCCCAAGTCAAGCCTGATTTGGAATTACCAAGAGAATTAAATGACTTAGTAATGGCTTGTTTGGCAAAAAAAGCCAGCGATCGCCCTCAAAACATGGCGCAACTGCTGCAAGTCTTGGAGAATATCGAGCGATCGCATTATCTGGGCTTACCGTCAACTATCCACAGAGCGCAAGTACCCAGTAATCGCCCACCAGAATCGCCCAATAACTCTGAGTTACCTATAGCTGTAGAACAAGCCTGCTGGAAACTTACCTGGCCTGAGAAAAAACCAATTCAAGAAATTGTCTTTCCCCAACTTCTAAATACTGAACAAGGCTCTGTAGCATCACTGTGGCTGATGTTGTCCACACCAGAAATCAAAAAATATACTCGTTCTTTACGTTATAACAAGTTTTTGTTCATCAGTTCCCCTCATCCCATGCTACTGTGGCTGACTGTCTTATATAATCGGATACTTACCCCTAAGTGGCTACCTTGCTACTTAGATATGCAAAACCCGGAAAATCATCGCTTGGTAACTTCCTTAGCAAAAAATGAACGTTACCCTTTGATTTTATTTAGTCTTGAACCGCCTCATTCTTGTATCAGCGTAATCAGCAGTTACATTGATCCCACTGAGCGGCAACTCTTGAACACTTGGGTAAAACAGAGTCAAAGCTTACCACATTCTTCTCAAGCCCAGTTGGGCAAAAGCATATTAAAGCAACAGTATAAGCAAATGCAATCCCAGATCCAGCAGCATCTAGCATCACAGCTACAGGCTGTAGTATCAAGTGTTTCGGGATGAGGGGCAGGGGGGCAGGGGAGCAGGGGGGACAAGGGGGACAAGGGGGACAAGGGAGACAAGGGAGTTTTCTTCCCCATCTCCCCTCTCCCCCCCCATCCACCCCCAATCCCCAGAGGGAGATCCGAGTCCCCCATCTCTTCGCCATGCCCAATGCCCAATGCCCCATGCCCAATACCTGCTAAAAATTTTTCTCTTTGAGATACTTGACAACCCCAAAAAAAAGGTAAATAATAACAAAGTTGCCAAGTGAAGGCAATCAAGGGACTGTAGTTCAATTGGTTAGAGCACCGCCCTGTCACGGCGGAAGTTGCGGGTTCGAGCCCCGTCAGTCCCGTTAAAGTAGATGAGTAAGAGTCCTGAGTAGATCCGGGTTAGGTAAATTGATTTTCAAAGTCTACCCTATTTAGCGATCGCCCAAAACTCAGCACTTGTTATAGTGATCATGCTTTGAGAAAGAGAGAAAGAACTGTGACAGTTAGAGTTCGTATTGCTCCCAGTCCCACGGGAAACTTACATATTGGTACAGCTAGAACGGCTGTATTTAACTGGTTATTTGCCCGTCACCACGGTGGGACATTTATTTTGCGCATTGAAGACACAGACCTAGAGCGATCGCGTCCCGAATACACCGAAAATATTCTGTCAGGACTGCGCTGGTTAGGTCTGAACTGGGATGAGGGGCCATTTTTTCAATCTCAACGCCTGGATCTCTATAAACAAGCAGTAGAAAAGCTGTTGGAGCAAGGGTTAGCTTATCGCTGTTATACCACTTCTGAAGAACTAGAAGCTTTACGGGAAGCGCAAAAAGCTAAAGGGGAAGCACCGCGTTATGATAACCGTCACCGCAATCTTACCCCAGAACAAGAAGCGGCTTTCAAAGCTGAGGGGCGTAGCTTTGTGATTCGCTTCAAAATCGAAGATGAGCGCGAGATTATATGGCATGACTTAGTCAGAGGTAAAATGTCTTGGCGAGGTAGCGATTTAGGTGGTGATATGGTGATCGCCCGCGCTTCCGAAGCAGGTGTTGGTCAACCACTGTACAACTTTGTTGTTGTGGTTGATGACATAGATATGCAAATCACCCATATCATCCGGGGTGAAGACCACATAGCCAATACAGCTAAGCAAATTCTCTTGTACGAAGCTTTGGGGGCAAAAATCCCAGAATTTGCCCACTCACCGCTAATTTTGAATATGGAAGGGCGCAAACTATCTAAGAGAGATGGCGTGACTTCGATTTCCGACTTTCAAAAATTAGGCTTTACTTCTGAAGGTTTAGTTAATTACATGACTTTGTTGGGTTGGTCTCCACCAGACTCCACTCAGGAAATATTTACCTTAGAAACAGCAGCCAAAGAATTCAGCTTTGAGCGTGTTAATAAAGCAGGTGCAAAGTTTGATTGGGCAAAATTAGATTGGTTAAACAGTCAGTACATCCACAGTACCCCAGTAGACAAGCTGACAGATTTACTCATCCCTTATTGGGAAGAAGCAGGCTTTAAATTTGATAGTGGACGAGATCGCCCTTGGTTAGAAAAACTAGTAGCTTTAATTGGCCCTAGCTTAACTCGCCTCAAAGATGCGGTAGAGCAGAGCCAACTGTTTTTTAACGATACAGTAGAATTTAGCGAAGAAGCAGTGAAACAATTGCAGCAAGAAGGTTCTGCGGCTGCGCTCCAAAATATTCTCACAGCTTTAGAAAATCAAGCGCAATTAGAGGAAGCCAGCGCTCAGGAAATTATTAAGCAGGTGGTAAAAGCGCAAAATGTCAAGAAAGGATTAGTAATGCGATCGCTCCGATCTGGCTTAACTGGAGATGTTCATGGCCCTGACCTGATTCAATCTTGGTTACTACTCAACCAAATTGGTTTAGATCGATCACGCTTAAGTAAAGCTATAGCAGCTGGTAGTTAGCTTCAATAGTTTATCGCATTAATTTTGAGGCAAGAATCAATTCGTAGTCAGGATTTTAGTCCTGAATTATAAAGCACTAAAGTACTGACTACGAACCTATCAAATCTTTTGGGACAGACTAAAAGTCTTTGGAAATATTTTAGATTTTGAGAGGCGTACCTAGGTGCGCCTCTGTTGATAATAAGAGCAAGCAGAACAATTGTGGCAAATTGGCGACTGGAGATGAGGGAAACTGTTGAGTGTTGACCGTTGACTGTTGACTGTTGACTAGACTTCTTGCGGAAGTGGGAAAAAGGTTAAGGCGTAAAGGGCAAATGGGTAAGAAAAAAGCTTTTCCCTTGCACCTTTTCCCTTTCCCCTCTTTTGGAAAAATAGTTTTGCAAAAGGTCTACCTGTTGACAAATGACAACTGACAACTGACAACTGACAACTGACAACCTAGTTAATTCTTCTATTTTTGGGAACTTGATGTGTAAAATTAATGTCTTAATCTCCACTTAGATAACCATGTAATTAAAATGCCGAAAAGAGCGTTCAATAAAGGGATAAGATTATCGTTGTTGATATTTACACTCATCGTCACATCGACAACTAACACCAGAGCGGATACTCAACAAACGCCACCCATATTTGCAGATGTCAATATTGGCAAGAATTTTTCTCCAGATCCCTTTACTGTTCGGGGTATGAGTGGCGGATCAGTCTCTGGGAATCAAGTGGCGAAGCGACCAGACACTCCCACTGGCCCCTGTACTGGATTTGTGGATGAAACACCAGACCATAAATTGGAATTAACTAGTAAATTTGACTACTTGAAGCTGCAAGTACAAAGTCCTGAAGATACTACGATCATCATCAAGGGGCCTGGTGGTACATGGTGCAATGACGAGTTTGATGGTAAAAATCCTGGCATGGTTGGTGAATGGCTTCCAGGAACTTACCAGATTTGGGTTGGTTCCTATGTTAAAGGCCAGTATTTTCCTTACACTCTCCAAATTACAGAAGTGAAATAAGGGCATGAGGCATTGGGCATCGCTTTGGCTTCGCGATAATCGAGTTTTGGCTTCGCGGTAGTTGAGCGTTCGCGTAGCGTCTCGCAGAGAAGTCGAAACTACCGCGAAGTCGAGATTGAGTCCAAGTGGTCATGGGTCATGGATTAGGGATTTTTTTGCTTGGTTGTAGGCGCGATGTTTGTCACTTCAAATACATCAACCTCAGCGAGAGGATTTCAGCATCCAAAATCGGGCATCCACAATAGGATAGAGGAGTAGAGAAACGCCAATGATTCAGGAAGCAGGCTTTGAGAATGCTTCCTCATCTTGACTTTTCTCAATTCTGGTTGCTTTTGTGGTGTAATATTGTATTAAAATTAAGTTAACTTTAATTAAGATTCGTGTTGTCGTTAGGGATTTGCTGTAATGACCTTAGAGCTGCCATAGCGATGCACGCAAAACATCAGAATTAAGCAAAATGGATTGATCAAGATCCGTTTCACAGCGAATTAGCAACCAATAAAGGATGGATGATGACAAAAAGTTTTGAATTCCCAGATTAAAAGCCCTTTGGGCAGTGTCACCAAACGGTAGCGCTGCTTGCAGGGTAAGTTAGGTTGAAAAATTTTATAGTTTTTACTCCACTCTCATCCTGAAATGAAAAGGATGATTGCATCATTTGGTTGCTACAGCTGATGAGTTTTATTGGCATCTAGAGGCAGATAAAGATGAAATTTTCTTGGAAAGTCCTACTACTTTGGACATTGCCTGCTTTGGTAATTGGCTTTTTCTTTTGGCAAGGGGCATTTGCTAGTGCGCCGGCTGATATGACGAAAAATGCTGCCAATACCCGCATGACTTATGGTCGCTTTCTGGAATATTTGGACGCTAATCGCGTCAGTAGTGTAGATCTTTACGAAGGCGGCAGAACAGCAATTGTCGAAGCCGTGGATCAAGACATCGAAAATCGTGTCCAACGGTGGCGGGTAGATTTACCTGTGAACGCGCCTGAGTTAATCAGCAAGCTGAAGGAAAAAGGAATTAGTTTTGATGCCCATCCGATGCGCAATGATGGTGCTATCTGGGGTTTGTTGGGCAATTTAGTTTTCCCAATTTTATTGATTACCGGATTGTTCTTTTTGTTCCGTCGCTCTAGCAACCTTCCAGGGGGCCCCGGTCAAGCGATGAACTTTGGCAAATCTAAAGCGCGTTTTCAAATGGAAGCCAAAACCGGGGTGAAATTTGACGACGTAGCAGGTATTGAAGAAGCTAAAGAGGAACTACAAGAAGTTGTCACCTTCCTCAAACAGCCAGAAAGATTTACTGCTGTAGGTGCGCGCATTCCTAAAGGTGTGCTGCTAGTAGGGCCTCCCGGAACTGGTAAAACTTTACTAGCAAAAGCGATCGCCGGGGAAGCTGGTGTACCTTTCTTCAGTATTTCCGGTTCGGAATTCGTGGAAATGTTCGTAGGTGTGGGTGCGTCCCGTGTCCGCGATTTGTTCAAAAAAGCCAAAGACAACGCTCCTTGTATCATCTTTATCGATGAAATTGACGCTGTAGGTAGACAGCGGGGTGCTGGTATCGGTGGTGGTAACGACGAAAGAGAGCAAACTCTCAACCAACTACTGACCGAAATGGATGGTTTTGAAGGTAACACAGGCATCATTATTATTGCTGCCACCAACCGTCCCGACGTATTAGACTCAGCATTGTTACGTCCCGGACGCTTTGACCGCCAAGTAACCGTGGATGCACCAGACATCAAAGGACGTTTGGAAATCTTACAAGTCCACGCCCGGAATAAGAAATTAGACCCCAGTGTATCCTTAGATGCGATCGCACGCCGCACTCCTGGATTTACTGGTGCAGATTTAGCTAACTTGCTCAACGAAGCTGCAATTCTCACCGCCAGAAGACGCAAAGAAGGAATTACCCTCAGCGAAATTGATGATGCTGTGGATCGGGTAGTTGCAGGGATGGAAGGTACTCCCTTAGTTGACAGCAAGAGCAAGCGCTTAATTGCTTACCACGAAATCGGACACGCCTTAGTGGGAACACTGTTAAAAGACCATGACCCAGTACAAAAAGTCACCCTCATTCCTCGTGGACAAGCACAGGGTTTAACTTGGTTTACTCCCAACGAAGAACAGGGTTTAATTTCCCGTTCTCAACTAAAAGCGCGGATTACTGGTGCTTTAGGTGGACGCGCCGCCGAAGAAGTAATTTTTGGCGCTGCTGAAGTTACCACTGGTGCTGGTGGCGACTTACAACAGTTGTCGGGAATGGCGAGACAAATGGTCACCCGGTTTGGGATGTCAGATTTAGGCCCCTTGTCCTTGGAAAGCCAACAGGGTGAAGTGTTCTTAGGCCGTGACTGGACAACCAGATCTGAGTATTCTGAATCTATTGCATCTCGGATTGATGGTCAAGTCAGAGCGATCGTCGAAGACTGTTATCAAACAGCCAAGAAAATTATTCGTGACAATCGTAGCGTCACCGATCGCTTAGTCGATCTACTCATTGAAAAAGAAACCATTGACGGCGCTGAATTCCGTCAAATTGTGGCTGAATACACCGACGTACCTGAGAAACCTCAGTATGCGCCACAGCTATAATCACTGATTGAAAATTTGTGAAATCGATGGGTATGGTGTTCCATACCCATTTTTATTTTGTTGTCCAAATTACTTTTAAATTGCCCAACCCGCATTTCTCGCAAGCAGTAGGGGCGGGTTTACAGATATGATAAATCATTCTTGAAAATATCGCTGAACCCGCCCCTACAAACTCTGGATCAAGGGAAAGTCATTTGTGTCGTTACTAAAGTTTTCATGTATTTAGACCACAATGAAAAGACCTAACCTCCAGCCTCTTCCCTACTAGCCTTGGGGAGAAAATCAAAGCCTCTCTCCTCTTAGAGGATGCTTGAAAAGTATTGTTTATTACCCAAAAACTTTGGAAACCTAACCCCCCAGCCCCCCTTCCCTGCGAGGGAATGGGGGTTTCAAAGCCTCTCTCCTTCCAGGAGAGAAGTTTGGAGAGAGGTCTTAAGTAAAATTTGCCATTTTCCAAACAACCTCTTAGGAGAGAGGTTTGTTTGTGGTTTATTTACCTGAAAATTGCTGTAATTACGAATTACGAATTACGAATTATTTTAAGATGTTATTTTGCTTTAGCAACATAACCCCATTTACCGATAAAATTTTGTGAATTCAATTGACCACCTACAAATACCCCAGCTAAACCTTCCGAAAAAGCATCAACATTCGCAAAATAGCGGGGTTTAATTAACAAATTACCATTGAAATTAATATAACTCTGTTTCTCACCAATGCTAACCCAGGCAACACCATCATGAAATTCTGATACTGAATCAAATTTATTTTGCAGAACAAATTTACCATTTGTATCAATAAACTGTCTTTTATCATTTATAGATACTACTGCTAAACCTTCAGAAAAATTTGAGGCATAGGGAAATATTATAGGAAATGCCTTTTTGCCAGTTTTATTAATAAAAACATAACCACCGTTGACTGGAAATCTTGCCAATCCATCATAAAAAGGGCTGCTGACATCTACTGTATCTAATTTCTCTACATCAGTAAATTTACCTGATTTATCAATAAAACCAAAAACTGAACCTGTTGAAGCAAATGCTACACCATTAGAAAAAGCATCAGCCCAGAAAAATTGCGGCTTAATGATAAATTTAGCATTTTTATCAATAAAACCAACTTTTTCTTCATAGCCAACTGCTGCTAAACCTTCAGAGAAATTTGCAAAACCGAATAAACCTCTTGGAGAATCAAATTGGGGTTTAATGACAATTTTACCTGTGGTATTAATATAGCCTATCTTGCCATCAACTATAATCGCGGCTAAATCTTCATAAAAAGGAAAAGCCTTATCGAAATTTTGTGCGATCGCTATTTTACCTGTCTTGTCTATATAGCGATACTTACCGCCAATAGTTACTAATCCTAACCCATAAGAAAACGGATAATGCTCATAATATTGCGGGGCTATAATTATTTTTCCAGTTTTATCGATTACACCCCATTTATTGCCAATTTGCACCCAAGCTACACCATCAGAAAAAGGTTCTACTGCATCAAACTGCGGCTGAATTTTAAATATATCGCTGCCAACTACATATTTTGATGGCACTAAATTCCACATAACCAAAGCTTGACAAATTAAAGCCGCAAATTCGCCTCTAGTAATTGATTGATTGGGACGTAGCCTTCTAACATTCGGATAATTGACAGCGAGAAAGTTTTGACAAGCAGTTGCGATTGCGGCTTTAGCATAATCAGGAATTTCTTTCGCATCATCTAAATATTCTGCCAGAATTGCATCAGGGCTTTGCACTAACTTAAAATTTACCCCTTTTACCAAAATAGTTATTGCTTGCACCCTTGGTAATAATTCATTGGGTTTAAAAGTGCCATCAGGATAACCTTGGAAAAATTCTCTAGCACTAGCAAATTCAATTGCTTGTTCTGCCCAGAAATTCGGTGAAACATCCGAAAATTTAATCGGATTTCGCCTTGCAGGTAGAGTAGAAAAAGCGTTCATTAAAATGGCCGCAGCTTCAGCACGAGTAATTGTCTTTTCTGGGAGAAATGTACCATTGGGATAGCCGTTAATCACTTCGCGCTTTGCTAATTCTCTGATACATTTTTCTGCCCAATGGCTTTGAATATCACTAAAATTGAGAAAATTTGACATATCTTAATAATCTCCCAATATATTAATTTAAGTAGAAGATTCCATTCAAAAAATACCCTACTGATAGGATATTTAAGTAAAAAATACAACTATGGCAATATAAATATATGGGAATTAGGCGATGTCTACGACAAGCCCTACCCTTCGGGAACGACTTCGTCGAACGGGTTCGAGGGTGACGCTCCTAACGTCGCTAACGCTACGCGCTTCGCAATCGACGGGAACCGCCCGCCGAAGGATGCCAGAAGGGCTGTAGATTGCGACCCCCTCACCGCTATGCATCTACGCAATTCGGGCAATTATCCATCCAAAATTTTGTAACAATGTCATCATAGTTAAGGTAAAAACATTCTGGAGATAAAGCCACGGTTTACGCACGTCCTTTAGCACGGTTAATTGAGCAATTGCAACGCCTACCGGGAGTGGGGCCTAAGTCAGCCCAGCGCTTGGCTTTGCATATTTTGAAGCGACCAGAAACAGAAGTAGAGGCTTTGGCACAAGCGCTGATTGATGCTAAAAAACAAGTGGGCTTGTGTTCTGTCTGCTTTCATTTATCTGCTGAACCAGTTTGTGAAATCTGCCGCAATCCTAACCGTGATATTAATACTATTTGTGTGGTAGCAGATTCCCGTGATGTGATTGCATTGGAAAAAACCCGTGAGTACAAAGGTAAGTATCACGTTTTGGGTGGGGTGATTTCGCCAATGGATGGTATTGGCCCAGAACAGTTGACTGTTCAAGCTTTAGTGCGCCGGGTGAGTCAACAAAAACCCCAGGAAGTTATTTTGGCTATTAGTCCCAGTGTGGAAGGGGAAACCACGACGCTATATATTGGTCAGCTATTGAAACCATTTACTAAGGTGACGCGGATTGCCTTTGGTTTGCCTGTGGGTGGGGATTTAGAGTACGCTGATGAGGTGACTTTGGCTAGGGCTTTGGAAGGGCGACGAGAGTTAGATTAGGGTAATTGCGGTTGAGGGGCGATCGCATTCCCTAGCAAGATCATCGTATCAATTCACAAGGCGTAGGCGCGGATTGGCTTGTCGTAGACATCGCATCAAGTAAAAATCAATAGCCTCAGATCCCCGACTTCTTAAAGAAGTCGGGGATCTACGCACCTTTGTAATTTTTCGTTACCATTGCTTCGCACTAACTTCCAATGGTAAGAAAATAGTCAACACTTCCCCATATTGCGGACGCTGACGCACAATCAGCTTGCCACCAATTGCTTGAAACAAATGCTTAGTTGCTGCAATGTTGAGACTAATTGTACCCGTTTCTGGTTGGAACATCAGCAATTGACCCAAAGCTTTGCGAATCGGTGGTGTTGGTGTTGTCGCTTTACTCCGATCTTCGCACTGGGGTTGGGGTGATAATTGTAACTTTAATTGATCTCCTGCCGGGATCACTTGAACTTGAATATGGCTACCAGCAGGTAAACTGCGGGTAAAATTTTCAATCAAATTAGTCAGTACCCGGTCTAACATCGTCGGATTACTGACAACAGTTGGTAGTTGTTGGGGTAAAACCACATCCAAAGTTAAATGCCGTCGATTTGCAGATTGTTGCCAACGTGGAATACTCTGCTGCAAGACTTGATCGAGAGACATTGGTGTTAGTTGGGTGTGAGCAGATTTTCCCAAGTTAGAAGTTTCTAATTCTGCGGCTTTAAATAGCAACTCCATCCGGTCAATTTGCTCAGTACACTCGTGGTCAATCACTTCTAAACGACTGATGACATTGGCAGGTAAATCTCGTCGTTTCAGCAGTAAGCGAGTCATCGTGCGAATGGTAGTCAACGGAGTCCGCACTTCATGGGCAAAAGCCTGGAGTAATTCTACATCGGGACGGGAAGAAGGTGTTGAAGGTTGGGAGACAGGAGGAGAAGCCGACGAGATACTCTCTTTATCTGGTTCGGGTGCTAATGCTTGCAGCAACAACTGGCTAAACTGCATAACAGTGCGGTAATCTGGAGCCACAGGTGCATATTTTTGTACTAATGCATCCAAATCAGTGCAAAAATCTGGGTTAGTCAGCATCACACGCGCCCCTAAAGCACGCCAAGCCTTTTCTACTACCTCTGGCTCAAAAGAAAATGAAAATGTTGTTTGGCTGTTGTGTTCTGCTAAAACTAATACTAATCTAAATTTATCTGTAAAAACTAAGCAAAATTTCTCTGTGCCTAGAGGATCGGCAGGCAGTAAAGGCAGCACTGATTCATGAAGCGCAGGTTCCTCTACCTTTTCCTCAGATGCGGGCATTTCAAATGGCATCAGCGCCAAAGGGTTAAAAGGCTTTGCCGTGAATGTTACCGTTTGTAAGCTTTGAGTTAGTGTTGCTGGGCTAAACAGGGGTGCTGGTGCAGCTAAAACTAATCCTTGGATGGCATCAGATGCAGCAGTTGCTAAAGTATTGATGAGCAATTGTTCAGTTGCTGCTAAGCTAATGCGCCACTGCCACTCTGCTTTTGCTGATGAACATTCAGCCACGGTTGACTGACTTTCAGCTAAAATTTCCCTCAGACTTGGCAATATCCATTCGTACACAAGTTTTCACCCCTAGATTGAAGAGCAACTTACAGCGACTAAGTGAGGCATTTCACTACTTACTTACGAGGTTATAGTCATTTGCCTCCTGGTGACAGTCGTATAACCGAACAAGATAGGCGCAATTCCCCCTGTCATCTCGAAAATACAGGCGGGGGATGAGGAGGTAGCGCCTCTGCTCCGCTCGGCGACCTGGAGCAGAGGGGACAAATGACAACTGACAACTGACAAATCAGCAATTATCGATCGTTAAAATTTTCAAGGATGATGTGCCAAATTTCCGTAAATCTGATATCATCTAATGTCTGTTGAGACACTAATATAGCCTACCTTGAAAAAACCTATTTGGGGTTTGCGTTCAACCAAAAGAGAACTATCAAGTGCAGGCAAAGTCTGACTCATCAGTAGCCGTAACTGAAATGGAATCGATGCTTCTTTCATTGGCTCAAATATCCGTCCCTGAAGAAGTGCTCGAAATTTCAGAGTTCAATCACCTGTGTAATTTTAATTGTTTTTTAACATTCGCTCCTCAACATGACAGACAAATCAATTAATCGCTTCAAGTAATCAATTCGGAGATTGATATGAAAAAGCTCATCCCATTGTTAGTCAGCAGTATTCTAGTAATTGGTGCAGTTGGTTGCCAAGAGTCAAAAAATGCAGAAACTCCAAGCACCACCAATGAAGCCAGCCAACCAGCAAAAGAAGCATCTGCGAATACCAAAACCACTGCTAAAACTACCACTGAAACTGGCAAAACCGCAGTCAAAGAAACTGCTGCAAATACCAAAACCACTGCTAAAACTACTACTGATAGTACTGCTAAAAGTGCAATTCTCGGCAAGTTATCAGAAAAAATTCCTGGTAGCAAGTTAGTAGTTGAAGACAAAGATGGTGTTGTTACAGTCACCGGAACAGTTCCGACTCAGGCTGACATCAAGAAAATTGAACCTTTAGTGAAAGAACAAAAAGGTGTCAAGAGCGTTAAAGTAGAAGTAAAACCTGCATCTGCAAAAGCTCAATAGCAGCATATAATATATCCAATTAAGAGTTTGATAACTCTCAACAGGGCTTACCTTGGTGTAAGCCCTGTTTTTTTCTTTTTCTGTAGATAATGACAGGTGAAAAAAATAATTGTAGTTATACGATTTGGGATTTTGGATTGAGATTCGCCTTCTATCGTAACAAGATGTTTTCAAAACTATATTTGTTACCCAAAATATCTAATACTCCCTAGTGCATTGGAGCGGAAAGAGTCTCTTAAAGCCCCGTTTTAACGTGAATTCGACAAACCTCACTCAGCCAAACTCCCTTTCCTACAAGGAGAGAGGAGTAATGAAAAATTAGGCTTTTCGCTACCCTCTCCTAACAAGATAGGGGCTGGGGATGAGGTTAAAATAATGTGCATCGAACTCACGTCTTAATATCAAGGGGTTCGGTTGGGTAATATCAGAATTTTATGTGCTATAAGACACTTCTTAAACATCCTGTAAGGGCTTTATGAATTCATCTGTCAAAATCATTTTTCAAAATTAGAGGTGTCACAACCATAAAAAAACTAAATACTAGCCAAAATGGCTACACAAATTGGCTATACAGGTGTTTAATTTAGATTAGTTGATGATGTTACTCAGCGAATATAGCAAGCTCAAGTTTTCCCTAATAAAATAGGAGATAAAAATCCTTATTTAACAATAAATACCACATTTTTCGATTTTTACTGCTCATTTTTTCAGTTCCAATTTTGGGCAATTAATTGCGGTTCTACAAAATACATTTAGGACTCGAATTATAAATAAAATATTATTATAGGCTGTGTTTTTTATGGGGATTAGGTTTTAGGTGTTTGAGTTTTATATATAAAACCTTGATTTTAATACCGTCACATCAGGTGATAGGTAGAACCTTAATTGCGACCAAATATCAGGAGCAAATAAATCATGGCATCTCCAAATCTACTTCCAAATCTAGTTGAATTGTCTCCCGAAGACCAACAATTAGTCAACTCTGGGATAGAGACCCGAACTGAAAAATCTGATGCAACTTCGCTGAGCTCTAAGTCTGAGGAGGAGATAAAAAACTTACTTCCTGAACCACCACCATCGTCTCAAACAGTAGTTCCAAATGGTTCGGAATCAAAATTTACAAATGTTTCCATAACAGGTACAACTACTTCCGTAACAGGTGTAGTTGAATCCTACTCCACAGGTAAAACTCCAGTCAAATACCCATATTTCCGCCCCTTATACCTGATTGAAGGTACTTCTGAGTCTGACTATCTTACCGACACTCGCAATAACGATTTAATTTTAGCCAGAGGCGGAGATGACTACGTTATAGCTTGGCGTGGTGGTTCTGACCAAATTTACGGTGAGGAGGGAAATGATTTTCTCTTCGCTGGGGCTGGAGATGATTATGTGTATGGTGGTAACGGTAATGACCGTGTATATGGTAGTAGCGGCAATGACTTTCTGTATGGTGATTCTATCTACTATTATCCGCCATATTTAACGCTAGATACAGCTTCAGTAGCAAATACTGCTACTTTAGACACAACACAAGCATCTTTTGATAGTAGCTTGTCTAAACCTTACCCATCTGTTACCTGGGGCGACGACCGGATTTATGGTGGCACTGGCAACGACTATATTTATGGTGGCGGTGGCAATGACTATATTGAGGGTGGTAGTAATGACGACGTTATCTATGGCGACTCTGGAAACAACTACTCCTACTCTTATTTAAATGCTATCTCTCCCTATCCCTATACTGTGGGAGGGAACGATACAATAAAAGGCGGTAGCGGTAACGACATTATATACGGAGAAGATGCCAACGACAGTCTATATGGCGGTAGCGGTAACGACAGTATATATGGCGGTAGCGGCAACGACAATATATATGGCGAAAGCGGTAACGACTATCTTGACGGTGGCAGTAGTAAGGATCAAATTGATGGCGGTGACGGTAACGATACTATCGTAGGTAGTAATCAAACATTTTTTTGGTCGTACGTCGATACACCGATTTTAAACAGCACTGATACATCTGTAGCGGCAGTCGATACACCGATTGCAGGCAGCACTGGTATCTCTGTAGCGGCAGTTGCTGTATCGACAGGTAAGACTGCTAATATAACTGCAAAAGTCGTCAGCGCAGATAATCTGGAATTGGATTTAACGAAGAAGATTTTGCCAATAGAACCGCCAATTTCCGATTCTGATCAAGATGTTCTGACGGGAGGTAAAGGAGCAGATAAATTTGTCTTCTACGATGAGTATAGCGGAGTTGATGCGATCGCAGACTTTAACAGCAATGAAGGCGATCAGATTCAAGTTTCCCGTTCTGGCTTTAGTGACGGACTTTTTTATGCCGTTGGTGACGGATTTACGAAAGACATTGACAACGGATTGATTCAAGAAATTGGCAGCGGAGTTACTAAAGGTATTGGCAGCGGATTTACTAAAGGTGTTGCTAGCGGACTTACTCTAGGCATACTCAAAGAAGAGCAATTCACCCTCGGAACATCAGCCTCTGATGCTAGTGACCGATTTATTTATAACAACAAAACAGGTGATTTGTTCTTTGATCGTGATGGTAACGGCAGTCAAAAACAAGTACAGTTTGCCCAATTATCTGGTGCGCCAAATCTTACATACAAAGACATTTTCATTATTTAGGCATTCGGGGTTTGGATTCTGATATCTTGCAGAGAATTTTGACCAAGAAACGCTCCAGGTTAGAAGGCAGGAGGCAGAAGGAAACCATTTTCAAAAAAAGCAATTCCTGATGATTTTAATGAGGGAATAGAGGGATGAAGAGTAATCCCTTTCAGGTTTACCCCTGGAAAAGTAAAATTGTAGATTTGTCTATATTTTTACAAACTCTGCTCAATTACATTACTAACTAACCAAAAGAGGAAATTTATGTCGGATATCAAGTTAGAAGATTTAGATTCACCAGCAGTACCATTCTTTGCTCGCTATCTTGAAGGGCAATATTGCGAAGATTTATCTGAAGAAGAATCTTCAGCAGTCGGAGGCGGCACTACTTTATATACAAAGAAGTATCCCTCCGATCAAGAAGAGAGCGGTTGTGTTACTAATAAATTCAAAGATCTAGCACAAACCCTCAAATATCCTTCCGATCAAGAAGATGGCGGTGGTGTCACTAAAAAGTATCCTTCTGATAGTGATGAGGTTGCTGTCACACAAAAATATCCATCAGATGGTGACGATAATGTTGTAACTATAGATACAATAGCTTAAGAAACCTGGTCAGGGCGGGGAGACCCATACGTGTCAACTTAACGCCAAACCCTGATCAAGACGTAATTTTGAATTAAATCGCCTACCATCAAGATCCGCGTTACCCCACCCCGGCTTTGCTGACGCAAAACCTCCCCTCCCCGTAAACGGGGAGGGGATTGAGGGGTGGGGTAAAATGCATGTGGAATAAGCGTTTGAGCTTAAGTTGACACCAATGGGGGAGACCCCGCCCCTACGACAATTGGAAATTACATCAAAGAACCTGGATTAGTATCACTTCGTCAGACATTTTTTCTGACATTTTGCATCTGCTAAGTATGCCTGGTGCTGAATGTCGCGGGTAGTCAAAAAATAAAATCTGGTTAGATGTTGTATGCAACTGTCGCGTGATGTTGTTTTATTACTCACCCACAGTGGTGACTACTTCACTATCGATAGAGTTGCAGCAGCTCTATCTAGAAGAGGTGTAAAACCGTTTCGCCTGAATACCGATCAATTTCCGATCGCAATTCAACTCCAAGCTCATCTGGGCAATAATGGAACTAGTCACCGACTAGAATTTGGCGATGTGTCAATTAGTACAGAACAAGTACAAGCTGTATGGATGCGGCGAATTTGGCCACCCCAGCTGAGCCAAGAATTAGCTCCCCAATTCCAACAAGCCTGCATCCGCGAATCACTAGCAACTTTGGATGGTTTCTGGGATAGCCTCCAACATGTGCGTTGGGTGGATAACTTGCAACGCATCAGCGCTGCAGAAAACAAGCTACGCCAACTGCGAGTAGCTTCTGAGGTTGGGCTGGAGATTCCGCAAACTCTTGTTACTAATAAACCTGAGGAAGTACGAGAGTTTTTTGCTCAGGCGGATGGAAAAATGGTAACAAAGCTATTGACACCTCTTTCCTATAGTATGGAAGGTTCCTCTTTCTTTCTTTACACCAGCGTTGTCAAAGAGGAAGACTTAGCAGATTTGGGAACACTGCGTTATTGTCCAATGGTTTTTCAAGAACAAATTCCCAAACAGCAAGAACTGCGAGTGGTGTATGTGGATGGGAATGTTTTTGTCGGCGCACTAGATGCATCAAAATATAATGCATCGACAGTTGATTGGCGACGGGGGACATCAGAGACTTGTGTATGGCTAAACCATGAACTCCCTGAGGAAATTATCCAGCGTCTTCAAGCTTTTATGGCAAAATTTGGCTTAATATTTGGGGCATTTGACTTGATTCAAACACCATCTGGAGCATACGTCTTTTTGGAAGTGAACCCGACAGGGGAATGGGGAATGCTGGAGCGAGATTTGCAACTCCCGATCTCAGAAGCGATCGCAGATGCTTTACTCAAGGATGAAGGTAATAGGCCATAGTCAAAAGTAATTAACTTTGACCAATGACCAATGACCAATGACCAATGACCAATGACCAATAACAAATGACTGTTTTAATTATTACCCATAGCCAAGATAACGAAAGCATCCCGATGGTTATGCAAGCGATCGCCGATCGGGGAGGTAAAGCATTTCGCTTTGATACAGATAAATTTCCCACCCAGGTACAGCTGGATGTCTACTACGGCAAAAATGAGCGCTTGATACTCACCGATGGAGAGCAACAGCTAGATTTACATGCAGTATCTGCGGTTTGGTATCGGCGAATTGCGATCGCGGCGCAAATTCCCACGACAATGGATGCACAATTGCGACAAGCTTCTGTACAAGAATCTCGTGTCACTATTCAGGGAATGATTGCTAGCATCCGGGGCTTCCATCTCGACCATATACCATATATTCGCCGCGCTGACAATAAGCAATTACAACTACAAGTTGCCAGAGAAATAGGTTTGGATACACCGCGTACCCTGACGACCAATAACCCAACAGCAGTGAAGCAATTTGCTGAAGAATGCGAACAGGGTATGATTACCAAAATGCTTTCTTCCTTTGCGATTTATGATGAGCAAGGAGAGGAGAAAGTTGTGTTTACTAATCCTGTGACTGCTGAAGACTTAGAAAATCTTGATGGGCTGCGTTTCTGTCCGATGACCTTTCAGGAAAAAATCCCGAAAGCGCTAGAATTGCGGACGACGATTGTCGGTAAACAGATATTTACTGCCGCCGTTGACTCCCAAGCCTTAGCAAAAGCACAGTACGACTGGCGACGACAGGGAGTGGCTTTACTAGAAGCTTGGCAACCATATCAATTACCCGAAGATGTAGAATCAAAGCTGCTGAAACTCATGGCAGAATTCGGGTTGAATTATGGTGCAATTGATATTCTGTTGACACCAGACAATCGTCATGTCTTTTTGGAAGTGAATCCAGTTGGGGAGTTCTTCTGGTTAGAACGCTGTCCTGGTTTACCGATTTCCCAGGCGATCGCGCAACTATTACTCAAAATCAACTAACACTTTCAGATCAGCTTTTACTGATAACAACAAGATCCCCGACTTTTTTGAAAAGTCGGGGATCTGTGTTTTAGTTAATTAATCCATGACACCGTAAAAACCAATACGGTTCAGTTAACGTTTTAATCTTCTTAAGATCCCCCCAACCCCCCTTTTCAAGGGGGGCTAATAACCCTCTGTTACCCCCTTTTTAAGGGGGTCGCCGCAGGCGGGGGGATCTTAACTGAACCGTATTGCCGTAAAAACTAGGCAACTAAACTGAAATCGCTACTGCTCAAAGTAATATCAGGATTTCCTAAACGGGCAAATTCAAACACTTTGCCTGTACCTAAAACATTACCATCCTGATTGTAGAATAGACTACCACTACCTTGGCTAAAGACAATCCGCGCACTACTAGCGTTGATAAATTCATCATCAGTGACAACCGCAAAGTCAGTTAAAGCTTGTCCAGCAATATTAGTAACAGCGCTAAAAGTAGTTTTACTGAGAACAATTTGGTCTTGTCCCTGCTCAAAATTGCTAATGTAATCAACGCCTAAAGTACTACTAAAGGCACCACTACCTTGGAACAGATACTTATCTTTACCACTTCCGCCAGTGAGAATATCATCGCCCAGTCCGCCCACAAGGGTATCATCTCCCGCTAATCCTTGCAGTTGGTCATTGCCTGCACCACCTGAGAGATGATTATTTAAGGCATTACCTGTAAGACGGTCATTACCTGTACCACCTTTGGCATTTTCGATGACGTTGTTACCAGAGAGAATCAGTTTGAGATTACTATTCACGGTTTGTGATGTGGTCACACCCAAATTCACCTTAACAGCAACAGTACTAGCACTGAAGTCAATTGTATCAATACCACCTGTGGCGGTTTCGCTAATTGTATCAGTCCCTAAAGCAGTATTCGCTGCAAAAGCATAGGTGTCATTTCCTGCACCACCTGCGAGAGTATTATTGGCACTATTACCCTTGAGGATATTATTGCCTGCATTCCCTGTACCGTTGATTGCTGCCGTTCCTGTGAGGGTGAGGTTTTCCACGTTAGTTGGCAAAGTCGTGGTGACAGCAGAACTGAGGGTATCGGTGATAGTGGTGGTGACAGTACTTGTACCCAGACTCGCATTAGTGGGAGTTGTCAGCTTCAGGGTGAAGGTTTCATCTGCTTCACTAATGGAATCATTGAGAATGGGGATATTGATAACTTTACTGATGTCGCCTGGATTGAAAGTTAGGGTTCCAGTAGTGCTGGTGTAGTCTGAACCGGCTGTAGCTGTGCCGTTAGCGGTAGCATACTTAACAGTGACAGTTTGGCTGCTGGCTTGGGAGAGACTAACGGTATATGCTGCGTTTTGCGGACTGATTAAGCCTTCGACGATTGTCTGGCTAGGACTGAGGTTGATGGTGATACCAGAGGGATCATCATTGGTAATCGTGCCGGTGACTGCTGTTGTCGTGCCGATGGTGTAACCTGTTCCTGTTGCCAGAGTTAAAGCGATGGTTTCATTAGCTTCAAAGGTGGTGTCTGCGCTGGGGTCGATAGTTAGGGTTTTTGTACTACTTCCCGCAGCAAAGGTAATGCTTCCTGTGGTGGCTGTGAAACTGGCTGCACCGCTTTGGGTGTAGTCTGTGTTGAAGGTGGCTGTACCAGCAACGTTATAGTTAACAGTTAAGGCGTTGGTAGTGCTTCCGGTTCTGGTGAAGGTGTAAACCAAATTAGCTGTCCCATCTTCTAGGACGCTGCTTGGAGATACAGCCAGGGTAATGCTGGGGGGGGCATCTAGGGTGAGAGTTTGATCGGAAAACTGGATTCTTTCGAGATCATATAGTTTATCGATGCCATCACGATTAGCCACTGAATCGGTAACTGTATAAACACCTCCACTACTAGTTACTTGATATTGGGAACGAGTACCTGAGTAAACAGCGATATCATTACCAGTCCCACCGTAGAGAGTATCATTACCTAAACCACCCTGTAAACGGTCATCACCTTGTTCACCAAACAGGACATCATTACCAGCTAATGCGTTGATGGTATCATTACCTAAACCACCGAATAATTGATCGGGGTAACTCGAATAATTACTACCATTAACAGTATCATTGATATTCGCAGCGTTGAAAATGAAATCACTGGCTTGTAGTAGGCTGGGATTGATGTTAAGGAGTTTGATTTGGGACTGATCGCCACTAAAATAAGTCGTAATCAGCGCATTGTTTTCACCATCATTACTAATGAGTAATTTCAGGGTATTCCAATCACTAATTTTCAGGTTTCTGACATCAATTCTGTCTTGTCCTTGAACAAAGTCTATGACGACATCGTTGCCTGGATCGTATTGCAAGTTGAAGACATCATTACCTGTGCCACCGTAGAGAGTATCATTGCCTGCACCCCCGTCTAAACGGTCATCACCTTGTTCACCAAACAGGACATCATTACCAGCTAATGCGTTGATAGTATCATTACCTAAACCACCGAATAATTGATCGGGGTAACTCGAATAATTACTACCATTAACAGTATCATTGATATTCGCAGCGTTGAAAATGAAATCACTGGCTTGTAGTAGGCTGGGATTGATGTTAAGGAGTTTGATTTGGGACTGATCGCCACTAAAATAAGTCGTAATCAGCGCATTGTTTTCACCATCATTACTAATGAGTAATTTCAGGGTATTCCAATCACTAATTTTCAGGTTTCTGACATCAATTCTGTCTTGTCCTTGAACAAAGTCTATGACGACATCGTTGCCTGGATCGTATTGCAAGTTGAAGACATCATTACCTGTGCCACCGTAGAGAGTATCATTGCCTGCACCCCCGTCTAAACGGTCATCACCTTGTTCACCAAACAGGACATCATTACCAGCTAATGCGTTGATAGTATCATTACCTAAACCACCGAATAATTGATCGGGGTAACTCGAATAATTACTACCATTAACAGTATCATTGATATTCGCAGCGTTGAAAATGAAATCACTGGCTTGTAGTAGGCTGGGATTGATGTTAAGGAGTTTGATTTGGGACTGATCGCCACTAAAATAAGTCGTAATCAGCGCATTGTTTTCACCATCATTACTAATGAGTAATTTCAGGGTATTCCAATCACTAATTTTCAGGTTTCTGACATCAATTCTGTCTTGTCCTTGAACAAAGTCTATGACGACATCGTTGCCTGGATCGTATTGCAGGTTGAAGACATCATTACCTGTGCCACCGTAGAGAGTATCATTGCCTGCACCCCCGTCTAAACGGTCATCACCTTGTTCACCAAACAGGACATCATTACCAGCTAAGGCGTTGATAGTATCATTACCTAAACCACCGAATAATTGATCGGGGTAACTCGAATAATTACTACCATTAACAGTATCATTGATATTCGCAGCGTTGAAAATGAAATCACTGGCTTGTAGTAGGCTGGGATTGATGTTAAGGAGTTTGATTTGGGACTGATCGCCACTAAAATAAGTCGTAATCAGCGCATTGTTTTCACCATCATTACTAATGAGTAATTTCAGGGTATTCCAATCACTAATTTTCAGGTTTCTGACATCAATTCTGTCTTGTCCTTGAACAAAGTCTATGACGACATCGTTGCCTGGATCGTATTGCAAGTTGAAGACATCATTACCTGTGCCACCGTAGAGAGTATCATTGCCTGCACCCCCGTCTAAACGGTCATCACCTTGTTCACCAAACAGGACATCATTACCAGCTAATGCGTTGATAGTATCATTACCTAAACCACCGAATAATTGATCGGGGTAACTCGAATAATTACTACCATTAACAGTATCATTGATATTCGCAGCGTTGAAAATGAAATCACTGGCTTGTAGTAGGCTGGGATTGATGTTAAGGAGTTTGATTTGGGACTGATCGCCACTAAAATAAGTCGTAATCAGCGCATTGTTTTCACCATCATTACTAATGAGTAATTTCAGGGTATTCCAATCACTAATTTTCAGGTTTCTGACATCAATTTTGTCTTGTCCTCGAACAAAGTCTGTGACAATATCATTGTCTTGTTCGTATTGAAAGTTGAAGACATCATTACCTGTCCCACCGATTAAGGTATCATTACCTCGACCACCTTCTAAACTGTCATTTCCACCTGATCCAGAAAGTGAATCATTACCACCGGCGCCTTGGATAGTATCGTTTTCCGAATTCCCAGTTAAAGTATCGTTATTGTTGGTTCCTGGAATAAGAGCCATAGTTGTAATATCCTTGTTGGGTTTGAAGATTGTTCAGATATCAATCGATGAATGATGGAATGACCTGTAAATTTCATCAAAATTCCCTCAATACCTTTGTCAAGAACAGAGGTAAATGGTTACGCAAAATGATTTATGCGATCGCACGCGCGATCGCATGACAAATGCTTTGATGATCAGTGAGGATAGCCCTGCTAACGTAAATAAGTAATTATTCTGAAGGTAGATGCAACATTTAAGTAATCAATTAGCTTCTTCACAGGAGTTTAGCCAGATTTCGGAGAAGTATATGTAAAGATTATGTAAAATTCCCCGTAAATTATAATTTTTATGCAAATTCCGTTAAAAATCAATTCGGAGTCAGGATTTTATTCTTGAGTGCGAATTACAGCATGTTTCTCTAAATCGACCATGCTGTAAGGGTAAAGCACATTGCTAAACTCCTAGGTGGATATAACCTCAAGAGTATTTGGCTACATTAATTTTGCTGAGTTGCAAGATACCCGACTTCTTAAAGAAGTCGGGGATCTGATAAGGAGCAACACTTTATACTAGCGTTTCAAGTCTCAATTTTTTGCTTTCTGTGTTAATGCGGCTATTTGTCGCTGCTGTTCTTTAACAACAAGAGATAATGTTGTAATCATTGCTTGTTGGTCTTTAACGGCTTTAGCTAATACCGCCAAAATATTAAAGGGTTGAATTGCTGTTTTATCCGCCGATGCTAAAATATCAGGGACTTGTTCAGCAATAAATCCTAAGTGCAATTTTTGCTCAGTGTCGTCTTTATAAATGTATTTCACTGGATTCAAATTTTTTAATATTTCCGCAACTTCTTGCTGAGAAAGGTCTGTAATCTGGTCTTTTAATTCTATGGATGAATCTTGAAATAAATCGCCATAAACTCTGACATTTCCTTGGATATGTAGCTTGGTATCTAAATCGGGGGTAGGTGTACCAATCCCGACATTACCTGTGGCGGTGACAATGAATTGAGTCACGCCGTTACTATCTGCTAGGCGAGTAATTGGCTGTTGATAGGTAAATTGAGTTGCTGTGGTTAAGGCTTGTGCAAAAGCTTTATTAACTGTGAAAGAATTACCTTCTGCGGCAATTTTGGTAATTAGTCTCGCTTGTGTTGTTGAGCCATCAGTGACTGATATTATATCACCAATGTTCAATTCTTGGATAAATGTTGTGCCACTTCCCTTTACAAGATCACTATTGCTCGTAATTTGCCCTTGACCTGTTAAAGGTGCTGCACCTTGATTATGCAATCTTGCTAAGGGTTTTTCGATGCCGATACCCACATTGCCGTTTGTCTGCAATAATGTCATGCGGGTTTTATCTGCCGTTTGCAATGACAAGTTGGCATTGTTGAAACTGCTAATTACCCCAGAAGAAATTGCGATCGCTCGATCAAAATGATAGCCTGGGCGATCGCTCTTGAAATGTACCCAATTCTCATCTTGCGGCCCAATATCTACATAGCCATTGCCAGTATTAATACGTAATGCGCCTGATTGATTGCCTCTAATCGCACCATTGATATGTAGCTTTTCTTGAGGAATATCTACGCCGATGCCAACATTACCAGTATCATGGGCTACTGTAACTTGATTTGTGCCTGCTGTTTGCAGTGATAGGTTAGTATTGCCATCACTACCAATTCCACCAGCGACGATGACGGGTTTGTCGAAGTGGTAGGCTGGGCGGTCTGTGACAAAATGTGACGAATTGGCATCTTGAGGGCCAATATCGACATAACCATTCCCAGTATTAATCCGTAAAGCGCCTGACTGGTCACCTCTAATCGCGCCACCGAGATGCAGTTTTTCCAAGGGCTGATCTACACCAATGCCCACATTTCCCGTATTATAGGAAAGTTTAAAGTGGGTTGTACCTGCGGTTTGCAGAGATAAGTCTCTATTTCCTAAGCTGGTAATTAATCCTGATTCGACGCGAATATCTTTGTCAAAATAGTAACCTTCCAAGTCTGTTGTGAAATGTATCCATTTATCTTCTTGGGGTGCAATATTCACAAAGCCAAACTTGTTACTAATTCTGACCGTCCCCGCAACATGAAGTTTTTCTTGAGGAGTATCTATCCCAATCCCAACGTTACCGCTTGTTTGCAATAGTGTCACTTGGGTGATACCTGCTGTTTGCAATGATAAATTACTATTTGCATCACTGCTAATTACACCAGTTTTCAGGGTAATTCCTTTGTCAAAATGGTAGCCGGGACGGTCGGTAACAAAGTTGGAGAAATCAGCATTTTGCGAACCAACATCGACATAACCTGTACCGCTACTAATTCTTAAAGCACCAGATTGATTACCGCGAATCGCACCATTTAAATGTAATTTTTCTTGAGGAATATCAATACCGATGCCAACATTACCATTTTTATTAGATACTGTAATTTGAGTTGTGCCTGCGGTTTGTAAAGATAAGTTTGTATCTGAATCGCTGTTAATTACGCCAGTTTTCAGGGTAATTCCTTTGTCAAAATGGTAGCCGGGACGGTCGGTAACAAAGTTGGAGAAATCAGTATTTTGCGAACCAACATCGACATAACCTGTACTGCTACTAATTCGTAAAGCACCTGATTGGTCGCCGCGAATCGCACCATTTAAATGTAATTTTTCTTCGGGTTTATCTACACCGATGCCAACATTACCATTTTCATGAGATACTTTAATTTGAGTTGCGTCTCCAGTTTGAAGTGACAAATCGGTATTTTCATCACTGCCAATTAAACCAGTTTTGACGGTAATTCCTTTGTCAAAATGGTAGCGGGGGCGGTCGGTGACAAAGTGTGAGAAATTTCCATCTTGAGGACCGACATCAACAAAGCCATTCCCAGAATTAATCCGTAAAGCACCAGATTGATTACCGCGAATTGCACCATTTAAATGTAATTTTTCTTGGGGTGTATCTAGACCGATACCAATAAAACCTTCTTCGGTAACTATTAGCTGTGTTTCTTGGCTACCATTGGTAAACCGTGCAATGGTTGGCTGTTGATAAGTAAAGTTGGCTGCTGCTAAAGGCGGTTCAAAGGCTTGATTAACTGTTAGAGATTGATTACTAGAATCGATGGTAGCGATGATTCTAGTTTGACCATTAGCTGTAATAGCATCGCCTACACGTAATTCTGTTTGAAAAACAGTATCGTTACCTGTAACTATTAAACTACCAGTGGTATTAAAAATTGTACCTGTACCAGATAAGGAAGGCGCATTGTGAATGTGTAGTTTTGCTTGGGGTGATTTTGTCCCAATCCCGACTCTACCAGGAATATATTTACCCTCATCCTGTTTACCAGTGACATAAAGATTAGCCTGGATTTCTAAATCTCCAGTCATGATCCCGCCGGTTTTATCAAAACAATTCACCAACAGCGGAAATATTTCACGGTAGTCTTCAATGATGGATTCTGTGCTGTCATAAAAAGCTAGTGGACTGTAATAATGTTGAATACCTTGCGCTGGTTGGGGGATGAATTTTTTGGCTTCCTCGTCATAAGGTAATTCAATCTTGGTTTGACTTTGCGGACGTAGTGGTATTAGCCAGTAATCACCTGTTTGATAGCTAAGATTTGTGTCGGAAAAACTCACCTGAATCCCAGCGTCTAAATTAATCCACTGGGAACCCGGGCTAGTTTGATTAATGGGGATAGTTCCTGTATTAGTTGTTTGATCCCAACGGCGAACTTTTGGTTTATTCTTGAGGGGAAAATTGTCAAGAGTAATGGGTGTATCTCCGACTCTTGATGAGGGGTCAAAAACTAGTTTTTTATCGGATGTCCCAGCCATTAAACGGACTAAAATTCCCGGTTCACCTTTAAGTTCTCGTTCTTTATCGGTAATTTCTACCCATTGATTTGCTTGAAATGATTGCGCAGGATCGCGACCGGGATTATCTATAGTAATGTTATTACGTTCAATGTCTCGAATCTCACTCACAACAATGCCGTTATCTCGCGACCATTTAAAGGTGGCAATGCTACCCTCTTGACTGGGTTGGTGAATTTCAACGCGATATAATCGATTATCTAAGGCGTTGGTATTGCCTGTATTAGTTGTGTTATCAAAATTAACAGCGAGGAGTTTCTTTTGATTATCAGCTTTGTTAATTAATTTTTCTAATTCCTTGAGTACAATGGCTTTACGTTGGGCTTTAATTTGACTAATTGCATCTTCTGTGGTGGCTTTTTGTTCATCTTCCAAAAATTTTGCATCGAATTTAATTTCTAGCAGCTTGACTTGCCAAACTGTCTTTGTGCGGGTGGTAGTATCAGGTACAGATGTATCTAAGGCGATTTCACGAATTTCTGGATCTTCCAGGACAGTTACGTGACGTTCCCAGACATCAAGATAGACTAAATACTTACCTGAATTTATTTCCAAGCTAGGATAATCTGGCTGATGTTTGTAAGTGGTATCATTGTCTTCTAACTCGCACAGTAAACCACTAACATAAATTTGACCAGGGGCAATTTTTAAATCACCATCAATAATACTAATTTTAAAATTGTCAGCGGTTTTATTCGCTCCTGTGGTGCCAATAATATTTTTGCCTAGGGATTGATGCAGGTAATTTTGAATATCAACTTGTTCATTCCAATCAGCGTCTAGTTGCACCCTTCCCTGTTGCATCCAAACGCCATTATAGTGTTTACGGGGTTGAAAACTTAAACGGGTAAAATCTCCCTTCATAATATTTAACTTCCTTAAGTATTGTAAAAAATATTTGCTGTAATTCCGAAACGTAAATATTCATTCAGGCTGGCTTGCAAGCTAGCTTGACGCTGTGGTTGTTCTAAGATATTAAATACACCAATTTCTGCACCATCTTCCGCACCTTGAGAAATTTCTAACGCCACGTTTTGACTCAGTTGGGCATAGGCTGGATTACCATAAGTTGTGGAGGTAAAACTAGGTTGGAGACTGGTTAAAATGACTATTTTTTGCGTGACATTTGATAAACCTTGATTGGCTGGTAACCAATTCATCCCATCATCTGTTGATTGTAAAATGCTACCGATCGCAGTTCCCGCAAATATAGAAAGATTTTGCTCAGTCTTGTTCACAGCCAAGGACGTAATATTACTATAAGTCCCATTGACTTCGCTAAGTTCCCAACTGTCGCCGTTATCTTGGGAACGGAAGATATCGCCGCTGCTACTTCCCGCTATCAGGTAGTTAATCGTAAAGGTAGTACCAGTAGTAGGTAAGTCATTACTCAAGGCGCTATCTATATATATAACTTCTTGGTTAGCTGGGATATCAATTACAGTTCTGGTTTCATTACCAATGGTAATTACACTACCTTTAGCGAGTTCTTGGTGAAATTTTGTCCCCTGACCAATTAATTTACCATTTTCGCTGGTAATAGTTCCACTGGCAGTTTTTTGATAAGCAACTAAGGCGGTAATATCTGGATTGATTAAGCCTTGATTGATGCGTCGCCATTGTTCACAATCTGCTTCCCAGCGATAAATCCCCCCACCAGATGTGGCGGCGAAAATTTGTCCGTTATTTTGATTGATTGCTAAGGACGTAATTTGCAGATTTCTCAGGTTATAGTTTAACGCTTTCCAGTTTGCACCATTATCTTGAGAAACAAAAACTCCACCCCCCGCAGTTCCGGCGAAAATTTTGCTGTTGTTGATGTCAACAGCTAAAGTAATGACGTTGAGATTTTTTAACCCAGTATTCACTGACTTCCAAGTAGTTTCATTTTCGGGAAGGCGAAAAATCCCATTGCCAAATGTAGCTGCAAACAAATAACTTTGACCGTTAAATGTGAGACGATTAAAGGCTGTGACATCTGTATTCACCGGCGAATTTTTATCCGCAAATTCAGTGGGTGCAATCGCCTCTGTGTCATTATGTAATTCCAGACGCAGAATCCCGCCATCTGTTGTCCCTGCTAATAAAATATTGTTGTAGGTGAAAAGAGCGGTAATATATTGATCTGCGGTATTGTCATGGAAAGGCAACCATTGATTGTTGATGTAACGTAAAATTCCGTTACCTTCTGTCCCTGCAAAGACTTCTTGATTGTTAAGATTCACAACTAACGCCGCAATTGGGGCGGGTAATTTTCCGTTTAATTCTTTTTGCAGTTTCTCTAAAGCTAAGTCAGGTTGACAACGATAGCGACGTGGTGTCCGAGAAGCATTTGGGACAAAACAAAATCTCATACAACCATCTTGTCGCCGTAATACTGTGACTTTTTCTGTAAAAATGCTGTTGCTACTTTCTAGACTCCTGACTGTTGTCATCCCGAAAATAGTTGTGCGATAGATTTCTGTGTTAGTTCCAGGTGCAGCAATTGTTAAAGGATTTTCTGGTTTTCCGCGATCGATAATACTGTCGGTAATCTCCAAATATGACACTGTATCAGCTAAGGCGATCGCACCGCAAATACTTTCACCAATTGTAATACTTAAATTTTGATTATCTTCGAGATTAATATCTGTGGCATCAGGTAAGATGCGATCGCAAAACTTTTTACTTTCGTCTTCTTCCTCCTCACTCATTTGGGGTAATGCACATTGCCATTGATTCAGCACTGTCTCTAGAAACGAGAATACACGAGAAACTTGCCGCAGCGCTAGTTGCAAGAGTCTAATTAAATTATTTTGGGAATTGGGACTATCGACACCAATACCTAAATCAATGATTTTGTGGATGAGGTTGAGACAGTAAATAATCATTGCAATCAGCGAAAATCCGTCATCTGCTGCTGTGATGGGCTGATTATCTTCATCGGCTTTCATTACCTTGAATCCACCATGTTTGGGGACTAAAGTACTATGGAATATTTCTAATTTTTTCAAATTTCCAGGGAGGACAGTTAGTTTACCTTCAACCAACAAACCGTTGAGAGTAAATTTTCCCGGATCTGTTCTGTCTTTGGCAATACCTTTAATTGATAAATTACCTAATAAATGGGGACGATATTCATCAGCAGCCACAATTTGTAAATGTTTACCGGCGGGAATGTTGAGAGTTAAATCTCCCTGATAGGTATGATTATCTCTGAGAACAATTACCCCCATTTCGTCATCACGAATTAAAGCAACTTTCGCTTTAGGGGTAATATATAACAGCCAATGTTCGCCTTCATAACTTTGAGGAACATCGGGGAGAGTTGTATTGTTTTTTAATTCGATGAGTTTACCATTGCTATTCACCGCCTTACCAGCAGTTAAGATTTTATTTCGGAAATCAATGGTTAATCCTGAGAGGACACCCGGTTGAAACTGCGGCGAAATATTCGGATCTGACTCGAGAATTTTACCTTTAACATCGATTGTCAAACTTACCAGGGGAACAACAGAATCAGGAATTTTATTGGGATATTCGCCGATTTGAATTTCCCATTGAGGTGGTTGTTCTGCTGCTTTATAGATAATAACGATGAGAATTTTTTGCGGATTTTGGAGTTTATTTTGTTTGGCGTAGTCTTTGAGGTCGATGCGATAATTAATGGTTAAATTTATATTATTCCCGGCGTTATCTACCGCAGTTCCCCGATAAATAATTACCTGATTTTCGCCTACAGTCGCGGTGACATTTAAACCTGTGAAAATTCCTGGTTGAAATTGCGGCGGTTCATAACCTGTGGATAAAATTCTTTGATCGTCGGGATTCCTCACTAATCGCTGGAGGGGAATATAGAATAATTCTGCACAATATTCCCAAATTTTGACATTGTTGTTCCAATTTTGGACTGCGGTTAACAGTGGGTTTTCCGTGATTAATATTGATTGTGCCACATCCCAGGTAATGCGACTGACAGAACGGGATATGGTGTTGAGAAGTGACTGAGTGCGATCGTAAGTTCCACCGCCAATATTGTGACTAAAAGCGTAGGAGTAACTGACTTCTACAGTTTTTGGTATAGTTTGGGTTGTGAAAGCTAATCGACCTGATTTTAAATCGACAATAACTTTTGGGGAAAAATCAGTAGGAGGAATTTCCCATTTACTTAAATCACCGATAAAAATTTCTTCTGGCTTGATTGGTTGTTCGTCAGCAAAAATTTTTAAAACTGGTGGATCGTTATTAAAGAATCCTTCATCTTCTGGCTGTTGTCCAGCTGCGATCGCTTTTCGTCTTGCAGATAATTCCGCAGTAATTGCATCGCGATCTGAGTATAAGTCACCAGGAAGATTAATCGGTTTAGCTAAACTGGTAATTTCTGTTTCTGTTTGCGGTTGATTAAATAAAGGTATGTCATCACCAAGGGGATTAAAACTATAGAATAGTCCTTGATTTTCATTTTCATATAACCTGGCTGTTACCTTTTCTATAGGATAGGTTTTAAGCCGCCAAATTAAAATATTAATACTACCGAGATTAGCACTTCCCTGTCCAGAAGTGCGACGAATATCTAAAGTCCGCGCCGGATTCTGTGTTGGTTTACGCAGGTTGAAATTGACAACATCCAGACGGAGATTGTTAAGATTTTGCGTAGTGGCTAAAGATTTAAAATTCTCGACTACCTTCGCCCGCCAACCAGTGATATCAAATACTAATTGTTCTAAAATTGGGACTGTGCCTTTACGCGATCGCAAGGCTAAGGTGTTGGCAATATAGGCGCGTCTGGCTTGCCCAAATGTCCGAAAACCTTGGGAATATAATTTTACATCTAATAAATCGCCAATATAAGGTACTACCCATTCGTCGCAGGTTTCAATAAACCAGTTTTCGTAGAGGTTTTCAATATCATCTTCTATTTGAATGAGTTCTTTTTCGATGACACCAAGTAAGGCGCGTAATGTTCCATGATGCAATTCTTCATCGCGGATGCGGTAAATTGCTGGTAGGAGTTTGTATAAACGTTCTTCTGGTTGGTAGTTCATAAGGTGGGAGAAGGCAGAGTGCAGAAGGTAAAATTATTTTTTATTGGTATCTTGGTGTGTGAAAAATTATTTAAGTAACGAACCGCCAAGGACGCAGAGGACGCGGAGGTAGAAGAGTTTGAGAGAGATTTTGCATAATTGATGAAAAGGTTAAATAAAATTCTCTTCCTCTCTGCGCGACGGACACTTTGCTCAAGTCGGCAAAGCCGCCCACGCAAGTGTCCTCCTCTGCGCCTCTGCGTGAGAAAAATTCTTTACGTTGTCCATATTTCACCGGTTAAAGTAATCCCGTTGGGATTGAGTAATAACATTTCGGCGGGTGAAATTTGGTTCTTTTGTTGATTCCATGTCGCTTCTTGGGCGATTAAAGATTCTTCGACAGTTTTGCTAAAACCTCGCAGATATAGTCCATTCAAATCGACAGCTACCACACCAGGGACAGATTGCATGGCGGCGATCGCTTCTGCTGAGGTGACAGGTTGTGCAAATAGCCGATTTTCAAAGGCAAATTTGGCTTTAATGGCTTGTCGCACTGCTGCTAGTACGGGTTCGGGCTGTCGTTTGGAATCTATAATAATCTTGGCATCAACGTTAAAGTATAGGGGTTTGTAGGATTGTACTTGCACTGCTACCTGGACTGGATCGCGGGCTGTATCTATGGCTGTGACTAAGTTCTGGTAAAGGCTGGATTCTGGTAATACAGCTGCACCTCCTATGGCGGCTATGGTCAGATGTACTATTTGAGTAGCCCCAATTTGTACTACTTTTACCTGGGCTTTCCCAATACCAGCAAAGGCGCGGGTAAAGTCTTCAAAATCTTGCCGAGACACGATGCGATCGAGAGTTCGTACTGTCAAAGGGGCGCTGATGCGGGCTTCCTCCATTGATTCCCTAGAAGCTGCACCGGTGGCTGGTACGGGGTTTGTTACGCCTTGAATCCCTAAGGGTCGAGTTTTTAACTGAGTTAGCAAATTTTGATTGATGTTTCCCCCTAAGCCAATTCCCGTGCGATAGATGGCGGAGATGTTTTCTTGTCCTGTAGGCAGACGCGCCCCGCTTTTACCATCGCCGAAAATTACTCTGGTGCTACCATCGTCATCGATGCGGGTGATGTAATTTTGGTCAAGGTTACTCAATCCATACAAAAAGCGAACTTCTTCCCAACGCACTCCATCAACATACACTTCTAAGGTGCTTTGATTACCGCTTGGTGTCGGTGCGGCTACGTAGGTTAAGGGTGGTTTCTTTAAGGTGAAACGCTGATTTTTTAATGTACCGTTCCCGCTTCCTAAGACTTCGGGGATTGTCTCGCCTTGGGTAGCTGCGACTACATTAGCATAGACAATTGTTGTCTCTGGGTCATAGCAATTTTGCAGTGGTTGCTGTAGTTTGAGGATGGGTAATATTTGGTCTTCTGGTGGTGTGGCGATCGCACAAACTTCGCTGACTGTTTCGTCATCAACTTTGGCTGGTTGTAATTCGATGTCTGCTGTGTCGCTAATTTCTCTGCTAATTTCTATATAGCCGTCAACGCCATTGCGATCGCGTAAATGCCATTTTTTTAATTTTGGGTTCTTTTCGTTAACGATGGGTACAGACATTACTTGGAGTAAATCGCCAATTTTTAAATCTACATAGGAGAAGGTATCGGGGGAAGTTAAAATACCAATGCCACCGATATAAATCTGATTGTTATATTTCATAATCGTCTTGACATCGATATTTCTTAAATTCTGATTTCTCTCTTCCCATTTTTTACTATTTTTCCCCACCCGGAAAACACCACCGCTATCTGTTCCTACAAAGATGTTATCTCCCCCATCAACGATGAGACAACGGATATGTACATCTTGAAGATTGTCGTTAAATGGTTCCCATTTTTGCGTTTCTTGTAGAAATCGCTGCACTCCACTATCAGCAGTTCCCGCAAAAATATCTCCGTTTTTATTTATATCTACTGCTGTGACATTGATATCTGATAATATTGATTGCCAACTGCCGATATTATATTGATAACGAGAAAGTCCCCCATTTGTCCCAGCAAATAATAAGTCTAAGTTATTCTGAACTCTAAATACCAGACAGTTAATATCACCATTTGTTAAGCCATTGTTGTTGTTCGCCCAACTTTCACCATTATCGGTAGAGAGATAAATACCGCCTTTAGTGGTTCCCGCAAAAATCCGCTGATTTCTATCTACAACTAAAGCAGTAATGTTTTTATTTGTTAAATTTTTGTTGACTGCCTGCCAAATAGTCCAATCCGATTTTAAACTGTCAAATTTTAACCGAAAGATCCCATCTGACGTAGTTCCCGCAAAAATATCGCCTGCTTGATTAATTGCTAATGCAGTGATATCTCTACTCGTCAACTCTTCGTTGATTGGTTCCCAATTTTCACCGTTATCTTTTGATTTAAATACGCCACCTTCAGTCCCCGCAAACAGATAATTCTTTCCGGCGGTGGAAAAACTGACAAGCGATCGCACTGCGGTATTGCTTAAGCTGGTATTTCTCCGTTCCCAGGTTTCGCGGTTTAAGCAATAGACTCCACCAATATTTTTGATGACAGCGCGGATATATTTACCGCTAACTATCAAAGTTTTATCTACTGTTAATCCTGGGACATATTCTTTCAGGTAAATTTGATTCTCCTGAATTGGATCTTGAAAAATTTCCTGCTGTTTAGCGACAACTGTCAAGGGTTCTGCAACTAAATTTAACTGTTCGCTGTTCACTAACACAACCGTCTCCCGCAAACCAAAATGATTCCGGGAAGTAACATCAGTCTTAGTTTCAATTTCTGTAACTTTGGCGGTTAAACCAAATTTTTCCAAGGACACAGTTGATGTACTTTTAACTTGACAAGGTTTGGTATCAGTGTTGTCTTCCCTCACCAAAACAATCCAGCTATCTGGTAAAATTTTTGGATATAAAGTATCTAAATCTAGCTTTTGATTGCCATTCTCTTTCTTGGCTTCAATTTTAAAATTAGGCCATTCTGGTTTTTGTGAATCTACACTTTTATCTTCCACAAAACCCGCAAACGGTGTACCAGCAAACACATATCTGATAGTAAACGGCGTACTGGGAGTTAAAGGCGGGATAAAATCACTATCAACACTGATATGAGTATCATCTGCGATCGCAGTAACGGTTTTGCTTTGACTTTCCACAATGATGCGATCGCCTACTTTTAACTCTTGGGTAAATTTCGTCCCGCTACCAGTTAAGACTTTAGCCGCTTGACTAGCGATCGCCCCTGTACCCAGTTTACTAAAAGCAGTCAGCGAAGTAACGTTATGATTTGACAAAGCAGTATTAATTGCTTCCCAGCTATTGCTATTAGCAACATAACGAAAAACACCACTCGTAGTCCCTGCATAAATATCGCCGTTAGTCTCATTCACAGCTAGTGCTTGCACATCTAAAATATTTGAACCTAGATTAAACTCCTCCCAAGTATTAACGTTATGAGTGAACCCAAAAACTCCGCTATTCGTACCCGCTAAAATCTGGCGTACACCATTGTAATTATAGGTAATTAATGAACGTACAGATTTACCTTGTAATTTTCTCAAATTCCAAAATACATCTTGGTTCTGAAATCCATAAATCCCATCATCGGTGCCGGCTAAAATGTAACTATCACCAATAAAAAATGTAGTTCCACTAGCTAAATTTGAACTAAAAGCAGAATCAATCGTCAATTCTTGATTATTCGCTGCTATGCTAGAAATAGTGCGACGTTGACCAGCCGCAATAATCACATCACCTACTTTCAATTCGTCCGCAAAATTTGTGTTAGTCCCTGTTACTGTAGTGTCTGTACTGGAAATTGTTCCTTTACCTTGCTGGACATTACAGGTAACTAGTGAACGAATTACTTTAATTAATGGTTTTTTCTGCCAATTCTTTCCTTGATCGGCCGAGTAATATATACCATCATCAGTACCAAGGAAAATGTAATTACCGCTAATAGAAAAAGATGGAATATTCGATAAATTAGAATCAAAAGCGGAATCAACCTTTAAAGTTGTATCATTAGTGATTTCAGTTACTATTTTTGATTGCCCTGCGACATTAATAACATAGCCAATCGCAATTTCTTTAGTAAATGCTGTGCTATTACCTGTGATGTTAATCCCATCGCTGCTAATTGTCCCTGTACCGATAATTGTAGTGGAATATTCGTCAATTGCCCGGACAACTGTATTTGGTAAACCTGTATTTATTGATTCCCAATTATTTGTACCAGCGGATCTAAGTCCAACAGTACCGATATTTAGTTGTGCCCAATTTTCACCATTATCTTTTGAGGAAAACACGCCACCGCTAGGAGTTCCCGCAAAAAGATAGCCGTTAGTATCAATATATAAAGTTTGAATATTGAGATTCGTTAAACCAACATTGACAGCTAGCCATTTTTCTTGGTCTTCTTGATAGCGAAATACACCGCTACCTTCAGTTCCCACAAATAGCTTGCCACTAATTTGATTAAAAGCTAAAGTCCGAATATCTGTAGTTGGCAAGCCTTTATTAAAAGCTGTCCAATTTTGACCATCGTTACTGGTGCGAAAAATACCACCATTAATTGTACCGCCGAAATTCCGCTTGATATCATCAGGCATATCTTGCCACTTCGGGGCATTATAGCCAAACAACGTCGCCCGTTGCCGAAAAGCGAATACCTGCGGTTGCAAAAGTGGAGATAACCGCAGATTTTTGTCCCAAGTAATAGCGGTATATCCCGCCTCTGGCTTGATTTCCACCGTTACCAAAGTGAGTAAATACCAAAGTTCCGCCTGTTGTGCGTCGATTAGCAGAATGCGATCGCCTGGTTGTAATTGCGTTGCAATTCCCTGCAAGTATAATTTTTCTGTCGTAGCATTAATCACCTGGGGTTTTGCCAATCGGGGTTTTAGTCCATTCCACTCCACATGGGCGATAATTTCGGCACTGGTTTCAAAAGTTTGGGGTAACTCGTCCCCCTGAGGAACACTGACAACTTGAGTACCCTTCGGCACTTTCGCCACATCAGGACTATTGGGAGTATCCTCCACTCCAAACGCCAAAAAAGTACTAGCCGCCACACCTGGGTTAAGTTCATAACCAATACTGCGAGCTAATTCCAGCACCGAACGCTGTTCAATAGCCGTGTTAATATAGCCTTCATTGGCGATCCGTTCTTGGTAAAAAGTCAGCACATCCGCTACCATTGCCCAAGCATCCAAAAGAGCGATCGCGGGATCGTCATTCGCCCGAGTATTGAGTTTAGCCAGAGGGCGATCGTCTGGTTGTGCTGGATTTCCTGGCTGCTTTGAGAGATTAGCTAGCATCCTTTGGCGAAAAGTCGCCCAATCACCAATGCGGTAACTGAGGGCGGGTAAACCAGGGCGATTGTAGATTTCTGAATTCATAGTTGTCAGTTGTCAGTTGTCATTTGTCATTGGGCATTGGGCATTGGGCATTGGGCATTGGGCATTGGGCATTGGGCATTGAAAACAATTTTGGATTTTGGATTTTAAATTTTAGATTAGAATCCAAAAGACGCTCGTGGACTCGCTAACGCTGCGCTATCGCAAATCTAAAATCTAAAATTCCTTGTCCCCCTTGTCCCCCTCATCCCCTTCATCCCCCCTCTGCCCTCTGCCCTCTGCCTTCTTCACAACCCCCCCTCCATCACAAACTCAATCTTCCCTTTAGTTGGTGTATTTGGATCGTTTTCCAACAAAGCAATTTCTAACCGCCCAATGTTAATTTGACCGGCTTGAATTTCCAACTGTGAACTTTGTTGTTGCAGATTCCAACGTTGGAATTTCGTTACTTTCACAGAAAGCACACCCGCTACTTGCATAGCCGTCGCTATCACTTTACTTAAAAAGACAGGTTGGGCAAAGGTAAAATTATCAGGGTGAAAAAATCCTAATTGTCCATTGCGTAACACTCGATTACTAAATACATTCAACAGTTCTTCTTTGACTTGACTGCTAAAATAATCCGGGGCAACTTTCACAGTCATTGCAATATCTAATGGCACAAATATCGGCCCGTCAATTCGGATATCTTGTCCCACTAAACGGTAACTTTCTAAAAAAGTCGCTAACTTATTCTTAAATTCGTCAACATCATATACCTGTTTACCACCCTCCCGGTCTACAGTAATAAAAATTGTGTACCAACTACCAGTCCACCGCCTCGTGGCTACTGCTTTCCGCACACCAGGAAAACGTTGGGTAATAGTTGCATAGTCTGCTTCTGTGACAGCCCGCTTTTGGGTACGAAAGGCTTGGGGTGCATATAGTCGCACTTGTTCAATGGCTTCTGGTTCAGTACCACCCCTCGCCGCTAAGGGGTTGCGGACTTTTTCGATCCAGTTCCGTAGTTGGGTGGTGTTAGGATCAATTTGGTTAATCGCTTCGGCGGCGACATTGCCAACTGTACCATTACCAATACGATAAGTTACTAAAAACTGGGTTTGTGGTTCCGGTTTTTTACCTAAAATATCATCGCCAAACCGCAGATAAGCACCACCATCGTCTTCTGTCTCCACGACAAACTCCCGCGCAAAGCTGTCACTGTTGAGTAAATCCCGTTGCGATCGCCAACATTTCCCCACAGAAAAGGTGTTTGGTAAGGGCGATGTCGCTAGGGGAGAAGAAATCCCAGATGGGTTAGATAATGCAGTGATCTGTCGCAACTGCGTTACACCCAATCTCTTTCTCCCGGTTTCGGCGATTTCTTGTAACCAAATTTGCGGTAAAACATAACGCAAATCTTGTTGCAACGCCTCACTAGCAGGTGCTTTGGGGTCAAAAGGACGTTTGCGGTTCTGTACATAAGCTTGTTGTGTCAAAGGCCCAAATTGCAATCGTGGGCGATAACGTCCCTGTTCGGGTACTTCTGGAAGTTGTTCTTGTACGGTACAGCCATGATCTGCCAGGACAATATTACCCCGCGCAACACTCACATCGGCTACTGGTTTATCATCAACTATGGTGGCAATGCACAAAGCAAAAGGTAAGGCATCACTAGCAGCCCATTCAATTTCTAATAACTCTTTATTGTTATGTAATGGGTCAGTATTTTTTGTAATATTTGTCAACCGCACCACATGGCGATGATTGCTATCTGCATCTATTGTTAAGCCTGTATCTATTCCCTTAATTTCCTCGAAAATCAAGACATCTCCGACTTGCAGCTTGAGATTTTTATTCTCTAACGTTGCTTTCGTCGTCCCTGTTTTTAAATAAAATTCCTGAGCATCCCAAGTATAAAATTTAATCTGATTATGTGATTTATATAAAATAATATCGTGCATGGTTTCAAATATCTGCACCCCAGCATTCACAAGTGTTGGGTAGTCATCAAGAGTAAATTGTGATGGTAGGGAAGCAACTCTGGTATATAATCTGGTTCCTGGTGGCAACTTTTGACCATTCCCTTGATCGTTGACGGCGATCGCCACCCAAGCGCGGGCATTGCAACCATCATGCATGGGATAATCCAACAGCCGCGCATGACGACGAATGGAAACTCGCCTTCTGGCTGTACCTAAATAAGCCTCCGTGGCAACAGCATCTTGAAAATAGCTTAGGCGATCGGCAGCATAGGCGAGTAACTCCACCAACATCACACCAATATCAGAAGGGTTCCGTTCCTGCCATTGCGGTATAGTCACAGTCATCCGGTCTAGCATTAACTGCCGGAAACTCGCATAATCTTTAGCTAGGTAATCAATAATCGGTGGTGTTGTCCTCTCTTGATTCGAGTCCACCACAGGCTGACAATCAAATTCACTCCTACTATCAACCCGAAACGAAAATTCCACCACCGACAACTGGGGATCAAAGCCTGGAGGTTGTTTCGATTGATCGTCGGTATCTACTATACGCAATGTATAAGTAGAGAATTCATCGCCTGCGGTATTGACTCTTAAAGTTAAGACATTGGCAAAACTACTCACAGATATGACAGAAATATCCTTAATTGTCACACCGCCGGCGATCGCCAAATTTTCCTCAGTTAAAGACGATGAATTTGCTGGAACAGCATCTTCCTGTCCGGGGAGATTATGAATAAAATGCACCAGCAGAGTTTTTTTGTCTCTTGCCAACTCTATATAATCAATGCCATTCAGGCTTTTTTGATTCCGAACTATTTTCCGTCGTTGTTCGCTACCAGCCTGATGCTTGAGAACTTGATTTTGGGAACTTACCATCTCAAACCTCACGAGAGAACAGTTCAATTTTTCGTTCTTGAGTCCGACGGATCAAGAACCTAATAGTGATTTCTAATTTGGAGTCTATAGCTTCTACCCGCAAAGCCTCCACCTGAATCACATCACCTAGCCATTGTTCTAAAGCACCTTTAACAATAAACTCCGTAGCCGCAGCCAATTCCCCACTATTAGGTGCAAAAATTAATTGCTGCAAACCACAGCCAAAATCTGGACGATTGACTCGTTCACCAGGGATAGTAAATAGTACCTGCTCAATCATTTGCCGAACATGGTCATTTTCCGTAGCATCAGCTACGCGTCCACGTCCATCAATCCGAAAGGGATAAGCGATTTCCATAATTAGTCATTAGTCATTGGTCATTGGTCATTGGTCATTAGTCATTAGTCATTGGGCATTGGGCATGGGGTATTGGGCATGGAACAAATGACAACTGACAACTGACAACTGACAAATCACATTCCCCTCACCCGCATCTGAGTTAATACCACTGTTAACGGTGTACCTGTTGGCACACAAATAGCCTGACTATCCATCAACAGCACAGGCATTCCCATCGATTTGACACGGAGAGCGGCTACAATCCAGTTACCAAGAATACAAGGGCCTACATTGACGGGTGGTGGGGGATTGACGCACCCAGCGATGATATAGGGAGGCCCTTGGGTTGCTGTTGGTAAACCCATTGCTTTCACCCGCAGATTCGGAACAGACGGTTTAGCCTGTCCAGCGTGGACGCACAAAACAGTGCTACTCAAATTGAGCAAAAAACCAGGCATTAAATCACCTCCAATGCACCATTATTGACATTAACTGTAGCGGGCGACATTTTGATACTCGCTGCACCAACAGTTAACTCGATACTTGTAGGTGTCAGCTTTGTATTTGCCGCCGGATTACTCAATTCAATACCCGTAGCTGCTTGTAGCTTAATATCTCCTGGTGGACTTTTTAATTCAATTTGATTGCTAGTCAGATTCACCTCTACAGTGCCTTCTTTGACTTGAATACTATCGGTTCTGAGGGTAACGGTAGAATTAGCCCGATTTTTTAGTTCGATGATATCTGCTGTAATTTTTATAGTCAGTTCATTATTATTATTTATTTCAATTCCTTGGGGATTAAAAACCATTTTTAGTGGTCTATCTACTACAGGTTCTTTGACTTCAATAAATAAGCCTTTATTATCTAAATTATTCCAAGTAAATGTAATTCCATTGGTTTTCAAAACTTGCACTTTATCTGGTTCGCTAACCCTAGCTGCTTGTGGTAGTTCGCCTTCACCCCAAAAGCAGCCACTCCAAATCGGATAATCTGTGTCGCCTCCCTCGAACTCTACCCAAACATTTGAACCTACGGGCGGAACTGTAAAAAAGCCGATATCTTTTCCTGCATAAGGTGTTGCAGGTAATGCCCAATTCTCTATACCTTCCCCATAAATAGCTGCTACTCGCACCTGAATTCTTCCCAAATTCAGAGGGTCTTGAGAATTTGTAACTTGACCGCGATATTTCCCAAAAAACTTTTCCATACTAGCTACTTCCAAATAATTATCAAGTATTGGGCATTGGGCATTGAGCATTGGGCATGGGGCATTGGGCATTGGGCATAAGTCATTTCTCCCCACACTCCCTCATCCCCCAGCCCCCATCTGTAGCTGTTTCGTCGTTGTCTCCAATCCTTCGCGAGTCATGGTAAAACTTTGCTTATACTCACCTTTTTTGAGTTTATGAGTTACAGATTTGACATAATAAAAACCATCATATGTATACCCTACACCTCGCAGCCCCACGATTCCGCGCAGTCCTAAGATTGCACCGTAACGGATTGTATCTAATTCCCCACTAGCAGTTACTACTTTTTCGACAGAATTATTGACCATTGCTTGGGCGTGGGCTTGTGCTTGTAGGGTCAGCCTAGCTGTTTCGCGAAATATGGTTGTGCGTTTAAAAGCTTGGTTTTTTAGGGCTGGTCGATTTGATAAATCTTCGCGATCGCTACTTTCAAACTTTACCGACGCGATCGTGTTACCTTTGCGGTCTTGAACCTGTCCGACTACAGTAGAAGCAGTGAGGGTATCATGCTGAAAATTAATTGACTCAACATTCGTATATGACCCCATATTCACTGTCAGTGGGGGTAGGAAGCTTTTTTTCCGCAAGGGTTTTCCCCAATAAGCTGTGTTTTGTTCAACTCCCGGACCAGGTGTGATATAAAACACAAAATCATAGCGACTTGCCAGGGATTGGATATATTGCAAGTCTGTTCCCTGCTGGGTTTTAATTCGTTCTTGCTTTGTTGGTCTATCTTTTATTGGCGCTGAATTTACATCGGGAATTAGCTGATAATTAGCGTATTTCGAGTCCGAAAGAATTTTGGTGATAATTTGTTCGTCTTGTTGTTCGGGGTGTGAAACTGACTTTTGCTCCAAGTCCATCATCACACTAATATCCTCACCAGTCACAGTGAAAGTAGAACTACCAACCTGCATCCCTGGTGATAACTGTTGATGAGTAATTATCCCATCCATGAGTATTTCTGCTCTGGCGTTAATAATTACAATCAGAATGACGCGGTTGTAAGGTGTTAACAGTGGATTCACAATCAACTGGTAATCCCGTAAATCTATAGCACCAGCACGACCTACACTAAAGGTCATCTGAAACCCAGATTTTCCTTGATCGCTGTGAGTAACTTCCACACTCTGTAACGCCTCCATCAGTTCAAAAGATGCAGGTGCTGGCTTATTTCGCCCAATTAATACTTTCAAATCAATGCCCAGTGGCATAAGCAATACCAAAACTATGAATGATTAACAATTCCTACACTTGGGGGACTGGAACTCGTATCCTTTGTCCAGGTTCAGCAGTGAGTTCATCAGGGTTCATCGTGTTGTTGGCATCACAAATTTGCCAAAACTGTTCGGAAACTCCGAGAGTACGCGCAGTAATTAAATCTAGGCGATCGCTATCTTTGACAATAATTTCTACATACAATGGCATATCCTTAGCTTGCGGTAAAAAGCGGCGCCGCTTGTAAGCAATTCTTTGACCATTAGCAGTTGTGTATTGTGCTGTTTCTAACTTGTAGTAGCGGCTGGTATGTTCAAACATGGCATTTTCTCAAGAATAGGAGATGAGGAAGATGAGGGAGATGAGGGAGATGAGGGGGACAAGGAGGACAAGGAAGACAAGGAGGATGACAAATGACAAATGACTATCACGTAATATTCACTGCGGTAGTTCCACCTTGGTTATTGACATTGGCTTTTTTCGCCATTTCTTCTTTTTCTTTGTGGTGATTGAAAAATAGCTTGGAACTACGCATATCCCAAGGCAAATCGTTATAGCTCAGAACACGCAATCCGAGAGACATTTTGGCACGAATTGGATTGAGGTTTACGTCATAAGCTTCTTCATTAATACTAAAATCGGTCAAGCGTACTGGTAATTTCCTTTTGTTTCCCCACACTAGTAAAGTCAATGGTGCTTCGTAGGGTACAATCTCCACAATTCCCTGCTTTGCCTGATCCATATTCGTTTTCACCTGGCTACTTTTCGGGTAAATTAGTGTCTCTAGTGCTGCCAATTGCGGGTAAATTCCATAATCAATTGCTGTCCGTTCTGCTTTTTCTAGTTGATCTGTGGCATCAATTTCTATTTCCAATTGGAAAGTTTCCACTGGCGCGCCTTGCAAGCGTAAAGCTTCACTGTGAGATCCCCCTTCACCACCTATAGCTTGTACTTGCAATTTGCGTGAGAACGATTCTGGATTATATTGAAAAGCGATCGTACTGACTATCACATAAGTTAAAGTATCAATGGCGATAATCTGCCCTTTAGATGGGAGCGGAGAGCCAGGAAAGGTGGTAGTCATAGGCAATTATCCTTGCATCAATGAAGGAAAGAATCTTGTTTGGGCGATGCACCCATAGGTAGCCTCATAGCTGCACCATTTGATGATTGCTATACTCAGTATGTAAATCTCAAATCTTCTTCTTGTGAAATAAGATACCGTTTTCCTGACAATTAGACTGATTATGTAACTATAGTTCACAAAACCAAATCGGAAATTTTACCTTATTATACTTACGTATACATTAAATATTGTCAAAAAAGGATTTTTTAAATAATATTTAATCAGTACATAGTATAACTAAATACTAGTATAAGTAACTTTGACAACTTGATACAAATTGTTGCTGACAAAATTCATTCTGATGTCAAATTTGTCATTTACAATTAAATTCAGTAATGGTTAGTACTTAAACCAGTCATCCCAGTTTTTTGAAACCAGGTGTCCAATAACGCAATACTCTAGAAGGGTATCGCTAGAGAAACTAAGCCTCCCTGTTCTTTAGAGAGTAATGTGTATTTTATGAAGAATTATTAAATTAACTCAACATAAAAATTTGCTCGCATCCAATAACTCAATTACTGACAATGGAGACAAACAATTATGAATCCGATCCAAAATCAAGCTACGGAATTATGGCAGAATCTATCTGATCAAAACACAGCCTTGACCTTAAAAAAAGGTTTAGAAAAGCTTTGGGAGTTGGTACAGCAAACATTACAACTATTATTTTTTATTATTCTGTTGGGTGTGGCGTTGGTGATTTGGTTTTGGAGTGTTGGTTACCAAAGCGGTCGCGCCTTCCGCAGTTGGACGGAAAATGATGTGACATCACCAGATGACTTAGTTACCCAAGTGGTAAATGCACTGCTAAAGCCTTTGCAAGTGCTACCAGATTGGGCGAAATCTCAAATTCAAGAATTATTGGGAATTGAATTGAAAGCCCTACCATCGGCAAAAACCCAAAATATCTTACCTACTTCAACAAATACTAGTCTTCCGGTAGATGTCAAAAGTGAAGTAGTCAGTGCTGAAACTTCCACCTTGCGCAAGTGAGATCAGAGGCGATCTGCACCGACATTCAATATTTCTTTCTCTAGAAGACGTTCTATGGGAACGTCTTTTCGATTTTTCCCCGTCACTTATCTAAAGTTGCTGTTTTACCTTTGTCTTGTGCAGAAGACTGGGATTTAGGAGCAAAATCAGACCAAAGAAATCCGATGACTAAAGCGGCAACGAAGAGAAATATCAAAGCTTCTAGAGTTGATGTCAAAATAGAAAGCATAAGTTTTTATTCCTGTTTTGTAGGGTTTGACGTTAAATTGACATGTGCGATCGCTGTTTCTTCCCAGATCATGCGATCGCTCTGTGTTGGGAAACAATCCAAAGGTTGAAGAGTGAAACCCAGCCTACAGGCTGTTTGCTCCTACTTTTAGTGCTTCTTTCCTGGTTGTGTCTGCTGCACTACATGAGTTAATTCATGGGCGAGCAACTCTTTCCCTTGATGGGAATTATGCTCGGATTTCCCAGAGCCAAAGTAAATATCATCACCATGAGTAAAAGCTTGGGCAGTTAATGTCCGATTCATCTGTACCGCTGCATTATCAGTATGTAAGCGCACATTGCTAAAATCGACACCAAAGCGTGGTTCCATGAAAGTACGTACCTGATCTGGTAAAGGGCTACCACTACCTTTAGTTGTCTGCAACTGCGCCTCTAAATTTTCATCTACTTGGGAATTTTCCCCTGAGACAAGTTTAGTTTGTAGAGTTTCGTCTTCTTTTTTCTTCTCGTCTTCTGGTATCATTTCTCGTTGCACCAGTGGTGTAATAGCAGCAGCTAAAGGTTTAGTTTGTACTTCCTCTTGCTGGTTTTCATCTTCTGGCATCACGTCCCTTTGTAATTGCTTAAAAGTAGGTGTTGACATAGACATAACTTGAGATGCGATCGCATCCGCTTGTTGCTCATACTGATCCCCAGGCGCACCAACTTTCAGCTTTGCTTGTATCCCCATCGCTGAAGGTGCATGAACCTTAATCTGAGTTAAATCAAAACCGCGATCGCTGCCTGAAAACTGAGATTTCTGTTGCACTGCGACATCAGGAGATGGTGAAGATAAACTACGCAGCCATGAGGAATTTTTCTGTATAGAAGCTAAAGATGGCGGTGAAAAATGAGACGCAGGTTTTTTTTGCACTTGCCGTTGCTTACTCATATCCTACCTCTGCTTTTATACTGAAATTGTGAATCTACTTTTAGTTTGACACTATACATTTGCTGAAATTTAGGAAGGGGCAAAAAATTTTACACCGATTTGGAAATAACAGAGAGCGATCGCTTGAGTTGGAAGACAGTGCGATCGCCTAGTTTTTTCGAGAATGCGATCGCTTGACTTTTTAGGCGATCGCATTTTTGAAGCTCAATCTTACTTCATGCCACTTTATTGATATTTTGTGTGGTTGATTCGGCCAAAATTGGATCGATATCTTGGCTTTTGTCTCGTTGAATAAACTCATCCAAAAGTTGAAAGAAATAATCAAACCCTGCTTTCTCATCAATACAGGTGAGCAAAATAATTTTGTCCCAAGCGTTAACAGTACGGATTGATAAGCGGTTTTGCAGCCAGGGTTGAAAGTTTTTGTAAAAGTCACTTTCGGCTTCAGTATTGGTAATACCTGCTTGGGATCGCGCAAAGCGATAGCCAAGAATAAACATCCGCAGATTTGTAATGGAAGCAGTTCCTAGATATAGTCCTGGTTTGCTTTTAATTTTTTCTAGTAGCTCAAATAACGTACTCATTCTTAGCTCCATGAAATCACATCTTTAAAACTCTTCAATCACTTCAGCAACAAAATCATTAGATTGGGAAGTAAAATCTTTAACCCAATTTTCTGGTGAAAGCCCTTGTCTTGAAAGATTGTCAAAGATTTTTCCATAAACTTCAACACCATAGTGAACACCATTTTCAGTAATGCTTTCAGAGCAACCCTGTTGTTCAAGGCGATCGCTCTTGGTAAAATCTTCATGGTCGTATCGGGTAGAAATTCGCCAAAGTTTTCCTGGTACTCCACGTTGTTTGAGCCATCTTTTAAGAGTGCTGGCACATTCTTGACAGTGAAGCAGAGGAAATCGGATGACAATATTGCCTATGGCTTCGTAAAGTTCTGCAATGGCTGCATCATCTACGGGTTCTGTCAGGTAAAGTACCGCCTGAACAAAAAGTTGGTTTTATTGTAGCGTCTGAGTGCTCGCATTTTGCGTGAGAATGGAGAGTGCGAGCGCTCAAAAAAACACCATAGGTGACGCATTTTTGGTGAGAGAGCATCGCCCTGAATCAATATGCCCAAAGATTTGGTGGTTTACGTCGCAGGGCACCTGATGATTGGTTCGGTGCGTTACTTCGTTAACGCACCCTACAAGATCGGGCGATCGCACTGACGTTCCTTGCAAGATAGCGATCGCACTGATTGGGTTATGAGTTGTGCGTTGCATTGCGTTAATGTCTCCTCAAAGAGCAACAATCAGGGTGTAGCCACACTATCAATGATATCTGTAACTCGCTTTGACCATCCTGGCATACTTGTGAGAGCACCTTGTCTCAGTTTAGAGAGTTGATCACTACTCAAACGCTTTACTCTATTTAATATGTCATCATTATTAAACCCATTTAGAAACTCCGCAGCACCCCCCCAATTTCCTAGGGTTTTTGAGCGTTCATAGTTGAAATCCAGATAAATTGCTCTGGTCAATTCTGCTACCTGAGATTTAGGACCAACGTTGGGGTTATTAAGCGCACCTTTGTGAATATCAGCAATTTGCTCTTGCCTTAACCGAGCTAATCTTGCAAGAATATCATCTCTGTTAAATCCATTTAGAAACTCCGCAGCCTGTTGCCAATTTGAAATCTTGATAGCATTTTCATACGCCTCGTTTAATGACAGATACTTGACTTTTACTTTCGTGAGGCCAATCACGCTATGGTAGTTCAACTGTTTGATAGTTGCTAAATTTGTCCAGTCAACATGAACGCAGCCGTGCGAGCTGAAGTTGAGGGGTCCGGCATGTAACGCCTCGCCTTTGTTGTAAAAAACTGCATAACTCATATTGGCTGCTAGATCTTTTGAATATCGTTTATTGGGGCCTTCTCTGTTAGCTAGGTCAAAATCAACCCCTGGTTGCCCAGAGGCTGTGCCGCTGTTATAACCGATACCCTCAATGCGCGAGACTGTAAAAGTGCCGCTGCCAGTTTTACCGAGAGTCTGAGAGCCTCCACTAACGGTAAAACTGAAATCAGGGAGCTTTACCGGATTATCGTGATATTGAACGGAAGCAGTTCCCGATGAGTATTTGTTGCCGCCGCTATCCGTTTTCAGCGAATCGAACTCGACAGTAATTTGTTTGATCCAGGGCTTGGTTTCCTTGTCCTTTTTGACATTAAAGGAATCTTCAATAAGCGTGGCGTCGTCTTGTTTCCCAAAATTAAATGCTCCCGTGTTCCGGTATCGCCTTATTTCCTTACCCTGCTGTACCACATGAGTTAATTCATGAGCAGTCAATTCATCTTTAGCAGGAGCCTTGCCCTGACCAAAGTAAACATCCTGTTTGTGAGTAAACGCCTGAGCATTCAACGCATGGTTCATCTGCACTGCCGTGCTGTCGGTATGAACGCGCACCTGACTAAAGTCAGTCTTAAAGCGCGGTTCCATGAACGATCGCACCTCATCTGGTAATGGACTACCCCCTCCTTTGCTAGCATTCAGTCGACTTTCCAAATCTGCTTGGACTTGAGGAACTCCATTAGGCGATCGCTGGACTTGCGCCTCTTTTTCACAACTCTCACACTTTGCTTGAATTGGCTCGTCTTCTTCTAATGTTTCCTGACGCTGCACAATCGGCGTAATGGTTTCTACCAAAGGTTTGGTTTGAACCTCTTCCTGCTCCTCTTCAGTCTGGCGTTGAATGTTGGGAGTTGCTGGAGGAGCCATACTCATTACCTGTTCAGCAACGCGATCGGCTTCCTGTTCATATTGGTCATTTGGTTGTCCAATCGTCAGCTTGGGCTGAACAGGCGCTGCTGGTTCAGTTACCTGTGTTGATTGAGCATTACGAATGGCTTTGAGATTATCCGGTAATCCTGTTTGATTAGGGATTTTTGATTCTTCCTGAGGCTTAAGTGATTTACTCTCAGGTTTTGCCTGTACTGCCTGTGACTGTTTTTGAGTTGACTGGGCAAAAGCGGACGCATGGATCTGTTCTACCTCATCTTTTGCCACTCTGTCTGTTTCTTGCTCATACCTATCTGTCTGAATGTTTGGTAAACTCCCGCTATGAATCGGCACCTGACTAAAGTCATGCTCAAACCGCGATTCCCTCAATATTCCCGGCTGTACCTGTTCCCGATCAGCAATAGAACGCACCGCCGCACGCTGTAAAATCCCACTCACCAGAGGAGTTTCACCCTGCGACTGCCGATTAATCTGCCTAATTTGCCGACTAGTCATAGATTCATTCCTTGATAAATAGCTTGAGCAATTTGTTGTCCCATCTGGCTGGGATGGCTTTTAGGGGCTACTTCAATGGTCGGGATAGATACATTTGGTTGCCAATTTTTAGGTAATTCTTGGGATGCTAACAATTTTCCTAGTTCTGTTTCTACTGTGGCTTTTAATAATTCGCGTTGGCTGCGGGGAATATCCAATCCATCTAAAATTAACTTTTCAATATGTAAATTAATATTCATATCTTTGCTCCTGTAGTTTCTGAAGCGCGAAAATCGGCTTCATTAATTGCTCGCTCTAATTTCCTGTACTCCATTCTGGTGGCTGCAAGTGCGATCGCCATTGTCACCGCAGTTCCAACATTAGCAGCCATAAAGGCCGCATTTAACACAATGTTATGGATGCTACCTCCGGCTAAATTAAACTGACTCAGGCGGTTAAAATCTAAATTCTCTATTGGTGTTGCGGCTGGAAATGCTTTCTGCCAAATCAGCTTCCGTTCTTTCGCACTCGGAAAGGGAAAGTTAACAATAAACCGCAGACGTCGCATAAATGCAACGTCTAAAGAACTTTTCATATTTGTCGCTAGGATAGCTAAACCTCGATATGCTTCTATGCGCTGTAATAAATAGTTAATTTCAATATTAGCGTAGCGGTCATGGCTGTCTTTCACTTCACTGCGCTTGCCAAATAAAGCGTCTGCTTCGTCAAAAAACAAAATTGCACCGCCGTCTTCGGCTGCGTCAAATAACCGTCGCAGGTTTTTCTCGGTTTCGCCAATGTATTTACTCACGACCGACGATAGGTCAATGCGGTATAGATTAAGACGTAATTCATTAGCAATTACCTCAGCCCCCATTGTCTTACCAACGCCGCTTTCCCCAGCAAATAAAGCACTGATACCCATACCTCGGTTCATGCGTTGATGAAATCCCCACTCTTCGTATACTTGATGGCGCGATCGCACTTGGTCGGCTATTTGATGTAATAAGTTAGTCTCTTCTTTGGGTAAAACAATATCATCCCAAGTGGCTTTGGTATCTATTCTTTGCGCTAAGTTCTCTAGTTGCGGACGGGTAATCAAAAGACAAGCATCCCACAGGGAATTTTGGATTGTAGAATCAGTATCTGTACTGTTTGTATAATCACTAAATGTTTCTATTTTTACTTGCTGAGCAATCCGATCAATGGTGACTGAGTTGAGGTTGAATTGACCTGCGAGTAATTGGGGTGTGCTATTAGCTACTTTTCCCAGCACAGATTGCCAAGCTGTTACTTGTTCTGTGGCGCTGGGTTTGGTAATATCTATATTAATGCTGGGACGACTCAAGCGTTGCTTTGGTTCGCGAGTATCGAGAAACACCAGGCTGTCGCTGCGAGCGAGAAAGCGGTGCAGTGGCGAGGCTAAACCTTGACTTGCTGATGCACCTTCTACTTCGTTAGTATCCAGATATAAGGCTATGGGTAAAAGTAAAGTTTCTCGCTGCCAAAGTCGGGCAAAGATTTCCAATTCACTGGCTTGGGTTGGTAGCAGTTCCACGGGTAAGCGGTAGAGATGCAAACCCATTTCTGTGGCTGTTTGTTGGGCGATGAGTTGTTTGCTGAGGGAATCTGCGCCTAATAATTGAATTATCGGTGGCGATCGCCAATAGGTAGAATGTTTGAGTTGCTGAATTATCGCTGCTGCTAACTTTTGCTGGGAAGGTGGTAATCCAACTTCGCTCTCAGATGTTTCCAGCGGTACTAACAGCGGGGCGATGCGATCGTCTAAATATGTTAATCCTTTGATATAATTAACAATGCGTTCGTCTGCTCTTAATGCACTCGTAGTCAGAGGTTGGGCAGCAGGTTGATTGATTTCGATTAATCGCCAGTAACGTAGGGGTCTTTCTGGTGAAAGTACATCCCAAACTGGTTCATCCAAGCAAGCAAAAGCTAGGGCAAAGGTGGGATAAGGGCGATTGAGGTTGTCTTGGGCTTCGGCGCAAAGGTTAGCAATCCTGGTGTCTAGTTCCATCGCTGCGCACAGTAGCAAAACTGTCTGTTCAAACTCGGAGAGTCCAAACCGTTGAGCAAGCAGTACCAAAGCTGGGGGTGTTTGGGTGTTTTCTGCTGCTGACATCGCTGCTTTTGCGTGGGCGATTTCTGCGTTTGAGACTTTTTCTAAATGCGCAATTTGCTGTAACCGCAGACGTATCCATTTGACAGCGACTGAAAGATAATACTCGTTTTCTGTTTGCCAGCGTTCCATGTCGTTCATGACAATGTTACCTTTTGTCTGGGGTCAAAGACGGGGGGTTTGACAGAACGGTCAATTAATAAGCTATCTACACCATCAACACGCAGGCGGACAAAGTAATTACCTACAGGAACTTTTGTCAAGTCAAATGTTAGGGTATTAGTTTTGTCTAGTAATTCTGCGTCTGTATCTTGTTCGGGTAAAATTTCGCGATCGCTCAATAATAATGCTACACTTTGCTCTCGCCAAACTTGGGGGCTAAAGGTGAGATTGAGCGATCGCCCATTCAAGGTAATTTCTTGCAGTTGCGGTGCTACAGTTAAGGGTAAGGTGTTGGTAATTTGCTCTTTACCATTTCGCAGCAGTTTCACCTTCACTGTATAAAATCCGGCTGGTATATCTGCTGCTTGGTTTGGTAACTCAAATGTCATGGATTGAGATTTCGTTTGTTGCTGGAGTTGGATTTGAATTGGGTTTGACAATCTGGGATTTTGCAAAAATACGATCGCTCTTTCATCCTCACTGTCTAAATGATGACCTTCTATGGTGATGGTTTCAGCCAAGCGGGCGCTTGGTTGTTGGTTAGGAATTTGCAATGTTTCCAAGGTGGGGAAGGGGGGAATTAAGTCAGTTTGCGCATATACGCCATAATCCCCAACCCCTCGCGTTAACACTGGTAAAGGTGATTTGATTCTTAAACCACTGTCAATCAAAACTACAGAAGCTTCATAAGCAGCAGAAATCCGGTATTGAGTTTGAAAAGTCGTCCACAATTTCGATATATCTTCTAAATTCAAAGGTTGCAGTGTCAGGCGGACTTTTTCGATTTGATTTTGTAAATCGCTTTCACCCAAGGTATTTTTAATTAATACTGGGTCTAATACTGGGTAATCGTGTAACACTTGCATGGCTTTACCTAACAGCCGATGACTCAAGACATCATCATTATCTTTGCCGTAAGCAGTCAGCAGATAGTTAAGATTCAACGCTAAGGGCGGTTGTCCGATTTCCCCAGGTTTGACTCGCGGCGGAAAATCCCGATTTCGCAAAGCCGCATTCGGGAGAACCTGATAAAGAAAAATATTAATTTGATTGCCATTGTCGCTATTTTCTCTGGCTTTATCTGGTGGTTGCGTTGTCACTACACCACTTCCCAATTCCTGGGCGATCGCAGAGGCGATCAGGTTGCGTAGTGTCGCCGTCACAGCGGCGATCGCCACAGAGTTACTCATGCTTTACCTCCTTGGCGTTGCTTTAGGTAATCTTGCAAAGAGACAGATGGCTGACGAGGAGTAGATTTATTTTTTGCTGTTGCTGCTGTGGGCGCAGGTTTTGAACGCACTTCAATCTTGCCAATTGTTACTGTTACAGTCGGTGGTGAAGCTCTCGAAGTTTCTTGCCCATTTTCCAATTGAGTATCATTTTCTAAATAAGGCGATCGCTCAAAGGACATGACAACTAATGGCTTGATTTTTGTGTCGTTTTGGCTTATTATAATTTCCGACGGTACTCTAGCTTGAAATTCCAAATTATGAGAAAAGCGATCGCTTTTCAGCATCCGTCTATCGACTAAGGGAGTAACCGCAGTGGAAGTAGTTACAGCCTGATTGCTTTGAGGCTTTTGAGAAAATCCAGAATTTGCCGTTACAGGTAAAGGTATAGCTGCACTCACCTGGGAAGTATGTTGTGCTAGCTGGCGCTCTTTGGGTGGTGTGATATCAGGTACTGCACCTATTACCGATGGGAACTCCGAAGCCCCTACAGCGAGGGTGACTTTTCCTGAGTCATCTTGGCGTGGAGAAACAACAGGCGCGACAGCATTTACCGGTACGACAGATGGTGGTGATAAGTTCGAGTTTGAAGCCGTGGGATTGACTGTAATTGCTGGTGTTGAGGAGTTATTTTGGCGTGAGGAAATAAAGGGCGGTTGATTCTCTAGCGGTGAGACTAATGGAATCGCCGCATTTGCAGAAACCATAGATGGCGGTGATGCAGTTGACGGTGAAGAATCAAAACCTGGAATATCTTCTGATTGTGAAACCAAAGGCGATTGATTTTCTCGCGGTGAAACTACAGATGACGGTGATGTGGTTGAAGGTGAAGAATCGAAACCTGGGGTATTTTTTGGTTGCGACACTAAAGGCGATTGATTTTCTCGTGGTGAAACTACAGGAATCGCCGCATTTGCAGAAACTACAGATGGCGGTGATGCGGTTGAAGGTGAAGACTCCAAACCTGGGGTATTTTTTGGTTGCGACACTAAAGGCGATTGATTTTCTCGCTGTGAAACTACAGGAATCGCCACATTTGCAGAAATTATAGATTGCGGTGATGCGTTTGAGGGTGACGATTCAAAACCGGGAGTATTTTCTATTTGTGAAACCAAAGGTGATTGATTTTCTGGCGGTGAAACTACAGATGACGGTGATGCGGTTGACGGTGAAGACTCCAAACCTGGGGTATTTTTTGGTTGCGACACTAAAGGCGATTGATTTTCTCGTGGTGAAACTACAGGAATCGCCGCATTTGCAGAAACTATAGATAGCGGTGATGCGGTTGAAGGTGAAGACTCCAAACCTGGGGTATTTTTTGGTTGCGACACTAAAGGCGATTGATTTTCTCGCTGTAAAACTACAGGAATCGCCACATTTGCAGAAATTATAGATTGCGGTGATGCGGTTGAGGGTGACGATTCAAAACCGGGAGTATTTTCTAGTTGTGAAACCAAAGGCGATTGATTTTCTCGTGGTGAAACTACAGATGACGGTGATGCGGTTGAAGGTGAAAAATCGAAACCTGGGGTATTTTTTGGTTGCAAAACCAAAGGCGATTGATTTTCTCGCGGTGAAACTACAGGAATCCCTGCATTTGCAGAAATTACAGATGGCGGTGATGCGGTTGAAGGTGAAGACTCCAAACCGGGAGTATTTTCTGGTTGCGACACCAAAGGCGATTGATTTTCTCGCGGTGAAACTACAGGAATCGCCGCATTTGCAGAAACTACAGATGACGGTGATGTGGTTGACGGTGAAGACTCAAAACCTGGAATATCTTTTGGTTGCGACACCAAAGGCGATTGATTTTCTCGCGGTGAAACTACAGATGACGGTGATGCGGTTGACGGTGAAGAATTAAAACCGGGAATATTTTCTGGTTGTGAAACCAAAGGCGATTGATTTTCTCGTGGTGAAACTACAGGAATCCCCACATTTGCAGAAACTATAGATTGCGGTGATGCGGTTGCGGGTGAAGATTCAAAACCTGGAGTATTTTCTGGTTGTGAAACCAAGGGCGATTGATTTTCTCGTGGTGAAACTACAGGAATCGCTGCATTTGCAGAAACTATAGATTGCGGTGATGCGGTTGATGGTGAAGACTCAAAACCTGGAATATCTTTTGGTTGCGACACCAAAGGCGATTGATTTTCTCGTGGTGAAACTATAGATGACGGTGATGCGGTTGCGGGTGAAGAATCAAAACCGGGAGTATTTTCTGGTTGTGAAACCAAAGGCGATTGATTTTCTCCTGGTGAAACTACAGGAATCGCCCCATTTGCAGAAATTACAGATTGCGGTGATGCGGTTGCGGGTGAAGAATCGAAACCGGGAGTATTTTCTGGTTGTGAAACCAAAGGCGATTGATTTTCTTGCGGTGAGACTAGAGGTAAATTTACCTGATTTATGAAAGACTCAGAACCCTCTAGAGATTGGGAAGCTAAAGGTGTAGCCGCATCTACTTGTCGTTGCACAATATTTTGTGTAGACGTTGTAGGTATCATATTAGACCCGTTATCAGCCGATGCAAACGCTGGAGATGGATTTAATATAGAGTTTTCATTATCTATATATTGTGATAAATTTACATTATTATTCTGTGTTTCTACTAAAGACGCGATCGCCTGCGAGTTTGCATCACCTACCTCTGATTGTTCATTCTCAGGATTAGCTTGCCACATTTGACTATAAAGCAATCTGGATATTGCGCCTGAAGAATTATCACCTGGAACAAAAGAAGATGAGGAATTTTCACGATCGTGCATCATCAAACTATCTTCCCCTTTGCCCTCTGTCTGCTCGCTGAGCGAAGTCGTACCCCTTCGGGGAAGCAAGCTACGCGTAGCGTCTCCGACAGGAGAAGTCTGCCATCCGCCTTCTTCTATAATGGGTGAATAGTCGCTATTGATAGAAGATTGGGGAGCGAATAAAGAAGCGATGGCTGCGCCAAAGCCCCCGGCTAACGCAGGTTGGATGACTGGTGTTAAACCCAGAGTACGTGCAGCCAATGTAGTCAGAAAATCAGCAGACATATCCGCCTTTGATAATAATTGTGAAAAATCAACTTAATAAATCCAAATAAAAGTTTCGTCGGGTTGTACTCATAGATAATATATCTACTTCCCGCCAACCATAATATCGCGCCAGTGTATGAACTTCCCTGAGCAAGCGTTTAGCTTGTGTATTCAGTTCACTCCAGAAAAAAGCGACAATATCAAATAACACCTCACTCGAATGACTACAACTCGGACAAATCAAATTTAGTAAAATTTCCGCTTGCGAGTCATATTCAGCCATAGATTTTGCTAACTGGGTAATCACAGTAGCAGGTAAATCACTGTAATTAATCTCAATTCCTGCACATTGAGTTTGCAGCACACAACGCTTTCCAATTAAATTACGCACCACATTTAAATCTTGATAACCAACCACAGCCGCCAAATCCTGACTATTAGGTAAGCGAAACCTTAATTGATATTCACCAGAAATTAACGAATATTCTTGTTGTACTGCTGTTAATTGTTCTGCAATTAAAATATCTGCCACACCTAGAGTAAATTCTAGACGTTCACCACATTTTGGACATTCAGCATAACTTTCCATCTGAGAACCGAAAGTAAGTTTTCTCAGATTTAAAAGATATGCATCTCGTTGTCCAATACTTAAATTAGCTAATTCTGATGCCGATTTTTCTGGACAAGCAAAAGCCAGGAAAGTCAGCGCCCGATCAATAGGATGTTGAGTCTGAGCAATTTCCCAGATTTGTAAAATTTGATAACCAGTCAAAGAACGCATAACTCAAATAAAAAACACTCGTAGTCTTCGCGCAGCGTCTCGTTCGCCGTAGGTGTCTCGTAGAGAAGAGAGGACTTCAGTCCTCAAAATTTGGACTAAAGCCCCGACTACAAACCAACATCAATACAGAAGGTAAAAAACCTTTCAACAAAAAAATTGTTTTTTTCCTTGTACTTTCCAAGTAAAAAAATATTCCCTTCCCATTGTCAACAGTTAACAGTTAACAGTCAACAGTCAACCGCGCCGCACTGAGCTTGTCGAAGTGTTAACCATTAACCGTCAACGAATTTAAGCGGAATAATTTATTTTTTGGAGTTCCCTAACGCTAATTAATCTTTAAGATGGTTCGACGAAACTTGGCTCAGTTGGTTCAGTCACATCATAATCACGTTCCCAACCTTCATTTTGCAATTTAATGCTTTGAATTGCCACAACATTAGCATTAGCATCTAAGTCAGGTAAAGCTTGAAATTCTGATACCCAACAGCGGAATACTTTATAGGTTATAGCCACCTGTCCCGCCTCATTCATCAATTCAATAATGATGTCCTTACGAAAGTCTTTGAGAGATACTTCTGCACCTAAGCCAGAACCATAATTCCAGACTTTATTAGCCCATTGTTCAAAGTCTTTATCATGGGTAACGCCCCGTTCTAAAGTAATCGCTTCATACTTGGTTTGTCCTGGTGAATGACGGGGACTGCTGGGGTCGCCGCCTTCGCGGTGGGTAACTACTTCAGTGGTGCGTTTAAGCGCACCAACTTTACTGATTCCAGCCACATATTTACCTTCCCACTTCACACGGAATTTGAAGTTTTTATAGGGATCAAAACGTTGTGCATTAACAACAAATTGGGGTTGCGGCATAAATTTAAGTTTCTCCTATTGAGTCGGACAAAAATGACTGTTAACTGTTAACTGTTAACTGTTAACTGTTAACTGTTAATAGCTTTATAGTGTAAATATGTACACTATACTAAGTAGCAATTTGACCAGCAATTTGCTGGAACTTAATAATTACAAACTCAGCAGGTTTTAATGGTGCAAACCCAACTATAATATTAACGATACCAAGGTTAATATCATTCTGCGTAGTTGTTTCACTATCGCACTTGACAAAATAAGCTTCTTTAGGCGTTTTTCCTTGAAAAGCTCCTTGGCGGAACAAATTATTCATGAAAGCGCCGACATTCAAGCGAATTTGCGACCACAGAGGTTCATCGTTAGGTTCAAAAACTACCCATTGTGTACCTCTATAAAGACTTTCTTGTAAGAACAACGTCAGACGACGCACCGGCAGATATTTCCATTCCGAGGCTAAACGGTCAGCACCTTTGAGGGTTCTTGCACCCCAAACAATATTTCCATATACCGGGAATGTCCGCAAACAGTTGACACCCAAGGGGTTTAACTGACCATTTTCCCCATCTGTTAGTTTGTCAGTTAATTGTCTGACTCCGTTAAGAACAGCGTCTATTCCTGCGGGTGCTTTCCAAACACCACGCGCCGCATCTGTACGCGCCATAACACCCGCTAATACGGCGGAGGGAGGAAACTCTTCTAAGCGGTTTTCTTTGAGGGGGTCTGGTATTTTCACCCGTGGGAAGTAGAGAACTGCGTTTTCATTTCGCAAATCAGCCACAAAATTATCTAACCCGCTTGTGACATCAGCAGCTGTTCTCCAGCTAGATGGCGGGTCAACCAGGAGGATTGCACGCCGTTTTTTACAATAAGCAAGTGCTTGAGACCAGGTACTACTACTAATGTCCTTGTCACGATTTACAGGTGGGATGCACAGTAAATTAAACAAGTCTGCTTTTTCTAAGGCAAAAATTCCAGTTTTGGCACCTTCTTGCCCAACATAAAAACTATCGTCTAGTAGTGGGTCGCCATTGCTACCTTTACCTGTTAATTGGTCACTTGGGGGATTTCCATCCCGATCGAGTGTTGTTTCATCTGGTCGTCCAGGTATGGTTTGGGCTGGATTAGCAACACGTACAAAGCTTGATTCTACCTTCAGGACATCGACAACATAGCGAGTTGAAGAAGAATTGATCGAAATATTGCGAATCTTCTCAGCCGCTATCTGTTCACCGTCAACATATCGAACTGTGAGGTTAAATAATTCTTTGTCATCCGAGTCAGCAGTGTCATAATCAACTATTGCTTGGAGATTGTTACCCCACTCTCCTTCACTTGATGCTTCTAGGACTAAGTAATCTTTAGTCTCCGTACCTTGAGAGTCTTTAGTTGTTCTTGGTAGGCTGATGGTAGCTGCTACTCCTGGATTCCTACTACCTGAGAATGCCTGATCCGTAACCGCATCTGGTCGGGTACCAGGTGCTTGGCCTTTGACACGCACAACTTTACTTGCGGACTCATCGGCCTTCAGTCTGTTAGCAACTTCATCAGGTTTGATATCGTTAATAGTGGCAACAGTCTCAGTATCCTTTTTGATAATCAAATTGAAATTATCTGCGCCGTTATTACTAACAGTCGCTTTCAACTTTTCACCTTCACTCCCAGGTTGAACAGCCTCCAAAGTTAGGGTGTCGTTACCAGCTTTTAATTTAGTAGTAGCCCTGACTCCCGGATTAGCTACACGCACAACTAGAGCATCAGAACCGCCGTTGAGGAAGAATTGCTGTATGGCATAACTCATTGTGCTATCGATGGAGAGACCGCCAAATTGACGCTCAAAGTCGCCAAAATTTTGAATTCTCACCGGTTCGTTGACAGGCCCTTTGAATGCTGTCCCAATGAAGGCGGTAATTGAGGTTGCTACCCCAACTATAGTCCGAACGCCACTAGGTATCTCCTCAATGTAAACACCAGGATAGGTTGGTGTAATTGGCATAATTAATTCCTTTGATTAGATATCGTAAATTCCAGTTCACAAGCGATCGCTCTTTGCTGCAAGTTCAAGCAGTTGCAAGGGTGCAGCCGTTCGATGATTTGCTGACACACCTGACAAATTGGGGATTTCTGCCAATAAATATCCCTTACAGCCTTTTGCTGAAGTGAGTTTTTTCATCCAACCTCACGCCCAATCCCTCTTTTATGAGGAGAAGAGAGCAAAAAGACTAATTTTTTCTTACTCCTCTTTTTCCTCATAGCAGAGAGAGGGAGTGTGAGGTTTATCGAATAAGTCCGAAATCAGTTGTGAAAATCTCTCCTTTGTTTTCCTGTATGTACTCTGGGCAAGGCACATAGATACATCCTGAGTGTATTGGTTAAAAACCACACTAAGTTGTTAAGTCTGCACCTCTATGTATTGTTTGACTACCGAGCTTTGACAGGCACCGAAAATAAATGTAGTAATAAGTACTCAACTTTGTTAATAAAAGCTGAGATGTAACCGAAGTTAGCCATGAAAATGACCCATTAATAATAAAAGCAGGTTTTAATAGAAAAAAGACAATTTTGTAAAAAAACAACAAACTTCCTTTACATATCATGTAGTAATATTCACCATCTATTACAGAGATGGGGGCAGGGGGACAAGGGGGACAAGGGGGACAAGGAGGACAAGGAGAGAAGTCTGAGCGCCGATGTCCGGCGTTAGCGAGGTACGAGCGTCTGGTTTCTCCCAAGGGGAGACGCGCAAGGGACGGAGGGACAAGGGAGAAGTAACCATTGACAACTGACTAATAACTCACTTGCCAAATTCTGATCGTCTTATCCTCACTGGTACTGGCTAGGGTTTGCCCATTGGGACTCATATCCAACGATAATAGACCGCCAGTATGTCAGGTGAGAGTTTGCAGATGAGGAAACCCCGCCCCGACAATTTGGGATAATTTATCCTAAAATTTCTGCTCTTGGAATTGAGCCTTCAATTCCCTCAACATACCAATCCATTTGCATTTGTCCTTGATCGTCCAGCACTTTGCCTTTAGGAACACGTACTACTCCCGTTTGGTCTTTTATCGGGCCATTAAAAGGATGAGCAGTACCTTGAATAAATTGTTCCCGTTTAGCGTTGACTAATTGCTGGACATCGCTAGGAATTACCTGATTCATCGGGGAAATATCTACCATACCTTGACCAATACCACGCCAAACCTTTTGCGGCTTCCATGTATTGTTGATCGCAGCCAAGGCTGTATCTGTATAAAATTTTCCCCATTTATTAATTGCTGATGTCAGGTGTGCTTGGGCTGCAAATTTACTCATATCGGTATTGTAGCCAAAAGCATAAATACTTTTCTCAGCGGCTAGTTGCATAACAGCAGCAGAGTCAGTGTGTTGTGTCAGCACATCTGCACCTAAATTGATTAAAGCTTGGGCTGCTTCCTTTTCTTTCGCTGGATCGAACCAACTTTGTACCCACAGTACCCTAACTTTCGCCTGAGGATTTGTACTTCGCAGTCCTTGGGTAAATGCGCAGATCCCGCGAATTACTTCCGGGATGGGATATGCACCAATAAAACCAATAACATTGGATTTTGTCATCTTACCGGCAATCATGCCAGTTAAGTAGCGTGGTTCTTCCAAACGTCCTAAATAAGTGCCGACATTAGCAGCAAGTTGGTATCCTGTACAATTTTCAAATATAATCTGCGGAAATTCTTTGGCAACCTTAATTGTTGGGTTCATGTAGCCAAAGGAAGTTGTAAAAATCAATTTATTACCATCTAGCGCTAATTGCCGAATTACTTTTTCAGCATCAACACCTTCTGGGACATTTTCAATAAAAGTAGTTTTAATTTTATCTTGAAGATTCGCCTCCATTTCTCTGCGACCGAGATCATGGGAGTAAGTCCAGCCAAAATCACCAACAGGTTTTACATACACAAATCCCACTTTTAGGGGTTCGGTGACTACTACAGGTGAGGCTTGAGGAGTGGCTTCGCTTTGTGATGGAGAATTTCTAGGTGAAAGACAACTATTCAAAGCCAAGCTATAGCCTGCTAAAGTCGCATATTTGAGAAAATTCCGACGATCCATTGTTAAGCAATTGAACATCCATAACATTTGCTGCTAATTGTATTTAGGCGATCGCTTGCCAAATACCTGATAATGGCTATTACTTAAAGGATTCCTCAGCGATTGAGTAAATAGCGCGCACCTAAAAGTAGTAAAAAAATGCCATACAGTTTCTTCATAGTTTCGCTGCTAATAAACGGCTGATTTGCAAACAAAGCGCCAAATAAATTGCCCACTACTAAACCAGCTGCAATAATCACAGCATATTTGATATTTAGTTGACCATTGCGATAGTAAACTGCTGCTCCTAAAATCCCAATTGGTAAAATTTGTGCAGCAATTGAAGTACCTGTGGCAAACTTTTGATCTAGACCCATTATTAACACCATTGCTGGCACCATGATTGCGCCGCCACCAATACCAAACATCCCACCAGCAACACCAGCTACTAAACCGATTACCAACAATTGAATGAGAATATTAGACATAATCAATGCTCTTTAGATGTTAATTTACTGGGCTTTGTGTCAGTTGTCAGTTGTCTTTCATGTAAATACAGTTGACTAATAACCAATGACCAATGACCAATGACCAATGACTATTGATTATTGACTATTGACCAATCAGCAATTTCCTGAGATAAAATAGATTTAGGCAGCATCCCATGCACTCCTTTTTGGGGACTGTTAACCACTTGCGTAATCCGAAAATTTATAGCTAAACTACATAATACATATGCATCCTCTGGTGATAAATTAACGAAGCGTTCCAGGAAATTAATCATATTATTTAAAGCTTGTTCTAAGGCGGCATCTAAAGTTTCACCAAAGCCCATTGTGATAATATCAGTAGGAGTTTCGCCAATTGGTGTTTTTAAATCCCAACCTTGACGAAGATTGAGCTTGATTGTACCATTCATAGAAGTTTCAATAGCCGTGACATTCACTTCCCCATCACCTTGTGCTGCATGACCATCACCGAGAGAAAATAACGCACCAGGAACAAAAATTGGCAAAAATATCCGACACCCTGCTTGTAGTTCTCGGTTATCAATATTACCTCCATAAGCACCAGGGGGAATAGAAGTCCGAGATGTTTCTGGGGTAGCAACACCAAGGATACCAAAAAATGGTTTGAGGGGAATTTTAATACCACTACCACCAGGAAACTCAGCAATATTATTTTCTAAATCGAGGGTAATAAATCTTAAAGCTGGTTGATTAAACCTTTGTGGTAAAGCGCCCCAACCTGTACGAATTGCATTGAAGCCTACAGGTAGACTGGGAGCGATCGCTTCTAATTCTACTTCTAAAACATCTCCAGGTTCCGCACCCCGCACATAAATTGGCCCTGTAAGTAAATGAGGCCCCCCCGCAATCTTACGTTCTGAGGGCAAATTTTGGCAAATATCGAGAAATTCTGGTGTAAAAAACTCTGGTGGTGCTTTGTCATAGACGTAATAACCGCTGTAAGTTTCCACCTCAATTGTGTCACCTGAATCAACAGTTAGTGCTGGGGTTAGCAAATCAGAAAAACCACCAAGATGAACTGTTTGTTTGGTAGCTTTTAAAATATGATGAGTCATCTTACCATGATTCTGATTCTGTAGTATTAGTTAAATTAATATACAAGCAGATTGCAGATTTATACAGTAGTTTCTTAACCAGTTTTGCTATTACATTTAGTAACTACCCCAAAAAAATAGGATCAAGCAATCGCCCGCTTAGTTAAGTTATTCTGCATCTGGCAGTGAACCTGTGATCCCAGAACACAACTCTACAAGCTGGCATTTATGCCAATCATTTCAAATCATCGAGCGACAAAAAAATATACATAAATGTTTCAAATATTACTACAAAATCTGAATAAATTCGCAAAATTACTCGGAAATTATCGGCATATATTAATTGAATTGTATACATCCTCCATCAGATATATTTACTAAATAATACACGATAATTTTCGTTTTTTCCGGGCATTGCTTTTATCTCAGGAAGTTATGAAATAAATGCCCGATTAAGTTAAGTCGGTGTTCTAGATGTAACATATTAACTTTATAGGAGTTGATAATGAGTCCATTGACTGCTGGAACAAATAGTCACAATTTCCTCCCTCTTACACAACTAAAACTCCCAGCAGAAGGGTCTGATGCTTATGGAAGCAATACATCTATAACAAGGACGACAAAAACTAACGTTAACAACATTGATGGTTTGTTAATAGGAACTGAATGGTTGTCGAACACAGTGACCTTCAGCTTCACTAACAACTTTACCAACGATTACGAAGATGAATTGGATTATCCGAATTCGGCGGTACATGCTGCTAGCTTCCAAACCCTGAATCCTAGCCAACGCGCTGTTGCACGCCAGTGGTTTGATATGTACGAGTCTGTCTCTTTCCTCAATATGGTCGAACTGAGCGGTGAGAGCGATCGCGATGCTACCATCCGCATAGCAAAATCAAACCGATATAGCACCGCTTTTAGCTATTACCCTGGAACCACTTTCAAAGCAGGCGATGTCTGGTTTAATCCATCCCTTTACAACAGCCCCGCAATCGGCAACTATGCCTATCACGCTTTAGGGCATGAGTTGGGACATTCACTCGGACTAAAGCATGGTGATGAAACTGGTGGGATCTCAAACGTCGCAATGGATGCTAACCGGGACTCTATGGAGTTCTCCATCATGACCTACCGCTCTTATGTGGACGACCCTCTCAGTGGTGGCTATTCTAACGAGACCTGGGGATATGCACAATCGTTGATGATGTACGACATCAGAGCGATTCAGCAGATGTACGGCGCGAATTTTAACTACAACTCAGACAACACGACTTACACTTTCTCGACCAGAACTGGAGAAATGTTTGTCAATGGCATTGGACAAGGTAAACCAGGTAGTAACCGCATCTTTCGCACGATCTGGGATGGTAATGGCATAGACACCTATAACTTCTCCAACTACACTACCAATCTGGCGATCGACTTAGAACCAGGCAGTTGGACTAATCTGAACGTCGGTGGTAATCTCCAACGAGCCAATCTTGGTGACGGCAACTATGCCTGTGGGCATGTGTTCAATGCCTTACAGTTCAACCACGACACCCGCTCATTGATCGAAAACGCCAACGGTGGCTCAGGCAACGACAGTATCAAGGGCAACAGTGGCAACAACGTTTTGCTGGGCAATGGGGGTAACGACACAATCAGCGGTGGTAATGGCGATGATTACATGGACGGTGGTGCGGGGATAGACACCGTTGATTACACATATTCGACTGCTAGCGCCACTTATAATCTCAACGCTGGTGTGGCATCCTTTTCTAGCTTACATAAAGAGGAGATTCTTAACTTTGAGAACATCCTCACCAGTAGCGGCAATGACAACGTGATTGGCAGTGCGGCAAATAACCGCATCATCACTGGTGCTGGTAACGATACGGTCAGCGGTGGTAGTGGCGACGATTACATGGATGGTGGTGCAGGGATAGACACCGTTGATTACACTGACTGCAATAGTGGCGGCACTTACAACCTCAGCACTGGTGTGGCATCCTTTCCAGGCTTGTATAACGAGGAGATTCTTAACTTCGAGAACATCCTCACCGGTAGCGGCAATGACAATGTGATTGGTAGTGCAGCAAATAACCGTATCAGCGCTGGCGAGGGGAATGATACAATCGTCGGCGGATTAGGTAACGATAGCTTGACTGGTAATGCAGGTGCAGACTGCTTTCGGTTCCAGTCTTTGAGTGAAGGCGTTGACAGAATTACAGATTTCAGCGTCCTCAATGACACCATTGATGTCTCAGCGGCGGGTTTTGGTGGCGGATTAGTAGCTGGAGCATCCATTAAATTAGCTCAATTTGCGATCGGTGCAGTTGCGACTGATGCACTTGACCGATTCATCTACAACAGCGCCAGTGGCGCTTTCTCTTTTGATAGAGATGGAAGCCTGAGAACCTTTAATCAAATTCAGATAGCTACACTTAGTCCTGGACTTGCCATGACAAATAATGATATTTTCGTCATAGCATAGCTTTTGGCATGGGGCATAGGGCATTGGGCATTGGGTATTGGGCATTTGTCTTCATCATCCCCCCACACTCCCTCATCCCCCTACATGAACGCCGGGACGCTTTTGGGGATTTTTTTCCGCTCGACGCAGAACTTCACGAGTGACTACAGCTATATCACCTTCACCAAACAAGATAAAACGTAGTAAGTATTGTATGGGGTTTCCCTCAACCCAACCGAAGTATGCATGGGGAATTTTACCTGTTTGATCGCGAATATAGAGAAGTACAGCGGCGATCGCATTAGGGACTGCTGCACTCTCAGCACGTAGGATGCGATAATCACCAACTTGTACTCCTCTTACTTTGATAATATCCGCAAATTCCGAAGCATCGGATATGATAATTTCTAAAAACAGGATGGGATCGTTGGCGGGAATATGGTTATCTTCGCGTACTTCTTTCTCTTTTAAAAAATACTCTTCCGCATCGCCTACATTTAAGCGATTAGCAATTAACCTAATTGCCCCTTGGCTTTCTTCGGCAATGAATTGGTGAGCATGATCGTCAATTTCAATTTGCTCTACTCGCAGTTCTGTGGAACGCCAAACGCGAGAAATTAGGGAAGTGATAATGATAGTACTGATGAAGAACCCAGCAATTCTAATACCTTCTGGTCTTTCAATGATATTGACAATGGTAGTATATATAAATACTAAAGTGATAATAGCAAAAACAAAGGTTCCTCGCGGCGATCGCTGACGATGGACTGACAAGGTAACAGCAAAGGCAGCAGAAGTAATTAACACCAGCACGCCAGTAGCGTAAGCCCCACCTTGGGCTTCGACATTTGCCCGAAAGATAATTGTGACAATAAAGGCGATCGCTGTATAGACTAACACTAAAGGTCGGGATGCTCGTGCCCAATCTGGTGCCATGCCATAGCGTGGCAGGTAACGCGGGACAATATTCAGTAGCCCTGCCATTGCCGATGCACCTGCAAACCAGAGAATGGAAATAGTGCTGAGATCGTAAACTGTGCCAAAGCCATTGCCTAAATACAGATGTGCCAGGTAAGCAAGCGCCCTTCCGTTAGCTTTACCGCCGGTGGCAAATTCGGCGGCGGGAATTAGTAGAGTAGTGATCAAGCTACTGGTGAGCAAAAAGAAGCTCATAATTAAAGCCGCAACAGTCAGTAGCTTACGGGTATTGCGAATACGTCCTCTGGGATGCTCATGGTTATCGCTGCTGTCACCTTGAACAAGTGGCATTACAGTTACCCCAGTCTCAAAACCGGATAATCCTAGTGCTAACCTGGGGAATAACAACATAGCTGCACCGATCATTAGCAAAGGGTTAGAATGCTGTGCGAATAGTGCAGTCTGCCAATCGGCGATCGCGCCTGGGTGAATAGCGATCTGATACATACCAACGCTAATCACAATCACGTTTAACAGCAAATAAACTCCCACCAAAAAGACGGCAATACCGATTGCTTCTTTAAAACCCCTAAGAAAAACTGCGCCTAGTAATGCAATTAAAATCAGGGTGATAGCGATCGCCTGGTTGTGAAGTAGATCTGGGGTCAGCGGATTTTCAATAATATGGGCTGTAGCATCAGCCGCCGATAGGGTAATAGTGATGATAAAATCGGTTGCTACAAAGCCGAGTAGACACAGCACAAGTAGTTTGCCTTGCCACCAAGAAAGCAAGTGTTCCAGCATCGCAATCGACCCTTCGCCACGAGGGCTTTTGCCAGCAATGCGTCGGTAGATTGGCAAAGCCCCAAACAGCGTCAGCAAAACCAGAATTAGCGTCGCCACAGGAGAAAGCGCACCTGCGGCCAATGCAGCAATCCCTGGTTGATAGCCAAGAGTGGAAAAATAATCCACACCCGTCAAGCACATAACCTGCCACCAGGTATGCTGGCGATGTGGTTCTTCTTTGCGGTAAGGCCCTGGCTTCTGTCTTCTGCTTTCTTCCAGTAACCAGCGCATGAACCGTTTACTGAGCTTTTTTGGGGAAACAATTGATTTAGCCATCAAATACGCTTGCTTATGTTGCAAAACTCAGCTTTGTGATTTCTTCAAGCCTTCGTAGTCTATTAAAATTTTGGACTATAAAGACACAGTAATATCATTTATTTTTGGTTGAGCATACTATAGGATTTACCAAAAAATAGCAACTCCTTCTAGTCCCCTGGGGAATAGAGGCACTGCTATTTTTGCCTATAGCCCATAGCCATAAGCCAGCGCATCACCTAAAAGTTAGGACTAAAGCCGCGTGTTTCGCGATTTTTGGTTGAGGCTGTCTCAATGCGATCGCTCCGATCATCTTAACCTATGTCTAAAAGAATGTTATCAATTAGCAGTAAGCAAAAAGACAGAAAATTCTTCTTTCTTAATACAAATGTACTATTAAGAGGCGATGCCTACGGCGGGCTGCGCCTACGCACCTACTGCGGCTTTGCAAGACATTGCGCGATCGCACCTCTAATATTTTTATCTTTTTAGGACTTACGCACAACACAACGGAAGTAGAGGTAATTCATGAATTACCTCTACGCAACAATAAGATTTTCAGCGACATCTTGCGTAAGTCATACTTTTAACGAATTTATGTATTTAAGCAATAAAAAACCCAAATAACAAAGGTTACTTGGATGCTGTGTTTTTAATAAAAATTGTATTTTAAGTTTTGCTTGTTTATGCTGTTTGTTTTTCCACCTTTTTAGAGTAGCGCTTCTTGAGGTTTATTCCCATAGCTAATGCTGTGGCTGAACCCAGAATAGTCAGTGGTTCAGGTACTTTTTTACCATCTTTTGTCCAATATCCAGAGACTTGTAAATTTTCAAAATTAGGAGTCTGTCCAGCATTAAATATATCATTATTATCATATACAACCCAATTTAATATACCAGGAAAAGGGTATGTTCCACCTGGTTTAATATTCTGAAATTTGTCATTATAACTTCTATTTAGTGTCTCAATAGGATTTCCATCATCATCCAAATATTGAATTGAAAGATGAATATCATTAACTTCAACTTTAGTCTTATTTATGCAGTTTTTTGCTAATAATAATCCTCCTGTTGAAAAATCAGTAAATTCGCAGATACCACCTTGAATTCCAATATTAGCAGCAAAAACTGGTAACGAAAAAAGAACAGTAATAGAAGTTGGTATGCTTATAACTGTAGAAAAGAGTATTTTTGAGGAAAGAGATTTGAATTTCATTATGTTCATCCCAATTAACTAAAGGTTTAAACAAACCATAGCGAACTCAACCGTGAATGTACTAACATCACAGTTATCTTCATCAAAACTTTATATAACTACTTAGAGAAAAATTAATTAGCACAAAAACCTGTAATTACATGAAGATTCAGTAAAATTACTTATAAAGTATTGTAAAGTTTGAGATTTTATTCCAAGAGCGATCGCATCTTGCGTTGATGTTCAAAGGCGATGTCTACGACGGGCTTACGCCTACGCACTGGTTCCGCCAAGAATTGAGCGATCACTTTCATAATTGGGTTACTATCTTGTGCTGCTCATCAGCCATCTATGCAAGAATTTGCTGTAAATTTACAACAAAACCAGGGAGAACATCTTCACCAGATAAACTTGTGGGAGATTGTAAAATTTCCGGTGCTTGATGGGGGCGATAAATTTCTACTTGTTTATCTTGAGGATTAATTAACCAACCTAAACGCAACCCATTGGTTATATACTCTCGCATTTTGGCGCGAATCTCTTCCAAATCATCACTTTCGGAACGTAGTTCTATCGCAAAATCAGGGCATAAAGGCAAAAATTTTTTTCTTTGTTCTAAGGTAAGAGTATCCCATCTTTCTATCTTGACCCAAGAAGCATCAGGTGAACGAGTTGCACCATTGGGAAGTTTAAACCCAGTGGAAGAATCAAAAGCTTTGCCGAGCTTATTTTGACGGTTCCAAACGCCTAAATCAAGATACAGTTCAAAATTACGGTTTCCGGTTTCTCCTCCAGTAGGAGCCATGATAATCAATTCCCCTTCAGCAGTTAATTCCAGTCGTAATTCTTTATTTACAGCAACAATCTGTGCAAATTCCTCATCAGTAAATTTCAGATTAGGAGGTAATTGCAAAGTTAAAGCAGTCATAATTAATTGCGCTCCACTAAAATCCTAGTTTAATCAAACCCATGTTCTACTCATGGATTTAACTTAGGACAAATAATTTGGCAATTTACAAAAAACGAGCGCGGAGGGATTTGAACCCCCGACCCACAGAACCGGAATCTGTTGCTCTATCCACTGAGCCACGCGCCCTTGATTTTTTGTATTATAGCACATTTGTCATTGGTCATTTGTCATTTGTTATTTCTCCTCTGCATCCTTCCCTTGTCCTCCTTGTCCTCCTTGTCCCCCTTGTCCCTACTACAGATAACTGGCGGGATCTACAGGCGTGCCATCGCGCCGTACTTCAAAATGCAGGTGAGGCCCTGTAGATAAACCGCTGGAACCGACAGCGGCGATCGCTTGTCCGCGTTGTACTCCTTGTCCTTCGGTAACGTACAATTCACTGGTATGACCGTAAAGTGTGGTAATACCGTCGCCGTGGTCGATGATTACAGCTTTACCATAACCGCCATACCAGCCAGCAAAAATTACTGTTCCTGAATCAGCGGCACGAATTGTACTACCATAGCTAGCGGCAAAATCGAGTCCTGCATGAAAGCGACGATAGCCGAGAATTGGGTGTATCCGCCAACCGAAGGGACTGCTGGTAGGTGCATCACTGGGATATGCCAACATTCCAGTTCCGCGAATAATGATATTTTTACTGCTGCTGTTGGTTTTCGCCTGTGCCTCTGCTATCTTTTGTTGAATCAGCACTTCTAGATTTTGGGAATCTTGCTCTAGCTGGTTTTGTGCTGCTTCTAAAGCCAAGCGATCGCTATTTAACCTTTGGATCAATTCGGCTTGAGACTGCGCCTGTAGTTGATAATCGGCTTTTTGTGCCAGGAATTGCTCTCTAATCAAAGCGATTTCGTTTTTTTGCTGTTCTACTGCTGTTTTTTGCTCGGTAATCAAATTTGCTTGTGCATTGAGTGTTGTCAAAATTTGCTGGTCTGCTTGGTAGACTAACTTTAATTGATAACGCCGACTGATAAAATCACTGATATTTTCGCTTTGCAGTAACACTCCCCATCCCATACTTGCTGGCGATCGCTGAAGAAACCGCAATCTTGCAACTGTAGCTACTTGGCGTTGTTCAAAGGAACGTTCCGCCACGGCTAAATTAGCCTGCAATTGCTGGAGGCGTTCGGAAGCTAGCTTTAATTGGGATTCACTGTATTGGATATTGCTGTTAGTAGTTTGCAAGTTTTGGTTAATCCCAGTCAGGCGATTTTGCGCGGCTTGTTGGAGATTATTCAGGCGATCGCGTTCTTGAACCACATTTTGCCGTTGTTGCTGAACCTGTTGCTGTTGTTGTCGTAAATTGTCAATTGTCGGTGAAGGCGTTGCATTTACCGGTAGCCAAACCAGCAACCCACAAAGTATCAACATCCACCAAAATGTCATGAATAGAAGAATTCGCGCTTTCATGCTGTTAAGTAGGGCGGTGCAATTAAAGATAACTGGCTATGGCTGTCATTAGTCATTAGTCATTGGTCATTGGTCATTGGTAAGGGTTTCAAGCCTATTTACGTAAAGTACATAGTTTGGTTGATCTCCACCTACTTACTTTCAGCCAAGAATTGTAAGCATTGTGCCCAAAATTGAGGCAGATCTATCAGGGGCTAGGGATGAAAGGGACAAATGACAAATGACAAATGACCAATGACCAATAACAAATGAAGAAATGTAAAATTTAATTGCGGTATTGTTAAAAGAAGCTTGCTATTAAATTAAGTTATGAGCCAGTCAGAAGACAATCTTCCCCCAACAGCTTCTTTGACTAACCACGATCGCAAACCAATTCACATACCTGGCTCAATTCAACCTCATGGTGTATTACTAGCTCTTAATCCCCAGCTAGATATACTACAAGTTAGTAACAATACCCAAGATTTTTTCGGTAAATCTCCTCAAGAGTTGCTTGGTCAACCGCTAACCAGCTTACTGGAAGCTCAACAAGTTGAAGCTATCAGGCAATGTTGGTTAAAAAATATTGGCATTTATACTACTTATAAAGTAGCTATACATACTTTGTATGATGAACGATATTTTGACTGCATTGTGCATCGGATAGCAGATGCTTTGATTGTGGAGCTAGAGCCGATAGAATCTATATCTGAAGTGAGTTTCTTAAGTTTCCATGCTTTAGTCAGTGAAGCGATCGCCGATATTCAAAGAACATCAAACCTGACAGAATTTTTGCATCTAGTCGCCATCCAAGTCAGACAAATCACAGCTTTTGATCGGGTAATGGTCTATCAATTTGATCGTACCGGAGCCGGTGCTGTGGTTGCGGAAGCTAAACGGGAGGATTTACCACCATACTTAGGGCTACATTATCCGGCTACAGATATTCCTGAGTCGGCGAGAAATTTATACCAGCGTTCTTGGCTACGATTTGTCCCTAATTTAACCGGTCAACCAGTTAAGCTAGTTCCCATTGAAAACCCCATCACACAACAACCTCTCGATTTAAGCTTTTCAGTACTGCGGAGTGTTGATTCTTGCTGTATTGAATATTACCAAAATATGGGCGTGACCGGAATTTTGGTGATTGCGCTAATGCAAAACCAGCAGCTTTGGGGTTTAATTTCCTGTCATCACGAGACTCCTAAGCATCTTTCCTCCGAACTGCGTCAAATCTGCGAGTTTTTAGGACGGATTGTCTCGTTAGAGTTAAGACACAAAGTTAATCAATTGGAATTAGATTATCAAGTTAAACTTCAATCTCTACAATCTGAGTTCATTGAGTCTATTTCTCAAGCAGATAATTTTAGCGATGCGTTGATTAAACCAGAACTCCGCTTATTAGATGTTGTGAGTGCTTCGGGAGCAGCAGTTTGTTTAGATAATGAAATTACACTTGTCGGCACAACACCTGAGATTGACCAAGTTCGTGCTTTGATTGAATGGGCAGAGACTCAGGTTAAGGACAATCTATTTTCTAGCGATTCTCTACCGCAGATCTATCCAGAAAGCGTTGCTTTTAAAGATACTGCTAGTGGATTATTACTACTGCGGATTTCTCAAGTCCGGCGCTATTACATTCTCTGGTTTCGTCCCGAAGTTATGCAAACGGTAAATTGGGCGGGTAACCCCAATGAAGCTATTCAAGTTGCCGAGGTAGATGGTACGCTTACCTGGAGTCCGCGAAAATCTTTTGCCAAATGGCAAGAAACGGTACAGTTAACTTCCCTAGCTTGGAAACAATGTGAACTTGATAATGCGATCGCTCTGAGAAATGCGATCGTTGGTATTGTACTTTCTAAGGCGGATGAATTAGCCAAAATTAACTCAGATTTAGAACGCAGTAACCGAGAATTAGCCTCTTTTGCTTACGCTGCTTCCCACGATCTTAAGGAACCTTTGCGAGGTATATATAATTACTCAACTATTCTCCTTGAAGATTACGCCCAAATTTTGGATGCTGATGGGCTTGAATGTCTAGAGACAGTGGTAACTTTATCGGTGCGGATGGAAACTCTGATTAATGCGCTGCTGCGACTCGCCCAGTTAGGACAAGCACAACTGCGCCAGCAAGCTACCAATCTCAACGAATTACTCAACCAATTAATTGATGTCTTTCGTGCTAGTCGTCAAGACTCTCAGCATTTTGATATTCGCATTCCTCGACCATTACCCACAGTTGAGTGTGATTCGGTTCTGGTGAATGAAGTCTTTAGTAACCTGATTAATAATGCGTTCAAATACAACGATAAAACAGAACAATGGGTGGAAATCGGCTATCTAGATTCCCCTGAACTCCACAAAAAAAGGCAAACCCCCGAACCACCAGTATTTTATGTCCGCGATAACGGGATTGGAATTCCCCAACATCACTTAGAAACCATATTTCGACTGTTTAAGCGTCTCCACTCTCAGGAAAAGTACGGTGGGGGAGTAGGTGCTGGATTAGCCATTGTCAAGAAGATTATTGAACTTCATAACGGTCGGATTTGGGTTGAATCTACCATAGGCGTTGGTTCAACCTTCTACTTTACCCTGGAATAGATCTCACCCACCCAGCTTCCCTCTCCTTCCTGGAGAGGGAGGAGTAACGAAAAATCATGGTTTTTCTCCCCTCTCCTTTTAGGAGAGGGGCTGGGGGTGAGGTCAAAATCTTGTGTATCGAACTCAGGTTAGTTTAAGATAAGTAACAAAATTCTTTAAATTATGACATTTTGTTAAGACAACTAATGACCACGAGACTTCATGAACCTCTACTAGTTGTTGAGGACAGCAATGAAGATTTTAGGATGCTGCAACGCCTCATGCGACGCATGGCTGTCCAGAACCCGATCTATCGCTGTACTAATGGGGATGAGGTTTTAGACTGGCTCTATAAACAGAGCAGTAATGAAAATTCTAGTGCAGGGCTACGACCTTCTGTAATCCTGCTGGATCTAAATTTACCGGGTATTGATGGTCGTGATATCTTAGAGCGGCTGAAGCAAGATATAACTTTCAAAGAAATCCCGATCGTTGTTTTTACCACATCATCCAACCCTAGAGATATTGAGTATTGTTACCAAAAAGGTGCAAACGGCTATCTCGTGAAGCCAATGGATGCGCAAGGATTGCGAAAAACGATTCAGGCATTTGTAGACTATTGGCTGGAGGCTAATACTCCACCAGCCTGAAAATTATATTTCTGTATTTCTGGTTGATGAGGTAGTCCCCACCAGGACAGGAAGCGGCGCGCGGTACAGCAGCAGACTGTAGTCGTCTGCTTGTGCTGGGGTTTGATATTCAGACTCGATAGAAGTTCTCAGTAAGTCCATATCTCTGTGTCTTCTGGATCTCTTGGTTCTCCGCGTCACGCTGTTTCCCCCTATTTGTGTCAATTTTTTCGATTCCCTATCATCCCTAGCTCACGACTTCATACTTACCTGACTTTTTCGGTTTGTGTAGTCGTTTGCTTTAAGTTTTCTCAAATAATTTTAGATTTTATTTATATTTATTTTAGATTATTTTTAGAATTATGCAATAGCAACCGAGATTAAAAAATCTCTCTTATTCCTCTGATCCTCATAATTTTATGGTGGACACATGGACGCTACTGATCATTGATGATTGTGCAGCGGATCGAAAAATTTATCGTCGATATCTTTTGCAAGATCCCTACTATTCCTATCAAATTTTGGAGGCAGACTGTGCAGAATCCGGACTAGCTTTGTGCCAAAAAATTCATTGTGATGTCATTTTGCTGGATTTTTGCCTACCTGATATGAGTGGGTTAGAACTGTTTGACCAGCTAAAGCAAGAGATATTTGATTCACCAATTACAGTGATTATGCTGACAGGGCGGGGTGATGAAGAAGTCGCCGTACAAGCAATGAAACGGGGTGCGCAAGATTATTTAGTCAAGCAATATCTGAAACCAGATGTACTGCAACTAGCTGTCCGCAATGCTATCAAACAATCGCACTTGCAAGCCCAACTATACAAAAATCGAGAACGACAGCGTTTAATTGCAACGACGGCATTACGAATTCGCCAGTCTTTGGATTTAGAGGAAATTTTAAATACAGCGGTAGTAGAGGTACAGCAACTTCTCAAATGCGATCGCGTGTTGGTGTATCAATTTTCCCCGGATAATGGCGGTAAAACGGTGGCTTCCTCGATGGAATCATGGGAAACGGTGTCATCATGCCATCATATCGAAAATCTTTGCCATGAGGTTAGGGGTGAAAACCATCATTGGGGATGTAAATTAGCCATTCCTCAAGTCTACGAAACGGGCTTGAGTAATTACCTCGATTTATTAGAACAATTTAAAACCAAAGACAATTTAGTTGTTCCCATTAATTTGAGTAACAATGGTAACCAAGAAGATCAGCTTTGGGGACTGTTGATTGCGCACCATAGTACGCAACAGCGAAAATGGCAAGCTGATGAAGTAGAAATACTCAATGAATTATCGGTGCAACTAGCGATCGCCATTCAACAAGCTGAATTACTAGCCCAAACACAAGCGGCGCTTGTCAAAGCAAAACAACTCAATGCATTTAAATCTCAAATCGTCGCCACAGTTTCCCACGAGTATCGTACACCATTGACTTCCATCTTGGCGGCGGCATCAACTTTGCTCAAACATGGTCAGCAATTCGATGAGTTTAAACAACAGAGGTTTTTGGGAATTATTGAGCAAAAAGCCCGGTCGATGTCCAAACTTGTGGATAACATGCTGATGGTTAATCGACTTGAACTCGACAAAACCAAGTTTAAACCCATCCCACTCGATCTGCTGCAATTTTTTCATGACCTGATTGAACAGGAGAGAGAAACAGTGAGCGATCGCCATGAATTAATTTTTAATAGTAGTGGAAACTACCAAAACTTCTGGGGCGATCGCGGTCTTTTGCAACAAATATTTGTGAATCTAATCTCCAATGCTATTAAGTATTCACCACAGGGAGGCAGTGTAGAATTTTACTTAATTGGGAAAGAATCAGAAGTGATATTTTACATTAAAGATGAAGGTATTGGCATACCGATGACAGATCAAGAAAAGTTATTTCAAGCCTTTAGTCGGGGAAGCAACGTAGATACAATTCCTGGGACAGGACTAGGACTAGCGATCGCTAAATCTTGTGTAGAATTACACAAAGGCAATATTTCTTTGTCTAGTCAAATCGGGCAAGGAACTAAAGTTACAGTCAGCTTACCAAAACAACCGCTGTAGTTGAGAAAGAGGGGCTAGGGGCTAGGGAGACAACTGACGGTTGACTGTTGACTGTTGACAAATGACAAATGACAAATGACAAATGACAAATGACAAATGACAACTACCTAACTAGCAGCAACAACTCCCACTGTTCCATGATAGATAGCCCAAGTAGTGGGATCGTCGGCAAACTGACAATACTGCTCAATGTCATCATCAGTTGCTTGACCAGTTGCAATGTATTTTTCTGCCAATTGTATGGCGGACATTTTCATCACTGTTGCCATACCAAAGCCACCATTAGATAATGGTGTATCGTGTTCTACAGATAAATTTTGTAATTTTAATCTTTGGCAGATGGCAGGTAACTTCACACCCAGAGCATAATCAAGTCCTTTATTTGCAAACATTTGCACGATAGCTTGATTAACTCGATGCACGGATTTGAGTGCTTCTGGATTTCCCACAATTGCTCTGGCTGCTGAAAAATCAGGTTCCTCCAGCACAATCCATCCGCCTGGTTTTAGCAGGCTCAACATTTGGGATAAAGCAACTCGAAAGTCGGAGATGTGGATCAAAACAAAACGTGCATGAATTAAGTCAAAAGAATGCTTCTCAAGCTGCAAATACCGAATATCTTCTTTTATTACTTCAACATTAGATGGCTGTAGATCTGTTAAAAACTCAGTATTTATATCTACAGCAACAACACTGCCGTTTTCGCCAACTATGTCTGCTATCCATCGCATGATTGAGCCAGCTCCCGCGCCTACTTCCAGACATCGCCAACCTGCTGTCAGGCCTGTTGCCAAAATTCGTCTGCGGCTTGCTGGATCAAATACTTCTTCAATTTTTTGAAGTCTTTCAAGCTCTCTGAGATGTTGGGAATTAGCAAAAACGTAGCTAGACTCTGTTACTCTCATGTTATTTTCTTCCTTGTTCAACATACCCTAGCAATCTCAAGACTGATCTGACCGAAGAAGAATAACTTAAAAGTACGTCAGCAAAGCTCTCATAATTTGTTCGGTACAGTAATCTTTTAGACTGACTATATCTTTTTAACACATAGAAATCTCTTAGGGATTTACTCGTAAAAAAATATTCCATTGCTATTGTCAACAGTCAACAGTCAACAGTCAACAGTTAACGACTGAAAGCGGAATAATTTATTTTCTGGAGTTCCCTTAGGTAAGACTCCACTGTTCACGGGTGATACCATAAATTAAAACGTCTCTATCAAAAAGTCTAGTTTTGTCTTCCAGCTTTTCTCCCAAGCGTTGAGCTACTTGGATCGATCTGATGTTCTCAGGATAAATGAGGCTGATGACATGATCTATATCTAGGCTGCTAAAACCATAATTAAGTGCTGCTTTTGCCCCTTCAGTGGCGTAACCTCGTCCCCAATAAGCAGGTTTTAGTGCCCAGCCAATTTCAAATCCAGGCCAGCCTTCAGGTTTCCAAAAACCAATTCGACCAAGCAAAACCCCGCTGTTACGTTCTTCAACCGCCCACATTCCATAGCCTCGCAGTTGCCAGTGTCCCACCATAGCTGCCATGCTGCGCCAAGCTGTAAAGCGTGACAAGGGTTCACCATCACCAAGATAACGGACTACTTCGCGATCGCTAAATATCGCAAAGTAGTCTTCAAAATCTTGTTCATGGAACATTCGCAATAGCAGTCTTTCTGTTTCTAGATTTACCATTGGTTTTCAAATTTAGTTACTTTCATTACTTTTGCGTTATTCAAGTTGGTAAATTCTGAACTATATAGTTGCTCAACTTAAGTATTAAATAAAATTACTACCAATGGTTTAGGAAAAGCAAAAACGTGAACCATTTCCAAAAGCTATCCTCAATAGTGTTCCTGCTGTTAGCTTTCGTGTATCCACCTGTGTTAGCCGAAGCTAAGGATACTACTCCCAATCATGTGCTTAATGAACAGAGTATTGACGCACAGACAACATTAGTTGTAGAGCAAGGTGAAGAGCTGCTGTTAGCTCACCGACCAACTCGACGACGTTATCATAGACCGCATCGGACTAGACAATATTATCAACGTCCGGGGACTCGAAAACATTATTATAGAGGACGCTATCGCTCTGTACGTTATCGCGGACAACCATATCGTCATGGACAATGGGAACTTGTGCGCGATCGTCATGGACGATTAATATATGATTGGCAGCGTTAATAGTACACTAGACTCCCAATTTTCCTAGAGAATCTTGATGCGTAAATCTGCATGTAGGTAGACTTGTTCTTGATCGCAAATTAAAGGGAACAGGAAAGAAAGATTTACAAATGTACTTCGTTTTTTGCTCTAATTAAATAAGAGTTATTTATAGCAATCTTATCTGAGTTGTGAAAATATTTTTTGACGAACCGCCCTCCGGGTGACGCTCCTTCTCCCAAGGGGAGACGCTAACGCGAACGTCGCTAACGCTGCGCTAACAGCAGTTCCTCATGGGGGAAACCCCCAAGATCGGACTGCTTCACCAAGTACGCTAAGTACGCCAAGGGTAAGAGAAATAATTGAGAGTTGGTAAATTTCACAAATGATTTAGAACTGCTATATCTAGATTGGTTTTGATTGGGTTGTGTAAATTCTCTGCAATTGTTTCTCAACATCTGGCGGTTGATTTGTAAAGTGAATGTAAAAACTATTCGCTGTGGTTTGTTCTAAAATTTTGGCATAGATATCGGCGCTGAATACTTCACTATTAGGCATGAGTAAGTTAAGTTTGAGATTAGTGAAGGGTGCTAAAACTCCAGTATTTTCATCTTGCTCAAGGTAAATTTCTCCTCCTTTAGCGGAAAGTTTAATTAACCTGCCTTTACGCATATTACTATCAATATGTTTGCCATCTAACACTGTATATTGCAAGGGCAAAGTTTCAGATAATGTAAAATATACTTCTGCTTCTTTAGTCAAATAAAGATTGTATTTTCCGCCAATACCACCAATTTCATAAATATTGATGGGCTGTTGCACACCTTTGGGTTGGACTGCTTTTTGCCCATCGATTCTGACTAATGATTCTACCTGTTTTAAAGTTGATTCAGAAATCAAAATTTGCCCACCAATACTATAAGATTCAATGCGGTAAGTCAGGTTAACTTGGTCGCCAACTATGCCATATTTACTGCGTTTTTCTGAGCCAATGTTCCCGACGACAACTTCACCCGTGTTAATCCCAATTCCCATTTCAAGATGAGGTAATCCTAGTTGTTGCATAACTTGATTCACAGGTTCCATCGCTAATTGCATGGCGATCGCACAAGCGATCGCTCTTATGGCATCATCTTCTCTACTGGTGGGAGCGCCAAACAAGACTAAGATACCATCCCCCATGAATTCATCGATGGTTCCTTGGTATTGGGCGATCGCATCAGCCATGTATCCCAGGTAGAGATTGATAATTTTTATGACTTCTTCGGCGGGTAAGCGCTCAGATATGGCAGTAAATCCCCGGAGGTCTGAAGTAAGAATTGTAATTGTCCGGCGTTCACCTCCCAGTTTCAACCCATCCGGCTGTTCTAATAAATTAGCAACGATTTCATCAGTTACATAACGCCCAAAGGTTTTACGAATTGCGCCAGCACTGCGGGCGAGGTAAGCTGTGATCGCGATCGCACTTCCCCCTAAAGCTAATAATGGCGGGACAACTGGTATCCACCAGCCACCTAAAAAAGCCATAAAAGTCATACCTGTTAAAGCGATCGCTGCCAGAACGGGTGCTATGATTTGACGAAATGAAACTTTGCTCATTCCGTCGGTATATCGTAATTGCCAAATCAGGTTAGCACCGACTCCTGACCATAACAAAATCCACAAATATTCTAATGGATCTGACCAAGTTTTAATTAAGGGACGGCGATCGAGTACACTGCTGAGAATTTGGCTAATTTGATTTGCATGGATTTCGACTCTGGGTGTGCGTTCGATACCTAGAGGAAAACCGCTATTGAAAGGAGAAAAGACGAAATCTTCAAAAATTTCGCCGACGTTACCAACTAAGATAATGCGATCGCGTCCCCAATCGGCTGGTAATCTGTCTTGCAAAACATCTTTCATAGAAACTGAGTGAAAGTACTTTTGCGGCCCCCGGTAGTTTAATAAAATTTGGTATTTGCTATCATTAGCCCGCACATAACCACCATCATTTCCCGTAAAAGCCGGGAATGTGGTTTTTCCTATACGGTATGTTGGCGCGTTAATTTCGGGAGGGTTGATTCCTTCTGGCTGTAAATAACGGAAAGCCAGAAGCATCCCAAAACTCCACATTTGTTTACCTTGGCGATCGCGAATTGATAAAAATCCTCGCCTGACTTTAGCATCTGGGTCAAGAACTAGACCATTAGCTCCTACTTGTCCCTTAGCTTTGAGTATAGGGGTAGGAGGAATACCTGCGCCAGTTATTTGCTGAATCCCAATTAGATTGGCACTATTTTGATAAACTTTGACTAAGTCTGTATGTCCTGGTTCTACAGGTAAATCACGATAAATATCCAGACCAATGGCTCTAGGCTTTCTGGCTTGTAATTTTAACAGTAACTGAGCTAAAAACTTATCTGGGATGTAGTCCTGTCCAATCAGTTCATGTAAATCGTCTTCATTAATACCAACAATTGCAATCCTATCTTCCGGTGCTTCTTGGGGGCGTAAACGCATATATTGATCAAACGCCGCCCATTCTAAAAACTGAAGTAAACCAGAAAAGCGTAGTAAGATAATCAATCCAGCCACACTAGGGGTGATTATCCATAAGCTGCGCCATTGCCAAAGCAGCCGCCTAAGCTTTATCCACATTGCACCAGACCAAATGATTGTTCATTGTATTGTGCGATCGCCAAAATGCCTAGATCCAAGTTGAGGGGTTAGGGTTTAGGGAAGAGAGATTCGGTACCAATACTGCTCGGTTAAGCATTTTTAACTCGGAATTGGGTTTGGGAAAAAGGTTAAAGGGTAAAGGTTAAAGGTTTTTTCTTTCCCCTTTCCCCTTCCCCTTTTCCCCTTAACCGAGAAGTATTGGATTCGGTACAGAATTTTACCATCATTGTAGGGGCGCGGTTTCCGCGCCCAATATTACGAATTGATGCGCAGAACATCAAACTTTACAAGATACAGCAGGGTACGCAGTAATTGGGCGGGAGAAACATCTCGATGAGAATTGAGAATTGTGTCAATTGAAACTGGGCCGTTTTGGGCGATCGCAGTTAATATTGCATCTATAGTTAAATTTGCGTTTCTTTTCTCTGCACCAAAGTTAGTGATCCAATTTTGCCGAATTTGTTGTAAATTTTCTGGTGTACTCATCGCACCCAGTCCTAATACTAAATCCTGGCTGGGCGTGTTACTTGTGTAATGGGCAAAAACCCTAAAAGGATCGTCACATAAAGGGACTGGTGGGCTACCTGGTTGTAAGGGTACAGACATTGGTGCAGTAGCGCGAATTTCGGCTAATTCTTGCCATAAATTTTCATAAGCGGCGATGACAACTGACCAATCATAAGTTTCTCTAGCCCGTTGTCTGCCATTTTCGCCCAAACGCTTTCTTAGTTCCGGCTGAGTAATTAATTTTATGAGTGCGTTGGCTGCTGCATCTATATCAACTGCAACTACCATTGATGAATGGGCAATGTAGCTGCTGTAATTTAAACTATTGTTGTGATACCCAGCAGCTAAATCTAATCCTAACCCTGGTTGTGGCATGAATGTGGGAATTCTCAAACCATCGATTTCATGGCGTACAGACTCTTGATAACCATCCCAATCGGAGACAATTACAGGTAAACCAGCCGCCATCGCTTCAATTGGTGTTAGCCCAAATGTTTCTTGAATATTATCTACTAAAGATATAAATATATCAGCCGCAGACCAAATTCCGGCACGAATTTCTGGTTTGCGTCCATCAACAAAAATACAATTAACTGAGGGACAGAAAGTTTGCGAACTTTGGATAAAACTAACTTTCTCTTTTTCATCTTCAAACCAGCCAGCCAGGACAAAATGAATTTTGGTTTTGGTTGCTTGGGCTGCTTTTTCTAAAGCCAAATACATCGGGACAGGATGGGCTTTAGCGTAAAAGCACAATCTCCCGACAAACAACACCACAATCTCATTTTGGGGAATACCCAGGGCTTGACGCAGGCTGCTGCGTAGATTCTGAGTATTATCACCGTGATTAAATGTATCGCAATCAACACCCAAAGGAATAATTGGCAGTTGGACATTAATCTGCGGTTTACCACCTGTGCGTTGCGCTAAATATTCAGCCCAAGTATTGAGAAGACGGTCAACAGCATTCTTCACAGCCACAGATGTACAGATGATAGCATCCCAAGGCTGAACCGGGGCGATGAGTGCATCACCAATACCATCCATAACCCCCATACTTGCAATCGTATGGGTGACACCGCAGATACTATATCCCCGTTGATTATCAAATCTTCGCGCCCAAGCAAGTTGAGATAAGATGGGATCTGGGTGATAGATTGTCCCGGCTTGTGTAAGTATTTGATGATTGTTGCTGGGTAACCAGGTAACTTGACGAGAGCGTGTCATCCAAGGTTTAATGCGATCGCAAAATTCCGCGAATTCTCCTTGGCTAGAGGTATAACAATACAGCGAATCGGCTTTTCCATGTTGTACTAAAGCCTTGAGGAAACCTTCACCCGCAGCTTGACGACCGAGGAGTCTTGTTCCAGAGGTATCGTAACCATCCTTTTTATAGAAAATTGCAGCAGTGTTATTCATAATAATACATAGGCGTGAATAATGAATAAGAGTCTCACGCCTTCGACGAAGTCGTTCCCGAAGGGTAGGCGCAAAGACGCAAAGGAAAATTTATAAAATCATCTCGCATTTATGCAAGGATTCACAATCTTTCAAGCTTTGTTGCTATATATGGTGATGACTTTGCTTAATCAAGCCTAAAACTCATGTTTTCCTCGTCTCTCATAACAATCATTTATCATTACTATATATAAATAATCCCAGCAAAGCGGATTTGATTAATTAGGAATTGACATTGTAACTATGACTCAACAACCGATACAAGTGATTGGAGGTGGACTAGCTGGGACAGAAGCAGCATGGCAAATAGCCCAAGCGGGAATACCAGTGATTTTGCATGAAATGCGTCCAAAACGCTTTAGCCCTGCCCATCATACAGAACATCTGGCAGAATTAGTATGTAGTAATTCCTTTGGTGCAATGGCGAGCGATCGCGCTACTGGATTATTACACGAAGAGTTACGTCAACTCAATTCCATTGTCATTACCAAAGCCGATGAACACGCTGTTCCTGCTGGTGGTGCTTTAGCTGTAGATAGGGGACAATTTAGTCAAGAGTTAACCGAAACTTTATCCAGTCATCCGTTAGTTGAATTCCGTCGCGGTGAAGTTCCAGCCATCCCCGAAGGTATAGTGGTTTTAGCCACTGGACCCTTAACAAGTCCTGATTTAGCAGAAGATATCCGCCGCTTAACGGGGATGGAATACCTGAGCTTTTTTGATGCAGCTAGCCCGATTGTTGTGGGAGAATCGATTAACCGGGATATTGCCTTTATGGCTTCTCGCTATGACAAAGGCGAAGCGGCTTATCTCAATTGTCCCATGAATAAGGAGCAATACCTGCACTTTTGGGAAGAACTCAGGAAGGCTGAACAAACAGAATTAAAGGATTTTGAACGGGAAACAGCGAAATTCTTTGAAGCTTGTCTCCCGATTGAAGAACAATCACTGCGCGGTGAAGACACGATGCGCTATGGCCCCTTAAAGCCAGTTGGGTTGTCTGATAGTCGCACCGGGGAACGTCCTTATGCGGTGGTGCAATTGCGTCAAGAAGACAAAGCCGGTCAACTGTGGAATATGGTAGGATTTCAAACTAATTTGCGTTGGGGTGAACAAAAGCGAGTCTTCCGCTTAATTCCCGGTTTGGAAAATGCCGAATTTGTCCGGTTGGGAGTAATGCACCGCAATACTTTTATTAATGCACCCCAATTAATGCATCCAACTCTGCAATTTAAACAACGTCCTAATTTATTAGCAGCTGGACAATTGATTGGTACTGAAGGCTACACAGCAGCAGCTGCGGGTGGCTGCTTGGCGGGAATTAATGCTGCACGAATAGCTTTAGGAAAAGAAACTTTAACTCTACCACCCACAACTATGATGGGGGCATTATTTGAGTTTATCAGTTCTGCGTCACCGAAACACTTCCAACCAATGCCGCCCAACTTTGGGATTTTTCCCGAATTAGGCGTGAAAATCAAGAATAAACAAGAGCGCTATGGAAAATACCGCGATCGCTCTTTGGCTGATTTGGCACATTGGATTCGTAATTCCTAATTTGTCATTTGTCATTCGTCATTTGCATTCGTTATTTACCAGTCTCAGATTGGTAAAAAAATTGTGGTAGGTTTCGCCTCACGAGATCGTAAAATCAGGCGGAGCCTCCTAGATATACGCTCCCACACACAGTATGGGAGCAAGTTAATGTCATGGAATAATTACGAATTACGAATTACGAATTACAAATTATTTTAATTTATCTTTACTTTGATATTGCTCTTGAATAGTTGCTAACCCATGTATACCGAGTCCTGTAATTACTGCGCCAATTAATCCCCAAGTTCCATCAGCAAATACATTAATACGATGCGCTAAAGTGCGATGATAGGCATAATCTAATTGTCTATTACTAGCTTTTTCATCCTTTGCTAGCTTTTCTATATAAACTTCAGCTTTTCCTAGTGCGTCATAATCTAAAATAAACCAATAAAGCGATACTCCTACTACTGCTAAACCGGGCATAACTAAAGTAATTAAAAGAAGTGCTTTGCGTGTATTCATATAACTTTATCGGCAACTAGCACAATAAATCAGGGTTAGGGTTGTCAACAGTCTGTAGGGGCGGGTTGAGTGATATCTTTACACAGAAAACAGATATGTCGGTTAAACCCGCCCGTACAACAGTCAACAGTCAACAGTCAACAGTCAACAATTTTTGACCATTGACTATTGACTATTCAAGCTTTTTGCAATCTATTTTTCACCAAAATGAGCTGCTAAGGCCTCAGAACCGCCAATGAGTTGTCCATCGATAAAGACTTGGGGGACTGTTGTCGCACCTGTAACCGCTTTCAAAGAATGAGTAGTTACATCTTTACCTAAGACAATTTCTTCGTAATCTAAACCATGTTCTTTGAGCAAAGCCTTAGCGCGGGCGCAGTAAGGACAACCTACTTTCGCAAATAAGGACACTAGTTTAGGCTTGACAGCTTGGGGATTGATATACCTAAGCATTGTCTCAGCATCGGATACCTTAAAGGGATCTCCTGGCTCTTCTGGCTCAATGAACATGTTATCAATTACACCGTTCTTTACCAGCATAGAATAGCGCCATGAGCGTTTACCAAAGCCCAGGTCTGATTTATCCACCAGCATTCCCATGCCTTCAGTAAATTCACCGTTACCATCAGGTATTAAAGTGATGTTACTAGCTTCTTGGTCTTTAGCCCATTCATTCATCACAAAGGCATCATTGACAGAAATACAGACGATTTCATCAACGCCATTTTCTTTAAACACATTAGCTAACTGGTTATAACCAGGTAGGTGGGTGGATGAACAAGTAGGCGTAAAAGCGCCTGGTAAGGAGAAGACAACCACTGTTTTATCAGCAAATATATCGTCGGTGGTGACATCTACCCACTGATTGTTTTGACGAGTACGGAATGTAACATTGGGAACTCGTTGTCCTCGGCGATTTGACAGCATGATACCTCCGGAGATATTTAACCAATTGATAGTATGAGGCGATGGCTAGTATAACTGTCAAGCTGTGTACAATTTTACCAGCTAGGAGTAGCCAACAGCAGGTTGATCAATAAAGGGTGCGATCGCGGCTATAAATTCAGTCGTCGATTCATATGGTAGAACATTCCGCCCAGTTAGTTTAATTCCCTGCCCTTGAGGTAAACAGGCTAGGTAGTCTGCTAACCGTTCATCTGGGGTTTCTGCTTTACCTTCGCGACTGATACTTGATGCTGTATCCCCAACCACAACTAAGGTAAGTTTATGAATAGATGCGATTTCGCTACTATAATCCTGTCGCCAAAATCCCGATAAAAATGAAAATACTGCATAGCGATTGGCGGTATTTTCTGCACCAGCTAGTAAAGCATTCAACCATTCTCCATCTACAGTATCACCAGAGGCAAAAAGTTGCCGAGTTGAAAAATCGCGCAAAAATTTTGGGGTGCGTGCATAACGATAAAATGCATTACCCAAAGGTGAATCAAAGAGATTCCAAGCGATTTTTTGCTGCCATTTTGGTGATTTTTTGGTGATAGTAGCCCAAGCAGGAGGACTAGCAAATATTAGAGAGTGGATTAATTGTGGTGATTTTTGAACTAATTTGATCGCAATCGACAATAAAGCACCTTGCACTAAAATAATTACAGGTTTTTGCACTACTGTTTGCAAAAAGTACTGTAACTGTTGTGCCCAATCATCAGGAGTGTAAGCTACATGAGGCATATCACTTTCACCACATCCCAATAAATCAGGGTTATAAATTTGGTTTTGATGTCCAGCTTGATACCATTCCCGGCAAAATCGCTGCCAAAATTGCCGCGATAAACCCACACCAACAGGATGAATTAGAAGTATGGGAATACCCTCTGTTTTGGAATTATCAGGTTGATGAATTTCGTAAGCACAGCGATAATTCTGCCAAGTATAAAACTGAGTAGGAAATGCTGTCATATCTCACCATTGAACCTGATTAAATTATTGCATACTTGCCAACTATAATATTTGCTAAAAAATCATTTGTGGATGTATCAATTGATATCCAGCATCTTTAATTTTTTGATTCGATACCCAAGCATTATATGGGCGCTTACTTTGGAGGGAAGCATCCCAAATAATTGGCGGTAAATTGTGTGGCGTTAGCACATTATCAAAAAATTCCCGACTAATTAGGTGTGCATCGTCTACGACGTTATAAATGCCTTGCCAATTATGTTGGCGAGCAAAGTCGATCGCACCAACAATATCATCAAGATGAACCCAATTAGTGATATCATCGCCATTACCGGGACGAGTTGTCCCAGCGAAGCGACCAAATATGTTGATTAGTTCTCTACCAGGGCCATAAATTCCACCTAAGCGCAAAACACAAACCCGGAGATTTTCACTAGATGCTGATAGTAATAATTCTTCAGTTTGCCGCAGTATTATACTATTAGGATTGTTAGGCGTAACTGAGGTTTCTTCATCTACAACTGCACCATTTCTATCACCATATACAGAATAAGTTCCTGTATATATCAATTGCCGAATGTTAGGCATTTCTGGCAAGATAGAAGCTAAAGTTTTAGCGGTTTGCAAATAGGCTTCTTCATAAAAATCGCCACTTTTTGCCGCGACGCTTAACAGTACTACATCTTGATTTTCTAATACTGTCTTTAGCCCTTCTGGATCGTTTCCCTTTGTGAGGATAACTTTTTGAGCTACTGCTTCTAATATTGAGATACGTGCAGGTGTAGTTGTGGTTGCAGTCACCACAAAATTTGTTTTCTGTTGCCAATATTTAGCAACTGCACAACCTACATAACCACAACCAATAATTGCAATGTTCATGAGTATTTAGATCCAAAAAATATCTAGGTTAAATATAATGTTGACTGTTGACTGTTGACTCTTAAGAGAGATTTTCTCGTGAATGGCTAGTTTAAAAATAAGGCAGAGGTATACTGCGGGGTGCAGAAGGGGTAAGTTTAATTTGGAATTTACTCAAAGGAGTTGACGAAAAATAATAAAGTGTCATGGATTGTCATCATAAATGGGGAAACACCGGGCGGGGTTTCCCCGCCCCTACGAATTTTTCAAATTAGTATGAGATAACCCATAATTTTATAGTTAGGGTAATTTCATCCTTCATCCTTCATCCTTCATTTATTTTGCTAATTCACTTTCAATCGTAGCAATTAATTCTGGTGAATATGGCTTGACGCTACTCTTAAAACGACCTACAACTTCACCTTGCTTATTGACTAAGAATTTTTCAAAGTTCCAAGCTACAGGCCCTGTTGGTTCAACTGCATTAGTGAGTCGCGCATACAGTGGGTGTTCTTGTGGCCCTTTAGTTTGAATTTTATCGAATAGTTCAAAGCTGACTCCAAACTTACTTGTACAGAATTGGACTATTTCTTCGTTGCTTCCTGGTTCTTGTGCGCCAAAATCATTACAAGGAAAGCCGAGAATCTTTAATCCTGCGTCTTTATACTCTTGGTTCAACTTTTCTAGTCCTTCATATTGAGAAGTATATCCGCAGTAGGATGCTACATTCACAATTAAGAGTACTTTACCTTGGTACTCACTCAGTTGCTTATTCTCACCATTGATGGTTGTGACTGTAATGTCAGAAATGTTAGTACTCATGTTAAATTTTTTCTTTTGAATTCTGTCTAAATTTTGTCAGAAATTGGTGTGTAATTTTCCGCTGCAAACTTCTTTTCAATTTGCAGATATTGAGGGACACCAATCAGTGCTTGAAAATCGTGAAAGTCAACTAATTCTGAATAATTCGCGGTGCTTCCCTGGGCTTTGAGGTGAGCAAAGCAAGCAGTCATTACCTTGGTGACAGCCAACAAAGCAGTAACAGGGAAAAATGCTATTTTGAAACCTAATTGCTGTAGTTCAGCAGCAGAAATCTGTGGAGTTTTACCACCTTCAACGATATTAGCTACTAGTGGCACATTTGGGAAAGCAGCGGCGATCGCTTTTAATTCCTCCACAGACTGGGGCGCTTCTACAAACAGTATATCTGCACCTGCTGCTATGTAAGCTCGACCACGGGCGATCGCTTCTTCTAAACCCAGTGGCGCGCGCGCATCGGTACGGGCAATAATTACTAAACCACTATCACCTCTGGCTTCTACGGCGGCGCGGATTTTGCCGGCGTGTTCTGCTAGGGGGATGACTCGCTTACCTTCAAAGTGTCCGCACTTTTTCGGCCATTCCTGATCCTCTAGCAGCATCCCAGCCAAACCCAACTGTACAGCATCCTTGACAGTGCGCATCACATTCAAGGCATTACCATAGCCAGTATCTAAATCAGCAATCAAAGGCACACTTATGGATTGAGCAATTCGCCCTACACTGTAGAGCATTTCTGAAGCCGTGATCAAACCGTAGTCTGGTACACCCAAGGTAGAAGCAGCAATCCCAAAACCACTGGTGGCTACTACTTCAAAACCTGACTGTTCGGCTAGTTTAGCACCTAGACAGTCATAAACCCCAGGAATCACAATAATTTCAGGACGCGCCAATAACTGACGCAGTTTTTGTCCAGCAGACATAAAGCAGTTTATAAATGCAGAATACCCCTCTTTGAGGATACAGCCTTGGCTGCCAAATTTTACTTTTTGGGAATGCGATCAAATCGTACTTAGCAATTTCCCCATCGCTGCTTAAATCTCTTCGCCTAGGACAGGCGATCGCACTTTGCTAAGATTTGGTAGTAGTTTTAGATGAAGATTATTGAGTTTTGCGATCGCAAAGAACGCAAATCAGGGGCGATCGGCTGCTCGGTTGAGGATATTGGGAGCATCTCAAATGTGTAAATTTATTTTTTTGTAGTGCTGGCTCTCTAGAGGGCTGACTGTACATTAGGGAGCAAGATGCTCCCACTACAAATTTATTCAGGGCAAAATTTTGCGAATAGAGCGATCGCACTTAGTCAAAACTTTACATTTTGGCGACTGGTGAGGGCGATTCTTCAATCAAAAAATACATAAAGCTAATTTTAGGGAACTCCAAAAAATAAATTATGCCAAATTGTAGGGGCGGGGTAACCCATACGTGTCAACTTAACGTGAAACCCTTGCCAAGACGTGATGACCGAATTATCTCACCTACCATCACGATCCGCGTCACCCCACCCCAGCTTTGCTAACGCAAAACTTCCCCTCCCCGTTTACGGGGAGGGGATTGAGGGGTGGGGTAAAATGCCTGTGGGATAAGCCTTTTAACTTAAGTTGACACCAATGGGGGTAACCCCGCCCCTACGAGTTGCGGGTTTGGTAGGTTAATGATTGGAATATTTTTTTATTTGGAAGTCCCTTAGTAGGTGAAAAGCCATTTTACTTACTTAAAACCTCAAGATCACAGATGATGCTGAAGCTAATGTGAGGAGACCAGCCTGAGTCCCAACACGCCTGCAATAATTAAGCCTATGCAGAAAAAGCGCCTGATCTCAGCAGGTTCTCCAAACAGAATTACACCCAAAAAAGCAGTACCGGCTGCTCCTATTCCAGTCCAGACAGCATAAGCTGTACCTACTGGTAGTGTGCGGAGTGCTATTGACAAGAAAGCGAAACTCACTACCATACAAGTAACAGTAGCGATGCTAGGAGCAAGCTGGGTAAATCCTTGTGTATACTTCAAACCAATTGCCCATCCCATCTCAAGTAAACCAGCAATCACCAGGTAAATCCAAGCCATCGGTTTCGCCTCTACACGTTGCAGGAATTCCACACTATTACACACTAGAAATCTAGTGCTTAATCCCGAATTCCTGATAAGTTTTATAGCTTAATCAGCCAGCATTTATTATTAAGTGAATTTGACAAACCTTACCCACCCAACCTCCCTCTCTTGGGAGGACAGGGAGGAGTAAGGAAAAATTAGGTTTTTCCAATATGCAAGTTTCCCAATACTGGAGTTTATCGAGTCACAGGTACTTGCTTTTGTTCAGGTACAGAAGCTTGATTTGCAATCTCCTTAATCTGGACTTTAATACCATATTCTGGGCGCAGTGTAATTGAGGGTTGGGGTACAATCGGGAACCCTGGTACTAATTCGATTTGAAAGCGTTGGGCGATGGTAGCTAATAATAAAGCTGCTTCCATTTGCGCAAAGCCTTTACCAATACAAATACGCGGGCCATCACCAAAAGGAAAATATACGCCTCTGGGTAGTTGCTTCTCAAACTCTTCTGTCCAGCGTTCTGGTTGGAAGGCTTCGGGATTGGGGAAATATTTCGGATGGCGATGCATTACCCACTGACTAATCATAATCGTCGTACCTTGGGAGATTTCGTAATCGCCAATTGTGGTATCTTGTGTGGCTTCTCTCCCTATCAGCGATACTGGAGGATACAATCGCATCGACTCTTTAATCACTTGCTGGGTGTATGGTAAGCGAGACAGGTCTTGAATTGTGGGCAACTTTCCTTGTAAAACTTGGTTTAACTCAGCAGAGAGTTTCTCTTGCACTTCTGGATGTTGCGATAACAGCATCCATGTCCACGATAAAGTATTAGCGGTGGTTTCGTGACCTGCTAGCATTAAAGTTGCTACTTCATCTCGTAGCAGCTTATCGTCCATTTGTTGCTGAGTTTCTTCGTCCCGCGCTTCCATCAACATCGAGAGTAAATCGTTGGTTTTTTCGCTACTCTGACGGCGATCGCTAATTAGTTTGTAGATAGCTGCATCCATTTCCGCCACAGCATGAGTATAGCGAATGTTTTCCGGTCTAGGAAACCATTCCCACACTAAAAAATTTTGCCTGCGCTTACTTTCAAACCAGTGCATTGCCACATCTAAGGCATTAGCAACCACTTTGGCTTCACCTGCATCAACATCGGCGCTAAAAATGCACTTCATGACAATCGCCAAAGTCAGCTGCATCATATCTGCATGAATATCATGGATTTCGCCATCATGCCAAGCTTGCAACATACGGTTGCTATACTCTACCATTATTTGGCCGTATTCATTAATCCGCTTTTGGTGAAACACAGGTTGAGCTAGGCGACGTTGCCAAAACCAAGATTCTCCTTCTGCGGTTAACAACCCTTCACCCAGTAAAGTTTTTAATACCCGAAAGCCACGGCTTTTAATAAAAGTCTCGCGATTTTTTAGTACTTCTTCAATATATTCAGGATTAGTTAGCAAACAAGCGGGTGTTAATCCTAAGCGTAACGGAACAATATCACCATAATCACGACAACGGGAGAGAAAGCCTAATGGATCTTCTCCGAGATCAACTAAATGCCCAACAATTGAGTTAATTGGCGGCGCTGGTAACTCAAAAATATCTTGTCCCATTGCAGAAATCTTCCATGCTAATCTGTCTTTTTGAAGACTAATTTCTTTAACAAGGAAATTCTTCATCACAAAGAAAGATTTATTGCGCTTCGTGGGTCAATATTTAATAGTCCATAGTCAATAGTCTATAGTCAATAGTCATTTGTCGGTTGTTTGTAGATGGGTTTTGACACTTTTTTAACAATCAAATTTAGCCTCAGCTAACACAGAAGTAGTTACACGCAAAAATTTGTAAAAAAATAATCGCCAATTGAGCGGGTTGCTTAATAATCAATCTAATCAGCGATCGCTTTCTCTATGGATACCATTTGGAGAGCGATCGCAATTATCTGCCATTGACAACTGACAACTAACTTTTCACCCAATTACTATTAATTTTAATTCCTCGGCTGTTCATTGTTTCCACAAACAAATCTGTAGGTAGTGCCTCTTCTACAGGATAAACTCCAGGTTTTTTTAATTTACCTTCAAGTAATAATTGGGCAATACTACCTGTCCCACAACCAGAAGCTAGAGCGGTATTTTCATAAACTAAATTTGCACAATAAACGGCTGTTTTCCCATCTTTTTGTCCTGTGACTTCTGCACGCACTGCTACCCCAATTCCTGTATAAGCATTAGTCACATCCGTCATAAAATGACTGACATAAGACAAAAATTCAATCATACTGCGACGCTGCATTAACCATTTCGGGAAAATATGGGCTGCTATCCAAGTCAAATGATTATAAAAATCGGGGACTGAACCAAATTTGGTAATTACAGTCTTCACAGATGGAAAAGAATGGGGCATGGTGAAAGTTTCTGGCATATCAAACCAGTAAACTCCAGTATTTCCATAGGGTGATGCAAAACTAATATCTTCCCTCTCGCTGTATGGTTTAACTAATTGCCAATTGCCATCTATCCAAGCCTCAAAAGGATACTGCAACCCCAAAAAAGTTGTCCGCATAACTGTGACACCAGCGCCACCAGAACCGGAGACTAAATAACTCAAATGAATTTTTTCGGCTTGATCGAATTGCTCGACACATTGCCGTACCATACTATTAGAAATACCGGGGAAAATTCCCGTATTAATAATTGCCGTGACATTAGCAGCAGCAGCTTGTTCGTTATAACTTAAAGCCTTACTAGTATAGGAACGGTGGTCACTGACATCTAGATAATTAACACCTAGTTCAATGCAAATTTCCAGAACCTGAGTATCTCGGTAGTGAAAAGGACCAGCACAGTGAATGACTAAATCCGAGTTTGCGATCGCCTGCCGCAGTTTGTCAACTTCCACCAAGTCCAACACTAAAAACTGCACCCCTGTTCCTAAAGTCCAGTTATTTTTGCTACTGAGCCACTTGGCATCTTCGTTTCCTTCAGCCACTGGATAACGTCCAGTAATCGTAATTTCTGCCTGAGTGTGGGTGGCTAGATCCTGAGCAACACTGCTACCAATCCGCCCCCTACCTCCAAGAATCAAAACGCGGTTTGTCATGGGTACTGCTGGTCAAAACTAGTATTTATTGCATCAATTTTCAGTTCCGCTTGTCATCGGCAACAAGTAAGACCTTGGCGGTGAAGTAGGTAGTAGTCTGGGGGGAGGGGGGCAGGGGGACAAGGGGGACAAGGGGGAGTGTGGGCAGTTTTTTTCCCAATGCCCAATGCCCAATGCCCAATGCCCCATGCTCAATGCCCAATGCCCAATGCCCAATGCCCCATGCCCCATTCCCAATGCCCCATTCCCCATTCCCCATTCCCCATTCCCCATTCCCCATTCCCCATTCCCCATTCCCTACCAATTCATGTCTGGTTAACCGCCCAAGGAAAAGGTGTCCTTTTTTGGGAGTACTTTTGTAAAGTAAAGATAAGTAAAGAAAGTGCTTTAATCATAATGACTGCTTTAAGCTTAGAAGAAATTTCTGCTCAATTAGAAAGTCCCAATTTGCGCGATCGCATGGTAGCTCTGGCTAATCTGCGCCATGTTGCGTCTGAAGATGCTCTACCTTTAATTAAAAAGGTATTGAATGACGACTCTCTGCAACTGCGATCGATGGCAATTTTTGCTTTGGGAGTTAAACCAACGCCAGAAAGTTATCCGCTTTTAGTAAAAATTCTCGAAAATGACCCAGATTATGGTATAAGAGCCGATGCCGCTGGCGCTTTAGGATATTTAGGTGATGCCAGAGCTTTTGAGATACTAGCAAGAACTTTTTATGAAGATACTGATTGGCTAGTACGCTTTAGTGTAGCAGTTGCCTTGGGCAATATTAAAGATCCGCGTGCCCATGCGATTCTTGTGCAAGCGCTCGATAGTGAAGAAATTGTCATACAACAAGCTGCGATCGCGGCATTAGGAGAAATTAAAGACATTGAGTCTGTAGATCTAATCCTCCGCTTCGCCCAATCAGATGATTGGTTAGTGCGCCAGCGTCTTGCAGAAGCTTTAGGTAATCTTCCCACTCCCAAGAGTGTCTCAGCCTTGAAATACCTAGAAAAAGATAGCCATTCCCACGTCGCTGAAGCAGCGAGAATTTCTCTTGAGCGGCTGGAAGCAATAAATAGTCAATAGTCTAATGGGCATTGGGCATTGGGCTTGTGGCGGGACAAGGGCATGGGGCATTGGGCATTGGGCATTTATCTCCCTTGTCCCCCTTGTCCCCCTCCCCCTAACATTTAACGTAACGCGGAAGTCCCCACCCCGAAAGTGCAGGGTGGGGATAGGGAGAGGGATGCGACGATTGCATCTTTGACCATCATCAACCGTAGGTTGGTAAGGAAAAAGATGTATGAGGAGTAGCCAAATATTTTCCGGTTTTTCTTTACTGGTAACTTTATATAGTAGTAAGATATATAAATCAAGGAAGTGATATTGAGTGCTACATAAAGCTGTTCAGGTTTGTTTATACCCATCAAAAGAGCAAGAAAAACTATTGGCGCAAGCATTTGGATGTGCGCGTTGGTGGTGGAATTACGCTCTAAATAAGTCAATTGACACTTACAAAGAAACGGGTAAAGGATTAGGACAGTCGGCACTCAATGCACTATTACCTAAGCTCAAAAAAGAGAAAGATACAGAATGGTTAGCTGATTGTTATAGCCAAGTTTTACAAGCTACAACACTCAATCTGACTACTGCATACAAGAACTTTTTTGATAAGCGGGCAGGGTTTCCTAGATTCAAATCTAAACACGGTAAACAGTCGATCCGGTATCCTCAAAACGTCAAAATTGTAGATGGCAATGTTAAACTCCCAGGAAATATTGGGATAGTCAAAGCCAAAATACATCGACCAATTGAGGAGAAAATCAAGACTGTAACCGTCAGTAAAGCCCCATCAGGAAAGTATTTTGCATCTATCCTGACTGAAATGGACGGAGATGCCCCCACAATTACGGAGGGCAAGATTTATGGCGTTGACTTAGGCTTGAAACACTTTGCTGTTGTTACTGACGGCGAGAAAGTTTCTAAATACGACAATCCTAAGCACATCGCCAAACATGAGCGAAACCTGAAACGGAAACAAAAAAAATTAGCACGTAAAATAAAAGGGAGTAATTCAAGAAATAAATATCGTAAAGTTGTCGCTAAAGTGTACGAACGGGTTAGTAACTCAAGGCAAGATTTCCTACATAAACTTAGTTACAAGTTGGTCAGCGATAGCCAAGCTGTCATAGTAGAGAATCTTCATGTCAAAGGCATGGTTCGTAATCACAAATTAGCAAAAGCAATATCTGATTGTGGATGGGGAACGTTTAGCAACTTCTTAGCCTACAAGCTAGAACGCAAAGGTGCAAAGTTGGTGGAAATTGACAGATGGTTCCCCAGTTCCAAGCTTTGTTCTAATTGCTTCTATCAAATTGGTGAAATGCCACTGGATGTTCGTGAGTGGACTTGTCCCCACTGTGGCGCACATCATGACCGAGATGGGAACGCTGCGATAAACATTAGAGCAGAGGGAATCAGGATGCTAAAGGCGGAAGGTTCAGCCGTCTCTGCTGTAGGAGGGGAGGTAAGACCAAAGATGGGACGAAAGTCTCACCTGCGGCACTCCCCCTTGAGTACAGAAGCCCAACCTTCAGGCGAAGCCAAGGTTGGGTAGTTCACACTCCTTTCGGCAACGCCTCCTGCTACCGTGTAATAAGTGGGATTTTCAGCATTTTGATGCAGGTGAGTTTTAATCATGAATATAGAAGAGTTTTTTGAGTTGAGCGCTGGTAAATGGTTTTCCCATCGTACTAGCCATAAGTTGGCTTTTAAGCAATCCGAAGACGGTAAGTCAAATATCACCATTGAAATGCTGACAGCAGATCATCCAGATGTCGTCAAACTATGTCAAACATATGCAATTAACCCAAGTCTTGCGGCTTGTGGTATCAGAGTTACTGGAAACGGCGCTATAGCAGGTGATAAAGAAAAACATAGTGGAACTACTGTGTTAGTTTCAGTACCTGATGACGATAATCCCCATGAAGGGCAGTTACTTTGGGATCTGGGTCATACACAAAAAGCTCCAGTTGCTGGACGCTATAAGATTGGCAGTGATGAAGCTTTGACCCTAACAACAGAATATGAAAATATTTTGTCTGAGGAACGGCTATGGTTTGCTAGCCCTAATTTGCGGATGCGAGTAAGTACTATAAAACATCAGGGTGGCTTTAGCATGGCTTCTTTCACAACAGAGATTCGCATGGGTGGCGCTCCAGCAAATGTGAAAGCGTCACCAGCTGCTAATACGGCATCAAGTTAGTTTTCTGACGGGATTTGCAATTTAAAAATATTTCCATGCTAGGGGCACAATATTATTGTTGTGCCCTACGTCTTTAGTCTATGTTCATTAAATGAGCGATCGCATTTAAAGAATCCATGAGGTAAAAGCCTTGATTTACCGTAGGGGTAATTCATATTGCCCCCAAATTTCCTACTTGATACGTAAATTTTAATACAATTCAAAACAGCTAAAAACCCAGAAAGATAATTCTATTGACTATTGACAAAAGAAAGGATGAAGGATGAAGTGAGGGAAGGTCAGAGCCTCGCCCCTTGTGGGCGAAAAAAAATAAGTTTTTCCTTAATTCATGCTCCATCCCTTTATCGGTGGGGTAATTTCATACTTCATACTTCAGCGTTCAGCTTGACTTCTGCGCATTATTACATCCTCTAATAGGTAAAAAAATGAACCCAGAGACACTAGCAAGACTGCGGGATTTATGCCGCGATGAAGCAGCATTTGTAGAGCTAAAGCAGATTCTGGGAGATGAAATCCGCAATTTAGAGCATGAAATCAATCAGGCAAATTTCCAGATACAACGGCAAAAAACATTATTCCGTGTAATTACTCGCCTGCGCGAATCAATAGACCTAGACGCAATTTTTCAAGCTACAGCTACTGAGGTGCGCCAACTTTTAGTCGCAGACCGAGTGGGGATGTTTCGCTTCTACCCAGATTCAGGTTGGGATGATGGCGAATTTGTTTCCGAGGATGTAGATCCAGCTTTTCCATCGGCTATGGCGCAAAAAATCCATGACCACTGCTTTGGTGAACAGTTTGCAGTTGCTTATCAACAGGGACGGATTCAGGCAGCCGCAGATATTCATAATTATGGGTTGAGTGATTGTCACATCGAAGTTCTAGCTCAATTTCAAATTAGAGCAAATTTAGTAGTACCGCTGTTACAGAGTGAAAATCTTTGGGGATTGTTGTGCATTCACCAATGTAGCGAGCCAAGAGAATGGCAAGCTACAGAGATTGAATTTGCCACGGAAATTGCCAGTCATCTATCTGTGGCACTTCAACACGCAGAACTCGTTGCCGATTTACAAGCAGAAGTGCTGGAGCGCCAGCAAGCTGAACAAGCAGTTATCTCCCTCAATCAAGGATTACAACGAGCAATTATTGAACTACAGGCAGTAAATAAAGAACTGGAAGCTTTTAGCTACTCCGTTTCCCACGATTTACGCGCCCCTCTACGCAGTATTGATGGCTTCAGTCAGGCTTTACTGGAAGATTACCAAGACCAGCTCGATGACATGGGACAAAACTATCTGCGGCGAATTCGGTCAGCTACTCAACGGATGGGGCAATTGATTGATGATCTGTTGAATCTATCGCGGTTGATGCGTAGCGATATCCAGTTAGAACCTGTAGATCTAAGTTTATTGGCAAGAGAAATCTGCACAGATTTACAGGAAGCTCACCCAGGCAGACAGGTTGAGTGTATTATTCAACCAGGGCTTACTGCTCAAGGAGATAGCAGACTTTTGCACATGTTATTGACAAATTTACTCGATAATGCATGGAAATTTACTTCTAAGCACAATCAAGCTAAAATCGAGTTTGGCGCAATTTCTCAAGACAGTGGCATCCCCATTTACTTTATTCGAGATGATGGTGCTGGCTTTAATATGGCCTACGCCAACAAGTTATTTGGCCCCTTCCAAAGGCTGCATAGAGTAGATGAATTTCCCGGAAATGGAATTGGGCTAGCCATTGTACAACGAATTGTGCATCGGCATGGTGGTCGAGTTTGGGCAGAAGGAGTTGTAGAACAGGGAGCCACTTTTTACTTTACATTGGTAACAGATGAGGCTGGAGCAGAAGCGTGAGCAATAAAATGATTTTGCTGGTAGAAGATAATCCTGATGACGAAGCTTTAGCGATTCGAGCACTCAGGCGCAATCACATCAGTAATGAAATAGTAGTAGCTCGCGATGGTGTGGAAGCTCTAGATTACCTATTTGGCACTGGAGTTCACTCTGGCCGAGATATCAACATTAAACCTACTGTGATTTTGCTGGATCTGAAGCTACCCCGGATCGATGGTATGGAAGTCCTACGTCGCTTACGAGAAGATAAACGCACCAGCTTGTTACCTGTAGTCGTCCTAACTACTTCCAGTGAAGAAAAAGATTTAATTAATAGTTACAGTTTGGGGTGCAACAGTTATATCCGCAAACCTGTAGATTTCATTCAATTTACCGAAGCAGTCCGACAACTGGGAATGTACTGGTTATTAATGAACGAAGCGCCGCCCCTTTAGAGAGTTAGTCAAGATGCTCCCCCACCTGCGTGTTTTAATTGTTGAGGATTCGGAAGATGATACACTCCTACTGGTTAGGGAGTTGCGTCGCGGTGGATACACTTTGAATTATGTTCGCGTGGATACCGCCGATGGGATGGAGGCAGCGCTCAATCAACAATCATGGGATATTGTGATTGCAGATTATAGTCTGCCTAGCTTCAGTGGTTTAGAAGCTCTCAAACTCCTTCTCCGGCGAAAGCTGGATTTACCATTTATCATTGTCTCCGGCACCATTGGCGAAGATATTGCTGTCGCGGCAATGAAAGCGGGAGCGCACGACTATTTAATTAAGGGTAACCTCGCCCGCCTAGTGCCGGCGGTGGAGCGCGAGTTGCGGGAGGCTAAAGAAAGGTACAAACGGCATAGTGCGGAACAGGCTTTTCAAGAAAGTGAAGACCGCTTCCGTACACTCTGCTCTTCAGCTCCTTTGGCTATCTTCCAGACTAATGATCAAGGGCAGGTTACTTACATTAATCCTTTATGGTATGAAATTTCTGGCTTAAGTGAAAAAGAGAGTTTAGGCTACGATTGGACGCAAGCGATTCACCCCAACGATCGCTCTGAGGTTGTTGAAAATTGGCAACAGACAGTATCTCAACAAAGTACCTGGGTTCGCGAGTACAGACTCCTGACTTGCCAAAACGAGGTACGATGGGTGCGTGCCCTAGCTAGTCCGATGTACTCAACAGAAGGCAGATTCCTGGGTCATGTAGGTACAGTTGAGGACATTACCGATCGCAAGCAAACAGCACAGAAAATCTACGAACAAGCAGCTCTTTTGGATATTTCCATAGATGCGATCGCAGTTCGTGACCTGGAAAATCATATCTTATTTTGGAATAAAGGTGCCGAGCGTCTTTACGGATGGACGACAGCCGAAGTCCTTGGGAAAAATGCCGCTGAACTATTATTTAAATCTAGGCAACCTTCACCACCATTTCTAGAAATACAGTCAATCTTGGCGAAAGATGATAAATGGCAAGGCGAGTTCCACCAAGTAACAAAAGATGGTAGAGATATCATCGTCGAAAGTCGCTGGACGCTGATGCGCGATGAAGCTGGTAATCCTAAATCAATTTTGACAATAAGTACTGATATTACTCAGAAAAAACAACTAGAAGCTCAATTTCTCCGCACTCAACGCCTGGAAAGCTTGGGAACTCTCGCCAGTGGAATTGCCCATGATTTCAACAATATCTTGACTCCGATTTTGGCAATTGCCCAACTGCTACCGATCCAACTCCCCAACCTGGATGAGAACACTCAGCAACTGCTACGCATTCTAGAAGATAGTGCCAAGCGAGGTGCTGATTTAGTGCAGCAAATTCTCTCTTTTACACGCGGAGTTGAAGGTAGTCGTTCCATCGTCCAAGTACGGCATTTGCTTTCCGATGTAGCGCAGGTTGCCCTGCGAACCTTTCCCAAATTTATTGAAACTAAAACTGACATCAATCCAGAACTTTGGACAGTTTTTGCCGATGCAACTCAACTTCATCAAGTGCTGATGAATTTATGTGTTAATGCTCGTGACGCTATGCCAGATGGAGGGATTTTACACATTAGTGCTGAAAACCTTTGGCTTGATGAAAATTACGCTACTACTGTGCATGTCGATGCTAAAGAAGGTTCTTATGTAGCGATCGCGATCGCTGATACAGGAATAGGCATTCCCCCAGAAATTATGGAGCGGATTTTTGATCCCTTTTTTACTACCAAAGAAGTCGGCAAAGGAACAGGTTTAGGACTTTCCACTGTCATGGGGATTATTAAAAACCACAGTGGTTTTGTGACGGTTAACAGTGAGATAGGAAAAGGAAGCTGTTTTAAAGTTTACTTGCCGAGTAGAGAAGTTACAGAAACCAAAGCCGTAATTGATGCAGAACTGCCAAATGGTAATGGCGAATTAATTTTAGTAGTGGATGATGAAGTCTCAATTTGTGAAATTGCTAAAACTACCTTAGAAAGCCATAATTACAGAATTTTAACTGCTAGCGATGGCATTGGTGCGCTGGCACTTTATGCTCAACATATGGATGACATTAGCCTAGTGTTATTAGACATGATGATGCCAGTCATGGATGGTGCTAGCACAATACTCATGTTGCAACGCATGAATCCAAAAGTACAAATTATTGCCATGAGTGGACTGATGAGTTATGAATCTCCCGCTCAAAAGAAAAGCTTTGGTATCCGAGAATTCCTAGCAAAACCCTTTACAGCCCAAGTCTTACTTAATACCTTACATAAAGTTTTGGGGTAAGCAGGGGGGCAGGGGGGCAAGGGGACAAGGGGGACAAGGAAGAAATAATTAATTATTCTTCACTTTTGACTTTTGACTTTTGCCCAATGCCCAATGCCCTTATTCCAATTCATCAATTGTCGCCGGAATATGAGGTTTTGGATCTTGAGCAAGATGGCGCTCATACCAACTCATTAATGGCGTGGCGCTAATTCCATGCACAATTACAGAAGCTACAATCGTAGTGTAAGTTATCCAAGCAATTTGCTCAGCAGCGTCACCTTTTAAGCCATTACCAAATGCATAGGCAAGATAATATAAAGAACCAACTCCACGAATACCAAACCAGCCAAATAACCAGCGAGTTCCTGGATTAAAGGTGCGACGATGGGAATTTAGCGGACGTTTACCTATTGTACTAATCCAAACACCCACAGGTCGGATGACTAAAAATAACAAAACTATCACTATTAAAGATTGAACTGCATAATTGAGCATCGGCTGGATTAATAATATCGATCCCAATAGCAAAATTGTTCCAACTTCTAGCAGTTTTTCCACTCGCTCAATGAATTCAAGTTGTGCCAGTGGTTGTTCTGGGTTGTGGTAACTACGTTGAGCAACTAAACCTGCAACAAATACGGCTAAAAATCCATAGCCATTGATTACTTCTGTCAAAGAATAAGTTATAAAAATCATGCTGATAGCGATAAAATCTTCCATCAAGTTATCGGCACGACGACGCTTTTGGATTTTTTTATCTAACCAAACTATGGCTTTAGCAACAACAATGCCCATGACTATACCAGCAGCGATCGCCCAAATTAAATCTACTAACAACCAATTTCTCAACCAATTATTCCAGTTGCTATCTTTTAGAGCATAAATACCAAAATAAACAAAAGGAAATGCTAAAGCATCATTCAAACCACCTTCAGAAGTTAAACCAAAGCGTAACTCATCTTGATCGTTTGTATCGGTTAGTTGTACTTCTGAGGCTAACACCGGATCGGTTGGTGCGAGAATTGCTCCCAATAAAATAGCCGCGCCCCAATCCATACCTAGAAATAGTTTGCCGACAACAGCTAGAGCAAGAATTGAAATCGGCATCAAAAATCCGATGAGGCGGGCTGTAATATCCCAAATTCCTAAATTAAGTGGTCTGACTATTTTTAAACCACAGCTAAAGACAGAAATAATGACTACAAGTTCACTAATCCTTTCAAGAAACTCGGCATTGAATACATCATCACGGCGCAATTGAATCAACCCTAAACCATAAGGGCCTAAAAAAATTCCCACCAGAAGATAGATGAGGGCGAAGGAAAGAGGTAGACGTGAAATCCAGCCTGACCCTAATGTGACTATTAGCAAAAGTAGACCAATGACCAATAAGTCAAGAATATAAACATCTACCATAGCTATTTGTATAAAATTTTCACTAACGCTTTGCCAGTTTAGTGGCGATCGCACTTCGGACTAAATTACCTACGGGGAGATTTTGAGAAAATAATTTACAATCATTTTTACCTCTATTAGCGGAGGTAAACAGCACGAATAGCAACCTTTTTCATGAGCCAGGAGCGCAGGACAGTTTCACAGTTCGGCTTTACTCACTTAAGCAGGGTTGCAAGAGTTGTAGCAAATGGCGTGGTAACCCCCTACGTACCCGTGGCTGCTTCAATAAGTTGCAATCGACATATATCAGAACATATTTTTCCTGACGCTACCTGTAGGCTGAAAAAAATATTTTTTTGTATCCGAAATGGATAATTTCACAGTTGTAGGTAAATTATGTTGCCAATTTAACTGATTAAATATTTAATATTTTACAGATGCGGTTGTCATATGCTTACTATCACAAAAACTCCCGTACAAACAGCAATTAAATCACTAGAACTAGATCAGATTAATTATGGTGAACTGCTGCAAGTTTATTTTTTACAAGCAGTGATTGAAAATTTAGAAGATGGCATTTTAATTTTGAATAATGTAGGTGAGTTATTTCATGCTAATGCATCTGGCTCGCGGATGTGTGCTTACTTAACTTCAGAAAATAATCACCAAAAATTTCTCCACCCAGTTATCTGGAGGCTTTGCCAATCTTTAATTGAAAATCACAGCTTTAGTGATGAGCAACTCATTATTTTATCAGATGAGATTGTTGTGAATCAGTGCGATATTTTTCGCATTCGGGTGAGATTGATGAATTTAAATATTTCCCAATCACCTTATTTTTTAGTAACTATCGAAAATCGCGGTGAGTCTCTAAAAAATGTGGCGATCGCTGAAGTCAGAAAATACAATTTAACCCCACGCGAAGCGGAAATTTGGTCATTGTATAGAAGTAACTATAGCTATAGAGATATTGCCAATAAGCTTTACATCACAATCAACACTGTGAAGAAGCATATGAAAAATATCCATGCTAAGCGACAAGCATCTGTAGAAACCCAACATAGTTATTAATTCATAATTCGTAATTACCAGGTAAAAATCTGATTTTGAATTGTTGGTGATGACTATAGCTTAAGGATTTTCTGAAGAATTTTGCAGGCGGATTAATGCATTAGAAATCTGCTGTTTCACATTATTGTCATTTTGGTAGTCTACAGTAATCTGATTGAAACGCTCAATAGTAAGACCATTTTCTTGTACTATTTTTTGGGAATGTTTACAGTATTTTTCGGCGATAGTTTTAACTTTTGGGGGTAGACTATTAATGATTTTGGGATCGTTACAAACGATATTCGGGATTTCTCTACCACCCATAATTTTTTTAATTTCATCAAAGGCTTGTTGACGTGCTGGCTCCATTGCTAATACGGATTGGGCATACTTGGTGACTTCATCCTTATTAACTGGTGATGGGCTTTGAGCATTAGCTTGACTGCTGAAGATGAGAACACTGGCGACTAAACCAGTAGTAGCGATCGCACTGTAAGACAATGTTTGGGAAAACATCTGCTTTAAGCTACGTAGGAAAAATAAATTAGCAGTTTTTTTCATATAACGTGTGACACAGAACTACAGTATGGATATGATATTCGCTCTGAATTATTTTAGGAGTAAGAAGTTCCAGAAACTACCCAATCCATGAAATTTTTATATAATCAATCAAATTTTCATAGTTGGTGTCAAGTTCCTCGAGACACTTGACAAAGTTCTATAATTTTCGTCTGAAGTGTCGCTATATCTGAATATCCTTGCTTGAGGCTAACTTCTAATTCCAGCAACAGAGGTAAAGTAGCGATCAGTTGCTGTACAGAAAGTGTCTTGACTTCTTGTTGTAAAAAGTAAATCCGTTTAGGGTTACCTACCTCAGCCGCTTTGGCGATCTCTTGGGGATTGCGCTCACCACTGTCCATCATAATTTTTACCCATAACCAGGTGCGAAATTGACCAATCAATGTCGCAACTATCCTTAAACTTGGCTCGGAAGCATTGATCAGATCGTTCAAGGTAGCTAGAGCTTTAACTGTATCCCCAGTTCTAATGGCAGCAGCTAATTGTAAACTATTTTGGGTAGTATTTCTAACTAACTTGGCAACAGTATCTACATCTAGCGGTTGATTGCTAGCCGCACCATAGAGCCGCAATTTCTCCATTTCATTGTAAAGCAGGCGTGTATCGTTGCCTACGGATTCTGCAATCAATTCCATAGCTAATGGTGTCAATTTTACACCCACAGTGTGAGCAGCTTGATGAACAGCTTGTACTAGCAACTCAGTTTTCCAGGGGGGAATCAGGGCAAATTCCCGGAATTCTGTGGCGTATTGCTTCAATATTTTTGTTGCTTTCAAGCGTTCATCGGGTTTGCTACGACTAGTGAGCAATAAAAATGAGTTTTCGGGAATGACAGGTAAGGTGCGCGTCAGTTCTGCTAAAACATTGTCTGGGCAATGTTGACACAGAGTAGTATTAACTAGCCAGACTAACCGCCCACCAGCGCCAAAACATGGTGTCATCACTTGATTTAATCCTGAGACTACCGCATCAGCTTGATCTGGGAGCAAAGAACTATAGTTAAAACTTGTCCATAGGGGATCGAGGACGCGATCGCACAACACAGCAACCGCCTTTTCGATGGCAAAATCATCTTCACCCCAGTAAACATAGATTGGCATGGAAAAACCTTAGTTGTCAGTTGTCAGTTGTCATTGGGCATGGGGCATTGGGCATTGGGCATGGGGCATTGGGCATTGGGCATTGGGCATTTGTCCCCCTTGTCTCCCTTGTCTCCCTTGTCCCCCTTGTCTCCCTTGTCCCCTCTTCCCCCTCATCCCCCCATGCCCTCCAATCCCCTAACACCCAGTTTCTGGGAGAATAATGCCGATCAAGCTTCCCGACTGGATTATTTGGGAATACTGAGGTTACAGCTATATATTGCAAATTTAGCAACCTCTAGTATGATGGTGGCATTTTTCAAATATCCTTTCTACTCAACTGGTTTTATCCCACACGGACATTGTTATCTCTGGAACACTGGACTAGTGTGGCTCCACATTATTTCTGATGCCACGATCGCTCTGGCCTATTATTCTATTCCTCTGTTATTGATTTACTTTATTTCTCAGCGCAAAGATGTTCCTTTCAATGGAATATTTTTGTTATTTGGTGCTTTTATCATTGCCTGTGGTACTGGACATTTGATGGATATTTGGACGCTTTGGAATCCAGATTACTGGATTTCCGGGATTCTTAAAGCTTTAACTGCCATTATCTCGATATATACTGCATTTGCCTTAATTTATCTCATACCGCAAGCCCTAAAATTACCCAGTCCTGCCCAGTTAGAAACCATTAATCAAACGCTCATCAATGAAAATGTCGAACGCAAGCGCGTTGAGCAAGAATTACGCCAAGCTGAGGAAGCGGCGAAGAATGCTAGCGAAGCTAAGAGTGAATTTCTAGCGAATATGAGTCATGAGTTACGCACACCTCTCAACGGTATCCTTGGCTATACACAAATTCTGCAACGCACAGAAAATTTAAGTGAGAAAGCTAGCAAAGGAATCGGCATTATTTACCAATGTGCTTCCCATTTATTAACCTTAATTAATGATGTTTTGGATCTCTCCAAAATTGAAGCCCGAAAGTTGGAATTGAATCCGATAGATTTTTACTTACCTGCGTTTCTAGATAGTGTCAGTGAAATTTGTCGCATTCGTGCTGAACAAAAAGTGATCGGCTTTCATCTGCAACTTGATCCCGATTTACCAACAGGGATTCGCGCTGATGAAAAACGCTTGCGGCAAGTATTGATTAATTTGCTTGGTAATGCCATTAAATTTACTCATCAAGGTAGTGTTACTTTCAAAGTAAAAATCATTAATCAAACAGCCAATGACAAGGGAGAAATTATCTATACAATTCGCTTTGAAATAGTAGATACAGGTACGGGTATTACCTCAGAGCAAGCCGAGAAAATCTTTCTCCCGTTTGAGCAAGTAGGAAATCAAAAACGACAAGCCGAAGGTACAGGTTTAGGATTAGCCATCAGCCAAAAAATTATTTCTTTGATGGGTAGTCAAATTCAGCTTGAAAGTGAGTTTGGCAAAGGTAGTACTTTCTACTTTGATTTGGAATTGCCAGAATCTCAAGACTGGGCAAAGGTTTGTAGAATAGTTGAGCAAGGAACGATTATTGGTTATCAAGGACAACGGCGCAAGATTTTGATTTTGGATGACAAGTGGGAAAATCGTTCGGTAATTGTCAATTTACTAGAACCAGTAGGGTTTACTGTTGTAGAAGCTAGTAATGGTCAAGAAGGATGGGAACAAGTAAAAATCCACAAACCAGACTTGATTATCACTGACTTGATTATGCCTGTGATGAGTGGACTTGAGTTCATTAAAAGTTTGCGTCAATCGGAAGAATTTAAACAGATAGCTATCATTGCTTCGTCAGCCAGTGTCTTTGCAAATGACCAATATAAAAGTATTGATGTCGGTGCAAATGCTTTTCTGCCCAAGCCTATAGAAGTAGAAACTTTACTAGAGTTACTGCGCCATTTTATGCGAGTGGAATGGTTGTATGAAGGCAAGAAAAATATCATCAACAACACTGATTTAGATAGTTCATCTGTAGCAAATCATATAGTTTTACCTGCCAATGAGGTTTTAAAGGAATTTCTGGAATTGGCACAAGACGGAGATATTCAAACAATTGTAGAAATAGCACAACAACTTACTACATCTGATGAACAGTTAAGTGCTTTTACTCGTCAACTCATCCAATTGGCTAGTAACTTCCAACTTAAACGCTTGGAAACTTTTATTCAACAGTACATTAATTAATTCGACATAAATTTAATTGTTACATCTATTATGAGTCAGATTGCCAATAAAGGATTTATTTTGATTGTGGATGATAATCCCACCAATTTGTCTGTTCTATCGGAAGCCTTGGCTAGTAAGGGTTTGCGTTTCCGTGTTGCAGTTGATGGGGAAAGTGCGATCGCCCAAGCCGAACGCAATCAACCAGAGTTAATTTTGCTGGATATACAAATGCCAGGTATCGACGGATTTGAAACCTGTCGGCGGTTGAAAACTAATGCTGTTACCCAAAACATTCCGATTATTTTTACCACTGCTTTAACCGATATAGAGAGTAAAACTAAGGGTTTTGTTCTGGGTGCAGTAGACTACATATCCAAACCATTTGCGCAAGAAGAAGTTATTGCTAGAGTGCGTGTACATTTACGACTCAAGCAGCTGAATGAATCTTTAGAACAACAAGTACGCGATCGCACCGCTGCTTTACAACAAGCCCAAGTCCAATTGGTGCAGCAAGAAAAATTATCAACGCTGGGAGAGTTAATCGCTGGGATTGCCCACGAAATGAACAATCCCATCACCTTTATCAGCAGCAATATCCCACCTTTAGAGGAATATATTGCCGGAGTAACGGAAATTCTCCAACTGTATGAACAAGAGTATCCCCATCCCACAGCCAAAATTACTACTGCTATTGAAAAATTGGATTTGAAATTTGTTCTGCAAGATATACTAAAAATTTTGACTTCATTCAAGGTAGGAACTGAACGAATTGAGAACGTTTCTAATTCACTGCGTACCTTCAGTCGCTTGGATTCTGATACCAAAATACCTGCGGATTTGCACCAAGGACTGGATAGTACATTAATGATTTTGCAACATCGCCTCAAAGATAATGGCAATCGCACTTGTATTGAAGTGATTAAGAATTATGGAAAATTGCCAGAGGTAAACTGCTATCTAGGTCAGATGAATCAAGTGTTTATGAACATTTTGGCTAACGCCATTGATGCCATTGATGAAGCCATAGTTAAAGATACAATGAGCCATAAAAGTCCACAAATTCAAATTACAACAGAAACCGATTCACAAAATCAAGTTGTAATTCGGATTGCTGACAATGGGATGGGTGTTCCTGAACGACTCAAACAACGGCTATTTGAGCCTTTGTTTACTACAAAACCTGTTGGTAAAGGTACTGGACTTGGCTTGTCAATAGCCCATCAAATTGTCGTGGAAAAACACAATGGCACATTGGAAGTAAATTCTCACATAGGTATGGGAACCGAGTTTACAATCACAATTCCAATATAATCGTTAACTGTTGATTGTTGACTGTTGACTGTTGTAGGGGCGGGTTTAACCGACATATCTGTTTTCTGTGTAAAGATCTCACTCAACCCGCCCCTACAGACTGTTGACCATTTTTTTGCGCGATCGCTTTACAGCCCCTTGTACTTCCCCCGACAACCAATGATCAAACTGTGGATAAACAGGTAATCGCGGCACTAATTCCCACCCCGCAGGCTGTAAAATTTCTCTCAATGCTTGCTCTTGAATATGAGGATAATCAGGATTAACTTCGTCTTTTGGCCCAATTCCGCCTAAATCTCTCGCACCAGATGCTAAACAAGCAAGTAACCATTGGTCATCTTTTACCAAATTCGGCGGAATTTGAATTGTAATATCTGTCGGTAAAATCTGACGGGCTTTTGCAATGATTTCTGGTAGTTGATGAGGGTCAAAAGGTGGTGCATCAAAAGTCTGCTGATTTCCTGGGCTATGGGGCTGTAAGATAACTTCTTGAATATGATGATAACGCTGATGTAACTGAGATATCGCTGTTAAAGTTTCCCAGCAATCATCAATTGTTTCCCCAATTCCTAATAATAATCCTGTAGTAAAAGGAATCTTTAATTCTCCAGCCCATGCTAATTGTTGCAACCGCACTTCAGGTAATTTACTTGGTGCGTGTCGATGCACTGTATTTAATAACTTTGGTGTTAATTGTTCTAACATTAACCCCATTGAAACATTAACATTTTTCAGCTTTTGCATTTCGGCAAAGCTGAGTGGGCCTGCGTTGGTGTGGGGTAAAAATCCCATTGAAAATGCTAATTCGCACAAATCATAAATCCGTTGCAACCATTCTTTACGTCTTGCTGAATTAGGATGTACTTCACCGCTAAGAATGAGAATTTCACAAACATTTTCGTTTTGCAGTTGTTTGAAAATGCTTTCTGCTGCTGATAGATTCAGCCAAGGACTTTTACCAGGGTCAGTGCGAAAGTTACAGTAGCTACAGCGATTAAAGCATTCATAAGTAGGGACGATTGTATAAGCTGGGCTATAGGTTACAGTGCGAGAATTATTACTTAGCATGTCGGGGATCTGCGCAGATACTTTTATGAACTCTATTTTTTCAGGACTTACGCACTGTACAAATTAATAATTATATGAATTTACCAAATTCGAGAGTTTCCGGCTTTGATGAATCATTCCTTTGATGGGAGATAGATCCGCGCTATGCAGGGTTTAGCAGTGCTAAACCCCTACAATAGGTGTGTTTTTTTAAAACACATATTTTGTATTTTTTGTCAATGCATAAGTGCTATTTTCTAAACAAATCTGTATTCATTCATATTGTTTATCTCTTGTTGTTTAACATGAATATTTTTTAAATGTTTTTTAACTGTGTTAATAGTAATGTAAAGCTGATTAGCAATTTCTCTATAAGAAAAGTTAGCTCGCCGTAGCTGCCAAACTTCCTGCTCGCGGTCTGTTAAATTATATTTTTTACCATCGGCGATCGCAATACTTTGATTATACTGATTGCAATCCTCTACAGTCACTAATAAAAACTTGTGTTGACTCGCGCCTAGCGGGAACCATCTAACTCGTAACCGTAATTTAACTGTGGGTTTTGGTGTAATTTCCGCTTCGATAATTATGTGTTCTTCGGGAAATAACTCGCGACTCTCAATTAAAGATTCACAAACATACCAAATTTCTGCTGGTAATACATCACTATCAGCTGCTTTCGGCATTAATTGATGACAAATAGCACGAGCATAATTATTTGCATGAATTAATTTGCCTTCAGTTGTTACTATCAAGATGCCGTCAACAAAACTTTCAATCATCGCTTTTAGTAAATCAACTTGTGGTATCGGCTGCAAGTCATCTTTTTTGCTAGACTTATCTCCGGGGATAAAAGCAGAATTTAACTTTTCTTCGTCATCGGGAAATAACATTGTCTATTTTCTCCAAAACTCAGCATTAACTCAAGGATGAAGGCTGAAGTATGAAGTATGAAAATTTAAATATCTTTATAATTCATCCTTTATACTTGAGACTTCTTTCCAGGTGTTTAGCTAAATTTTTATGTTTGAGATTATGTCTATGCAATGAGTAAGCTGTAAGCACAGTCATGCTGTTGAGGTAAAACCTTGTGGGTAGAAGTTTACGTAATTGACGTGAAGCAGGGTGAAGTTTTTATGAAGTACAGCAAAATGTTCGGTTCCATCTGCTGATGCTTTCCAAGCTCTTAACAGTCAGAAGTCTTGCTATATGATAAATCCACAGAGTATTGACCGATGGTTTTCTCTTGAACAACAGCGTAAATACGTTTCTCAGTTGCAAGGGCGAGTGGGGATAACGCGCCGTCGCGCAGAATATTTTGTGAAGTTGTGGGTTTATTTACTCGTCAAACAAAGAGAAGAATTAGGACAGCGAGTAAAACAACCTTTAACACAACTGGATTTACCCGATGGCTTTGTTCCTTGTACCCATCGAGAAGCACAAGAAGTTTTTTATGGTGAACAAGAACGGGGAAGCGATCGCTCGGCGGGTATGATGATTGATAAGCTTGTGGCTTTGGGGCTGATTGAAAAGGACTTTGATGGTAATACTACTTGTATTCGCATTCGGTTTTCATTACCCAATCCCCAAGATTCTACCCCAGCTAAAACCGCGATCGCCCTTTTCAGCGATGACTTCAATCCCCGCACTGACACCATCCCCGTTGCTAGTTTCTTAGCCCGCAACTACAACTGGATGAACAAAAAAGCTACAGCACTAGCCCACAGAATTGTCACAATACTACGTGGTTGGGCTGAACTATATCCCCAGGGGATGCGGGTTTTGCGTCGCAGCGATACCCAAGATCCTGTTGGTTTTTATATCTTGTATCCGGTAGCGAGAGAATCGGAAGCGAATTTCTTTCTCTCCCCGCGTAAAAGCCTGCACCTGAGTACAAGCGGGGATATTGATCCATTTCAAATTGCGAAGATAGGCGATCGCAATTGTACTTCAGTTTTTGTTCGTAGTTGGTACATCGATTTACCTTACAAACAGCTAATTAACGTCCGTGAATTCTTAAAGGATGTGCAAAAAAAATTAGTTCATATCCAAACTGATTTTCCTAACCTTTGCGATATGTATCTTCTGGTCATACATCCAAATGATGAACAACTAGTATCAGCATTAGGCTTTCACAAAACTAACCAAGATCCACTAATACCTTTATATTGGATGTACATACCGATAGATAAATATTTGAGCTTGGATATTGACCAAATCGTATCAGGTTTAAAATTTGATTGACAGGGATTGATTAAAGGCCATTTATCAAGTAAATCTTAAGTAGGGTGCGTTAGGCTGAAGCCATAACTCACCGCCAAATAGAATGGTGCATTAGGCGCTTTTATGTTGACGTTCCCTGTTTATATATGGTTAGGTTCATTACGAATTCATCCGCATATTTTATTTGAATCTTTAGCTTATGCTACTGCCTTTCGTTTATTAATCCATCATGTCCGTCAAGATTCTATTGCACCTAGTCAACGTAGTTCTGTCATAGTTGGTGGTATGGTAGGTGCTTTAATTGGCGCCAAAATGCTGGTTTGGGTACAACATATTGACTTAATGTGGCAAAATCAACAGCAATTACTTTTACTATTATTGCAAGGAAAAACAGTTGTCGGCGCACTTTTAGGTGGATTAATTGGCGTAGAAACTACTAAAAAAATTCTGGGAATTCATCAATCTACTGGTGATGTATTTGTATATCCGTTAATTTTGGGCACAGCCATTGGGCGAATTGGCTGCTTTCTCACAGGGTTAAGCGATCGCACTTACGGAATCGCCACCAAATTACCTTGGGGTGTAGATTTTGGCGATGGTATTCACCGCCATCCCACACAATTGTATGAAATCTTATTTTTAGGATTATTAATGCTATTTTTACACTATCGCAGCCGCTATAAATATCAAAATGGCGATTTATTTAAATTTTATTTAATTTCCTACTTGAGCTTTCGTTTTCTGGTAGATTTCATTAAACCTGATTTTCATCCCTTTTTAGGGTTGAGTGCCATTCAACTTGCTTGTTTATTAGCGATTTTGTATTATCGCCGCAGCATTCCCCAGCTATTTCAACTCCAAAACTAATTTTAAATTGTATTTAGCTGACATTTTTCGGCATTATCAATAACCGTAAGGTGGGCATTGCCCACCCTACAAAAACTGTCATTTGCCTTATTCAAAAATCCCATGCCTACTCGCAATTATTTATTTTACGCCTTAACTAATAGTGTTTGCTCAAAATGTTTAGTTAAGGTCGAAGCCAAAATCATTTTTCAAGATGATTGTGTTTATTTAGTTAAGCATTGTCCCACCCACGGACGAGAAGAAGTTTTAATCGCTGATGATATTGAATATTATAAAAAGTCTCTAGAATTTATTAAACCGGGGGATATGCCCCTCAAGTTTAATACCCCAATTAAATATGGCTGTCCTTATGATTGTGGGCTTTGTCCCGATCATGAACAGCATAGCTGTTTAACATTAATCGAAGTTACAGATAAATGTAATCTTTCCTGTCCAATTTGTTACGCCGATTCTGGTGCAGAAGAAGTTTCTCCATTATCCTATCAACCAAGACTGCATCGGAGTTTAGCACAAATTGAAACCATGATTGATGCGGTAGTAGCGAATGAAGGCGAACCGCAGATAGTGCAACTCAGCGGCGGTGAACCAACCATTCATCCAGAGTTTTTTCAAATCTTGGATATTGTCAAAACCAAGCCGATTAAGCATTTAATGATCAATACCAATGGCGTGATGATTGCTAAGGATAAATCATTCTGCGATCGCTTGAGCCAATATCTGCCAGGAATTGAGATATATTTGCAATTTGATAGCTTTGAAGCCGACGCTTTAAAAGAGTTACGCGGTGCTGATTTACGTCATGTGCGGGAAAAAGCAATTGCCAATCTCAACGAATATAATATCTCTACTACTTTAGTTGTCACCCTCAAAAAAGGGTTAAATGACCACGAAATTGGGAAAATTATCGAATTTGCTGTGCAACATAAATGTATTCGGGGTGTGACTTTTCAACCGATACAAGCAGCCGGGAGATTAGCAGGATTTGACCCCAAGCGAGACAGATACACTTTAACAGAAGTTCGTCGCTCAATTTTAGAACAAAGTCCTTATTTTAAACCTGAAGATATTCTCCCAGTTCCCTGTCATCCTGATTGTTTAGCAATGGCTTACGCCTTGAAACTCAATGGTAAAGTTATACCTCTGACTGGGTTAATTAATCCAGATGTTTTTGTTAACATTATGCCTAACAGTGTGCTTTATGAACAAAATGAAGAATTAAAGCAGCAAATTTTTCAATTATTTTCTACCAGTCATTCACCTAATTCTGCGGCTTTATCACTCAAGCAGCTTTTGTGCTGTTTACCAATGATAGCCGTACCCGAAGGTATTAATTACTCAAATGTATTTCGGGTAATGATTGTCCAATTTCTCGACCCTTTTAACTTTGATGTTCGCTCAGTTAAGCGTTCTTGTATTCATATTGTGCATCCCGATGGTAGGATAATTCCATTTGATACTTTCAATATGTTTTACCGCGAAGGTAGTGCTGGATATCACTTAGTAAATAACCGCCCTGCTTAAATTTAATTGTTCGCTGCGATCTCCAAGGATAAATAAATGTCTCAAAGAAATGAAATTTTACAAACTTTATTAGGAATATTGATTTTATTTGTATTGCATGTACTAGCAGCAGGTATAATTTTTGGTCTGGCTGGGCTTGTCGATCAAATATTTTCCCCTAGTAGCTATTATGGTTTAGGTACTATATTGATTGGGAGTATGGGATTTTTTATCTGGCAATTGTTATATGTAATTCCCCTTTGTATTTGGCTAAGAAGACAACAGCGTTTAGCAATGATGAAAGGGGTAATTATTGGTGCTGTGATTACTGCTTTATTGAATGGTGGTTGTTTTTTAGTAATATTTGCAGGACGTTAAGCAATTATAAAAGATACGGAATCGCCACGTAACTTATTTTTGATATCTTGCAGCATTATCAGTTAGCTCCATAAACTACATCAAACTCGCTGATTTTTTCAAAAGTACGACGAGTTAGTTTTGGTGGGAATCAAGGGAACAATAAAAGCAATGAAAACAATGTTTATCAGAGCTTTTCCCCAACCACCTACGGAGTATCTACTGATGAATCGAGAGCAAGAAACAGCTTTCTTAGAAGCTGCAAATGAAAATACCGCATCTGAGCGTTTACGTGAGCTTGCTAAAACTAGCATTGAACTAGCACGGGTGGTTGCACAAAATCCTGGTGCTGATGCAGATATTTTGCAGGAACTAGGGTCTTATTCTGACACGATAGTGCGACAAAATTTGGTAATGAATCCTAACATACCACTATCTCTACTGATGGTTTTAGCAAAGCAGTTTCCGAGGCATTTATTTAGGAATCCGGCGATTGATTTATTGGTGTTAGAAAGCCCAAATTTACTAGTCACAGCTTTCGATACAGTTTTATGTAATTTAATTAAGCGGACAATTGTGCCAGTTTCTCTTTTAGAATATGCTGCCAAATCCTCATCGGAAAATGTAAAATTAGCAGTCACGATAAATTGCCAAACACCAAAAGCAACTCTTGAATATTTAGCATCTAATCAAAATACCCATGTGTCAGAAGCGGCGCGGATGCATATTAATTGGGATAATGCTAGTTGTGAAAATTGGGAAGAAATTGCCCAAACGGCGATAAATAATCTATTAAAAGATTCCTCTGAAGATTTTCAAGATGCAATTCAAGAAGTCGCAAAAATTAGTGCATTTCGTGCAGATATTCCCAAACATCTTTTACGCTTTGTACCTTATCGAAAAGCTGCATATCCTGAAACTACTGTTAATGAATTAGAAAAGCTAGCACAGTCAGATAAACCAAAAGAACGTCTAATAGCTGCTGAACATCCTCATACACCTGGGCAGATTCTGGAACAATTGCTAGAGTCTGCCGATGGTAGTATATTTTATGCACTTGCCAGTAATCCTAACGCTCCTGTTCATTTCTTGAAAAAACTCCTTGAGAAACCTGATACTTATGGTGACTTGGGTAGACGGATAGCTTGCAATCCTAACCTACCGTTGGAATTATTAGAAGAAATGGCAGACTCGAATCGTCACAATGCAGTTCATCAAGCGATCGCAGGAAATCCCAGAACACCTGTCTATATTCTCGAAAAACTGGCTAACAATCATCGTTTGATGGGTTATGTTCACGAAACAATAGTTTATAACCCGAATACGCCAATCACCTTGCTAGAAAAATTAGCCCATGACTATTTGGAGAGATCTGCAAAATACAGCGGCGCTGATTACAACGTTCTTAATAGAATTGCGAACAATCCCAAAACACCGAACCAACTTGTTCTCAGCTTACTCGCCAAATTTGAAGAAAAAAATCGGGGATACAGTTTAACTTCGGGTGTTGAAGAATTCGGTATTATGAACCCCTATGTTTCTGGCAAATTCTTGGAAACATTACTGGAACGGCAAAAAAACAATTTAAAGACAGCATGGCATAAAAACTTTGAACATGCTGCTAAATCCCAGTTGGCAGCAATTGCTCGTCATCCCAATTTACCAGAAAATTCTTTAAAAAAGTTACTTTTAGAACACGAAGAAGACTTTATCCGTTACGCTGCTACCGAAAATCCCAACACACCAAAATTTATTGTGCAAATATGGGGACTAGATATTCTCAAGAGTTTAAACCCAGGAATTGTTAATCTAGGAGTTTTAAGAAAAATAGCGGCTTCTCTCTATGCTACTCAGGAACTTTTAGCAGTATTAATTAACCATGAAAATACTGAAGTACGCAAAGCAGCAGCCAGCAATCCCTGTATTGACGATTCTATTTTAGAATCTTGGGAGTCTTCGCCTGCTTATAAGCCTGGTGAGTTAGAAGCCAGCCTTTATCCTGAAAGAGAACTTCTGACACAATGGGAAAAAATTCCCCGATCCAGTCGGCTAACAGTTCTATTAAATCCACAAGCACCAATGGGAATTTTAGCCAAAACTTCTCGCTCTTTTTCTTGGCTGGAACGCTATGCTGTTGCTCAAAATCCCAACACACCAACTCAAATACGCGATCGCCTCAGCAAAGATGGTAATCGAGTTGTACGCGCTGCTGCTAATTTACAGAAGTTTTCACGTAGTTGAACCACACTCTCAGGGCACAGCAGTGCTGTACCCCTACGACAAATGTGGTCTATTTACAGGAAGATGCTGTAACAAAGCAGTCATGTTCAAAAAAAGACAAAGAAATAGCAATTGCGAATCGCCAATATAGTAATTGGATACTCGAAAATATAGGGGTTTTCGGATTGGTGAGGTATAGTTTTAAATCGCAAAGCCTGTAGGGGCGGGGAAACCCCGCCCTTGGTTGTATTGCATCCAAGTGAGAACCGCTATAGTAATTGCGTAGACGTAGCCCGCCTTTGGCATCGCCAATATAGCAATTGGATACTCGAAAGCAGTAATTGCAACTCGCGAAATAGCTAGTAGCGTGTGTTATTAGCGCGGCTTATTGAGAGAATCGCTTAACTGAGTTCCTGTATAATTAGGCAGCCAACCTTCTGCGGTGATGAAATAGCGTACTCCTTTGAAATTCAAAGAAGCTGTAGGGCTACACCAATGCTCAACTCCCGCCGGAATCACAAGATAATCTTGAGCTTGAACTAAAAGCTGTATCTGGCTACCATCTGGTTTCACAAAGCCAAAAATCATCTCTCCTGCTAAAACGTAGACGGGTTCAGCAGCAGTATGAGTATGATAACGGCTGTAAGTGGCAATTAGCGTCTGGATATGGGGCGAACCAGGATGGATATTGAGAAAGTCACACCAGAGATAGCCTGTGTCTTGCTGGATAAATTCAAAGACACTATTGTGTAGTTCTAAAATATAGCGCTTCTCAGATTCTGTGACCAGGTCTTGTTCTATTAATTGGGGGAAAAGCAGCGATGTTCCTGGATCGTAGTGTTTCAGGTAAATGCCCAGAGGAGCCAATTCACGGACTATTTCGCCTAAATCACTCTCGATTGTACCGTCATCCAGCAATAAGGTAGCCATAACAGAAGCACTAATTCACCATTCATAAAAGTATACTTAATTTTTAATTAATTAGTCACTATGCCGATCGGCAAACCGGAGTTGTTTATCTTAGTTTTCTGACATTGGGCATTGGGCATTGGCCTCCTTTGCTTCCTTGTCCCCCTTGTCCCCCTTGTCTCCCTTGTCTCCCTTGTCTCCCTTGTCTAATCCTGCTCGCTACTGAATTGTACAAGCCATAATCGTGGCGATCGCTGGAGTTTTGCAAAACTATATTTTCCTAGGAAATTACTTCAACCGTACTGCTGATAGAAAAAATGCTACTCAAAGTTTCGATTAGGTATTCTCCCGCCATCTGACAATCTTTAATTGTAGTCGAGAAAACCTGTGTTTAATGTGGCGATCGCATATACATAGCATTACGAAAAAATATATTTTATTGGTTATAAAATATACTTAAATTCTGATTTCAGACATAATATTTTTTGACCAAGTAAATTTATAAATCTCTCCAGAAGCTTGTAACAAAAGGGTTTTGGGCTTTAGGTGTTGTATAATTTAATGTTGAGCAGAGGAAATTCCCAGCAACCTCTAGGCCTGATACTCTAACATGTTACTAGACACCACCACAATCATTAATGGTAGAGGTATCGATGGACGCTTTAGTGGAAACCCTAGACACAAAATTGCGTCAGTGGAAGCCCGATGTTGCTGAACAGGTAAGACAATATGTAGCAGCAATCATTGAGATGGCAGACCAAGATGCGTTAGACATTCTCCATTCCAAGGATGTTAAGCAAGAAGCCCTGGACTTTGCCGATGAATCTGCAAACTAGTGATGATACAGAAAAATCATTCCCGGATGGGATAAGCTAGCCAAAGCAGTTTTCATCCTCAAAACCATGACAGCAAGTAGTCCCACAATTTTAGCCTTAGACTTTGATGGAGTGATTTGCGATGGACTAATTGAATATTTTGAGGTAGCATGGCGCACCTATTGTCAAATTTGGTCGCCTGCTAACAATACACCAGCCGATAATTTAGCTTCAAGATTTTATCGGCTAAGACCAGTAATTGAAACAGGTTGGGAAATGCCTGTTTTAATTAAAGCTTTGGTCGATGGCATTGACGACGAAAAGATTCTTCACGAATGGGTAAATATTGCCCCAAAAATTTTATTAGACCACAACATACAAGCACGAGAAGTTGCTGCAAAATTAGATAATTTGCGCGATCAATGGATTGCTGATGATTTAAATGGTTGGTTAAGTTTGCATAGATTTTATCCTGGTGTAATCGACAAAATCAAAGCAACTGTTGCCAGTACAGTCCAGTTATACATCATCACAACAAAAGAAGGACGTTTCGTCCAGCAACTATTGCAGCAAGAAGGAGTAGATTTAGCCGCAAAAGCAATTTTTGGCAAGGAAGAGAAGCGTCCGAAATACGAAATTATCCGAGAATTAATCCAAACAGCCTCACGCAAGCCAGTTAGTCTGTGGTTTGTAGAAGATAGACTCAAAACTTTGCAGTTAGTCCAGCAGCAATCAGACCTTGCAGATGTAAAACTCTTCTTGGGAGATTGGGGCTATAATACCCAAGCTGAGAGACAAACTGCTGAAAATGACCAGCGAATTCAGCTACTATCACTTTCTCAGTTTGCGCAAGATTTTTCTGCTTGGTAGGGGTTAGGGGCTAGGGGTTAGGGTTCATCGTCAAAATTTTGATAAGTGCGTAGCTTGCCGCCTTTGGCATCGCTTGTTGTGGTTTCCAAGAGAACTAGAAGGCGATCGCCCCCGTGGTCGATTACAAAACTTGAAGGATATCACACCCCAACAAAATAATATTAGCGCCTACCTAAATAAAGGCAGACGCTATTGTTTTATCCAAATTCAGTCAGAAAATATAATGAAATGTTAATTCTAATTTAATTTCTTAAACAGCACTACTGCGAGTTAGCAAATTCCACAAGAAAACAGCGACGATTGCACCAAGAACTGCTACAAAAATACCGGGAATGCTAAGAGTTGGAGCAGCTAAAGCTAAAGTTCCTGTATTGAAAAATACACCCAAACTACCGCCTACAAAAGCACCAATGATTCCTAACAAGATTGTTCCTAAGATGCCGCCACCTTGTGAACCAGGATAGATAGCTTTTGCAATAGCACCAGCAATTAGACCTAAAACAACCCAAGCAACAATATTCATTGTTTTAATTTGATAAACGTTTTTACTGACAAATACACAATAACAATTCCATAATTCACATTCAATCTACCAACAGAGCGAATTACTGTTACTTCTTGTGATATACCCCCATTTCTTAAGATGGATAATCAATAAAAACTCCACCCATTCTTGGGTTGGAGTTTAGGAGCGTGACCAGTGGTCAGTCGCAAATAAATATATACCGCCCACTCTTGGGACGGCTTATTAAACTCCAACATTCAACAACTGACAACTGACTTTTGACTCGCGTAAAGCCTTCTCTTCTCCCAAGGGGAGACGCGCAAGGGACGAGACGCTCTTGCTAGCTTGCTTCCCCGTAGGGTACGGCATAGCTTCGCGCTAAGCGAAGCGTCCCGCTCTTAAGCACAATAAAAAAGCTCCTAGTAGGTCTAAAACTGGGAGCTAAATAAATTTATTGCTTGTAATTGCAATATATGGATTTTTAATTAGCTGTGCGCCTCTACTTGAAGAATTAAGTTGAGGTTTTTTGAGGATTAAGATTAGCCTTTTACGTTAAGTAGAAGAGGAAAATAGAAAATTGAGATTGCGTGTCCCGACTAATCCCCTTGGCAATAACGCACCGCAGATTCAACTAGCTTATCGATTTTTGTAGGTTGGCGTTACCCAAATCCTTTGCCAGACATGGTAGTTAATCTATTGAACACACGGATTTTAGCAGGGTTTAAGGGTTGTGAGGGGGAGCGATCGCCCTTTATTTTATTCATTAAAAGAGGAAAGTAGGCGAAGAAGCTTTGGCATACCTCTAACTGATATTGTTTCGTAAGGTGTCATTAATAGGTGTAGATAAATGCGATTGCCTTTATCTTTGTTTTTAGGAGTATTAACAAGTTCTAGCTGTTTTATCTTCAGTGTAGCAGCCCAAGTTTCATCTAATTCGCAGCAGTCCTCGACTAACAGTGAAGCTGAAGCTGCTAGTTGGTTTGAAGCCCATCGCACGCAACCAGCAGCTTTACGAGCATTTGTACAGCGAATGCCGAAGGGAGGAGATATCCACAGTCATCTAAGCGGGGCTGTGTACGCAGAACGATATCTGGAGTGGGCTGCTACCGATGGGTACTGTGTGAATCCACAAGCGGGGACTTTAATTGAACCCAAGGCTTGCGGTCAGGACAGTAGCTATTTTCCCGCCGCAGAATTGTTCAACCGAACATCTATTTATGATTTCCTCATCAATCGTTGGTCTACTCGTAACCTCCAATTTGCTGGAAAATCGGGACACGACCAATTTTTTGATGCTTTTAGTGGTTTTGGGGCAATATCAGATTCTGCAAGCCGTCGGGATGATATGGTCGCGGAAGTTGCAAATCGCGCAGCTTCACAGCATATTACCTATCTAGAGTTAATGCTTACCGTTCAAGGCAGTGAGGTTCGACAGCTAGGACGTGAAGTGGGTTGGAATAAAGATTTGCAAGAGATGCACCGTCAATTGCTCAAGCGAGGATTAACCGAGCTAGTGACACTCGGCTCTCAGCAATTAACACAGTTAGAGCGCGAAGTCTCGAAAACACTCGGTTGCGACACTCCATCGGCACAGCTTGGGTGTGCAGTGACGGTGCGCTATTTGCAGCAAACGACAAGAACAAAGTCGCCTGTCGAAGTGTTTGCTCAATTAGCTTATGCCTTTGCACTGGCTTCATCAGATTCGCGGGTGGTTGGCATCAATCTCGTCGCTCCAGAAGATAACCCAATTGCACTGCGCGACTACACAGAGCAAATGCAAATGCTGCAATTTTTCAAACGCCAATTTCCCAATGTCAAGGTCGCACTCCATGCAGGAGAGTTAACCTTGGGGTTGGTTCCAACCGAGGATTTACGTTTCCATATTCGGCAAGCTGTAGAAGTGGCACAGGCCGATCGCATCGGGCATGGCGTGGATATTCTTTTTGAGGATCGTCCCTTCCAGTTGATGGAAGAAATGCGGCGACGCGGCGTGATGGTCGAAATCTGCCTGACCAGCAATGAAGTAATTTTGAATGTACACTCCGAGAAGCATCCTTTTCGGGAGTATTGGAAGGCGGGAGTACCAATGACCCTTGCTTCTGATGATGAAGGCATTTCTCGTATTGATCTGAGTCATGAGTATCTGTTAGCAGCAACAAGATATGGGCTGGGATATAAAGACCTCAAGCGACTTGCTCGCAATAGCTTGGAATATAGTTTCGCTCCGGGAAATAGTCTCTGGAAGTCGCCTGAGTTTAAGACAATGGTTCCAAATTGTGCCAGCGATACCCCTGGTAAGGCCTCTGTTTCTCAAGGGTGCAGTGCTTTTTTGCAAAAGAGCAAGCGCGCGCAGATTCAATGGCAGCTAGAGTCGGAATTTGCTCAGTTTGAGTCATTGCAGAACTGGCTTTGATTGACCGAGACAATTTTGGATTTTAGATTTTGGATTTTGGATTAAATCTAAATCTAGAATCCAAAAAATGGTTTCAAGCCTCTGGGTTTACGGAGAAAAAACCAAAAAAATTCAATATTTAAGCCTCTTCTTTACAAGGAGAGGTTAATCCAAAATCGTAAATCCAAAATCTAAAATTGAATGACTATTTATAAATAGCCTCTGAAGTCTTGACTACGAAATATAGGGCTTCTGGGTTGGATGCAATACAAAATTATATCGTCGCGTGTAGGGGCACGGCAGTGCCCCTAATTTGTGTATTGGACTCAAGCGATAACCGCTATAGTTTAGCGAGATTCAGTACGACGCACAAAGGGTAAAAGGTCTTCTAAAATCGTCTCGTGATAGTGTTCTTGAGGGTAATGTCCGACGTTATTGAGTTTTACTAATTCAGCGTTTTGCACAGAATTAGTAAAATTTTCTGCCATCTCTATAGGTAACCAAGGGTCAATCATGCCCCACTGAATTAAAATTGGTTGTTGCCATTGTTTAAACCCAGATGTAATCTCTGTCATGGCTGAGTCGAGTTGCAAATTGCGAATAGTTGCAAGTAGTCCGCGCCCAGATGCAGAACTTTTCAAATATGGTTTGCGATAAACATCTAAATCTTTATCTGCTATGCGGTAACGGCTACCACCTTCTAATGTTCTATCAACTAAAAGGGGGTCTTGGGTCATCATTTCACCTGCTAAAGGCAAACCCATTTGTTTAATTTTCCAAGGTAATTTGGCAGCAGTAGAAATTGGTGTATTTAAAATAGCTAAATTGGCAATTTGTTCAGGGTGACGCAAGGCATATTGTAGCCCTACAGAACCTAAAAATCCTTGCACAACTAAAGAAAATTGTTCTAGTTCTAAGGCTTTAATAAATCCTTCTAAAGCTGTAATAAATGCCTCAGGAGTGTAAGCAAAATCTCGTTTTTCTGGGGTGGATGAAAAGCCATAACCAATCCAATCAGGGGCGATCGCTCTTGTTCCCTGATTTGCTAAAGCCGGTAAGATGTTGCGCCAACTGTAACTTTGGGCGACTATCCCGTGTAGCAATACCACAGGTAATAAGTCTGTTCGACCAACCGGTTCAGCTTCCCGATAAAACCACTCTAGTGAATTTACTGTTATTTTATGTTCTGTTAATGACACGTTATGTTCCTATTAAGTCATTTGTCATTTGTCATTTGTCATTTGTCATTTGTCATTTGTCATTTGTCATTTGTTAATTTTGTTTTACTATTGACAAATAATCAATGTTGGCATTAAGAGTTTTGAGCATTTAATGCCAAGGGACTTCCAAGTAAAAAAATATTCCCTTGTTATTGTTCATTGTTGACAGTTGACTGTTAACTGTGAACCGTCAACTGTCAACGACTTTAACGGAATAATTTATTTTTTGGAGTTCCCTAAAAGGGATGTTTTTATTGAGAATTGATAGGAATAATCATCTCACGAATTGCATAAGCTGTTGCGGGTGCTAGTAAAACGCCGTTGCGATAGTGTCCGGTGGCTAAGAGGACATTATTAAATCCTGGTAATTTACCAATAACTGGGGCGGGGCGACCTTCGGGGCGGGGACGTAAACCTGACCAAGTGCGGATAATATTTGCTTGGGCTAATTCTGGGCAAAATGCGATCGCCTGTTGTTTGACAGATTCCAATAGTTCGTGATTAGGCGGTATTTCCTCCCCATTACTAGGAAATTCTACGGTTGCGCCTATCCAGTAATCGCCATCTCCCACAGGGACGATGTGGACATCATTACCGGTGATTGCTGGCTGAAAGTCAGGATTTCCTAGTGGATGCTCTAAATGTAGTTGTAATGCTTGCCCCAGTACAGGACGGATATCAACTTTCTGATGTAACTGGGTTGTCAATGGAGTTGAACCTAGTCCGGCGGCGACGACAAACCAGTCAGCAGCAATTTGTCCGGCGGTTGTTTCTAGTTGGTGGCAAAATGGCGGTGAGGTTTGGCTGTTTAACACAGTTACGCCGAATTGGAAGGTAACACCATTGTGTTGAGCGGCCTCAACTAAAGCTAATGTTAAAGCTGTGGGGTCAAGCTGGCGGTCTTGAGGAGAATAAACAGCACCAGTAATATTTTTAGTATCTATCTGGGGACAGAGATTTTGCAGTTTAGCCTTGTCCCAGATTTCTAATTCCCAACCTTGGGATTGGCGAATTTCGAGCAGCTTTTCTCTGTCTGCTAAATCTTCCCCTGCTAAGCACAGACTGAGGATTCCTTGACGGTTGAAGGGGATTTTTCGTTTGGCGATCGCTTCTAATTCGGGAATCAAGGTTTCATAGCGTTGGATGCTAGTTTGTCGCATCTGCCAAGCTTTACCCTTGATTTTTTGGCTAATCACACCCATCAATACACCGAGTGCAGCGCCTGTAGATGCTTGTGCAGGTGGTTGACTATCCAAAACAGTGATCCTTAGTCCTGGAACGAGACTTAGTTCATAGGCGATCGCTGCCCCAACTACACCACAACCGATAATGACTACATGACTCATGACTTGATCCAAAAGTTAGGAGTTAGAAATTTTTGCTTCCTAACTCCTAACTCATAACTTATAATTCAGCACTCTTGACTCAGTACTTATGATTCAGCCGGAGTACTTGTCTGGGGAAGCAGATCCAGGAATTTATCAATATCTGCAACAGCCGCTTGCTGGTTATTCAAAGCAACTAGAGTATTCCCATCTGTAGCCGCTTGGTCGATTTTCAGCAGGTGGTTAAACAAATCACGCACTATTTGGCGTGCTGCGGATTGTTCTTTGGGTAAGAGATTAGGAATCACATAAGTGATATTCAGTCTAGCTTGTGTGATTGGCCCATGTATAAAATTACTCACATTTATCCAGTCTTTTTGTTTGATCAGGCTTTCGAGTTCTTCTGAGCGATCGCGCACAGCCTGAATATCTGGAACATATACCTGGATTTTCGTCAGTTGCGCTGTTGTATAAGTAGGAGGTGCTTTAGCGACAGTAGGACTGCCACAACTGATCAGGAATGTTGCCAATAATACTAAAATCAATGAAAAAAGAGAGCGTTGACGCGACATAGCTGGAAAAAATTTGCTGTTTGTTTGCCGACTAACAGTGTAATTTTATATTGCCACGGTAATATATATCTCTTACCTGCACAGGATTTTCGGACAAATTTTTTGATATTGGCTTTTTATTTTCTCAAAATAGCTGATCATCTATGTAATTTTGGAAAAAATTAAGTATAATTACTCAAGATAAGTGGACTGATCTAAAAATTTAAAATAGCAGTTTTTGGCAGCTTTTGTGAACAATGATTGTGAGGAAAGCATAATTTGTAGTTGCGAAATACTAAAAGAGCTTGATAAGCTAAAACACCAATACCATAAACTTTCTGGCGGTTTCCTGTCTTGAAATTCCCCATAAGCCGATGCAATATAGGAGTTTTTTTTCGTGAACGCATCTGAACAAGCAACTAACCTTGAACTCGCCAGCAAGATTGCTACGGTAGTTAATTTGTTTAAATTAGAGTTTCCTGATGCCAAATCGGATCTTAAACCTTGGAAGAACGATCCCCAAACGCGGGAGTTAGTCGATCCAGATTCGATAGATATCGGCTTTCACTTTCCGGGTATTAGTAAATCCTGGCGCAGTCGTAGCGTTTTAATTCAAATCCGATTTTATCAAGACCCGGTAAACAATTCACGGCGGGCGATCGGCGTAGAAGTTGCTGCATTTGATCATCGCGGCGAAGCTTGGCGACTTTCGACAATAGACAACTGGAGTATTGTTGGTGCTTCTCTACCTTCCTCTCAAATCGAAGATAAGCTAAAACAAATTTGTCGCCACATCCTAGAGGTGTTTAATAAATCTAGTGATTAAAATTCCTGCAACATTTTAGTTAAGCTATTACGCCTTTAAATTACACAATCACTCATGAGGTTTGTTGACTGTTGAGTGTTGACTGTTAAGAGGTTGTTTGAAAAGTATTATTGCTAACACCAAAGCCTCAAAAACCTAACCCCCCTCTCCCCCCTTCCCTACAAGGGAATCGGGGTTTCAAAGCCTCTCTCCTACAAGGAGAGAGGTTTGGAGAGAGGTTTCGAGTATATATTTTGACTTTTAAAACATCCTCTAAGCCTCAACAGTCAAAACGAAAAAATTTGCAAGTTAAATGGGTGACAACTTAACAAAGTGTAACGCACCATCTTCATATCATCAGCACTGCATTGGTCAGATTAATTTGACAAAATGAATTTATTAAGCCAGAATCCTTGCTAGATTTGCCAAATACCGTTCGCACTAATGGACTGTGTCATTAATTTTCAGGGTTTTGTAGTCAGCACTACTTTGTGGGAAGCCCTGCTTTGCACTATGCGTTTACAGTGCTGCTAAAGAAAAGACTAAAGCCCTAACTGCGAACTTATTAATTATTTGAGTACATAAAATCTATAATTACTTCATTAACCTACAATGTCTAGGAAATTCAAGCAGCATAAATTTAAATTTAAATATAAGTTAAATTTGCAATTTTTAGGTTTATATATCATTGCATTATTTTTGACTAATATCTTACTAGTTTCTTATATAACTGCTCCGAGAATTCCGCTTTTGGGATTTCATGGGATTGTTGATTTGAATCATCCTAATTTTGGCATAATTCAAAATCCCATAGCTCAGAAAATGTCTTATCCGATGCAGGATTTGGAAAACTTTTTAGAGTATTTAGCACGGAATAATTACTGGTTTTTATCAACCCAAGATTTGTACGATTACTTTATTGAGCGTCATCGAGATATTCCTCAAGAATATGTAGGTAAAAAACCGATAATGTTAAGTTTTGATGACAGCTATAAAACTGTTTATACCAATATAATTCCAGTTTTAGAAAGATTGGAGCAAGAATTTAATCAAAAAATAAAAATAGTTCTATTCGTCAATCCAGGTACGTTATCTAAATCTGGTCATCCATCCACAACTTATCTGAGTTGTGAGGATTTAAGAACAGGATTCGCCAAGGGATTTTATGATATTCAATCTCATGGACAAAACCACAAAAACTTAGTTAAAATAACTGTCTCGGAGTTAAATGAAGAACTGGCTCAAGCTCAAATTAAACTCCGAGAGTGCATGGCTGGATTAGCACCACCAGAGGAAATTGCTAGACATATCGCATATCCCTATGGTTCGATGAATCAGCAGGTAGAAACTCATGCTGCTAATTACTACCAATCAGGTTATCTTTATAACAGCACAATTTTGCGATTCCGTTGGTTACAAGATAAATATCGGATTTCACGCCTCACAGTAAATCGAGCCAAATCACCAGAACGATTGATTCAGATGGCTACTCGCTCTTTTACTATTTCTAAGTAGTTATTTGTTATTTTTCATTCCCCCTTTCACAAATAATTAAGGACTGCTATACTAAATTTCCTGATATTCAGGTAATCCCATTGACTCAGGAAAGTAATATTACCACTACCACAAATGTAAAACGCGCTGATGCTTTAGATGCACTGCGAGGATTTGCAATTTTAGCTATGGTTTTGTCAGGTACAATCCGTTATAAAATTTTGCCTGCATGGATGTATCATGCACAAGAACCACCCCCAAGTCATGCTTTTAATGCGCAGATTGCTGGCTTAACCTGGGTAGATGTAGTATTTCCTTTATTCTTGTTTGCAATGGGTGCGGCTATCCCGCTAGCACTATCACGTCGGATTGTTCAAGGTTGGAGTATTTACCGAGTTATTTTATATATTTTGAAGCGAGGCTTAATGTTAGCAGCCTTTGCGATTATTCTCCAACATCTTCGTCCCTTTACTATCAATAAAAATCCGACTACAGATACATGGTATTTAGCACTATTAGGTTTTTTGTTGCTATTTTTAATATTTGGTAGTTGGTCTATTTTAGGGAAGTGGCGTAAATATGGCGTGTGGCTCAATATAGCTGGATTTATCGCGGCGATCGCTATTATTTCTCAACTGCAATATGATGGTAAAGGATTTTTGCTTGAGCGGAGTGACCCCATATTAATAGTACTAGCAAATATGGCTGTTTTCGGCTCAATAGCTTGGTTGTTTACCCGCTCTAATTTGCTGTTACGTTTAGGATTACTTGGTTATTTGATTGCTTTTCAATTAGCCGCCAGCACTGAAGGCTGGGTGAAAACTTTATGGACAGCCTCATCTGTACCAATTTGGGGATATAACTTCAATTTTGGTTGGATATTTCAATTTTATTATTTGAAGTACTTGTTCATTGTTATTCCTGGAACTATTATCGGTGAGTTGATATTAAACTGGCTTCAAAAAAGTACTAATTCTGAAGATATATCAGCTAATCAGCAGAGTTTGGGTTCTCGTTATAGCCAGCGTTTATGGCTAATTATCTCATCCATGCTGATGATTTGCTTAGTCTTGCTGGTAGGATTACAAGGGCGTTGGATTTGGCAAACAACTATAGTAAGTTTGGCGATTTGCGCTGCAAGCTGGTTATTATTTGCTCATCCAGAAAATGATATAGACAATTTGCTCAAGCAATTTTATCAATGGGGAGTTTACTGGTTGTTACTAGGTTTGTTTGTTGAGCCTTTCCAGGGAGGAATTCATAAAGATCCTTCTACTTATAGCTATTATTTTATAACTAGTGCGATCGCAATTTTTTTATTGATTATTTTTACCATAGTAATTGATATATTTGAGCAAAAAAAATGGCTGCAATTATTAATCGATAATGGGCAGAATCCGATGATTCCTTATGTAGCGTTTGCCAATCTGCTCTGGCCAGTCTTACAACTAACTGGATTGGAAGATTGGATTATTGCCAATACGACAACGCCTGTTATGGGCGTAATTAAAGGAATTGGCACTACTTTACTAATCGCGCTGTTTACGAGTTTCTGCACTCGTCTCAAGCTCTTTTGGAAAACGTAAAATTAACTAATTACTAATTCGTAATTCGTAATACTTCTCTTCTCCCAAGGGGAGACGCTGCGCGAACGAGACGCTCCGCGAACGACTGCGCTCAGTACAAGTTCGTAATTTTTGGTGAAACACCGTTCGTCTATACGTGGAGCAAGTTTGAGTCAGGTGTAGCACCTGTCTGTAGGGGCGGGTTTATTTGGATAGTCGATACCCAACAAGGATATCTGTAAACCCGCCCCTACATTACGAATTAATTTAATTTTCTCTTGTAGAGCATGACATCGCCCACACACCCACAGAAGAAGGTTTGCAAGCGTAAACGCTGATGGTGCTGATTTACCAAGGATATTATACCGCCTCGTGTTGCTAGGTTGGCGATCGCTCAAATAATTAACACAACAAACCTGGATATGCTTGTGCATCTTGCTTTTAGCCCAAAGCAAACTACTTCAGGAGATAGAGTCGTTTCATCCATGTAACTCCCCCAAGTTAGATGAAAATATCAAGGGCAATTTTTAACCTAAAGGATGGGTTATTCAAACACATAGTTAATTACGACCAGCAGTCCCTTAGCGCTGTTTTGTCACTATCGGAAAAACAATAATTATGACTGAGCAAAATCACGTTAACGAAAACACCAAAAATGAAGCTCTAGAACCATATCGTCAAGATGCAGGCGATAAACTCACCACTAATCAAGGTGTAAAAGTTAACGATACTGACAATTCCCTCAAAGCAGGAACACGGGGGCCTTCGATCAGAGATGATTTCCACTTTCAAGAAAAGCTGACACATTTCGATCGCGAACGGATTCCGGAGCGAGTGGTTCATGCGCGGGGGTCAGGCGCTCACGGCTATTTTCAGCCCTACCAATCGATGGCAGAATTTACTAAAGCTAAATTCTTGAAAGATCCATCGATTAAAACCCCTGTGTTTGTTCGCTTCTCAACGGTGGGCGGATCGCGGGGTTCAGCTGATACAGTGCGGGATGTACGGGGATTTTCAGTTAAATTCTATACTGAAGACGGCAACTATGATATAGTTGGGAACAACATTCCCGTGTTCTTTATTCAGGATGCGATTAAGTTCCCTGACATTGTTCACGCGATCAAGCCTGAACCGGATCATGAGATGCCCCAAGCTTCCACCGCCCATCCAAGTTTTTGGGACTTCATCTCGCTGATACCCGAATCCACCCATATGATCATGTGGCTGTTGAGCGATCGCACTCTTCCGAGAACTTTGCGCATGATGCAAGGATTTGGCGTGCATACCTTCCGCTGGGTGAATGCAGAAGGTAAATCCCGCTTTGTGAAATACCATTGGAAGCCGCTTTTAGGCGTACATTCCAACGTATTTGATGAAGCACAGAAACTCGCAGGTAAAGACCCCGATTTTCATCGCCGGGATTTGTGGGACTCAATCGACATGGGCGATTATCCAGAATACGAACTCGGTGTGCAAATCATTGAAGAAGAGGACGAGCATAAATTCGATTTTGATATTTTGGATGCAACCAAACTGATTCCTGAAGAATTAGTTCCCGTCCGTCCCATTGGTAAAATGGTGTTGAACCGCAACCCGGATAATTTCTTCGCTGAAACCGAGCAAGTAGCGTTTCAACCTTCCAACGTCGTACCGGGAATTGACTTCAGCGACGATCCACTGTTGCAAGGTCGGTTATTCTCTTACCACGATACCCAACTGCATCGCTTAGGAAGCCCGAACTTTGTCCATCTGCCAATTAACCGTCCGGTTTGTCCGTTCCACAACAACCAACAAGATGGGCGGATGCAAATGGAAGTCAAAACTACCCGTGTGAACTACTCGCCCAATTCACTGGGAGAGAATCTGCCTGCGGTGAGTTCGGCAGAGGAAGGTGGGTATGTGCATTATCCAGAGCGTGTAGAAGGGCATAAAGTCCGGGAACGTAGCCCCAGCTTTAAGGAACATTTTAGTCAAGCAACCTTGTTCTGGAACAGCCTTTCGCCCATCGAGAAGGATCACTTGGTAGCGGCGGCTCATTTTGAGTTGGGTAAAGTAGGGGATCAAGGAGTGCGCGATCGCATGGTTGATCGCTTCAACCATGTGGATCATGAATTAGCCAAACGCATCGCCCAAGGTATTGGAGTTGCTGCACCGAGCGCAATTACGGTACAAAATCACGGACAAAGCTCCGAGGCTCTGAGCCAAAAGAATACAACGAAAACTGCCAAAGGTCGCAAAGTAGCAATTTTGGCAGCAAACGGAGTAGAGGCAGCTCAGATTATGTCAATCAAGCAAGCCTTGAAAGCCGCTGGTGTAGTAGCAGAAGTTGTCTCCCAGTTTAAGGGTACGATCAAGAGTGCGGATGGTAAAGAAATTGAGGTTGATAAGACCTTCTTGACCGGCGCTTCTGTGATGTTTGATGCTGTTTATGTACCCGGTGGTGCAAAAAGTATTCAAGCTTTGCAGATGAATGGCGAAGCTGTCGATTTCATCCATGAAGCCTTTAAGCACTACAAAGCGATCGCCGCCAGTGGGGAAGGCGTGGAGTTACTTAAAGCCGCTAATCTTCAAGGAGTTAGTCGGTTAGACTCCTATGTGCAAGACGATCAAGGCATTGTAACTACTCGCAGTGCTGATGCGAGTGAGATTGCTAAGTCATTTATTAATGCGATCGCTCAACATCGCCACTGGAATCGTCTTGTCCACAAAGATAAAGTCCTTGCCTAATCAATCAGCAAAATTTCGGGTGATCTGAGGAATTAAATATTCCTCAGTTACCCCAGCTTAACAAGCGTACAATTCAGGCTTCCACCATTCTCTAACAAAGTTGAGAGCGGTGGAAGCAATACTTTTTGGTTAAGGGAAAAAAGGGGAATGGGAAAGGGGAAAGAAAAAACCTTTAACCCTGACCCTTTAACCTTTTTCCCAAAACCAATTTTGAGTTCAAAACGCTTAACCTTATCTTCTTAAGTTGACACCAATGGGCACTGCCCATACGTGTCAACTTAACATGAAACCCTTGCCAAAGCTTGATTTTGAATTAAATCGCTTAACATCAAGATCCGCGTTACCCCACCCCAGTTTTGTCTAAAGCCAAAACGTCCCCGCAGAGTTTACGGGGAGGGGATTAAGGGGTGGGGTGAAAGACTTGTGGGATAAGCGTTTTAACTTAAGTTGACACCAATGGGCACTGCCATGCCCCTACCATCTGTCGCATTCTTTTTTCAAATTGGTATAACTATTTCAAAGGAGTTGATGATGCCGGGAAGATGAGGCGATCGCTTTTTGTTTTGACTCACTTTACTCAACCCATTGCCGAGGATTTACTTGATAGTAGCGTTGCAGCAACTCATATAGTGCTGGATGCTGCTGTAATAGTTCCAGTGGTTTCTCAAAAAAAGTTTCTGTGGCTACAGCAAAGAATTCTGCGGGATGAGTTGCACCATAACTATCGATAACTGCGTGAAAACCATTTTCCACATCATGACAAAGCCGCTGATATTCAGCTGTCATCACCTGCGCCCAAATTGCATAATCTGATTTCTGTGGTAAAATCGGCACACCTTCGGCTTTACCATCTTCTTGGTCTAATTGATGGGCAAATTCATGCAAAACCACATTATGTCCATCATTCCAGTGTTGAGTGTCTTCTTGCACCTGTGCCCAAGATAATATTAGTTGGTCACGACTCCATGATTCACCAAGCTTTGCTACCCGCTTTTCTGCCAGAAAATAATCTCCAGTTGCTACTGTTTCATTCACCACATAAGTACTGGGATAAATCAAAATAGAACGCAATTTGGGAAAATATTCTTCTCGCTCATTTAATAATAGTAAACAGGCGAAAGCAGCAATTGTTAATTTCATTTCTGCCGTTACCTGCAATCCTTGACAGCCGATGAATTGTTTTTCTACTAAGAATACTTGAATATGACCTTGTAGCCGTCTACGTTCATCAGTCGTCAGCCGATGATAAATAGGTAAGTTATTTGCAATAATTTCTTGCCAAAAAGGCGGAAAAGCGCGACGTTTAATTTGATTTCTGCGCTGTTTAGTAAGTAAGGGACTGATGAGAATAGCAGTAACAATCAGCCCCAGAATCAGAAAAATAATAATTGTTGCACCCATTGATTGTTGATAATCTTTAGGGATATTGGTATTTGTCATTTGTTGACGGTTCACAGTTAACAGTCAACAGCCAACAGTCAACAGTCAACGCCTTTAAACGGAATAATTTATTTTTTGATTTCCCTAATTTCATCCTTCATCCTTCAGACAATATATGCGTTAAATCGCACGAGATTATCCTGACCAAACTGCAATAAATCACCATTGAGCAAACGATATTGCACGCCAGGATTCAAAGGAGTGTTATTTAAATAAATACCATTTGTACTCATATCAATGATCATATAAGCGTTTTGCGACCAGTCCCAAAAGATGCGCGCATGACGACGCGAAATAATCCCTTCGTTAGGAAGACCAGTTAAGTCAATTTCTGGCGGAATCGTCATACTTTGACTGCGACGACCAATAAAACCGGCTTCTCCACACCAGGTAAATTCTCTACCTGTAGTGTGAATCAGTTTGAGAACTGGTATTCTTGGCGGTGGTGGGGTATAAGCAGGCTGTACGGGTGCAACGTAGGGGGGAACTCGTTGCTGATATTCTGTGGAATAATCAACAGGGGGTTGATAGTTGGGTGGATTGACTGGTGGTGGTGGCGTTGGTTGGGGTGGAATCGGTGGTGGTGGCGTTTGTTGCTGTGGAGTTGGTTGGGGTGGAATCGGTGGGGGCGAAGCCGGTCTGGTTGGTGTAGGTGTAATTACATTACCCAAGGGAGTTGAACACCAAGGACAAACCTTAGCATTGTTGGGCAAAGCCCGATTAAAATATTCACAATTGGGATTAGGGCATCTATTTGCAGGCATAGGAATTTAGATCATCAGGTATAGGTTGTAAAGCAACAAGACCTACTTTACTAAGTAAACACTGGCCCTGACGAGTAGTTAATATCTCAGCAAATGTAGACCCCGGTGGCTGGCGACTTTTGTCTTTAGGGTACACCACAAATATAGGGTATCTTAAAGGATAGCTTTGAAAAGCATTTACATCAAAAAAATAGTTGTCGTGCTGGCACAAATCATCTAATGTATTGATTTGACGATGGTCACGCCGTTGAAATAGGGGTTGACTAGCTGGCTGGTTACCATCAACTATAGCCAGAGGATAGCCTGTACACTGGTTCCAAGTTTTAGCAATAATCCCAAAACCAATAATGCCAGTATTTCTGCCTTCTTTGATTTCTCGGCGGATCTGGTTTTGGGTTTTTGTGGTATCCAATTTGTCAACCTTAGCGGCAAATAAAGCTTTGTCTTGAGGGTCATTCTGGAAAACTATTTCTTGAAATTTTTCGATGGCTTCTGGTTCGGTTGGGGCAAAAGGTTTAATATCTAAATTAGGCAGTTTAGGACTAATTTGTTGCCAATTGGTAAGTTTACCTGTATAAATTTGCCGTAATTGCTCAAGGGTAATCTGTCCTCCGAGAGCATAAGCTAGATTGTCATCTTTTTTATTAAATGCTACATACACAAGTAACCCATCTTCAGCAAATGGTCTTTTCTCTAGTTTATCTGTAATGTCACTTACTAAACTAGTAATTGCAAAGTCTTTTTTCCCGCTTTTTACTTCTTCTAGAGTTTGCTGAACATTGTTGATATCTGCGGAAGAAACTGCTTCGTAGTTGAATTCTGCTTTTACTTGTGGCTTGGGCTTGGTGAATATCTCTTCTAAACGGCTATTTCCCACTTGTTGCTGCAAAATTAAACTCCAGGTTCCATCCTGTTCTCCTGTGTAGGTAAATTTTCCTGAAGGTACGTTGTTGACTTGAGAAAATTTGTCTACAAGTCCAGACCAAGTTATATATTTGCTATTTTCTGCTGGCTGAGGACGGAAAAAATAATATAAAATTCCACCTCCTAGTAGTAAGAGCAGAGGTAAAATTGCTAGCCAAATTAATTTAGTTCCTAAAAACTTTTGTTTGGCTGGTGATTCTGGCGATGACGCTATATTACTAACTTGATTTTCTTGAGGAAGTTGCATTAAGGCAAACCGAGCCGCTTCCGCACTGGGAAAAGGATTTTCTAGCCGCAGTAAGCGCTCAATAAATCTCTTTAAATTATGATCGGTGTTCGGCCAATGTTCGTTTTCTCTAGGGTCAAGAGGTTGATGGGAATAATTTGTTGTTTTTCCTAGCCATAAATAAAAAGCAACTAATCCTAATGCTTCTAAATCTTGCTCGCGCCTGCAAGGTGCAGGTTGGGCAATATTAGGAGGAATAAAGACATTTTCCCAAATAGCTAAATCGTCAAAAAATATATATTGTTGTTGATTTTCGACTTGAATTAAGATACTATCTAAACTTAGGTTGCCGTGGGCTAATCCTTGCTGTATTTGATTTGAGGGAAACCGCAGCTTTTGGCTATGGAGAAATTCTAGGGTTTGGAGAGCCTGATGCAGGATTTCTCGCACTTGTTCTGCTGTCATTGCCCCATGTTGAGTGAGATATTGTCGTAAAGTCTGGGATGCTTCGGTTGCTTGAGTAATGAGATAACAGCGATCGCCTTTTTCATCAGCGATCGCTTCCCAAGTATGGACAAGACGAAAATTTTGGGTTTTAGTATCCGCTAAACTTACCCCTCCCACCCGCTTAAAACTTTCTTTACGTTCTAAAATCTCTTTTTCATTAAAACAACGACTGGGAAGGAGGTATTCTTTAATGATTACAGGCTGTTGATCTTGGAGTTGAATGCCTGCATATAACCGACCATTACCCCTGGCTCCTAAAAAATCATTTACCTGATAAGTACCCAAATTACCTTTAATTTCAGATCCTTGGGGTATAGTCGCTGGAAACCCACATTCCAAACAAAACCGCGCACCTTTGATTTCCTGTGCAGTTTGGAAAGGGCGATCGCAATTTAAAGCAGCATTATCAGAACAGGGATATTCCCGATAGAAATATTCAGATGAAGTCATAAGATAGACGCAGGGGAGCAGGGGAGCAGAGGGGACAGGCTTCGACTTCGCTCAGCCTTCGGGGGACAAGGGGGACAAATGACCATTGACCATTGACCATTGACCATTGACCATTGACCATTGACCATTAACTCTTTGTTTGAAGAACTTTACGCTTTTCTTAAGCCTAACTTGAGAGCAGTTACAATAGCTTGAGTCCGACTAGTAACTTTTAAATTCTCAAAAATACTAGTGAGATGGGTGGGGAAACCCCGATGGGCAGGGAAACCCACCTGTGTCAACTTAAGCGAAAAATAGCCTCTGTACAAGCGTCACCCGCCTGGGAATGAATTCCAAGGCTCATAGTCCAAGTAGGGGCGGGTTAAGCGAGATAGTCGTGAATTATTGGAGCATATCTGTGAACCCGCCCCTACTGAAGTAGACTCAAAATTTTGAGGATATTTAGTCATCTACCCTTCGGGAACACTTCGTGTACAGATGACTTTGGCTATTAGCAAGGAACTTCAGTTCCTTGCGGTAACTGGGTTTCGCGTTAAGTTGACACCTATGGGGGAAACCCCGCCCAAATGCCCAATTCCCCATGCCCAATGCCCAACTAAATTTTTACCTGTTCTCTATAAGCTTTAGGCGTTGTACCAATCAATTTGCGGAAGACATTTGTGAAGTGGCTCTGAGTTTGAAAACCTACTTGTTGGCAGATTTCCTCTATGGTTTTTTCACTGCGAGTTAATAGCTTTTTGGCTTTTTCAATTCTGCAATTGATCACATACTGATGAGGAGCAAAACCTGTTGATTGTTTGAATAGTCTGGCAAAATGATACATACTCATACTCACAACTTCAGCAATTTCAGCTAAAGTTAAATCTTGCTCTAGGTGATCTTGAATATATGAGATTGCTTGCTGCAACTTCAGCGGTGAAAGCCCCCGTGCTGGTGAGTATTGAGGAATTGTTTGCGAAGATGCAGAATAATGTTTGAGCAGGTGAATGCAGAGCGTAGCTGTTAAAGATTCAATGTAAATACGACTACCTTTGCTATCTGATTTTAGCTCTGACTGAAGTGCTAGCCCAATCTGTTGAATCAGGGGATCTGGCGCAGCAAAGTGGGGTAATAACTCCAAGCCCTGTAACTCTCCTGTCTCAAAAGCTGTACGAGTAAACAAAGCAGGTTCTAAACTGATTACTAAAAACTCTGCTTCTGATTTCCAACGCGATAGGTGATTGGTGTTTGCTGGCAGTAGTACCACATCTCCATAGCTGATTTGCTCAACCTGAAGTTTACCATTGAAAACCCGCTCTACTTTTTTGACACTTTGCTCTAGGCTAATAGTAATAATATGCTGTTGACAGTAGTGTTCGGGAGTTTCGTAACCAGGTTGTCGATGATGGTCTAAGCGAACAATATCCCAATTTGCATCGTAACTGGAAAGCAGCGGCGATCGCGGTAAAATTTTTGAACAAGCATCTTTTTGAGCAAAATCAACAGTTAAGATTTTCTCTGGCGGCATTGTTCTCATCTTAGCAAGCCTTTAGTTTAAGGTATAACGCTATACTTACTTTTGGAAATACCCTGGATTATCTTGCGATCGCCAGGTAAATTTAATTTACATACAGTAACATAATCGCATAAATTCAAACCATAACAACGACTAAGGATATAAGTAAAAATAATGAATTACTATGTAATTTACGATGGCAATTGCAATCTCTGCGTTACTTTAGTGCAATTATTGGAGAGTTTAGACCAAGGAAAGCTGTTTCGCTACAGTCCGATGCAAGATGAGCCAACACTCGCCCAATTTGGCATTACTCCCTCTGATTGCGAACAGGGAATGATTTTAATCGATGGGAATGCGCCCCAACGACGTTGGCAAGGTAGCGATGCAGCAGAAGAAATTGGTCGGTTATTGCCGCTAGGAAGTATATTTGTCGATGCTTATCGGGCATTACCTGGGGTGAAGTGGGTAGGCGATCGCTTTTACGAACAAATCCGCGATAATCGCTATACCGTCTTTGGCAAGCGTTCCAGCACCTATCAATCGTCATTTTGTGTAGATGGTAGTTGCAAAGTGTAATTTGTCAGTTGTCAGTTGTTAAGGGACATCCAATTTTTTAAATACCACCAAAATTTGTAGTGCGAGCGAGACGCTCGCAAATGTTAAAAAGCGAGCTTTCCGGCTCGCACTACGGAATATGGGTAATTTATTTTTTGTAAGTCCCTAAGAAGTCAACAGTCCCCCCTGTCCCCTTGCTGCCTTAATGATAAGTCTTTAACCTGACACGATATAATGGCTGATATTTTTATCTCCTACTCGCGTAAAGATCGGGCGTTTGTGGAGAAACTCCATACTGCATTGGCAGGAGCGAATCATGATGCATGGGTAGACTGGCAAAATATTCCCATCACCGCAGATTGGTGGGATGAGATTGAGCGTGGTATCGAAGGGGCACATACCTTTATATTTATAATTAGCCCCGACTCAGTTGTCTCTAAGGTATGCCGCCAGGAAGTTGATTATAGCGTCAAAACTAATAAGCGGTTGATACCCATTTTGTGGCGAGAGGGGTTTGAGATGCAGCAGGTGCATGAAGCGATCGCCAAGCACAACTGGGTGTTGTGTCGAGAGCAAGATAATTTCGATACCGCTTTTGAGTCGTTGCTGAAGGCGATTAACACCGATCTTAACTATGTGTATGCTCACACGCGCTTGCTTGTCCATGCTCTAGAGTGGGAAGAAAAAGCACGCAATGATAGCTTTTTGTTGCGCGGTAGCTATTTGCAAGAAGCAGAACAATGGTTACAGCAGGGAGCTAGCAAAGAACCAAAACCCAGCGAACAGCAAATTAATTACATCACCAAAAGTCGTGAAGCTGAAGATGCTCATCAAAGGTTGATTCAAGCAGGACAAAAGTCTAGGCGGATGGTGCAGATTGGTTCAGCAGTGCTGGGTGTGACAATATGTGCAGCGGCTTTAGTCGGTGCGATGACGATTCAAGCTTTGCAAGAACTGCAAGCAGCCAAAATTGCAACGCGGCTAGAACGGGAAGGAGCAAATGCTTTGCAGCAGTTTAACTCAGATCAGTTAGGTGCGCTTTTAGCAGCTGTAGATAGTGGTAAAGCGTTGCAAAAATTGGTGAAAGATCATCTTCCTATCAACCAATATCCTACCACTAGCCCACTATTTGCCTTAGGAACACTGTTGGAAAACATTCAAGAACAGAATCGCATTCGCGCAGATCAGAGCAACGTTTCTAGCGCCCGGTTTAGCCCCGATGGTAGCAAAATTGTCACAGTTGACGATCGCGGCACTGGACAGCTATGGACTGTCAGAGGGCAACTACTGGCTGAATTTAGGGGACATCAGGGAAAAGTTCTGGATGCCAACTTTAGCCCGGATGGTAAAACAATTGTGACTGGCGGTAGCGATCGCACTGCTCGCTTATGGAATCTTCAAGGACAACAACTCGCTAAATTCACCGGACACCAGGGGTTAATCTGGAGTGTAAGTTTTAGTCCTGATGGTCAACAAATAGCTACAGCTAGTGTTGATGGTACAGCTCGGTTGTGGAGCCTTAAAGGACAACAAATTGTGGAAATTAAAGCTCATCAAGGACAAGTTGCATATGTCCAGTTTAGTCCTGATGGGCAGCAACTAGTGACAGCTCTTAGCGATCGCACAGCGCGACTATGGAACCGGAAAGGACAGCAAATCGCCGAATTTAAAGGACATCAAGGTGGCATCAGCGAAGTCCGTTTTAGCCCCGATGGCAAGACTATTGTGACTGCTGCTGATGATGGTACAGCCCGGTTGTGGAACTTGCAGGGTAAAACCCTGGCGGAATTCAAAGGTCATTTAGGCGCAGTTCTGGGGGTGAGTTTTAGTCCAGATGGCAAGCAAATTGCTACTTCTGGAACAGATAGCACTATTCGTGTGTGGAATCTCTTAGGGCATCAATTGACTCAGTTTAAAGCGACACTGTGGATCAACAGTGTAAATTTCAGTCCTGATGGTCAGCAATTGATTACGGCCGGAGGGGATGGTACAGCAAGGTTGTGGAACCTCTCCCAGCGAAAGATTAGAGAATTTAAAGCAAGTCATGAGTGGATTTGGAGCCTCAATTTTTCCCCAGATGGAACGAAGATAGCTACGGCGGGATCTGATGGAGTGATTCGCCTGTGGAATCTCAAAAGAAAGCAACTCGCCGAATTTAGGGGACATCAAGGAGCAATTTGGAGCTTAAGCTTCAGCCCAGATGGGACAAAAATTCTCACAGCGGGTGATGGTACTGTCCAGTTGTGGGACATTTGGGGACAGCAAATTGTAAAATTGGGAGGTCATGGGCAAGCAATTTATCGTGCTAGCTTGAGTCCCAACGGCAGCAGCATAGTTACCGCTGGGGAAGATGGCATAATTGGGCTTTGGACGGTTTCGGGGCAACAAACTGGAAGTTTTCAAAGCAATGACGGTCAAATTTGGAGTGTTAAGTTCAGCCCTGATGGCAAAACAATTCTAACAACAGGCGATCGCGGAACATTTCATCTGTGGAATTTTTCGGGAAAGCAAATCGCAGAATTCAAAGGACATCAGGACATTGTTTTTCAAGCCAACTTTAGCCCGGATGGTCAATTCATTGTCAGCGCTGGGAAAGATGGTACGGCTCGGATTTGGAATCTTGCAGGACAACAGCTGGCTTTGCTCAGAGGGCACGAGCAGCAAGTTTTTGATGCACGGTTCAGCCTTGATGGTCAGCAAATTGCGACTGCTGGCCAAGATGGTACAGTTCGATTGTGGACTACTGATGGACAGCAAATCGCTAAAATCTTTGATGCTCGAGGTGAAGTGTGGAATGTCGCTTTTAATCCTCAAGGACAGGACATTGCGATCGCCGGCGAAGGTGGTATTGTCAAACTTATGCCCTTTGAGAATGCAGATTTAAATCAACTGTTGACACGCGGTTGTCAGTGGTTACACAACTATTTGCAGTATAATACTGATTTTAGTGAACGCGATCGCCTGCTTTGTCAAAAAGTAGAAAGTGGGAATTAGGGACTTGCTGGTTGCTTACCCCCAACCTTTAAGCGAATGCGGTAAACACCCTGACCAGCCGTGATGTAAAGAGTTTTGTAGTCTTGATTGCCCCAAGCCAAATTTGTCACAGTTTCTGGCACAATAATTTTATCCAGTAGTTGACCTGTTGGTGAAAAAATCCAGATTCCTTCTGGCCCGCTACAGTAGATATTACCTTTACTATCTATCTTCAAACCATCGGGTAAACCTTTGTCCTGGGGTTCCTTCAACTCAGCAAAAACTCTGCTGTTAGTTAAAGTGCCATCTGATTTAACATCAAAAATGCGGATATGTCTTTTTTCAGAGTCACTCACATAAAGTTTTTTCTCATCAGTTGAAAATGCAATTCCATTGGGACGTAGCATTTCTTGATTGAGTAAAGTCAGAGTTCCATTTGGTTTCCAGCGATAGATTCCATAAAAGCCAAGTTCTTCTTTTTCCTTAGTGATACCGTAGGGTGGATCAGTAAAGTAAATGCTACCATCTGACTTAACTACAACATCGTTCGGGCTATTGAGACGTTTGCCTTGGTAGCGTTCAGCTAAGACTTTGATTTGACCATTTTTTTCGGTGCGTACCAAGCGGCGGTTATGTTCAGCAGTAATTAACCGTTCTTGTTGATCAAAAGTATTACCATTGGGATTGCCAGCCGGACGACGAAACACTGAAAGTTTACCGTCGGTTGTCAATTTATAGATCGTATCTGCGGGAATATCACTGAAGAGTAAAAAGCCACTGGGATGCCAAACAGGCCCTTCTGTAAATTTTAAACCACCAACCAATTTTTCTACTTTGGCGTTAGTTTCAATAACGGGTTGTATGCTACTGGAGGTATTTCCACTGCTTTGCTGTACCCTCGAGCAGCTGAGTAACAAACTACACACTGCTATTGGGAAAATCAATTTTTTCACAATTAACAACACCTTCGCCAAAAATAAGAGCATAGTATAGCAATCCTATTTGATTTTGGGAAATTAGTAAGCTTTCAGATCCCCGACTTCTTTAAGAAGTCGGGGATCTTGTTGAAGAGAGGAGAGAAAACAGAATGCGACTGTTTTCAGTATCTTTCCTTAGGTGAATAGACAGGCTTTTGCGGTCAAAAAAATCCGCCTATGGGTGCTGGAAAATTGTTGGCTAGACCATACATGATGCTATCTGACGTGATGTTTGATAACAACCTCTTTGGCACAAAGATTATCTAACGGGAGGATACTGCGTGAAAACTGGTGCTAACTACTTGGGTAAAGGAGAGTGCGAATTTACAGTCTGGTCGCCAACATTAAATAGCGTTGCCGTGCAAATTTTAACACCACAAGAACAAATCATTCCCCTAAAACCCCAGGCAGAGGGATATTGGCAAATGAAGGTGAATGATGTATATCCTGGCACACTTTATCGCTATGTTTTGGATGGAGAAAACGCCTTTGCTGATCCTGCATCCCAATATCAACCCGAAGGAGTTCACGGGCCATCACAAGTTATCGATCATCACTTTGAGTGGACAGATGGGGACTGGACTGGTGTGCCGATAGAATCGATGATTTTCTATGAACTTCATGTTGGCACATTCACACCCGAAGGCACATTCACCGCGATTATTCCCCGCCTAGCAGATTTAAAAGAAGTAGGGATTAATGCTATTGAACTAATGCCCATCGCCCAGTTTCCCGGAGATACCCATATTGAACCGGCTCTAGCATACCGCAACTGGGGCTATGATGGAGTTTACCCGTTTGCTGTGCAAAATTCCTATGGCACTCCAGCCGATTTAAAGCAGTTAGTAAATGCTTGCCATCAACATGGTATTGCTGTAGTGCTGGATGTGGTTTATAACCACTTTGGCCCAGAAGGTAACTACATGGGTCAGTTTGCACCTTATTTTACCAAAACCTATAAAACTCCTTGGGGCAACGCGATGAATTTCGACGATGCCCATAGCCAAGGTGTGCGCCACTATTTCATCCAGAATGCGCTGTATTGGTTGGGAGATTTTCATATTGATGGATTACGGCTGGATGCGATTCAGGCGATTTATGATTTAGGCGCAAAACATTTTTTATGGGAATTAGCCGAAGCAGTTCATCACTTTTGCCAAGATGGGGGACGCAAACGCTACTTAATCGCCGAAAGTGACTTGAATAATCCCCAAATCGTTCGTCCGCCAGAATTAGGTGGCTACGGATTGGACGCCCAATGGAGTGATGACTTTCACCATGCATTGCACGCATTGTTAACAGGCGATCGCCAAGGATATTATCAAGACTTTGGAGAATGTGCCCAATTAGCCAAAGCTTATGAAGATACCTTTGTCTACGATTGGAAGTATGCACCGCATCGTAAACGATTTCATGGTATTACTTGCCGCGATCGCCCGCCATCACAATTTTCCGTCTGCATCCAGAATCACGATCAAATCGGCAATCAAATGAAAGGCGATCGCCTCTGGAATCGTGTTTCCTTTGAAGGATTAAAATTAGCAGCTGGTGCTGTGTTGCTGTCACCTCACTTACCTTTGTTATTCATGGGTGAAGAATACGGCGAAACTGCACCTTTTATGTACTTTGTCAGTCATTCCGACCCCGACCTAATTCAAGCAGTACGAGCCGGACGCAAGGAAGAATTTGCCGCTTTTCATTATGCAGAAGATCCACCAGATCCAGAATCAGCAGAAACCTTCTTACAATGTAAACTCAACTGGGAATTACGCAACGAAGGTAAGCACAAAGTATTACTCGATTGGTATCGCCAATTAATTGATTGGCGCAAAGCCCATCCCGCACTTTTAACACAAGACCGCGACTGCATTCAAGCAACTAGCGATGAAGATAAACAGCTAGTTACGGTACGCCGTTGGAATGAATCAAGTGAAGTGATATTTGTGCTGAATTTTCATCAATCTCCAGTGTCACTCACTTTGCCAATTCAGCGTCATGCTTACAAAAGATTAGACTCAGCCGATACATCATGGGCTGGCCCTGGTTCACAAGCACCTGATGATTTATCTGTAGGCCAAGAACTGCAACTACAACCCACAAGTCTTGTGCTGTATGAATTAGAACCTTAATTAACGTGAATTAGACAAACCTCACCCACCCAACCTCCCTCTCCTGCGTTCGCGCAGCGTCTCGAAGAGAGGAGAGGGAGGAGCAACAAAAATATTAGGATTTTCTCTCCCCTCTCCTGTTAGGAGAGGGGCTGGGGGTGAGGTCAAAATCCTGTGCATCATCGAACTCAGGTTAATTACTCTTTTCTCTGCGTTCTCTGCGTCTCTGCGGTTCGTTCCCAAAACTCCCCTAACTTCCAGTCAAAACAACAATATCTATGCGAATTCCCCAAGCTACTTATCGAATTCAATTTACCTCTCAATTTGGCTTTGACAAAGCGCAAGCGATCGCATCTTACCTCGCTGACTTAGGCATTTCTGATTTATACGCCTCCCCCATCTTCAAAGCCAGATCTGGGAGTACGCATGGCTACGATGTAGTCGATGCTGCTCAACTCAATCCTGAACTAGGTACTAATGAGGACTTTGAAGCTTTAGTTACAGAACTCCAATCCCTTGGTATGGGCTGGTTACAAGATATTGTACCCAATCACATGGCTTATAGTAGCGAAAACTTATACTTAATGGACGTGTTAGAACACGGCCCCGATTCCAGCTATACCGATTACTTTGATCTGAGCTGGAATGCTCCCTTTGGCGATCGCCAAGAGCGAATTCTCGCCCCCTTATTGGGAGACTTCTACGGTGTTTCTCTAGAAAAGGGAGACATTCAATTAAAATATGAACAAAACGGTTTAACTGTCAACTATTACAGTTTAAAATTGCCACTACGGTTAGAGTCTTATACTAAATTTCTGACTCATAATCTGGGAAAACTCACCCGGATTTTAGGACGCACTCATCCCGATTTCATCAAACTTTTAGGAATTCTCTACATTCTCAAAAATGTGCCCTCAGAGGTAGCTGGTAAACAGCGACAAGACCAAATCGCCTTTATCAAAGGTTTAGTTTGGGAAGTATACACCACTAACAATGATATCCGCGATTTCATTGATGAAAACCTGAAAATCTTCAATGGTGAACCAGGTAATTCTGAGAGCTTTAATTTACTAGAGGACATCCTTAACGACCAATTTTATCGTCTGGCTTTTTGGAAAGTCGGGGCGGAAGAAATGAACTACCGCCGCTTTTTTACTGTCAATGAATTAATTTCCGTGAAGGTTGAAGAACTGCGAGTATTTAATAACACCCATAGTTTAATTCACAAGTTAGTCGCAGAAGGTAAATTTACTGGACTAAGAATTGACCATATTGACGGACTTTATAACCCCCTACAGTATTTAGAACGGCTGCAAGAAAAGATGGGTGATGTTTACATCACAGTAGAAAAAATCTTGGAGCTTACTGAAGATTTACCAGCAGATTGGAAAATTCAGGGTACATCTGGATATGACTTTTTAAATTATATCAATGGCGTATTCTGCCAATCAGAAAATGAATCAGACTTTGCTAAAATTTACCAGAGCTTTATTGGCTATAAAGTAAATTATGCATCGCTTGTAAATGCCAATAAGCACCTGATTCTGGAAAAAAATTTGGCAGGTGATGTAGATAATCTGGCTACACTTTTAAAGAATATTTCCAGCAAATATCGCTATGGAAATGACTTTACATTGAATGGACTGAAACGAGCGATCGCAGAAGTTCTCACCCTATTTCCTATTTATCGTACCTACATTACTCCTGATGGGATTACAGAGAGCGATCGCGTCTACATTGAAGCAGTAATTCGCCAAGCCAAGGAACAAGCACCGCTGTTACAGCATGAAATGGACTTTATTGAAAAGTTGATGCTGCTAGAGTTTGATGACTCACTAACTCAGACAGAACGCGAACAATGGCTATATTTTGTCATGCGGATGCAGCAATATACTGGCCCTTTGATGGCGAAAGGCGTAGAAGACACTACCTTATATGTTTACAATCAGTTACTTTCGCTCAATGAAGTAGGCGGAAATCCTAGTCATTTCGGTATTTCTCTAGGCGAATTTCATAGCTTTAACCAAAAACACCAAGCAACCTGGCCGCATACAATGAATACTACCGCTACCCACGACACCAAACGCGGTGAAGATGTGCGTGCGAGGTTAAATGTGTTGTCAGAAATTCCCGATGAGTGGGAGCAACAGGTTAATAGCTGGAGTAGCTTGAATCAAAAGCAAAAAATCAATCGTCACAAGTTATCTATACCCGATAGCAATGATGAATATTTTATTTATCAAACATTAGTAGGGGCGTTTCCTTTTACTGAACAAGAAGAATCATCTTTTGTGGAAAGGGTGAAGGAATATATCATTAAATCCATTCGGGAAGCCAAAGTTCATACAGCATGGTTACGTCCTGATAGTGAATATGAAGAGGCTTGTGCTGACTTTGTAGAAAAAGTTTTAGACTCTCAGGAATTTTTAGCAGATTTTCGCGGATTTCAACAGCGAGTTGCAGAGTATGGCATATTTAACTCCCTTTCTCAAACTCTAATCAAAATTGCTGCTCCTGGCGTACCCGACTTTTACCAAGGAACAGAACTTTGGGAATTAAGTTTAGTTGATCCAGATAACCGCCGTCCCGTAGATTTTGAGCAGCGACGTAGTTATTTAAGTACGATTAAACAGCAAATTAAGACTGATATTCTCAGCTTAATTGCAGAATTACTCACCCAGAAAAATGATGGCAGAATCAAACTGTTTTTAACAGTGCAAGCCTTGAAAGCCAGAAGCAACTATGTGCAATTATTTCAAGACGGTGAATATTTACCATTAGAAATTCAGGGAACCCACGCCGATCATATCATCGCCTTTGCCAGACAAGAGGGAAATCAAACAGCGATCGCGATCGCCCCGCGCTTTCTTACTCGCCTAATTCAGCCGGGAGAATATCCCCTCGGTGAATCAGTTTGGCAAGATACCCAGCTACAATTACCTAAAGGAACTTCCGCAACTTGGAAAAATGTTCTGACTCAGCAATCTTTAGAGGCTACAGGAACATTATCTATTAGTGCAGCTTTGGCGCATTTTCCAGTTGCTTTATTGGTGAGTGATTAGCCCATTAATGATCTATCGCATTAATTTTGAGGAAAAAAAATGAACCGCGAAGAAGCGAAGTACACAAAGGAAGAGAAATGAAGAATGAGTTCACCTAGCAAAATTAATGGGACAGATTACTAGTAGTCTGTCAATTCAACTTTGACGAGTAGATAAATTCTTCAATTTCTTTCCTTCTTCCTTCGCGTACTTCGTGTCTTCGCGGTTCGTTCCTTTCCCTTCAAACTTCGCTTGACAGAGTACTAGGATAAAAAAACCACAGAGACGCAGAGAACACAGAGAAATACTTCTTTGCGTCTTTGCGACTTTGCGTGAGAAAAAAATTCTTGAGTTTATTAATTATGACAACTACATCACCATTTACCACCGCACAAATTGACGCTGTACGCACCTATATTAAAAAAACGTGGAAAACATTAACGCGATCGCACGAACATTTGTTGCAATCTGCCAAAGATACTAAGCTAGAGCATAAACCAGGAACTCCTTGGCTAGTTTACATTTCCCCCAGCGAAGATAATCCTAACATTCAGTCTGTGTTGGAGCGATCGCTTTCTAAAGAAGATATGCGCCAGATTGAAATTCGCACTCTACCACAGGAAGTTGAGGCGATTGAGGAACATGGATTGCTGTACCTTCCCGGGCCTTATGTTGTCCCTGGTGGACGCTTTAATGAAATGTATGGTTGGGACAGCTATTTTATTTTGTTAGGGCTGTTACGAGATGGCGAATGGGAACTAGCTCAAAGTCAAGTCGATCAGTTACTTTACCAAGTGCAGCATTACGGTACAATTCTCAATTCCAACCGTACTTATATGCTGTCGCGATCGCAACCCCCAGTCCTGAGTATGATGGTTTTAGCATTATTCCAGCATACCCAAGACCAAGAATGGCTGAGTTTAACTGTACCGCTGTTAGAGCAGTTTTACTATTACTGGGTAGTACCGCCCCACCTCAACCCCGCCACAGGTTTATCAAGATATTATGCCTTGGGTGATGGCCCTGCGCCAGAAGTTTTGTTCTCGGAACGGGATGAGGAAGGAAAAAGCCACTATGAACGTGTCAAAGAACACTATCAACGGTTTGAGATTGAAGATTATGATGTCAGCCTTTACTACAACCGGGAGACAGACGAATTAAGCAATCTATTTTACAAAGGCGATCGCACAATGCGCGAATCCGGCTTTGATATCAGTAATCGCTTTGGCCCTTTCAGTATCGATATTATCCACTACGCCCCTGTGTGCCTGAATAGTTTGCTTTATCAAATGGAACAAGATTTAGCACAAATTAACGATATTTTAGGCAACGAACAACTAGCGCAACAATGGCGCGATCGCGCAGATGTCCGCCGCGATCGCATGAATCAATATCTTTGGGATGAAAAACAGGGGCTATATCTGGACTATAATTTCCACAGTGGAAACCGCCGCTATTACGAATTTGCTACCACCTTTTATCCTTTGTGGATGGGAATCGCCTCCCAAGCACAAGCCAAAAGCGTTGCGTCAAATCTCTCTTTATTTGAAGCACCAGGGGGAATATTTACCAGTACTCGTGTCACCGGTAACCAGTGGGATGCGCCCTTTGGTTGGGCACCATTGACATTAATTGCTGTGCAAGGATTACACCGCTATGGCTATCATCAACAAGGCGATCGCATTGCGCGTAAATTCCTAGCTATGGTAATTAAAGAATTTGAGCGTCGCGGTAGTTTGGTGGAAAAATACGATGTCGAACGCTGTTCTGCTCAAGTTTCTGACGAAATCTGCTTTGGATACAGTTCTAACGAAGTCGGCTTTGGCTGGACTAATGGTGTTGTTCTCGAACTCCTGGCAACTTTGGCGTGATTTGGGCAAAACCTCCCCTCCTCGCTTGCGGGGAGGGGTTGGGGGTGGGGTAAAATGCTTGTGGGATAAGCCTTTGAACTTAAGTTGACACCTATGAACACTGTTGTGCCCCCCAGAGAATTATCTCTACCTTACTTGCATTGCAATCTGCTATATATTCAATGTACTAATTAAAGTAGCTCAAATATTTACTATGTAGTTATGCGCTTAATAGGTTACACGAGAGTTTCCCCAATTGAGCAGGAATACAATACTTCCTTGCCCGATCAAGAGCGCAAAATTAAAGCTTATTGCCAAGCCTTTGATTATGAATTAGTGGCGGTAGTCCGGGAAGTCACAGCCGGGACAAAGAAAGATGTAGGTACAAGACCGGAATTTAACAAAGCGCTCGATATGTTACGCCAAGACGAAGCCGATGGAATTGTGGCTTTAAAACTCGATCGTCTTGTCCGTAATGCCAAAGATGTCCTGCTCCTTGTTGACGATGTTCTTAAACCACTCAATAAAAACTTAATATTGCTGGATGTGGAGGTAGACACCAGTACTCCCACCCAAAAAATGATCCTCACAATGATGGCCGCAGTTGCACAGTTAGAAGCTGGGATGAACCGAGAACGCATCCAAGGTGAGAAACGAGCAAAATTAGAGAAAGATGCTTATGCTTACGGTTCTCCCACCTTTGCTCAGAAAACCGTTAACGGTGAAATAGTCCCCGATCAAGATGAATTGGACGCGATCGAAGCCATCCGCAGACAACACCAAAGCGGTAAGAGTTTTCAAGCGATCGCCGCTTGGATGAATCTTAATGGTTACAAAACCGAGCGCGGATCGCAATGGCAAGCAAATAGTGTCAAACGGGTGGTTGATCGCTTTAATTAATTATTTTGTTAAAGTTGTTGACGGTTGACGGTTGACTGTTGACTGTCAACCATCAACAATTAAGTAGTTCAAACTAATTAAACGTCAAATGTCATTACGAGCGGAACGTAGTGTAGCGAAGTAATCGCAAAGGATCTATTTTACCTTTTTTAAGGTTGACCTACTTAACAATAGCAATGGAATATTTTTTTACGAGTAAGTCCCTAAGAAACTTGCTAAGTTTGCAGCATCGAAATAGCTTCTCTGTACACAGATAAATCTACTTGATGAACTTCTATACCTTGTCCAATTCCTTGGAGCAGAGTAATTGTTAACTGTCCACCTAAGTGTTCGCGGAACTCGGTAAGCCCATTAAATAAGTTATGGGGATGATCTGGTTGATGTAATTGCTCTGTGAGGGCAGATACATATAAAGTGAATCCTAATCTCTTGAGTGTGGCGAGAATATTTTGCCATTCTGATTCTGTCAGCAGCCCAATTAAATAGGAATAGGTACTATCTAAAGCAATACCAATTGCTACAGCTTCACCGTGACGTAATTTGTAATTTGTAATCTGTTCTAATTTATGAGCAGCCCAATGTCCAAAATCTAAAGGACGGGATGAACCTTTTTCAAACGGATCGCCGCTTGTGGCAATATGTTCTAAGTGTAACTGAGCGCAACGATAGATAAGCTTTTCCATTGCTTTCATGTCACGATGAGCTAATTTATCGGCATCAGTTGTAATAGAATCAAAGAAATTTGCATCTTTAATTAATGCTACCTTCACCGCCTCTGCAATCCCCGATCGCCAATCGCGATCGTCAAGACTTGTGAGAAAATCAAAGTCGTTCAAGACTGCATAAGGTGGCATAAATGTGCCAAGAAAATTTTTCTTACCAAAGGCATTAATTCCGTTCTTTACTCCTACCCCCGAATCGTTTTGCCCTAATACTGTGGTCGGTACGCGTAGCAGTCGAATTCCTCGGTGAGCGGTGGCTGCGGCATATCCTACCATGTCCAAAAATGCTCCACCACCAATCGCTAAAACATAAGAGTGGCGACATAATCCACCTGCATCAATCAGCTGATGAATTTGCTCTACAAATTTTGGTTCGTTCTTAACTGATTCTCCACCCGGAATAGTAATTGGTTGCTGGCTTAAGGTAATAGCCTCTTCATAAAATTTGGCATAAATTGATATTTTCGTCAGCAATCTTTGATGATGTTTTAATAATCCTTCGTCTACAACTACTAGCAATTTTTTCGGCTTGATTTCTCCATCTACTGCAATCACCTGCGCTAGTAAAGGATTATCTAAATCAAATAACCCATTAGTGAAATGAACATCATAATTAAATTGGACGCGGACAGATTGCTGAATTGGTTGCAGGCTAACCGGACTCTTATGTGTAATCAACATTTTTAGTTTTTCAGGAATATTTTTTGACAATACAAATCAATGCATTCCTATTAAAATTCCATTAAATTCCTGAACTTATTTGCTTAGGTAGGTAACAGTTATGGATAGGCAGACCATGAACCTACGTTTGAGAATTGTTATTATGCTGTAACCAATGCAAATAAGAACCGCTATTAACTCACTTTTTAAGTAGTTTAAATAGATATTTTTCTAGTAGATGCATTCAAAAATTAGGCGAACTTTTTCTTGAGCTTTTAGCTATAAATTAAATACCATTACTGAATTGTTTGTGTAACCGTATTCTATAAAAAGTGGTTTGATAATTTAGCGTTCTAACTACATCTTTATACTATCTTTTTGTAATTGGCGAACTTCTTGGAGTTTCAATAAAGTTTTCACAAAGAAATTTTCATACATTGAGTATGCTTTTTAAAGAGTTAATATTTTTTCTAAATTTAAACTTTGCTTAACCATATATTAACAAATACTTTACCTTAAGTTTGTTACACAAAAAACTTAAGTAATTATTGTGAATTAATTCATGAGTACTGTAAAAAAGTTGTTATATTATTGGTTAGAACAGTCTGTTTCCCCAGCAGGGTTGGCTTGGCTGGAACAAAAGCAGTCACAAATTGCCAACGGCGCACCTGAGCGAGTGTTTTTTACAGCTTTCAGCGCTGTACCACGTTATTTAGGTAAAAATCATTTGCAGCTAACACCCCAAGACTTAGCAGCAGCCGAAGATCTAGTTCCAGGTTGGTTTCCTGGTGATTGGACTGTGGATCAAGCGGGTCGAACAATCTTGGTGCTGGCTTTACCCGACGATCGCACCGAGGATTATGTGCGATCGCTTGATAAAGTTTTCAGTACTGCGGATCTGGGAGAGTTGGTTGCGCTGTATCAAAGTCTACCTTTATTACCGCATCCAGAGTTACATCGCCAACGCGCTGCTGAAGGTATTCGTAGTAACATGAGTAATGTTTTTAGTGCGATCGCCCTACGTAATCCGTATCCGGCGGATTATTTAGACGATATTGCTTGGAATCAGATGGTATTGAAAGCTTTGTTTGTCGGGAGTCCTTTACATCTAATTTATGGTTTAGATCGGCGTGCCAACCCAGAATTAGCAAGGATGTTGGTAAACTATGCCCATGAACGTTGGGCGGCTAAACGCCCAGTATCACCAGAACTATGGCGACCAGTAGGAAAGTTTGCTGATAGTGCAATTGTTGCAGATTTAGCCAAAGTATTGGCAGATGGCGACATTATCGAACAACAAGCAGCCGCATTAGCTTGTTCAGAATCGTCTTTACCCGAAGCGCAAGTATTACTCTCGCGTTACCCAAAATTACAGTCAGCCATTCAACAAGGCGAACTAACTTGGAGTAATTTTAACAGCGATCGCCTAGCAGTCTGCAAATAACTGACGCGGGGACACGGGGACACGGTGACGCGGAGAGTTTTGAATTATAAGTAATTAATCGAACTTAAAATATAGCGCTTTTCATTTGTATTCAATACAAACCCCTAACCCCTAGTCCCTAACCCCTAACCCCTAACCCCTATTGTATTTATGATGTTTATCGACCCTCACATTCACATGTGTTCCCGTACTACCTACGATTACCTAATCATGCGGGAACATGGTATTGTCGCAGTTATTGAACCATCCTTCTGGTTAGGACAACTCCGCACAACTGCTGGCTCATTCAAAGACTACTTTAGCAGCCTTGTTGGCTGGGAACGCTTTCGAGCTAGTCAATTTGGTATTCAACATTACTGCACCATCGGCCTCAACCCCAAAGAAGCGAACAACGAACCCTTAGCCGCAGAAGTGATGGAATTGCTACCACTATATGCGTGTAAAGAAGGTGTTGTCGCCATTGGGGAAATTGGCTATGACGACATGACAGAAGCAGAAGATAAATACTTTTGCCAACAATTAGCGCTAGCCAAAGAACTCGACATGCTGGTATTAATTCATACACCTCATCGAAATAAAAAAGAAGGTGCTAGCCGCAGCATGGATCGCTGTATTGAATATGGACTAGATCCTGCACAAGTAATTATTGACCACAACAACGAAGAAACCGTGGCAGAAGTTTTAAACCGAGGCTTTTGGGCGGCTTTCACAATTTACCCAAAAACCAAAATGGGTAACGCCAGGATGGTAGAGATTGTCCGCCAGTACGGAAGCGTTAGCGAAGCGGGACGCGATAGCGTTCGTCGCATTATTGTTGATAGTAGCGCCGATTGGGGTGTGAGCGACCCCTTAGCAGTCCCGAAAACAGCGCAATTGATGTTAGAAAATGGCATACCCGAAAAATACGTACAAGCAGTTTGTTACGAAAACGCCCTGGCAGCTTACGGACAAACAGGGCAAATGAAAGCTTCAGACTGGCTAGATGCTCCATCTGCCGATCAGCGTCAGTTGTTCAATGGAAACTCAGTATTGCGAGGACAGGAACCAGGGATTCAGTCGGTTGCAGATTATGTACTGATTGAGTAGGGGATTGGAAGAAGACACGGAGACGCGGTGAAATGACAAATGACAAATGACAAATGACAAATGACAAATATTACAAATTTAAATTTTCAAAGCTGGCGCGGATATTTAGAGTTGATGCGCCCAGCAAACATTGTTACCGCTTGGGCTGATATTTTAGTTGGTTTTGCGGCTTCTGGCTCCGGATTTATTTTTGCGCAATTAATCAACAATTCAGCAAATTTTGCTAGTTTAACTCCATTAGCGTGGTTGTTATTAGCTACAACTGGTTTGTATGGTGGTGGTATCGTTTTTAACGATGTTTTCGATGCCGAATTAGATCGACAAGAACGCCCATCAAGAGCAATTCCTAGTGGACGGGTGTCTCGTGAGAACGCTGCTTTATTGGGAAGTATATTATTTGCGATCGCACTTTTTGCAGCTTCTCAAGTATCTTGGTTGAGTTGTGCGATCGCCATATTCATTACTTTTGCAGCCCTACTGTATGATTCTCTAGGGAAGCATCATCCCTTTTTTGGCCCTTTGAATATGGGTTTGTGCCGTGGTAGCAACTTATTATTAGGTGTCAGTGCTTTACCTGCAATAGTTTGGGAACGTTGGTATTTAGCCTTAATTCCGGTACTTTACATTGCTGCAATTACCGCAATTAGTCAAGGAGAAGTTCACGGCGGTAAAAAGATTACGGGAGTAATAGCATTAATTTTAATTGCAATAGTATTAACAGCAGTTTTAGGGTTAGGAATTTTCACAGAATATACAGTAATTGCTGCATTACCATTTGCGGCTTTATTAGCTGTGCGAGTATTACCTAATTTTATCCAAGCAGCTCGTGAACCAGTACCAGAAAAAATCCGCAATGCAGTCAAAGTTGGTGTGTTATCTCTAATTATTTTAGATGCAACCATTGCCGCTGGTTTCGCTGGTTTAACTTATGGTTTATTAGTCCTAATTTTACTGCCCATTTCCATGTCATTCGCCAAAATATTTGCTGTAACTTAAAGGTAACTTAAAGTAAGGCAGATGGTAAACGCGAGAGGTCAGATCTCCGACTTCTTTAAGAAGTCGGGGAGCTTGCAGCGAAAACATTCTCTAACCCCTAATAAGGTATTAATCTATCACATGAAAATTACCAAAAATAACAACTTCCACCTTACTTATTGCACAAATATTCATCCTGGTGAAAGTTGGGGAGAAGTCTTTGCCAATTTAGAGAAATATATTCCCGAACTCAAATCTCGTCTCTCACCCCAAAGACCATTTGGGATTGGTTTACGATTAGCAGATACAGCCGCTAAAGAACTTTTAGCAGGTAACAATTTAGCTGATTTCCAAACTTGGCTCAGTCAAAAAGATTTATACGTTTTTACCTTAAATGGCTTTCCTTACGGGGGATTTCATCGACAAATTGTCAAAGACCAAGTTTATGCACCAGATTGGTCAAATCAGGAACGTGTAGAATATACATTAAACTTAACCAAAATCTTAGCGGCTTTGTTACCTGAAGGTTTAGATGGCGGAATTTCTACATTACCTTTATCATATAAACCTTGGTGGTTAGAAGCTGAAGAAAAGAAGGATATAGTTTTCAAGAGTAGCTGTTTAAATATCGCCGCAGTTGTGGCGGAAATGATTCGTATTCATCAAGCCACAGGTAAGTTGCTGCATATTGATTTGGAACCTGAGCCTGATGGTTTAATTGAGAATACTGCTGAAGTAATTGATTTTTATCAAAATTGGTTATTGCCGATTGCAGGTAATTATTTAGGAGAAAAATTACAGATTGAACAGAGTTTAGCAGAAAGTAAATTGCTTGACCATGTACGCATTTGTTATGACACTTGCCATTTTTCAGTAGAATATGAGCAGCCTGAATCTGTGTTTGGGCGGTTGCAATCAGCGGGGATTAAAATCGGCAAGATGCAAATTAGTGCAGCAATTCAAGTAAACATTCCATCTGAGCTTGAGCAACGGAGTTTAATAGTTGAGCGCTTACAACCTTTTGCTGAATCTACTTATCTTCATCAAGTAATAGAACGTCGTAATGACGGTACGCTGTATCACTATCCTGATTTAATCAATGCATTACCGCAATTAGAACAATCGCTAGCTGAGGAATGGCGGACTCACTTTCATGTCCCTATTTTCATCCGGGATTATGAAATTTTGCAGTCTACGCAAGATGATATTGTGGCTATTTTACAATTACTTCAGCAAAATAATGCTTGCCCATATCTGGAAATTGAAACTTATACATGGGATGTATTACCATCAGCAATGAAGATAGATATGCTGACTTCTATTCAACGTGAATATGAGTGGGTATTAAATAATTTTGCTGGTAGTTAAATTTAAGATGTCATTGCGTAAAGCCTGCGGCATAGCTTCGCTTAACGCGCAGCGTCTCGTTCGCGCAGCGTCTCCCTTTGGGAGAAGAGAGAAGGAACGACGTTCGCGGAGCGTTCAAGGGAGAGTAGCAATCGCAATGACTGAGATTGCTTCTGGCAATGACGGGGAGTGTCAAGACACAAATATAATTAACAAGAGATTTGACACTCCTCGACCTAAAGGTACGAGGATTCTTGGTTCAGCGAGTCCACTTAGACTAGGCTCCTTGCGTTACCTAACCCAGAGGTGGTTCTCTCCCCAAGCTTTAACTTCCGGTATGCCCTACCGTAGTTGCATTGCTGAGGCAGTGCGCCCTTGCGGTTTCCCGACTTGAAGCAACTGCCGTGCAAAATTTGTTTTTTGTTTAATGCTGGTAGTCTAGCTCCTGTGAATCTTTTACCTACGTTCAGGTTGTGCAAAAGCACTACTAGAGCAACTTGTAGAACCCCCTAGATTCAGTTGTCAAGGTACAGCGTCTACGTGTTAGGTAGCAATCGGGTTTTTAAACAGGTTGATTACCCTCCTGTTAAAGTGATTTTACCAATAAAGTCGCCCTTCCAGGGCGAGGTTTTAGACCCAAATTTTCGATAAGTTAATGCAAAAAACTGTTGTTATCAATGTTGTCGGTTTAACACCGAGTTTAATCGGCGAAAATACACCCTTTTTATCTGCATGGGCGGCGAAAGGTCAAATTGTACCAATTACACCCGTATTACCTGCGGTAACTTGTTCTGTTCAGGCTACTTATTTAACAGGAAAATTGCCTGATGAACATGGGATTGTAGCTAATGGTTGGTATTTCCGCGATGATTGTGAAATTAAGTTTTGGCGACAGTCTAATAAATTAATCCAGTCTCCGAAAATTTGGGAAATTGCTAAATCTATTGACCCAAGTTTTACTTGTGCTAACCTTTTTTGGTGGTACAATATGTATTCTTCTGTAGACTATGCCATCACACCGCGCCCAATGTATCCCGCAGATGGCAGAAAATTACCTGATATTTATACATATCCTGCTAATATCCGGGAGGATATTCAATCAGATTTAGGTCAGTTCCCTCTGTTTAATTTTTGGGGGCCAAATACCTCAATTGTTTCTAGCCAATGGATTGCTAATTCTGCCAAGTGGATGGAGGAACGCTACAGTCCGACACTAACATTAATTTATTTACCTCATTTAGATTACTGCTTACAAAAATTTGGTCAAGATACAAAGGAAATACAAAAAGATTTACAAGAAATTGATGCTGTTTGTGGTGACTTAATTAATTATTATGAAGCAAGAAATACGCAAGTAATTATTCTCTCAGAATATGGCATTACTCCCGTTTCTAAAGCAGTAGATTTAAACCGTGTACTCAGAAAAAATGGTTTAATTGCTGTGAGAGAAGAGTTAGGATTAGAATTACTCGATCCTGGTGCTAGTATTGCTTTTGCTGTTGCAGATCATCAGGTTGCTCATGTATATGTGAATGATCCGGCTTATATTCCGAAAGTGCGGGATTTGCTGGAGACAACTGAAGGGGTAGCCCAGGTATTGGATGAAGAGGGAAAACAAACCTACCATCTTAATCATCCTCGATCTGGGGAGTTAGTAGCGATCGCACAATCTGATGCTTGGTTTACCTATTACTACTGGCTGGATGATGCCAAAGCGCCTGACTTTGCGAGAACTGTAGATATCCACCGCAAGCCAGGTTACGATCCTGTAGAGCTTTTCCTCGATCCGCAGCTGAAGTTTCCTAAACTTAAAATTGCTTCTAAGCTGTTACAGAAAAAATTAGGTTTCCGCTACCTGATGGATGTGATTCCTCTCGATGCTTCCTTAGTTCGGGGTTCTCACGGTTGTGTGACAACTTCCCCAAGCGAGGGGGCAATGTTTATCAGCCATCAAACTCATCTAGTCAATGAAGGCTTAATTCCTGCAACTGATGTTTGTTCTTTAATTCTCCAGCATTTAAAAATGTAATCTTCAGAGTTGACTATAATTTTGAGCCAAAAGATAAAATGAACGATCGCATCTCCTACTTACTCTGGAAATGCGATCGCTGATTTTGTAGAGCGCGTTAACCGAAAGTACAGCACCAACCCCAAAAGAAGCGATCGCACTTGGGTACATTCCCCAGCTACAATTATCATAATCTTTACTCACCCGATGGGTAGAATCTTCATGGTGCAAGACCAGTTTTTACAAAATAATTGGCATGTCTTAGCACATTCGCAAGACTTGCAACCTGGAACTGTTCTACAAAAGCGTCTACTAGGTGAAGATTTAGTCCTTTGGCACAATGGGGAAAAAATTCTTGCTTGGCGGGACTTTTGCCCTCACCGGGGAGCGCAACTTTCACTCGGATGGGTGGAGAATGATACACTGGTTTGTCCTTACCACGGCTTAGCTTTTAACACCGAAGGTAAATGTGTGCGAGTTCCGGCTAGCCCAGACCAGCCGCCCCCCGCAAAAGCTTGTATCCAAACTTACCATATTCAAGAATGCTACAATCTGCTGTGGGTTTGTCTAGGAACACCGCAATATAATATACCTACATATCCAGATTGGGAAGACTCCTCCTGTCGCCAAATTTTCTGCGGCCCCTACCAGTTCAAGTCCAGCCCTCTACGTGTCGTTGAAAACCTCATCGATCCAGCCCACTTCGCCTTTGTGCATAAAGGAGTATTTGCCGACTCCAGCCATGCGGAAGTAACCCATTGTGATTTAGAATTGCATCCAGATAATCTGAGTTTCAAATTCGGTGTGTGGGAAGTAATTACAAGGTCGGGACAACCCTCAGCACCGATGTCATTTGTGACGACTCAGTATCACCTTTATCATCCCCTAATTGGATACTTCCAACGACGGGCACAAGATGATAGTCTCATGAGTCTATTTTTTATGGTTACTCCCATCGATGAGGAAGAGTGCGTTCTCTGGTTCTGGCTGCTGGAAAACTATCTTCATCACATTCCAGAGCCAGCCTTTGTTGCTAGGCAAGACCAGATTATCAGTCAAGACATTACCATTGTAGAATCCCAGCGACCACGACGTCTGCCTTTAGACTTGCAAGCAGAGATACATTTGCCAAGCGATCGCTATTCTGTAGCTTACCGCAAATGGCTTAAACAACAGGGTGTCACCTTTGGTAGTATCTAGTGCGATCGCCTGCTGTGTGCTTGGCGTGTCCTAATTTTGCCTTAAATAAATTGGTAGTGGGAGCATCTTGCTCCTTAATCTCACAAAAAATCTCACAAAAGCGCAATTTTGACTGAACTAGCCACAATTGCGATCGTTGGTTAACAAAGGGAACCCTTTCATTAACACTAAAGGAACTCCAAAAAATAAATTATGCCACATTGTAGGGGCGGGGTGACCCCGCCCCTACGAGTTGCGGGTTTTGTAAGTTAATGATTAGAATATTTTTTCATTGCAAAGGAAATACATAGTTATACCATTTCACTAAAAGTGTGATACATATAATGGCAGGTAAATTACTCATGAAAAACAGTGTGTAGGGTGCTCAAATTAGAGATAAAAGAAACAATTGCTGAACTTCAAGAGCTATTGAGACAGCAAAAAACTGGATACGGAAAAGAAAGAATACAGGCATTGTACTTACTCAAGACACGACAAGTAGAAACGGTGCAGCACTTAGCAGTAGTGCTAGGCAGAGGACGAATGACTGTGCAGAGGTGGCTAAAACGCTATAGAGAAGGCGGGTTAAGCACCTTGCTCGAACTGGGTAAAAGTCCAGGAAGACCAAAAACTATTCCCCCGGAGGTGCGATCGCTAATCAAAAAAGAACTGTCTGCGCCTGAAGGGTTTAAAAGCTATCAGGAAGTCCAGACATGGCTTTTAGCGTCTGAAGGAATCAAAGCATCTTATAAAGTTGTGCATGAAGTTGTGCGTTACAAACTAAAAGCAAAATTAAAAGCACCGCGTCCACGTAGCATCAAACAACACAAGGGCATAGAAGAAGACTTTAAAAAAAACTTCCTTCCTGGCTAGAGTTAATAAAAAAGTACTTAATATCACCGTTAGAACAACATCGTAAAGTACGTTATTGGTGTGGAGATGAAAGTAGGTTTGGTCTTCAAACGATAACGGGAAAATTGATAACACTGACCGGAGTCAAACCAGTTGGTTTGACGCAGTGGAAGCGAGATAACTTTTACATCTATGGAGTTGTAGAACCATTAACTGGCAATAACTTTGCTCTATAATTTTCACACTTGGATACAGTATGTTTTGAAATGTTTTTAGAAAAGTTTGCCGCCTTGTATCCAGAAGAAATACATATCATCCAAGTTGATAATGGAGCGTTTCATTTCAGCAAATATTTACGAGTTCCGTCCAATGTAATTCTCTTGTTCCAACCTCCCCATACACCAGAAGTAAATCCCATTGAAAGACTATGGAAAGAAATCAAGAAGACTTTGAAATGGGAATGTTTTCAAAACTTAGATGAATTGCGAGAAGCTGTGTGGAAACAGCTAAATAAATTGACAGCTTCTCAAGTTAAATCTATTACAGGGTGGGATTTTATTTTATCGGCTTTATTTGTATCAGGCTTTTCGTGAAATGGTATTAATCGGTACAGTGACAATATCTAAATTAATAAAGTAATCGTTACCTTGAGAATTAATCAGCATTTTAATTGCTCCTCTAATTTTGCCAACGTTTAGTTTTTGAACTCCATGCTGAGTTACACGTTCAGGTTTTGGGTTTTATGCAGTGGTTGGAAAAAATCAAACAGCAAAAATTTGCTGCTCATGGTTGGAAATCAAAGCCAAAGCAGCAAAACCGGGTAATAACTGGCTGGAGTAAGCAAACCAGACTGCGATCGCATTTGTGGTAGGTGTTGCGCGATCGCTTTTCTTGTGGGAGACACAGCGCCAACGTCAAAGCAAGAGCGATCGCTTTCGTCAAGCTATCGTCACGCAGTTAAAATCAAACACAGACGCAAAAGCCGCTGCTACAGAGACGGTTTAACAGGCTACTTCTTACCAATTGCAGATTAATTGCACCTTAAAGCTCTAACCACAGAGAGTGGTTTAACAAGACTATTTAAAACATACTAGAATAAATTTTGATCTTTCACTAATTTCTTGGCTGGTGTAATCCTAAAAGCCGATCAACTGAGTCAATTTGTTTACTAATATTGTTTAATATATTTAATGGAGTTATCCGCGTTACCTTTATCATCAGTAAAGTTCAATAGTACACACCAATTGTAGATTAATTGCACATTTCTGCACATCTCTACTGACTTAACTCCAGAATTAAATGTTCTGACAAGTTTGAAGTATTACATATTCGTTTATTTAGGAAATCATATGAAAAAATTGATTAGAGGCTTGCGCGACTTTAAAAGTAGTTATTTTACTGCTAATGAAGAACTATTTGAGCAACTTTCTCATGGTCAAAAGCCTCGAGTATTATTTATTACTTGTTCGGATTCGCGTATCGATCCAAACTTGATTACACAAGCTGGGTTGGGAGAATTATTTGTTATCCGCAATGCAGGCAACATTATTCCCCCATTTAGTGCTACTAATGGCGGTGAAGGAGCAACAATTGAATACGCTATTCAAGCATTAGATATTCAACAGATTATTGTTTGTGGTCACTCACATTGTGGTGCCATGAAAGGGTTAATGAAGTTAGACAAATTACGGGTAGAAATGCCGCTTGTACATGACTGGCTCAAGTATGCAGAAGCCACCCGCAAGCTAGTGAAAGAAAACTACAGCCACTACGAAGGGGAAGAACTTTTAGAAATAATTATTGCTGAAAACGTACTTACCCAAATCGAAAATTTACGGACTTATCCGGTGATTCGCTCTAAACTCTACCAAGGAAAACTTAGTATTTATGCTTGGATTTATCAAATTGAGGCAGGAGAAGTTTTAGGATACGATCCACAAAAGCACGCCTATGTCTTGCTGCAAAATGAGCTTCCCCCATCAGAGATAAATGAGAAGTTAATTAGCCCATCTTTAACTAGCAATGTGGAAATAAATTCAAGTATAATTCAACAACAGGCGTATAAATTACCTCAGGAAATCCCGAGTTTGGAATACGAATGGTTCCCAATGACAGTACTATCTCCAGAGCAGATGGAGCGAATTTATCGAGGCTCAATCACAAAGTAAAAATGTAAAGCCTAGGTAAATTTTTTGTTTTTTTAGGGCGTTCAATCAGGCTTTCTGTCAAATCAACAATTAGTACTTCTAACTGATAATTGAAACTAGCCAATTTTTTCATACCGGGAAGTGTGAAAGTTTCACAATTAAAGCTAGTTTTTATTTGATTATCTGCCGCGATGCCTACGGCGAGCTTTGCTAACGCACTCGGTTGAGTTGACTTACCCATAAATAGCCTTTTAAACTAAGTAAGTCGGTGGAAAAAAACCAAACTATGTTACGAAACGTAAATTGGCTTGAAACCCTTACCAATGACAAATGACAAATGACAGTCCTCGCCAGTTATGTTTAATTGCACCGCCCTACTTATTAGCTAAAAGCGCGAAAGCGAAATTAGCCATATTCCGTAGTGCGAGCCGAAAAGCTCGCTTTTCCCGGATTTCTCACGAGATTTTTTCTTCTCCGTGTCTTGTGCCGTAGGGGCGGGTTAAGCCAGATAGTCGTAAATTACGAAAGCATATCTGTGAACCCGCCCCTACTTTTTGTGAGAAATGCGGGTTTTGAATCCCAGCGAGCGAGACGTTTGTCCTTTGGACGCGCTCTCGCGTTCGCACTACAAATTTTGGTGGTATTTAAAAAATTGGATGTCCCTAATTGCTTGGACATCATCTAACTCAGAATTTCCCAGTTCTCAGGTTTTCAACTCTACATCCTTGGCTTGAGAATCCTTTGATGCCTCAGTGATATTTTCCTGCCATTTTCGTGGGGCACTTTCACGGCGAATATTGCGCCAAATTTGTGTTGCTGCCAGTGTCCCATCAGCCACAGCGATGGAGACTTGATTTAGCCCCTGTTTGAGATCTCCCAAGGCAAAAATCCGAGGATGGCTGGTTTGGCACATATTATTCGTCACCAAATTTTCCCCATCATATTCTAATCCGGCAATACTTTTCAGATATTTGTTGTGGTAAATCGAACCCATATTAACTAAGCCTGTAGTGGCTTTAACGATGGTGCCATCGGCTAATCTCACGCCGCTTAGTTGATGATTTTTACCTAAAAATTCCGCGATCGCTTGTTCATAGAGAGGATAGCCATGTTCTGCCAATTTCTGTTTCATGGCATCGCTGACTTGTAACCCATTGGTCAAGACAGAAATGTAGGGTGTAAACCAGTTTAATACAAAAGCCGCGTTAATTTGTGCTTCTGTTTTCACAAGCAAGACGGCTTTTTGATCCCACATATCGAACCCATCACAAATCATGCAGACATGCAGTGTATATCCGGCATAATCAAAGACATTTTTCATATTGTTGAGTTCTGGCAGAACATCAATGACTCCGGATGCCGCAATGACATATTTACTACGAAACGTTACGCCTGTGGTATCGGATTTACCAACTTTGATATGTACGGCAAAGGTTTCACCTTCATCCGTCACTTCTTCTACAAAGCCTCGCAGCACATCAGCGCCCCAACTGATAGCTTGTTGGGTTGCGTGCTGAATAATATTGCGCCCAGGCGTATCGGGATCAAAGCCGACATAGTTACGTAAATCTTGCATCCAGAAGGAACGACCTTTTCCTTTTTCTACCACCAGACACTTCAAATTATATCGGGCTAAATAAATCGCTGCTGATAGCCCACCCATTCCACCGCCTACGACGATCGCGTCATAGATAGTATCTTGTCGGGTTTCCAGATTTTTACTTGAAAGTTTCATAACATTCTGCTCGCAACTTCTATAACGCTATCCTTTCTAAGGCGTTTCTGATTGAAGTATAAAAAACTCCGATCCGTGGGTCGAGTTTTTCATGATTGCGTGTTCTGGATTGTCGTCATAGACAGGACACCCCGCCCCAACAAATGTATCACTGCACATCTCCAAAATATTGAGTATAATTCATGACTATACTTTTTGGGATCAGAGGATTGATTTATGGATAAGTCAATTGTTCAATTGGTTGACGGTTTACCATCTGACAATATTACTGTCAAGGTCTTGAAGGCTCTCGATTATGTGGCTCCAGGTGAGTGGAACAACTTGCTTGGGTTTGATCAGAGTATCCGTATAATTACTGGTGAAACTGATGCTAAAGTTATTCAGAAAATTAGCGATCGCGCTGTCTCTCTCTATAACGACCCCCAAAACGGCTACCAAACAGCTATCAAACTTTATCAAACTATCGATAAAGCCGACACAGCTATGGCTACTGCGGCTTTAGCTAATAAAATAGGTGAAAAAATCGGCTTTCTCTCTTTTTTAAGTAATATCACTCCCAAAGCAGATACAACTCAAACTATAGATTTAGTTTTAAAAATTGCTGTCGAAGTCATCGCTTTCTCCAAACTCAATGGTATTCCTAGTCCGAATCCCCAAGCATTTGCTAATACTTTGAATGAAAATTATCAAGGTGCATCCTTAACCCGGATGATTGCTTTAGTTTGTCTAGATGGACTTTTACCTTTAGGGCCTGATTTCCTCAGCAAGATTCACAACATAATTAGTGGTGCTGATGCCAGCATAGTAGCTCAAAATCCTGTCTTCTTAGCAGTTAACAATTTTTTACCTGGTAATAACCCTGGTGAGAAATTTGGGTTTATTACTCAAGCTTTTAACTCTGTGCAAGGGTGGATGAATAACTTAGTAGCTAAGACAGGCGTGACACCCCAATCAATTTTTAATCATTTAGGTAATTTCATCCAGATGGCTGATGATAACTTAGATTTCGTCGCCGCATTCTTGGATCAAACCACCAATTACTACGAACATACAGGAATTCAAACAGTAGCGCGTGCCTTGATTTTGCGATCGCACTCTTTAGTTAAAGCCGAACTTCAACAACAGTCGCCACAGCTTCCCCAAGATACCGCATCGGCTGCAAAGTCTGGTACTAGTGAGTATGCAGTCAGCAAAACCATAGAAGTCTGGGATGAAGACGAAGAAGATTGGTATCAAGCCACAATCGAGAAAGTCGAAAATGACCAATTCTTTGTGAATTACCTGGGCTATGGTTCATCATACAACGAATGGGTAGGCGAAGATGAAATTCGCATTCGCGAACATGGCGCAGCCGATAATAATGGATTTGCAATCAATCAAAAAGTCAAAGTTTGGGATGAAGACAACGATGATTGGTATTCCGCAAAAATTCAGAAAATCCAAGGTCAGCAATATTATGTGCATTACCTCGATTACGATTCAACCTATGACGAGTGGGTAGATTTGGAAGAGATTCGCTAAGTAAGTCAACATAATTAATTGTTAACTGTTGACCGTTGACCGTTGACGGTTAACAGTTAACAGTCAACAGTCAACGACTTTAACAGAATAATTTATTTTTTGGAGTTTCCTAAAACAACAGAGCTTTCCTTACCATTGTTGTTTGCATCATTCAAAGCTGTAACTGTATTCTCTGATGCAGGTTGAGAGTTCTGAGAACGGGGTGATGAACTCTTGCGTGGCTTACCTCCAGCCTGCATATATTCCAAACTATCTCTGCCATAATTAGTTGCCACACTCATTAACATCTTTTCTGAATAGCGGTTTAATTCTTCTTCAATTTGAGAGATACGAATTGCCTTTTCATCTAGGGTAGAGATTAAATTATTGTAGCTTGATAGCTCGTTTTGCAAACTTTGAATACGGCTGTCGTATTCTGTCACATTTAATCCCTTACCAAAGTCTAGTGTCGGGTTAATCCATCGCATTCCGGCAATTCGCCGTAGAGCTTTTTCGAGAGTAGGTGAATTGCGTTTTAGTCTTGCCATATACCCTCCTGAAGGAAATCAGAGAATTACTGCGTATACTCTAGCCAATGCCACAATCAACTTCTCTGAGAAAGAATTCGGAAAAATTAAAAGCAAAATGACATTGTTTTTAGTTGTTTATACTGAAATTAATTTTTAAAATTTTAAAAATGCTACTTTAAAAAGCCAGTATTTTCAGAGAGGCAATGTCTGGTGACAAGAAGCAATTGATTTTAGCTCAAACAGATAAGTAGCTCAACCTAATTAAACGTCAAATGTCATTACGAGCGGAACGTAGTGTAGCGAAGTAATCGCTGAGAATCTATTTTACCTTTTTTAAGGTTGACCTACTTACTTCAGAGTCGTGTTGAGGTACTTCAGAGTCGTGTTGGAGTACTTCAGAGTCGTGTTGGAGTACTTCAGAGTCGTGTTGGAGTACTTCAGAGTCGTGTTGAGGTACTTCAGAGTCGTGTTGGAGTACTTCAGAGTCGTGTTGGAGTACTTCAGAGTCGTGTTGGAGTACTTCAGAGTCGTGTTGGAGTACTTCAGAGTCGTGTTGAGGTATTCAATTATGAGTTTCCCTAGGTTAACCTGACTTAGGGCGATCGCACAGCACAGTTGCGTAAAATTAGAGAAACTGCGCTAGCTCAGCTTAAGGAAGTTATGCTGCTCAAAGTGTGATCGCCAGTAGGTAGGGGCACGGCATCATCAATCTTCTGGTACATACAATAATCTTACTGCTGCCGTGCCCCTACGAGGAGATGCTGTGCCATGATTTACAGATTAATTGCCGTAATTGAGAATATTTTGCTAGTATTTGGCTAATAGTTCAGCGATTTCGCTAATGACCGAGCAAGAACTGCTACAGGTAATTGAACAAGCAGCAATAAAGGGTGTGACAGAACTTGACCTCTCTGGTAACAGGTTAACAGCTTTACCACCTGAGATTGGACAACTGGTCAACTTGCGATCGCTTAACCTCTGGGGTAATCGACTCAGGAGTCTGCCTGGAGAATTGGGGCAATTGGTCAACTTGCAATCTCTCAACCTCTACAATAATCGACTTAGGAGTCTGCCTGGGGAATTTGGACAACTGGTTAACTTGCAATCCCTCAACCTCTACAATAATCAACTCAGGAGTCTGCCTGGAGAATTTGTCCAACTGGTCAACTTGCAAACCCTCGACCTGGACAGAAATGAACTCAGCAGTCTGCCTGGAGAATTTGTCCAACTGGTCAACTTGCAAACCCTCGACCTGGGCAGAAATGAACTCAGCAGTCTGCCTAGGGAATTTGTCCAACTGGTCAACTTGCAAACCCTCGACTTGGGGAGTAATCAACTCAGCACTCTGCCTGAGGAATTTGGCCAACTGGTCAACTTGCAAACCCTCGACTTGGGGAGTAATCAACTCAGCACTCTGCCTGGGGAATTTGTCCAACTGGTCAACTTGCAAACCCTCGACCTGAGCGATAATCAACTCAGCACTCTGCCTGGGGAAATTGGACAACTGGTCAACTTGCAAACCCTCTACCTGGGGAGTAATCAACTCAGCACTCTGCCTGAGGAAATTGGACAACTGGTCAACTTGCAAATCCTCTACCTGGGCAAAAATCAACTCAGCACTCTGCCTGGGGAAATTGGCCAACTGGTCAACTTGCAAGCGCTTGACCTCAGCTTTAATCAACTCAGCAGTCTGCCTGGGGAAATTGGACAACTGGTCAACTTGCGATTGCTTAACCTCTGGGGTAATCAACTCAGCAGTCTGCCTGGGGAAATTGGACAACTGGTCAACTTGCAAACCCTCGACCTCGAAGGCAACGAATTAATCACACTTCCGCCAGAAATCCGAAGAAATGGATTAAGAGCAATTCTTAACTTTTATAAGCAACAACTTGAACAAGAAAGTGAAGATCTTTACGAAGCAAAATTCTTGATTGTTGGTGAAGGAGGAGCAGGTAAAACCTCTTTAGCTAATAAAATTCAAAACGAAACTTACGAACTCCAGCCTGATGAAAAATCAACCGAAGGCATTGAGGTATTCCGGTGGGACTTTAGACAGCCTAATGGCAAAGATTTTCGCGTTAACATCTGGGACTTTGGCGGTCAAGAAATCTACCATCAAACCCATCAGTTTTTCCTCACCAAACGTTCTGTCTATGCTTTAGTTGCTGATACTCGCAAAGAAAACACTGACTTTTACTGGTGGCTTAAGGTCGTTGAACTCTTAAGTGACAATAGCCCAGTTCTGATTATTAAAAATGAAAAACAAGACCGTCAATGCGAAGTTAATGAGCGCGAATTGCGGGGAGAATTTACTAATCTAGAGAAAGTTCTCGCAACTAACTTAGCTACCAATCGCGGTTTACCAGAAATTAAACAAGCTATTCAAGACTACATCAGCAAACTTAAGCATGTTGGTACACCTCTGCCAAAACTCTGGGTAAAAGTCCGTTCTGCGTTAGAAAATGACTCTCGCAACTACATTGAATCGCACGAATACGAGAAGCTTTGCCGAGATCATAAACTAACTGACCGTAAAGATATGCTGGTGCTGAGTGGCTATCTGCACGACCTCGGCGTTTGCCTACACTTTCAAGACGATTCTACGCTTAAAAACTATGTCATCCTCAAACCAGAATGGGGAACTACTGCTGTTTACAAAGTGTTAGATAATGAAAACGTCGTGAAAAATCTAGGATGTTTTACCCAGGATAATCTCAAAGATATCTGGAAAGACGATGAATATGCGGATATGCGAGATGAACTGTTGCAACTGATGATGCGGTTCAAACTTTGCTACCCAATTCCTAATAATCCCAGCAATTATATTGCACCGCAACTACTCGATATCAACCAACCAGATTACACTTGGGAGAAATCTAATAATCTCATTTTGCGCTACAAATACGAATTCATGCCTAAGGGTATCATCACTCGCTTCATTGTAGAAACACACCCTTGGATTGAACAACAAAAACTCGTTTGGCGAAGCGGTGTTGTTCTAAACAAAGACCAAACTCGTGCTGAAGTCATTGAAAATTATAATTTAAAAGAAATCAAAATACGTGTAACAGGAAACCGCAAGAAAGAATTGCTAGCAGTCGTCACCCACGAACTTGAAAAAATCCACAAGTCTTTTGAGCGTTTGCAGTATAACACCCTTGTTCCCTGTAACTGCCAAAGCTGCGAAGGAAGCACAACACCTTATTCCTACCCATTGGAAAATTTATATAAGCGCTTGAAAGCTGGGCGATATCAAATTCAGTGCGAGAACAGCTATCAAATGGTCGATGTCCGCAGCCTGATTGATGATGTTAATTTACAACCTCTTGAAGCAAATAGCAAACCCAATGTCCAAGTTGATCAGTTACAACGGGAACTTGACAACCAGAGAAAAGAATTATTAACTAATCCAGAGGAAAAACGCAGAATGAATCGTTCTTTACAAACGGAAGTTGACAAAGAAATCTTTATTTCCTATGCCTGGGGTGGAGAGAGTGAGGAGTTTGTGAACCATCTTGATCAAACATTGCAGGCAAAAGGCATCAAAATCATCCGCGATAAACGCAACCTTGGCTACAAGGGACTGATTCAAGCCTTCATGGAAAGGATTGGACGCGGTAAATGCGTTATTGCTGTGATTAGTGATAAATATTTGAAATCTCCCAACTGCATGTTTGAATTAGTGCAAGTTGCGAAAAATGGAGAATTTTATGACCGCATTTTTCCTATAGTATTAGCCGATGCCCAAATTTATAAAGGTACTGAAAGAATTAAATATATCAAGCATTGGGAAAATGAAATTCAAGCGTTAGATAACGCAATGAAAGAAGTTGGAGCAGCTAATTTACAGGGAATTCGTGAAGAAATTGATCAGTACACTGATATTCGCAACACGATTGCTGGACTTACCAATCTTCTCAAAGATATGAATACTCTGACTCCCGATATTCATCAGCAATCGGAGTTTGAAGAATTAATCAATGGGATTGAATACCGTTTAAATCAGGATACCATTTCTCAACATCCTGGCTCAGAAAAAGAACTTAAACCTCACACTGCACACTCGCAGAAGGAACTAGCACAGGCGACAAATAAACCATCTGTGCAAGAACCCTCAAACAAAAATCAACCTAACATTAATTACCACGATTTCCAAATATTAGTTACATCAGACCGCAAAATTCGCGCTTCCTCAGAACAAGGCGACGAACGGGGCGAGTTGCGCTTGGAGATGAACGATATTGAATTGGCGTTGGAACTAATTGAGTCTCGAAAAACAAACGCCAAGTTGCTTAAAAGGCTAGGAAGCCAACTCTACCAAGCGCTTTTCCCGACAAAGATTCACGGACGATTACAAGCGACAATCGCAGGCGCACAGGCTAATAATTACGAGGTACGTTTACGTCTAGTGTTTGATTCCCCCGAATTAGCCGCCCTACCTTGGGAATTTCTCTATGATGAGGCTACTAACACTTTCTTAGGAAATAACACCCAAACTGTACTCTCGCGTTATGTTGACGTTCCCCTGCAAAAGCGCGACATCAAAGCCGCTAGTCTACCGCTGAAAGTCCTGCTAGTCATCTCCAGTCCAAGTAACTTAGCTAAATTAGATGTGGCTGGGGAAGAAAACCTGATCCGTGATGCACTGCAAAAACACATAGATGCAGGCAAAATTGAGTTAGATGTGCTACCAGACGCAACCATCCGCAACATCAATCAAAAGCTGCGCGAAAAGCCTTACAATGTTTTTCACTTTATCGGTCACGGTAAATTTGAGAACAATAAGGGCTATATTGCCCTGGTAGATACTGATGGCAAATATAAATTATTAGATGATGAGGGTTTCGGCAATTTCTTCTTAGGCAACAGCAGCTTAGGGTTAGCCGTGCTAAATTCCTGTCAAGGTGCGGTTGTGTCTGATAACCAAGCATTTGCAGGTATAGCACCTAACCTAGTGCGTCGGGGAATTCCCGCAGTAGTTGCTATGCAATATGAAGTCCTCGACACCACCGCCAAGCTGTTTGCTGATGAATTTTACCGCACTCTCGCCCTGGGCTGGCCTGTAGACGCAGCGATGCAAACCACCCGCAACGCGATTTCGATGGAAGTCGGCTTAAATAAACCTGATTTTGCAACACCAGTGCTATATATGCGCGCTAAGGATGGAATTATTTTGAGTGGGTTGTCAAGGTAGTATTTGTAGCATCGCTTAGGGCAGTGCCTAGTGGGATTTTTAAAGTGCGATCGCATCGCATGGCATGATTTATAATTGCAACTCAAGGAAGGCGATCGCAACACAGCAGGTAAAAATTGATTTAGTCTTCTTATCTGACTACCGTCACAGGAGTTCCAACACGCACCTGTTGGAATAATTGCTGAACATCCTGGTTATACATGCGAATACAACCGTGTGAGGCTGCTTGACCAACTGATTCAGGATTGGGAGTACCGTGAAATCCCACCCAGTTTTTTCCGTTTGTCCAAAATCCAATCCAGTAATGACCGAGAGGATTTTCCGGGTCTCCTCCGGGGATAGATTTACCTGTAAACGGGTGTATCCAAGTAGGATCTTTCAACATTTGTCTTACTTGAAAATTGCCAGTTGGAGTTTCCCAGCCTTGGCGACCTACTGCGATGGGATAACTTTTAATTCGTGTTTTTCCTTGGTAGACACTTACTTGTCGGCGGCTAACGCTGATTACTAAATGAGTAGGTTGAGTTAATGAATTATTACGATTTATGGCTCTTTGAATAATTGAATATTCTCGAAGTTTAGAGGTTAGCTCTGGCTCGGCAGCTAAAGACATTTTTGGAGTAAAATATAATCCTAAAATATATATTAAAAGAGCGAGAAAACCCGTTTTCATCGACATAGTTATCAATTAATATTTTCCTAAGCGTTATTTACAGCCTATTACAGATAAATGAATTACACGGGTAGGGGCACGGCATTGCCGTGCCCTTACGATAATCTCTACCTCACTGTTTTAGTATTCACTAAGAGGTTGTTTGAAAAGTTGTGGGCTGTATCTTAGCACTAAGTAGGTCGGCGCAATTAAAGACAACTGGCGAGGTCTGTCATTTGTCATTTGTCATTGGTCATTGGTAAGGGTTTCAAGCATGTTTACATTGCGCAACATAGTTTGGTTTCTTCCCGCCGACTTACTTAATCGATCCCCCCTAGCCCCCCTTAAAAAGGGGGGAAAACTTCTTAAAGTCCCCCTTTTTAAAGGGGATTTAGGAGGATCTAAAACTTTTTGCTACCAACGACAGGACTTTTCAAACATCCTCTAACAGCGGAAAATTTACCACAGCGCCCGCACACCGCCACTGGAATCACTTCCGTTTGTTGTGTTGTTAACACCTGTATTATCCTGGGAGCCAGTGGGATTAGTATTTTGTCCGCCGGGAGTTCCGGTATTATCGATATTTTGTCCGCCGGGAGTTCCGGTATTATCGATATTTTGTCCGCCGGGAGTTCCGGTATTATCGATATTTTGCCCACCGGGAGTTCCGGTATTATCGATATTTTGTCCGCCGGGAGTTCCGGTATTATTGATATTTTGTCCGCGAGAACCCCCAAGATTGTTCATATCTTGTCCGCTAGAGCTTTCAGGATTATTAATATCTTGTCCGCTAGTACTTCCAGGATTATTAATATCTTGTCCGCTAGTACTGTCGGTATTAGATTGAGCGAATAATCTGCCAGTTTTCAGCCCTTCAGCAATTGTTGTGGTATTAGATTTAGAATTTGATAGCGCCGATGCGGGTAAGCTTAGTAAAGCAATGCTACCGGCAACTCCCACGAGGCTAGCAACTTTGTAAGCTAAATTATGTTTTCTGTTCATTTTTCTCTCCTGATTTGGAAAAGCAAAGACTGTCAGCCGTTAATTAATTAGCTGAATTTGATTGAAAATAGTGCCACTCCCAACATCTAAATTTATTTGTAATTTTGTTAGAAGTGTTTTGATTGCTGTTTTTATTTCCTTTTAAAGGTATCGCTATTAAATTTATGACTCGTCTATCTAAAGGCGAAGATTAATTTTTATCAAGTGGTGCTAAAGGCATACTGTTTTGATAACTGAAAACTTCATTAAATTGACAGCAATCCTGCAAAAGTTAAGTAGCATATCTAGCTAATGGCAGAAGATTTTAAGTAAGAGTGTTCCACAAAATAAATGATCCAAAACCCTTCATTGCAAGCGAAGCGTTCGGAAACACTTCGTGAACGCTTCGCTCGCAATGACAACTGGGCATTTTTTTACTTGGAGTACTCTAAGTATTCTCAAATGCTTTATGTGCCTAAAAATCGATAGATGCTTGCTATTTACTGTCTGTAATATTTCAAAGCGATCGCGCCCTAGGGCAAACCCATAGACCCGGTGGGGTAAAATGCCTGTAAGATAAGCGTTTGCACTTAAGTTGACACCAATGAACGCAGTGTGTATTTTAATCAAAGTGCGTTAGCGGAGCTTAACGAAGTTATCGCATCATTTATAATTGCCACTCAAGAAAAACGATGTCTCCGACAACTCCTTTGGGGAACGCCACATTTAAAGATCCTTCGCTGCATCCAGCTTAATATTGATAACGACAAGCGCGCCGATGATAAACTCGGCTACAGTTCAATTTAGATAAAAATAAACACAATAGCTACCGTGAATCTAAAAGCGATGTCAGAAACTCTAAGTGTAATAAATATAACAATTCCACCTACCCAAGCGGAACTACCATATAATGACGGAATGCCGATGGAAAGCCAAAGGCATATAGTACAGATGGAATTATTAATTGATGTCATAGAAACTTGGCTACAACCATCGTCAGATGGATACGCAGGCGGGAATATGTCTGTCTACTTCAGCTTGGCACAGCTAAAAAACCAAGATTTCCGAGGCCCAGATTTTTTTGTTGTCTTGGGAGTTCCTAAAGGACAACGTCGCAGTTGGGTTGTTTGGGAAGAAGGTAAAGCCCCTGATATCGTGATTGAATTGCTGTCTCCAGCTACCATCACCACAGATAAAACAGAGAAAAAGCTGATTTATCAAAATCAGCTGCGTGTCCCGGAATATTTCTGGTACGATCCGTTAAACCCTGATGATTTGGCTGGTTTTTCTCTTAGTAGCGGCGTTTACCAACCAATCGTACCGAATACGGAAAATCAATTAGTAAGTCAAGTATTAGGTTTAGCCTTGCAACGTTGGCAAGGTACTTACAAAGGTGCGAATACAACTTGGTTGCGTTGGGCGACTTTGGCGGGAGAATTGCTACCAACAGCAGAAGAAAAAGCACGCCAAGAAGCACAAAAAGAACGCCAACGGGCAGAAAAAGAACGCCAACGGGCTGAAAGGGCAGAATTGCAGTTACAGCGAACAGCAAGAAATTTACTGCTATCAGGAATGTCAGCGGAACAGGTAGCTAGTATTACAGGTTTGACAGAGTTGGAAATTGAAGCACTGAAGGGTTAGGGGCAGAGGGGCAGAGGGGGACAAGGGGGACAAGGGAGATAAATACAAAATGCCCAATGCCCAATGCCCAATGCCCTATCAAAACAGTGCGGGAGGTTGAGAACGCCTGCGATTTATCGAGGGGATGAAAACCGACTCGACGGGTTTTAACCCGGTGTTTCCTATTGTTGTCGCACCCCTACAAAGCATGATATAATTTTGTAGCAGGTGATACAGTGTTAACCCTAACTTACGAATACAAAGCCAATCCTACAAACGAGCAAATCAAATTAATTGAAGACACACTTGATGTTTGTCGCCAAGTGTGGAACTTTGCTTTACGGGAACGCAAGGATTGGCTCAACTCCCGTAAGTCTCCCATTAATGCTTGTTCAATCACTTCTGAGTACATTATTCCAGCAGATGCGCCATACCCAAACTACAACACCCAAGCCAAGTCTTTGACCCAAGCCAAAAAGCAATATCCGAAGCTCAAAACTGTTAACGCCCAAGTGCTACAACAAGTATTGAGAAAACTGGAAACTGCATTCATCGACATGAAACGTAAAGGGATGGGTTTTCCCCGTTTCAAGAATCGATACAGAATGCGTTCTTATGTTTACCCTCAACTTGGCGAAGGTCAAATATTAAAAAGCAATCAAATTAAGTTGCCTCAAATTGGGTGGGTAGAGTATGTAAAGTCACGGGAAATACCCGATGGTTTTGTGGTCAAACAAGTTCGTGTTGTTCGCAAAGCTTCTGGATATTTCTTGATGTTTACCCTGGAATGTAATGTTGATGTTCCTAGTCCCGTTGCTTTTGGTAATCCAAGGGGGATTGATTTAGGTTTAGATAAATTTGCGGCCACCTCCGATGGTGAACTGATTGAACGTCCTAGATTTCTTCAGATGCTACACCGTAAGCTGAAATTGCTACAACGTAGGCTGAAGAAAAAACACAAAGGTTCTAACAATCGTCACAAATTAAATCGGAAGATTGCAAGACTACATCAACGCATGGATGATACTCGCAAAGATTGGCACTTTAAGTTAGCGCATAAACTTTGTGATGACGCAGGAATGATTTTTGTTGAGGATATTGATTTCCGTGTGTGGGCAAAAGGGATGTTTTGCAAACATACTCGTGACGCTGGATTTGGGCAGTTTGTCTCAATCCTTCAATGGGTGTGCTGGAAGCGAGGGGTGTACTTCGCCAAAGTGGACAAAGATTACACATCCCAAGTTTGCCCTCAATGCGATACTCACACTGGAAAAAAAGAATTAAAGGATAGGGTACATTCTTGTCCTGAGTGTGGCTACACAACACACAGAGATGTAGCCGCCGCACAAGTGATCCGTAACAGAGGGGTCAACGCGCTGGGACGCAGCGTGGATCAAATTGCCTGTGGAGACGGTCTGACGGGGACTGGTAACAGTCTAGTTAAGAGTCCTAGAAACAGGAAGAAGGGTGGAGAGGCACGGCAACAGAGCCTGCCTCGTAACATCCTTTGAGAATCCCTGTGGCTTTTAGCCCAGGGAGTGCGTCAATTCAAATGCCGTTGTAACAGCCCAATTACTATTTCTGGCATTTCGAGATGAGGTAATATTCCTGTGTCGGCGATCGCATAAAATTGTTGAATTGCTCCAGGATTTAAATTGGCTAACCTTCTTCCCAATTTAATGCTGGTAAATTGTGCCTTCTCTCCCCAGAAAAACACCGTGGGAGTTTTGAGTTGCTGAATATATAAACTTAAATCAAAATAAAGGTTGCCCCGCAAAAATGCCAAGCCTGCAAACTTCGCATTAGGCTGTTGTGCAGAGGTTAAATAAGCTTGCACCATTTCTTTTGAAACTCGTTCTGATTTAGCAAACAGAAAACTTTGGAGAAAGTTACCCACAGCAAATTCATTTTCTGCACCTATGGCATAAATTAAATTATCCAACAATGGTGTATTAATCAGTGGCAATGGTAATCTTCGTCCTGCGCCTTGTCCAAAGTCATCAAAACCAGAGGGACAGACTAAAAATAAACCTGCGAATAAATCTGGTTGGGTAATAGCCAAGCGAATAGTGAAAGCCGCTGTTAAGGACGAAGCGACAACTGTTACAGGATGACGACAAGTTTTACGGATAAATTCAGCGATCGCACTCAGATAATCTCTAATTTGATAATCCCACACTGGATGAGCAGATTCTCCCCAACCAATTAAGTCTGGGGCTAATATGCGGTAACTGGGAGCAAATGCCGGATATACTTTAGACCATTCGTATGCTGATGCGCCGCCACCAAAGTTGTGCAGAAACAGTAAAGGGGGTAACTCTTCAGTGTCAGCAATCGACCAGGGTGCAGTCGTTTGGGTATAGTAAACCATTGCCCCCAATGAGGTATGAATAACTTTGTGCCCAAAGCCAGGAGGTTGGAACTGAAGCATAAAATTAAGTATGAAGTATAAAGTGTGAAGTATGAAGTAAGCAAGTCGGTAATTACACTAAACTATCTTACGAAACGTAAATACACTTGAAACTGCTACGCATTTACAAGCCGGGGAACTCAGACAATCCCCGGTTGCACAAATGAAAAATGACAATTTTATCTTTCATCTTTGGCGGTAATTTGAACAAGTTGCTGGAGGTTATCACCACGGATATGATAAGCTGCCCCAAAACCGACGACAAAACGACCTTCGCTGGGAGTTAACTGGAAAATCCGAAAGTCATTTAAGCTACGCAACATCTCAATAATTTCCCCAAAACGCTGTTGAAAATGTGCAACAATTTGATTCCATTGGTCAGTGTCGCGTTCAATTAAATTTGCTTGACAATCAAAACTTAAACGGCGACGAGCAAAAATTTGATTAGCCTGAGCCTCATCTTCGATAAATAAAACACAAACATGAGGATTGGTATAAATATTTTTGGTGTGGGTCGAAAGACCGCTGACGTAAATATAAATATTTTGGGAACTATCCATCACAAAAGGAGCATAACTAGCATTAGGTATTCCCTCGGCGTTAACTGTGCTAATGATTACACTTTCAAATTGTTGAGTAAACTTTTCGTACTCAGCTTGAACTTTTTCCAGTTGGCTCATAAGGAAATTCCCATTACACGAGTAGCAATTCCTTAAGTATCCTAACCTTGTTTACTTGCTGCGCGTGTTAGGCAAGAGTTAAGAGACCATAGTCAAGAGTCAATAGTCAAGAGTCCATAGTCCACAGCTAAACCACATCTATAGAAATCAAATATGAATTCTATATTTTGAGAACCATAGTTTTAAAAGTAGTGGGAGCATCTTGCTAAGAGCTCTTCGTAGCGGGCTTTGAGTCCCGCACTACTCCAGGTTTCAAAATGGACGAGGTTGAGAATTTTCTCACCAATGACTAATTACCAATAACCATTAACCAGAAACTAGCAGCATTTTTGCAAAAATGGACACACTTACCGCTAATTAAACGTCAACACACGAGGCGATAGTATGAGCAAGTTATATTACCTGCTTGTTTGGTAAAGGGTAATTTCATACTAGCCTGCGGCAAGCCGCTCCGCGTCTACATACTGAGCGCCTTCAGTTGACCTTCAGTCACTTTTGGGATTGATATTTTACCTAAATCGAGGAGGAAAAATCTTGATACCTAAAAATAATTTAATACATGTATTAATAGAAAATACACGTAAAGTATTACAAAATTCTGCCATTAGAAAAGATTTTGAGATTAACAAATTTAAAAATAGCACTAAGGGCGTTTCCGTGATTAAGTCTTGTCTACTATTACTCAGTGTCGGCAGCATAGTAATTTTTCCCGCTTTGGTAATTTCGCCAGAAACAGCATTCAGTGGTGAAACTGTACAAACAACTTCTTGGCAAGATGTGTTGAATATCAATAACTTATTTCAGCGAAGACGCAAGCGTACAGCTGCACGCGGTAATTTTTGCCCGATTTCGCCCGGTGTACAGGGGGAAGTAACACAAATTTGGAGCGATCGCCCTTTATTTATTTGGCAAGGTGAAATCCAAACAATCGGTGTGCGTACCCGTGGTAGCGATACAGATAATTTGTGGAGTCAAGCGGTAGAGGCCAAGCAGAGTACAACTTATAGCGGCGAAAAACTGCAACCAGGTAAAACCTATGAGTGGACAATGTATCGTGGTGAGAATCCAGTTATGTTTATGTCATTTCAATTGATGGAAGCGCAACAGAGCGATCGCATCACCAGAGAATTGCAAACTCTCGAAACCCAATTGCAAACCAAAGGTGCAAACAAAGAAGCGATCGCCTTAGCAAAAGCCAAGTATTTAGCCGAGCGCCAGCTGTGGTCAGATGTCTTACAACAAGTTTACTCTGTACCAGAACCCTCTGATGAGTTGAAGCTGATTCGCCAAAATATCAGCAAACAATTATGTACAGCGCCTACAGCAAATAATTACGAATTATTAATTAAAAATTAACCTCACAATACCTTCGCCAAAAGCCGACACCTGATAAGGGTGCGGCTAGATAAACTCAACCTGTTACCTTAGACTGTCAGGATTGCAGCCTCCGGAAGCAGGCTTTGTACTTGTAGCGCCAGGACTACTTCTGCGGGTGTAACTGAGATTTTTGCATAACTTCTTACCCCTTCATAAATATATACTTATGAGCGAGCAAATCAACTTGCTGCGCTGGAATATAGTAATTTAGGAGATGCAACCATGAAAGGGTTGAAATTAGCAGTTGCAATCTTGTCATTAGGAACATTAGCGATCGCTTCCCAAGCTGAAGCCAAAAGTTTATTCAATAGCCAACAAACACAGTCAGCACAAATCACAGCACAAGTTCCCAACTCACCGCCGGAAAATAACAGTAAAGCGGCAAATTTCCTGAAACGGGGGATTGAACGCTTCCAATCAAAAGACTATTCAGGGGCTATCGAAGACTTTAACCAAGCCCTGAAGCTTGAACCCAAAAATGTTTCTGCCTATGTAGGGCGCGGTGCTGCCAAGATGTTGTTAGAACAATTTCAAGCTGCTAAGACAGATTTTGACGCAGCACTCCAAATTACGCCCGATATTCCCTATGCCCATTATTTTCGGGGTTTTACCAATTATGCCTTAAAAGACAAACCGGCCGCGATCGCTGACTTACGCAAAGCATCCATACTGTTTCAAAAAGAAGGAAACCAGGAATTAGCCCAAAAAGCCGACAGCGCCGCCAAGGAAATGGAAGCTAATTAAAGCTTTGCACAATCGAATAAATGATGTAAAAACCGGGTTGTGCAAAGCTTTGTTTGTAATCCCGGTTTCTTTTTTGCTCAAGCACAAGCCGAATTTTTGCATATGCTCGAAACCCTCACAGATATATCCGATTGAGTATGCACCACCACCGAAAATGCTTGTGCGGCTTGCTTCATTTACAATCATCCGTGAAGCACAATAAAAAAGATTGGGGATTGTTTCTCCTTAATTAGTACACATATTTCTCAAGCCAGAAGTTTTTGTTCACAACTTGATCCAATATATAACCTCAGACATCCACCTATTTATTGATAGTGAGAAACTCTCTCTAGAGAAAGAGCTTTTTAGGACTTTTATTCACTAAATTGAGGTTAGTAAATGCAAAGTTTAAATTCCCACAATAGCTATGACTAACGAACCTAAAGAGCAAATTAATCAACCAGTAAGTAAGGATTGGCATAGTAAAGACGAGCCAAACGTCAAAGAACGCAACTTAACAGCCAATCCGGGAGATAGAATTGCTGACGAACCCCAGTCAGTTGAAGAGAAAGCTCAGCAAGTAGCGGTTGATTCACCAGACATTACTGGCGATCACATTACAGTCCCCACTTACTTCGTTGTCGATGAACCCAATGGGGAAAAGAAAGCACTCCACCATGTTAAAGACGCTGAAGAAATTTCTGATGTAATTCGACAAGCAAGAGTTGACGAAAACGGTAATCGGATTTGGGATTAAACCGAAATATGTAAAGCTTTGTAGGAGGTAAAGGGGAAAGGTTAAATGGTAAAAGTTTTCCCCTTCCCCCTTCCCATTCCCCTTTTTCCTCTTAACCGAAAAGTATTGGGTGTAACCGTAATCTTGATCTGTAAATAGCCAATCAACATCTCCTGATTTCCTGGCAATATATTCGTCAAGGCTAGCGGCGATGAATAACCGTATTTTTCGCATAATCTTTTAATTTCCTGTAAATAAATAGCTCAGAAATAGCGCAGAAATATTTATATCAAATAAAGGATAAAGATTCCCATATAACTACGCATAACAAATTAAGAATTACGCATGGCAATCACATAATCATCTATATTTTTCAACCGCGTAATGACTTATTTCAAAAAAAATTATTACACTGACAATCTGATCCATAAAATCACTGTTTGACACGGAACTTGCCATAAAAGCAAAAACCGCCTCAAGTTTACTTGAGAGCGGTTTTGAGGGAGTAGTTTTATATGGGGGCTTCATAGTTGTGTGCCCCAGTTTCGGTATAAATGGTTCTGTATATAAGGGTATACAGATTGCTTTGGACTCGTTCCGGAAAAATCTCAATCTTGATGAAAAAATCTCTGATTTAGACGCACTTTAGTTGACACAGTGGACATCAATGCCGCATCTGTAAGGCATTTTGACAAATTCCAAGTAAAAAAATATTCCATTGCTATTGTTGTACGGGCGGGTTTAACCGACATATCTGTTAGGAGTGTGAATATCTCACAGAACCCGCCCCTACAGACGGTTGACGGTTGACGGTTCACAGTTAACAGTCAACAGTAGGGGCGGGTTCACCGAGATTCGGGTTAAAAGAGCGAAGATATCTGTAAACCCGCCCGTACGACTTTAACGGCATAATTTTTTGGAGTTCCCTTACCCTTTTCCCCAATTGCCCAGAAATTTATCGCTAGAGTGATGCTTAGGGGTACATTAGCACTTAAGCTAGTACGGGTGAACTATTGTGAGTAGAGAATGTCTGATTTAATTTTATTTTGGCATCGTCGGGATTTACGAATTGCTGATAATACAGGACTAGCGATCGCCCGCCAACAAAGTCCTAAAATAGTGGGAGTATTTTGCCTCGATCCGAATATTCTCGAACGGGATGATGTTGCACCTGTGAGAGTAACTTATATGATTGGCTGTTTACAAGCATTACAACAGCGATATGCTCAAGTAGGTAGCCAACTGTTAATCCTGCGAGATAATCCTGTACAAGCAATTCCCGCTTTAGCAGCGGCGTTGAATGCCAAAGCTGTATTTTGGAACTGGGATGTAGAACCTTACTCTCAAGAACGCGATCGCACTATAATTGATGCACTTCAAGAAAAAAGCATTGCATTTTTAGACCACAACTGGGATCAAATCCTGCATACACCAGCAGAAATTTTTACAGGTGGCAATACTGCTTACACTGTTTACACCCCCTTCTGGAAGAATTGGAGTAGTAAACTCAAAGCGAAACCAGTAGAAACTCTCCACGATGTCGAAGGTTTAACGCCCGATGAACAAGAAATTGCCCAGCAAACAGGCGCAATATCGCTACCAAGCGCCAAAGATTTAGGATTTATTTGGGATGGAGACTTAATTCTTCCCCCAGGAGAAGCCGCAGCGCAAGAACGGCTAGAGGGATTTACTGCAACTGCTATCAATGAATATCAAGAACAACGCAACTTTCCCGCAGTTGATGGCACATCCCAACTAAGTGCAGCTTTAAAATTTGGTGCTATTGGTATTCGCACAGTTTGGCAAGCTACCCTAGAAGCACTAGAAAATAGCCGCAGCGAAGAAACCGAAGCCAATATCCGCACATGGCAACAAGAACTAGCATGGCGAGAATTTTATCAACATGCAATGTATCACTTCCCAGAATTAGCCCAAGGCGCTTACCGCAACACTTTCAAAAACTTCCCTTGGGATAACAACGACGAACATTTTCAAGCATGGTGCGAAGGTAGAACAGGCTACCCCATTGTTGATGCAGCCATGCGGCAAATGAATGAAAGCGGCTGGATGCATAACCGTTGTCGAATGATTGTTGCCAGTTTCCTCACTAAAGACTTATTAATAAGTCCTCAATTGGGAGAAAAATATTTTATGCAAAAGCTAATTGATGGTGATTTATCTGCCAATAACGGTGGTTGGCAATGGAGTGCTTCTAGTGGAATGGACCCCAAACCATTGCGAATTTTTAACCCAGCTAGCCAAGCACAAAAATTCGATGCAGATGCCGAATATATCCGCCAATGGTTACCAGAATTGCGTTCTCTAGATACCGAATATTTAGTAACTGGTAAAATCACACCTTTGGAACGTCGCGCTGTTGGCTATCCCGACCCAATTGTGGATCATAATAAACGGCAACGACAGTTTAAACTGCGTTATGAACAGCAAAAAGAGGTGTTGAGATAAGGATATACTTAAGTAAGTCGGCGTTAAAAATTGTCGTTATGAAAAGGCAGAGGGCACACTTCGACTTTTCTACAAGACGCTACGTTAACGCTCAGTGAGCAGATGTCAGAAGGGAAGAGATTTTGAGGAAACTTTACTTTTAGTTACATACTACTCTCCGAGAAGCCGCTCCGCGTCTACAGTTTTTTTGCGCCTCTTTACTTAAGCTAAGACGATGTTTGTCAAGTTTTGCATGATACTTACAGCAGTTTTCATTGCTTTACCCCTACAAAATTGTCTATTTACCAAAAATCGTTAATTTTCACCGACTATTTTTGAGTTGATAGGAAAGACAAACCATGACTGAAACTAAGCCGAATCATATAGTGCGTCGAGGAAGATTATTTCCGGAAATCAAATGGACCCAAGAACAGAAAATTCAATGGCAAAGTACACTAGAAGCACATTACCAACGGTGCAAAATAATTTTTGATCGCGTCCAGCCAGAGTTGCTAAAAACTCACTATAACTGGTTTATAGCAGTAGAAGCAGATAGTGGAGATTATTTTATTGATAAAGATGAAGAAATAGTTACCCACATGTGCATTCAAAAACATCCAAATGCTATCCCTTTTATTTTTGTGATCAACGAAACAGGGGTAACAGGGAGAATATGATTGAAGGACATTTTGGCAGTGATGGTGAGCTTTTTTTTGAAAGTGAGTTGATTGCCGCTGACGGATTAGAACTACCAGTAACTGCCATGCTGGATACTGGATTTACAGAATTACTTGCAGTTAATTCCCAGGATCTAGAAGGGCTAGGTTGGAACTTTTTACGCGAACGACAATTACGAACAGCACAGGGGATAACAATTTTTAGAATTTATTTAGGAAAAATCCGCTTAGATCAACAGGAGTTTGAAATTCCTGTCTATGCTGGTGAAGAAATTACAGAAGTTTTACTTGGTAGTCAATGGTTAAAAACAATGCGATTATTTGCAGATATGGCTTCAGGCGTTTTGACTTTGGGCAGAATTTGAAAAAACTTACATTTGGAGATTCCCCGATTATATTACTTTGCTGGATCACGATAATCTCCTATCTTTAGCTTGTCTGGAACTAGCTTCTAAAAAATCAGTAAAAACTTGAGTGAACTTATGTATTCCCTCACTACCGCCTGCAATTAAACCACCTGTTAACAATGCATCTAAACAGCGAAAAATAATTATTTGAATTGGATTATTGGCATCAAGTATAATTAGCGGTTCAATCGAGCGAATACCAATGGCACTAATTAATAAACCGCATAAAAGAGATGTCCATAAAGCTATGATTCTTGTATTAGACTTATAAGCTAAACGCTCACGTTCTAGGGTATTTAAATTATTAATTGTATTATTTAGTTCATCAATATACGGTTGTATTTGCTGAAATGAGTCTACAGGAGTTTGATTAAAATCTTGGATAAGTTGCTGTTCTAGAGTAGTTCCTGCTGATGGATTAACTATGATCGGATTGGCTGACAAATAAGGTATCTGATTTTGTTGTTGATCTGCTATAATTTTTCGTCTTTCAGCAATCAGAGCAGTTTGTTGTTGAATACTAACTTCTAACTGTTCGGTGGTTGGGCCTCGCCAAGTAGTAATAAAAACTTCTAAGGAACGCTCCAATAATAGTGAAATAAAAAATGGTAACGTAAGTAACTGCATAAGATTATCAAATCCAAAGGGTCTTAACTCTAAAGGACGTTGGGATAACCAAGCAGTAAAAGTTACCAATAAAAAACTAACAACTATTAAGAAAATAAATAATGGAGATTCCAGAGAAATTTTTAGCAACATTCCTATATTCCTGCTCTGTTCCACAATATCTAACACAGAGAGAAATGTAGAACAGCAGGATGAAATGGGGATTGTTGACTGTTGACGGTTGACTGTTGACGGTTGACTGTTGACTGTTGACTAACTGAGTTAGATTCCTGCGCCATCGAGAAAGTCTTCAATTACGCGATCGCTATCAAAATTACTACTTTCAATTACTTCATCATCTATCTGAATTGGTGACACATTGGACTCAGTATGTAACTGTTCTAGCTGTTTCTCTAAAGCTTTAACTCGTTCAAATAAAGCCCGAATTGCTTCCGCTTCTACGTCCCGGACTTTACCATGACCTAAAACATCGCTATTTACGTTGTTCTGACGAGTTATCCTTCCGGGAATACCCACAACAGTAGTATCGCTGGGTACATCTCGCAATACTACCGAACCGGCTCCGACACGGACGCGATCGCCAATTTGAATATTTCCCAAAACCTTGGCACCGGCTCCCACTACTACATGGCTACCTATTGTCGGATGGCGTTTCCCAGTTTCTTTACCAGTACCACCAAGGGTAACGCCTTGATAAATTAAGGCATAGTCACCGACGATCGCCGTCTCGCCAATTACTACTCCCATACCGTGATCGATAAATACTCCCTTACCAATCACTGCGCCTGGGTGAATTTCAATCCCAGTGAAAAACCGACTCAGATGGGAAATAAATCTCGGTAGAAAGGGAATCCCCGTTTTATGCAGCCTGTGCGCTAGTCGATGAAAGAGCAAGGCTTGCAGCCCAGGATAACAAAACAATACCTCTAGCCAGTTACGAGCTGCTGGGTCGCGCTCATAAATTGTTCGCAAGTCAGTTAGTAACATACATCAGTTGGGTGAAAACGTCGTTGATGGGCGAGGCTCTGAAATTTCTACAAAAGATTCAAACTATTTATCAGAATTTTATAAGATAATCTACGGTAAGTCGATAGCTTTTATGTTTATTTAGCAGCCAAAGTTAGGGTTTGATGTCTAAATACCAGCCGCAAGGCTTCTACTCATCAAAATTTAGCTGCATAAAATACGATAAACCAATCGACACCACGTAGTATAGTGAGTACAGACTTGAATAGCCAAACTTACGCTCTTTTGGATCTGTCATCCAAAGTTGAATACGCACTGCTAGCACTTTTAGAGTTAGCCAGCAACCACAGCAAAAAAGTCCCTCTAACAATGAGCGAGATTACTGCTAAACAACCCATACCGGAGCGCTATTTGGAACAAATTTTGACCAATCTGCGGCGTGCTGGTGTGGTGCAGAGTCAACGCGGCTCTAAAGGAGGTTTTGTGTTAGTGCGTGAACCGTGGCAAATTACCTTATTGGAGATTGTGACTGTGGTGGAAGGTGAACGCAAAGACAAAGACAACTCAGCATCTCCCACCCTGGAAAAGAGTCTAGTTCAAGAAGTTTGGGAGCAAGCTAATACCGCCTCGATAGAGGTGTTAAAAAGCTATACACTCCAAGACTTATGCCAACAAAGAGAGGCTCGTTTACAACAGAGTCCAATGTATTACATTTAGTTACGCAGGAGTACCCCTGATGCGGATAGCGAAAGACATCACAAAGTTAGTCGGACGGACGCCTTTAGTTCAATTAAATAAGATTCCCCAAGCTGCGGGCGCAGTTGCTCAAATTGTGGTGAAGCTAGAAAGCATGAACCCAGCTTCTTCTGTGAAAGACAGAATTGGTGTCAGCATGGTGGAAGCCGCAGAACAAGCAGGTTGGATAGAGCCAGGAAAAACCGTTTTAGTAGAGCCAACCTCCGGTAATACAGGTATTGCTCTAGCAATGGTCGCAGCCGCCAAGGGCTACCATCTTATTCTAGCGATGCCTGACACGATGAGCCAAGAACGGCGGGCAATGTTGAAAGCCTTTGGCGCACAATTAGAGTTAACACCAGGAGTAGAAGGAATGCGGGGGGCGATCGCACGGGCGGAGCAAATTGTTGCTAAAACGCCCAACGCCTATATGTTGCAGCAGTTCCGCAACCCCGCGAATCCGCAAATTCATGCTTTAACTACCGCTGAAGAAATTTGGGCGGATACAGATGGACAAGTAGATATCCTCATAGCGGGAGTGGGTACTGGCGGGACAATTACAGGTGTGTCAGAAGTTATTAAACAACGTAAACCGAGTTTTCAAGCGATCGCAGTTGAACCAACCAATTCTCCTGTATTAGCAGGTGGTAAACCAGGCCCCCATAAAATTCAAGGGATAGGCCCCGGATTTGTTCCAGCAATTTACCGTCCTGATTTAGTCGATGAAGTCATTGAAGTTACAGATGAACAGGCTATATCTTACAGCCGTCGTTTAGCAAAAGAAGAAGGATTACTTTCAGGTATTTCTGCTGGCGCAGCTTTATATGCTGCACTTGTAGTCGCACAACGACCAGAAAATGAAGGTCGCCTCATCGTCATGGTACAACCCAGCTTTGGCGAACGCTACCTCAGTACCTCATTGTTTAGAGATCCAGAAGAAAGCGAATGGTTAAGTAAGGTTTAATGCCTAATTTTTTTCCATTTCCTGGGCATTGTCATCATTTTTTAACAGAATTGTCAAACAAAGACAAGTAACAGCAAGCTTTACTATGCTTAAAGCTTCGCTCTTCAACACAATAAAAGCACCTAAACCCATCAGGACGAAAGGCACAATATTGTTGCTGTATCGAGTTAAGAAATTAGCTATGGTTTTCTGATGGGTTAATTGGTATGTTGCATAACACCATATTCCTAAAAGGAGAAAAAATACAACAATAATCACAATAAAATTTTCTAAATTATTGTTAGCAAACAAAGGTACATACACACTAATGTTATCGCTACCATTAGCAACTGTCAGCGATGCCACAGTATAAATATTAGGAGAAATCAAACTAGCAATAGTTGAGTTTTCAACTTGTTCTATTTCTAGTACTAATTCCTCTGATGCATTGGCTTGCCAATTTACTAGACTATTCAGCCCAATGGTCAGAGGAATTAAACCAAGTAATCCAATCCAACGTTGGGGTACAACTAACCCACCAAAAAATCCGGGAAGGCTGAGTATTAACAATACAGTGAAACCTAAATATTGACCTGCAACTATGTGCCAAGGGCGGAATGTAGTATTAATTTGCGCAAAAAATAGTAACAAAATCACAATATCATCAATGTTAGTCGCACTGAATGCGGCTATTCCTGTGCTAATTGCAGTAATTAACTCATTCATATATTCAGAAAAATGAAATTGCTACTCAGGACTAAAGTCCTGAGTACAGTGTTAATTTGGTATGGTGGTAAATTGTACATTCTCACCATCCACCATGACTCAGTTTGGGGCAGCTTTTACGGAAGGAATCATCGCTTTCGCCGCTACAAATATTGATGACATACTGATCCTACTGTTATTTTTTACCCAAATAGATACTAACTTTCGACGGCGACATATCATAATTGGTCAGTACCTTGGTTTTTTAGCGATTATTCTGGCTAGCTTACCAGGCTTTTTTGGTGGCTTGGTAGTACGACGAGAATGGATTGGATTATTGGGGATACTACCAATTGCAATTGGTCTGAAACAATTAATATCTGGGCAACAAGAATCTACAGAAGTACAGACAGTATCTGATAATTTTACCCAAACATCACCCAGTAATTTTATACTTTCGTTTATTTGGACTATTCTGCATCCCCAAACCTATAAAGTAGCAGCAGTCACAATTGCTAATGGTGGCGACAATATTAGTATATATATACCCTTATTTGCTGGTCATAACCTCGCCAGCTTGGGAGTAATTTTAATGGTATTTTTGGTAATGGTAGGCGTTTGGTGTGCGATCGCTTATTACTTGAGCCTTCACCCTGCCATTGCTGCTGTTTTAAATCGCTACGGTCATCATATTGTCCCTTTTGTCTTGATTGGCTTGGGTTTGTTGATCATGTATGAAAGAGGTACATTCACTTTGCTGCCTTGGGTGAAATAATCATATCGACATCCAGTAACCACACCTAAAAACCTTACCAATGACAAATGACAAATGACCTACACTTGATAAACTAACTTCCAACTAACCATCATCAAAATTGCGTAAACAATAAACCGTAATGGGCGTTGAGGAGCAATTTGGCAGATTTTTGCACCTAGTAACACACCTGGAATCGATCCGATCCAGATTGGTACTACCAAGCTCCAATTTACTGTTCCTAGAGTCAGATGTCCTAGAGAAGTAAATAGTAATAAAATCGCCGCTTGGGAAATATCTGTACCCACTAATTTACGCGCATCCAAACGGAAAAAGGCAATCATTACCAAAGCAAACATTGAGCCAGAGGAGACGCTAGTCAGTCCTACCAAGCAGCCCAAAATTGCTCCGATGAGCATTGTGAAAAAACGACCCAAGTTAGTTGTTAAATCTAACTTTGGTAGTTCAGGTAAAATGAACTTGGGGAAAAAAGTTAACAGTAGTAATTGTACTAACGCTAACACTGTGACTAACAGAATCATCACTCCCAGCATCCGCAGCAAAATGCTATCTAAATGATGCTCGCCAGTGCGTCTGAGAAAGTGCAAAATTCCTACCCCAAAGAGGGAGCCAGGAACACTTCCCAATGCCAACCATTTCACAACTTCCACATCTAGGGTTTTTTGCTGCCAGTGCTTGACACTGCCAACAACCTTCATCAACGTTGCAGCCATCACATCAGAACTCACAGCAATAGAAGGCGGAACCTGGAAGACAAAAATCAACATGGGAGTGATTAAAGAGGCTCCACCAATTCCTGTTAACCCAACAATGATGCCAACAAAAAAGCTGAAGATTGGTAGTAATAAATAGTGCATACTCCTATCCAGAAATGGGGGTGTCAAGTGTAATGAAGTCAAGCAGGCGAAATTTAGCCTAGTGGTACACTAAGCTCGGTCAGTTATGGTGCTGCTCAAGGGATAGGAAACACAAAGGTTATCCAAACTCAAGCTTTAGTCGAGTTAATCCCCAGTCCACAAAAAACCGATTAGGAGTTGTTTGAGCCAAACTGCGATTGCGGCTTTTGCATCGCTTGTCTTGCTAGGTTTAACTGCCCATTGATTTTTTGTAGATTTCCATATAAAACACGGAAAACCGACTGGCTTACCGTATTTTAATCATAAAGTTGGTTTAAAGTCTAGGGTACTCGTGTTCTAAATTACTTAAATTTTTGATAATACATGGTATTGAAGGGGATTCTCTGGTTGTGGCTGCTATAAAAATTACCCACCTGAGTTCAAGGGTTTCCAGTTCAGAGCCAAGTGAGTAGTGCTAAGACATCCGAGAGCGATCGCGGATGCTCAAATTCTGTCTTTAATTAGAGGATATGCCTAAAATTAAGATTTATTGTGAAATTAAACCAATAAAAAATCATGCAACCTGTGAAACAAGCGACTAATAAGCGTCGTTCGCCGCTAAGTTTTCTCAAAAACGTACTTATTGCCCATTGGCGTTCTTTATTGCTCCTATTAATAGGAGTCTATCTACCGTTTCAGTTTTTTGAAATTTTAGCAATGAAGGTATGGCAGAATCAGGCTGGCTTTCCTTGGGATGTACCGATTCTGTTGTCCGTCCACTCTCAAGCACAGCCACAATTAGATATGGTGGCGGTGATCCTGACGAAGTTAGGCTCGATTTGGACTGTCTTACCGATGGTTAGTGCGATCGCCTTCATTTTATGGCAAAGACGGTGGTGGCGATCGCTAACTTATGTACTCACCACAGCATTAGGCGGTATCATTATTAACCGCACCGCCAAGGTACTCATGCATCGAGTGCGCCCCCAACTGTGGATATCCAGCGCTCCTGAGTTTGATTATGCATTTCCCAGCGGTCATGCAATGACTAGTATGACCTTTGTAATAATTTTGCTAATTTTGACGATAAATCATCCTCGGCGTTGGTTGATCCGCCTTTGCGGTAGCTTATATGTCTTAGCTATTGCTTGGACAAGGCTGTACTTAGGAGTTCACTTCCCTAGTGATATACTGGCAGGTTGGATGGTTGCGATCGCCTGGGCAATAGGAGTGAGTTTCATTATCAAACCCCATTTGAATCTAGCCAATCCCATAATTGCCGATGCAACTGTGGATGAAACTACTTTATTACCAAAAGAAAAACAGACTTTAGCAAAAGAGTAAACTAATCTTACACCTAATTGGTGACAAAACAGGGTGAGGAAATAGCAAAAAATCAATTATCCCACATTGTAGGGGCGGGGTAACCCCCATACGTGTCAACTTAACGCGAAACCCTTGCCAAGACTTGATGAGCGAATTCTCTCACTTAACATCAAGATCCGCGTTACCCCACCCCGGCTTTGCTGACGCAAAACCTCCCCTCCCCGTAAACGGGGAGGGGATTGAGGGGTGGGGTAAAATGCCTGTGGGATAAGCCTTTGAGCTTAAGTTGACACCAATGGGTTACCCCGCCCCTACGAGTTATGGCCTGGGTAAATTCATGATGGGAATGTTTTTCTTCCTCTACGCCTTGTTAGTAGGGGCGTTGGTTACTCGTGCATCTACAATAGCCTGGGACACATTGGGAATAAACCAGTCCACATCACCAGATTTGAGAATCTTAGTCCCAACCTGATTGAATTCCAGTGTTCCAGTATCTGGATTAGCCTTCAAGACTAAGTTAGTTCCGATTGGAACCGCGATCGCAACACCACCAGCTACTTCCTGAGTTTTTCCATCTAAAGTCAAAGCAGCCGCTGTCACATCACTTGGGAGATAAATCCCCTTACAATTCCAATTGTCTTGTGTTGTTTGACCATTAGCTAAAAAATATAGTGCAGCTCCAGTGGAGTAGTCATCATCATCAAGATTTTGTTCTGGCCCGTATACACCTATAGTTTTACCTGTTTCATTGGTACATTGTCCCCAATTAATTCCCGACTCGAAAGCATATTTCTGCAACTCTAACTCATTAATTTCTTGGTCGATTTGCTCTGGTGTATAACCCTCTAATTGAGCCTGTTTGTCTTTCGCAGCTTGCAGCTTCTTAATCTCTTGCGTTATGGCTACATAATCAGGATTTTTCGTAAATTTCGGGCGATCGGCAAATGACGGTTGAGCAAAGGCGAAATTTACTAGTAATAGCACTAGCATCAAAATGTATTTGCAGGTTTTCATCTTATATGTCCTACTTTTTACAAATTTCAGTTGATTTCTATTTAGATAAATTGTCACTTTGGTAACAAAAAAACAATTTTAGGCTTCTGAAAAGTTTTTTACAGTACCTCGGTTTTTTTCAGAAGAACGATTAATTTTAACCTACCATTTCAACTCCAACTTGGCAACATTAGGCTATTAATTGATTTTTATACTTTTGCTATTTAAGTAGCTATGAAGTAGCTATAGGACTGGTTTTGAGCTTAAACCCCACATTTAGTTGATCCCATTGTTTAATCGAATTAATTTACCCCAAAGGCGATGGACTTATAGGGTATTACTTTTATCTTGTTATTCAATGTATCAATTAATCATATATTTCTTAAAATTTTATTTACGCAATCCCGATAAGGTTATCGTAAATAATCAAACTTTAAGTAAAGTTTAAAAATTATTTTTTACTAACACTTGATTGTAGAAAATACATGGGGTAGGATGTCCTCTATCGCCAGAATTACGACCGATAATAGAGTTGTCGAATTGAAATATATATCGAAATCTATGCTCAAAGTTTGGGGTTAGGTAGATAGGGATATTGCGATATATGCAATATCAAAAACACCCATAATCCACCCGATATATGTACTATTCCCTCGCAAAAGCAGCAAAATGAAAAAGGAAATTTCATCGCATCATAGTGTTCATGGCTTAAAGCCAGATTGTCTTTCCTTCTCAGAAGTTTTAGCGCAATCTTTTGCTGTAATTGCACCCACAACAATACCAGCATCTAACATTGGCTTAATAGTTGCGCTTTCAGGGAACGGAACTTGGTTAAGCTTTTTAATTGGACTCATCGGGTTATTATTTGTCAGCATTAATATCAATCAATTTGCTAGCCGTTCTGCCTCTCCTGGTTCACTTTATTCCTACATCACCAAAGGGTTAGGCCCAATGGCTGGCGTGGTTTGCGGCTGGAGTTTGGTCTTAGCTTATTTACTGACTGGGATGTCAGTACTCTGCGGTTTTGCCAACTTTAGCGGGCTGTTGATCAGTCATTTAGGTATCCATCCCTCTAGTATTACGCTGTTAGCAATTGGTGCGGGAATTTCCTGGTACGCAGCTTATAAAGATATCCAAATTTCCGCAGTAGCGATGCTATTGATGGAGGGAGTATCTATTTTATTGATTGCTATCTTGTGCATAATCATTTGGGCACACAAAGGTTTTGCGCTGGATATGTCCCAATTGACTTTATCTGGTACAACTCCAGGTAGCGTGGCGACAGGATTAGTTTTAGTGATGTTTGCTTTTTCTGGCTTTGAAAGTGCAACATCCTTGGGTGATGAAGCAAAAAACCCCTTGAAGACTATTCCTAAAGCTGTAAAAGGTAGTGTCATACTTGCAGGTCTTTTCTATATTGCAACTACCTATATAGAGGTGCTGGGGTTTAGCGGTACAGGAATTGCAATTACCAAAACCGAAGAACCACTAGGATTTTTATCACAACAAGTTGGAGTGGGTTTTTTAGGAGAATTAGTTGCGTTGGGTGCTTTACTTAGCTTCTTTGCTTGCATCCTTGGCAGTATCAATCCAGCAGCTAGAATATTCTTTTTGATGGCGCGTCATGGTTTGTTTCATTCCTCTCTAGGTACAGCCCATTCATCCAACAAAACACCCCATGTTGCAGTCACAATGTGTTCTTTGCTGACATTTCTTGTACCTGCTGTCATGTCTCTATTTCAGATCAAATTGTTTGAGAGCATGGGTTATTTGGGCGCAATCTGTAGCTATGGATTTTTAACAGTGTACATCCTGATTTCCATTGCTGCCCCAGTTTACTTGTACCACATTCGACAACTGCACCTGCGAGATATAGTCTTTTCAGTTTTGGCAGTAGGATTTATGATGATTCCAGTTTTGGGAAGTATCGGAATTCCAGGTAGTACACTGTTCCCAGTCCCGGAAGCTCCTTATGATGTGTTTCCCTACCTATTCTTGCTTTACCTAGTTGTTACTTGTGGATGGTTCAACATTAAAAGGCTGCGTTCTCCCAACCTGATTGTAGGTATGCGCCAAGAAGTGGAAAAAATTCACGCCAGATTCAACGATAGAAAAATACCTTAATTGTTGTCTCTGTTCCCGAATTCTGAATCCAAAATCTAAAATATAAAATTGATATGAGCGTTTTAGTCACTGCAATTAACACCGGAATCGCAGCTTTCAGCGCTACCAACATTGATGATATGCTGCTGCTAACACTGTTTTTCTCACAAGTAAATGCTAAGTTCCGTCGTTGGCATATTATTGCTGGGCAGTATCTAGGTTTTACAGCACTAATCGTCGCCAGTCTTCCCGGTTTCTTTGGCGGTTTGATGATCCCACGTCCTTGGATTGGTCTATTTGGTATAGTGCCAATAGTTATAGGAATCCGTTCTTTACTCAAACAGGAAGAAGAGAATTCGGAAGTAGAAGGGACAGAAATCACCCAGTCTCATCACTCGCTTTTAACCAAATTTCTGAATATCCAAACTTACAGTGTAGCTGCGGTGACATTTGCCAATGGTACTGACAACATCAGCATCTATGTTCCTTTATTTGCCAGTAGTAGCCCTGAGAGCTTGCTGGTAATTTTAACAGTATTCTTTATGCTAGTGGGATGCTTGTGCTATGCAGCGTATAAATTAACTCACAACAGAGCGATCGCAGATCTTCTAGCCAGCTATGGTAATCATATTATGCCTTTTGTTTTGATGGGCTTAGGGGCTTTTATTTTGTTAGACAGTGGGTCTTTAAATCTCGTGAATATACTGGCTTTGTAAAGCGAGCAAACAAAATTCATCGGCTGGCGCTGGAAGTATCAAAAAAATAAAATGTCATCTCAGCATTATATTTAGCTTTCATCAGCCTGCCAGAAACCCATAGTTAAATTATCATCTATATTAACCAGATTCTGAAATTACGCCTGATGTGAATTGAAAACGTCTCTGATCCTCATCAAGGTTTTTAGATTCGCCCAAAATCCTTGTTTTGGTAATATTTACGAAATGACACGGGTTTCCCGACTTAATTCACATAAAACGTAGATTTCAACTATAAAAAAATCTCATCGTACATTGATATATCCCAGCAAGAGGTATGAAATTTGAATATCCTGGAATTTTCTTTATTAGTTTGGATTGGTGCATTTACCGCTGGCTTCTTAGGCGCATTAACTGGTTTGGGTGGCGGAGTGGTAATAGTTCCCCTATTAACTTCAGTGTTTGGTGTTGATATCCGATACGCTGTTGGGGCTTCCCTAGTATCTGTAATTGCAACTTCCTTGGGTGCTGCGTCTACCTATATCAAAAAAGGCTACACCAATTTACGGTTGGGAATGTTTTTAGAAGTAGCTACAACTATAGGAGCTATATTTGGCGCTTTACTTGCCACTTTTGTTTCCGTTAAATTCTTGACTATCGTATTAGCGATCGTCCTCATTTATTCAGCATACCTTTCTCAACGACCCAGAGTCGAACATATTCAAGATGAACCAGCTGATCCCCTAGCAAACTATCTCCAACTCAATGGTACTTATCCCACTGCTGAGGGAATGATGTCTTATCAAGTTTATTCTGTTCCCGCAGGATTTAGCGTCATGTTAGTAGCAGGGGTGCTTTCTGGTTTACTTGGTATTGGTTCGGGAGGATTTAAGGTATTAGCTATGGATCAAGCCATGCGTTTACCTTTCAAAGTTTCCACTACTACTAGTAATTTTATGATTGGCGTTACAGCCGCCGCATCAGCAGGAGTTTACTTAGCAAGAGGTTACATCGATCCAGGATTATCAATGCCGGTAATGTTGGGAGTATTACCTGGTGCTTTTTTAGGTGCTAGAGTCCTTGTAGGCACTAAAACGCAAACTTTGAGAATAATTTTTAGTCTTGTGCTGGTAGTAATGGCTTTGAAGATGGTCTACAACAATGTTATAGGAGGACTGTAAAATGTATAAATTTGATGGGGATTTTCACTTACTCTCATCAACACAGTCTGATAATGAAGTAGTAGCGATAGCTTTAAAACCAAAAGACTTAGAAGCACAAGCTAGCACAGTCCTATCTTTGCCTAATAGTTGTGAGATTGAGGACAAAAAGAATTTAATAAAAACATTAAGTGAGAAACAACTAGAAACTTTACTTAGCAACCTCCTAAAATATGGAGTTTTGCTTGCTAGTACTGTCGTATTAATAGGTGGAATACTATACTTAATCCGCCACGGTTCTGAGCCTGTTACCTATAATTTTTTTCAAGGAGAACCATCAGAGTTTCGCTCACCCGTAGGTGTAATCAATGCAGTTTTGTCAGGTAGTCGGCGGGGAATTATTCAACTGGGACTGCTGTTATTAATTGCTACGCCTGTTTTGCGGGTAATAATTTCTTTATTGATTTTTATATGGCGACGAGAGTTTATCTACGTTATTGTCACTTTGTTAGTATTAGCAAGTTTAACTTATAGCCTTGTGGGAGCCTATTACTAATATTGTTATTGTGCCAATTAGCAGTCATGTACAGGATTCATATCTGATGCTTGCCACATAGTTTGATAGTAAATAAACCACCGCTATTTGGGTTTAGCAATGCTAAACCCCTACAAAAGATTTGATTTTTATCAACATCTATATTTAGGATTTATGTCAATACTTAATTCCTAAAATTACCTCTTTCAAGGTTACTCATAAAATCTTTGCTTTACTCTCTGCGTCCTCTGCGCCATCTGCGGTTCAAAAATATTTTATTTAACCACAGAGTCACAGAGTACACAGAGTTAAGAGATGAAAAAGGGATTTTTTGACCAAAATTTTTATCCACCTTGAAAAGGCTAGTTCTAAAATTAGCCTGTTTTAGTTGGATGAAGTACCTTAATAGAAAAACTGGCAAACAGATTACCCAAATAAAATTGTACAACTCCCTTAAGAGCCAGATAGAAAATCATTAATAAATCCCATACTTTGCTGAATTAGATTGGTTAGATAGGTTCTTAATAAATCTAATGTTTCCAGAGAACTAGTTCCTGATAACGCAGCAAATGCTAAACTTAGCAACCCAATCAATAAAGCTAAGGTTCTGCCAAAACAACCAGGATTAATTTCCGCAAAACCCAGTTTAGTTTGCCCTAAAACAGCAATCAAGAGAAAAACAATTCCTGCTATGAAAAAGAAGTTATTTGAAGGAAAGTTAGTCATACTGTGTTAAATATCCATATTTTTAATTATAGCGATTATAAAATTTTTTACTTAACCCTAAGATGTGGTTCAAGCTACTTTATTCAGTAATATCATGTCCGTTCAAATTCCCGTCATTGCGTACTCCTTCGGAGAACCCGAAGGGTACGAAGTGAAGCAATCGCAGAGTCCAAGTGATTGCTACTCTTCTCTACGAGACGCTACGCGAACGAGAAGCCGCTCCGCGTCTACGCTCCACTTCGTTCCGCTCGCAATGACATATTAAGGGTAATTAGGCGGACATCATATAATTTGTTCATGGATGAATTTAACCTCAGTTCGATTAACCTCTCCTAAAAAAAAGTAGGGCGTAATAAAAATTACAATTTTGATTTCCCTCATCTAGGAAGAGAGGGGTTGGGGGTGAGAGCAAAAAAGTACTTATGCAATTCACATGTATTTAGTAACTTTTAGTACTAGTAATATTCGCAAATTATCATTGAGTGATTTTCAATACTAAAAAAATACCTGCTTCTTACTTAATACAGCCAAAATTGCAAATAGTATCCTTGCTGTACTAGACTTTTTTTCGCTTTCTAGATTAAACTACACTAGATTGATAGGAATAGTGTGTATTTTTTATGGAAAGCGTCCAAGAAGTTAGTCAAGAGTTGAGTTCAGCAGGGAAAGCACAGTTGGAACAATTACAACCTGCTGTACCCCAAGAGTTAAAAAAAGGTATTTTAAAAAAGCTGAGAGGTGGCTTTTTCCTGGTACTGGGATATTTGCTTTCACCACTGTGTTGGTGGAATGATTTGTTATTTAATTTACCAATCGCCTATTTTTTTGGGTATATATGTAGTTTACTATCCCCCCAATTACTTCTACCTTGTTCGATTATCGGCTACTGGCTATCTAACATTATCGGAATTCTGTTAATGCAATTTGGCTCGGCGGATGTTTTTCAAAATCAAGCCAAAGAGCGTAATTTGAAAAAAGAGCTATTAACAGGTTTAGTTTCTTCTACTGTTTATACCCTTGTAATTATGGTATTGATCCAGTTGAAAATTCTCGATACTCCTGTTTTATTCTTTAATGGTTAGCCCTCAGGCTAGCTAGACAGAGCTATCTTAATTTTCATCACTTTGAAGAAGTTCGCTCAAATTCCAAAATTTGGGCGTTTCTTTACCAACAATTAATGGAAGTTTCCCATTCCATTTTTCTATTGCTTGTCTTTGCAGTATTTCTGTTGTCAATCCATCTCGGAGTAACCTGTTTACTTCAGCCTCTCCTTTTGCTAAATTCACTTTAGCTTCTGCTTCTTTGGCTGCTCTAATAGCTATAAACTCTGCCCGTTTTGCTTCTTGTTCAGCAACTTGTTTTCCTTCTACTGCTTCTTTGAATCGTTCTGAAAAATGAACATGAACTAGAGAAATATCATCAACAGCAATGTGATAATTATCTAGCCGCGTACTTAATGCATTATCTACATCACTTTTAACTTCTCCTCGCTTAGTAATAATTTCTTCAGCAGTATACTTAGCCATGATTTCTTTTAACACTTCTTCAACTGCTGGATTAATAATGCGTTGAATAATGTTTTTTTCGTCGCCAATTTGTTGAAAAATGGTATTTGCTGACTCAGGAATAATATGCCAATTGAGCGCTACATCAGTGAAGACATCTTGTAAATCCTTAGAGGATGCTTCAGCGGAAATTTCCTGATTTTGGACGCGGACACTGAGCTTTTTTACCGTATGGACTAGAGGAACTATTGTGTGAATACCTTCGCCTAGTATCCTATCTTGGACTTTACCAAACTCCATTAAAACACCGCGTTCCCCGGCGTTAACAATAACAAATGGAGTCAAAAATATAGTTATCAATACTAATAGTGCAGTAAATTTACCAGCACTATTAAAAACTGTATATTTTTTCATAGCTATCTTGAAAAGCAAGGTTTTTATTATAAAATACGGTAAATCGGTAGAGATGCTGATTTAATAATGTCTAGATACAAATATGTCATATTTTCGGATATATAGAAATCCGATTTAATATCAATTCAAATGGGTCACAAAAATGTTGTGACCCTACCAATCTTTGGTATTAATGTGATACCCTAGAGGGTGCAGCTATACATACAAAGCTAACCGAACCAGGATAATCATTTGGCGCATCTTCATTAAGAAAGGATATTAGCTAGTCTTGTTGTCTACCAAACTCATCAATTGCTTATCTAATTCGATGAGATAATCTCTACCGTAGACACCATTCTCTAAACCGTTAACGAGATGCATGGGGATGTCTTGAATAATTTCTTCACTGCATGAACCAGCGGCTAGGGCGATTGTTGCTACTGTATCGACATCTCCAGTGAACGCAATACCGTCTCGCAAAAGTTCACTCATGCTGTGATTTCGGGTTACTGCGGTAATTGCGGCTCTAACGCTCATCCATCCTTTAGACTTAACTTTACCTTCCCAGGGCTTAGACCATTCTCCAGATACATAACCTTCGAGAAACTGTCCTAATTTGCGCTTTGTCCCTAGTCGATAAATAAAATAATGGCTCATCAACGCAGCTGCAACGGCGGCGTTAATGCCATCCGGTGTATTGTGGGTAATGGCTGCTTGAATGGTTGCGGCTTCGATTACCTTTTGTGGTGTGGAAAAAATGCCAATAGGCCCTGCACGCATTGCAGCACCACTTTTATCACTATCAGGGCGAATTTTAGCTAAAAACTCTTTGCCATCTGAGATATTGAGGAGAAAATCGTAGAAGCCACCAGCATAACCTTCTCGGCGATCGCGTTTAAAGCAGTTCACAAAACTATCAGCTAACACTTGTGGTGTCCAAGGTGCTTGTGACACAATTACTTCTGCGATCGCAATACTCATTTGTGTGTCGTCTGTATAGCTACCAGGAATGAGTCGATGACGGGGATGTTTCACGTATCGACTCAAATCATTGTCAGCGCTCATTTCGTCAGCGTATTCAAAGCCTGCACCGTAGGCATCGCCAATTGCTAATTCTATGAGCATATCGACTTTAAACTAAGAAAGGACGAGCCAACAAAAAGCTAGAAATCGTTTTCGCATCTACTGGTTCACCGTCTAGAAAGGCTTTCTCTAGTTCTTGTGGCGTGTAATAGAGGATTTCAATATCTTCATCGTCTTCTTTGGCTGGCGGTGTCTCTAACTTTTCTAAATCTCTCGCCAGAAAAGCGTAGAGGATTTCATCAGAATAACCAGGAGCAAGAAAAAATTCTCCTAATTTATCCCATTTTTGGGCACGATAACCAGTTTCTTCTTGAATTTCCCGCTGTACTGTTTCTAGGGGATCTTCATTGGGTTCTAAAGTACCTGCGGGAAATTCGATGATTCTTCCTTGAATTGCAAAACGATACTGACGCAGCAGTATCAGCTTACCCTCTGCTGTTACAGGCACAGCTAGCGCACCACCGGGGTGTCGAATACATTCCCATTCTCCCTCGGCTTTGTTAGGTAACCGCAAGCGATTAACTTCAAAATTAAACTTGCGTCCTTTATAGAACAAGCGCTGTCTCAGCAGCTGTGGTAATTCTCTACCTAATGGCATAGTACAATTGTGTTGTCTCTAGATACACAGCTTCACAGTGATGCTGTTTGTACAAATCATCTGTTTTCTGCGGTTATGGGTTGTAATTTTAACTGCCCATCAATAAATGTACATCAGAACAGTTTACTTCTTTAACCAGATCTTTAATTACACATCCGGATACTGGTTCTACCCAGTCCGGTGCAATTTCTGCTAAGGGAATCAAAACAAAAGCTCGCTCCCGCATTCGGGGATGGGGAATTTGTAAGGTTGGTGTATCCAAAATTAAGTCATCATATAATAACAAATCTAGATCTAGGGTGCGAGGCCCCCAACGTTCTTGACGAACACGCCCAAATTTTTGTTCGATCGCTAATAAAGTTTCTAATAACAGGTGCGGTAGCATGGAGATTCTGATGGTAGCGCAGCCGTTTAAGTAATCTGGTTGTGGTGGCCCTATAGCTTTAGTTTTATACAAATGGGACTTGGCTTCTAGAAGAATTCCTGGTGTTTTGGCTAAAGTGGCGATCGCGGCTGCTAAAATTTCCTCTGAATCGCCCATATTGCTACCCAACGCGATCGCCGCACTCACACCTTTAACTATTGCACTCTTTGTGAACATAATGCTCATCCTCGTTCCTCTATCTATACTTGGAGCATATTTCCATTTGCCGATCGCCGTTCTTTTACAAGTAATTACTTATTTTAATGTATTATTTATTACCATAAAAATTTAAAATTATTCCCAAAAATTATTGTCTGTAATTGTATTCACTGATTTATTTATGGGATATTATCTATCTTTGTGATCAGCGCCAAACTCTGCTTTTTTGGCAGATTGAATGGGCAAGCAACGGCAAATTTATTTGCTGTGTTGGCATGGGCGATATTGTGTATAATACTGACCATACAGGACGGGTAATTAACCTGTCTAAAAACCAAATTACTGCCTGAAACCCAGGCTAGGCAGTTGCTCCACTTGGGGTTTGTCAAAGTAGAGCAACTACCTCACTCAACCTCGACAATTGAAGATTGATGGATTCTATTCCCTAGTTTTAGTTGTTGAGGCGGTAGCTTGAGTTGGCGAAAACGTACCTGGACATCGAGTGGCTACGCGCTCCCATGCTCCCGTGGAAACGTCAAGTAATATCTAGCATTGTCTAGGTATTATGTAGCATATTGTCAAACTAACACAAAGGTGGTAAGCTGACCGCGAAACTGCTGGTGGTTAGGTAATAACTACATTTGAGCGAGGAACTAACGTGGGGAAACTGACCTCCTGGTTCAAGCAAAGATCAACTGATACAAGTGCATCTGACAAGGAGAACGCGCGATTGTCGCCTGGTAATAATCTCGAAAATGAAGAATCTGTAGATGAGAACTTACCACAAACACAGGTGGGCAAAGGAAAGCAGGTGCTAAGCCAGATGCAAAGCGTCTCATCTGGGGTAATTGCCAGACTATCCACCAGGGAAAAACCGTTTTATCGCCGCCTTTGGTTCTGGGCAAGCTTGAGCGTAGGTGGTGGCATAATCGCCTTTAACTACGGGATTAACAGCATAGACCGGACATTGCCAGATAAATCTGAGTTGAGTGCTGTTGTCAGAGAGCAGACATTGACCATCAAAGCGGCTGACGGTACTATTCTACAACAGCAAGGTGAAGCAGCAAGAGAACAGTTACAACTGGAACAAATACCAGATAACTTGAAAAAAGCTTTCATCGCCTCAGAAGATAGAAGATTCCAGCAACACAAGGGAGTTGATCCGCAAGGCATAGTCAGAGCAGTTTGGAATAACTTGCGATCGCAAGATGTAGTCGAAGGCGGTAGCACCATCACCCAACAGCTAGCGCGGATTTTGTTTATCAAACAAGAAAAAACAATCTGGCGCAAACTCAAAGAAGTTCGTCTGGCACAGAAGATTGAAACCGAATTGACTAAAGACCAGATTCTGGAGCGTTACTTGAATTTGGTGTATTTGGGATCTGGGGCTTATGGTGTAGCCGATGCGTCATGGGTATATTTTAGTAAAACGGTGGATCAACTGACCTTACCAGAAATGGCTACCATAGCCGGATTGGCACCAGCCCCCAGCCTCTACGCCCCAGACAAAAATCCGGAAGCGGCGAAAGCTAGGCGGAACTTGGTGTTGCAAAGGATGCAAGAAGATGGTATAATTACAGCCGCCGAAAGGGAAGCAGCAACCAAAGAACCACTAACTGTCACCAGTAGTTTACCTAAGCGACTGCAAGTAGAATCACCCTACTTTACTACCTATATTCAAAAAGAATTGCCCAAGTATGTCTCCCCTGATGTGTTAGCAGGCGGGGGTTTAGTGGTAGAAACCACCTTAAACCCGACTTGGCAGAAATCCGCAGAAGAAGCAGTAGCCAAAACCTTGCGAAATCAAGGACGCTGGGAGAACTTTAAACAAGCAGCAATGGTAGCGGTAGACCCCCGGAATGGTGAAATTCAGGCAATGGTTGGGGGTAAAGACTTTGGCAAAAACCAGTTTAATCGCGTAACGCAAGCCCAGCGTCAACCAGGTTCGACATTTAAAGGATTTGTCTATGCGACGGCGATCGCTAGTGGTAAAAACCCCTACGATACTTACGAAGATGAACCCTTTGTCGTAGACGGTTATGAACCAAAGAACTTCAGTGAAAAATTCCACGGTTCGATGAGTATGCGAGATGCCCTCACTCGTTCGATTAACATAATTGCGGTGAAGGTGTTAATCAATGTGGGATTTGAGCCAATGATTAAACTCGCCCACGATATGGGAATTAAATCAGAACTTAAGCCTACATATTCCTTGGCACTGGGTTCTAATGAAGTGAATCTGCTGGAATTGACTAGCGCTTATGGTAGCTTTGCGACTCAAGGCTTGCACACAGAAGTTCATGGGATTCGCCGTATCCTGAACCGCCAGGGTAAGGTAATTTGGTCAGCTGATTTTGCCCCCCAGCGAGTTCTCGATGCTGATAGTGCTGCAATCATGACATGGATGCTACGCAATGTCGTAGAAGAAGGTACTGGTGGTGCTGCCCAATTAGATAATAGACCAGTGGCTGGCAAGACTGGCACCTCCGATGAAGCCAGGGATTTATGGTTTATTGGCTACATTCCCCAAATCGTCACCGGAGTTTGGTTAGGTAACGATGACAATCGCCCGACTTGGGGTAGTAGCGGTAGTGCGGCTTATACATGGCATGAATTTATGGAAAAAGCCGTCAAAGATATGCCAGTAGAAAAATTTCCTAAACTTCCCAAACTGGAAGGTCGTAAAGGCACCATCAAAGCCCAACCCCTGAAACCCAAACGAATTGTGAATAAAGCTGTATCCTCGAAGGATGACGATGAGGACAATTCTAGCAATGAAGAGCGTCCATCGAGAAGGCGGAGAAATTATCAAGCAGAGCAGCAACAAGATGAGACTCCCAGGCGGCGCAGACGTTATTACCAACAGCAAGATGATGACACATCTTCATCTCGTAGACGGCGGCGGTATCGCAGCGAAGAATCAAGCAATAGCAGTGATTCTTCAGAATCTCGTCCTAGACGGCGCTCTCGGCAGGTAGAATCATCTGAGCCTTCGACCCCTCGGAGATCTCGGAGGTCATCATCATCATCATCCTCCTCCTCAGGTAGTAGCTCATCTGGTTCGGGAAATTCATCACCATCACAGCCTTCTTGGCGGGAGAGACTCAGACCATCCTCTTCGCAATGACAACTATCACCTAAGTTGCTAGCGATCGCCTGCTGGGAAATGCCGCGACTACAGGATTTTTCTCAAGCATGGGGAAACCCAAATAAGGGCGGGGAGACCCAAATAAGGGCGGGGAAACCCAAATAAGGGCGGGGAGACCCCGCCCCTACTGTACATGTCGCATTTTTTGTTCAAATTTGTATCACCAAGGGATTAATTTTTAATGGTTCAAACTCCGGGGGGATGTTAGGTGTTACGCTCGTTTTATAGTCTAATAAGCAGTGTTACCTAGATTAGGAGAATATACTCATGCTTTTATTGATGCAGACAGCAGCACAAGCGGCAGATGGGTCGCATTTTCCTTTTGCTTTTACCTTTGTTTATGTATTTGGTTTTATTGCTGCTGTCACCATTGGTTCCATCGCCTGGTTCAACTCTAAGCGTCCACCCGGTTGGGAAAGCAAAGAGCGTCCAGACTTTGTACCCCAGGTTCAAAAAGAAGAGACTCCGGGTGTGGGTGAACCGAAGTCATAAGCTCTGATCAAGCTGAATTAAATTAGCAAAATTTAAAATCATCAACAGGCGCGGTAAACCGCGTCTGATTAACTCAAAAATCATAAATCTCTGTTAGTTTTGAACTTCAACCCAACGCCGATAAAGCTTTTGAATTTGTTTGAGTAAAGCATTGTGAGCTGATTGGGTTGATTCGCTAGCTTTAGTAATCTCCTGTAATTTTGTCAAGAGTCTTGCTTCTTCGATAGCCACGTCGCCGTCGCTGTAAATTAAACCACTGATCGCTTCAATTAGGCTGACACAATCTTCAATGCTGGGGCGATCGCCTAAATATTCTTGCACCCAGCTATAGCACTCTTTTGGCTGTACAGGAACTAATTCGTACAACCACGGCTTAATCTCTGGATCGGTAGCGACACCTTTAGCTTGGGCTATTTCTCGGAGGTATTGTCTTTCTTCTGGCTGGATGACACCATCAATCCAAGCTGCACCGATCAGGATTTTCACTAAGTTTTTCACATTGGAATCAGTAACCATGCTGCATCCTCTGGGAGATTTTAACCTCCATCAAATCTTACAGTCCCGTTACAGTAATCACTCGGAATCATTAGTTTTTCTTAAGCGAGTCATAAAAAAGCCATCCATATTCTGGCGCTGCGGCCAGACTTTGCACCACCCCTCTGGGCTGGAATAGGCAAAAAGTGGTGAATCTGGACTAGGAGCCTCGATTTCCCAGTTAGGAGACGCAGCTAAAAATTGGGAAATCACTGCTTCGTTTTCTGCTGGATGTAGTGTACAGGTGGCGTAGACTAAAACTCCACCAACTTTGACAAATGTTGAACTATGTGATAATAATTCTTGTTGCAGTTGGGAGAGTTCTTGGACAGTTTCTGGTGTTTGTCGCCAACGCGCATCCGCATGACGATGGAGAGTTCCCAAACCAGAACATGGTGCATCTAGTAAAACACGGTCTGCGGTATTTTTAAATTGTACAAACTGGCGACTGTCCCCAGTACAAATTTGAATAGATTGCAAATTCAAGCGTTGCGCATTTTCTTGCAGTTTTCGCAGTCGGGAAGCAGTGCGATCGCAAGCCCAAATTTTCCCTTTATCCCCCATCAACTCAGCGATGTGAGTTGTTTTCCCACCGGGCGCAGCACAAGCATCAATCACCACCTCACCAGGTTGGGGGTCTAGCAAATGACTTACCAACTGGGCGCTACTATCCTGTACCACCCACCAACCTTCACTAAAACCAGGTAAATTTTTAATCGAACCACTGTTGCTAATTAATCTTAAAGCTTGCGGTAAGTGCGGCAGGCGCTTCACTAAAATATCAGCCGATTTTAACGCCTGTTCCACCAAATCAATAGAAGTGCGCAGCGGATTGATGCGCAAGTCAATAGTTGGTGATTGATTCATCCATTCACACAACTGTTCTGTTTCCGTAAAACTTAGTTGTTCTAACCATACTTGAATAATCCAGTCAGGAAAGCTGTGTAAAATACCCAAGCGTTCCGCAGGATTTTCTCTTAGTTGTAAGGGGAGATGGGAAGCAAAGGAGGGGGATGAGGGAGATGAGGGAGACACTGCTAGCCCATCTTTGCCATCTACCTCTGTTTGTCTAATATATTGACGTAACAGACCATTCACAAAACCCGTCAGTCCCGCAAAGCCGTTTTCCTTAGCCAGTTGGACTGTAGTATTCACAGCCGCAGAGGGCGGAATGCGTTCTTGATAGCACAGTTGGTATAAGCCAAGATGCAGGATAGTGCGGAGGTTTGCAGGTTGTTGATGGGATTTCTTTTTGGCGAATTGGTCAATCAAAGCGTCGAGGGTACGTTGTCGCCTGACACTGCCATAAACTAATTCTGTGACTAAACGGCGATCGCTATCTTGTAATTTAACTTTTTGCAGCACCTTATCTAGAGCTACATCAGCATAAGCCCCTTTGTGAACATCTCGCAGGGCTAGAAATGCTATTTGACGAGGGTTTATCATAGAAATATTGAAACTTTAATATCATTCAAGTATTTGTGCTTATATCAAATTTTAATCAAATGTAGTGTTTGTCATTGCGACCGGAACGTAGTGAAGGGAAGCAATCTCGTTTATCCCAAGCTACTACAACAGGCTACAACTTAGTCTGACTTACGATTAAGTTTTTGATATATACACTCAATAGCTTTTTCAACTGTATCAAGCTCAAACAGAATTTCATCAGGAATATTTTCCAACTCAAATTCAAGTTCTATTTCGATAGCGATCTCAACCCCATCTGATATGTTACCTGTTTTGATTGCTATCAGTTGCCCAGAATAATATTCAGATTCCTGAGACTTAAAATCAATAACACGACCATTATAAAATTTTTTTCTTATATCATAAATTTCAAAACTAAAGAGTGGAAAATCCAGTCCAATCTCTTGTTCATTAATTTCCAAGTTTCTTGCAACAATTTGTTGAATTTTTTGATAAATTTCTTCACGTTCCACCCAAGGACTCCTGGTTGTTGAGAATTTAGTATGCTTTATTATGTATAAAAGTAATACCAATTTGAAAAAAGAATGCGACAGATGGTAGGGAACACTGCCGTGCCCTCTAGAATATATTGATGTGTCGCAAACATTATTTGAATTGGTATAATGTTTTATATATTATATACATTCAAAAAAATATTTATTGCAGATGGATTAGCCCAACAAATTTTGCATATTGGACATTTGCCAGCATCCAAAATTATTAATTTTTCACTGTTAAATAAAGTCAAATAATTACAAATTGTATGGTATTTTAAGATTTTATATAATTTTAAACTCACAAGTCACAAACTTGGGAAGCATTACTTGAATCAAATTCTGCAAAACTAATCAATTCTAAATAATCAGGGTTGCGCATCAATTCTTTTGCTAACAAAAATCCGCTAATTGTCCAAGTTTGATATCTTCTCGCTTCTTTACCAATTAACAACCCTCTTGTACCATCGTAATATTGCGGCCATTCATCTTCACTAAGCCGGGTTTGAGCAATTTCAATGGCACGTTTAGCAATACTTATTCTACCTGTTTTCTGAGCAGCCGCAGTTAACAACCACAATAAAACAGGCCAACTGCCACCATTATGGTAAGACCAAGGGATATTTTTGGGGTCACATCCTGTAAAAATTCTGTACTCTTCTTTTTCTATGGCGGGGAAACAGATTTTCATCGGCATTTCTGCTACTAAATCGTCCCACTGTTCTTCAATAATATTCATGATCGCTTGTGATTGGCGATCGCTAGCTAAAGAAGAAAGAATCGCCATCAAATTTCCCAGTGAAAAGAAGCGAGTATCTAGCTGCGAGGGACCTACATTACCTGCTAAATAACCACCGTTTTTTGGTAACCAAAGAGCCAACTTAGCATAAGCAATTGAATCTGCATATATATTGAACTGATTGACTGCTGTGTGACCATATTCTTCACCCTTAAAGCGATAAATTACATTCAGGCGATGTAGATCTATCCAATAATGATTCCGAATATGATCTCGTAGTAAAGGTAAGCGATTATCAATACCTATAACAATCTCTTCATCGCCTGCACAAATTAGTAGCTTACGCGCAGCACGCAAGGCTGTATAGAATAGAGATTGAATTTCTAAAGGATACCCATAAATACCCAAACGCCGTTGAATCATACAAGCACCATCTGGAACTAATAGCGTTGGGTACATATCAAATCGAGTCGCCAAGCAGAGTTCCATAATTAACATGATTCCCTGCTGAAACTCCGGCTGCAAGGCAAATTTTATATCTTTAGTGGCTTTGACATAGGCATATAAAATAATAATCCACCATAAACAGGAATCAACAGGTGTAACTCTAGCGATCGCATGTTCGCCAAAATCTGCTTCTAAATATTCTTGCTCATTAGTTGATACAACTTTGAAGCTGGCTGGTATTAAACCTCTACCAGGCGTGTAAGCATTTAATAGATTTTGCTTAGGTTGTAATTTTAAAGTTTCTTCGAGAAAATTACGGACAATATCATATCTACCTTTGATGAGAAAAAGTAAGGCTGAAGATACAAAATCTCGAACAAAACAATGATCATAATTCAATGCTACTTGTGATACTTCGCCAGCAGCGATTGTACCTATAGGGCGACCTTGATAGTAAACAATCGACTTTTCTAGTAATTCCCATGCTTGTTTTTCTATCTCATCAAATATTACTAATTCCTCTCTTTCCATAGCGATAACCACTCCATATTTATTGCATTTTTGCAGTAACTGATACTTTTATTTTTCTTTGTTGATGCAATGCTTTTTTGCAGATTAATAGAGACAACATATATAGTCGCTGAGCTTTTATCACAATCTTTCCAGCACTATAATTAATTGTCCATTCTCTCAGGATAGCCCAATTTTTTGGGTTACTTCATTTTCGATAATCACATATTTTTAAAATTATCATTGAGAGCAATTTAGAAAAAATAAAAGCCCCTATAGCTACAAAGGGGCTGTTAAAATATTGTTTATCCTGAACAGTCAGTTTATTTTTCGTAGCAATAGAATCATGCTGCTATCGAGGCATGTATGGATCTATACTGCCAATTTCAAACTCACATGCTCTAGAAACTGCTTCAGGGGATAATTCATCAAAACTCACTAATCGTAAATAACTGGGGTTAGCTGTCAGTTCTTTGGCTAATAAAAATCCAGCAATTGACCAAGTTTGATATTTCCTCGCTTGCTTACCAATCAATCGTCCTTTTTTACCATCGTAATATTCTGGCCATTCATCTTCACTCAGACGTGTTTGGGCAAGTTCAATCGCCTTTTTCCCCAAATCTGTTTTGTTAGTTTTTACAGCAGCAGCAGCTAACATCCACATCAACACAGGCCAGCTGCCAGCATTATGATAAGACCAGGGAATATTTTTCGGATCGCAGCCGGTAACAATTCTATACTCTTCATGTTCCAATGCTGGAAAACAAATTTTCATGGGCATATCTCCCACTAAATCGTCCCAGCGTTCTTCAATTAGAGTCATAATCGCTTGTGACTGTTCTTCAGTAGCTAAGTCAGAAACGATCGCCATCAAATTCCCAAGTGAAAAGAAGCGTGTATCTAGTTGCGAAGGGCCTACATTACCAGCTAAATAACCACCTTTTTTTGGCAACCATTTGTCCAATTCATAATAGGGAAGAGAGTCTACATATATATTGAATAAATTGACTGCTCCTTTGCCATACTCTTCACTCTTGAAGCGGTAAATTGCATTCAGTCGATTAATATCTATCCAATAATGTTGACGAATATGACCGCATAAAAGAGGTAAGCGATTATCAATTGCTGCTACAACATCTTGATTACCTTGACAAATTAGCAATTCGCGAGCAGCACGCAGAGCCGTATAAAATAAAACTTGAATTTCTAGAGGATGACCATATATACCCAAACGCCGGTCAATCATACAAGCGCCATCTGGAACTAATAGCGTTGGGTACATATCAAAGCGGTTCGCCAAGCAGATTTCCATAATCAACCTGATACCGTTTTGGAATTCAGGTTGATAGGCTATGGAATAATCTTTCGTGGCGACTACATAAGCACGCAACAAAATAATCCACCAGAGACAGGAGTCTACAGGTGTAACTCGTGCGATCGCGTGTTCGCCAAAATCAGCTTCTAGATATTCCTCTCCATTGAGAGAGACAACTTTAAAGCTAGCTGGAATTAAACCTCTTCCTGGCTTATATGCATCTAACGCCCTTTCTTTAGGCTGTAACTTTAAAGTTTCTTCGAGAAAATTGCGGACAATTTCCGTTTTACCCTTAATCAGAAAAATCAGAGCCGAAGAAACAAAATCTCGGACAAAGCATTGGTCGTAATTTAGAGCCTCTACAGACGGATCGTATGCGGCCAAAGTCCCAATAGGGCGACCTTGATAATAGATAATCGACTTTTCTATTGCTTGCCAAGCTTCTTCTTGTATATTGTCAGCTATTACCAATTCGTTTAGTTGCATCGCCAGAATAACTCCACTAGGATTGTAAATTGATGGTAGATGCGTTTTGATTTATGCTGCTATTGCGATCATAACAAAGACGATTTTTTCAATAGCAAATAGAATTTGGGAATAAATGATGAAATCTCAAAAATATGTCTGTAACTGCCAATTTTTTTTGCAGATTGACTGACAGTTAATATGCTTTTAAGCAATGAGCATTTTGGTGAAGGGCAATTTTGGCTCTTTCACCTTCAGCAATAATATTACTTTTACAGCAGTTACGCAAAATATATTTTTAAATTTTTGACCAAGATTTTCTATCTAGAAAGCTTGATGTGACAACAAAAAATATATTTCTAGCACTGTTTAAGATTTCCTTAAAAATATCACTAGTTACAGTATCTCTATTAAGTAGGATTTAGATTTTGAAACTACAAAATTAATTTATTCCCCTATAACTTAATAATTTATAATGTTTTTTCAAAATATGCAATATAAGTAATTAAATTTTTTTAAAAGTCAATCCTTCTTAAGGGTTATATATTCTAACCTACATATTCATTAAGTGGCGAGCCTCTCGAAGTAAGTAGCTAAAAGACAAGGTATACCAGAGTTAGAAACAACAAATCTTTATATGCTTGCTCACAAAGCAAAAATAGCTCATATTAGGCGAATTTAAAGTAATGTTTGTAACAATAAAAAAATTTATCAAGATTTAGATTCAGCTAGCGACGGTGCTATTTGCTGGAGTTAAGTCTCACCCATAGACATAGACCCAAAGGAAGAGAGTAGGGATGGAAAGGCACTTGCATCTGTGCCAATTGGCAGCTTAAATTAATAAACTCTGCTCTGAATGTTACTTTGCCATTGCTCCAGAAACTTTTGATAAGCCTGATTCAGTGCTTGCATTGAGGTTTTAGCATTCTCAGAATTATTAACATCAGGATGATACAATCTAGCTAATCGACGGTAAGCAAGCTTCACATCTTTGGGATGAGCCTCTCGATCTACGCCCAAAACTTCCCACCATGACCCAGAAAGTATAGTGTCGAGTGTGAATTTATCAAAGCTTGGAGTTTGTTGCCAAATCTTGACTGTACCATTATTACCGCCACCGATCAGGGTTTTGCCATCAGGACTAAAAGCTACGGGACTACGACCACAAAAAGTTTGTATTAGTTCCCCTGTTTGGATATGCCAAATGTTGATCGCACCATCGCTGCTACTGGCTAAGGTTTTACCATCGCTGCTGAGGCTAATAGATAAAACCGCCGTCGAGTGTCCAGTCATGGTGCAGAGTAATTCGCCAGTGTTGAGATTCCAGAGTTTAATTGTGGTGTCTGTACTACCACTAATCAAAGTTTGACTATCAGTACTAATAGCAATTGTATTCACTGCTCCTAAATGTGAAGATAAAATAGAGCGCTGTTTCCAAGTTTCGACATCCCAAATTCTGATAGTTTTATCCGCACTACCACTAACAATAGTTTTGCCATCAGGACTAAAATTCACAGTGAAAACTGCATCTAAATGTCCATTTAAGGTACATTTTATTGTTCCAGTATAGCTGCCCCAAATTCTGATAGTTTTATCATTACTACCACTCGCAATGTATTTACCATCAGGGCTAAAGGCTACTGAGTGAACAAAACCATTATGGCTGTAGGGAGAGTTTAAATAAGAAAATGTACGTAAGAATTTTCTTGTATCTATCTGCCAACTGCTAATTTTGCGATCGACACTACCACTGATAATTTTCTGTCCATCGGGACTAATAGCCACAGATAAAACAGCCTCTGCTTGTCCAGAGAAAGTATACAGCCATTTTCCGGTGGTTAAATTCCAGAGATGAACTTGTCTATCATTACTGCCAGTAACAAGGATATTACCATCAGGACTAATAGCGATCGCATTCACTGCTGCTAAGTGTCCCTTAAGTGTGTTCACACATTTCCAAGCTTGAGTGACTGAGGTTGTGACAGGAATTATTTTTGTTTGAATTTTGGGAGTCTCAGGTTGGGGATTAACAAATTTATCATCCTGCGGTTTCTTTTTTTCTTTTAATTCAGCCTTCAATGCTTGCAACTCATCTTCAATTTCCAAAGCAGCAAATTTTTGATTGAGATCCTCACCAGATAAAAATGCCTCCAACTCCATCACTGCTGCGGCATAATAATCCATCTGTAAGACTTTATCTTCCATTCGTTCAAAAACCTGTGTGGGAGTTTCCCGAATTTCCGATTCATCTAAAAGCTTGGCGATACCATAAGCAGCGAGTCCCACTACCGCACCAACCCCTACCATAGGTACTGTACCAATACCAAACGCCAGCCCTATTTTTGGTGCAACCAATCCCATACCACCCACGACGCTAGAAAAGCCAGCACCACCAACTGCGCCAATTCCCATTGCACCAAAAGCAGCTGCATCTCCTTGTGCTATGGCTGTAAAAGCGCCATAGACTGCTGCACCACCCACAGCACCAATCCCAACTACTGGAACTGTACCAATTCCAACTGCACCAAATCCTCCGCCTAACCCCATCCCGCCAACTGTTGCGGAAACACCAGCGCCTGTTATGCTGCCTCCAACAATAAATGCTGCACCTGTTTGAGAATTTTTAGTCACTGTATATTAATTTGGAGAATCTCTTTATCAACGATGCTCCAGATAAAAAACAGATGAGAATGGAAAAAATACTTAAAACTTTGTCTATCTTCTTCAGGTTCAATTTCTATAGTGAAGTTCATAGCCTCTGACAGAACCAGAAAAACAGACAAGCCCCTAAATCTACTTATGGTTAACATAGATTGGCACAAAACACAAATCCTAGATATGCGGATTGTCATCGCTAAATTTTGAATTTTGAATTTTGAATTCCTCGAAGGGGTTGACGGTATTGTAGTAAAAGCGATGCCTGGATAAAACAAAGAATTTATATGACTTCGGTTTCTCCTCATAAAAAAGCCAAAGCCTTAAAACCCACTAGCCGCCGCCCTGCTAAGGAACTGTGCAGCGAGTGCGGACTGTGCGACACATACTACATTCACTACGTCAAAGAAGCCTGTGCCTTCATCAATCAGCAAATAGGCGAACTAGAAGCACAAACCCACACCCGCCCCCGCAATCTCGATAATCCCGATGAACTCTACTTTGGTGTTCATCAAGACATGATGGCGGCGCGGAAACAGCAGCCCATCGAAGGGGCACAGTGGACAGGTATTGTAAGTTCCCTTGCCATTGAAATGCTGAATCGCAGGCTAGTTGAAGGTGTTGTCTGCGTGCAAAACACCAAAGAAGACCGCTTTCAACCGATGCCCATCATCGCCCGTACCCCAGAGGAAATACTGGCAGCCAGAGTAAACAAACCAACACTTTCACCCAATCTCTCAGTTTTAGAGCAAATAGAAAAATCTGGGATGAAACGGCTGTTAGTGATTGGAGTTGGTTGCCAAATCCAGGCATTAAGAGCCGTAGAAAAACAGCTAGGCTTAGAAAAGCTGTATGTATTAGGTACACCTTGCGTAGATAATGTTACCCGCGCCGGACTGCAAAAATTCTTAGAAACCACCAGCCGATCGCCTGATACAGTCGTGCATTACGAATTCATGCAAGACTTCCGCGTTCACTTCAAACATGAGGACGGCTCTACAGAAACTGTGCCGTTCTTTGGCTTAAAGACCAATAAACTCAAAGATGTCTTTGCCCCCTCATGCATGAGTTGCTTTGATTACGTGAATTCTCTAGCAGATTTAGTTGTCGGCTACATGGGCGCACCCTTTGGCTGGCAATGGATTGTAGTTAGAAATGATACAGGAAAAGAAATGCTGGACTTGGTAAAAGACCAGTTAGACACCCAACCTGTGATGTCCCAAGGTAATCGGAAAGAAGCTGTACAACAAAGCATTCCAGCTTACGATAAAGCTGTAACTCTTCCCATGTGGGCAGCAAAATTGATGGGGGTGGTAATTGAGAAAATTGGCCCGAAAGGTCTGGAATATGCCCGATTTTCGATTGATTCTCACTTTACGCGGAATTACCTGTATGTGAAGCGGAATCACCCGGAGAAGTTGGAAGCCCATGTGCCGGAATATGCTAAACGGATCGTTGAGCAGTATAAGTTACCGGAAGAATAGCTCACGCAAAGGCGCAAAGACGCAAAGGAATGCTTAATGTCTTTGCGTCGGAGTTTTATAAACCGTTGACAACTCTGGAAATTCCGTCTTTGATTAGCAAGGCTCCAAAGTTGATGAGTAAGCCAAGGCGCTTGTTAGCAAGGCGAAGATGGGTTAACAATTGCTTTTTGTGTACCGGATGTAATGTTTCTACAGATTTGTTTTCGACAATTACCTTGTCTTCAACAATCAAGTCTGCCCGAAAACCCACCTCCAAATGCACATCTTCGTAAATAACAGGTATTGGTTTCTCCACTTCTACCCGCAAACCTCGCTTTCGTAACTCATATACCATAGCCGCTTGATACACAGACTCCAGTAAACCAGGCCCCAAAGTAGTGTGAACCTTGTAAGCAGCATCAACAATTTCCTTAGCAATCTCATTCTCATGCATCTTTCTTTGCGCCTACCCTTCGGGAAGCCACTTCGTGTCTATGCGCCTTTGCGTGAGACAATCCTAACTCATGTTACTTATGTGACCATCATCAAGCAGACCCCACAGCTTCTATCGCGGCTTCCAATGCGATCGCAACATGCGTCCAATGCGTCCCCCCTTGGCAATAAACCACATACGGTTCACGCAAAGGCCCATCTGCGGAAAATTCCAAAGTACTGCCCTCGATAAATGTTCCCCCAGCCATGACTACCTGGCTCTCATACCCCGGCATTTCATCGGGGATGGGGTCGAGGTAGGAACCGATAGGAGAATTCTGTTGTACGGCTTTACAGAAGGCTATGAGCTTTTGGGCTGAACCGAGTTTAATTGCCTGAATGACATCGCGGCGGGGGGCAAATGGGGCAGGATTGACCGGATAACCAAGTTTGTCAAAGACGTAACCCGTGAGGTGAGTGCCTTTCATCGCCTCTCCCACCATCTGCGGGGCAAGAAATAAGCCTTGGAATAACAGCCGATTTTGGTCAAAGGTAGCACCGCCATAACTACCAATACCCGGGGCGGTGAGGCGACAGGCGGCGGCTTCTACTAAGTCAGCACGACCGGCAACATAACCACCGGCGGTGACAATCGTCCCACCAGGATTTTTAATCAATGAACCCGCCATTAAATCAGCACCGACATCTGTGGGTTCTTTGGTTTCAATAAATTCGCCGTAGCAGTTGTCTACAAAGCAAACGGTGTGGGGGTTTTGCTGTTTAACTAATTGGACAATTTTTTCAATATCGGCAATAGATAAACTAGGTCGCCAGGAATAGCCACAGGAACGTTGAATTAATACTAAACGAGTGCGATCGCCCACACTAGTACTTAGGGCTTGCCAATCTATAGTTCCGTCCGCAGTTAAGTCTAATTGGCGGTAATTTATGCCAAACTCAATAAGGGAGCCTTGTCCTTGACCCCTTAAACCAATGACTTCTTCGAGCGTATCGTAGGGAGAACCGACCACTGCTAACATTTCATCTCCAGGACGTAGCACACCAAATAAGGCACAAGCGATCGCGTGAGTCCCAGAAACAAACTGCACCCGCACTGCCGCAGCTTCGGCACCCATTACTTGGGCAAATACTTTATCTAAAGTTTCTCTTCCTAAATCATCGTGACCGTAGCCACTTACACCTGCAAAGTGGTGTGCGCCTACACGTTGGTGACGAAAGGCATTTAGCACTCGTTGAAGATTTTGCTTGACCTGAGCGTCAATTCCAGAAAAAATCTCTAACAGTGCCTGTTCTGCTTGCCGCAGCTGTTCCAAGCTGTTCATTGGTTCCTCATTAAAAAAAAATAGCGCAGATTAGGCTTAACATTTCCTACAGGTTTCTCATGACAATTGCTACCTCAACCAAACTTACAATTAACTGGGTTAATACCCTATTCTTCGCTGCATTGCACATCGGAGCGCTGTTTGCCTTGCTTCCTAGTAACTTTAGCTGGAGTGCAGTTGGTGTCGGTTTATTGCTCTACTGGATAACTGGTGGTTTAGGTATTACTCTAGGTTTTCACCGCTTGGTTACCCATCGCAGTTTTCAAACTCCCAAGTGGTTGGAATATCTATTGGTGCTTTTCGGAACTCTCTCTTGTCAAGGCGGGCCAATTGAGTGGATAGGCACACACCGTATCCATCATCTACACTCGGATACTGAAAAAGACCCCCATGATTCTAATAAGGGTTTTTGGTGGAGCCATATGGGTTGGCTGATTTATCACGCACCCGCTCACGCTGAAGTTCCTCGCTTCACTAAAGACATTATCGATGACCCAGTTTATCAGTTTTTGCAAAAATATTTTATTCTCCTCCAGGTGGCGCTAGGTTTGTTGCTATTGGCGATCGGCGGTTGGCCGATGGTTGTTTGGGGAATTTTTGTGCGCATTGTTTGGGTTTACCACTGTACTTGGTTAGTAAATAGTGCTACACATAAATTTGGTTACCGTAGCCATGAATCTGGCGATCGCTCGACCAATTGCTGGTGGGTAGCTTTACTAGTGTTTGGCGAAGGCTGGCACAATAATCACCATGCTTTCCAATACTCAGCTCGTCACGGCTTGGAATGGTGGGAAATAGATCTGACTTGGATGACTATTCAATTGCTACAAGTGCTTGGTCTGGCGACAAATGTGAAGCTGGCAGATAAAAAGTCCTAACTTCAGTCATTGTGGTCAGTCAAACCTTGACATTGCACAGGTGACTGTACAAAGTTAATGAGTGACGCAATTTTTCTAGCAACTGAGATATTAATTTACTAATTCCGCAAAAAGGATAGCTTAGGTTGCTATAATCCGAAACGCAAATGTTAAGAAATTTTGCGGCAAGCCACTTTGTGGTGTGTTGGTGATAGATTTTGTTGTTTTTCAGGTTTTCATGACTACATCAATAATCAAAAATCAAAAACAAGCTTATGACCTGGGTAATTCCGACCTAAGGCTAAAAGATATTATTAAAACCTTGCCAAAGGAGTGCTTTCAAAAAAATAGGCGTAAAGCTTGGACGAATGTGGCGACTGCTGTTTTGATGGTGGCTTTAGGCTACTTCAGCTTAGCTATTTCTCCTTGGTTTCTCCTGCCCTTTGCTTGGATTTTTACAGGCACTGCTTTAACAGGTTTTTTTGTCATCGCTCATGATTGTGGTCATCGTTCGTTTGCTAACCGTCGCTGGGTAAATGATTTGGTAGGGCATGTATTACTGCTACCTTTGATTTATCCATTTCACAGTTGGCGTATTAAGCATAATTATCACCATAAGCATACAAATAAGCTGGATGAGGACAACGCTTGGCATCCAATTAGAACAGAAGTATTTGAAAGTTGGGGGCCATTCCGCCGTTCAGCTTTTGAAGGCTTTATGCGTAACCGCCTCTGGTGGGTAGGTTCTATTGGACATTGGGCAGTTGTACATTTTGATTGGCGTAATTTCAAAACTAAAGACCAATCCAGTGTTAAGCTTTCTGTGGCTGTGGTAGTCCTATTTGCCGCAGTTGCTTTCCCCTTACTCATCGCGACAACTGGTATCTGGGGATTTGTCAAATTTTGGCTTTTACCCTGGATGGTTTATCATTTTTGGATGAGTACTTTCACAATTGTTCACCATACGACCTTTGATGTTCCTTTTGTGGCAGCTAACAAGTGGAATGAAGCCATAGCACAACTAGCTGGCACTATTCATTGTGATTACCCACGCTGGATAGAATTTCTCTGCCACGATATCAATGTTCACGTACCTCATCATATTTCTACTGCAATTCCTTCTTATAATCTGCGGCTAGCTTACAGCAGCATCAAAGAGAATTGGGGGGCTTACCTGCACGATGAGAGCAAATTCTCTTGGGCATTAATGAAACAAATTACAGACAAATGTCAACTGTACGTCACTGATGTTGGCTACACAACTTTTGACGAATATTATGCAGGGCGATAACTCAAAGATTAAGTATGTATAACTTGGGAAGTTTTATATTCTTCCCGAAAGTTATACGTTAATCTGCATTGTGATTTCACCTTGTTTAGTGATTTTAATTCTGGCAGTTCCTACTGATGAACATTGTTCAGGAAGTTGCCAGAAAAAATCCTCATGCGGGTTAATGAGAACAGAAATATCTCTAAACATGACCATTGCAGAGGTAACATTTCCTTGTTCATAGCAAGGCTAGAGAATTTATATTTCATAGAATCCAGTGCCATCAAATAGTATCCCAGTCGATAGCGTTAAGCTAATCCATCCCCCTAGCTCACAATCATCTGAAGATTCCACAAAACTACCCTTTACCCTTCAGGAATTAAAAGCTGCAATCCCACCTGAATGCTTTCAGCCTCAGTTAGGGAAATCTCTGTTCTACTTTTTTCGCGATATCCTCATTATTGGTCTACTCTACGCAGTTGCTAATTATCTGGATTCTTGGTATGTCTGGCCTATTTTCTGGCTCATGCAAGGAACAATGTTTTGGGCTTTGTTTGTAGTTGGACATGACTGCGGACATCAATCTTTTTCTAAAAAGAAATGGCTCAATGATTTGATTGGACATCTTGCTCACACACCAATACTTGTCCCTTATCACGGTTGGCGAATTAGCCACAGAACCCACCACCTTAATACTGGCAATCTTGATAATGATGAAAGCTGGTATCCTGTGAGCGAATCACAGTACAAAAAAATGCCGTGGGAAGAAAAGATAGTCCGATATTATCTGTTTTTCTTAGCTTATCCGCTATATCTGTTCAAGCGTTCTCCTAATAAAGAAGGTTCCCACTTTTTGCCCAGTAGCCCACTTTTCAAATCATCGGAAAAATGGGATGTGATTACCAGCACTGTACTATGCACTTGCATGGTAGCCTTGCTTGGGGTTCTCACATATCAATGGGGTTGGATATGGTTGTTGAAAAATTACGCCGTACCATACATTGTGTTTGTAATGTGGTTAGATGTGGTGACATTCTTGCATCATACCGAGCCAGATATTCCCTGGTATCGTGGAGAAGATTGGACTTTCCTTAAAGGTGCTATTTCTACCATTGACCGCAATTACGGTTTGATCAATCATATCCATCACGATATCGGTACTCATGTAGCTCACCATATCTTCCTGAATATCCCTCACTACAATTTGCTCAAGGCAACGGAGGCAATTAAACCCATTATGGGCGAATATTTCCGTGAGTCTCAAGAACCAATTTGGAAATCCCTATGGCATTCCTGTATTAACTGTCATTTTGTACCTGATACCGGAAGCAAAGTTTACTACACATCGAATAGTAAACGTTTTAAAGGTGCATCAATAGACAGCCTTTGATGCACTGAATCACAGGCGTAGCTCAGGAGATTTGAAGTTTATTATTACTGCATATCTCCCTACGCTTTTTTATTTTTTGACCTGACATTTACGTGAGTAAATTTTATGACAACAACACCAGAAACGAGAGTTACTTTTACAAAAAACTTTGGTTTTAGAAAAGAACTCAATAAACGAGTTGATGCTTACTTTAAATCTAATAACATTGCTACACGAGATAATCCAGCAATGTACTTGAAAACATTCATTATTGCAGTTTGGGTCATTTCTGCTTGGACATTTACTCTCTTCGGCCCACCGGAAACCTGGCTAAAAATTCTTGGCTGTATTGTTTTAGGTTTGGGTATTGCTGCTGTAGGGTTTAGTGTCGGACATGATGCTAATCATGGTGGTTATTCAAGTAAAAAATGGGTCAATACTCTAATAGGTTCTATATATGACGTAATTGGATTATCTAGTTATTTGTGGCGATTTCGGCATAATTTTTTACATCATACTTATACAAATATTTTAGGTCATGATGTGGAAATACATGGTGATGGCTTAGTGCGCATGACTCCCTATATGGAGCATCAATGGTATCACAGGTTTCAACATATATTTATTCTATCTATATATACAATCATCCCAATTTATTGGTCTTTTGCTGATATTAATATCATTCTGTTTAAGCGTAAATATCACTCCCATGTGGTTCCTGCACCCAAACCGCTAGATATGCTGATTCTTTTTAGCGGTAAAATCATTTGGCTGGCACTGTTTATCGGAATACCCATTGCTGTTGGATACAGTCCAATACAAACCCTCGTAGGATTTCTTATTACTTACATGACCTATGGGTTTTGGATTTGTATAGTTTTCATGCTGGCTCATGTGATGGATACAGCAGAGTTTATCCAACCAGATGGGAAACCAGAAGAAATTGATGATGAATGGGCAATTTTTCAAATTAGAACTACTGTTGATTTTGCTCCTAAAAATCACTTTTTGAATTGGTATTTAGGTGGACTCAATTATCAAGTTGTGCATCATTTATTTCCCCAAGTTTGCCATATTCACTATCCAAAAATTGCTCCTATTTTGGCAGAATTGTGTGATGAGTATGGGGTGAAGTATAATGTTTGCCCAACATTTACATCAGCACTTGTTTCTAATTTTCGCTGGCTGAAATATTTAGGAACTACACCAAATGCAGAATATACAGTTTTACCTTTAGTCAAGAACTAACCAAATTTTTGATTTGTCGTTGCTGGGGACATAGTATTACTATGTCCCTAGTTTTTTGATAACTAACGTATACTAAAAGTAATAATAAATACATCTTCGCCACAGTATTAATAACATAAAAAGTACCCTTAGAGGTACTTTTTTTAATTAGTAAAAATGTTTAGTTTATAACTAACAATTACTGCATTAATCGTCATTAATCGCAAAGATATCAATAGTTGTACAAGTAGTATAACCTCTCTGCCTGCGGTTCCTGATTTAGAAATTCGTGGGTATGTGGAGATTGTTATTTTACCTAATTCTTATGCTTCGATCACAAGACTGTAATGATATCACAAAACGATATTTGTTCACAAACTTAAGTTTAGAGGAGAGCTTCTGACAATGGATGCTAAGTTTGAATTAAAACCTTTGTACTTTAACTGGGTGGCTCTACATCCACAGCCCATTGGTGTCATCCAATTTATCGGTGGTGCTTTTTTTGGGACTTTCCCCACAATTTTTTATCGATATCTGTTCCAAAAATTGTTTGAACAAGGATATACAATAGTTGCGTTACCTTTTAGATTTAGTTTTCGCCATTGGTCAGTTGCTATTGGTTTAGCCCAAGACCAAGTTGAACTGCGTAAAGTTCTTCTTCAAGAAGCAAAGCATCTAGGTTATGATTATACACTTTATCAAGAAGATTCCCAAGTTCAGGATGGAAATTACTTCTGGTTAGGACATAGTTTGGGATGCAAGTATATTGCACTTCTCGAAATACTTAGTGATTTGGAAGTTAAGGAAATTCAAGATATTCTTGGTAAATGTGTTGGAGAAAAGCAATATCAAGAAATTGAAAACCAGTTACAAGCTACTTGGAGCAATCTCGATAAGCTTTTGATCAAAGGCCAGCCTTCTCTATTAATGGCACCTACCATAACTGATTTGGGTGGCGCTATTCCTCATCGGTTTCTAGCATTGGCAAAATTTATAGAAAATAAGTTGGGTTTAAAAGTACTACCTACCGTTGAGCAAACTCACTGTTTAATTGAACGTAGCAGCTTATTCAACCTGACTGGGCTGATTGCATTTGCTCACGATTCAATCGCCTCAGCCACAGTTGATTGGTTGAAACCATATCTATCTACTAAGAAGTTTGATTTACTCTTTGAGGAGTTTTCCAATCAGGAGTTTGTTGTTGCACACCTGACTCCATTAGGAATGCTCAAAGGTAATCCAATTCTGATTGATAAAATCCTGATGTTTTTTGCTGAGTTAAGCACAAGAGCAACAAAGCCGAGTGTAAGTTGAGCGTAAAACTGGATTTTTTATAGTGATCGTGAGTGCGATCACTAACTCTAAACTTCCCAAGTTACTGCAATTGTACCAAAAATTGCCGCTTTACTGAAAAACTGGGTTTAAAGCTCCCTCTTCATAATATGGCTTTGATATTGCTCAATATTACCCTCATGGGTACTATGCGTTCATAGAGCTAGGTAGTTAAGTTTGATATGTAGTTTCTCTGTAAACAAATATATGACAGACATCTCAAACGGAATCATCAAACAAAAACTAACTTTAGTTTCCACCTTTGAACTACTTGTCAAGCCAATTACCCCTGTTACTGCTCCTGGTACTGAAGCTGTTGCTCGCACAGTTGTCCAAGGTTACTTTTTGACTATTGCTAATACTAGCAATTCTGATGTCAAACTGACGTTGCGATTTACTGCAACTACACCAGAATTAAATGTAGCAGACACAGTGACCATCAGCGATGTTCAAGGAACTAATGACTTTAGCGATCTAGTACCTGTTCCTGGCGATCCTAGCAGATTTACTTTTACTGTAGGCATTCGAGCTAATGACACAGGTTTGATTACCTTACTGCCCGATGTTACCAAGATAGATATCATCAAAGCAGCAAAACTAGAGATTCGCGGATATGTGGAAATCTTAGTCAATTCTCCTTCTGCGGCTACCCCAGTTAACCTGCTATTGACACCTGAACATAGAGGCACATTCCTGCCTAAGAATTTGGCGGCTGCCAATGCTGACTTCGATCAATTGGCGTATTCTATACCCACATCTACTGGTGGCAGCCTGTTTACGCTTTCAGGGCCAGTGTTGAAAATAAGCAAGGAACTGAAGATAGAAGTCAAAGAATTCGAGAAAGTTCAGAAAGATAAAGACTTGGAGAAAGTTCAAGCCGAGAAAGTTCAAGTTGAGAAACTTCCGGAATTAGATCAACTGGCAAATCCAATTCCTGTAGATGGGGCAAATGACTTACAACGGCTAATTGGTCTGATGGCTCAACGTCTCGATCAAATAGAACAGCAAACGGCTAATGGCCAAAACGGGCAGTCTTTTATCCAAGCTAAAGAACGCCCAAGTGTTGGTCAGCAAGTAGTTAATCAACCCAAGAATTAAACCAGGGTGTTAGTTGTTGTCGCCAGTCGCCATGACAAAGCCGCCGAGGCGCTGGTTGCTAATTGGGCGGCTGATGGTGCCAGCCTCCTGACACCGGAAGATTTGTCAGTGGTTGGATGGCGACACTACTTAAATCCGACTGAGGATTCTACAGCAGTGGTAGGTAAGTATGCGATCGCTCTTGAGCAAATTACTGGCGTTCTCTCTCGCCTACCCGCTATTTATGAACAGGAACTTTTGCACATTGTCTCTGAAGACCGGGCATATGTTGCCGGGGAAATGAATGCCTTTTTGATTGCTTGGCTGTCTAGCTTAAAATGTCCAGTCTTGAATAGACCAACCCCAACATATTTATTGGGGCCTGCTTGGCGACCTGAACAATGGGCTTATACAGCTGCTCAACTGGGTATTCCAGTACGTCCAGTACGAAGGCAAAGTTCGCTGTTGGCTAATGTCCCTCCCCAGGCGATCGCAAAACCTGGGGTAAAAGTGACGGTAGTAGGCGATCGCTGCTTAGGTGAAGTTGACGAACAGCTAAAAGTTCATGCTAGACGGCTGGCTGATGCTGCTCAAGTTGATTTGTTGACAGTTCATTTTAGCAGCAGTGAATCAAGAGCAGAGTTTTTGGGCGCTGAGTTGTGGACTGATATTTCTGCACCAGAAGTAGGCGATGCCATATTTGAGTATCTGAGTGGAGGTGATGCCAAATGTTGATTTTGTTGTGGGGTATTTCCGAAGAATCTCCTTTAGCAGTAGTCCACTCAGAACTAACTCGTTTGGGCATACCTACAGTCATGCTCGACCAACGAGATATTTTAGATACGGAAATCGAACTTTGTGTAGGCGATTTACAGCTACCAGTTCAAGGGCAAATTCGGACTTGGTATCAAAAAATCGACTTGAGTGAAATTACCGCAGCCTACTTGCGCCCTTACGACTCACGCCGCCTTCCCCAAATTGCCGGATCTGGTGCAAATAGTCCAGCTTGGCAACATGCGATCGCTGTTGATGATGCTTTGATGTGCTGGTCTGAAATTACACCTGCGTTTGTTGTCAATCGTCCGTCAGCAATGGCTGCTAATGGCTCCAAACCTTACCAGCTAGAGCAAATTCGCTCTTCTTGCTTCAAAGTTCCCGAAACTCTTGTCACCACAGATCCCGAAGCTGTGCGAGCTTTTTGGGAACTCCACGGTAATGTCATTTATAAATCAATCAGTGGTATCCGTAGCAAAGTCTCCCGTCTGGGAGTTGAGCATCTGAAGCGACTTGAGAATGTATCTTGGTGTCCGACTCAGTTCCAACAGTACATACCTGGTAGAGATTATCGCGTTCATGTTGTCGGGAGGGAAGTTTTCGCCAGCGAGATCATTTCCCAAGCTGATGATTATCGTTATGCAGCACAGGATGATGAGTCTACAGAAATTCGTGCTTGTTGTCTTCCCCAAGAAGTAGAACAGCAGTGCAGAGTATTGGCAAAAGCCATCAATTTACCTCTTTGCGGCATCGATTTGCGCCGGACACCAACGGGTGAATGGTACTGCTTTGAGGTTAATCCTTCGCCGGGATTTACTTACTACCAACAGTTTACAGATCAACCAATTAGTACCGCGATCGCTAATTTACTAGTAGGCAAAAATCGGTGATGATGAAGCTGTAGCTGAAATTTTGAGTCAATTTACCAAAAGAAAGGTTTTTACCTGTGTGCAGAAATATTTAATGCACACGTAAACTGGGCTATAGCTAACAGTACCTACAACAAAAATCAGGCAAACAAAGTCATGAGTTCCCTCTTTAACTTCTGATTTTGCAACGCCAATTTTTCTGTAAGTTTGTGGATGTTGGCGAGCGCCTGAAAAAATACTTTGAGGGGTGAGGTGCGATCGCTCTTTATTTATCTTTTTTAAGATATTTCTTCCTTATCGATTATATGCTACCAAATTGGGAATTTGCTGTCAATCCCATTTTCTACTTAATTTTTTCGCCTTGATTAATCAGTTGAGGGTGGGGTTTAAATCCCCATGCAAAACATTCTGTTCCTTGTTGCCCGTTAAGAGTTCCCTCTTTAACTCCCTTGTTCCCCTTCCCTTGTCCCCAATTCCCCATTCCCCTAAAACCGCCCATTCCCTTGGATAATATGCTTAACTGTCGTCAAGGTTTCCAGGCTAATAAATCCCCGGCGATGACCTTTTTGATTTGACATTCCTAAGAATATCGAGTCTCCCCGTGAGGGATTGCGGGAAAACCGGGGGGAAGCGTTGATATAGGTAGAGGCGCTGTTTACCCCTAAGGCAAACTGGCGACTTTCTTGATAAGATTCGGTGACAATGCAGTCAGCATGACCGCTACTGTATTGATTAATCCAAGCGATCGCAGCTTCTAAGCTATCTACTAGTTTAAAAGCTACTGTCTTGGTTAAATAGGCGGTTCCCCATTCGGCTTCTTTCGCCAGCTGTAATTGGGGAAAGGCTTCTACTAATTCAGCATCACCTTTGACTTCAAAGCCTTTATCCTTTAAACTATTCCATAAAACTGCTAAGGATGACGGTAAAGCTTGGCGATGAATTAAGACTTTTTCAATGGCGTTGACTGGATCAGGCTCACTTTCATGGCTATCGATAATCATCCAGCGCACCATTTCTAAGCTGCTATTGAGCGACCAGTAAAGGTAGCAGTTGCCCATTGCTGACTTTAACACTGGGCAAGTTGCTTGTCGCATGACTTGCTGTACCAAGGTGGAACGCCCGTAGGGAATGACTAAATTCAAGTATTGGTCTTGAACGACTAAATCCCGCACCGAAGCACCATGTTCTGTGGTAATCAGTTCTAGACAGCCTGCTGGTAGCCCAACCTCAGTAATCGCACTTTGAAGAACATTAGCGATCGCTTCGTTAGAATGACTAGCCTCAGTGCTGCCTTTAAGAATAATACTATTTCCAGTTTTGATACAGAACCCAGCTGCGATCGCCCCTAAATCGGGGAATGCTTCATAAATAAAGCCGATAACTCCTAAAGGCATTAGCTGGGAGTAACTTTGAGAATCATCTTGTTGATACTCAGCGTTTCTCACCCGCCGCAGTGGATCTGATAATTCCCCTAACCGTTGTAAGATTTCCACAGTCGTTTCTAGCCGTGTCGGAGTTAATTTCAGCCAATCTAAAATCAACTCTGGCACTGCCATTTCTCGGCTTGCTTCTAGATCTAAAGTGTTAGCCTCTAAAATGTCATCAAAGGCGCGTTCTATCGCCCGCGCCATTGCCAACACAGCACGAGAGCGGTCTACTCCTTTTGCGATCCCCAGCTTGAGGGAAGCTTGGTAAGCGCGTTTAGCGCTATTCATTGGTTCAGGGAGATCATCCAAAACTTCAACGGTCATTGGTTAACGTCTGTAGGTAAGCCAGACCATTAGTGCTGGCAAAATAGCCAGTAGTACCGCCACCATTGCCCAAGCAATAATGGTGGAACCATTTGCTAATCGCAGTGCTAATGGTAGCCATATAATCACTAGCACGAAAATAATGCCCAGCGCTATCGGTAGATAGCTTTCTCCTAGTCGCGGATGGACAATATGCCAACTATTACTCACCCAACGCCAAGCACGCTTGTAAGGGTAGGTGGTGGAAAGTTGCTCTAGGATATAAGGATCATTTTCCACCACAAAAATCTGTTGACAGCGATCGCAACCAAAAGCATCTGTCAGGGTAATCGGAATTAACCGCCCCCGGCGACGGCAAGGACAGGGATATTCCGTATTGAAGTCTATTTTTTCAGGTTTTTGAGATTGCACAAGCGTTCTAATAACTTGAGCTTATTTTTTACAATATGTGAAAATAAAATTCCCGGCTCTATGCCTTGGGTACTGGTTTTCTGATTTTCCAGATTGATACAGATAGTTAGGTGTAGCCAATACTGCTGTGATTCCCAAGGATAGATCAGGCTCAATCGGGCTGTCTTAACTACTATCTCTTATGTTCGGGTGTTTGAGCAGAGGTTATCTGCCTGCTGTTGTTCCCTATATGGGGCAATCTTGTTTAAGGATTTTCTTCTCTTCATCTTAAAAGCTAATTTTAGTGATGTTCTTAGACATTTCTGCTTTTTGAATATGGCACAGTTTTCAGTTTACGTGGCGACATCTCATAAAACAACCGTTCTCTGAGACTAACCCAGTAAGTAATTATTACCAGTAAATCAACTACTTAGCTTTTCCCAGTGCCTTTGTTTAGAAGGCTCATGACTGATAATTAATTACTCCCCTGTGTATTCATTATTGCTTCTTTTTGGATATTTCTACTCAACTTATCCCCAAAAATTACAGATATTTTTTGAGAACAGGGAGCCTGAAAACATTAGTGAGTTTCTCCGACTCTTGTCCTTGGTAGATTTTGGCTGACTTTACTGCCACAAGGCACTTTGCACCTAACAAATATTGCTATTAATCTAGCCGCCCTTGATCCAGTGTAGTACACTGTACAAAAAACGAATTAATCACATCATTTATTACACATATGAATATTAGCTTAAACTAATTTCATATTCTAAAATCTTATAATTTTCTGGTAATTTTCTAAGCGGGTAACGCGATTCGAACGCGCGACATTCACCTTGGCAAGGTGACGCTCTACCACTGAGCTATACCCGCAATCTCAACACATTTATTAGAATCTCATATATATTCCTGCTTGTCAATCCCCTGATTGAAGTTTTTAGTTAAGGATTGGTGACTAGGGGCAGGAGGCAAGGGGAATGAGGAGGACAGGGGGACAAGGAGGGAAAATAACAAATGCCCCATGCCCCATGCCCGATTTCAACCCAATTCTTCAGATTCCGGGGAAAAATTGCCTATAGTGGCGCTGGGGAAAGAAGCTGGCAGAGATTGGCTATTGAGAGCGTATGGTTCTGCGAGATTCGAGCGCAATTGCCGCATCAGGCTAGCCATTTCTAAGGCATTCATCGCGTATTCCCAGCCATGATTGCTTTTTATCCCGGCTCTTTCTAAGGCTTGCTGCATCGTGTCTACTGTCAAGATGCCAAAAATTACCGGTACACCAGTTTGGAAGCTGGCAGCGGCAATGCCTTTGGCGACTTCGGAAGAGACATAATCAAAATGAGGTGTTTGTCCGCGAATGACAGCACCTAGACAAATGATCGCGTCATAGCGATGAGAAAGTGCTAGTTGGCGGGCGACTACTGGGACTTCAAAGCTACCAGGAACCCAAACGTAGTCAACTTGATTACCGTGGGGGTTGGGATCTACACCGTGGCGTTTCAAGCAATCTTGACATCCCTCTAACAGCTTTACTGTAACAAGGTCATTAAATCGACCAATTACCAACGCAAACCGCAAAGGTTCTGTTTGAGTAAAAGTTCCCTCAAAAACTGCCATGATTGCCTCTTTACAAACTATACTTCAAGGCTAATATACATTTCTTCTGAAAATATATAAGAGCAGAGGAACACAATCAGCCAAAAATAACAAGGTGAAAAAATAAATTCACCTTCATTACTTTTTAGCTTAGCTCTTCTGCTCTTGTAGTATCTCTGCTATTTAACTGCCTAAGTAAGCGATCGCCTACACTACAAAAAAGTTTAATACTCCAACTAAAAGTACCAAGGCAATCCAAACTCCAGAACCAAGCCAGAGTAGCTTTTTAGACTCCACCCAATTTTGGGGTGTAGCATAGGCAACGGGAACGCCAATCACTAATACAAAAGACAGCAAAACCAGTCCTAACAAAGCGATTTGGAATATTATGGTCATTTTTGCTTCTCCCAATCCAGCGAATTACTAAAGTTGACTTTCTCACCGCTATCAGCGAAGCTTTAGCGGGAGATTCTTGCTTCATCGGGTTTGTCTAGCATTAGGTCATCTCTGTCCTAAAACCTCGTCCAGATTCCCCTCCACAAGCATCTGTTTAAAGTTCACTGACTATCCGCCAGCAAACCAGAAAATATTTATCCTATAGAATATAGAATATCGTACAAGGCAACACTGAGATTTTTCCACGCCACTTGCTCCACTTGGGGAGACCCCAAGAACGCAGTGGCTCTTATTTGTTAAACTACCAGAAATTGCGTCACTATAGTCATTAATGAGATCTCAAAAGTCCAAAGTCCATTAACCATTGACCATTGACCATTGACTCTTGACTGTTGACTCTTGAACCTTGACTATGGACTTAATTCTTTGCCACACTACAGCTGATTTTGACGCACTGGGAGCGGCGGTAGGGCTGACGCGATTAAAACCAGGTAGCAAAATTGTACTAACTGGTGGTGCGCATCCGCCTGTACGAGATTTTTTGGCGCTGCATCGGGATGAGTATCCCCTGATTGAAAGACGTTCGGTGAATCCGGAAAAAATTCGTTCCATAACTGTAGTCGATACTCAACAGCGCGATCGCTTGGGTAAGGCTGCTGAATGGTTAGATTTACCTCATGTCAAGGAAATTATCGTTTATGACCATCACCTCGGTCTGGAATTAGATTTTTCTGCTACACAAACCCATATTTCTCCTGTGGGAGCCACCACAACTTTAATGGTGGAACAATTGCAACAGCGGCAAATCTCCCTCACACCTGCTGAAGCTACTGTTATGGCTTTGGGTATCCACGTTGATACAGGCTCTTTAACCTACGAACAAGCGACACCAAGGGATGCTTTAGCTTTGGCTTGGTTGATGCAACAAGGAACCAGTTTGTCTGTGATTTCTACTTACAGAGACCCTGGTTTATCGCCACAATTGCAACAGCTTTTAACCAAGGCGTTAGATAAATTAGAATATCTTTGTTTGCGTGGATATACGATTGCTTGGGTAACTTTGCAAACTAATGGATTTGTGCCCGGTTTATCGAGTCTCGCCTCTCAATTGGTAGAATTAACAGAAATAGATGCTTTATTATTGGCAAATGAATATCCTTTATCAGAGGATGATTCACGCTTAACGATCATTGGGCGATCGCAAATTCCCCAAACAAATCTCAATAACTTATTCCAACCTCTAGGCGGTGGTGGACATTCCCAAGCCGCATCGCTGAATTTACGCGGTGTTGATTCCGAAGCAATTTTAAAACAACTCTTAGACGAGTTCAAAGCTTCGATTCCCCATCCCCCCACAGCCAGAGACTTGATGTCCTCCCCTGTCCGTACTATTCGCCCTGACACTACAATTACAGAAGCACAGCGGATTTTGTTGCGTTATGGGCACTCTGGGTTATCTGTAGTCGATAGCACAGGGCAACTTTTAGGTATTGTTTCGCGAAGAGATATTGATATCGCCCTACACCACGGTTTTAGTCATGCGCCAGTCAAAGGCTACATGACAACAAATGTTAAAACCATTACACCGGAAACGACATTACCCCAAATTGAAGCTTTGATGGTGACTTATGATATTGGACGCTTACCAGTATTAGACCAAGGACAGTTAGTCGGGATTGTTACCCGTACTGATGTATTGCGGGAACTACATCAAGAAGAAGATAAAGGGACTTGGGAACAAGGAGAACAAGGGACTTTTTTACTCTCCGAGTCTCCCCGTCCCAAACTCTCTCTATCTGCTTCTTTGACTCCCCAATTATGGCAGTTACTCACCCAAGCATCACAAGCAGCGGAAAAGCGAGGTTGGCATTTATACCTTGTGGGGGGTGCGGTGCGGGACTGGCTAATAGCAGATAACGCAACTGGAACCTTAATGATTAAAGATATAGACTTAGTAGTTGATGGCTTTCATAAATCAGCAGATGTGGGCGCTGGTGTAGAATTAGCCAAAGAACTGCAACAACTCCACCCAGAAGCCCGCTTAGAAATTCACGGTGCTTTTCAAACTGCTGCCTTGTTATGGCACAAAGATCCAGAATTAGACTCATTATGGGTAGATATTGCCACGGCGAGAACGGAATTTTACCCTTATCCAGCAGCGAATCCAGAAGTAGAAGCCAGTTCAATTCGCCAAGACTTATATCGGCGAGACTTTACCATAAATGCGATCGCACTAAGACTAACTTACCCCCGTGCTGGTGAACTACTTGATTTCTTTGGCGGATTGCTAGATTTACAAGCCAAACAAATTCGGGTTTTACACGCCAACAGCTTTATCGAAGATCCCACCCGCATTTATCGCGGTGTGCGCTTTGCTGTGCGCTTTGGATTTGACATTGAACCACAAACTGAAGACTATATCCGTTATGCCATCAATAGTGGCGTTTACGATCGCACTGCTCAAGAGAATAGCAGAACCCCAGCTTTACAAACTCGCCTCAAAGCCGAATTAAAACACATTCTCGAAGCTCCCTACTGGAAACCTGCTTTACAGTTACTCGATAACTTGGGTGCATTGCAGTGCATTCATCCTAGCCTGAAATTAGATGAAGATATTTTACGCGAACTACGCTTACTAGAACGCTGTTTACAAAAATTTGACCGCCAACAAACATTAATTCATTGGCAAATGCGCTTAGAAGCTTTAATCGCCCATTTATCACCAGAATATCGGGAAAAAGTCGCCAAAAATTTGCAAATGCAAGAGGATAGTATTAGCAGATTGCAAAAATTAGCTAAAATCAAAACTGAAGTCACCACATCATTATCTACTTCTAAACCCCCCAGCCAAATAGTAAATTTACTGCGACATTATGATTTACCAACACTAATTTTAATCGCCTTACAAAGTCCGCGAAAAATCCGGAAGCAGATTTGGTATTATTTAACAGTTTGGGCTAACATTCAACCAATTCTCAATGGAAACGACCTCAAGAAACTTGGTTACAAACCCGGACCCCAATATCGCCAAATCCTCGATGATTTACTAACCGCCACCTTAGATGGCGTGATTAAACATCAAACAGAAGCTCAAGAATTTTTAACCCAGCATTACCCACAATAAGCTAATGTAATTTTAATTTGTATAATTAGGGCGGACAAGATGCCCACCCCACAATAGTTATATAAATTTTAGATATGCAAACTAGAAGTGGTTTAGCTTAAAAGCTCATACCAATACATAAATACGCAAAGAAAAGCCAAAATATAAGTTTTTGCTCAATTATCACTCTACGGCATAAGCGGTGAATTGACGTTTAAAAGGCGAATAAAAACCAATCACAATATCTGAAGCAGGTACACCAAACTCAACCAATTTTTCAGCAATCAGGTCTTCTGTACCGTTATATTGAATCCATATTTTATCATTGGAAATATCAAAATGCATTACAGTCCCAAATACTCGCTTATCGCCATCCTAGCTAATATAGGCTAATTGATAGTGGTCGTTTTCATTATCAAAAATTAGTTGCAATCTTACAGCATCTTTATTAGAACTCATTTGTGCATGTTCTGTCAAAATTTGTTTAATGATTTGGCGATAGAGTTCTATTTTATCAATTGCCGTATCTCCTCGTTTTTAGGATCATAAATTATTAACTTTACTTGATAACGTTGAAGTGAACGTTGCACAAAAGCAAGCTGAAAAAAATCCTGATATGTTTCATTAGGAACAGCTAAATAACCTGAGTTCGGGTTAAGCCAGAAGCTAAAAAGCTTATTCTGTAGGGATTGAGCAAAACTCTAAGTGATAAAAGAAGCAACTAAAGTGGAATTATTTTGTCAATAAGCCTCACAAATGAGACTAATATCAAAAATATGCCTTATCAACCACAGATTAAAACAGCGCTTCAGACTGAACAACGAGAAATCAAGGGTTTTGAGGATTTCTTATCCCGAACTCAGGTTAAATAAACTATTCTATCTGGCTCATGTTCTTCTAATGCTTGACAATAATTAAGATATTGCCCAAGTGCAGTATGAAATTCGTTAATATCTGAACCTGTAATCAAGCTTTTAATTTCAACTCCTCAGCTGCAATGGCATTTTCTGCCGCTAAATCTATCTGTACTTTGACTACTTCGCTAATCCGAATTGTTAACGGATCGTTGGTAATTATCCAGCCATCTTTAATCAAGGCATTTTTACCTGTTGATGGAAAACATCTTTAGCCATTTTAAAAATTTACCATCAAGCTCACGCAAAGACGCAAAGAAAAGGAACTTCTTTGCGCCTTTTGGTGAGAAATTAATTTGTAGTTGACTTAGCGATTGCTCCCAATTGCAAGCCTGATGGATAACTACCATCTTCTTTGATGCGTTTAATTTCGGCATCGGCAATCCGCAAATTGAGTTTTTGTGCTACTGTTCTAACAATATCTCCGCGATCAATTACACCAGCTACCGCACCAGCAGGAGAAAGTACAGTCAGACGAGGTAACTGTTCATTCTCCATTTTGTTAATCACTTCTGCTAAGGAAGTGGATTCTGTAACTGTGGATATTTCTGTTAGGGGATGCACAATACTTTGAAGAGTTTGGGTTTCCCATGCGCTTCTTTCTACTAAGCGTAAATCGTCAATGGAAACCATACCGCGATAACGTCCATCAGCTGCGGCAAAATAAACTTGTGGTGCATTACTATCTAATAGATATGCATCGGCGAAGGAACGCAAAGTCTGATCGGCATCGACTACGCGAAAGTCACGAGTCATAACATCGCTAGCTGGAACTTTCAGTAAGGTTTCTTGTAATGTAGTAACGCTGTCATAGGTGTTGGCGTTGCGAATCCCAAACCAACCTAGCAAGACTATCCACAAACCTAAAGCGAGTTCTCTGGTAAAAAAGTCGATCGCAAATCCGAAGGCGATCGCAGCATAACCCAAAATTTGCCCCGATCTAGCTGCTAAGTGTACTGCTTGAAAGCGATCGCCTGTTACTTTCCATAGTGCTGCTTTTAACACTTGTCCCCCATCTAGAGGTAAACCGGGAATCAGGTTAAACAATGCTACTACTAAGTTTATTCTCGCTAAATCACCTACCATTACACTCATGGGGCTAGTCTCAGGTAAGAAATAACCCAACAGGCGCAGTATAAAGAACAACGCAATACTTACCAAAGGTCCAGCGATCGCTACTTGAAATGCTTTAAAAGGTGTTTTGGATTCTTCTTCGATAGCAGCAATCCCACCAAACAAAAACAGGGTAATCGAATTCACTCTAATCCCTTGCGATCGCGCTACCAAACTATGACCCAATTCGTGTAACAATACCGAAGCAAATAGTAGCAGCGCCATTACCATTCCTGCACTCCAGGCTAGGACACTCCCCCATTCCTGGTACGCTACCCCAAAGTTGAGGGTTGCTAACCCTAAAATTATGAACCACAAAGGATCTAAAAATAGCGGAATTCCAAATAAAGACCCGATTCTCCAATTTGTTTGCATGACATTTTCCTAAAAGTAGATATTTACACTTCCAGATGAAATAAATGATACAAGTTTTTTTATACTGGATATTTGCCTATGAGTGAAGCAGAGAGCGTTCGCCAAAAACATGCTCTCATTTCTAGAATAGACAATTAATCGTATTTAATCACTTTGAGAAAATAAAATTCTTCTACCTGAAGAATCAGCAAATGAGTGGGAAGTCAGCAACCACAATCTCTCAAGTTGCTTTCTTTGACTAACAACCAAAACCACACAATTTATGAAAAAGTGCTGAAGTATTTATTCTGACAAAATCATCTAATTTCAATTCGGTTTTTACTTAATCATGACTTACGCACAACTGAAGTAGAGGTAATACCCTGCGGGAAGCCGCTTCGCGTCTACATGAATTACCTCTACGCGACAATAAGGTTTTCAGTGATATCTTGCGTAAGTCCTATTAATAATGAGTTGATTTTTAGGAATACTAGATTTTTGAGATAGACAGTATGCTTTTAGCAATTTTTTACATTCCAAGCATTGATGAAATAGACAATGCAAAACTTTAGCGCAGTTAAATCTCGGTTCGGAAGATTGCGAAAAATAAATCCTTAATTCCGACTTTTGTCATTTATGCAAGATTTTTACCGCTTTTGATGATTTTATACTACTGTTACGAACTACCTCAAGATAGCTGTTCTCGGTTTTATTTTTACTTTTATTCTCAAACCAACTCGCTGGTTCTGCTATCAAATGGTTTATTTAGTTTGTGATTTTTTCCAAAAATTAAATAATTGTGTGTCAATAGTCATTTGTCATTTCTCTTCCTTGTCTCCCTTGTCTCCCTCATCTCCCTCATCCCCCAACGCTGTTTTTCTTTGTGTCTTCGTGCCTTTGTGATATGAGATTTGTTAACACAAAGGCACAAAGTTTTTTACAGCTAGATGGATAAACTAGCTGAACAGATTATCGATAGAATACAATTACAATCGACCAATGTTAGTCAATCCCAAAACAATCCCAACACCGATAATATGACCGAAAGCCATTGCACCGATGAATGTGGGAACACTTACAGGAAGACCAGGCAATTTGGGGCCGACATTGGGATATTCAATTCTGGTAGCCAGTAAAACAGCTACTACGCTACTGATGCTGATGATAGCGCCTACTGTGGGATTCCATGCGGGAGTGGGGGGAACAGCAGCAGCTGCTGCTAGTAAAATTGATGAAATCAAGCTTGTATCTCCTAAATAGGAAAATGATGTAAACCATCAAGATTATAAGATTTATTCTGTGACAACCAGAAATTATTGCCAAAATATCTACCTTTATGTAGGTATTTATCCTAATTCACTCAAGGTCTATGCGAGTTAAAATTTGCGGCATCACCCAACCACAGCAGTCTGTAGCGATCGCCTCTCTAGGCGCAACAGCATTAGGATTTATTTGTGTGCCTACTTCACCGCGTTATGTGAATATACTGCAAATTCAAGCAGCGGTAGCACCATTGCCCAAAAACGTTGATAAAATTGGTGTGTTTGCCAACACCAGTATCACAGAAATCAAGCAAACAGTGGTGGAGTCTGGTTTAACTAGTGTGCAGTTGCATGGTAATGAATCACGAGAATTTTGCTCCCAACTGCGCCAAGCTTTGCCAGAAGTAGAAATTATTAAAGCTTTTAGGGTTAAAAGCCGTGACCATCTTCAGCAAGTGGCTGCTTACAGCAATGATATAGATACCTTATTGTTGGATGCCTATCATCAAGAGCATTTGGGCGGTACAGGTCAAACTTTAGATTGGACTATGCTACAACAATTTAGCCCCAGTTGTCCTTGGTTCTTAGCTGGAGGCTTAACACCAGATAATATTTTAGATGCTCTGAGTATGCTACAACCTCACGGCATTGATTTATCTAGTGGTGTGGAAAAAACACCAGGAGATAAAGATTTAGATCAAGTCGCCAAGTTGTTTTCCCAGCTAGGAACTTTAAAAAAGCTCTAGGATGAAGTCTGAAGAGTGAAATTTTTCATCCTTCATCCTTTACACTTCATCCTTAAAAAAAGGCTGGTTGGTGACGAATCAAATTCAAGAATTCTTCGCGGGTTTTCTGTTCATCTTGGAACACGCCCAGCATGGCGCTGGTGACAGTCCAAGAACCAGGTTTTTGCACACCGCGCATCACCATGCACATATGACTAGCTTCCATGACTACGGCCACCCCTTGAGGATTGAGGATGGTCTGAACTGCTTCGGCAATTTGGCGGGTAAGCCTTTCTTGTACTTGCAGACGGCGGGAATACATCTCGACAATCCGCGCCAGTTTACTGAGTCCGACAACTTTTTGGTTGGGGATATAAGCAACATGCGCTCTACCCATAAACGGTAACATATGGTGTTCGCACAGGCTAAAGAAACTAATATCCCGGATTAAGACCATTTCGTTATGGCCTTCATCAAAGATGGCTCCATTGACGAGTTCTTCAAGAGATTGGTTGTAGCCACTGGTGAGAAACCGCATCGCCTCTGCTACCCGCTTGGGGGTTTTTAAAAGTCCCTCACGTTCTGGATCTTCTCCCACACCCAATAGTATTTGCCGCACGGCTGCGGTCATTTGCTCCATATCTTCTTCTTTTGGCTCGTGCAATTGCGGTTCTTGGCCGTCGTGGGTATTACGATCTGGTCTGAGAGCGATCGCATCTGTTAAATCAGGAATTAGAGGCGATTGAAAGCGATTAGAACCGTTAGAGCTGGCGATAGTCATATTAAGTCTTAGTAAGGGTTAGTCAATGGTCAAGAGTTAATGGTCAAGGGTCAAAAGTCATTTGCGATCGACAAAAACAAATGACAGACAACGCAGGGCTGATTAGAGAACGCCAGCACTGGGCATTAAAATCAATTCATCAATCACCGCTTGTGGTGGCAATAAGACTGTGTGCAGAATTGACTGAGCGACAATTTCCGGCGTTAACATTTTGGAACGGTCGAAGTTGACGTGGACTGTTTCTGTATCCCAAAGTTCGGTATTAACAGCACCAGGACAAATTGCTGTGACGCGAATGCCGTGGGCGCGTTCTTCTTGTGCTAGGGTTTGTGAAAGTGCGATCGCACCAGCTTTACTGACGCTGTATGCACCCCAATTGGCAAAGGCTTGCTTCCCAGCTATCGATACAATGTTGATAATTGTGCCTATGCCGCGATCGCGCATTCCTGGTAATACCCCGAGAATGCACTGGAAGACGCTAGTTAGATTTAAGTTAATCACTTGCTGCCAATCTTCTAAGGGCGTTTCGCTAATGAGCGCTGTATACGCTATTCCCGCACTGTTTACCAGAATGTCTATCTCGCCAAATTCATCAGCGATCGCTTGTATTTGTGCTTTTACTTGCCCAACACTAGCTAAATCGACAGCATAACTTTTGGCTTCAACTCCTGTATGCTTTGCTGCTACTGCAACTTCCTCCAACTTCTCCAAAGAACGGCTGACTAAGGCGACATCTATTCCCGCCTTCGCGAATGCCAAAGCAGTTGCTTTTCCTATTCCACTACTTGCCCCAGTAATTAAGGCGCGTCGTTTCGGCTCCAGGCTCATGCGATCTCCAGATTTGTTGGCGGTTCTGCAAGCTTCTACCCATTATTGATATCTCTCGGGTTGCTATAGATTAAACCAATCTAATAAATAGATTAAATAAATCTAAAAAATCCGATGATTACTTATGGCAACTGTTATATTACAGTGCCAGAATGGGTTTTTTTAATCGTTAAGTATTTGCTCAGGGATTATAACCTAGTTTCCTGCTGGAAAGTTTCATAGCCACAATCAAAACTACTTACCACAATATTGAGACAAACCATCTAGGTTAAATAATTACTAGTTCGTAATTCGTAATTCGTAATTAAAATGCAGATAGAAACAACTAAATTTTAAATTTAGTCGCGTTTCTAGGTGTAGGAACCCACCCACTGATTGTAACTACGAATTACGAATTATCAATTACGAATTACTTTGACTTGGTTTGTCCAAAATAAAAACGCCCATGACTGAGAAGATTGTTAAAAATCTTTAAGCAGTCATAGGCAATTATAGCATTGCTGCCATGCTAATCAAGCATCTGGGGGTTTTTTACTGGGCAACTTCTGTAAACACGCCAATTTTCCGGAATTTTTCATAGCGCAGTTGGCGGCGTTCGGAAGCGGTTAAACGGTTAAGTTCATCTAAATTCTCTAATAGAGCTTGTTTGAGGGTATTAGCGGCTTCTATGGGGTCAGAATGAGCGCCACCGATGGGTTCAGGCAATATTTGGTCAATAATGCCCAAATTTTTCAAGTCATGGGAAATAATTTTCAAAGCTGTAGCGGCTTGGGGGGCTTTGGTAGCATCTTTCCACAAAATGGCGGCACAGGCTTCGGGTGTGGCTACAGTATAAACAGAGTGTTCAAACATCATCAGGCGATCGCCTACCCCAATACCGAGTGCGCCACCCGAACCGCCTTCACCAATGACTGTACAAATAATTGGTACATCAAAGCAGAACATTTCGCGTAAATTGTAAGCGATCGCTTCTCCTTGACCTTGATGTTCAGCTTCTACCCCAGACCAAGCTCCTGGTGTGTCGATAAAAGTTAAAATCGGCATGGAAAACTTATTGGCGTGTTCCATCAACCGCAGGGCTTTGCGATAGCCACCAGGATAGGGCATACCAAAGTTCCGGGCAATATTATCCTTGGTATCCCGTCCTTTTTGATGACCCAACATGACTACAGGCTGTCCACCCAAACGACCGACACCACCGACTAAAGCCGGATCATCACCACCACAGCGATCGCCATGTAATTCCATCCATTCATCACTAATAGCCTGAATGTAATCTAAAGTACTAGGGCGGCGGGGATGACGAGCCACTTGCAGTCTTTGAGATGGTGATAGACTAGTAAAAATTTCTTCACGCAGTTGCATAGCGCGTGCTTCTAATTGGCGTATTTGACCAGATACATCGACGCCGTTTTCTTCTGCAAGTTGCCGAATTTGGTCAATTCGGGTGGCGAGTTCTGCTAGCGGCTTTTCAAAATCTAACAGTAGCGGTTTACGCTCGGTAGTTGCCATAGTTAGGGATGAGAATTAGGGTTCGGGTATTGGGGTTAGGGATGAGGGGGATGAGGGGCAGGGGGGCAGGGGAGCAGGGGGGACAAGGGGGACAAGGAGGACAAGGGGGACAAATGACCATTGACTATTGACTCTTGACTCTTGCCCAATGCCCAATGCCCAATGCCCAATGCCCAATGCCCAATGCCCCATGCCCTAAACCAGCAGTGGTCTAAATCCATGCTTAACTGAAACCTGACCAATCTGCTCCATTTTGTCTACGGTAATCTGATTACGCCCCCAAGAAAAGTTCGTGTATAACTTCTCAAATTCCAGCAGCATTGATTCCGCAAAACAAGCAAACAACTGACGTGCAGGCACTTCCATATTGACTATTTTCATAATTTTCCAGTCAATATCGAGAGAGTGTTCTACAATCCCACCATTTAACACATATACGCCGGGATGCTGAATTTTTGTCCCTAAATTTTTCGGATAGCCACCATCAATCAACAGACAAGGTTGCTTCAAAGCCTTGGGGTCGATTTCCACGCCTTTGGGCATACTAGCAACCCAAACTACAATATCCGCTTGGGGTAGGGCTTCATCTAAGGACATAATTTTGCCCCGCCCGAGTTCAGCTTGTAAATATTGCAGCCGTTCTTGGTTACGGGCTATTAGCAGTAGTTCTTTGACATCTGTTTTCGCATCTAGCCAGCGGGTTACTGCACTCCCAATATCACCCGTTGCACCACATACAGCCACGGTTGCTGTTGATAAATCAATTCCTAATTGTTTTGACGCTTGTTCCACCTGCCGACAAATAATATAGGCAGTGTGAGTATTGCCTGTAGTGAAGCGTTCAAACTCTAGTTTGATATTCCGGACTTGGCTAAATTGTTCCAAGTTAAAGTTTTCAAAAATGATGGAAGAAAACCCACCTAAAGCTGTGATATTAATCCCATGCTTTTGCGCATGAGCCATAGCGTTGAGAATCTTGCGTGTCGCCGCCTTAATCCGGCGATTCGCCAGCATCTCAGGTAAAAAGCAGGATTCTACATACTGTCCTTCAATTTTCTGTCCAGTGACACTAGTGACGGTAATGTTATCAACGATTTGTGGCGGGGCGCTGCACCAAAAATCTAGCCCTTGATCGGCATATTCTGGGTATCCCAATTCTTGAGCTACTGCTTGAGCGTGTTCCAAACTAGTCAGATGTCCAATTAGACCAAACATGTATTGATATATTAGGCGCGTGCTGCGTCGAAAGCGTGGAATTAAGTGAGTTAAGAGGGATTAACTTACTCTTAAAAATACTACACAAAGGGTAAGATCCATCAGGGGCAAGACAGTCGATTAAAAGCATGAAGGTATGAAGTTGAGAATTTCCACCTTCATCCTTTTTTAGTCAGTTACCCCTATGAGTTATGTTTAAGCCGCTGTCAGTCCGTAAGCTGATAGGCGCATGATGTCGCGAGTGCTGAAGCCGATGTTACTTAATGCTTCACCGTACTGAATCATGAAATCTTCAACCAAAGCATCTTTTTCCATTGCCAAGACTTGAGCATCATCTGCAACTTGGTTGAGCATTTTCCAAACAATTGGCAGGTTTTGACGATTTGCTGCTTCTAGTTCAGTTTTTGATTCCACAAAATGTTCTTTCAACCACTCTTCGCCAAAGTTAAGATGACTGTACTCATCTTTTACTACTCCCTCTGTAATTTTGCGGGCGAAATCATCGGCAACAGGGATGTAGATGTTGTATGCTGCTATGGCAAAACATTCAATGATTAAAGACTGAATCAGCAAGCAAGTAACCACTTTACCTTCTGCCGCTGCTTTTTGGAAGTTGCTGTGAAGTCCCAAGAAAAACTCTTGGGCAAATTGCAGATCTGGCACTACCTGTAAATTGCGTCCACAAGCTTCAAATCCTTTTTTGTGGCGACCTTCCATTTTCGAGAGGCGAATCAATTGCTCTTGGTGTTCTGGCAGCATTTGCGCCAGTTGGATGTAATTATCATAAGCTTCTTGTTCACCTTCAATTACAATCGCATTAATGCGGCTGTATGCGTCTTTGTATTCTTCGCTCTGGAAATCAATTTCAGATTGCTCTGTAATCTGCTGCATGTTATGTTTACCCCTGTAAACGTGAATCATTTGATACCAAAAATAAATGTACCCTATGAGTTTAGGGTATCAATCACTGTGATTTAATTTAACTTAACAAGTCACTATATTTATAGATTAGCTGTTGCTGGGGGCCATGCTCTAGTAATACAAACACAAATGCAAAGAAAGCGAAACTCATGTCCAAACCAAGCCAGAATCTAAAATCTACCGATTTTTGGAGCCTTGCAGTCTTACTAATAGGCGCTTTAATCGTTTTGCTGCCTTTGTTTGTGGTCTTCCTGACTTCTTTTGCACCTGGAGGAGCAACGCCAGAAGTTTTAGCTAAAAATAACTGGACATTAGCGAATTATCGGGATGCATGGCAGCGGGGTAAGTTTTTATTGGCGTTTGCTAATTCTACCTTAGTAGCGATCGCAGTGACAGCTTTTCAAATTGTGACTTCGGCTTTGGCAGGTTATGCCCTAGCGCGCCTGAAATTCCGGGGTAGACAAGCGCTGCTATTAATTGTCTTAGCCACTTTGGTAATTCCCTTTCAGTTGTTGGTGATTCCCATCTTTTTGGTGTTGAAGTGGGGACATTTGATCAATACCTACGGAGCATTAATTCTGCCAACGGCTGTGAACGGCTTTGGAATTTTTTTGTTACGTCAATATTTCCAGACAATTCCCGTCGAGTTAGAAGAAGCCGCAAGCATCGACGGCGCGAACCGACTGCAAATTTTGTGGCGAGTGATGTTACCTTTAGCTCGTCCTGCTTTGGTAACCCTGTTTTTGTTCACTTTTATCGGTGAATGGAACGATTTGTTCAAACCCTTGGTATTTACTACACGCCCGGAATTAAGGACAGTACAGCTAGCATTAGCAGAGTTTCAGGAACAATTTACCAATAATTGGCCTTTGATGATGGCGGCGGTGACAATTGCAACTGTGCCGGTGATGGTACTCTTTCTCATCGGTCAGCGCCAGTTTATTCAGGGCATTGCGACTACAGGGATTAAGAATTAGGCAGGGGCGCAGGGGCGCAGGGGAGCAGGGGGGACAAGGGAGACAAGGGAGACAAGGAAGCACAGAGAGATATGGGGAGTGTGGGGAGTTTTCTTAGCCATGCCCAATGCCCCATGCCCCATGCCCAATGCCCAATGCCCAATGACTGTTTCAATTATATAAATTTTATACATTAGATAGATTAATTAATACTCGTCTGTGATGGGGATAAACCCCTAGGTGTCTTAGCTAGACAGTGAATAAAATATAAAGATATCAATTGCTTGGTAATTGAAAGATTGCACTGTTGGTTGGGGTATGGAGACATTGTCTGCATTTAGATAAAACGTGCAAAATAATACTTTAGTTTCAGCTAAATAAAATGGCTGCTCAGATGTTTTATGTTGTTTAGTTACCACTAATAAATAGTTTGTTACTAGGCAAGTGCATATTTCACTAGAGCTAAACCTAAGTATCAATTAATAGGTGGTTTGCGCTCTCAGCATTATGCAACTTATAATGCGATTTTTACTAGAATACTTGTCCTAGAGTCGCACCACTAGAACAAGAGCTTGAGGCACAATTATGGTTAAATCTTTTGATTCTCGTTCTGATGTTTTATGGCAGCAAGTGTGGGGATTAGCTGCTTTAGTGGCGGCAATTATCTTTAGTTGGATGGTATACAATTTCTATCAGCCAAAAATTTTACAAAAGCTAGACTTGGGAGAATTGGCTGGTTGGCTCTTAATCATACAAGGGTTATTGGCTACAGTTATCGAACCTTTTGTGGGTAGATTTTCTGATCGTATCCAACAGCATTTAGGTAATCGCTTACCAATAATTAGTGCAGGGGTAACATTGGCTGGTTTGATGTTTGTGATGATCTCGCTGCTGGTAGAACAGAATCTGCAAGGAAAGTTACGTTGGCTAGTACCTGTATTGATGACTGTTTGGGTAATAGCCATGATTATTTTTCGAGGCCCAGCGATCGCATTATTAATACAGTTTGCTCCGGTGACAGAATTACCCCAAGCTAATGCTGTTTTAGTATTCGTATTTGGCTTGATTGGCGCTAGTGAGCCATTTTTAAAAAAGTTTCTCAATAACCTTGGTGCATCAATAACTTTTCTGTTAGGCGCGATCGCCTTGATGATGGGAGCGTATATTTTGCGATCGCTAACTCCTATACATAGCCTCAAGCCTTATACTATCAATGAAGATGTCCCATCTAGAACGCCTATTTTATTATTAATCTTAATTTTTGTGGTCGGTTTGGGCACAGGATTGGAAGTGAACTTGTTAATGTCAACATTTCCTCAAGAATTGCAAACTCAACTGCCCAGCATTAGATTAGAATTTGTGACCTCTGGCATACTGTTGGTAGCGGCGATCGCTTCTGTGGTTTTAGGAGAATGGACGGCGCAGATAGGTGCTAATAAAGCATTGTTACTCGGCTTAGGTAGCATAACAGGCTTAATGGGGCTAGCATTATTAAACGATATGGATACATTTGTAGTAGGTTTTATCGTAGCTTTTGGTGTAAGTTTTGGCTTAATTTTTGTGAGTATGATTCCCTTTACCTTAGGAAAACTACCACCACATCAAGCAGGGTTAGCCACTGGTTTATATTTTGGTGGTTGCGCTGGAGCTAATGCTTTAGTAACACTTTTAATTAAACAAGCACTGATCGCATCATTAGGAGCATTTTTACTGTCTGAGGTGGCTTTTTTCGTAGTGGCTGGCTGTGTGGTGATTACAAAGAAAATTCAAATCAGTTAATCGTTAGACTTGCTGTATTTATTCTTAATAGAAACAAGTACCATCTTAGTTAGCCCGCAAAAATCCTATACCAGCTTTATTTTCAATATAATCAGCTAAACTGATAAAATCCTCACGCGGATAGCATCTTCCACCTATTAAATCAAATGCTAATCTACTGGCAGAATTTTCGGGGTTTTCGAGAACATGTATACCCCAGTAATAAAGGATATCGCTAGCTCGGATACAAACTTCTTCTGGGTCGATACAATGAAATTTATCATCAGTTTGACTGATTTCTTTATAAGCATCAAAATAGACATTTTTCATAAGCCTTAACCGCCTGATTCCGGGGTCTTTAAAGTTATTAACTAGGACAAACAAATGAGCATGATTGTTGAGTTCACGTATTTCCTTAACAGTGTCTTGAATAACTTTGCCATGTTTGTTAATTCCTAGCGGATTTAAAGTTGTGGGGATAATGCAATAATCTAATTGCTTAACTAGCTCTTCTGGATTACGCTCTAATGCAGGTGAGCAATCACATATGACTATTTGACAATCACGGGCAGAATCTTCATGCCAATCACTACCATCAAACACTTGGATAGTTGTACCTACACCTTTTGGATTAGGTACAAAAACGCCATCACCGACTAACTTTTGGAGATTTTTTTCGGGATCTAAGTCTACAAGAGCGATATTAAATCCTTGCAGGGCTAAGGCTCCTGCTAAGTGTGCTGCTACGGTTGTTTTACCCACCCCTCCTTTGCAAGTAAAAACTCCAAAATAAACTTTTTTTGGGGTATTTTGTGTGGTGTCTCCTGGCTTAGGTTCCTCATCAATAACAGAAACTTTATCAAACCCAACCAGCTTATTTTCCAGGGCAATTCCACAGCGAATTTTACTATTTTGACCCCAGGATTTGATTAATGCCTGTGCTGGACCACCAAAACCTTTTGTTGTTATAAACCAACCAAAATTATATTTTTGACCTTCCTCAGAATCTAAAAAATTAGCAAAAGCTAAAAGTTGCGGTGCTGTCACATTATTTTTTAGCCATTTCACCTGAACAGCACCCACAAAATTGTCTTTTTTGATCGCTAAATCATAACCACGCTGGTTGGGCTTGGCAGTTTCAACTGTCCAACCAGCTCTATGGATAAGTTTTGCTACGTGCTGCTCAAAGTGGATAAAGTCTTGGATATATGCTGGCTCTACAGATGATTGCATAAACAAAAGCTGTTAAAATTTTTGTTTCAATTTTGCAGTGTCGTTTAATTAATTAGACTGGATAATGAGCAATATTTAACTAATTTAGTTTATAAATATAATGTCACTTACTCTGTATTATAACCACACTTAATAGTATAATTTTATTCCACATAAAAAAATCAGGGTAGAGGGAATTTACCTTAGCTTGACTAAAGTTTCCAGCAAAGACACATTTGTATTATATAAGTATAAATACATAAAAAAGTGATATGCTTCATGAATTTTTCAAGAAGTTGTTTGAGGTGGACAGGCGATCGCATAATTTTTAGTTAAGCTATAAGCGCTAATATTCAGGATAATAAGCGCTTTATGCACTGGTTACTATCTGGGCCGTTGAGTATCGAGAAATTAACGGTTAAGATTGCAGACTTACCTGCATCTTTACAAGGTAAAAAGCTGGTGCAGATGTCGGATTTTCATTATGATGGTTTAAGGCTATCGACGGCGATGTTAGAAAAAGCGATCGCAGTTAGCAATCAAGCCGAACCAGATTTAGTTCTCTTGACTGGCGACTATGTAACCACTAGCCCAAAACCGATTCACAACCTGGCTTTACATCTGAAAAATCTCCAAAGTCGCGCTGGTATTTATGCTGTATTGGGTAATCATGATATATGTTACAAACACTCAAGAACAGAAATTACAACGGCGCTAAATAATATTGCAATTCGTGTTCTGTGGAATGAAATCGCCTACCCATTTGGAAAAGAATTACCTTTGGTAGGTTTAGCGGAACGTTACTCTAGGGAATTTAACCCGATACCAGTGATGAACGAGTTAGATGCTGCTACTCCGCGAATTGTTTTATCTCACAATCCTGATACTGCGGAATTATTGCAAGCATGGCGAGTAGATTTACAATTATCGGGACATACTCACGGTGGACAAATCGTCATTCCAGGATTCGGCTCTGGAATAGTTTTCTACAAAAAAATTGTACCAAAAATTCCCAAAAAGATACGCCATCGGATTCCATATTTGAGAAGCGATTTCTCTTTCATCCGTCATTGGGAATGGATGCAGGGTTTACATCAGGTAGGAAAAAATCAATTATACGTCAATCGAGGTCTAGGGACATATCTTCCTGGACGGTTATTTTGTCCTCCAGAAGTGACTATAATTACGTTACAAAGCAAGTAATTAAGCAGCAAAATTTTAAATAAATTACTAATTAAAAGTTCACTCCAGAAAAACTAGAACTCAGTAACGGCTATTTGGGTTATGCTGGATAAGACGATCATCCCATGTCGGAAAAATTCTGACTGCTACCCAAGCTACAGATCTTGAGTTTAATAGTTTTGTAGAAATCTGGAACAGTAGCAAACTAAATATAGAGAATAAGCAAGGCTATAGATATAAGATTCATGTTCGCTTATTGAAAACTGCAAAACTGACGAGGTAGCGAGTATGTCATTCCAGCGCGTTCACCAATCTAAAAATCAAAATTCTCAGACCTCATGGAGTACATCTCAGTTTGCGCCTCGCCCGTTATCTGAAAAGGAACCCCAAGCCCTGCCAACACAGGAAGAAATCGAGAATCAAGCTTTTGAGCAAGATAAGTTTAAACCAACTCGATTTGAACACAACTTTGCAAACATTCCTGTCCATCATAATTCCTCATTACGAGCAAAAGCGATTCAGCCCAAGTTAACTATTGAGCAACCGAATGACGAATATGAGCAAGAGGCGGATCGGGTTGCTATGAAGGTGATGAGTATGGCTTCTCCAAGAACTTCCAGTATTCAACGTCAGATTGAAGAGGAACAGACAGAGGTTCAGACAAAACCCTTGGCAGAGACTATGACACCGATCGTGCAGCGTCAGGAAGCATTAGAAGACGAGGAGCCAATTCAGGCAAAGTGTGAGGATTGTGAAACAAAGGAGCAGATTCAGCGATCGCTTTCTGGAGTTCCTCAAATTCAAGCAGATTTAGAGAGTCGGCTCCATGCTAGTAGAGGCAAAGGTAGTCCATTACCGGATGAGGTGAAATCCTTCATGGAGCCGCGCTTCAAAGCTAATTTTAGTCAGGTGCGAGTGCATACTGACAATGCATCTGTGCAGATGAATCGAGAATTAGGGGCAAAGGCATTTACACATAGAAGTGATATCTACTATGGGGGTGGGAAGTTTCCAGGAAACAATGACCTGACTGCCCATGAGTTAACGCATGTGGTGCAGCAGACGAGTGGGGTGCAGGGAAAAACTGATGGCAAGATTCAAAAAGTAGATGACCCAGATGCCAAGATCCCTTACCTGGTTCGTTTTAACAAACCATTGAGCAAAGAAGAATTTATCCAATTGGCGGATTCTCAAATAGGACTGGAGCCAAACGTTGGTAAATGGTCAAATGTAAAAGAGCATTATAATGCCAGCGATAGCCCGGTAACGGTGAATGTGGCTGCATCACTGGTCAAAAAATCGAGATCCGCTCAAGCCGCCGCAGATTTGGGTTTGAGCGTGGATGATGCCGGTGATATTGCAGGTGCAGGCGATCGCGCCGATGAGTTTTCGCAAATGCCCCCAGGAACCGAAAAAGCGGCGCTGATTGATGAGATTAACCACAGATATTGGCAGACCGCAGGGATTAGCAAAGGGGAAAAAATCAAGGATAAAACCAAAGAAGCTGGTAAGGTTGCCCTATGGAAGCAAATTCGGGATGAAGTCCTCGCTCAAAGAGAATTTATCTCGAATCTTCCAGAAAAAGCACAATATATCCTGCGGTATTCTCAATCCGGTGTAGTCATTACTCCGGAAAATTATCAGCAAGTAGTGCGGATTGCCAAAAAGATTGAACAATTCAATAGTGCTGACTTGGAAAACTACCTTAGCCAGGTCAAAGAAACCAAGAATTTTGATGTACTGGAAACCGGTATTGATAAGTTTTTGATGACGAAGCAAGCTGCTCCAGAAAAAATCAAAGAACTGCTCAAAAAAACCACTGATGACGATTGGGATGCAGACAGCGCAGCGGCAAAGATGGATGCCAACACAATGTTCTATCTGCCACTCGATAAACGAATCGAAGTAATCAAGAATATCGCGAATGGATATGTTGTAGGCGATGAAGATGAGCAAACGATCATTCGTCTGTTGACAAGTACTCCTTCAGCAGACCTAAAAGCATTGATAGATGAGCTTAAACACAACGAATCTGCCTTGCTGAAGAAATTGGAAAGTGTGATCGATGGTTCTGAGAACAAGGAATATTATGCAGCATTACGCAATATCTTGTTCAAATCGCTGGAACCGGAAGAGGCTCAAAAGAAAATGGAAAGCGCCAAAATATTTCCTTGGGCTGATCCAGGTATTATCAAAGCTGTCTACAATCGACGCTTTTATTATGAAACTGTCGAGTATACAAAAGATGGAAAAATAAGAGTTGTATTCTGGACTAATATTGCCATGATGGGCATGAAAAACCAGGAACAAATTCTGGAACCAGATGAGATCATCGGATTGCACTTTTTCATGGATGAGGATTTCGCTAATGCCAAAGAAGGTGAAACAATATTCATGCCGGCGGCAAATCTTCTGGCTTTCAAAAACGAGCAGTTTAGCCGTGAATTGAGTTTGGCGGTAGATGTCGGTTTGCTGTTTGCTGGGGGTGCAGGACTTGTGGCGAAGGGAACCCGCTTGGCTAAGGCGATCGCCCTATTGGATTTCACAATGGCAGCCGCTGATATTACAATCAGTTCTTTCCGTTCTGATATTGCCAAAACTAAGGAAGGTCAGCAATTCCTGAAAGCCTGGGATACAGTGAATACTTTGATTGCAGTTTATGGTATTGCCAAAGTCGTTGTTCGTTTGCCAGAAACCTTCAGAAATCTTAAAAAAGCTTATCAAAGCTTTAAGGGCAATCCTGGCAAGATTGATCCTGGTGATTTGACCAAAATTGAGAATGAAACGACTAAGCTTTTTGGACAGGCTGATAAAGCGGCGCTGGAAGGCGAAATCGCGGATTTACGCCAGAAATTTTCCGCAAATGAAATGGCTGCTTTTGAACAGCAATTGGAGAAGGCTGCTGCTATTGGCGATGCCACAAAACGACAAGCAGCGATCGCTGATATCCAATCTCAAATTTCCACCCAGAAAGCAAATGTTGACCTCGTTGCTGAACTAAAAAAAGCCAATCCCAAAATGAGCAATAAAGAAATTGCTGAGTTGGCTAAGTCAAAGATAAAGGTTCCTACTGTTCCACATGGAATGACCGCAGATGAATTCCAGGATGCACAGGATCTCATCAAAAAGTTTCTCCAAGACAAGGGTTTAAAAGATGTAGAAGGGTTTGCCACAGGAAGCCGGATTACGGGTGCTACATTTAACCCGAAAAAACCTGCATTTGGACAAATTTCTAGCGATTTTTCCAAGAAAGACTTCGATATTACTTTAGTAACTTCAAGGAAGTTAACCAATACAGAAACTCGGCAATTGCAGGAATTATATAAAGCGAAATTCAAACACGATCTGGGTATTCGTAATGTGGTCGATAAAAAACAACTCGACTATATTCCGGTTTACGGTAAAATTGACCTCAATCTCAAATAGAAGAAAGTCTAATCCTCACCTGAATTATCATTTCTAGCCTTCAACCTAGTTACCACATTGCAAGCGATGACGAATCAATTTTCCTGGAGCTTAAATGAAAATCTATACTGAATTTATTGTCATCCATGAAGATGAACCAATGCCCAATGAAGATAATTTTTGTCCATCGTTTTGGCAATCCGAAGATTTTGACTCTGACGGCGATTACTATTATGAGAATATTGAGGGAAGATGGACAAACTTGGAGCTAACTAAACGAATTGCCGATGACAAGAATAGTATCCTAAAAGTCAATACTTTTCGGGAAAAAAGAATTTACGAGCCGGGAATCCAAGAAGTGGCTGACCTGCAACGCTATATCGATTATAAAAAAGATGGTCGATATGCCAACAATCCGGTGATTTCGTCCATAAAAAGTCTGGCAATTACTTCACTGACGATAGAAACATTTGATTTGCAGGATTATCGGGAGTTTCTCAAGACAGTGTACTTTTTCTTGGAATATACAAAAGGTTTTATTGTTAATATTTGGGAATTAGATGCTGCATCATTTCAAGTAGAATTTTTGAGTGATTAAATTTCGTGATTATGATTGGGATTCATGAGGATACGATTATTAGCTCCGATTGGCATGTATTGCATCGAAATATCTACTGGTTTCTGCCAGAGGCTAGGAAAATTATTTCGGATGCCGAAAATCCTGCTCGTCTTTCCTTTCCTGAGTTCATCGCCGCCGAAGTCAGGACATACCAGAAAATATTTGATTTGATCCGGGATACGGTTGAAAAGCATTCGATTCGTCGGTTTTACTTTTTAGGGGATTTGGTATTTGGACTAAATAAGGGGAGAGAATCAATCAAAAAACTGGAGTTTTTGAATGAGGAAGTTCCAGTGTTTTTTGAAATATTTAAATACTTAGAGAGTAAAAATATAGAGAGAAGGATGGTTTTGGGAAATCACGACGATTTCAAACTTCTAAATAAAAAAGTTCGCGCTTTCTACGAATCAATCTTTAACGAAGTATCGCTGTTTATTCGCGAGGGAAGTAACCTGTATACGCATTTTCCAATTGGGTACAGCAATGTACACGATAAAGCCTGTGGAACTCCAGAAGAGAAGTTCTTCCGAATCAATAAATTATTTTACAAACTCGACAAGAAATTACTGCAAGAGACTCATGGTTTTCAGATTAGAAATTTTCATGGGCATATTCATAGAGGTGAATTCTCTTTGCATATAGAGAATATTAGGCATCAAAATATGGCTATTGATTGGAGAGTAAGTCCAATCGCTGTGGATGCAATATCTCTCCAAAGTGCGTCTTTATAAAAATGCATATAATTAGCCTGCGAAAGTAGGCTTTTTTTTGTAGCCAAGACAGTGCGTTACTTTTCCAAAGTTGTAGCAACTGTCGAGGGCGTTAATGTGCAATCTCACATAGAATTGGTATATAGCCGCAGTCACATAGGTTAGGACATTTTGAAAGCGTGAATGCTAGGAATAGTAATAGTTTTACCTTCTGCTGACAGCATAGCTGCCTTCTGACTCCTGCTATAAGATAAATTTGATTTTTTGGTAAGCTATAATCGCTGCTATTAAGAGAGTCTGTTGCGCTATGCATTGGTTATTTACAGGACATTTAAGAGTAGATAAACTGACGGTTAAGATTGCAGATTTACCTATATCTTTAGAAGGTACAAAGCTGGTACAATTATCTGATTTCCATTACGATGGAATGCGATTATCCGAAGAGATGTTAGAACAAGCGATCGCACTAAGTAATGAAGCCGAACCTGATTTAGTTGTCTTAACTGGTGATTATATTACTGACGATCCTACCCCGATTCACAAATTAGTACAACGACTTAAATATTTAGAAAGTCGTTATGGGGTTTATGCCATACTTGGTAACCATGATATCCATTATAACCACTCCCAAGCAGAAGTTACAGATGCTTTTACTAGCATTGGAGTTAAGGTTTTATGGAATGACATTGCTTATCCATTAGGAAAAGAATTACCTTTAGTAGGATTAGCTGATTATTGGTCACGGGAATTTAAACCTGCACAAGTAATCAACCAACTAGACTTCGCCACACCCCGCATCGTTTTATCTCACAACCCAGATACTGCTAAAATATTGCAACAATGGCGAGTAGATTTACAGCTATCTGGTCATACCCACGGAGGTCACATAGTATTACCAGGTATTGGCCCTTTGGTATTTCATTATAAAAAGCTGTTGAAAAAACTACCCAAAAAATTGCGGCGTTGGGTTCCGTTCTTACTCAACGATTTCTCGAAAGTGGTGCAATATTGGGAGTGGGCGCAAGGCTTTCATCAAGTAGGAAATAATCAATTATACGTCAATCGCGGCTTAGGAACTTATCGACCTGGACGTTTATTTTGCCCACCAGAAGTGACTGTAATTACTTTAATTGGGCAATAGTCAATGGTCAATGGTCAATGGTCAATGGTCAATGGTCAATGGTCAATGGTCATTTGTCTTCCTTGTCCCCCTTTTCCCCGCGTCAATGCTTTTTACTCTGGACTATGGACTTTTGACCCTTGACTCACATAGCTTAAACCGCCTCAAGCTACGATGGGAGAATATCAGCAGCTTAGGGCGGTTCATTAAAAATACAATTGTTCGAGAAAATTTGGAAATCCAGAGGAAAATAACTAAAAACTAATGTGGACTATGGACAATCTCCGCAATCCCATCTTTCCAGAACTACTTGTGCATCCTTGATCCAACTAGGCAGGTATTTCTGGCTGTGTACTTCAATCACCTCCACAAGAATGATCTATGAGCTTAAGGCGAAAACACTTCCAACGGATGCGACAATTTAGTGGTGATTGCGAGGAGATTAGAGCAGGAGGCACAGGCTCTAATGTGAAAGGTTTTGTTTAACTTTTAACCTTTTTGTACCTTGCTCTTAATGTAGCATCTACTTTTTCAGAGTGATCGATGTATTTACTAAACTTGAATGGTATTTATTTATTGCAATAATTTTGCAATATTTCTTAAGGATTTGCCTACATACCTACTGCGAGATCCCCGACTTCTTTAAGAAGTCGGGGATCTGACTGATAACAGCAGTGATTACTGAGCAGAATTTCCAGTGTTACTGTTTCCAGAAGCGGAAGAACCGTTGCTAGAGTTACTGTTTGACTTGTCTAGCCCTGTAAGCGGAGTAGTTTTTGAGCTGTCACTGTTGTTCTGTTGAGTCGGAGTATTTGTGGAATTGTCGCTGCTTCTATCTTGAGTAGAAGAGTTAGTCTTTGGTTGTGTACTGGAAGTTGGGGCTTTTTCAGTAGCAGGAGGCACAGAGGGAACAGTAATATTGATATTCGGTTGTGTAGGCGCAGTTTTTGCTGGAGCTTGCTGTTGTGGAATTACAACAGGTACTTCTCTGGTTCTTTCAATGATTGTGGTTCGGCTTGAGGGAGATTGACTAGCCGCAGGTGAAGGACTAGCATTATTTGGTACAGGTACAGGAACCACTACTGGTGAAGTTCTGTCCACCGCTGCATTGTTGCGCTGGTTAACGTACCAAAATGCGCCTACACCCAAGGTAACAAGAGAGGTGAAGATAACGCCTAATAGTAAACCATTAGCAGTATTAGTGTTATCACGGTCTGCTAAATTAGCTTGCTGATCTCTCCGTTCGCTGTAACGACCATCTACATAACCATTTCCGTAGGAATTAGGATTAGCTGTGTTGTTAACTGTTTCAGTAGTCCGTTTCACATGAGTATGAGTTTCACCATTAGCATTTGTATAAGTTTCTTGGCGATTTTCACTGTGATAGTTTTGGCGATCGCTTGAGTTGGTCATAATCCTTTATTTCACTCCTCGATGGAAAAATTTTGACAAACTAGACTGTGCAATAATCAAAGTTTTAAATGATCTGGAAAATCTTTTTATGTTGCTTGGGAAAGGTGTTTTATTTGTTACTTTAGCTTTGATATGCTTCAGAATAACCTTTGCGATCGCGTCAATGGCTCTATCGCGAGTAGGGAGTTTTTCCTCCATCCAAAGACGGAATATTGGCAATAATGTGAGAACTATTAGCTTATTAACAGCTTAGTGAGGCAATAATTTAGCTAGGTCAGGGAAACCCTACCCCCAATACGGTTCGGTTAACGGGGAAAGAAAAAAGGGAAAAGGGCCCATTCAAACCTTTCCCCCTTACCCCTTAACCTTTTCCCAAATCCAAAGGGAAATGAAAATTGCTTATCCAAACCTTATTGACCTTACCCCTACTGTCAACTGAAGTATGAAGTATGAAATTACCCCATTCATCTTCAAGACCAGTTTAGGTTCAAGAAATTTTTAATTTTCTGACACCATCTTTTGACTGGATTTCTAGAGTTTGATGCGGGTTTTGATGGCGTATACCATCTGGAAGATGAAGATGTAAAATTACTTTTTGCATTGTGCAAATTTTGTTCTAGCTGTGCAGCTTTATTTAAATCTGAGCTAGCGCGATATTCATATCCTAATTGAGAACAAACTAGCCCACGATACTTATATGCATTGATGTAGCGAGGATTGAGGCGAATTGCTCTGCTAAAGTCTGCGATCGCTTCCTCATATCTCCCTTGAGTAGCGTTTTGCACTCCTAAATTATAAAAGGTTTCGGCGTTCCAGTGATTGATAGATTCTTTCGGGGGATTGGTTGGTGAAGATGGAAGTTCAACAGCTGTAGGTAGCGGTTGCGACTTGAGATAATTGTAAGCAGCGTTAATTTTCTTAATTTTTTCCTCTGCTTGCTGTTTTTGCTGTTTGTCCGCAAAGCGATCGGGATGCCAAATTTTCACCAAATTACGGTAAGCTAGCTTTACCTGTGCCTGCGATACACCGGGTTTGAGTCCCAGAATTGCCAAACAATCATTGATATCGAGTTGAAAATGCGATCGCGGCGGCTGGTTAGACATATCGCAGACTAAAAAAATAGATAACTATGTAAATCTATGCTAGCGATTTCACAAAATTTCTTCGACTCTCGCCAAAAACCTCAAGTGGGAACGATTGGCGATCGGGGAGTATCCTAAATCTGTAAATTGATTTTCTTGTAGTGCGGGCATCTTGTCCGCTTCTTTGACATTAGGGAGCAAGATGCTCCCACTACAAATTTAAAATTTCGCTGTAGGTGCAGATATTACAGATTTAGCTTGTATAAGAGATAGACAAATAAGGGAAAGGCAAAGCAGAACTTGTCTATGATTGAGTTTGTTTAGGCTCACACTACTTCTTTGCCTTGAATCCAACTACTTTTCCTAAACACTCAAGTCCTTTGTGAGTACCCTTAGCACCCTTAGCTATAAACTTACCTGACAATTGCCCTTGCTTCCAGCTTCCCTGATACTCAATAGCGTAATATTCATGGCTTGAAGTACCAGTCCACTGCATTGGTTCTGCACCAGGTTCTATTCGTCCACCAAATTTTCCCGGCCAACCACCGTGATAATTAAAGGCATCTGATTGCACCATTAAACCATCGGCACCAATGTTTACATAACCGCCACCTTTAACTGGGCAACCTTCTGGAGAGTTTTCAGTAATTAACTGGACTAAGTAAGTTCCCTGTACATCCACTAAAGGACAATTGGCTGCCTCCGCGATGAAGGCAACGTTTAAGGTTAAAAAAATTGCAGAGGATGTGGCAAGTTTAAGCATGGAGTGACTTCATTAATTGAATGTTTTACGATTACGCCTAAGGGCGGAGTTGAACCGCACCTTCGGCTCATCGCTTTCGGGCGATTAACGAGGTGTTGGTTCTAACGAAGTGTTGTTGTGACGACGTTTCACAGATTTTAGCATATTATGTCAAATTTTATACTACATCGACAGAACAACTATTTTAGGGTGCGTTACGCGTTGCCATAACGCACCGAGAAATATGGTGCCCTGCGGCTAATTCTCACTCTCCCAATTTCCGAAATCCTTGCATAGCCGTAACATACCCTACTCATAAGGGAATAACGTAATAGTTTTATCCTGATTCCCACTAGCTAACGTCTTACCATCTGGGCTAAAGGCAACCGAATATACATCATTCTCAGGAGATGTAAAACTACGGAGTTCATTAGCAGTACTCACCTGCCATAGTTTGATTGTCTTGTCTTTACTTCCACTAACTAATATCTTCCCATTTGGATGAAAAGCCACAGAACAAACATGATCCGAATGCCCTGTGAGAGTGCAAAATTCTTGACCGGTTTCCATGTTCCATAACTTAATAGTTTTCTCTTTACTGCCACTGGATAATGTTTTACCATCAAGGCTGAAAGCCAAAGAATTAATTCCGCCAAACCAGTCAGAATGACCCCGCAGAGTAAAGACCTTTTGTTTAACTATCTGCCAAATCTTAATAGTTTTATCATTACCATCGCCCCCACTAGCTAAAAAGTTGCCATCAGGGCTGAAAGTAACGCATAAAACATCATCTGAATGCCCCTTGAGCGAGTATAATTCTCTGCCTGTTTCTAATGACCAAAGTTTGACAGTCTTGTCTTTACTGCTACTAGCTAAAGTTTTTCCATCTGGGCTAAAAGCAACACAATAAACCTTTTCCTCGTGTCCTGTGAAAGTGCAAATTTCCCTTCCACTTTCAACATCCCACAATTTAATCGTTTTGTCATCGCTAGCACTAGCTAATTTCTTGCCATCGGGACTGAAAGCTACTGAATTAACACCTCCAGACCAGGAAGATTCTCCATGTCCCTTGAGGGTGCGGGATTGTTTATTAGCTAAATGCCAAATTTTTATATTTTTATCATCGCTACCACTGGCTAACATCTGCCCATCAGGACTGAAGACGACAGACTTCACCTTATCTGAATGTCCTTTAAGAGTGTTTACAAATATTAAATCTTGCATGGTTGGGTATGTATATATATGTATAAATTTGCCATTACTATTTAGTAATAACCATGAAAACTGCGTAACAGCCGAAAATATAAGTCTTTTAACTTTTGACTTTTGAATGCGTGACTTTTGACTTACTCAGCAGCGGTAGTAGGTGCTTTCGCGACTTGTGATTAGACATTATTGTGCATACTGGGATATAGGCAACACATTAAAACTATGCTTAGTATTCCCAAAAATCTTCTGGATATGACTCAAACACCCCATTCTGGTTATCACTGGGATGGTAGCAGTCGCCGCTTCTTTGAAGGGTGGTATTATCGCGTCACTTTACCCGATTGCGGTCAAACCTTTGCTTTTATGTACTCTATTGAAGACCCCATCGGTAATCAACCTTACAGCGGTGGTGCAGCCCAAGTCTTGGGGCCTAACGATGAATATCTGTGTCGGACTTTCCCTGATGTCAAAACATTTTGGGCGAGTCGGGATGTTTTAGCTTTGGGTCATTGGGGTAAAACCAATTTACCTACCCATCCCATCTATCTTATCCCAGCAGAGTTTGAACATCATATTCAACAAGGCTATCAAGCCACAGCCACTTTAAATCAAGGAATCATTAGCGATCCTGCTACTGGTAATTATTGTCGCTGGCATTATGAAATTAAGCCAGTATATGCCTGGGGTAATCATGGCAGTCTGCAACAATCAACCGCTGGCTGGTTATCATTTTTGCAGATTTTTGAACCTGGATGGCAAATTTTAATGGCTCACGGTTTGGCTAGTGGGTGGATTGACTGGAATGGCAAAATATACGAATTCACCAACGCCCCAGCTTACGGTGAGAAAAATTGGGGCGGTGCTTTTCCTAAAAGATGGTTTTGGCTCAATTGTAATAGCTTCCACAATCAACCGGATTTGGCATTAACCGCAGGCGGTGGAAGGCGGGGTGTGCTGTGGTGGATGGAATCTGTAGCGATGATTGGCGTGCATTATCAAGGTAAATTTTATGAATTCGTTCCCTGGAACTCACAAGTAGAGTGGAATATTCAGCCTTGGGGTAGATGGGAAATGCAAGCACGAAACTCAAACTATGAAATTGAGTTAATTGGGACTACAGATTTACCCGGTACACCTTTACGTGCGCCGACAGCAAATGGTTTAATGTACTGTTGTCAAGACACCATGCAAGGCAAACTAGATTTGCAGTTATGCGATCGCACTCAAGGGAAATCTGAAATTATTCTCAAAGCACAGAGTTCTCTGTGTGGCTTAGAAGTTGGTGGCAGTCCTTGGGACAATTCCTGGCAGTCTAGTTAAAACTACTGCTATCATTATATATGCATCCTTATTGGGGCTGTGGCTCAGTTGGATAGAGCAAGCGCCTCCTAAGCGCTAGGCCGCGCGTTCAAATCGCGCCAGTCCCGTACCACCCACAAACTCTGAAACCTATTAACAAAAAAGGTTTCGGAGTTTTATTTTTTTATCTTCTTTACTGGAATTTAGTACATAGGCACTGTTTAACGTTTATCAGATAACCTAAAACGACTATCATATTATATGAAATTTTTTCATCGGAACTACTGTCCTGCATTTGGACTGGGTGCAGCAACTGGCGCAGACTGGCGACTTTGACGCAAAGCATTGCGCAAACGGCTAGCACTATCCGATGGTTGCGAAGTTGGTTTCACATCCCGTCGCCGTCTTCTCAATATGCGTTGGGCTGGTTCACCCGATGTTCTCACATCAGCTGTAACTTCCCGTTGTCTAAGTCGCAGGCGACGACCAAGGGAATTTTCTTCTTCAGAACGTCGCACCCTGGTTGGTGTCGCTTCTGTGGTGGAACGTAATCGCCTGCCAATTCTTGATTCTGTACTGCTGGTAGCACTTTGTCCAGATGTAGATTCAATGCTGCGTCGCCGTCTTGTTAATGTCGCAGCAACATCGCTACCCCCAGTCACCGCAGTTTCTATCCGCCGTCTGCGTCTTGGTGTTTCTTCACCAGTGTTGTTATTTGCAGAAGTATTTCCAGAACCTGCTGCTATTTCCCGTTGTCTTTCCCGTTCTTGGCGTTCCTGTTGCTGCTTCTTGACTTGACGGTGGCGACTGGAACCTTGGATGGCATACTCTGTGGCTATTTGCACTCCTTGTCTACCGTTTTCCGAAGGCTTGAGTTTCCAATTCCTGGCTTGGCGGAGGTGTTCTTCATCTAATTCTCTGTTACCACTGGAACCAATCAATCTGACATTAGTAACATTACCATTAGCATCAGTATCAATCGCTACGTTTACTCTACCTTCTACCTTGCGTCGTCTGGCGCTTTCAGAGTATCTCACATTACATTCTCTACAAGCAGCCCGACCATCGCCGTTACCCCGCGAATTATCTTCTCCATCGCCATTACTGGGTAATTTTGGGGTTGTGGATGTGGTAGCTATTCGTTGTCCTCCAGAGTTATTACCAGAACTGCTACCGATACCAGAACCGCTGCCACTGCCAATACCCGAACCAGTGCCGCTACCAGAACCGCTACCAACACCAGAACCGCTACCACTGCCAATACCCGAACCTGTACCGCTACCGAAGCCAGAACCGCTGCCACTGCCAGTCCCCGAACCTGTACCACTACCGAAGCCAGAACCGTTTCCAGTACCCGTACCCGTACCAGAACCGCCACTACTGCCAGTTCCGTTACCAGTTAAGACGGATGTCCCACCGCCGCCACCGCCGCCACCGCCACCAGGTAGGCTATTTCCTGGTGTTGTGGAAGCGCTGATGTTACTCGTAGCAACCGACTGACTGCTTTGGGAGTCTCTAATTCCGCGTAGGGTAGCACGTAAATTACCGCTGGAATTACTAGAACTACTGGAATTATTGGAATTTGTGTTAGATAAAGCAACAGGTTTTTCTACGGGTTTTTCCGGTACTTTCTCAACGGGCTTCTGAGCTAAATTTGTTTCTGGTTTTACTGGCTGAACCAACTTTTGGATGGGTGGCTCTGGTACAACAGGTTGCTTGGGCGGGAGAATTGGCTGGGGAAGGGGTGGTAATTCCACCTTGGCTGGAAGCGGCACAGGATTTACCTGATTTTGTGGTTTGACAATACTCTCAGTTTGAGGATTACTTGTTGAACTTGTGAGAACTTCAGTTTTTTCTTGGACTTCAAGCTTTTGGGGAGACTGCTCCGGCTTTGGTTGTTCTTCTAGCTTGTTTTCTTGGGGAGTGTCGAGAACTGCAATCTCAATTGGTTCCTCTTCAACTGGGGACAATCTGGTGAAGTAATTACCCATCCCTGAAGCGAGTACCGCCACATGGAAGCCGAGGGAACCAATTAGACTCAGAACCAGAAAACCTTTCAGCGCTTTTGTTTCTTTTTCGCGCTGCTCAAAGCTAGTGCCGGAGAATGTCATAAGTATGTTGCTATATATTCTCACTAAAAAGGTTAAAGTGTCCTGGTACAAAAGTCAATCTATATATATTAGGACTTAGGCAGGACGAAGGGAAAAACGAACCACGAAGTACACGAAGTACACGAAGGAAAGATATTTTCAGAGTTATTTTGCGTAATTCCTGTCTATAAAAAAATATGGCAGCGATTTTGCCTAATTTATTCTATAAAAGCCATAAAATTTCTGAAATTAGAGAAATTGCATCAGGATTAGTTGAATAATCGATTAATTTACTGTCATTATATTTTCACATTAGTTTGAGAAGTATTCGCATTAATTCTCAATTGAGAGCCTATCTCAACTTGCATGGGGCATGGGGCATGGGGCATTGGGCATTGGGCATTGGGCATTGGGCATGGGGCATGGGGCATGGGGCATTGGGCATTGGGCATGGGGCATTGGGCATTTATCCTCCTTATCCCCCTTTCATGTATGGTGATGAGAATTTTTTCACTGAGACGGCTTTGTTACTTCATCCTTCATCCTTCATCCTTCATCGTTTCTTCTGTCATAATCACTGAAATAAGCCGTAGCATTGGGCTGATTTTGGGTGATTTGTCATGAAACTGGATTTACAGAAGTTTTTTCAGGCCTCGAACCCTAGCAAGACTTTGGTTGTCAGCAAACCAGAGGATCGGCAATATTATATTGATTTTTCTGTGGTGCGGGGTGCAAAGATTATTGAAGAATTGGGACGCACTATCACCCGATTGTCACCAGAAACACCTACCTGTCAATTATTTACCGGACATATCGGTTGTGGCAAGTCTACGGAATTACTGCGGCTGAAGGCGGAGTTGGAAAAGCAGGATTTTCATGTAGTATATTTTGAGTCCAGCCAAAGTCTGGATATGGCTGATGTTGATGTTACAGATATTTTATTGGCTGTAGCTCGTGAAGTCAGCAAAAGTCTGGAAGATATAAAAATTAATATCAAACCGGGATATTTTCAAAATTTATTTCACGAGATTGGCGAGTTTTTGCAAACACCGATGGAGCTTGGGGGAGAGTTATCTGTGGGTATTGCCAAAATTTCTGCGAAAACTAAAGATAGTCCCAAGCTGCGCAGTCAATTGCGGCAATATTTAGAACCGCGCACTAATGGGATTTTAGAAGCAATTAACAATGAATTACTTAAACCTGCTAAAGAGAAGCTGAAGGAGAAAGGTAAAGCCGGATTGGTGGTAATTGTCGATAATCTTGATAGAGTTGATAATTCCTTAAAGCCATCGGGTTATTACCAGCCAGAATATCTATTTGTGGAACGGGGCGAACAGCTAAACCAATTAAATTGTCACGTTATTTATACAATTCCCCTAGTGTTAGTATTTTCTAACGCTTTGGGCAGATTAACCAATCGCTTTGGTGTTGATCCGAAAGTTTTACCGATGGTTCCGGTGCAGCTACGAAATGGGGCTGACTTTGGGCGAGGAATCACATTATTGCAACAGATGATTATGGTGAGGGCTTTTCCTGGGGTAAGTTGGGAACAAATGCAAAATGTAAATTTAAATTTAATTACTCAGGTGTTTGACAGTCCTGATACATTAGATAGAATTTGCCGAGTTAGTGGTGGACATCTGCGGAATTTGTTAATGTTATTATTTCGCTGTTTGCAAAGAGAAGATCCCCCAATTACCCGTGATTGTGTAGAAAGTGTGATTAAACAACGCTGCAATGAGCTAACTTTAGCGATTACAGCAGATGAATGGCAATCGTTGCGCGAGGTAGCGCAAAATAAAAGCTTGAGAGGACATGAAAAATATGAGCTTTTGTTGCGCAGTATGTTTGTATTTGAATATCGTGATGAGGATGGTTCATGGTTTGATATTAATCCCATTTTGATGGAGGCGAAGGAATTTCCGGGATGAAGAATTTAAATAATTTATGCGCCTACCCGAAAAATCGCCCGCAGGCTGGAAGCCTGGGGCTACTGGTACAAAGCCTGCCGTTGCAGGCTGAATATCTTGAGCCTGCGAAGGCAGGCTTGGTTCGATTAGCCGCACCATTCTATGGTGACGGCGGGATGGCGGAAAGCATGACTATTTAACTGCTGCAATAATCTCAGATGTAGGGTGTGTTATGCCGTAGGCTAACGCACCGCCACCAAATACAAATAATTATGACTCATGAAGAAATTCAAAATTTAGATGCTGACAATGAACAATCATTAAAAACTTTGGTGAGAGCAATTAGGCTTTCTCAAGGTGAATTTTCGCTGATATTATTACGCTGTAATTATGCAGCTTTGCAGCAACGGATTGTCCAACGTCTGCACCAATTATCTACCGTGGAAATTCGGGAAATAACTTTACCTGCATCGGTGAAAACTCTTTACACTGCTATTAAATCGCAGTTGGGAGATGAGCAGCCACCGGCTTTGATGGTTTTTGGTTTGGAGTCGGTGAAGGATATTGATACGGTATTGACTGCGGCGAATCAGGTAAGGGAAGAGTTTAGAAAGAATTTCCCGTTTCCCATATTGTTGTGGATTAATGACCAAGCTCTGCACAAGTTGATTTCCTTGGCGGCAGATTTAGAGAGTTGGGCAACTAATATTGCTTTTAATAATACTACTCATAATTTAATTGAGTTGCTGCGGCAAAGGACTGATGAAATCTTTGCGGGTAATGTCAAACCCAATCCGCAAATTTGTTGGGAACTGTCAACGGCGCAACAAGATTTACAAAGCCGTGCGGAAGTTTTAGATGCAGCTATTCAAGCAAATTTAGAATTTGTCTTTGGGTTATATGATTATTTATATGATAGGTTAGATGCGGCTTTAGCACGATATCAGCAAAGTTTAGGGTTTTGGCAAGAAAATAATAATTTATCTAATTTATCTGACTTTGCACAGGATGAGGAAAACCTCTCTCCAAACCTCTCTCCTACAAGGAGAGAGGCTTTGAATTCTCCCCCTTCCCTAGTAGGGAAGGGGGCTGGGGGGTTAGGTTTCGCTTTAGCTTTTAAACTAGAACGGCAAGGTATATTATTAGCTCATATCGCTTTAGCCTATCAACGCCAGGCTAATATTAATCAGGGAGAAAATCAAGGGAATTGGGAAGCAGCAAGAAATTATTTTCAGCAAGCTATTGAGATTTTAGAGTCAGCACAAAAGCCGGATTTAATTGCCGAATATATTAGTAACTTGGGTGAAGTTCTCCGCAGTTTACAAGCATGGGGTGATTTACAAAGCCTTGCTGAACAATCGCTGATACTCCATCAAGAGTATGGCACGCCGCGACAGATAGCTCAAGATTATGGCTTTTTGGCTGAGGTGGCGTTACAAAATTCGCGCTGGGAAGAAGCACAGCAATTTGCACAACAAGCACTGGAAGTATTAAATATAGCAATTTCCGTGGGGATGCAGTACCCTTTTACCCCACCCCTTAATCCCCTCCCCGTTTACGGGGAGGGGAGACAAAGCATCGCTTTGGCGGGGTGGGGTTCTTTGGGTTTAGTAAGTAATCAACCAGGTATGATATTACAACCCCATGAGTTGAGTTTTTACCGGGTATTGTTAGCTCGTGCGCAACGGGGTTTAGGCGAAGTCACCGCAGAAGTTAGTACTTTAGAACAAGCAAAATCAGAAAGTAATCCCCAGTACAACCCGCAATTATATATCTCTATTTTGTCAAGATTGCGGGAACTTTACTTTGAGCAAGCTAGATATTTAGATGCTTTTCATCTCAAGCAAGAGCGATTACAAATTGAACAGCAATTTGGGTTTCGGGCTTTTGTTGGTGCATCTTATCTTAACCCGCAAAGACAGGTAATTAACCCAGCACAGATACAACCAGAAAATACAGAAACAATCGCGCAAGAAATTGCAGTTTCTAGCCGAGTTCAAGATGTGCGGCGGTTACGGGAAAGAGTTAGCGGAACTGAACATAAATTAACTGTAATTCATGGACAGTCGGGAGTGGGGAAAAGTTCAATTTTACAAGGGGGATTAATCCCAGCTTTGCAAAAACAACCAATTGGTGAGCGAGATGCTTTACCAATTTTGTTGCGAAGTTATACAGATTGGCTGGGGATGTTGAGACGGCTGTTAGTAGAAAGTGTTGAGAGGTTGCAGGGAATATCTCTTAATTCTGCGGCAGAGATATTAGCGCAGTTGCGGCATAATGCAGAACGGAATTTATTAACAGTTTTAATTTTTGACCAATTTGAAGAGTTTTTCTTTGTTTGTCAAGACCAAGGACAAAGGCGACCTTTTTATGAATTTCTCCGCGTCTGCTTAGATATCCCCTTTGTAAAGGTAATTTTGTCTTTGCGAGAAGATTATTTACATTATTTATTAGAGTTAGATAGAATATGTGATTTAAAAGTTATTAATAATAATATTCTTGATAAAAATATTCGTTATTACTTGGGTAATTTTTTACCTGATGATGCTAAAAATGTAATTCAAAGTTTGACGGAGAAGACAAATTTTTATTTAGAGCCTAACTTAATTGATGAATTAGTAACAGATTTGGCGGGGGATATTGGGGAGGTACGCCCGATTGAGTTGCAAATTGTGGGGGCGCAGTTGCAAACTGAGAAAATTACGAGTTTAGAAAGATATCATCAGGCGGGGACTAAGGAGAAATTAGTTGAGCGATTTTTAGAGGAAGTTATTAAAGATTGTGGTGCAGTGAATGAACAAACTGCGAGATTAGTTTTATATTTATTAACCAATGAAAATGGGACACGCCCGTTAAAAACTAAGGCTGATTTAGCAGCAGATTTAGGAGCAGTCGATAAGTTAGAGTTAGTGTTAGATATTGTTGTTAAATCTGGTTTAGTTTTGCTGTTGCCAGAATTGCCTGCTGACCGTTACCAGTTGGTGCATGATTATCTCGTGGCTTTTATTCGCCAGCAAAAGGAAAGTGAGTTAAGAAAAGAATTAGCAAGGGAACGTGAGCAACGTTTGCAAGCAGAAACCAATTTACAACGCGAACAAGCAGCAAAGAAAATATTAGCTGATGCTAACCGAGAAGCTGAACAGAAAATTAAGCAAGGGCGTAATAGATTAGCGTTGAGTTCTGCTTTAGCAATAGTTTTATTACTGGTGGCTGGTTTATCTGCTTTGTATGCCATTAATAAAATTGAGGAAGCAAATGCTGCAAAAGCAGCACAACAAGAAGCACTCCAAGGAAAAAACTTAGAACGGGCAGGAGTTAATGCTTTAAGACAATTTGAATTTGCTGAGTTAGAATCTTTGCTATTGGCAATGCATAGTGGTAAAGAGTTGAAAAATCTAGTTAAAGATAGTCGCCCACTAGAAAAATACCCAGCTTTTAAACCAATTTTTGCTTTGCATACCATTCTTAGCAATATTAAAGAACGCAACCAGTTGCAATGGCATCAGGACATTGTTTCAAGTGTGAGTTTCAGCCCGGATGGCAAAACCATCGCCACCGCCTCCTCGGACAAAACAGTGCGGTTGTGGAACCTGCAAGGGCAACTTTTACAACAATTGCGTCACCAGTCGAGTGTCACTAGTGTGAGTTTCAGCCCGGACGGTAAAACCATCGCCACCGCCTCCTCGGACAAAACAGTGCGGTTGTGGAACCTGCAAGGGCAAATTTTACAACAATTCACCGGGCATCAGTCGAGTGTCTTAAGTGTGAGTTTCAGCCCAGATGGCAAAACCATCGCCACCGCCTCCTCGGACAAAACAGCACGGTTGTGGAACCTGCAAGGGCAACTTATACAAAAATTGCGGCACCAGTCTAGTGTCTTAAGTGTGAGTTTCAGCCCGGATGGCAAAACCATCGCCACCGCCTCTTGGGACAAAACAGCGCGGTTGTGGAAGTTGCAGGGGCAACTTTTACAAGAATTGCGGCACCAGTCTAGTGTCTATGGTGTGAGTTTCAGCCCGGACGGCAAAACTATCGCCACCGCCTCCTCAGACAAAACAGTGCGGTTGTGGAACTTGCAAGGGCAACTTTTACAAGAATTCAAAGGGCATCAGCTACCTGTCAATAGTGTGAGTTTCAGCCCAGACGGCAAAACTATCGCCACCGCTTCTTGGGACAAAAAAGCGCGGTTGTGGAACTTGCAAGGGCAACTTTTACAAGAAATGCAGCATCAGTCCAGTGTCACTAGTGTGAGTTTCAGCCCGGACGGCAAAACCATTACTACCGGCTCTGCGGACAGAACAGCGCGGTTGTGGAAATTGCAAGGGCAACTTTTACAAGAATTCAAAGGGCATCAGCTACCTGTCAATAGTGTGAGTTTCAGCCCAGACGGCAAAACTATCGCCACCGCCTCCTCAGACAAAACAGTGCGGTTGTGGAACTTGCAAGGGCAACTTTTACAAGAATTCAAAGGGCATCAGCTACCTGTCAATAGTGTGAGTTTCAGCCCAGACGGCAAAACTATCGCCACCGCCTCCTCAGACAGAACAGCACGGTTGTGGAACTTGCAAGGGCAACTTTTACAAGAATTCAAAGGGCATCAGCTACCTGTCAATAGTGTGAGTTTTAGCCCGGACGGCAAAACCATTACCACCGGCTCTGCGGACAGAACAGCGCGGTTGTGGAACCTGCAAGGGCAACTTTTACAAGAATTCAAAGGGCATCAGCTACCTGTCAATAGTGTGAGTTTCAGCCCAGACGGCAAAACTATCGCCACCGCCTCCTCAGACAAAACAGTGCGGTTGTGGAACTTGCAAGGGCAACTTTTACAAGAATTCAAAGGGCATCAGCTACCTGTCAATAGTGTGAGTTTTAGCCCGGATGGCCAAACCATCGCTACCGCATCTGCTGATAATACAGCATGGTTGTGGAACCTGCAAGGACAACTTTTACAAGAATTGCGGCATCAGCTACCTGTCAATAGTGTGAGTTTCAGCCCAGACGGCAAAACTATCGCCACTGCCTCATCAGACAAAACAGCGCGTTTGTGGAACCTGCAAGGGCAACTTTTACAAGAATTCAAAGGGCATCAGTCCCGTGTCTGGGGTGTGAGTTTCAGCCCGGACGGCAAAACCATCGCCACCGCATCAGATGACAAAACAGCGCGGTTGTGGCCTGTGGAGAATTTAGATGAGTTGTTGGTGCGGGGTTGTAGGTGGTTGCATGATTATTTGCAGAATAACCCGAATTTGACTGAGGGTGACAGGAATCTCTGCGATGATCTGAAGACAGCACCTCGGCTTCGCTCGGTGACCAGGCAATGAGAAGATAAAGGGTGATCTGTGATATTTCTCAGTAAGTGCGATCGCCTGTGATATTTCTCAGCAAGTGCGATCGCCTGTGATATTTCTTAGTAAGTGCGATCGCCTGTGATATTTTCCCATGAAGTGCGATCGCCTTCACTGTAAGTCGGGTTAAGCGAGGGAAATGCAGCATCATAATACCTCAACACGACTCTGAAGTACCTCAACACGACTCTGAAGTACCTCAACACGACTCTGAAGTACTCCAACACGACTCTGAAGTACCTCAACACGACTCTGAAGTACTCCAACACGACTCTGAAGTACTCCAACACGACTCTAAAGTACTCCAACACGACTCTAAAGTACTCCAACACGACTCTGAAGTACCTCAACACGACTCTGAAGTACCTCAACACGACTCTGAAGTACCTCAACACGACTTTGAAGTACCTCAACACGACTTTGAAGTACTCCAACACGATATCAATTTGAAAATATGAAAAATGCGATCGCTTTTTTGGTGTTGCGGGTGGTGAGAAATGCGTAGACGCGAAGCGGCTTGTCGTCCGACATCGCTTGTGTTGGCTTAACTGGGGTTTTTCTGACCGTACAATATGGTTAGGGAGAAATTTATATTAAAAATTATTCACCTTTATGACCCAAGCACCTCCCAGAATAGTCACCTTTCAAGAATTTATCGAGTGGTATCCAAACGACGGGAAGCGCTACGAACTACATAATGGAGTAATTATTGAAATGGCACCCCCAAGCGGCGACCATGAAGATATAGCCGGATTTTTAGCGCGTAAAATCGGCACTGAATTTGACCGACTCAATCTACCTCATAACATCCCAAAAACAGCTTTTGTTAAAACCCCCAATGGTGAATCCGCTTACTCACCTGATTTTTTGGTCATCAACCGCACCAATCTCATCAATGAACCCCTGTGGAAAAAAGAATCTACAGTTACTCAGCCTGAATCCGTACCCCTAGTAATTGAAGTTGTGAGTACGGCAGTTGCTTCAAGCTGGGAAACCCGTCCAACGCACTGCCTTACCAACTGGCGCGACGACTACTACAAAAAGTTTGCCGACTACGAGGAGATGGGTATTCCCGAATACTGGCTTGTCGATTACAAAGCGTTGGGAGGACGCAATTTTATTGGTAATCCCAAACAACCAACTATTTTTGTCTGCAAACTGGTTGAAGGAGAATATAAAATGACCGCCTTTAAAGGCAATCAACTCATTATTTCCCCCAGGTTTCCTGAACTTAAGCTTACCGTGCAGCAGATTTTTGATGCAGCGCTTGGGTGTTGACGGTTGACGGTTGACTGTTGACTGTTGACAGTGCAAGTTTAGGTACGCGGGCAGGGCTTACAGAACCATACGTGTCAACTTAACGCGAAACCCTTGCCACGATATGATTTGATACAAAATCACGTACCACCAAGATCCGCGCTACCCCACCCCAGTTTTGTCTAAAAGCCAAAACGTCCCCTCCCCGTTTACGGGGAGGGGATTGAGGGGTGGGGTAAAATGCCTGTGGAATAAGCGTTTTGACTTAAGTTGACACCAATGCTTACAGAACCCGCCCCTACAGACTGTTAACCAATGCCCAATGCCCAATGCCCAATGCCCCATGCCCAATGCCCCATGCCCAATGCCCCATGCCCAATGCCCAATGCCCCATGCCCCTTGCATAAGCACAAGCATTGATGGAAAAATTGATGGGCGAGTAGCTTCGCTGTTGGCAAGGGAAGTAAGAGGAAATTAGTGAAAGTTTTAGTTGTCGGAAATGGGGGGCGCGAACACGCTCTGGCGTGGAAACTGCTGCAATCTAAGCAAGTTGAGCAAGTTTTTTGTGTACCGGGAAATGGCGGTACGGCAAGCTTGGCTCTTTGCCAAAATATACCTCTGGCGGTAGATGATTTTGAGGGCATTGGCAAATATGCTTTGAATAGTGGGATAAATCTGGTTGTAGTTGGGCCAGAAGTGCCCTTAGCTAAAGGAATTACAGATTATCTTAATAATCAAGGATTGAAGGTATTTGGCCCTGATAGAGCCGGGGCGCAAATTGAAGCGAGTAAGGCTTGGGCAAAAGCTTTAATGCAAGAAGCAGGTATTCCCACAGCTAAAGCGGCGGTGTTTACAGAAGCTGCCGCCGCTAAATCCTACGTGAAAGCACAGGGCGCACCGATTGTAGTCAAAGCTGATGGCTTGGCGGCGGGTAAAGGTGTCACCGTGGCGGAAACGGTAGAACAGGCGCACAGTGCCATTGAGGCGATATTTCAAGGTCAATTTGGCAGCGCTGGGGAATTTGTCGTGATTGAAGAATGCTTGATTGGGCAAGAAGTTTCAGTATTAGCCTTAACTGACGGTTTAACAATTCGCCCCTTATTACCAGCCCAGGATCATAAAAGAATTGGGGAAGGGGATACAGGGGAGAATACCGGGGGAATGGGAGCCTACGCCCCAGCGCCGATTGCCACACCAGAAATTATGGCAAGGGTGCAAACAGAAGTTTTAGAAAGAGCGATCGCTACTTTAAAATCTAAAGGCATAGATTACCGGGGTGTACTTTATGCCGGGTTAATGATTGCCCCCAATGGCGAATTTAAGGTGTTGGAATTTAACTGTCGGTTTGGCGATCCGGAAACCCAAGTCATTCTGCCACTATTGGAAACACCCCTAGAAGAATTAATTTTAGCCTGTGTTGAACAGCGTTTAGGGGAAATGCCACCAATTGCATGGAAACCGGGCGCAGCTGCTACAGTCGTTGCTGCGGCTGGCGGTTATCCTGGGGAGTATGCAAAAGGACAAGTAATTACTGGCACAGAGAAAGCCACGGCTGCGGGAGTGACTGTATTTCATGCAGGGACAACATTAAACCAGCAACAAGAAATAGTCACCGCAGGCGGTCGAGTGTTAAACGTCACTGGTACAGGGGCAAATTTTGATGATGCGATCGCTCAAGCATACACTGGTCTAGAATCAATTCATTTTCCGGGAATGTATTACCGTAGAGATATCGGGCATAGAGTTAAGGGACAATAGGCGGTTGACTGTTGACTGTTGACTGTTGACTGTTGACTGTTGAGATTTTTGAAATATACGTGGGGTGGGCATTGCCCACCATCTCAGGGTTTCGGTGGGCATTGCCCACCCTACGCATACAGAGATTTTTTCAGAAATCAAATATGATTCCTATAGGATGATTCTTAACTTGGGTTGGAGGTAATCGGGAGAGTATGAACAAACAAGTACCTGTCAACCGTCAACCGTCAACCATTAACAGATTCCAAACTTTTGACTTTTGACCTTGGACTATTGACCTATTTGTCAAATTAACTGTTAATTTTTTAGTTGTTGGGGTTTATAAAAACTACTAACAACTTTTATTTAAGATGCTGGCTCTTGTGAAAACAATCCGAGAAACGATCGCAAATTGGTGGTCAGATTTCACCCTCCAGACTAAGCTGTTGGCTGTGGCAACATTGGTGGTATCTTTATTTATGAGCGGTTTGACCTTCTGGGCGGTGAATACGATTCAGCAGGATGCGCGGATGAATGATACCCGCTTTGGTCGTGACCTGGGACTGCTGCTAGCTGCCAATGTGACCCCGCTAATTGCTGACCACAATCTCACTGAAGTTGCCCAATTTTCCCAACGCTTCTACAGCAGCACTTCTAGTGTGCGTTATATGCTTTACGCCGATGAAACTGGGAAAATCTTTTTTGGTATTCCCTTTTGGGACGCGGAGGTGAAAAACTCCTTAACCATTAAACGGCGCATTCAACTACCGGAAGATTACGCTAGTGACAGCGATAAGCCGATGGTACGGCAACACATGACTCCTGATGGATCTGTCACTGATGTGTTTGTTCCCCTCATCGCTGATAAAAAATACTTGGGTGTCTTGGCAATTGGGATTAACCCTAACCAAACTGCTGTTATCTCCACCAATTTTACCCGCGATGTCACCATTGCCGTGTTTATTACCATCTGGGTCATGGTAATTTTGGCAGGGGTAATCAATGCTCTCACCATCACCAAGCCCATTAAAGAACTATTAGTAGGTGTCAAACAAATCGCCACCGGGAACTTTAAGCAGCGAATTGACTTACCCCTAGGAGGTGAACTAGGAGAGTTAATTCTCAGCTTTAATGATATGGCAGAGCGGCTAGAAAGTTATGAAGAACAAAATATTGAGGAACTAACAGCCGAGAAAGCCAAGCTAGAAACTTTAGTTTCCACAATTGCCGATGGTGCGGTGCTGATTGACAATAACATGCAGGTGATATTAGTCAATCCCACAGCCAAGCGGATTTTTTCCTGGGAAAATGATGAGGTAGTCGGCTGCAATGTGCTACATCATTTACCTCCCACAGTCCAAATGGAAATTAGCCGCACTTTGTATGAAATGGCCGCAGGTGAATGTGAAAGTGCCGAATTTCGGATTGCTTTAAATCAACCTACCCAACGCACTATCCGCATTCTCTTAACTACAGTTTTGGATTTACAACGGGAAAGTGTTAAAGGTATAGCCATCACCGTGCAAGATATCACCCGTGAAGTTGAACTCAACGAAGCCAAAAGCCAATTTATCAGCAACGTTTCTCACGAACTGCGAACGCCTTTATTTAATATCAAATCTTTTATCGAAACTTTGCACGACTACGGCGAAGATTTAAGTATAGAAGAACGCCAAGAGTTTCTGCAAACAGTTAATCATGAAACTGATCGCCTGACACGCTTAGTTAACGATGTATTAGATTTATCCAAACTTGAATCTGGCCGTAACTATAATTTTGATGGTGTAGATTTAGGACAAGCGATCGAGCAAACACTGCGTACTTACCAACTCAATGCTAAAGACAAAGGCATTGAATTAATTCAAGATGTTACATCACCTTTACCATCAGTATTGGGTAATTATGATTTGTTGCTGCAAGTGTTAGCTAATTTAGTAGGTAATGCGCTCAAATTTACCCAAGCCGGTGGAAAAGTAGCTATTCGCGCCTATCAATTAGATCCCAAGCCCAACAACTCTCACAAGCAATCGCCTCAGGTGCGAGTAGAAATAGCTGATACTGGTATTGGCATTGCTTCTGAAGACCAACAAGCAATTTTTGATCGCTTCTTCCGGGTAGAAAATCGCGTTCATACTCTGGAAGGTACGGGGTTAGGTTTATCAATTGTCCGCAATATTATGGAAAGGCATCATAGTAAAATTCATTTGGTAAGTGAAGTGGGAATTGGTACTACTTTTTGGTTTGACTTGACTGTGTTTGAGTAAGTCGCAAAGGGCGGGGAAACCCATTGGTGTCAACTTAAGCTAAAACGCTTATTCCACAGGAATTTTACCAACCGCCCACCAATCACCTTAGTAGATTAGCGATTCTCAGTTGGATGCAATGCAAAATTATATCGTGGCAGGTAGGGGCACGGCAGTGCCCATTGGTGTCAACTTAAGTTCAAACGCTTACCCGATATACGTTTTACCCCACCCCTCAATCCCCTCCCCTTGGTAAGGGGAGGGGAGGTTTTGCGTCAGCAAAGCCGGGGTGGGGCAGGGCGGATCTTGATGGTAGGTGAAAGAATTCACGCATCGCGTCTTGATAAGGGTTTCACGTTAAGTTGACACGTATGGGCACTGCCGTGCCTAAGAGAGTGTATTGGACTCAACCGAAAACCGCTATATTTCCGAAATTAGCCAATCAGAAAAAGATGGGTAGACGCTGCATCGGCTTGTCGTCAGACATCGCTCATGATTAATTCTTGCCACAGTACAAGCGCTTTAAATATTCCATCACTCCGCTTCCCCAATCAGCGTAAACGCAGACCATTGTAAAGGATTGGTATATTTATCCTTTGCTGTCAACATCGCATTTCGTAACGCTGTAGCTTTGTCAATACCTTGTTGCATATTTTTATAAAACTCCGTCATCAGAAATGCCGTAGAGTCATCATCTACAGCCCACAGAGAAACCATAACGCTGGAGACACCTGCGCTAATCAAAGAACGGGATAAACCAATCACACCATCCCCAGTAATCCGACCTCTTCCAGTATCGCAAGCACTTAAAACCACTAAATCTGCGTTTAACTTCAGATCGAGAATTTCTTCCGCAGTCAGCAAACCGTCATCCTTACCAGCAGGAGTGAGCGCGATCGCACTCCCTAATCCCCGGTTATCATCAAGTAAGCCATGTGTGGCTAAATGAATAAATCGCGCTTCGGGCATTTTTTGGGCGATCGCAGTTTCTGTGGCTTGACTACCTATGATAGCTTTAGTTTTCAGGAGAGGTGCGATCGCATTTGCTTCTCGTTCTGCACCCTGCAATGATGGTAACTGTATTGGTTTGTCTCCTGCTTTTAAAGCTACACTCGGCATCGTGGGATTACCTACTACCAAAGCTTCACTTCTTCCTATTTTCGCTGACCCATTTTTCAACTTTTGCTGACGGGTTAAACTCAATACCTGAATTGATGGGGCAGTTAGGATAGTGTGCTTTTCAACTAAGTATTTATTATTTGCATCTTGCAGCGCTGGGAAAGGTACTAAAAACAGGGAACCTTGAGGGATAAAGATTACGCGATCGTTGGGGTTTTTGGGGAGACTGTCTGCGATCGGTTTAATTAACACCTCATGCAGTTGCTTTAAGCGTTTATTTTGGTTAGTTTTATCTCCACCATTACCAGCAACAACGATACCACCAGCCCGACTTCTAATATCTACCACACCAATAGAAGCACGAACACTTTCAACTAATTGTGTTAGATTTGTATTTGACTTTTGTGACAAAGGTTTCAGGTCAACTTTGCGGAATGTGACTTCACCTGTAGGTTTAATCACCCAAATATATAGTTCTGATTCTTGATCAATGATTGAATATTGGACAAGGGTAGCATTTTGTGATTTAGCAATTTGTTTAATTTCGGCAGTGTTTGGTGGGGTAGGGAATTGTTGTTTGGGGTTAGCAGATAACCGAGAAGCAAGTAACTCTACAAAAGCACGTCCCCGTCCGCGTTCGGCTATTTCTAAGGCTGCTTCAGTTTTATTTTGAGCAATGAGTACTTGTTGTAAAGTGCGATAGGCGCTACTTTGTGTCTCAAAAATTGATACTTTTTCACTATCTTTTAATTCTCTACCTCGGAGAGATTCGTAAACTTTTATGCCTTCAATTAAGGTACTCTCGGCTAAAGTGAGATTGCCTTGTTTGTAGAAAGCAACTCCTAGATTGTTCAGTGCAATACCTTCACTATTACGGTCTTTAATTTCCCGGGCGATTGCCAACCATTGCTGTTGATACTCAATCGCTTTTGGATAGTTTCCCAAATAAGCATATGCAGCACCAAGATTACCAAGTGCTTTTCCCTGGATTTGCGGATCTCCTATTATTTTTGCAGTCGCCAATGATTGCTGTAAATACTCAATTGCTTTTGGGTAGTCTTCCAGAAAAATGTAAGCACTGCCGAGACTGCCAAGTGTAATACTTACACCTCGGTGGTCTTTGATCTCTAGTCTAATTTTCAAAGACTGTTCTAGATACTCAATTGCTTTGGGATAGTTTCCTAAATTAACATAGACATTAGCGAGATTCGAGAAAGCATTACCCTCAAGTCCACGGTCGTTAATTTCTTGTGCGATCGCTAATGATTTTTGCTGATACTCAATTGCTTGGCGATACTCTCCCAGATTACGGTAGACAAAACCCAGACTTCCTAATGTCGCAGCTTCACCTGAACGGTCTTGAATTTTTTGTGTTAACACCAAAGACTGTTGCAAATAATCAATAGCCTTGGGGTAGTTTCCTAGGTTATGATAGGCTTCACCAAGATTTATCAGTGCAGCAATTTCTCCTTTATGGTCATTGAGTTCTCTAGCAATGATTAAAGACTGCTTGTGGTATTCAATAGCTTTGGAATAGTCTCCCAGGTTATAGTAGATAGAACCAAGATTTACGAGTACAGCAGCTTCTCCTTTATGGTCATTCAGTTCTTTGGCAATGGACAAAAATTGCTGATAATACTCAATTGCTTGCGGATATTTTTGCTGGTTAAAGTAGGTAAAGCCAATAATTAATAGCGTTGCACCCTCACTTTTACGGTCTTGAATTTTTTGATAAATAACTAATGCTTGTTGAAAAAACTGTAATGCAGATCCAAATTGACTAGTATTTAGTTGATGTACACCCTTTTGCAACAATTGATCAGCTTCGGTTTTTTGCTGATTTGTTAGTTGTGCCATAGCTTTTGATGTTGTAAATAACATTGGCAGATCAGGAATTGTGGAATTTGATAAAATTGTTATCAAACAAATGAATACACTGGAACTAATTTTGCACAAATGCATATTTATACTCTCCTACACAATTAAGGCAAACCCACGAGTGTAAACATCGCCCAATCTTGCGGATTAGGATGTTGTTTCATCGTCGCCAACATCGCTTGACGCAACGCCGCTGCTTTATCAGGATTTTTACTTAAATTATTATGAAATTCGGTCATTAATGTCGCTGTCTGTGCATCAGGAATATCCCCAAACGCACTAATTACACTATTAGCACCCGCCGCAATGAATGCACGAGACAACCCAATCACACCATCCCCGGTGATTTTTCCTAACGCTGAATCACAACTACTCAAAACAACTAAGTCGGCGTTTAGCTTCAGCTTGCTAACTTCACTACCTGTTAACCATCCATCATCTTGGCTAGAAGGTGCAAACGCCAGTAAACCAGGAATTTCTAAATATTCTCCCAATAATCCCGAAGTTGCTAAATGAATAATCCTGGCTTTGGACATTCGCTCTACAACCGTTGTCTCCGTTGCTGCATCCCCTGTCAGCGCTTGGGTATGATAGATACTGGCAATATTTTTTGCTTCCTGTTCTGCGCCTGGTAATGGCGAGAACTTCCTAAATTCCTCACCAGGATTCAGGGGTTTAGTTGGCATGGTAGGATTACCAACAATCAGCACATCCTGAGTAGAAGTTGTATTTGCAGTGCGTCGTTGTGCAAGTAAATCCAATAGTTGAATTGACGGTGCAGTGGAAATAGTATGTTTCTCAATTAAATATTTATTATTTGCATCTTGTAGCGCTGCAAATGGCACAAGAAATAATTTATCTTGAGGAATAAAAATTACTCTAGACTCTGGTTTATTTGGCAAAAGTTCAGCAATCGGTTGAATTAATAATTGATGTAGTTGCTTCCAGAGTAATTTAGCAGAATTTTCTTTTACTCCTGGCTGAACTACTATGCCTTTATTTCGCTCGATTCCACTACCATTAATTTGTTGAATTTGCTTAATCAAATCTGCTAACGTCGTCTTTTCTTTTTCTCGCCAAGTTTTTAAATCAACTCGACGTAGAGAAATTTCCCCATTCGGCGGAATCACCCAAATATAGATTTCTGACTCTTGCGATTGTTGTTTACCTTCTATTTTGACTTCTTCAGAAATAATCGAATATTGAACGAGAGTAGCATTTTGCTTTTTAGCAACTTGCTTAATCTCCTCAACTGTTGGCGGGTTAACATTAGCTGTTGGTAAACTCTGGGCTAATAAATCTACTAATTTAGAAATTTCTAAGCCGGCGTTGACTTGATTTTGTTGGTGGGGTATGGGCGTTTCTAATGCTATTCCTGAAGATAACGGCAATGTTAAGCTAGTCATAACGCCAAAAAATACCGGAGTTAACTTAGCTGCGACTACAGAAAAACCCGTATTAAATTTTTGCATATTCCCTCTATCTCTAATTAATTTTCTCTAGATTTAAGTAGGTCAACATAATTAAATGTAAGATGTCATTGCGAGGAGGAACGACGAAGCAATCCCAGGAGGAACGACGCAGCAATCGCAAAGACTGGGATTGCTTCGTTCCTCGCAATGACAAAACATATTATATTTATTTACGTTGAGCTACTTATTAGTAATTGATAATTCATAATTAAACCGCAACGGGTAAATTACAAACTATGCATTACGTATCCGCTTAATTGCATCAAGAGACTGTTGAGCCAAGTCCGTTTTGCCTTCTTTTTCAAAAAGATTGGCTGCTACTTGTAAATCAGCGATCGCCAAATCTTTACTACCTAATGCATAATTAGACATTCCTCGGAATAAATAATTGTAAGCAATACTAGAATCCAGATTTATAGATGCATCGAAATCTGCTTTAGCCGCTTGATATTCCTTAGTGCTAAAGTAGGCAAGACCTCTACCAAAGTAGCCATAAGGATTATCAGGTGAAAGACTGATTAATTGGCTAAAAGCCTTAATAGCACCGCGATAATCCTCTTTATCCAGCAATTCAAAACCTTGGTCTAGGTAAGCTTTGGCGTTAGAGTTATTATTTGGGGATTGGGTAAAATTAGGAGTTGATTCAACTGGCAATTTTTCGATCTGGGGTTTCAATTCAGTGTTGGGTAAGTTTTCAGCATTAGCTTTCGGGGCGCAAACCATTAAGCCAAGTAGAATGATTCCAGATGCGACAACTTTGAATCCTTTCATGTGTAGTTCTCCTCTAAAATGCATGACAAAGACTGTTAAGTTTGGACAGAAGAAAGGCAGATGGCAGATGGCAGATGGTGAGTCAGCGCGGTCTTGGGGGTTTCCCCCATGAGCGACTGACGAACCCGAAGGGCAGAAGGTAAGATAAACCAATCTCCATCTGTTGCTGTCTTACAGACTTATATTTCTCAAGCCAGTTAACTTATGCAGTTTTGTCCAATAAAGATATTTTCGAGGATTCGCCTGAGTAAAAATGCTGAATGTTTGGAAAATAGCGCCAACAGTCAACCGTCAACAGTCAACAGTCAACCATCAACCCCTACCAAGGATTCCCCACCATTGTGAATGCAGCCCAATAATAAGGATGGGCTAATGATTCATTAGCGCGATCGCTAATTTCAACGTGCAAAGGTAAACCCTCAATCGGATCTAAACCTTGGATTTGTCCATTTTTGATGTAAATTTTTCCTTTCGCCATCGCTACTTGAGCTTCTCTTAAAGCTTCTGCACGAATTGGCGCGGTTTTCAAGTTTTCGTAAAATTTCGTCATCAATGCTGCTGTACCGACATCGTTGACTGTCCACAGACTAGCAACACTGGTTTTCACACCAGCAAGTACAGCTAACCCTGCAAAGCCAATCTCTGCTTCTTCGTTCCCTAAAGCAGTTTGACAAGCACTTAGCACCATCATCTCTACTTGGGGTTCATTTAAGCGTAACTCCCGGATTTGGTTCAAACGTAATTTGTCTTCCCACAACTGAATATAGGAGTTACTCAACGCGCCACCATTAAAATTAGCATGGGTTGCCATGTGAATAATACCAAAGGGTTGTTGACGGCGGACGGCTTTGAGATTATCTAAAGTCGCTTGCTTGTCTAAGAGTAATTTACCTGTCCAGAGTCTGGATACTAAAGTTGATAACTCCACGGGAACTGCTGGTAAGGGTTCTTGTCCTTGGGTACTTTGTGAGACTCCCAAAGCTAAAATTTGGGATTTTTTAATATCTGTATACAGAGTATTTGTTAAACTGAGGCTGGGCATTAAACCCACACTGTATTTTTCTACCAAAAACCCTTGACCGTCGTGAAGCGCTGCCATTGGGGTGGAACGTAAGCCAATATCAGGTAAAAAGACCAAATTGTTAATTTGTCTAGCCTGTAATTCTGTTTCTACTGGGGCAATTATCCAACGATAAAGTTGTTGCGATGAACGTAAATAAGTGTTACGCCGACGATTTTGGGGATTAACAATTTGATCGCGAAATTCCTTGGCTACTTGTAAAACTTTAGCTTTTGTGGCTTCGGGAACACGCCGGCGAATCGGATCGCCTTTTCCGGTGATGATGACTAATTCCAGTTGTTGACTATCCTGTTCTGCTGAAGTATCCAACTGTTTATTAGATTTAACTGTCTCCAACAACCCATCGGGGGGAATTTCTACAGGAACAAAACTAATGTAAATAAACGCAGGTTTTACACCTGTAGCTTGCTCAATTTTGAGCGCAATTTCTTTGGTTTCATCTGGAGATTTCAAACGCGGATTTGATACGCCTAAATAACCCGCTACCCTCGCTGTAAAGTCACCTTCTGGGGTGGGGTTGGGATCGAGAATAGTAACGATTGTTGGGGGATTTGGGTTAGGGTTAGGCGGTGTGATTTTATTGCATTGGAAATTGCAAGGATCTGGGTTTGGTTTTGGGTCTGGGACTGGGTCTGGGACTGGGTCTGGATCTGGATCTGGCTTTGGGTCTGGTGGTGGGGTGACGTTGATCGGAATTGGTGCTGTTGAAGTGGAAACGCGATCGCTCGCACTAATTGTCAAAGCATCTACTAAACCACTAGTATCTGTAGGGGGTTTGTATTCAAAGGTATCTCTCTCAGTGATGGTAGTAACGCCAGTCACAAGATTACCATTAACAATTAAACTTCCTTTATTTACTTCAACTTGAAAGGTAGTGTTGTCATTGTTATCATCTGATGTTTGTGGCGCTAAATATTCAAAAGTAAAGTTGACAGACTGATTAGTTTTGGTATCAGGTAATGCTGTGTTTGCTGTTAGTAGTGTTGGCGGGGTATTTACAGAATTGATCGTAATCCTGGGGGGAGTTGTTTCGTCTGTTCCGCCGTTGGGCAATACAGGTGAACTAAAGAAGCTATCCGCAGGAATTGTAGCATCTCCCCCCGCATTGAGTGCGCCTGCTGTACCATTTATACTGGCATCACCAACAATAAATGGTACATTATCGGGGCCGCCATCATGTTGAATTGTGATCGTACCGCCGTTATCTGTGGCGATCGTATCACCTGTATCATCTTCAGATAATGTCCCTATGCCTTGAATGATGCCATTAGTTAGCACTTCCACATTACCACCTTGAAGAGTAGCACCAGTTTCTCCGGTTGCTTGGGATGCGATCGTGTTAAACTTAATCGCGCTGCCAAAAGAGTTATTTGTCTCTAAGCGAACATTACCTGCTGTCACATTGACAGTTCCATTCACATTGTTAGCAGTTGCTGAGGTATCAATCCTACCAGTAGTGATATCAAATATGGCATTTAAGTTAACTGCACCAGATGTACCTGTAAAATCGCCTCCTTGCAGATTGTTGTATACAGATGAATCTATTGATCCTGTATTAACATTGCCTGTAGGTGTGGTGATGTCAACGCTTCCACCAATAGCTGATCTAGAACCCCCAAAGACGTAAGAATTAATGTTACCTGTAATAATATTGCCGAAAATTTCATCGGGATTCTTAATTTCTTCTGGAAGAATACTGCGGACAATATTTAACTTGACTGTTCCTGCTTGAGAAGCATTCTCTCCCTCTACGAAGGTGTTAATTGTTCCTGTAGTAATATTTCCGATAGTTGAGGTGATTCCAACATTTCCACCGCTAGCTGATTCAGAACCTTGACTGGCTGAGGTATTAATGTCACCTGTAATAATATTGCTAAAAGCGTTTAAATTGAACGTTCCCGCCTGGGAATTATTGATGATGTTGGTTATACTATCGGCGTTAACGTTGGTGTTGACATTTCCTAAGGTAATCTCACCATTTTTGCTGGTAGCTTCTACATTGCCACCTGTTAAACTAGGGCTTCCCTCAACAATAGGCTCGCCGACAATTGTCTCGACGGGGTTGGTAGAAGTTCCGGAGGAATCAATTGCGGTAGCGGTGATATTATTTGCGGCGGTTAAGTTAATTGCACCAGATTTACCCGTAAAATCTGTCACACCTTGATCTGTAAATAAAGATGAGTCAATTGTTCCTGTAGTAATACTGCCTGTAGTTGTAGTGATTGCAACGTCTCCACTGACAGATGATGTAAAACTCTGAGCGGTGGAAGAATTAATGTTACCTGTAATAATATTGCCAACAGCGTTTAACTTAACCGTTCCCGCCTGAGAATTATTCAAATCTCCGCTGACGTTGGTGTTAAGATTTGGCAGGTTAATCTCGCCATTGTTGCTGGTAACTTCTATGTTGCCAGCTGTCACATTACCAGTACCATCGATATTGGTAGCACTGGCTGAGGTATTAATAACATTAGTATTGATATTAGCTAAAGCATTTAAGGTAACTGCACCAGATTTACCTGTAAAATTTCCACCGCCCTGATCTTTGAATATAGATGAGTTAATTGTTCCTGTAGTAATACTGCCTTGACTTGTAGCAATGGCAACGGTTCCCCCGGTAGCTGAATCATAACCCTGATTGGCAGAGGTATCAATGTTAGCTGTAGTGATATCGCCAACAGCGCTTAACTTAACCGTTCCTGCCACAGATGCACTTAAGTTTGATATAGTATCTGCGCTAACGTTGGTGCTGAGATTTCCGACCTCAATCTTGCCATTATTGCTGGTAACTTCTATATTGCCACCTGTCAAACTCACAGTTCCCCTAGAAAATCCATCACCGATGCTAAAAGTTCCTGAGGAATTAATGGTGGAAGTGGTGATATTATTGGCGGCGGTTAAGGTAACTGCACCACCTATACCTGTAAAATTGCTGCGGCTATTTGTGGTGACAGAAGAGTTAATTGCACCTGTAATAATGCTACCTGCTAGGGCGTTGACAGTGACAGAACCACCACTGGCTGGGCTGGGTGAATTGTTACTACTGGTGTTGATATCTCCCAAAGCGATCGCGCCATTGGTACTCGTAACAGCAACACCAATATCTTTGGATTCAAAACCTTCAGCTTGATAACCGTTACCAATGGCAACAATCTCACCGTTGCCAATAGCTTCAATCTTACCTGCATTAATGTTGCCACCGGCAGACAAAGTTATTTTACCCCTGGAACCAGAAGTATTATTAGTGGCGTTGAGATTTCCCAAGGCGATCGCGCCGTTGGTACTATCAACATCAATATTTCCAGTACCATAGCCATTGCCTGTAGTAATAATATTACCCGCGCTAATATTGCCAGTTGCAGACAAAATTACATTACCGCTGGGACTAAAATCAGCTATTGTGTTGAAATTGCCTAATGATAAGCTGGCTCCAGAAATATTGATATCTCCACCAGTGGTATTTATGGTGTTAGTGGGATCTTCAAAAATTACAGCACCACTGGTTGATGTCAAGTTAAAACTACCGCCACCGCCTAAGTTTAAAGTAGCCACACCCGCAGCAGTAGTTACTCCTGGTGTATTGCCTGTGATATCATTGATGGTAATATTTCCCGTTGCCTCTAAATTAATAGTACTAGTCTCGGCATTACTTAGCGCCCCCCAAGAAACGGTGTTAGCGCCATTATCTGTAGTTTCAGCCAGAATATTACCATTTGAAGTATCAAAATCACCTGCTCCGAAGGGAGCATCGATAATAGTTAAGGTGCTGGGATCTAGTAATAAAGTCCCAAAATTACCATTGGCTGCTGAAGTATCTACCAAACCATTGAAAGTTAAGAAATTTTTCCCCGATACTTCGACAAAACCACCGTTGCCTGCATTCGCGCCGCCATTAGCTGTAATCTTACCAAAGAACTGTGTGCTGTCGTTACCCCAAACAATTACCCGCCCACCGTTACCAGTTGAGTTACTATTGGCTGCAATTACAGATTTCCCATCAACATAAGTCTGCGCTGCGTTGGGAACCGTTCCTTGTCCTTTGTAATCGCCACCAATCAGCACAGTACCGCCACCATTATTCCCAGAGGCGTTAATATCAGCATTAACTAGTCCGACTTTTGTCCCCAATACATTGACTGTACCGCCTGTGGCACCTGATGCATCAACTTTACCGCTAACAATCGTTGTCCCTGGATTGCTGGGTACATTAATGTTCGAGCCGGGAAGTTTTACAGTACCATCAGGGTTGGCAGTTAAGCCGGTGTTACCTACTGTCAGCAATTCTGGTAAAGAAGCTATGGGAATTGTCCAGTTGTTGGGTAAATTGTTACTATTAGCTAAAGGTTGAATTTCTAAGCTTAAGAGATTCCCCGGCTGGCTCAGACGTACCCAATTTTCTCCGGGTACAGATGTCACGAGAATTTGTCCAGCTGGTGCTGTGAGTTGTCCAGTGCTGATGACTGTACCACCCAAAAGGCTTAAACTTTGTCCAGTTCCTACAGCCAAATTCCCAGCATTGAATATTGCTCCTGGCTGGCTGATTGTAAAGGCAAAGCCTGTAGGATTACCAACTAAAACTGCATAATTATTCGTCCCGATCGCATTAAACCAACTGTTACCAAAACTAATTCCGTTGGCTGTTGTGGCGGTAAAAGCACCGGGGACATTTAAGCTGGCGTTAGCACCAAAAACAAATCCCGCCGGATTCATCAAAAATAGGTTAGGACTACCACCGGTTACCTGAATTAAACCATTAATAATGGAAGCATTCCCACCTGTCACCCGACCGAGGATATTTTGCAGCTGGGGATTCGCTTGAAAATTGGCGATTTGTTCGGCTGAAAGTCCAAATTGCTGAAAGCTGTGGAAGAGATTCGCCCCATCGTTAGATGTCGTCCCACCATTAATATCCAGTCTATTGCCATTGGGAGTAACTATCGTACCTGTACCATCGACTGCGGGGACAATTTGCGCTTGGGCAATCCCAGTATTAATGGCTGCGACTAAGGGAAATGTCGCCAAGGTAATCGAGCGCTTGAGTTTTTGCTTCCATACAGAAGTGTTGACGACATTCGCACCCTTGAGCAAATTGGTGATAAAATTCCGGAAGGGCTGTTTGTGCCGCAAAGTAAAACGCCCAGTAGATAAATCTACATCAATTTGATATTTTTCAGCTAGTCCCCGGCGTTGCAGTGCTTGGGCGATAACTTGTTGAGAAGACAACAGCAACTCCAACTTGCCTGCTTTGGTGATATTACCTGAATGTAGGCGATAATAGTAGAGTGGCTGCTTGATATGTCCGACTGACGCTACTTCCGAAAGCCGCAAACATAAGTCGTAATCTTCAGCGTAAGTCTTCGGTGAGCCATGAAGTCCATTGACTAAATCGTATACTGAACGGCGAATCAGGCGGAATTGGAAAGTCATAAAATCTACTAGCAGTCGCTCTTTGGAGTAGGGAATGCGACAGCGATCGCCATATTTAATAACTTTACTGTTTTCATCAATATCTTGATAATCGGTGTAAACAAATCCCATCTCTGGGTGACGGTGAAGTAAGCTCACCGTTGCGGCTAAGGCTGTGGGGGAAAGTAAATCATCGCTATCTACCCAACCTAAATAGTTTCCCGTAGTTTGGGCGATCGCGCCAATGCGAGATGCGGCGATTCCCTGATGGGGTGCTGCTACTACGCGGACTCGCTGATCTTGCTGTGCATATTTTTTCGCGATCGCTACCGAAGAATCTGTAGAACCATCATCCCAAACTAGTAGCTCAAAGTCTCGCCATGTCTGCTTGAGAACGCTAGCGATCGCATCCCCAAGGTAACGCTCCCGATTGTAATTAATAATGACAATGGAAATAGGCAATGACATGGAATTGCTCCGGAATTGTTCACCTGTTACCAGAATATAATGCTAGTGGATATCACGGAGAGTCTTGACTAAAAATTGTCGTGAAATATATCAATTCTTTGTAATCGGCACTCAAAAATATGATATTCAAATATTACTACTGGAGAAAAGGCAGAGGGCAGAAGGCAGATGGCAGCAGGAGGAAAAAGTAAAAAAAGTCACATTAAATTAGTAGTCAGGAATAAAGTTCTGAATCGGAAGAACTCTTGGTTAAGTACTAGTCTGAGTTTTCCGGGAATCTTGCTGATTTTGCATCTGGTAGCGCTGATGGCAATCAATGGGCTAAAAGCAACAGCAAGCGATCGCAATATTCATCTTTACGAAAAAAATCCCCAATCGCCAAGCAACCTTCAGGCTGCTGATTTCATCCCCGATGCTGATCGCCAACTCAACAATACAGTAGTAGCAGGACAAACTCCCAAGCCTAACCCCCCCCAACCACAACCCATCTCCTCCTCTCCCCTCCACCAAGAAAGTAAAATCTCTCCTAAGAGTCAACACTCAACACTCAACACTCAACACTCAACACTCAACTCTCAACTCTCTTTTCAAGCCACCCAAGCAAATCAACCCGCACCAACACCATCACCAGAAACACCGTCAGTAACTCAACCGCGAATTTTTGTGCGGAAAATTAAAGTTATAGACAGCACAGTTTTTACTGAACAACAGTTAAATAAAGTTGTACAGCCTTTTGAAGGGCGAGAATTAACAATCGAAGAATTGCGACAAGCCGCTGATGCCATTACCCAGCTTTACCTGAATAATAACTATATCAACTCCAGAGCCATACCTGTAGCCCAACCGAGAGAAAATACAGATGGTGTGGCAGTGATTCGCGTCATCGAAGGGCGGGTAACAGAAATTGATGTCCAAGGAACCAGGCGGTTAAATTCAGGCTATATCCGCGATCGCATCCAATTGGGTGCAGGAATTCCCCTGAATACAATCAAGCTGGAAGAGCAACTGAAATTACTCCGACTCGATCCCCTATTGGACAACGTGGAAGCCAGTCTGCGTCCTACAGGGAAAGTCGGTGAAAGTGTTCTGATTGTCCGAGTTCAAGAGGCGAATTCTCTAACTAGCAGCTTTAGTATCGATAACTATTCACCGCCGAGTATTGGTTCGGAAAGATTTGGCATTGAACTCCGCCAACGCAATCTCACAGGCAACGGTGATGAACTAGCCGGAGCATGGTATCATAGTCTCACAGGTGGTTCTGACATTTTTGATTTTAGCTATCAAATTCCGCTCAACCCGATGGACGGAAAAATCAGCCTGAGATTTGCACCCAATCGCAATGAAATTACCCAGCCGCCCTTCGATCAACTGGGTATTAAAGCCAATCAAGATGTATATGAAATCAATTATCGCCAACCATTAGTGCGATCGCCAAGAGAAGAATTTGCCTTATCATTCGGATTTACTTATCAAGATGGGCAAACTTTTCTGTTCGATCAACTGCCCACCCCCTTTGGTATCGGCCCCGATGTCAACGGAGTTAGCCGCACCAGTGTTTTCAAATTTAGCCAAGACTATGTTAGACGCGATCCTCAAGGAGCCTGGTATTTACAATCGCAATTTAGTTTAGGTACAGGCTTATTTGATGCTACGATTAATAAAGATCCAATTCCTGACGCTAGGTTTTTCAGTTGGCTGGGTTTAATACAGCGTGTACAGCAACTTAATCAAAATCATTTATTAGTAATCCAAGGAGAATTGCAGCTAACACCAGATAGCCTGCTCCCTTCCCAGCAATTCGTCATTGGGGGTGCGCGTTCCGTGCGCGGATATCGGCAAAATGCTCGCTCTGGAGATAATGGATTTCGCTTCGCCATCGAAGATAGAATTACCATCGAACGTAATCAAGCCGGGTTATCTACCATTGAGCTAGCACCATTTGTGGATTTAGGCGGAGTCTGGAATCAAGCTGATAACCCCAATAAGCAACCCAATCAAACCTTTCTCGCCAGTGCAGGTTTAGGATTGTTGTGGAATCAGGCCTTGGGGATAGATCGGATGACTATGCGCCTTGATTATGGCATACCCTTCGTCAATTTAAGCGATCGCGGCAATAACGCCCAAGATGATGGCTTTTACTTTAGTATTCGCTATCAACCCTAAGTAGGGCATTGGGCATTGGGCATTTGTAAGAGACAACAGGGACAAGGAGAATCACAACTGGCTATTGACCAATGACCAATGACTATTGACACTGAGTTACATTCACAAAAATTCTGGGTACGCTAAAACCAAGTACAGCCTACTGATGATTATATTATTTGATTTTTAGTAAAATGGATAACAATTTGCCGAATTTCCGCCAAACCGAAGTAATTCCCCCATTGACCGCAGAAATACCGATAAAACCAAAAGATATCAGCCGATATATTAAACAAGCATACAGGCATTTTGCCCAGGGAGATATAGAAAAAGCGATCGCAGATTTTCACACAGCAATCTGCATACATCCCAACAATGCAGAACTGTATACCGCACGCGCTAATTTTCGTAAAAAAAAATTAGGCGATAGTCAAGGTGCATTAGATGATTACACCCAAGCTATAGATATTAATCCGGAAAACGCTTTCTTTTATTTTTGGCGCAGTCAAATCTATCAAGAATTAGGTAATGAACAAAAAGCAATTGAAGATTACAACATAGCTATGAGTCTTGCTCCAGAAGGCACAATGTATTATTTAACTAATTACTAATTCGTCACAAGTAAGTCGGCGTAATTAAATATAAGTGGCTCATTGCAGCAAATTTCTAACTACCTTGCTGTTGAACTTGTTTTTGTGCAGTTTTGTTTACACAATAGCTGCTTCCCCTAAAACTCAATTTATGGGTTACAGCTTGTATGTTTACTTCATCTGATTGGACTTTATGATCAACACAAACACAATAGCTGCTTCCCCTAAAACTCAATTTATGGGTTACAGGTTTTATATTTACTTCATCTGAATTAGCATGAGAGTTAGCACGATAAGCAACCCCACGGTATATCAAATGATGACAATCTGCTGGGGATGTGGGGACTGGCTGTTGTGGAAATTCTGTTTCCCCGCTGACAAAGTTGCTGGTGTAGTATTCGTAGCTTGTACTAAACAGAACAGCAATTAATAGTAAAAGTAATACCTGCCAAGGAGCGAATATTAAACCCAAAATCAGACTGATAGCCGCAAATACAGCTACCAGATGTGAGATTTCATTATTACTTTTTTTTAAGAGAAAATAGCTAGTGATGAAACCAGCACATAATAGAATGAAAAAACACACAGCCATTTTGCCTCACTGCTGAAATAAAAGCAAAAGTTTGATCGCGCAGATTGTGATAATTGTGGTTTATTTTACCTCCAATCAAGTTTTTCGGTTACCGTGCTATTTGATAATAAAATATACGTTAGAAATTACGGATATTGGGCATTGGGCATGGGGCATGGGGCAACAGTCTGTAGGGGCGGGTTTATTTAGATCATTGTTGATCCAGGATATATGTGAACCCGCCCCTACAACAGTCAACAGTCAACAGTCAACAGTCAACAGCTATACCGATCGCTTACCAGTCCCACATGACTGCATTGTCATCCAAGTGATCGGTGACAATGCGGCCAATCGCATCAATTTCTGCAATTTCCGCCTCTGTAAGTTGGACTTGTGCGGCTAATGCGTTGTCTTTGGCTTGTTGGGGATAACGCGCCCCGGCGATCGCATTACTTTGCGGTTGAGCTATTAACCAAGCTAGTGCTAACTGAGCTAAGGTAGCATCATGTTTATCGGCTATAGGACGCAGTTTGTCTAAAGCTTGTTGGGCGCGTTCAAAATTTTCCCCTTGGAACAGCTTATTTTGAGCGCGATTATCTGCTGGATCAAATTTAGTTCCGCGAGCAAATTTACCTGTTAATAATCCCTGTGCTAAAGATGAATAAGCTAAGATAGAAATCTGATTTTCAACACAATAAGGCGTTAAATCTTTTTCTATCTTTCGCCAAAATAGTGAGTAAGGTGGTTGTAAACTATCAATTCTTCCATACTTGGCTGCTTCTACTAGTTGATCGCGGTCGAAATTAGAAACACCAATGGCACGAATTTTACCTTGCTCTTTCAGTAAATTAAGAGCATTCATCGTTTCCTCAATTGGGACAATTTCACTATTAAAAGCACCAGATGGCCAATGAATTTGATAAAGGTCGATATAGTCTGTTTTCAGATTTTTTAATGAACCCTCACAAGCATCTATCACTTGTTGATACTTGAGATGGTTGGCAAAAACTTTAGTTGCATACTCTACCTGCTCTCTCACATCAGATAAAGCTTCAGCTACAATCCGCTCAGAATGTCCATTACCATAGACTTCAGCAGTATCAATTGTGGTAATCCCCGCCTCAAATGCGGCGCGAATTGTTTGAATTGAGTCAGCATCCTCAATTCCTACCCACATTTTTTTACCAGCTTGCCAAGTTCCCATCACAATAGGTGTAATTTGGACATCTGATTTTCCGAGTGTTCGTTTTTCCATAATTATTTCCTAATTCATCTCCCTGGATAGTTTCCTACTGTAGCGGTTTTAGGGTGAAAATAAATCAGAGTTAAAGTAGATGTCGATGAATTTAAGCACAAATTTCCATGCACTCAAAGAATGGGCAATTGCTATTGATGCTTTAGAAAATAGCAATACTATTATGTTGCTGCGCAAAGGCGGTATCCATGAAAAAAATGGACAGTTTCAAGTTGCTCATGACCAAGTTTTACTCTACCCAACATTTGAGCATCAACAAGCTTTTTTACTAAAACCTGAGTATGCTAATTGTGTATGTCCAGTGACATCAGGTTGGCATCCTGAAACAGTGCGCATCGGTAGCTGGGCAGAAATTACCGATATTTTACCAGTGAGTGACGAGTCAATAGTTAATAGCTTGCTTCCTTTCCACATTTGGAACGAGCATTTTATTAGCGATCGCCTCAAATGGAAAGCCCGCCAACCACTATATATCCTCCTCCTGCGGACTTATAAATTATCCCAAGTCCAAGAAATTTCTTATAGTCCTAAATACGGTGGTTGCAAGTCTTGGATTGATTTAGAGCAACCCATTGAAGTCCAAAATGCCCAACCAGTCTTGTCTGATTCTAGCTATCAGCAATTAGTAGCCGAAATTCGCGGGATTATCGGTGATAAATTGTATGCGCCATCCTTCTGAGCCAAAAAGGATGCAAAAATTCATCCTTATTACTTCACACACAGCAATCCTATATTTTTTGTGAAAATTAGCTCTTTCCAGATCCCCGACTTCTTTGAGAAGTCGGGGATCTAATTTCTCACGACTGATTTAGGACTGCTATAGCTCTATGGTGTTGGTAATTATACGTTGTCAATGGCAACATTCACGATCGCACTTACTCATGAATTTGGACAAAATGAGCGATCGCACTTGTTTAATCCGCAAATATCTCATCAAAAAGCGATCGCGTCACTCTAAACTTGATTCTCATCAACTCTTGATAAAGTAGTAGGGGCACCGCATCCACAGACTTTCGGTTATACAGATATCTTATCAGTGCCGTGCCTCTACAATTCATCTTCACACTGCTAGAAGCCTATAGGGCGGGATTGGGGTAAATATAGCGATCGCTTCTCTTGAAGAAAAAAACAGGCGATCGCTTTTATTATAAGTATTTCAAACCAATGTAACCAGAAAAACAAATTATTTATAATCACGTCTAGCCCAAAATCGTATTTATCGATACATACACTGGCAAAAACCGCAAGTACTATTAAAAAAAACTTCACTCTCAATTAAGGGAGAGGTGTGTAGGTTGGTTGACTCTGTTTTTTATCCTACGGCTGGAGTCCGTTAGGTGAGTTGTTTGCGGGTAATTATCTGTTCTCAAGCAATACTGGATTTGAAAGTTATCTCAATTAAGCCAGAAAAATTACCCCACAAGGGTGATGTGGCTATTGACAAAAATCTGCCAATATGCAATATATGCTTAACGCAAAGGAGTTTTCCATGCAGCGACAAATGTGCTGGTTATCTGGTTTAGGTGATGATGGAGAGAAAATTTTGCATTTGCAAAGCGCACCGGGTCAACCGTGGCGTCCCTATACAGCTTGTAGGGAATATGCAGTTCCCGATTATAAAATTCCAGGTGGCTCGAAAGGTTGGGCGACTTATCAAAAATTGCTCAAAGCAGGCTGGACTCTTGTTCCTAGCGCTCGTGCAAATGAGTTTGTCAGCAGATTTTCAAATTCAATAATCCAAAATCAGTAAGTCCACAGTCATTTGCGAATACTGTGGGCTTTATTTATTCCTGTTTCAAAAACCTATTGGGGAACCTTCGCCCCGAGGATCGGCTGCTCCCTCGAAAGTGTTATCTGCGTTCACAACGATCGCATTAGCATTACCCCAAGGAGTCGTCTCCTTGATGTTGTGTCCCCGACGACGCAACTCCTGTAAAGTGAGAGCATCTAAACCCCAAGGTTCTATTCGTAACTCATCGGGAAGCCACTGGTGATGTATGCGTGGAGCAGAAACCGCTGCACCAGCATCCATACCATATACTAAAACGTTGAGAATTACTTGCAAAACTTGGGTGATAATCGTACTCCCACCAGGCGCACCCACTACCATGCGTAAGTGACCGTTTTCGGTGACTATTGTCGGTGTCATGCTGGATAGAGGCGTTTTGCGAGGTGCGATAGCATTGGCTTGACTACCAACTAAACCAAAAGCATTAGGTACTCCTGGTGCAGAAGCAAAATCATCCATCTCGTTGTTCAGCACAATTCCTGTTCCTGGTGTCACCACACCAGCACCAAAGCCAAGGTTAACTGTAAAAGTTAGACTTACCGCATTGTGCTGTGCATCCACAACTGTCAAATGGCTGGTTTCGGACGACTCGGAAAATTTTGACCCTGAGCGTAGTCGAAGGGTAAAATTTTTAATTGTTTCTAGTCCTGGCTTCACCTGGGTTGAGGGTTTAGCTATTTCCATGTTGATTTGTTGGCGGCGCACTTTAGCGTAGGCTGTGCTTATGAGTTGTTGTACAGGAACTTTAACAAAATCGGGATCGCCTAAATATTGTGAGCGATCGCTGTAAGCAATCTTCATCGCCTCTGTCATTAAATGTAAACTATCAGGGTGATGCCATCCCCAAGATTTTAAATCGGTGTCCCCAATGATGTTTAAAATCTGCAATAGGTGAACCCCTCCCGATGAAGGTGGTGGCATAGAGCAGATTTTAGCTTGACGAAAATTGCCACAAACAGGAGTACGCCAGATTGGTTTGTAAGCTTTTAAGTCTGCCAGAGTAATTAAACCACCGTTCTTTGCCATATCTGCGGCGATCGCTTGGGCAATATTGCCAGTATAAAAACTTTGGGGATTTTGGGCAATTGCTTCTAAAGTCTTAGCTAAGTCTCGCTGGACTAATTTTTCTCCTGGTTGGTAATATTCACCGTTGCGAGTGAAAATTTCCCGCGCCGCCGGATTGCCCAGAATTATCTGTTTTCGATTCTCATAAGCTGGCAAAGAACGGTAGGTTACTAAATTACTGAGAGTAAAGCCATCTTGAGCGAGTGCGATCGCAGGTTTTACCACTTCTCGCCACGGCAGTTTACCATAACGACGATGCACTTCATACATCCCCGCGATCGTTCCTGGTGTCGCTACAGCCAAATAACCATTCACACTTGCATTCGGACGCACCTTACCTTGTGCATCTAAGTACATATTTCTGGTAGCTTTTAGCGGTGCGCGTTCCCGGAAATCCAGCGCTTTCATCTCGCCAGTTTTCTGTGAATACATCAACAAAAATCCACCGCCGCCAATTCCCGCAGAAAAAGGTTCTACCACAGAAATTGCCAAGGTTGTGGCGACTGCTGCATCAACTGCATTGCCACCCTTGCGTAACATAGAAATACCCGCCTCACTGGCTAAGGGATGGGCTGATACCACCATCCCTTTTTTGCTGCGTAGGGGTATAGTAAAGGCAGCTAATACAACTTGACTATGCAGAAGAACGCTAAGAGAGAAGACAGCGATCGCCATCCGTTTATTCGTAGTCAGGACTTCATTCCTGGATTTTGAACTAAGCATAGCTACGTATATTTCTTGATTTTATTTACTACTCACCAAGACAAACCCCCGTGTTTTTCCTGAAGCTGGATCAGGTGTTGCCATTGCCTTCCATAACTCTTCTGTTTTCACCCAAACAGGCGGATATTTGTAGCGAGAAACATCTAAAATTAAAAATCTATCTGTTTGTTTATTATATGCAGCTAATGGCGAAATATGTCCCCCTGTTTCTTGACCAATTGCCTTGCGTAAATAATTAACTATCACGAAATTACCAGGTTCTTGTAAATTCTCTGCTGCTAATTTCCGAAAGTTGTCTAAACTCATATCAGCCGCATGGTTAACCCCAACTTTTACACCGTAACTTCCTAATAATCCTCCTAATTGATCTAAGGTCATCCCTTTACGAGAAACATCCTCAGATGTAATCACTTCTTTAGTTTTTTCATTACTAAAAAAGTTTTCTTGGGTAAACACTCGATATGGTTTATACTGTGGTGCTTCTGGCGCTGGAATTCCCAAGCTGTTCAGCACCATCACCATACTAGCAACTCCACAATATGCTTGATTATTTTGGGTGACAAACTGACTACTCAAGGGGAAAAAATCTTCTCTTGATTGACTTTCAATTAATAATTTTTCCCCTTCTTCTGAGTTGAAATTAATTAAATTAGGTGACAGAGTCAGTGTCTGAGCTAATACAGTACCGCCACTCACACAAATACCTAACAATAGAAATCTGATAAATGATTTTATTATCATATTTTAAACACCAACAAGCTTATATAAACGGGTGATTTAGTAAAAACAAGTATTAGATTATCATGTAATTATACCAATTGTATGTGAGGCTGCATATTAACGCCCTCACCCTCAAAGGGTGGGGCTAAACAAACAAAGCCTGCCTACGCAGGCTAATTATACGCATCTTCATAAAGAATTGGTATTAGGGAAATATTATTTTTTATTAATAGATATAAATGATTTGACAATTAAAAACTGTAAGGGACTTACCCGTGAAAAAATATTCAATTGCTATTGTTGTACGCCCCTACAACAATCAACAACTTTAACCGAATAATTTATTTTTTGGAGTTCCCGAAACTGTATGATACTCTCCAGATATTAAATTAATTATAATTCACAGAATGTTTCAAACTTCGCTTTGCAAAACATTTTTAGCAGCTAGTGCAATCGCCTTGATTTCTCAGCCAATACTACCACTACTAGCTTCACCGCCACAACAAAGTAATTCTCAACCTGCCGCTTCCAGTCCTAATACACCAAATCAAGCTAAATTAAAACTCTATGGTAGCCCTAAGACACGCACACCGATGGTGCAGTGGTATCTAGCAGAATTAAATATTCCTTATGAATATATTTCGCTCAATATCAGTGCGAATGAACAACACCAGCCTGAGTTTTTAGCGATTAATCCTCTTGGTAAAGTACCTGCTATAGTCGATGGCGACCTTAAATTATGGGAATCTGGGGCAATTTTGCTATATTTAGCCGACAAATATCATCAATTGCCTAATTCTCTAGAAGAGCGTGCCAAAATTACACAGTGGGTGATTTTTGCTAATGCTACCCTTGCACCTGGTCTATTTTTAGCAGATAAGCGGGAAAAAGAAATGCCAATTTTACTCACACCGCTCAATCAAATTTTGCAACAACAACCTTTTATTGTCAGTAACAAATTGAGTGTGGCAGATATTGCAGTTGCTTCATACCTTTATTACGCTAAATCACTTTTATCACTAGATTTTAGTAAATATCCGGCAATTGTCGCATATCTTGATAGAGTCGCTGCCAGATCAGCCTTTAAAGATACTCTGGGTAAACGTTAATTTTTGGGTTTTCAATTTAGTTACTCAGGTTGTTACAATCAAGAATGGCGATCGCAGGGCACAATAAAAACAAACCAGAGCGATTTTTAACGCCACCATGAGCTACTGTCTTAATCCCCGTTGTCCAAAACCGGAAAATTCTGATGATACCAAGTTTTGCCTAACTTGTGGTTCTAAGTTACTCCTCAAAGAACGTTACCGCGCTGTCAAACCCATAGGACAAGGTGGTTTTGGGCGTACTTTCTTGGCGGTGGATGAAGATAAACCCTCAAAACCACGCTGTGTGATTAAGCAATTTTACCCCCAAGCCCAAGGCACTAATACTGTGCAAAAAGCTGCGGAGTTATTTACCCAAGAAGCTGTACAGTTAGATGAATTGGGACAACATCCCCAAATTCCGGACTTGCTGGCGTATTTTACCCAAGAAGATAGACAGTATCTTGTCCAAGAATTTATTGATGGTAAAAACTTAGCACAGGAATTAGTAGAGCAAGGCGCTTTTAATGAAGTGCAGATTCGGCAGTTACTCAATGATTTATTGCCAGTACTGCAATTTTGCCATGCCAGACAAGTAATTCACCGCGATATTAAGCCGGAAAATATTATTTTACGTGCGAGCGATCGCAAATTAGTCTTAGTAGATTTTGGCGCTTCTAAATCTGCCACCAGTACCTCCCTCAACCGCACAGGTACAAGTATCGGGACTCCAGAATATGTCGCCCCAGAACAAATTAGAGGACGGGCGATTTTTGCCAGTGATATCTACAGTTTGGGTGCTACTTGTATTCGGCTATTAACAGAGCGATCGCCCTTTGATTCCTATGATACTAATAATGATACTTGGATTTGGCAGCAGTACTTAAAAACTCCAGTGAGTAATGAGTTGAATCAGATTCTGAAAAAAATGTTAGAAAGTATCCCCGTCCGGCGGTATCAAACAGCAGATGAAGTTATCAAAGACCTGGAAAAATTAACATTAGCCGCCACCCAAATAACATCAGCAAAGCCTGTTACCATCTCCCCCTCCCCATCTCAACCTGCTGTTACTCCTAAATCTAACAGTCAAATTGATCGAGAATTAGAGGAAATGAAAACCCTATTCTCGGGTGCTAAAAAACCGAAAAATAATCCTGTCACACCCCCAAATACCAATCCTCAGCCTACTACTAAAAGTATCATAGACGATGAACTAGAAGAATTAAAAAATAAATATCTTGGTAATAATAACTCTCAAAATCCCTAGAGAATTTGACAGATTAAGTCAATCAACAAGCATGAATTATCTAGCAATTTCCCAAAAGAATGAGACATACATATGCATCTGTAGGGGCGGGGTTTGCCCGTCCCCAGCCTTCACGACAATCCATATCTCACGCTCATTAATTGAATCAGTATTATGATATTTATATAAGTCGGTAAGCGTAAATCGAACTATGTTAAGCAATGTAAAAATATGGGAATTCATTGCTTAGTCAGGACTTCAGTCCTTTCTGCGAGACGCTCGGTTTAGCTTGCTTCCCCTCTGGGGTACACGACAAACCTTTAATTAGTGATGCTATTCTGGTTATATCAATTTACAATCAGGCATATACAAACTAAGTAAGTAATAATTTTGTGCCCTGACAGGATTTTTTCTTGATAAAAAATATACATACAGTTAAAATGATTAACCGTAATTACGTTGTGAAACATCAGATTTCACAGTGAATTAGGGAGAATTATTAACATGAAAAGAGCTTTATTAGTAATTGATGTACAAAATGAGTATTTCACAGGAAAACTGCCAGTAACATATCCATCAGGAAACCTAGATAATATTCTGCAAGTGATTCAGACTGCTCATGCGCAAGATATTCCTGTGATTGTTGTTAGACATACACAACCGCAAGAAAATACACCCATTTTTAAACAGGGAACCCCAGAATGGGAACTTCATCCAGAAATTGCCAAACAGCCATATGCACTTTTAATCGACAAACAATTACCAGGAAGCTTTACAGGTACAGAGTTAGAAACTTGGCTAAGAGAGAGGCAAATTGATACAGTAGTTATCTCTGGATATATGACCCAAATGTGTTGTGATACAACAGCTAGACAAGCTGCTCATTTAGGTTTTGCTGTCGAGTTTCTTTCTGATGCAACAGGAACCCTAAGTTTTAACAACAATGCAGGTAGCGCCACTGATGAAGAACTTCACAGAGCAACATTAGTAGCCCAAGATACATTTATCAGTAAAGTTTTAAATACTGTTACATGGCTAAAAAGCCTTACTTGAAAATTGGGCATTGGGCATTGGGCATTGGGCATTGAGCATTGGGCATTTCTCTCCCTTGTCCTCCTTGTCCTCCTTGTCTCCCTTGTCCCCCCATCTCTCTCATCTCCCTGAAAAAAAAGTGGCTCTGAAAATCAGAACCACTGGCTAATTAAAATTAAACCTTTCTACACCATCACAGGATGTAGTTGGTTATTTCGTAGCTTCAGTAATGGGAACCCATTCTGTGTGGAAGCTTCCAGGCTTATCGGTACGCAGGTAGGTATGGGCACCGAAGTAGTCGCGTTGTGCTTGAGTCAGGTTTTGAGGCAAGCGAGCGCTGCGATAGCTGTCAAAATAATCTAAAGATGCACTAAATGCTGGGACTGGAATTCCCAGTTTGGCAGCTGTCATGATTACTTCCCGCCAAGCTGCTTGTCTGTCAAGAATTGTTTGCTTAAATTCGGGAGCTAATAGCAAGTTAGGCAATGCTGGATTTTCGTTAAAAGCCTTCTTAATCTTATTCAAGAAGCCAGCGCGAATAATACAGCCACCTTTCCAAATCCGCGCCATTTCGCTCAGATTCAAATCCCAATTATATGTTTTTGACGCAGTAGATAGCAGTGCCATCCCTTGAGCGTAAGAACAAATTTTTGAGCAATACAGAGCATCACGCACTTTGTTAACAAAGTCTTTGACTTGCCCATCATACTTACCACTAGGCCCTGTCAAAACCTTCGATGCGGCTACCCGTTCGTCTTTAATCGAAGAGATAATCCGTGCATTTACTGCGGCTGTAATGGTGGGAATAGAAACGCCCAATTCCAATGCAGTTTGCACAGTCCAACGTCCAGTACCCTTTTGACCGGCTGCGTCCACAATCAAATCTACTAGAGGTAAATTTGTTTCTGGGTCGATGTATGGGAAAATATTCTTCGTAATCTCAATCAAAAATGAATCGAGTTCATCGGTGGTGTTCCATTGAGCGAAGACTTCATGCAGCTGATTATGGTCAAGTCCACCGGCATTTTTCAGCAAATCGTAGGCTTCAGCAATTAGCTGCATATCGCCATACTCAATGCCATTATGTACCATTTTGACGTAGTGACCAGAACCACCAGGGCCAATGTAAGTTACGCAAGGGCCATCATCGACTTGAGCTGCAATTTTGTTAAAAATTGGTGATAGATACTCGTAAGAGCTTTTTGTACCACCAGGCATAAGTGAAGGGCCATTCAGCGCGCCTTCTTCACCACCACTCACACCCATACCAATGTAGCGTAGCCCAGTGGGTTCTAATTCTTGGGTGCGTCGTTCTGTATCTTCAAACCAAGAGTTGCCACCGTCGATAATGATATCGCCTTCGTCCAGCAAGGGTCTGAGTTGAGCAATCACCGCATCCACTGGCTTACCAGCTTGCACCATCACCAAGATTTTACGGGGACGTTCTAGTGCAGCTACGAATTCTTCCAAGGTGAAAGCGGCTTTGACATTCCGTCCTGGCGCACGTTGGGCCATGAAGGCGTCGGTTTTTTCTCTGGAGCGGTTATAAACTGCAATTGGGAAGCCATTACGCTCGACGTTTAGAGCGATATTCTCGCCCATAACGGCTAAACCAATCACACCAAAGCTTTGTAGGGTCATAAACTATGTTTGGCTAACTCTTGCAGATCCTTTTATCTTTAGGGTAGTCCGAGATTTTCGCTTCTCTCCTAAAGAAGACATTAAGAAAGCATTTAGCTTGGCTGCAAGAATACACAAGTAACATAGATAATTAATTTTAATTTGTATCTAAATCAACAATTTACTTGCAAAATTTGCAAAATTGAAATATCTAATCAAAGGGGCTAGGAGCTAGAGATTAGGGACTAGTACCGCTGCCGAGTAAGTCAAAAGTCACGCATTCAAAAGTCAAAAGACTCTAATTTGAAGCTTTTGGGCTTTTTGAGATGGTCTGTTGATTTACGCGCCCGCTGTACTAGAGTAATTTCTCACCCCTAACCCCTAAGCTCTAACCCCTAATCACAAGTCAAAGGACAGAGTAAGGAGTTACCAAATAATGCTGGCATATGTCCTAGCTTTAGCGGTGGGTCTGGGGAGCTTAGCCATTTATCTAGCAGCTTTCTTTTTTCCAGAAATCCATCGCAAGAATGATTTTATTTGGAGCGGTGTAGGGCTATTTTACGCCTTGATGTTATGGGTTTTTGCACAGCGCATTAATGGCGGCCTTTTGCTGGGTCATATAGCTAGTGTTGCTCTTTTGGGTTGGTTTGGCTGGCAAACTCTCTCATTACGTCGGCTAGTAACGCCAAAGGCTCAACAAACACCAGTACCCAGTTCCGAAGCTGTCAAAACTTCCATTCAGCAACAGGTGACTAAGTTGTCTCTCACAGACAGGCTGGCTCAGTTGCAAAAGGGTGTTGGTAATACATTGGCTGGAGTTAAAGATAAATTCCAGAAAACTCCGAAAAAAGCACCGACAACATCCAAAACTACGACAACTTCCCCTACGACCACAGTTTCGCCGGCTGTGGAAATTATCGACAATACTACTGCTGTAACAGAAACTCCAGTAGCAGAAGTAGTGACTACTACTGAGCCGGAAACTTCCATATCAGAAAAACCCACTGATGAGGTAGTCACCACTACAGACACAGCAGCGACAACTGAGAGTCTACCAGAAGTGATTCCACCAAATCCCCCAGATCCGGAATTAGTGGAAGCAGCACAAGCAGATTCCCAAACGGAGAAGAAAGAACCGATTCCTGTGGCAGAAATTGCGCCGGATGCGGTACTTGCTCCCCCAGCCGAAGCACCTCCAGAACAATTACCACCAAATAACCCCGCTAGTTAATTTGAATGAAGCCCAGCATTTACCTAATATAGTGTTGGGTTTTACTCAATTTATTTTAATGTTTTGCCATAAGTCGGCTGAAACAAACCTAGATAAGTGTCCTACATTAGTTGTTGCAATTACTACATCTGAAACAGCAAGAGTGACAGCTTGGGCTACTAAAATTATGTCACCGTCAATCGTCTTATCACCAGCTGTTGGTTGTCCTTGCTGACGAGCCTGCGCCCAGAATAATGCAGCTTGACGCATTGCAGCCGTTGTGATGGGCAAATATTCTAAAAATTGAGCTAATTCATCTAAGCGAGCAATACCTTTAACTTTGTTTGCTCGTAATAATTCTCGTCGGACTTCATAATCAGCGATTTCAGGAATAATCACCCGACTTCCAGAAGAAACTAGTAGTTGCAGCCATTGGGTGCAAGCAAAGCTTTCATCTGAGCGTTTTGGATTTGTCACTAGTCCTATTGGCCCTGCATCCAAAAGAATAACCCGACTCACCAAGTTATACCTTTTAACTCAACAGGAAATAACTTACGATCCGATAATCTATCTTCATCTAAGGCATTAATTAAGTACTCTCCTGTTTCTCGCTGCTCATCAGCATCACCTTCATCAATCCAAGACTGAAGTAAATTAACTAAATTAGACTGTTTGTCTTTTACAAGAATGTAGTCTTTTAGAATCTGTAAGGTATAAGCTTCGACCGAAAGCCCTTGTTGTTGAGCTTCCTGAGCAAGATATTGTTCTAATTCTGGTGGCAAGTTTAAGGTTAGAGTCATGAGTTTGTTTTGGGTGACACCATATATTTTAAACCTGCCAAACCAACAAAATACAGATAACCCTACGGTTACACAAATATCTTTAAAAGACTATCGCTTTGTGTTATCACTACGGGTTTTTTCGATATGGGCTTTATGCGTTAGCACTTGTAGATTATCTAGAGTAGTTAAACCACCTTGAGACATAGGTTTAATGTGATCAATTTGAAAATCTCTCCGCATCTGACTTTTGGCTCCACTGATTGCACAAGTTATAAACCCTTTTGCATCTGTATGCTTTTTGAATACAGCTTTTTTAATTTTTATGTATTCAAGAATATCTCGCTCTTTGATTTCATATAGAGTTAACTTCTCTATTGGTACAGTGTCAGGAATTACAGTTGGTATTGATACTACAGTATTAGGGTATAGTCCTTCAATCTTAAGAGTTTCAATGTCTAACTGCTTCCTGAAATATAGCTTTTCATAGCTAAATAAAACTTGCCAAAAAGACTTTTCATCATTCCACAGAGAGTCGATGTAGTCAGATTTTGCTCGACCACCTAAAGAATTGTCGTAGATATGCTTTGCTACAATAGACAAATCACACTTTCTCCTCTCGCTGAAGGCTAGAAATTCTGGGAGAATCTGCTTTTGAGCATAAAAACGCAAGATATTTTCTACATCTTCATCTCTATAACCTAGTAAAGTTTTATAGTCAGGAAAATGAATTTGCTTTGCAGTTTGCAAAAGAGTTTCTAGTTCTGCTTTAGTCAATATTTCTCTATCTTTTAAATCAACGTTTTTAAAGAGCACTTCTAAATCGTTTATAAAATTGTCGTATGCCTCTTCTGTATCATCATATAACAACACATCATAATTTCTGGGAATAGTTTCAAATGCTTCAGAATCTTCTGAATGTTCGAGAATAGAAAAACGATAAATTCCGATAGGAACTCTCTTCAAAAATTCTAGTTTTTCTAGTGCAGTAGTATCAATTGATTCATCCATGATGCGAGCGAATTCCTCGATCATTTCAATAGATATCAACCGAGCAGTTCTATTACTGGATGAAATGTCTTTTTCAATAAATTCTGCACCGTCTTCATTATGAAGCTGCGGTGGGTTAACCCAATTGATTTTGTCCTCCCATTCATCAATAAAGCTAACTACATAAGCTTTTTCTGTACCGCCTGCTTTTTGCCCACGCAAAGCTCGCCCTATCATTTGTGTCATGAGTATTGTAGATGTTGTAGGACGTGTAAGAAAAACAGTTTGTACATTAGGTAAATCTGTTCCCTCAGTTAATATTTCTACATTTATCAATACCTCAAGCTCTCCATTTCTAAATTTTTGTATTTTCTCTTTATTATCTGTTGCTGCAATTGTCTTACCTGTAGTTGCATTTTTAACTGCTGCTACAATAAAATCAGAATTAATTTTTTCGGCCTTAAATAATGCGTTCAGTGTGATTGCATGTTCTACATCAATTGCAAATACTAGAAGTGGTTTGTATTTGGCCCTATTGTTAATATAATGCTTAACAATTTGATTGTTCCGGTTCCTAGATTGAGCAATCTTCTCAGCAATGTCCTTTGGCAGCCTGTCAAAATCTTCAATATTCTTGATGTCTCTAGCTGTCAATTTTTGCTTTATTTCTATCTTTGTTTCTAGATTTTCAAAGATAGGTTCCGCAAGGATTCCTCTAGCAACTAAATTTCTGAGGTGTTCGGAAAATATAATATCATTTGGAAAAACTAGCTTTAATAACCCCTTTTCACTCTCATCTGTTCTGAAGGGAGTAGCTGTTAATCCCAACATTTTAAACCCGTTTGTATGACCTCGCTTTTGTAGATCATCCTTGACGGCATTAATTAGCTTGCGATAAGTCTTAGCTGTTGCATGATGTGCTTCGTCCACTACCAAGAGAACTTCCTGTAAGTGACCGATCCAGTTTTCCAACAAGTGATCTAAGCCGCTGTTCAAACTATCTTTACTGGCAATGATGATATCATCAGTTCGTTCAATATTTACAGGTCGATCATGTTTAGAATGTCCTGAAATAATGCGGTATCTAAATCCAGATACATTACTCAATAATGATGAATAAGCACTAAGTTCAACTGTCTGAAATGCTTGATCAAGTAGTTCATGGCGATGAGCAATCCACAAAACCTTTTTACCTTGATTGATAAAATTACGTAGTAGCCAGTGAACTGCTGTCAATGTTTTCCCGCCGCCTGTAGGTAGAACTAGCAAGCCTTCAAAGGGATGTTGATTCTTTTCATTCAGTGCTTTGATTGCTTCATTCTGGTGGTAGTATAACTGTTTGGGGTTCTCACCAGTTTCAACTTTAATTCGACCTGCGTATTCAACTTGAACAGTTTTCATAGTACGTAAATTCCTGGAAAGACTGTGCTTTAGGGAAGAAGCTGTAAATAGGTTTTTTCAAACAATTACAGCAACTTTTCACCCTAATTGTCAGTATTCCCAAATTGAGGGCACTTTCTAACCAATTAAAAAAATCAGCTACTTTGTCAATCGGTGCTTGAATCTCCCAAATTATTAAAAATCTGTATTTGGTCATCTTGCATATCTACTTGTTCTATTAATTCCATAATTCTCTCAAAGTGAAAGTTACTCGCTAAGTCACTGATAAATGTTTGTAATCCTTGATTGTCCACAGGAATTTGACTCAGCAAATCTAAAATCATATCGTCACTGCATTGTGCAGCAGCATGATATAGTTCTGTTAACCATGTAGAGGACATTTGGGAAAGTAAAGGCACTAAATCAGCAGGTGGTAAAATTTGTGCTATTGTTTGCCTTGCTGTTACTAATCGATTGTTTTCTTGTTGATAAAGATATCGTACTCCTAAATATTCGCTGAGTTTTTTCAGGAGGATTTCTTCCCGAAATGGCTTGTTAATTAAGTCATCACAGCCAGCTTGAATCATTGCGGCTCGTTGTTCTTGAAAAACATTGGCAGTCAAGGCAATAATGATCGTACGCTGGTGGGAAGTTGGTTGTTGGGCTTCTGTAGCTTTAATGACACTTGTAGCTTCATATCCATCCATCACAGGCATTCGCATATCCATTAAAATTAGGTGCGGTTGCCATTCTTGCCAGAGGGCGATCGCTTCTTCTCCATTAGTAGCTTCCCATACTAAAAAGCCAATAGATGTCAGTAATTGTACTATAAACAGACGACTTTCGGGCGCATCATCAACTACTAAAATGCGATATTCTGCTTGATCCGGGACTAAACCAATCACTAAAGATTGATTTTGCGGCAGATGAATTTCATTGACTGAAGTGGGATTAATTTGAATATCAAAGGCAAATTTACTACCTTCACTTAAAGTGCTGTTAACAGTAATATCGCCTCCCATCATCTGTACATATTTGCGGCTAATTGCTAAACCTAAGCCTGTTCCTTGATGGGATTTTCTCCCGGTTTCTGTTTGTCCAAAGGCTTCAAACAATAAGTTAATTTCTTGGGGCGCAATCCCAAGTCCGGTATCTTCGACTTCAAAGAATATCCGGTAGGGATGGGGAAAATTTTCCTCCCCTTGCTCGCGCTCTCGCAAGTCGTTCGCGGAGCGTCTCGGAGAGAAGTGCTCCCCTGCTCCCATACTCACCCGCAGGATGACGCTACCTTTAGTAGTAAACTTGATGGCATTGCCTAACAGATTGAGTAAAACTTGCAGCAGTTTACTTTCATCAGTTTGCACATATTGGGGAAGATCAGGAGCATATTCAAATACTAGATTCAGGTTCTTAGAAGCAGCACGAAAACATAACATTTCTTCTAAACTTTTTAACAGGGTAATTAAGTCAAAACTGGTGATATTTAAGGTGGTTCTGCCGGCTTCGATTTTAGACATTTCTAAAATGTCATTGATTAAGTTCAGCAAATGCTCGCCAGCACGATTAATAATTGCTAGATGTTGTTGATTTTGGCTGGATAATGAATTTTCGCGACTCATGATTTGGGTGAAACCAAGAATTGCGTTGAGTGGAGTTCGCAATTCATGACTCATGTTGGCGAGAAATTCACTTTTAGCACGATTAGCCGCATCAGCAGCAATTACTGCTGCTTGTAATGCTTGTGATTGACTTTGAGTTTGTGCTAGTAATTGTACTTGCTGTAAGGCAACTCCTAATTGATTGCCAATTTGCACTACTATATTAATTTCTTCTGTTTTCCAGTGGCGGGGGCCAGAATTTTGATAACTTGTTAATAATCCCCAAAGTTGATCGCCGCATAATATGGGTACAGTAATATAAGCTTTTGCCTGAAACCGTTCTAAGATGCTGATGTCATGCGGTTGAAAGCCAGCTTGATGAATATCTGATACACATTGGTAAGAAATGCTTTGGTGTGTTGGCAAATCTGGATTCTGCAAGTTATCTGGATGATCTAACAGTGTCATCATGCCACAATCGGTTTCTAGTTTGAAATTGGGGTTATTTGCTTGTACCTCAAGTAAGGAAATCCAACCACTTCCAACTGATTCGGAAACAAATTCGCCATCACATTCCGGATTGCAACGATAGACAACGACGCGATCGCAATCTAAGACTTGGCGCAATTCCTGGGTTGTAGCGGCAAATATTGTCTCTAAATCCAATGTCTGACGCATTCTTTGAATTACTTGAGCGATCGCTCTTTCTCTTTCTGCACTTTCTTGTAAGGCTTCTTCTGCTAGTTTTCTCTCGGTAATATCTGTAACTGTACCGATATAGCCTTTAATGTCGCCGTCATCCCCCATTTCTGGCAATGACTGACACAATACCCAAACAATCGTATTATTAGTACGCAGAATTCTATGCTCACTTTTATACCAAGTTTTATTTGCCCTGGCTTTATTCCAGATCTTCACAACTTGCTTGCGGTCATCTGGATGTATTGCATTTGTCCAAGGTTTGCGCAGTGATTCGGCTAAGGAGAGTCCAGTAATGTCAATCCAGCGTTGATTTAAATATAAGACATTGCCATCAATATCAGTGTGGAAAATACAAGCAGGGGAGGCTTCTGCTAAAAGTTGATATCGTTGCTGACTGGCTTGCAAAGCTAATTCTGCGAGCTTGCGGGCATTGACATCTGCTAAGTAACCAACACATTCTATGGGCTTTCCGGCATCATCGCGGATTAACCTTACCTGCTCGTATAACCAATGATAAGTGCCATCAGCGTGCAAAAAGCGATATTCATAGGAACTGTACTCCTGCTCAAACAGCAGTGAGAATTTGCTTAAGATATACTCAACATCTTCTGGGTGGACATGACGCAGCCAGAAATTGGGATTTTCCAGAAATTCCCGCGATTCGTAGCCCAGCATTGTCTTGACGTTTTCACTGATAAAGGTGTGTCCAAAGTCACCGGAAATTTTGCTGCTATAAATCACTACTGGGCTAGTAGTCAGCAGATATTGCAAGCGTTCGTTAGCTAAGCGCAGTTTTTGTTCTGCATATTTGCGGGCGCTGATTTCTACCATCACCGTACCCACACCTGCGGGGCGATCGTCTTCACCGGGAATCGGAAAATAAGAAATCAGGAAGTGGCGGACAATATCTGGTTGCTTGGGTGAGGGAATGCTCACTTCTAAATTAAGTATCGGTTGACCAGTTAATAGCACCTGCTTGTAGAATGGGGCGACAAAGGATGCCATCTGGGGAACTATTTCGTAGATAGTTTTACCAATATGGTCTTTTTGGCGTTTTCCATGAATATCTGCGAGTAATTCGTTGATTTGCACAAACCGCAGTTGCTTATCTAAAATATCCATCCCTACAGGCGCACCAGAAAAAAAGGCGTTGAGGCGAGCTTCTCTGAGGGCGATTTCTCGTTCTAAGGTTTTGCGTTCAGTGATGTCTTTGTGAGTACCTGTCATTCGCAGTGGTAAACCTTGTTCGTCGCGCTCAAAAATCTGAGCGCGTGTTTGAATCCACTTCCAAGTACCTGAGGCGCAAAGCATCCGAAATTCTACTTCAAAAACCGGACTATTACCTTGGAGATGATCGTCTAAAGTTGATTGGACTAAAGGTAAATCTTCGGGATGTACTAATTCCTCAAAAGCTTGCATATTCTCGTCAATTTCATCTTCTGCATAGCCCAACATTTTCTTCCAGCGCCAGTCACGATAGATTTTCCCAGTGGTGAGATCCCAATCCCACAATCCTAAATCGCTAGCTTCTAAGGCTAGCTGCAAACGTTCTTCGCTTTTTCTGTGGGCGGCTTCTACTAATTTTCGCGCAATTAGTCCACCTAACTGGGCGGCTACAGCACCTACTAGCAATAGCAAGCGCTTATCAACTGGCATTGAGATGCTTTTAAAAAATACTAAAACTGCTAATACTTTGTTCCCAGCGAGAATGGGGACACCAAAGACTGCTTTTAATCCCACTTTTGCAGCTTGTGGCGATCGCAAAAAAATCGGTTGCGCCACATGAGAAACATCTTCAATCCATTCTGGCTGCTGGTTTTGCCAAACTCGCCCTGGTAATCCTTCACCCAGCGTTAATTTCAGAGTTTTACTCTCTAACCAAAATTCGTCTAAGGTGTTATGTTCACCATACCAACCTAAACTATGTTCTAAAACGGCTCCATCATCATTTGGTATCCATGCTTCGCCAAAATCCCAGCCGATATTTTGGCAAATTAACCGTAGGACGAGGGCTAAAGCACTATTCACATCAATGGCGCGAGTAATTGCTTGGGTTGTCAACAGCAACAGCCGGCTTTCGTTTTCTGCTTGCTTGCGCTCAGTGATATCTTTAGCTGTACCCAGGATGTACTTTTGTCCATCAATTTCGCTCATTTCCGCACTTAACAAAGTTGTCTTGATTTCCCCGGTTGCAGTGCGGACATCAACCTCATGATTGCGCACAACTTTTGTTTGTTGCAGAATTTGCGGGAGGAAAGCATATTCTTCTTGATTTGCCCAAATCTGCAATTCTTGGCTAGTATGACCGATTACCTGCGATCGCGAATAACCAAAAAATGTACAGAAACTTTCGTTAACTTCGATATAGCGCATATCAGGAAAAGTACTGAGGCTAATCGAGTCAGGAGAGGATCTAAAAGCCGAGCCTAACTTTTCTTCGGAAATTCTTTGTGCTGCTTCTGCACGTTTGCGTTCCCGTGCTTCTAGTGCTAAAGATACTAAATTTCCTAAGGAACGCGCAAAATTTTGATCTTCTAATGTCCAATGATGGGGATTTGCTACTGCTTCTAAGCATAAAACTCCGACAGTCTTACCTCCCAACCTGATCGGTGTATCCAGCATCGAAGTGATGTTTAATGGAATTAAATAAGCATCTAAAAATTCTTTGGTTCTGGGATCTGTACAAGCATCATGGGCATCGATGATTTGCTCGGACTGCAAAGCTTGAAAATAAGCTGGATAATCTGCGACTACAAGTGAAAATCCTTCGCTGTGTTGCTGTTGAGAGTGATCAAATAAATCGAGACACTGCAAAATATTGTCATTTTCTCCATATAGCCAGACACTAGCTCGTTCTACTGCAAGATTTTTTGCACCTAATTCTGTGATTTCTCTGACAGCAGCTTTCAAGTCGCCTTGATAAAGCACTTGATTTTTAGCTAGTTCTGTTAACACTAAGTTATCATGACGCAGTTTAATGGCGCTTTTTTGCAATGCTTGTTCGGCTAGTTTTCGCTCAGTAATATTACTAGCTGTGCCTGTTATGCCGACAACTACATCTTCAGCATTGCTCTGGGCGATGTCTGCGACAACCCTTTCAGGGAACGCATTAATCGATAAATAAAGGGTACTACCATCTTTAGCAGCACAGCTAATTTCATGGAGAACAACAGACTCTCCCATTAGTAGTTGGGCGAAAAATTCACCCATCAGCGCCACCTGATCTGGTAAAACGAAATCTGTAAATTTACGCCCAATCATTTCTTGGGGTTCGTAACCATAAAATTTCTTGACCGCAAGGTTAACAAAAGTAATCACACCATCCACATCCACCGACCAGATCATGTCCTGGGATGTCTCAATTAGCTGACGATATTTACCTTCGCTAGATTTGAGGGCGACTAGACGCGCTTTGCGGGAAGCTTCGCTGACGCGAATTTCTTGCTGGAGTTGGGACAGTTGGGTTTTTAGCTGCTCCTCGGCTTGTCTGCGTTCTTGGGCGATCGCGATCGCCGCAGCGACTGCTTGTAAAATGTCAACTTCCGACTTTTCCCAACCCCTGACTTCCCCACAATTATCAAAGCCGATGCAGCCAAAAAACTCACCTTTGACCATTATTGGTAAAATCAGAATCGCGAAAACTCCTTGGCGGGCTAAAATTTCCCGTTCTGATTCCGCACATTCCGTCACCAGTTCGCAAACGATTTCGCCTTGAGATAATAAGGTAGTCCAACGCGAAGAAAAATCTTCATAGTCAAAGCTTCTTTTGACAGTGTTGAGAATTTTTGGCGGAATTCCCGGCGCACACCATTGGGCGCATTGACCGATCGCCAACTCACCCTCTACTCCTGGGTGATTCTCACAAATATATACACGACTGGCTTTTGATGTTAGCCCCAGAGTTTCCACAATTTCTGTGTAGTATTTATGACTACCATCAAAAGTAAATAACTGACGTTGAATTTCTACCAGGGCGGCTAAGTAGCGATCGCGAGATTTTTGAGTTGCTTGTCTTAGTTGATGGGTGCTGATATCAATCAAAGTCGTAACAACAAATTTCCCATCCTCCTTTTGACAAATTACCTGAGTCATCTCCACAGGTAAGCGAGAACCATCTTTACGCGTTATGCTAAATTCCCTTTTTTCTGGTTGAGCCGCATTGGCGATAAAATTTTTATATTGCTGAATTAAATTTGATTTTTCGGCAAACGTTAAATTTGCATAATGCAATGTAAATTTTTGTCCAATAAGTTCTTCACGAGTAAATCCATACATTTGACAATACTCATGATTAACATTTAAAAAATATCCGTTTTCATCCGTGAGACAAATTCCCACTTTGGTAGCATTGAAAATAGATTGTTTATATTGATTGACTTTAGTTAAATCTTTGATTTCTCGATTTAATTGATTATCTTTTGCTGTGAGTTTATTTTGAATATTTTTAATTTTTAACTGTTTATGTAAGCGCAATAAAACTTCTTCACGGCGCAAAGGTTGCGAGATAAAATCAACAAAATCTATTTTTTCTGGGGGAATTTTTTTGAGTAATTCCTCCTGAATATCTAAAAATATTGTGGGAATATCCTGTGTAGTTTCATGAAATTGCAAATTTTGCCAAACTTCATATCCATCCATATCTGACAAGACAATATTTAGCAAAATTAAATCAGGACAAGAAGTCAGAGCTGTATTAATTGCCAAATTTCCAGACATTACCCTTTCCACTTCATAGCCTTCGTGGATGAGAATATCTGATAAAAGCTGCAAATTTTCTGGACGGGAATCTACCAATAAAATTGTCATTTGTCAGTTGTCATTTGTCAGTTGTCATTTGTCAAGAGTCAAGAGTCAACACTTCGGCTCTGCTCAGTGATTACAGTCAACAGTCAACAGTCAACAGTCTCCTCATCTCCCTCATCCCTCACAAGTTCCTCATGTTCTGGCTCTACATTTGTAATTAATCTAAGTTTTGGATGAGTTTTTTGGAGTCTCAAGCCCAGAAGCAAAAGAAAATCCAGAAAATCATCCGGCATTAAGGAAACGCTGATTTTTGATACCAGTGTATGGTTGATTCTCCGAAGGAGCAAGTATGAGTACAACACTATTTAGACAACACCCACAGTATTCTTGCGTCTACGGCCCGGTAAAATCTTGGCGATTTGGGCGATCGCTTGGCATCGATCCCATTGGTTGTGTATCTAGCTGTTCTTTTAACTGTGTCTATTGCCAGCTGGGAAAAATTCAACAACAGACAACTAAGCGCCAAGTTTTTGTGCCGACAACCCAAATTCTTGATGAATTGCGGGCTATAGCACCCTTGGAACAAATAGATGTGGTTACTCTCAGTGGTAGTGGTGAGCCTACCCTAGCACTGAATTTAGAAAAAATTATTGGTATTGTTAGAAAAGTTACCAGATTGCCGACTGTAGTTTTAACTAATAGCACGATGCTGCACGATCCCACAGTCCGCAACGCCTTAAAACTAGCAGATACAGTCGCCGCCAAATTAGATGCAATTTCGTTAAATCAATTGCAGCAAATTAATCGCCCGGAAGGGACAATGAATCTGCCAGGTATCTTGGCGGGAATCGAGCAATTTCGCCAGGAATATCCAGGGCATTTGGCTATCCAAACAATGGTTTTGTCTCTTTGGACACCAAACATGGCGAAGGATTATATTGAAATGATTCAGCGTTTGCAACCAGATGAAATTCAGCTAAATATTCCTTCCCGTCCCCGTTTTTTGGTACGAGAATTAGAAGCACGAGGCAACAATCTTGTTCAATCTCCCGCTTACTTAATGCAGAACCTCAAATGTGTCAGTACTGACATCCTTGCTGCTATTGCTACTCAAATTCAAGATGCCATCAACATCCCGGTAAATTACCCAGCAATGGCTTAACTATATTAACGGTTAACGGTAACGCTTCAAAGGAGGAAACAGATGGAAACAAAATCCAGCAACCCATCGCTAACACTTATAGAAATTCCCTCTGAGTATTTAAATATCATGGGTTATGTTGATGAATCAGAAGTCAACGGGCCTGGTTGTCGTGCTGTCGTTTGGGTGCAAGGTTGTCTGCGAGAGTGTCCAGGCTGTTTTAATCCTGCATCTTGGCCATTTGAAATCAATCAATTAATTGCTGTTGATACCCTGGCGGAAAATATTCTCAAAAACCCACGGAATACAGGTGTAACTTTTTCTGGTGGCGAACCTTTTTGGCAAGCACCTGCATTAGCATCTCTGGCGCGCAAGCTCAAAGCCGCTGGGTTAAATGTGATGTCTTTTACGGGATTCACTCTGAAGCTCTTACAATCTGAATCTGCTCCCCCCGGTGCTTCTGAGTTGTTAGAACAACTAGATATTCTCATTGACGGGCCTTTTGTTGAGTCTCTGGCGATTCATTCTCCTACTTCCCCAGTTTCTTCTAGCAATCAACGAGTGCATATTTTTAATCCCGCTTTCTGCGATCAAATTTCTTGGGCTAGCGATCAAATAGAGATTCATGTCCTCAAAGATGGTAGCCGCATTGTCACAGGCTATCAAAGTTTGTGGGAAAAGACGGAATAGGTAATTCGTAATTACAAACTCAGCTTTTAGATCCCCGACTTCTTGAAGAAGTCGGGGATCTGAATCTTCGCGAGTTGCAATTACTATATCGGAGATCCCAATTGTTATATCGGAGATCCCAATTGCTATATCGGAGATCCCAATTGTTATATCGGAGATCCCAATTGTTATATCGGAGATCCCAATTGCTATATCGGAGATCCCAATTGTTATATCGGAGATCCCAATTGTTATATCGGAGATCCCAATTGCTATATCGGAGAACTCAATTGCTATATCGGAGATCCCAATTGCTATATCGGAGAACTCAATTGTTATATCGGAGATCCCAATTGCTATATCGGAGATCCCAATTGCTATTTTAGGGATTTCCAAGTAAAAAAATATTCCATAGCTCTTGTTGTACGGGCGGGTTTAACGAACATATGTGTTTTCGGCGTGAATATCTCACGGAACCCGCCCCTACAGACGGTTTACAGTCAACCGTCAACGGTCAACAGTTAACAGTGAACCGTCAACAACTTGAAGCAGAATAATATATTTTTTGGAGTACCCTTATCTAATTTTTTGCAACTTCTCAATTGTGAGATATAATTCCTCATCAGCTATTTGGCTGTTGTAATCAATGTTAATTTGGGTTGGGTAGCCAAGTTTGGGATCGTACTGCACAGTCAAGTTAGATGCTTTTTTGGCGATCGCATCCTCAATCAAATTGAACAGCTTGGGAACTGTATCGTATTCTTTGAATAATTCTGGTTGCTCAAAAGGTTTACCTGTTGCATCAGTAATCGAAGTCTTACGCCCGTTTCGGACTGTAATGCGTAACGGCCCGGTAGATTTGGGTGCGCAAAAGCAACTCCGGCTCAAAGTATAGCGATAGTTACGGATATTTTGCTTTTTCCATAACCGACGGTTAGCATTTAATTGGTTTAACTGCGAGTTAGCTCGCACTGGTGATTGTGCTACTGGGTTGTTAGGCACAGACAAAACTGGTGCATTGAAACTCAGAGTTAGCAATAATCCCGCACTGAACAATATAGGTAGGCGCATAGATAAGTCTAGTGAAGTTGTAAGTTATGAGAATTTGACAAAGTCAAGAAAGTTCCTGCTGAACATATTTTGAAAATACGGACACTTAGTAGGTCTGGGGTTTCCCCAGCCTTAACGACAATCCACGACACGCAATCATGAATTATCCGATATGAATTTTTATACCTTCCTTCCAAGGGCGATCGCTCACAACCAGGGTATAAAAATCGCTTTTTTCTATAGTCATCCTAATTATTATTTATGAAAATTTGTTTCTTCGGTGATTGTCGCTAAGGGCAAGGAAACCTTTGCTAAGGGCGGGGGAGACCCACCTGTGTCAACTTAACCTCAAACGCTTATCCCACAGGCATTTTACCCCACCCCTCAATCCCCTCCCCGCAAGCGGGGAGGGGAAGTTTTGCGTCAGCAAAGCCGGGGTGGGGTAACGCGGATCTTGATGTTAAGTGAGAGAATTCGCTCATCACGTCTTGGCAAGGGTTTCGCGTTAAGTTGACACGTATGGGGGAGACCCCGCCCCTACAGATGTATCTGTCTCTAAGCTAAAACACATTTAATTTGTATAATCCAAAAACGTACAATTCTTGTAGTGCGGGCATCTTGCCCGCGTCTGATATGCAAATTAAATGCGGAACAGCTTATTTTCAAGTTAGAGATTCAAGATTAATTTTCTTTTAACCCACACTTAATATTATTTTAATCTTCAAGAAAGAATATATTTAACATAAATCATAGTCAAGTTTAATTAGTAAAAAAATACTTTGATGCGCAACAATAATCAATCTAAATACTAAAGCTTGAACAAAAGATTAACTGATAGAAAATTATCACTTTGCTTCTATTTTAATCAGCGATTTATTTATAAAAGCTCTGATTTAATTATCTATTAAATTTATGAGATTTATGAAACATAAATATATTTAAAAATTTGACATTCTTGGAATTAATTACAACCAACTTCGATATTTTGGCTTTGAAAAAAGTTATCAGGGATGCAATCTCATATGCTCAAATCTGAAGAGATCAGCACAACTATTAGTCTGAATGATTCGCAGTATTTCTTTAATCGAGAACTAAGTTGGTTGGAATTTAATCGGCGGGTTTTACATGAAGCGTTAGATTTGCGGACACCTTTATTAGAAAGACTCAAGTTCACAGCAATCTTCAGTGCCAATTTAGATGAATATTTTATGGTGCGCGTCGCAGTTCTTAAAGAGCAAGTCCAAGCAGGATTAAATAAACGCACGCAAGATGGGCTGACTCCCCAAGAACAATTAAAAGCGATCGCTAAACTTTTACATCCAATGGTAAATGAGCAGCATCAAAACTTTGAGCAGGTGCTGCGCCAAGAAATGGTATCTCATGGTATTTATCTTCTCAATTACACAGATATTAGTTTAGAACAGCGTTCTTATCTGCAAAATTTATTTACAGAGCGAATTTTTCCCGTTCTTACACCCTTGGCGGTAGATCCCAGCCATCCCTTTCCGCGCATGACGAATCTCAGTCTGAATTTGGCAGTAGTTGTCAAAGATCCAGTGACAGAGAAAGCAAAGTTTGCCAAAGTTAAAGTACCCAATATTCTCCCCCGATTTATTGAGTTACCTCAAGATTTAGAGTCAGAATGGATTGGTGTGCCAATAGAACAGGTAATAGCGCATAATTTAGAAACTTTATTTCCTGGCATGATTGTTCAGGAATATCATTTATTTCGATTGACGCGGAATGCGGATTTAGCATTAGCTAAACAAGAAGCAGACGATTTATTATTAGCAATTCAGCAGGAGTTACGCGGGCGAGACTTTCGTGGTTCTGTGGTGCGGCTAGAAATTCAACCATCCATGCCTGAGTTTGTGCGAGAAATGTTATTTTCAGAAATGGAATTAACGGACAGTGATGTTTATGAAATAGACGGGCTGTTGAATTTAAAAGACTTAATGTCATTCATGGCTTTACCATTAGCGGAACTCAAAGATCCACCTTGGACACCAATCATTCCCCCCCGACTTTATCATATTCATCAAGCCAATCAAATAAACAAATCAAAGAAAGCCGAAAAAACAGAGAATATTTTTGCAATCATTCAGCAAAATGATTTGTTAGTACATCATCCCTATGAATCTTTTAGCGCTTCTGTAGAGGAATTTATCGCTGAAGCCGCCCGTGATGATCAGGTGCTAGCAATTAAAATGACACTTTATCGTTCCTGTGCAGATTCAGAGATTTTTCAGTCTTTGATTGCTGCGGCTGAAAGTGGTAAACAAGTTGCTGTGCTGGTAGAATTAAAAGCCCGTTTTGATGAAGAGAATAATATTACTTGGGCGCAGAAGTTAGAAAAGTCTGGGATTCATGTTGTCTACGGCTTGATAGGATTAAAAACCCACACGAAAATTGTGCTGGTGGTGCGTCGAGAAGGTGCAAATATTCGGCGCTACGTTCATATTGGCACTGGTAATTACAATCCGCAAACAGCGAAGTTATACACCGATTTAGGACTTTTCAGTTGTCGAGAAGACTTAGGTGCAGATTTAACTGATTTATTTAATTATTTAACAGGCTATGCCCATCAGCCTAATTACCGTAAGCTTTTAGTATCACCTGTAAATATGCGCGATCGCATAATTGCCTTAATTCGCCGCGAAATTGAACATTGCCAAAACGGCAAAACCGGGCGGATTATTGCGAAAATGAACGCTCTAGTCGATCCGCAAATTATTACCAGCCTCTACGCCGCATCCCAAGCAGGGGTAAAAATTGACTTAATCGTGCGCGGTACATGCTGTTTGCGTCCGGGAGTACCAGAAATCAGCGAAAATATCAGCGTCATCAGCATTATTGGCAGGTTTTTAGAACATTCTCGCATTTTTTACTTCCACAATAATGGACAAGATGAAGTTTACATCGGTAGTGCTGATTTGATGCCGAGAAATTTAGATCGCCGTGTGGAAGCTGTGACACCAGTGGAAGATCCCAAAATTGCGCAAACTTTACAAGATATACTAGAGATTATGCTGGCAGACAATCGCCAAGCTTGGGAATTGCAATCAAATGGTTCTTATATCCAACGTCACCCCCGTAAGCATGAGCCAGAACGCAGTAGCCAAAAGATACTCATGGAAATATGGCGATCGTTTAACTGAACAAAGGCAGCGCCTCGACTCCGCTCGGCGACCAGGATGAGGGGGATGAGGGGGACAAGGAGGACAAATGCCCAATGCCCAATGCCCAATGCCCAATGACAAATGACAAATGACAAATGACAAATCAACCATGTTTCAGATTACAGGCAAAACTAAACTTTTAGGGGTGATTGGGTATCCGGTAGAACATTCGCTCTCACCAGTGATGCACAATGCAGCGATCGCGCAATTGGGATTAGATTATGTTTATCTTCCCTTTCCCATTGCACCAGAGAATTTAGAAATAGCGATCGCAGGTTTTGCGGCTGTTGGGGTGGTTGGTTTTAGTGTGACTATCCCCCACAAACAAGCAATTATGCCATTGTTATCAGAAATTACCCCGATTGCTCAAGCGATCGGCGCAGTCAATACTGTAAGTCGCCAAGATAACAAATGGGTAGGTACAAACACAGATATTACAGGCTTTATCGCTCCTTTGCAAACCACCTATCATCAAGATTGGAGTCAAAAAGCGGCAGTAATTTTAGGTAATGGCGGCGCGGCGAGGGCTGTGGTTGCGGGTTGTCACCAGCTAGGATTTGCGGAGATTCACGTTGTCGGGCGCAGTCAGCAGAGGTTACAGGAATTTTACGAGAGTTGGAATGATTCCTCACTAGCAACAAATTTGCAAGTGCATACATGGGATAAATTAGCCAAACTGATTCCCCAAGGAAATTTATTGGTAAATACAACCCCCATCGGGATGTATCCGAAAGTTGATGAATCGCCTTTGAGTGGGTTGGAAATGGCTGATTTACCCACAGGTGCAATCGCCTACGATTTGATATATATACCGAAACCAACCCAATTTTTGCAACTTGCTCAACAACAAGGTGCGATCGCGATCGATGGCTTAGAAATGCTAGTTCAACAAGGTGCAGCAGCCTTAAAAATCTGGTTACAGCAAGAAACTGTACCTGTAGAAGTGATGCGTCAAGCGCTGCAAAATCACCTGGGTTTAGGATAGAACCTAGGAGCGATCGCACCAGGTAAAAAAGGATTCCCAAGATTTAAAAAACCTAATTCTAGACCCCCCTAAATCCCCTTTTCCAAGGGAGACTTTGAGAGATTTTCCCCTCTTTTTAAGGGGGGCTAGGGCAGGGCTGTTTCGTTCCCTAAAATTGTTAAAATTGCAAGAGTCAAACGCACAATTTCGCTTAAAAACTTTTGCGACTTAAGCCAAAAATACGTTGTTTTTCTTTGCGCCTTTGCGCCTTTGCGTGAGATTATCCTCTTCAGAAATCAAGGGACAACAGCGAATGAATCAGCCCTAGGGGCTAGGGGGGATCAATAAGTGCTTACAATCACAGCCAATCACTTTACAAACAACCTCTAACTCACAGAAGCTGTATACTAAATTAAGAATGCATATTTGATTTACTGAAAGTCTCTAACATACAACGGTTCTTATGCAAATAAAATACAAATTTGTCTGCGTTCATCTGCATTCATCGCGGTTGCTGAATAATATATTCACCCAGTTGAAGACTGCTGAACTTAGAGCTTTGTAATTCGAGACTAGATAAAAAGTAGCGTAAAGTTTTTCAAACGGAGAAATAGAATTTGTTAGGAACAACTTCGGCATCAAAGAAGCTTGCTCAGATGATCTATGGCTACTGGCAAAGTCAGTGCCTTTATATAGCAACAAACTTAGGCATACCTAACCTTTTACACTCAGAACCAATGACTGTAGAAGCGATCGCAACAGCCACCTCTACAAAAGCAGAAACTTTGTATGTTGTTCTGCGTGCTTTAGCTCATTTAGGTGTGTTTGCAGAAAAGCCCGGACGTGTATTTGCTGCAACGGAACTCTCAGAACAATTGATGACAAATGCAGAGCCTTCTCTGGGACATTTTCTGCTGCATATTGCAGAACCTTCTATGTGGGATGCTTGGAGGGAACTAGGGAATTCTTTAAAAACAGGGGAAGTAGCTTTTGAAAGGGCACATGGCAAGAAATTCTATGACTTCTTCATGACAGAAAACCCCGATAGTAGAAATCTGTTCAACAATGCCATGAGCTTTTTAACGAATCAAGCTGTTGATTCGCTGTTTGAGGTATATGACTTTAGTCAGTTTGATACAGTTATGGATGTTGGAGGTAATCAAGGTGCATTGATTGCCCATATTGTCAAAAAATTTGGTTGTAAAGGTATATTGTTTGATCTACCCCATGAGGTTGAGACAGCTCCAACTTTCTTGGCAATGCAGGGACTTGATGAAAATGCAGTGCAAGTCGTTGGTGGTAGTGCCTTGGAGGAGATACCAAAAGGTGCAGATGCTATAGTGATGAAGTATTTCCTCTCCGTCTTTAGTGTTGAAGATGCAATCAAGGTACTAACTCGGTGTAGACAAGCTCTCCCGAAACAAGGTAAGGTAATACTTCTACAAACATTAGTTCCACCTCGTGGTGCGCCAGTAGAATATCCCGATGGAACTATCCCGGCTCTGGCCGCAGTTCAAATGATGGTGACTAATCCGGGGGGGCACTGGCGCACGGAACAAGAATATAAAAAGCTATTTGAAACTAGTGGCTTTCAATTGGAAAATGTCATTTATACGGGAACTAGTTTAACCGTGATGGAATTTCAAAAATCTTCGCTCTAAAATTCTGCCAGACATGATTTCAAGCGTGCTGCTAAAACTTGTAAATGAGGTTCCAAAATTAATGTGTAGTGAGTACCAGAAACATCAACAATTTTTATATCTTCTGCATCCATTATAGAGAAGAATTCCACCCACACGAGAGTTGAATCGGGAGCCATGAGATGCTTTTCTCTGGCTCTAAACACAGTCACTTTTCCTGGATATGGCTGTTTTTCATAAGAATAAGTTGCCTTTAGTGTTCCCACTAACACATCAACAATGCGTCGGTTTTGATTTGATGGTGGTAGTATTTTGACTTTTATTGCCTTGTCGAGGATGTAGTTAATTTGTTCATCAACACTCAAGTGCTTAATTTCATCAGTTGTTACTAAATTATCCTGACCTGACATTCCCCCCAAATACCTGGAAAGAGCGCCGACTAAATAAGGAGCGTCAATTTTCTTGTTTTTATCCAACAGAATTGGAACGTAGGAATCCAGTATTGCTAACAACGAGACTTCATGTCCCTGTTTGTGCAGTTGTTGTGCCATTTCATACGCCACAACTCCCCCAAATGACCAGCCACCAATTTGATAAGGGCCTTGAGGCTGAAACTTCTGAATTGCTTGGATATAAAGGCTTGCCATATCCTCGACTCGCGTTAAAGGTTCTTCTTCTCCATGAAAACCTTGGGCTTGCAAGCCATAAAACGGTTGGTCGGCACTTAGATATTGCGCTAGCTTGAAGTAGCACATAACATGCCCTCCCGCAGGATGTACGCAGAAAAATGGTTGCTTATTACCTTTTGGCTGGATGGGAATCAGGGGGGAGTTATCAAAAGTATCTGAACTAGTATCAAGAAGTTTGGCAAACTTTTCAATGGTGGGATTAGTCAAGATTGCAGATAAGGGTAATTCTTTACCAAACTGCTGCTCGATTGAAGCGATTAAATGGATTGCTGAAAGAGAATTTCCGCCGATTTCAAAGAAGTTGTCTTTAACACCTACTGGCTGAATGTTTAAAATCTCTGACCAGATTTTTGCTAATCCTCGTTCGGTATCATTGCGCGGTGTGATAAATTCATTGTGTTGGCTGAAGTTAGAAACTGTTGGCTTTGGCAAAGCGCGACGGTTGACTTTGCCACTAGGAGTCAAAGGTAATGCATCCAATATCACAAAAGCTATTGGAACCATGTAATCTGGTAGCTTCTGTCTGAGGAAATCACGTAGAGTTTCCGGCGTTGGTTGTTCCTCTTGAGCAGTAAAATAAGCTACTATTTGTTTTTCTTCTGATTGGTCGGAACGGGTAATCACAACTGCTTCTCGCACTTGTGGATGAGCAGATAGAGTATTTTCTATTTCCCCAAGTTCAATCCGAAATCCGCGAATTTTAACTTGATGGTCTATTCGACTAATGTATTCAATATTGCCATCATGCAGGTAACGAGCTAAATCTCCTGTTTTGTAAATACAGTAATTCCCCGAGAAGGGATTAGCCACAAACCTTTCAGCAGTTAGTTCGGGACGGTTGAGATAACCGCGTGCAACTCCAGCACCACCTATATACAATTCGCCAATAACTCCCACTGGAACTGGTTGGAGATCAGAATCTAATATGTAAATTTGGGTGTTAGCAATGGGACGACCGATAGGAACTAAAGCATGAGATAGTTGGGCAGGTTCTACTTGAGAGACAGTTGACCAAATGGTAGTTTCAGTTGGGCCGTAAAGATTCCAGACAACGGCACTTTTTTCTAATAAATGTTGTGCCAAGTCGCTGGTTAATCCTTCACCACCGCAGAGAATTTTTAATTGAGGAGAACCACTCCATCCAGCTGCAAGCAACATCCGCCAACTAGCTGGAGTGGCTTGCATAATCGTCGCACCCGCAGTATTAATTAGTTCTTTTAATAGCTTGCCATCACTAGCTACTTCTCGTGTAGCTAATACCACCTGAGCGCCCGTAATTAAGGGTAGATATAATTCTAGAGCAGCAATATCAAATGATATTGTTGTAACTGCCAAAAGTACATCTGACTCTGTGATACCTGGTTTAGACTGCATGGATTTTAAGAAATTGACCACAGCGCTGTGAGGAATTTCTACGCCTTTTGGCTTACCAGTTGAGCCGGAGGTATAAATAACGTAAGCGAGATTTTTGGCCGTGGCAAGTGGTGCCGGATTGTCTTGGCTATGGGTAGCAATATTTTCCTGAGTTGTACGTAAACAGATTACTTTCCGATATTCATCATCAACAAATAAGTTTTGTTTATCAGTCAATAACACTGGTACCTGAGAATCAGCCAAAATCAATTCCAAGCGTTCTTGTGGATAAGCAGGATCTAATGGTAGATAAGCTGCGCCAGCTTTCATAATTCCCAAAAGTCCCACTAGCATCTCTAAAGAACGCTCAATGCAAATACCCACTAAAACCTCTGGTTTAACTCCCAGTGTTTGTAAGTAATGGGCTAGTTGATTTGCACGCTGATTCAGTTGACGATAGGTAAGCTGTTCACCTGCAAAAGAGACTGCGATCGCATTTGGTTTTCGCTCTACCTGTGCTTCAATTAATTGGTGGAGACAGATCGTCAAGTCATAATCGGCCTGAGTAGCATTCCACTCAACCAATATTTTCTCTTGTTCTCTTTCACTCAGCAATGGTAACTGAGCTACTGACTGTTCTGGATTTGATACAATGCTTTCCAGTAAATTCTGAAAATGTTTGCTGAACTGAGCAACTGTTGTTTCATCTAACAGATTGCTGTTGTACTTAAAAGAACTCTGCAATGATTCAGAAAGCTGAATGACTTCCAAGCTTAAATCAAATTCTAGTTCAATCTGATCGCTGGTTGTCGGCTGTTCGTTGACTACTGACACAAATAAATTTGAGATATTTTCCTGCTGATTTACATTTTGGAAAGTAAATGAAGCTTGGCACATAGCTGAATCGCTGGAATTAAACTTTGACTGTAATTCCTTTACTAATGAAGCGAACGGATAGTCTTGATAATTCTTGATTTCTAGAACATTATGATTAACTTGATGTAGAAATTTTTTAAACGAATTAATTTTGGAAATAAAATCCCGTGATAGGATAACGTTACCAACTTTACTAGTAAATCTTTCCCACTCGGGTCTATATTGCTGATTTAGTGGTAAAGCTACAAGAATATCTGTTTCATTTGTATAACGGTAAAGTAAAACTTTAAATGCTGCCAAAATCAGGTTATCAAGGCTGACACTTTCAATATTTGCCAGCTTTTTCAATAACCCAGTTAGTTGATTTTCAATGATAAAAGTATAGGATGAGCAATCATAATTTCGTCGGTGAGAACGCGTTAAAGTAGTGGGGAAGTTAAGTAAAGGTAATTCTCCTGCTAACTTTTGCGCCCAATATTCTTTAAGTTGGGCAGGAGATAATGATGTTTTTGTATTGATTGATTTACTCATCTTCTATTCTCCAATAAATTCATAGACTAATATTTATATATTTAAACCATTTGTTCAAAAAGCTGGCTTCATATCGTGAATATTGCACATATTTCCAAAAGCAGTGAGTATTTTTCGCGGAAGTTTAGTATTAAGTCTACTATGAGCAACCTGTAGGTTATCCATAATCAGAATATCGCCTTGCTTCCACTGAAAAATGACTGAATTTTTCCATTCAGCTTTGCCCAATTCTTTGGCTTCTGCTGCTGTCATCGTCGTGTGTTGATTATGCTCATCCAAAAAATATGTATTCAGAGTACTGGTACGTTTTTGTGAACCATCGACAACAGTTGCTGCTGTTGTTAATCCTTGCTGAATTTTTTTGTACAAATTTGCTGGTAGCCAATTGTAATAGAGCCTTTGCCCAAATGAATATCGTTGCTCGAGGTTTCGATACCATTCTCTACTTACTAAACAATCAACAATGCTCAGACAAAAACAGAGTCTATTCGTTTTGGGGTGACTGAATAAAGGAATATGAGCACACTCAAAATTAATCGAGCCATCCTCTTCCCATGTAAAATCAAATCCTTGTTCTTGGAGAAGTTTAGTAATCTCTTCTCTTGAAAGTTCCTCGAAGACAATCTCTAATAGATGGTTAGGAACATATCGCACAAATCGCTGAGGAAAGTTGCTAATTTTGTGCTGTAAGCTTGCAGGTAGACTATAAAATAGCTTTTCGGTATTTATAATGGGAGTTTCGCCATATATATCGGGCGGAACTTGGCAAAAGAAAGCAAGTACGCTGGGTCGTCTCGGCACCATATTGAGTTCATTGTGGGGAGCAATAATCGTATCTGGTGGAGCTTCTGAAGAGGTGAAAACTTTATCGGTTATTCGTACACGATGCGCACTGCCAAAATGATAAAATGACTCAAGTTTGATATTCAGTAACTCTAAAACTTTTTGAAATTGCTCTGCACCCTCAACTTCAAATCCCCGAAACAAAATAGCTCCGTATGTATCTAGCTGTTTATTGAACCAGTCGCAACTTTCGTTGAGTAGTGCTTTGAGAACTGTGAAAGATTTGTCATAAACTGGCTCTATCACTAAAGGTAGTTCTGTTTCAATATTTGAAAATGTTTTTTCGTCATCTTGCAAAAACCGTAATTTAAGATTTCTGGAAATAGAAATGGGAATATTTTGGTTCTTATTCATAACAGGTAAAAATTGTTATAGTTAACAATTGACTACAATTTCTAATCTTCTAAACTGATTCAACCTCTGACTTGATAGCAGATTTGCTAGATGAAGTTATATATATGCCCAACACAATCACAGCAAAACTTATCAAGGTAGCTACGTTGATATTTTCTGAAAAGATAACCCAAGCTCCCTGAGTGCTAAGGACTGGAACAAACAAATCGCACAAGGAAACAAATCCTGAAGATAGTTTTTTGAGACAATAAGCATAAAGTCCCAGTCCTAGTATTTGACATATCAAAGCTAGGGAAATTACGGTCAGCCATCCATTCAATGAATAAGGAAAAATTTTATCTTCAGTGAGTATAACAATTGGAAAAAGGAAAAGAGTGCCGATTGCAGAACACCAAGTCATGATCGCGATGGGACTCAATTGAGTTCGTAGTTCTTCGACGATGAGGGGGTATAGACCAAGAAAACCGGCTGATAGTAATGCCAATATATCTCCTTGGAATTTGTCACCAACAGATGAAAAGTCATGGTAGGCTAGTATACAAGCTCCGATCATGGAGACAAACATACCCATCAAAAATCTAGCGTCAAAGCGCTTTCCCCAGATTAACCACCCCGCTAAAACAGTGAACACTGGAGCCAAATTGTGCATTAGCGTGGAGTTAGCGACGCTGGTCTGATTTAATGACCAAGCCCAGAGAATAAGAGTAGCAAACATCACAAACCCTACTCCTAGCAAGAGCAAGATTAGGCGGATTGTATAAACTTGCTGTTTTGGTTCGCTATGAGACAGGCGATTTTGCGCTGTTGTAAATCCATTCCACAGGGCAAAGGCAACAGTAGAGATCCAGAAGCGATTAAAGATGGTGGCATTTGGGCCGAGTTCAACTTCGCTCAACCTAATCAGAATTGGCGAGAAAGATAAAGCTATTAAGCCGACTACTAAGGAAATAAATGCTACCGTAGTTGGTGTTAAAAATAACTGTTCTTGTGGAAATTTTAGTTTATCTTTGAACATTTCCAATAGTGTTAGTTGGACTATTTGTCTTTCTGGCTAATGTGTAGCATTTTGGGATTTAGGAATGTAAATCTACTATTTAGACATACTTGTTCTTATGACCGAAGCAACACAAAAGAACGACGTAGGAATATATAAATCAAAGTGAGTAAGTATTGAGTAACTATATGTATACCATTAGCTTACTCAGTCACCCCCGATCTCTACAAGTTTGCCAATATTAAAATCTATCCTTATCCAGCCTTTTAGCCTTTGCAGATTGTTAAGTAGCAGCATGGGAATTTGCCAGTGGTGAACGGCTAGAGTAACTTCTGAAAAGTCAGAATTTAGATATATCTGAAGCTAATAAAACAAAACTTTAACTTTCTTAAGGAATTGTTGTATGTAAAAAAAATTCCTAATTTGGCTTAAATTAGCTTGATAGCGCTAAATTGAGCTACTTAAATTACCAACAAACAAAAAATTACTGGTTGCTTGTTTAATAATACTATACAAAACATAACATAAAAGTTGCGTATATTATAAGATATGTAAATAAAATTCAGTCAATCTATTATGCAAAATGTACTAAGTAACTGAGAATTTTTAACAAACTATATCTAAAGATAGATATTTTATAAACAGCGATATGGCAGAAATAAACATACCTATTTCAAATGACGTAAAAGCCCAAAATACAATACTTTTGACTTTTGACACTCCGACTTGCGAGAGGTAGAATTTTGACTTACTCCACAGCGGTACTAGCCACTCGCTACTGTAGCCCAAAACGGATATCGTAGAGGATTTCTGTGTATCAACGTAAGTTGTTAGTTAGTGTCCCATAATTGTATTTGTAGGAAACAAAAAGTATGTTTAAAATACAAAATATTATATTTTTGTGTTGAAAAATAGGCGGTTTTTGATAACTAGCAACTTGGGTGTTAAGTAGGTCAACCAAAAAAAACGTAAGATGTCATTGCGTTCGCGAAGCTATGCCGTTCGCGCAGCGTCTCGTTCGCGTAGCGTCTCCCCTTGGGAGAAGAGAAGGCTTTACGCAATGACAAAAGCATATAGCGTTTCTCTGTCAAGTGAGGTACAGAAACCCCACCCCCAACCCCCTCCCCGCAAGCGAGGAGGGGGCTATGATGTACCTCATGTGATTAAAAAATGCTATATGATATTTATTTAGGTTGAGCTACTTATTATCCGCATGGGAAGGTAGTATGAATTGGTTAAAAAGAATTCAAGAAAGATAAATGATACATTCGTATAGCGATCGCATTACCTTAATAACAATATAATCACATTTCAAAAAAGCCAATGCAAGGACAGATAAGACACTTAAGACAATTATTGAGAAAGATAAGACAGTAAAATTTACTAGTAGGAAAGCCTGGTATAAATCAACCACCTATGCCAAATGAAAAAATGCTGTTAACCAAGCAGTTTACTATACAATCACTATATTTTCGATTACTCCTTTCTGAAAAAGTTTCACTAAGTCACATCTTCACTTCATATTTCTGTAAATGAGCCAGAGAAAGGATTGTAGCAAGAGGTAGTATATAAGTAATTAATTTTATATATTTAATTTATTATTAAGTTTATTTATGTTTTAAGTCGTAGCTTCAAATCGGAAAAGCCGCCCAGCGCTGTGTCCAGAGCAACGCAGTGGCTCCCCATAAGCGACTGCTGAAACTGGAGGGCTTTCTGAAGGGCTGGTTGCTGCTCGATAAATTGAGGGGTTGGGGGTATCGGGTCCCCCTCTGGGGATAGGGGGAAAGGGCACCTGTGTCAACTTAACGTGAAACCCTTATCAAGACTTAATTTTGAATTAAATCACCTACCATCAAGATCCGCGTTACCCCACCCCAGTTTTGCTGGCGCAAAACCTCCCCTCCCCGCTTGCGGGGAGGGGATTGAGGGGTGGGGTAAAATGCCTGTGGAATAAGCGTTTTGACTTAAGTTGACACCAATGGGGAAAGGGGTTCCCCTACGTCACTTGAGAGAGAAACGCTATATAACAACTTAGTTAATATTAATTGCGATCGCAATTTTTCAGAATATGCAAAATCGCCGTCACAATCACTTCTGGTTGGTCAATCCAGACAAAATGGCTACTGCGATCGGCTTGCAGTTGCACACAATTTTTTGATAAGTTGAGTAATTCATCGTGCATTTGCTCTCGTAAAAGATTCGCTGCTCTACTAGGTAGAAATAACGTCCAAGGCGAAGGATGGAAAAAAGTATTGGCTTTAATACTAACTATCGGTAATGCACCAAAATAATTGGCTGATTCAACTTGGCGACTACTAGTATCGAGATTTAAGATTTCCCGACTCATGGTAATCCAGTGTTTGGGACGACAGAAAGAACGCTTAACTGGTTTTAAAGTTTCTTGAGGAAATTTCCCTAACTCGCGCTTGATCGCTTCAAATGTACCAATCGCTTTGAGTAATCGCACAATACCGAGAGTTGCGCCTAAAAAGGACATCACAAAGCCGGAGAGAAAAAACAGTTTCAAACATTGTAAATGCATCGGCATTTTCAACATAGCTGTCTCATGGAGTCCATCGGTAAGTATTATCCCCATGACTTTTTCGGGAAATTGCTGTGCATACAACCGCACGTTATAGCTACCAAAGGAATTTCCGACGAGAATTAATGGTGGTTCAATTCCGGCTTTGGTTAACAGATTATCGAGTTCTGTAACAATTTGCTGACTGGTGCGCGGATAAGGACTATGATCGCTCCAACCGTATCCAGCGCGATCGTAGATACAAACTCGTGTTAGCTTGGCGATTTCTGGAAGCAGTAAATAACCTTCGATTCCGCCTAAACTGTGTTCTAAGACGACTGTCGGGCCAAATTCGCCCGCAGTATAAAGGTGCAAGTTATAGCCACCTACATCAATGAGTTGACCAGGTGGAGAGTGACGATCTTCTATCAAGCAAGCGATCGCCTGATAGCAAGTTGTAGCTAACAGTATCATACTGTTGATAGATGATAACATCTTGCAAATGTGTATTGTGACTAATTCTTAGACCAGCGCCAATTATAACGGTTCCATTCGTAAATTCCTTGAATTTCGTATTCAGCCCCGTTATTGAAGCGGACAATGCAATTGCTACAGGAACCATTACCATTGTTAATTTCCTGGACTTGCAGCACCAGACAGTCAAACCATTCTCGCTTACAGGGGCCATCGTCTTGTACCCATTCCCACATCGCATTGGAAATTTCAATGCGATCGCCTGCTTTGAGTTTTAGCGCATCCTCAAAATAAACATATTTATCAAAATGATATGACTGAAGGCGATTGAGCCATTGCAAACCGTAGCGTTCCCGAATAAATTGTACTTCGCCAGAGTCAGACGCATTCAGCCAATCATTGAGCAATTGCGCTTTCCAATTACCGTTTTCCTGTTCCTGTGTTTTGACAAACTGCAAAAATGCTGTCAATTCTTCTGGAGTCAACTCATCTAACGGATTAGCAATCTCTATCACTCCAAAGTTAGAATTTCCGGGAATTTGCTCGACCACTTGCAGTAATATCTGTTTCTGCATGTCAGTGAGAGGACAGCTGGCTACATCACAACACTTAAATGCTGCCTGCAAAGCTCCTTTAATCTCATCCGGAGTCATATGTTAATAACAAGTTAAGGGTTATTTTCCCTAATTATTACAAAAGTTTAATGAAAGTCTCCAATATCTTTGGTAAGGAATGTCAATAGTCAATAGTCATTTGTCATTGCTGAGTTGTTTTCTTGTTGCCTCATCCCCCTGTCAATTTTGGGTTGATTGTAGGGCTAGGGAAACTCCGCCCTCACCCTTACGAGTGATAGGATAAGCAAATTTATGATTGGGATGTTTTTTTATTTGTCAGTCCCTTAGTGATATATCTAGGAAATACCAAAAAATAAATTACCTCTAGGGAACATCGATAAGATTACTTTTGAGATATGGAAAACAAAAGCAGCATAACATCTTGGTTGAATTTCCTAGGCTTAGCTAGGTCAAACTACTCTGTGCAACAGCGATTACTTGCACCTATTGGGACTTTGTACTTAAGACAAATCAAGGTAATCTTTATTTCCTGTCTCATCGGTGTCTTTTTCTGGGTATTTACTCCCCCGGCTGTAGCGCTGACACAAATTAAACTCTTTGATATTTCTTATAAAGATTGTCCACCAGAACTGGCACAAGGTGCTGTCATTAGTAGCGGTTCTGGGGCGGCTAACTGCTTTATTGTCACGGGTAAGGCGGAAAATGCTACTTATAAAACCGTCTATGATGCGGATATTTTCGGACGGATTTATGATGCTAACAACGACTCAGTGCTACAAAACCGCACCCGTTTAGGTTCTATCGCCGAAATTCCCCCAGGTATCAGTGATTTTGAACTGCGGATTTCTGTACCTGCAAATCAGCCAACCCCGTTGAAGCTGAAGCAGTTTAAAGCTGCTGGGTTTAGCGGTCAGGTTCGGAAGTAAGCTGTCTGGGAATTGAGAACAATGAAAATTGTAGAGACGTTTAACATGAAAACGTCTCTACATCAGCCTGTATTTGAGTGTTAACTAAAACCCCTGAACAATTGGCAGCCTAGTTAAATTTTGCAACAACTCACCAACTAAATTCAGCGCTAAGAAAGCGAGGATAGGGGAAAAATCTATACCGCCCAGTGGAGGAATAATTGAGCGGAAAAGATTCAGATAAGGGTCGGTGATTTGAGCTAAAGCCGCAAATGGTTGACTATAAAAGTCAATATTGGGGAACCAGGTCAAAAGAACCCGAATAATCAGCAACACAGTATAAATCTGGATGAAAGTAGCCAGTGTAGTAATCAGTAGATTCATGGATAGTTCGGTTTTCTGCTAATTTGACAAACAAGGTCTTATCATAGATTTTAATTTAGTCTAGGTCATGGTGTCTGCGGTTTGTGTTGGCATATAGCATCACAATTGGGCGCTTTCACCACGTCGTTAGTCTTTAAGAATCTTTCGTGTAAGAACGCTCATTTATGGCTTGCGGTGAAGTGCCATTGACATTGCCGAGTTGCTTGCGTACCTCATCTATTGTGGCATTTAGCTGGGCAATTTTGTCTTCTAGCGATCGCCTTGCTGTTTCCATTTCTAGCCCTTCTGTTGAGGAAGGTTGCATCTGACGCCGTTTTCCAGCTATTTTCCTCGCTTCTTCTTGGTTATTAGTCAGTTCTGCTTCTTCATCTGCTGCTAATTCCTGATCTTGACGAGTAGCAATCAAGGCTCCTAGAGCGCCACCCACAACACTACCGAAAATTGCGCCGACAAAAAATCCACTGACAAAACCATCACGCTGACTCATATCCTTAACCGCCTTGACGAAACTTTGGGACTTTTCACTAGTTAAAGTTATTTTCCTACCCTAGCTGCATAGTAGCTTAAGTCCCGTAGGTGCGATCGCCTGCATCTCCCAATCCCGGTACAATAAACCCATCGTCGTTGACTTGTTCATCAATCGTCGCTGTGTAAATAATTAAACCAGGATAAGCCGCACTGAGTTTTTGCAAAGCTGGGGGAGCCGCCACTACACAGACAATCCTCGTTAAGGCTGGATCAACACCCCGTTGTGTTAATTCTGCCATTGCTGCCATCATTGAACCTCCCGTAGCCAACATTGGATCGGTAATTAATACCCGCGTCTGAGGATCAAATTTTTCTGGTAATTTATTTAAATAACACAAAGGTTGTAGTGTTTCTTCATCTCGCACTAAGCCCAGATGATAAATCGAAGCTAAGGGTAATAAAGTTTGTGCCCCTTCTAATAACACTAAACCTGCCCGCAGAATCGGTACTACTGCCACAGGCACTTGTGTATCAATCACAGTTGCTGGCGCAGAATCTAAAGGAGTCTCCACCGTTGTTTCTTGCGTCGGCAACCACTCTCTTGCTGCTTCATAGGTCAACCATCTTCCTAACTCTACCATCGCACTCCGAAATAATACTGAAGGCGTGGCAGCATCACGAGCAACTGTTAACCAGTGCTTAATCAAGGGATGGGGTGGAACATAAACACGCAGTTGTAGCGTCATAGCCAAAAACTCGCGGTCTCTAATTATATAAGAACTGAAGAATAATGATACTCCCTCCTGCCTCTGACTGGCAGCTAAAATCAACAACTGAAAATTTATTGAGAATTCTTTTCATTAACAGTTGACATCTATTCTCAATCAAGGTTATATTAATATCAAGTGTTCTCCTCTCTTTAAGGATCGGCAGACGGGATTAGCCAGCAGCAGCAGGCTTGTCCCTCTTTTTTTGGCAGGTAAATTAACAAATTCAAAATTTAAATCTAAGAATCCGGTTTTTTTGCAAAAATTCACTCTTTAGAGAATATGGAGATGAGGGAGACAAGCAGATGCGGGGACGCAAAGAAATAATCAATGACAACTGACAACTGATAACTGACAACTGACTATTTAATTTTGAATTATTATGACTTCTAGTTCTTTGTTTGATGTAATTGTCATTGGTTCTGGGATTGGTGGGTTAGTGAGTGCAACCCAGTTAGCCGCAAAGGGAGCTAAAGTGCTGGTATTAGAAAGCTATGTGATACCAGGTGGTAGTGCAGGCTATTTTGAACATCAGAGTTATCGCTTTGATGTGGGAGCATCAATGATTTTTGGTATGGGGTCTAAGGGAACTACAAATTTACTCACCCGCGCCCTTGATGCTGTGAATGTCAGCTTAGAAACAATTGCCGATCCCGTACAGATTCACTACCATCTACCCAATGGTTTGAATTTGAAAGTTGACCGGGTTTATGAAAAATTTTTGCAAAATCTTACTGCTTATTTTCCTCATGAAAAAGTAGGGATTCGTCGTTTTTATGACGAATGCTGGCAAGTTTTTAACTGCCTCAACAGCATAGATTTGTTGTCATTAGAAGAACCTCGGTATTTGCTACGAGTATTTTTGCAGCATCCTTTAGCTTGTCTGGGATTAGCTAAATATTTGCCGCAAAATGCGGGAGATGTGGCGCGGCGTTACATCAAAGATCCCCAGTTGTTGCAATTTATAGATATGGAATGCTATTGCTGGTCGGTAGTTCCAGCCAATATGACACCCATGATTAATGCGGGCATGGTATTTTCTGATAGACACTATGGCGGAGTTAATTACCCTAAAGGCGGAGTCGGAAAAATTGCGCAAACATTGGTAGCGGGTTTAGAAAAAGCTGGGGGAACAATTCAATATCAAGCAAGAGTTACACAGATTCTCACTGAACGAGGAAAAGCTGTAGGCGTAAAATTGGCTAATGGTGAAGTCTATCAGGGTAAACGCATAGTATCTAACGCTACACGCTGGGATACTTTTGAAAAATTATTACCTGTAGAGTCAATACCCCATAATGAGAAAAAGTGGCAACAAACTTACCAAAAATCTCCGAGCTTTTTGAGTTTGCACATGGGGGTTGAAAAGTCAGTTCTGCCTCCAGGAACCGAGTGCCATCATATATTGTTAGAAGATTGGCAGGAAATGACTGTCTCCCAAGGCACAATTTTTGTTTCAATTCCCACTTTACTTGACCCAGACTTGGCTCCTAGAGGCTATCACATCATTCATGCTTTTACCCCTGATTGGATAGATAATTGGCAGGGGCTAAGTGAAACTGAGTATGAAGCGCGTAAAGAAGCAGCCGCATGGCGAATGATTGAGCGATTAGAGCAAATCTTCCCTGGTTTAAATGCTGGCTTGGATTATTTGGAAGTAGGGACACCCCGCACCCATCGCCGTTTTTTGGGGCGACAAGATGGGACTTATGGGCCTATCCCCCGGCGCAAGTTGTGGGGGTTATTGGGGATGCGATTTAATCGCACAGCAATTCCGGGATTGTACTGTGTAGGGGATAGTACTTTTCCTGGTCAGGGGTTAAACGCAGTCGCCTTTTCTGGCTTTGCTTGCGCCCATAGAATTGCCGTAGATTTGGGCTTGTAGTTCAAAAAAACATTATCCAGAGGATAAAAAGATTGAGTAAGTTTAGTAGCAGTGCTGCAATAACTTTCCATTGTCTATTGTGACTGATGCGTAGGCGTAGCCCGCCGCAGGCATCGCGCGAGACTAGTAGACGCACCAATAGCCAGAGCGAATATACCTGAAAAGGTAAAAAGATAATAATTATACCAATGACAGCAACTCGAAATGCTCTGTCTGCTGTTTGGTCTGCCCATGAAACTTTGATTATCTCGTCATCTTCTGCTTCATCTTGAACAAACAACTGTTCTTGGGCTGTAGTTTCATCACCCTCAGCAACAGATTGAGCATCCAAGTTGCTTGACCCCAAAATAAACCTAGCTTGTGCTGCTTCTGACTCATGAACTTGTAGTTTAATCCAGCCGACAGCTACAGTTAAATGCCAAGCCAAGTCTACGGTGGACTCGTTGGCTAAAAATGACCTAATACCTTCAGCTTCCAGAAGTTGCTTTGCTAGGTTAGCCTCGATAGAGTTGCTAAAGGTGGCTACTGTGACAAAATTATGAGCCATAAGTTTGAGCTAAGTTTTTCCGGAAATACCAATCATTCACTGTAAAAGGATTGCGGCACTAGATCATTCTGACAAATTGCCAGTATTGTGCTTTAATAGCCAGCAACTTTGTTAATTTTTGCATCCTTTTCTGACGGACAGTTTTAACTAATGCGACTCACACACACACACAATCTTGTTAAAGCAAGCTGGGTATTAGCCAGCTTTTTAAGTACCTTGCTGGTTGGTTCAACGGTGAAAGCGGCGACAATTGCCAATTGGCATTTTGATAGCAACCGCAATCATCTGGACTTTACCACAGATGAAAATGTACAACCGAGAGTGCAACTGCTAGCTAATCCTACCCGTCTAGTAATTGATTTACCAGGAGTTACCCTTGGCTATCCCCAAGTAAGTCAAAGGATAGGGGCGGTAACGCAAAAAATTCAGATTGCACAGTTTGATGCTAATACTACTCGCATACTAATTACTGTAGCGCCCGGTTACACCTTAGATCCAGCCCAAGTTAAGCTGCAACAAGAATCTGCCAATCATTGGTCTGTGCAAGTACCCCAAGCATTAAGATTGGCAGTAACTCCGCCAAATATTCCCCCGGTAGTGACTACAGAACAACCCAGCACACCGCCAATCGTGACTAACAAAAATTTATTTGCGGGTGTTGTCCCTTTGAATTCATCGATGAAGGCTTTAGAACCGCAGATTAAAGCCTTGATGAATCGCTACAGTTTTCTCCAAACAGGGATGTTTTTCCTCGATTTGGATACTGGGAATTATTTGGATATTGGAGGTGATCGCGTTTTCCCCGCAGCTAGTACAATTAAACTGCCGATTCTCATTGCCTTTTTTCAGGATTTAGATGCTGGTAAAGTCAGGCTGGATGAAAAGTTGACGATGCGTGGTGACTTGGTAACCAACGGTTCTGGAGAAATGCAGTATGAGCGAGTGGGCAAGAAATACACAGCTTTAGAAACTATCACCAAGATGGTGACTATTAGTGATAATACCGCCACCAACATGATTATCGATCGCTTGGGTGGGGCGGCGAAACTCAATCAGCGTTTCCGCAGTTGGGGATTGAAAGACACCGTAATTAGGCGATTATTGGCTGACTTGAGAGGAACTAATACCACCAGTTCTCAAGATATGGCGCGAGTATTGGCTTTGTTAGTTAATAACAAGCTGGTTTCTCTTTCAAGCAAAGAACAAGCTTTAGATATTTTGCGTCACACTAGTATTCACACTCTGCTTCCTGCTGGTTTAGGAAAAGGCGCTGTTATCGCCAATAAAACCGGAGATATCGGTTTTCTCATTGGCGATGCGGGATTTGTCACTATGCCCAATGGTAAGCGTTACTTAGCAGCTATTTTTGTCAAACGTCCTTACAAAGATTCGCGCGGTAGAGACTTTATTCGCCAGGTTTCCCAGCTTGTTTACAATTACCTCAATCAGCCCAATCCTGTGGCTGGGGTTAGTTCTCGTGACAACGGGAATTTCTAGAACATTGAAATACTAGTTGTTAAGACTACCCCTTTCAAGGTGGTTAAAAATGTTGGTAAAAAAATGCCTTTTTAATCTCTTATCTGTGTGTTCTCTGTGACTCTGTGGTTAAATAAAATATTTTTGCACCGCCTTCGCGCAGCGTCTCGCAGAGAAGACGCAAAGGACGCAGAGAAGAAAGCAAAGATTTTTCGAGTCACCTTGAAAGGGCTACTTGTTAGGACTTACGGATTGATAAAAAATACCAAATATGTATAGTCGGAAAAACACATTTGTCTCTGGGGTTTAGCACTGTTAAACCCTGCATAGCGCGGATCTATCCTCAAACTAAAATTGCTGCTAACAAAAATAGGCTGTCTACCAAAATGGTGCTTAAAACGGCACCGCTAAAGGCATACCAGTGTCGTTGCTTTTTAAATAAGGGTACAATCCCAAAAGTTAACAGTACCAAAGCGAGAGTTACTGCCCAACCTTCCCCCCAAGGTGTTTGTACTTGCAGGACGGCAGTTTGTAAAATTGGTGAGACGCGATCGGGTTCTACTTGCATGATTTGCCGCCAATAGGGCATTAAATCTACTACATAAAAATACACATCCGTTAAGACTGTACCGAATAAAGAACCTAAATAAAACCAGTTACCAACTTTGCCCCAATTCCGCGCCAGACACCAACAGGCGAAGGGTAACCCTATAGACTCTACTGGTAAATGCCATAGAGGTTCCCAACGTAACCATCCCCAGTAAATTGCGCCTGCTAGCCAACTCCAGCTAAAACCCAGCAGTAAATCACCCCAAAGATAAGTTGCAGGACGTGACATTAAGGTAAAACTTAGCCATACCCACAATCCTGTCATCGCCAAACTTAAACTTGGTAGCGATCGCACTAGTGGTGCTTCAATAAACACTGGTACAGATACCAAAAACACCGCCGCCGCCAGCACTAGCCAAACTTTTGTGGAAGCTGGAGCAATTGGCAGATTGGGAGATTGCGAGAGTGTCGTCTCTAATTCACCGATGCCTTTGCGCCCCTGATTAATGCTGAGACCTTCTGTATCAATAGAGGCAGTAGAAGTACTGTATGAGGTCAATGTATTATTAATCAACGTTTTTAATAATTGTTACTAAACTTTATCTTACTTAAGATATCACACCGCAGAATCCCCCCCAGGGGCATATTTATTTTACCTGATTTTTCGAGAAATGGAGGGGGGCAGAGGGGGATGAGGGGGGTGTGGGGAGATGATGAAGACAAATGTCCAATGACAAATGACAAATGACAAATGACAAATGACTAATTAGCGATCGCACAAACTTTAAAAGATTGTCGTCAAGGCTTAATCTATTTCAGAGAAACTCTAGCTATTAACCGCTACTCTCAAAATTGGAGAGTGCTAAATTAATGGCGCGTCTTTGTGGGGATAAATGACAACCCGCAGTTTTGTTTTATGTTTATCCTGGCAAGTTACCCAGGTAGTTGTTTGTTTAATTGGTTGTAGTGTCAGCGATCGCAGGTAAACTGATGGCTTTATTCAAACGTCAATGGTTCGTAATGTTAAGTGCGGTATCTGCTACTGTCTCAGTAGCCGCATTTCCGCTGCAAGTTCTCAGCGCCGAGCCTAACGGGGCGGCTGATGGGGTGCAGCAAATGAATATTTTGCAAGCGATTATTTTAGGTTTCGTCCAAGGAATGACGGAATTCTTACCAATTAGTAGCACAGCCCATTTAAAAGTTGTACCTGTGGTGCTGGGTTGGGGTGATCCGGGGGTCGCTTTTACAGCAATTATTCAATTGGGTAGTATTGCTGCTGTGCTGTGGTACTTCTGGCCAGACTTGGCACGAATTGTTAAAGGATCGGTAAGAGCGATCGCCCTTAAAGATTATCATGACTATGACTTGCGGCTGGCTTTGGGGATAATGTTGGGGACTTTGCCAATTATTTTCTTTGGACTGTTAATCAAAAAATTAATTCCTGATTATGATAATTCTCCGATCAGAAGCTTAAGTGCGATCGCCATTGCTTCTATAGTTATGTCGCTGTTGCTGGGATTGGCGGAACAACTAGGTAAACGTGAACGCAACTTTGAAAAGCTGACAATGAATGATGGGCTATTAATGGGTTTGGCGCAATGTTTAGCATTAATCCCTGGTGTATCGCGTTCTGGTTCTACCCTGACAGGGGGGTTATTTATGGGATTAGAACGGGAAACAGCCGCGAGGTTTTCGTTTTTGCTAGGGATTCCCGCCATTACTCTCGCCGGGTTAGTTGAGTTAAAAGATGTTTTAGGCGCAGGATTAAGTAGTGCAGCCATGATTCCCTTAGTTGCAGGCGTGATTTCGGCTACCATTTTCTCCTATATTGCGATCGCCGGATTACTAAGCTTCCTCAAAACCCGCAGCACCTGGGTGTTTATTTGGTATCGATTGGCATTTGGTGTCGCCATACTAGGGGCAATTAGTGCCGGTTTGTTGAAGAATATTTAATAAAAAACAGTGGTCAGATGCACTGACCACTGTAGCAGCAAAAAATATTGACACAATTGCACAAAAATGCAATTTTAAAATCTGTGCTTAAGAGGTTGTTTGAAAAGTTTTTGAGGGCTAAAAATTATGCCAATCGCCTCACCATAATACGTATCATTGCAAGATAAATAAAAGTCTCGGATGTTTCGGGCAATAACTCATAATCGCGAACTAATCGGCGACATCCCATGAGCCAACCAAAAGTTCGCTCTACAACCCAACGTTTTTTGAGCAACACAAAACCCTTAGCCTCTTGCGATCGCAAAACTACCTGCACAATCCAACGGCAAACATTCATCACCCACTGCATAAAAGGTTCTCCATCAAAACCACCATCTACCCAGATGGTTGTCAAACGAGATATCTTTTGATGAGACTGTTTGACCCGTTTGAGAACTTGTTTTCCTCCTTCTCGTTCAGCTACATTGGCTGCGGTGACTAAAACCCTCAACACTAATCCCAAGGTATCGACGGTCATAAATCGCTTACGTCCTTTGGTCTTTTTACCTGCATCAAAACCAACTAACTTGCTGACCATTGCGGCGCTTTTCACGCTTTGACTGTGAATTATTGCCTCGGATGGGCGCTTGTTGGCGTTGATTTTCTATCCGAACCCATTGTCTCAGGCTGTCATGAATTTTTAGCCAAGTTCCATCTTTACGCCAGTTCCCAATTGTGTGTAGACCGTCTGCCAAGCTGGAAAGTCTCCAGGCAGCGGTAAGCGAAGCTATGCCGAAGGCTTATCGCCATCTAACTCCTTCTACCAAAATGTAGAAAATCGCGTTAATCACCTCCCACATATTGACTTCACGTTTTCGACCACCTGGTTTCGCTTCCGGAATTAGGTCACTAATCAATTTATATTGCTCTAAACTCAGGTTGCTCTTGTATGCTTTACTCATACCACTCTCTCGGTGCTGTTTGTTATCTATTCACAGCGTATACTGAGAGAGCTTTTTTACAACATTCCCGACTTTTCAAACAACCTCTAAGCAATGACAACAATGTCACTATAAGTCAAAGAAGGCTTGGAACTTAGTACAGCAATTTGCGTAGCTGCAAGAGCGCCTGTACCATCAATGTCAAACAATAAATCTCCAGTAGTCGAGTTATAGATAAAGCGATCGGAAGCATCACCCGCAGCTGTGCCTAAGACAAATTGCTCAGATGTAATTGTTGCACCTGCTACTAAACCACCACCAAAACCAGAGGCAGAAACATACATTTTGTCGCCTTGACTACTCAAGAAATCAGTAATAACATCAATCCCTTGATTAGCAGCATTCACAGTAAATTTGTCTGCTCCAGTGCTACCTGTTAGCGTATCATTGCCTAAACCTCCAGTTAGAATATCATCACCAGCCCCACCATTAATGCTGTCATTGCCTGCACCACCGAGTATGGTATCGTTACCGGAACCTGTAGTAATGGTGTCGTTTTTACTCGTGCCTGTGACTTGGAAACGATTGATGTTGTTGAAGTAGATGTAATCGAGATAGCTGCTGCTGGCTGCTTGATAACGGTAGGCACTGCCATAGGACTCGCCGCTACTATAGCTGTAAGCACTGAAATACATCTGTTGACCGACATCATCTACAGAGTAGTCCACAATCAGCAGGTCATCACCTGTACCGCCATCAGCGCGGTCGTCTGTGCCTAACCCCAGGTTGATGGTGTCGTTGCCGGAACCTGTGTTGATGGTGTCGTTGCGACGGTAGATAGCAGCGTTGACTGTGGTGGGTTGGTTAATGCTGTCGTTACCCGAACCTGTGGTGATGCTGAATTCTTCAAAGTTTGTCGCGGTGACTCCACCCAAGGTGAAGTTACTGCCCAGTAAGCCCAAGGTCTGGTTACCGCTTATGCTGGATAGGTCGAGGATTAATCGGTCACTGCCTGCACCGCCATCGACGATATCTGTTCCGCCACCACCGTTGATAGTGTCGTTGCCGTCGCCACCATTAATGCTGTCATTACCTAAACCACCATTAATGCTGTCATTGCCTGCACCACCGTTAACGGTATCGTTACCGGAACCTGTAGTAATGCTGTCGTTTTTACTCGTGCCTGTGACTTGGAAACGGTTGATGTTGTTGAAGTAGATGTAGTCCAGATAGCTGCTAGTAGCTGCTTGATAACGGTAGGCACTACCATAAGACTCGCCAGTACTGTAGCTGTTGGCAGAAAAGTACATCTGTCTACCCACATCATCTACAGAGTAGTCCACAATCAGCAGGTCATCGCCTGTACCGCCATCAGCACGGTCGTCTGTGCCTAACCCCAGGTTGATGGTGTCGTTGCCGGAACCTGTGTTGAAGGTGTCGTTGCGCCGATAGATAGCTGAGTTGACTGTGGTCGGTTGGTTGATGCTGTCGTTACCCGAACCTGTGGTGATGGTGTATTCTTCAAAGTTTGTGGCACTGACTCCGCCCAAAGTTAAGCTACTGCCCAGTAAGCCCAAGGTCTGGTTACCGCTTATGCTGGATAGGTCGAGGATTAATCGGTCACTGCCTGCACCGCCATCGACGATATCTGTTCCGCCACCACCGTTGATAGTGTCGTTGCCGTCGCCACCATTAATGCTGTCATTACCTAAACCACCATTAATGCTGTCATTGCCTGCACCACCGTTCACGGTATCGTTACCGGAACCTGTAGTAATGCTGTCGTTTTTACTCGTGCCTGTGACTTGGAAACGGTTGATGTTGTTGAAGTAGATGTAGTCCAGATAGCTGCTAGTAGCTGCTTGATAACGGTAGGCACTACCATAAGACTCGCCAGTACTGTAGCTGTTGGCAGAAAAGTACATCTGTCTACCCACATCATCTACAGAGTAGTCCACAATCAGCAGGTCATCGCCTGTACCGCCATCAGCACGGTCGTCTGTGCCTAACCCCAGGTTGATGGTGTCGTTGCCGGAACCTGTGTTGAAGGTGTCGTTGCGCCGATAGATAGCTGAGTTGACTGTGGTCGGTTGGTTGATGCTGTCGTTACCCGCACCTGTGGTGATGGTGTATTCTTCAAAGTTTGTGGCACTGACTCCGCCCAAAGTCAAGCTACTGCCCAGTAAGCCCAAGGTCTGGTTACCGCTTATGCTGGATAGGTCGAGGATTAATCGGTCACTGCCTGCACCGCCATCGACGATATCTGTTCCGCCACCACCGTTGATAGTGTCGTTGCCGTCGCCACCATTAATGCTGTCATTACCTAAACCACCATTAATGCTGTCATTGCCTGCACCACCGTTCACGGTATCGTTACCGGAACCTGTAGTAATGCTGTCGTTTTTACTCGTGCCTGTGACTTGGAAACGGTTGATGTTGTTGAAGTAGATGTAATCGAGATAGCTGCTGCTGGCTGCTTGATAACGGTAGGCACTGCCATAGGACTCGCCGCTACTATAGCTGTAAGCACTGAAATACATCTGTCTACCCACATCATCTACAGAGTAGTCCACAATCAGCAGGTCATCACCTGTACCGCCATCAGCACGGTCGTCTGTGCCTAACCCCAGGTTGATGGTGTCGTTGCCGGAACCTGTGTTGAAGGTGTCGTTGCGACGGTAGATAGCAGCGTTGACTGTGGTGGGTTGGTTAATGCTGTCGTTGCCGGAACCTGTGATGATGCTGAATTCTTCAAAGTTTGTGGCACTGACAACACCGGGAATAGTTATATCCCCACTTATAACACCGAAGGTGCGCCCAGTCGTTTCAGTAGACAAATCCAAAACTAGACGATCGCTACCTACTCCTCCATCTACTGTATCGTTGCCAGCACCAACTGTAATAGTGTCGTTGCCATCACCGCCATTAATGCTGTCGTTACCTGTACCACCATTGATGGTATCGTTACCTGCACCACCGTTAATGGTATCGTTGCCTGCACCTGTGGTAATAGTGTCGTTTTTGCTTGTACCTGTAATTTGGAAGCGGTTGATGCCATTGAAGGAGATTGAATCAATCCAAGTTCCTGTTGTCGATGTACGTCCGGCACTTCCTGAAGTGCCTTCAGTTCCTGTATAGCTGTTGAAGGTCATCCCATTCCCGACATCATCAATCGAGTAGTCGAGGATAAGCAGGTCGTCTCCTGCACCACCATCGGCGCGATCGTTCAAGCCTAAACCTGGATTAATAGTGTCATTACCTGCACCGCCATTGAATGTATCATTGCTGCGGTAAACTACTCCCCCAATTAAAGCTGCTTGCAAAACTTGGTCATTACCGCTACCTGTAGTAATGGTGAAATTCTCAAAATTAGTGGCTGTAACAATTCCAGGCAAATTAATTCCACCACTGGGGTTGGTAATTGTCAGATTAATTGTTTGACCTGATAAATCCAGATTGACAGTATCATTACCACTGCCACCATCCAGGGTATCAATTCCCAATCCACCCCTGATGATGTCATTACCATCATTACCACTAACCTTGTCATTACCAAATCCACCATCTAAATCATCATCACCACTACCACCACTAATTACATCATCACCGTTACCACCGTTAATTCGGTCATTGCCTAAGCCACCATTGATAATGTCATTACCGGATGTTCCACCAATTACGTCATCTGCAATGCCTAAAAAGTTTGGTTGACGTAAAGCATTGAGATAACCTGAAAGTTGACTAGAAGCTAAAGCTTGGTTGATGCGTTGATCATAGTCAGTTTGTGATAGTCCAAATCGGTTTTCATAAGCATCCAAACCAGCAATCACCAAACTCCAGTAAATAATTGCTTGATCCCCATTAGTAGGTGCATTGGCAGCTAAAAGGTTCAGAACTGTGCTTAAATCTGTGCTGCTTTCTAAGCTGTCATTGGCAAGGTTATAAGTCGTCTCAGGAAATAAATTGCGCAATGATCCTTGAACCAGTAATCGCCCACTGAACTCGCGGAATAAATTATTCCAAATACCCAGCAAAATGCTAGATGCTTGAGGGCCTGGGTTAGCTCCCCAGCCACTTTGACTGAAACCTTCACCAAAGAAAGTTTCTAAAAATGCTAACTTGCGACCATCAATATATGCACCCCGACTATTAGCAGCGACATTCTGCACGCCAGCCCAGCGATATAAGAAGGCTTCAACTTGAGTTAGAAACTGGCTATAAAACTGTTCGTAATTGCTAGTGTCTAGTAATACCAAATCTCGCATCATGCCGAGCAGGGTTGAGTCTTTGCTCATAGCGATGTAGAGGTCTGGTAAGTTTCCGTAGCCTTTGAGGGTTGGCAAAAACAGAGTTTCAGCTTTGAGTTGATAGTCTTTGCTGTAGTAACTTGTTAGTTGATCTAGAGTGAACCAGACATCAACAATCTGTCTTGTTGTTCCATTGGCAAGGGTATAAGTACTGGTGCTACTGATGCGGTTGCCTTCATTAGTGAGATTGACAGCTTGATAGTTGAGGTTAATGCTCTTAATACCCAAATCTGTCAAGCTTCTAAGTTCACCGATATCTGAATCACCATCTTGATCTTTATCTCGCCAGATTCTTAAGTCGGCAAACTGGGCATCACTTGCATTAATAATGTTGTCATTATTACTATCTAATTGTTTCAGGATGATGAAACCATCAGTAGTAGCATTACCGAAGACTTCGGTAATGTCATCAATCTGATAATTATTGTTTTTATCTAAAGCCAAAATACCATCATCAGCTTTTACCCAACCTGTTCTTTCTGCAAAACCATCTGCATCAAGGTCGAAGAAAGCTGTAGAGTTTTGTAGGGAAATTAATTCAATACCATCATTGTCAAGATCAAGGACAAGGGGAGAAATAGCATTCTTAGCCCCCCCCCAAGAACCGCTACTACCAGGATCGCCAGGACCACCAGGCCACGGCAGACCAGTCGAGGGATCGCCTTCAGCACCACCAGGGATATCCTTTCCCATCGAGTCTTCTAAGAAATCTCCAAATTTACTTCCAAAGTATCTTCCAACAGCAGCTCCAAGAAATTGGCCAGCTAGCCCTCCATAGTATGTCCCTGCAAAATATCCATAAAATCCACCTGCTGGTCCTCCAAATGCTAGTCCAACAGCGCCTCCAACAGCACCTCCAACGGCTCTTCCAACGGCTCTTCCAGCAGCACCTCCAACAGCGCCTCCAACAGTACCTCCAACAGTACCTCCAACAGTTGCTGTTGTTCCAAATGGATCTATAAAAATTACGGGATTATTGAAAACATAGCGATATAAGTTAGTATCACCACCATTCAACCCAATCGGATCGCTGGTAGTGAACTTTCCTGTATAGCTGTCGTAATATCTCGCCCGCATGAAATCAAGGCCGTTGCCTTCATCCATTACCCCCCATTGCCCTATATACCTAAAGGAGTTAGAAACTGTCTCAACTTTGGTTAAAGTTTCACCAAAGGGACGATAACTGTAGCTGTTAACATAAGTTCCTGATGCACCTGTTAACCCAACTGTTGAGCCAACAGCATCAAAATCATAATAATTAGCCACACCACCACTGCCAAAACGCCCGACTAACCCTATCCCGTGCGCGTAATTGGCAATTAGTCCACCAGTGCCGTTATACTCACCAGTAACATTTCCCCATCCAAAGGGATCAACTAAATACTCCGTGCGTTGTCCGTTATACACAACAGCAGTGCGATCGCCCAACGCATTATACTCATAAGCAAAAGTCCCTTGGGGTGTTGTACCACTAATTAAACGGTTCTCATCGTTGTAAACATAAGTCCAAGTCTGAGTACCATCAACAACCTTGATTAAATTCCCATCTGAATCATAGGTATAAATTCCACTACCAACCTGAGTATATTGATTCAGATTATTAGCGGTATAGTTCGTTGTTACTCCATTGACAGTGCTACTAATGCGATTCCCCGCCGCATCATAGGTGTAGCGCAAATCTTGATCTGTCAAACTCGCATTGGTGTAATCCAAAAAAGCACGGGTTAACTGTTCCGTAGCATCATACTCATACGTCCATTTTCCTTCTGTTGTGGTAACGCTAGTTTGACGACCTAAATTATCGTATGTGTAACGAAAAAAGGAATTTACAGTGCCATTAGCAGCATAATTTGAGATTTCTGTAAGCTGGCTGGCGGCATCATATTTATAAATAGTGTAAGTCCCGTTACCGTTGGTTTCCTTGCTTAAACGCCCGATCGCATCATAAGTATAAGTAATTAAGCTCCCACCAGTGGCATTAGTTAACCCAACTAATCGATCATCTGCATCGTAGCTGTAGTTAACGGTGAATCCACTCTCATCCACCATCTTTGTCCGTTTTCCGTCACTGTCGTAGGTATATTGCAGCCAGCGTCCATTAGGATAAGTAATTTTAGTGAGGCGGTTATTGGTGTCATACTCTAAGCTAATTGTGCCACTCCCCTTGGTAATAGCAGTGAGATTCCCGTTTGTGTTGTAGGTGTAACTTTCAAAAGTGCCATCATCGAATGTCTTGCGCGTCACTTTCCCCGTACTATCGTAGGTATATTGGAAAGTATCGCCGCTACGTTCTTTGACTTGAGCTAAATTCCCCGATAAATCGTAACTAAAAGTTTCCGAAGTCCCATTGGCGTAAGTAATTCCACTTAACTCACCATAGGTGTTATAGCTATATTGAGTGACTTGTCCCTTCTGATCCTTTACTGTAGTTGGCGAATCTAAATTCCCTGTATAGGTAAAACTCACCGTTTGATTCAAGGGGTCAGTCTGACTCAGTAATCGCCCTTGGACATCATAGCTAAATTTGGAAATAGTATTTCCTGGTGCCGTGATTTGACTAAGATAGTCATTGGCATCGTAAGTAAATTGAGTTGAGCGATTGAGTGGATCTTGAATAGTTTGAATCTGACCTGTGCTGGTGAAGCGAATTAGAGTCGTCGAACCAGTCGCATCTATGATGTTAATAACACCAGGGGAAACGTAGCTATAAGTAACTGGACGAGTGCTGGTACTCATACGTGATTTATCGGAGAACTTTATCTGAAATTCCAGAATTTTGGAATTATTTCCTAGATTACACTGAGACAAATATCCTTTATTCGGGGAAATTTTCAGTTTTTTCATGAGGCGATAACAGATGATGAAATACCGAGGTTTTTAAGCGATCGCGCACTAAAAAAGGCAATGATAAAATATTTCTAAAAATGGTAAATTCATATCACATATGGAATCGATTAAATTGAAGAAGCTGTAAAAGTAGTTAAAGTATTGATGAAGATTCAATTGATTACTATTATTATCTGGCTCATCATTCTCGGAACTTTTTTCCCAGTGAGCAAACTAGTAATCATAAGTGAGAAATAACAAACGATCGCGGATTAATTTTATGAGTGCGTTTACAATTCGTCCCGCCCGAATTAGCAAAGTATTACCAGATTCCATCGCCGCTGAAATTGGCTTTGAAGCAGGAGATGCGATCGTTGCAATTAACGGTACACCTCCCCGCGATTTGATTGATTACCAATATTTATGTGCTGATGAGGTTCTCGAACTAGAAGTTTTAGATGCTGCTGGTAAAACTCATCACCTAGAAATTGAAAAAGACTACGATGAAGATTTAGGGCTAGAATTTGAATCGGCTCTATTTGATGCTTTAATTCAGTGTAATAACCACTGCCCATTTTGCTTTATCGATCAACAACCACCCGGTAAGCGTTCTAGTCTGTATTTTAAAGATGACGATTACCGCTTAAGCTTTTTATATGGCTCCTATTTAACTCTGACTAATTTACCAGAAAGAGAATGGCAGCGGATTGAACAAATGCGTCTGTCTCCTTTGTATGTTTCTGTCCATGCTACAGAACCGGAAGTGAGAACTAGATTGCTGAAAAATCCCCGCGCGGGACAAATTTTGTCACAACTTCAGTGGTTCCAAGCAAGACGGCTACAAATTCATGCCCAAGTTGTTGTTTGTCCGGGTATAAATGATGGTATTCATTTGGAACAAACACTCAAAGATTTAGCGTCATTTTATACTGACGAATTGCCAACAGTCGCATCAGTGGCTGTAGTACCAGTGGGGTTAACGCGGTTTCGTCCCCAAGAAGACGAACTGATCCCAGTAACGCCAGAAAAAGCTCAAGAAGTGATTTCCCAAGTGCGATCGCTTTCCCACGTTTTTCGGCAAAAGTTCGGTTCCAGCGTTGTTTGGTTAGCCGATGAGTGGTTTTTAATTGCTGGTACAGAATTACCTAGTGAAGAAGAATATGAAGAATATCCCCAAATTGATAATGGTGTAGGTTCGATTCGGTTGTTTCTCAAGCAATTCGCCCAAAAAGCAAAATCACTACCAGCTAAAATTTCTCCCAATAAAAAATTAACTTGGGTAGTTGGTAATGCAGTAGAGAAAGCATTTCAACCTATTCTCCAACAGTTGAATGCTGTTGCGGGTTTGCAGGTAAATATGCGGGCTTTATCTAGCGATTACTGGGGACAGAAGATTAGTGTTACAGGCTTATTAACAGGGCACGATTTACTTTTAAACTTAGAAGGGCAAGATTTAGGTGATGGAATTTTGCTGCCAAATGTCATGCTTAAACATGGTGAATTGTTATTTTTAGATGATATGAGTATTGAAGAAGTCGCTAGCAAACTGGGAACAAAAATCTTCCCAGTAGCAGGAATTGAAGAATTAATCAATACCTGTATTGATTAAGTGTGAAGTGATACCAATCAACGTTTAGATATGTAATGAAGATTTTTGTGGGTTTGGGGTTTCTCCAAGCTTTCAGGGGCGTAATTCCGGGTGAGGTAAATTACTTGATGAATAGTATAATTTCACACTTTGCATTTCAGACTTCAGAGTTTAGATAATTAATTGAGTGAGGAGAGAGGAGTGAAGAATCAGGAAAATCGCATTACGAGAATACAGTTAAAAATTAAACAAGCCGGATTCTTCATTTTTAATTTGCAATTTTTACTATTAAATAGTTTGGGGATTCTACCAGCAATAGCGGCAGATGAAGAGCCAGTATTGAGTATAGTTTATAGTCAAGATAATAGTAATCAATGGTCAACAATTACTAATCGCTTGCAAGCAACTGGGGTAAAGTATTGTGTAATTTCCCTAGATGCTGTGAGGAGTCCGGCAGATTGGGGCGATCGCCGGGTATTATTTTTGCCGAATGTGGAGACAATAACGCCAGCCCAAGCGATCGCCTTAGAAGAATGGATGAGTCAAGGCGGACGCTTGATTGCTAGCGGCCCGGTAGGTAGTCTATCAGCGCCTGGGGTAAGACAATTGTTGCGGACGCTGTTAGGGGGTTATTGGGGATTCAGCCTCAGTCAAACACAACAGCTACAACCTGCAAAAACCAAGCTACCAGAGGAATGGCTCAACCAAAACGGGCTATTTGGTAAAGTACATGGTGGTGTAGTGATAGCTGAGAACTTGAGCGCACCAGCTGCTGTTTGGAATGCTCAAGATAATCCCGCCGCCGTAGTGACTACCGACCGTTCTACCTTGTTAGGCTGGCGCTGGGGAGTAGATGCAGTTAGCGCCGCAGACATCGATCAAGCTTGGTTAAAAGCCTCCGTGGAGCGGTATCAAAAATTGCCCCCCAGTGCAAGCAGGAAAGTGGAAGGCGGCTCACCAACCTGTTCTACTTCAGTAGAAGTTGCAACCAAGAAACCCACTCCACCACCGACTGTATCGCCAACAGCAGTACAACCGAAAACTCCACAACCTGTAACTGCTACCGCGCCAAATCCACAACCCAAAACTCCCCAACCACCAGCCAAGATCGCCACTGCTCCCCAACCCAGACCCCTGGTAAATATCACACCCCAACGTTCCCGAGAGCCGATTGACGAACTAGAAGAAGCAGTGCGTTTGGATGTAGTACCCAACTCCAATGCACCGATTAATAGTGACGAAGCGATCGCCCTCCAGCAAGAGTTAGAAAATCTCATCGGTAGAGTGCAAAGTGCCAAACTCGCCGCCGCTGTGTCCGCCACTGGTGAGGTCGAAAACACAGCAAGTAATACCCAAGGACTAAAGTTAGATAGTGCCAGTTTCATCGCCAGTCGATCTGATGTACCAATTTCCGACAACGAGCAAGCGATCGCCCAAGCTAGGGAAATAGCCAAAAACATACCCCAGTTAATCGCTCAAAAAAACTATGCTCTAGCTCGTCAGCAGTGGCTGAGGGCGAAAACGATGTTATGGAAACAGTTTCCCCTCGATCGCCGATTGGCTCAACCAGAAATCCGCTCAGTGTGGTTAGATCGGGGGACAATTGTCCGTGCAGGTAGCGAACAGGGACTCGCCCAAGTTTTTGACCGACTGGCACAAGCAGGCATTAACACTGTATTTTTTGAAACCGTCAACGCTAGTTATACCATCTATCCAAGCCAAGTAGCACCTCAGCAAAACCCCTTAATTCGCGGCTGGGACCCCTTAGAGTCAGCAGTCAAATTAGCTCACGCCAGGGGTATGGAATTACACGCTTGGGTTTGGGTGTTTGCCGCTGGTAATCAACGTCACAATGAAATTCTCAACCAACCATCTAATTATCCAGGGCCAGTACTAGCAGCTCATCCCGATTGGGCAAATTACGATAATCGGGGCAACATGATACCTGCTGGACAAACCAAGCCATTCTTTGATCAAGCTAATCCTCAATTACGGCAGTACTTACTCAAACTCTACGAAGAAATCGTCACTCGCTATCAAGTCGATGGTCTTCAGTTGGACTATATTCGCTATCCCTTCCAAGATCCCGCAGCAGGTAGAGTTTACGGTTATGGTAAAGCAGCCAGAGAGCAGTTCGTCCAACGTACAGGCGTAGATCCGTTGAAAATTTCCCCAAGCGATCGCGATTTGTGGCAAAAATGGACAGCCTTTCGTACCGAACAAGTTAATACTTTTGTCGCCGAAGTTTCCCAGCATTTACGCCAAAAGCGACCAAACTTAATTTTGTCAGTTGCTGTATTTCCCTTACCAGAATTAGAACGCATTCAGAAAATCCAACAGCAGTGGGAAGTTTGGGCTAGACAGGGAGATATAGATTTAATTGTGCCCATGACTTACGCCTTAGATACTCCGCGTTTCCAACGACTAGCACAACCTTGGATTACTTCCACAAAATTAGGAGCAACTTTATTAGTACCAGGAATTCGCCTACTTTCCTTGCCAATAGTCGGCGCATTCGATCAACTGCAATTGGTTAGGGACTTACCAGTCAGCGGTTATGCACTTTTTGCCGTTGAGAACTTGAACAACGAGTTACAACAAGTCTTTAACAATACCCAAGGTAAGGTGCAACCGAGAAATAACGAACCGATTCCGCACCGTCAACCTTTTCAAACTGCTGCTATTCGTTATACTGCCTTACAAAAGGAATGGAAGCTGATTCTGCAAAACGAGCAATTAAATATGCCAGCGGCAACAATTTCTGAGTTTAACAATCAAGCAGAAGTTTTACAAACTGCTTTAAATCAGCTTGCTGCTTCACCTTCTGCCAGTAAGTTTATTGCCGCCAGAGCCTCACTGACTCGTTTCCAGTCTCAATTTAGAATCTGGATGAGGCAAGAAGCTATAGACAATCCCTATCAAGTCAAAGTCTGGGAAAATCGTCTAGCAACTATTGAAAGGTTATTGCGTTACGGCGAACGACAAATGCGATCGCCTTCTTAAATCAAAGGGCATGGGGCATTGGGCATTGGGCATTAGTTATTTCTCCGCGTCCCCGCGTCCCCGCGTCCCCGTGTCTCCTAGTCCCCCTCATCCCTCCTCCTTCCTCTACGTATACGGTAATTAGATAGTTTATTTCTTAGTAGTAGCTTACACTTGTCACACCAGGATTAGGGTGGCTAAACTATAGCAGTAAATTAACTTTACTAATTTTCGCAAAAAAGACCACACATGCATTTGTATAGGATGGGTTTCTCTGCCCATAATCACAATATACGACCCGCAATCATCAGGTTGAATTGCTAATAGTTCAATAAACCGCTGATAACCGCTAATAAATGCCGATATTTATCTATATGCATTTATGTTTAACCGTAGTTCACTAGCAAAAAAATCAACTGATCCCACGCTTTAATGAAGATAGCGCACCTTATACCAGTAAGTTCACCATTCAATAGGATGACTAGATCATCTTTGATATCCAGTCTGGCTAATTAGTTATAATTACCGAATCTATGCAGAAAATGCAAACACCCCTCTGCTCTCGGTCGCCAAGCGCCTGGCTGTGAATCTCGGCTTCGCGGTAGTTGAGCGAAGTCGAAACTACCGCGTAGGCGAAACTACCGCGTAGGCGAAACTACCGCGTAGGCGAAACTCGATTTTGCGCAGTCCTTAGCTTAGCGTCCCCCACTTAAGGGAGCCGAGGCGCTGCTCCCCTGATTCTCTGCTTTAATGATTAATCTTTCACCAGACACGATATAACTTGCCATCTGTAACTAGCCGAGTTCATAAAAATTGACAAATTGTGATTAAAAAAATGCTAAATTCTAAAAATATAAATAATTTTTTCTGCCAATTTTATTGGCTGACCAAATTCACCATATTTGCTAATAGAGGCTGAATATTATTCTCTTGATTGCCTGTAAATATCCCAGACAGGAGATTTAGTTTACTTAAAAATATTCAAAACACACTAACAAGAATCTGCTTGAAATAACATATGCAAGCCGTACCGCAGCTTCTGTGGCTAAAATGCTTAGAGTCAATAATTGATTTTTCGCCTTTGACGGTGGAACCGGAAACATCATTGTTAGATGCGATCGCTCTGATGGCGAAACAAGGTAAAAGCACTTTAGTCGGCTCAGCTGCACAAATATTGGGGTGGTTTACAGAGAAAGATGTCGTCAAGCTAGTAGCTTCAGGAATTGATCTCAAAACCACAAAGATTTCTGAAGTTATGCATCCTTTAATAATCACGGTACAGCAATCTCAACTTAAGGATCAAGCAACAGTTCTTTCCCAATTACGCCAATCACAGTTGGGTTTGCTTTTGGTTGTAGATGAACAAGGTCAACTAATTGGTACAATCACCAAAGAAAGTATTTATCAAGTTTTAGATAGTGATATCAGCCAAAAGCAAGCAGCGCAGCGCGATCGCCAACAGCCTGTAGAAGCACTCAGAAATAGTGAAGAACGTTTCCGCAATTTAGTAGAAGCCAGCAGCGATTTAATTTGGGAAGTAGACCACAACGGGATCTATACCTATCTCAGCCGTAAAGTACGCGATATCTTGGGCTACGAAGTCGAGGAAATGGTAGGAAAAAGCCCCCTGGAGTTTATCCCTTTGGAGAGGCGAGAGTGTATTGCTCGAGAATTTGCCAAAATTTTTATGAAACCCCAACCATTCCAATGTCTGGAGAATATCCAGATGCATCAAAATGGTCATTTAGTTTGCCTGGAAACTAGTGGTGTTCCCGTCTTTGACTCGGAAGGTACATTCCAAGGGTATCGCGGTATGAGTCGCGATATTACCCAGCACCAACAAGCAGAAGCATCATTGCGGAATACTCAACAGCTGCTACAAGCGATTTTAGATAATTCTCCGGCACTAATTTACGTAGTAGATAGTCAAAATAAATATTTACTGATCAATAGGCAGTATGAAGAAATATGTAATATCAAGCAAGAGCAGATATTTGGCAAAAGCGTTTACGAAATTTGGAGTCAGGATATTGCCGATCAGTTTGTAGTTAATAACCAACAGGTAATTACAAATGGTATATCAACAACAACTGAGGAAGTCGTTAACCATGCAGATGGGTTACACACTTATTTGACAATGAGATTTCCTTTAAAAGATGCTCAGGGTGTAGTTTATGCTTTTTGTGGCATATCTACTGATATTACCGAGCGCAAATTAGTTGAAGAATCACTATTACACTTTCGTAAAGCTATTGAAAGCGCCAGTGATGCCATTTGTCTGGGCAACATTTGCGGTGAAGCTATTTATGTCAACCCAGCATTTGTCAAACTGTATGAGTACACCTTAGAGGAACTACAGGCTGCTGGGGGAAAGCATATTATATTCAAATATCCAGCAGAATTTCAACAAATAGCGAATTCTATCCAAAAGGGGCAATCGTGGCGTGGCGAAGTCACTATGCAAGTCCGTAGTGGCGGGCTGGTGCAAGTATACTTATCCATTGATGCCCTGAAAGATGCTACAGGGAAAACAGTGGGAACAGTCTGCATCCATACTGATATTACCCAACGTAAGCTAGCAGAGGAAAGTTTAAGACTACGCGATCGCGCGATCGCTGCCAGTAGCAATGGCATTATTATTGCTGATGCTAGCATCACTAACGGCCCAATTATTTATGTTAATCCTGCTTATGAACACATGACGGGCTACAGTGCAGCCGATGTAATTGGACAAAGCTTTTGTCTGTTCCCAAATGATGAAATTAATCCTCAAGATTTACAAGCACTCAATGCCGCAATGCAAGCAGGTCAAGATTGCACCGTTATTCTCCGCAACTACCGCAGGGATAGGGGAGTTGCTTGGCATGAGTTAAACATTTCTCCAGTTTATGATGTCACCGGCACACTGACCCACTACATCGGCATTCAAACAGATATTACCAAACGCCAGCAAGCAGAAACGGCACTACTTGTCAGCCAACAACGCCTGCAATACTTACTCTTTGCCAACCCGGCTGTGATCTACACTTGCAAGCCATCAGGAGATTTTGGTGCAACTTTTATCAGTGAAAATGTCAAAGCGATGATGGGCTATGAAGCCAGGGATTTTATCGAAGATAGTGGCTTTTGGGCTAGTCATATCCACCCAGATGATGTATCTCAGGTATTTGCTGAACTTTCACAGGCAGTAGAGCAAGGTCAGTACAGCTTGAAATACCGCTTCCTACATCAAGATGGCAAATACCGTTGGATATATGATACAGGTAGATTAGTGCAAGATGAGACTGGTAACTTAGTAGAATTTGTGGGCTACTGTGCAGATATTACAGAACAAAAGCAATTAGAACAAGACCTGATCATCGCCCTAGAAAAAGAAAAAGAACTTAATGAATTGAAATCTCGGTTTATTTCCATGACTTCCCATGAATTTCGCACGCCCTTGAGTACTATTCTTTCGTCCGCAGAATTACTAGAACATTACCGTCATAAATGGAGCGAAGAAAAGCAACTCATTCATTTGCGTCGTATCCAAACTGCTGTCAACCGGATGACGGAAATGTTGCACGATGTTTTGTTTATCGGCAAAGCAGAAGCGGGAATACTAGAGTTTAAACCCACATCCTTCGATTTAGTTCAATACTGCGGTCAATTACTGGAAGAAGTCAAGCTAGATCTCAACAATCAGCGACAAATATCTTTTACCAGCAAACCTGAAGTTGTACTATGTTTGATGGATCAAAAATTGCTAGGACATATTCTCAGGAACTTACTGACAAATGCGCTCAAATATTCCCCATCTGATAGCAATGTTGACTTCAATCTAATTTGCCAGGATGGGCAAGTAATGTTGGAAATTCAAGACCAGGGAATTGGTATTCCTTCAGAAGATTTACCACATCTATTTGAATCATTTCATCGAGCAAGTAATGTAGATAATATCCTTGGTACTGGATTAGGGCTGGCAATTGTCAAAAGGTGTGTAGATATACACGAAGGCAAAATTTTTGTTGTCAGTACATTAGGAGTGGGAACAAAGGTTACAGTCACTCTACCATTAAAAAAACAAATACAACCAGGTGAAAATCATGACGAAAATATTAGTAATTGAAGACGAAGAATTAGTTAGAGAAAATTTGTTAGATTTACTAGAAGCTGAGGATTTTGATACTCTGTCCGCTGCTAATGGCAGAATCGGTTTAAACTTAGCTTTTTCGGAAATTCCTGATTTAATTTTGTGCGATATGATGATGCCCGAAATTGATGGTTATGGCGTGTTAACAACATTACGCCAAGATCCCTTAACGGCAACAATTCCCTTTATCTTTCTCACCGCTAAATCTGCCAAAGCTGACTTTCGTCAAGGTATGGATTTAGGAGCAGATGACTACCTAACCAAGCCATTCACCCGTGCGGAATTATTAAGCGCCATTGTCAACCGCCTAGAAAAACAGGCTGCATTGAAAAAGCACTTCTTATCAACTCAGGCTGCAACTATGGTAAGTTCACCAAAGATGCAGTTATTAGAACTCCATTTACAGCGAGTAATTAAACAAAATAAATTTCAAGAATTTGATTTGTATTATCAACCAATAGTAGATATTGCCTCAGGAAAAATCATCGCGGCTGAAAGTTTATTGCGATGGCAAAGTCCTGAATTAGGTTCGGTTCCGCCATTAGAATTTATGCAATTGGCAGAATCACAAGGTTTAATTTTGTCGATTGAACAGTGGGTATTGACCAGTATCTGTGAACAAATTAAAAAATGGCAGGATAATATTGATCCTTTACCGTTGACTATGAATGTCAATGTTTCCGGAAGCCTATTTTATTCTCCAGGTTTTATCGAAGATATCGCTGCGCTTTTAATCAAGAATAAATTAGCACCAGAACGTGTAGAAATCGAACTCAATGAAAGTATAATTATGCAAAATCTGAATAACGCGATCGCGATTATGCATAAATTACGTTCTCTGGGTGTTAAAATTGCAGTCGATGATTTTGGTATCGGCTATTCTTCTTTAACAAACCTGAAAGAATTACCCATTAATACCTTAAAAATTGGGCGATATTATATTCACAATGTAGATGTAAATTATGAAAAATCGGCACTTACTAAAGCTGTAATCCAAATGGCTCACAATCTTGATTTTCAAGTCATAGCCGAAGGTATAGATACAGAAGCAGAACTTGATTTTTTACGCCAAAATAACTGTGACGCTATGCAAGGATTTCTTTTAAGTCGTCCATTACCAGCAGCAGAGTTGGAAAATTTTTTCTAGATAACACCACTTTATTTAAAATAAAAAGCTTCGGCATTGCTCGACAAGGCAAAATATTGTTTAGCAATGCCATAAGCTAGTTGGGTATGTAGAATTGGCTGACTTGAGACTATTATAAGTATGTAATCAAGGTTCTTGTGTTATGTTTCTGGTATAAGTTCATGTCTAATTTGTATAACTTGTATAAGTTGTATACAAACAGCGAAAACAGTATATAGCTACAACAGTATATAGTCTTTGATAAAAAGAATGGCAAAGCGATCGCTGCAAGCATCCGTAGAAGGTATTAGAAAAGCTAAACTCGCGTTTAAACGCAAAGGCTGGACGCAAGAGTATCTAGCTGCGACTGTCGGGTTGGAAACTCGTCAGCCCATTTGGAAGTTTTTTACTGGTAAACCTATTGACCGTCAAGCCTTTAATGAGATTTGCTTGGCGTTAGACTTAGATCCAGCAGATATATTGCAACAGTCTACTGATGAGGAATTATTACCTGTAGAGAAACCCACCCAGGTGACTTTAGATATTAAGAGTTTAGTAGAAAAGCTGCGATCGCTTAATTCTGGAAAAATTCAAGCCCAGTGCGGTACTTTGCATATTTTAGACATTGCCCGTCCCATTGCTTTAAATGAACTTTACGTTGATGTCAATATCTTAGAGGAAATGTCTAGTAAAACATGGATAGATATTAATCAATTACAAAACTGTCAACCCGAAAAATTTGATAGATTTGGCTTAGGTAACGTCCGGCAACAGCGGATTGGTGGACTAGAGGCAGTTTCACAATATTCTAAGCTAATGGTGTTAGGAAAACCTGGTTCCGGTAAAACTACATTTCTGCAATCAATTGCTATTAGCTGTAATCAAGGATTGTTCCTAACTGATTGTTTACCAATTTTTATAAATTTGAAAAATCTTGCTGAAGATACTAAAGATGAGCCGCAAACTAATTTAGTAAATTATATTTGTCATAGCTTTTCGCATTTTAATATTACCGAACAGCAAATTTTCACAATATTATCTCAAGGTAAAGCTTTAATTCTCTTAGATGCTTTAGATGAAGTTGCCGCCAAGGATAGCGAAAGAATTAATACAAGTATCCGTCAATTTATTGAAAGTTTTCATCAAAATAAAATTATAATTAGTTGCCGCATAGCTGCCCAAAATTATAGATTTCAAGGATTTACGGAAGTTGAAATTGCGGATTTTACTAAATTACAAATTATCACATTTGCGTACAAATGGTTTTTAGTTATCGCCAAAAAATCTCCAGCCAAAGCGCAGGAATTGGCACATAAGTTTATGCAAAAATTGGAACTGCCAGAAAATGCTCCCATTCTCGAATTGGCAGCCACACCAATTTTATTAAATCTCACCTGTTTGTTATTTCAGTTTGCCGAAGATTTTCCCTCTCAACGTGCTGAACTCTATAAACAAGGATTAGATTTACTACTGATCCGCTGGGATGAAGCAAGAGGCATTAAACGCGATCTAGTTTATCGAAATTTATCACTCCTGCAAAAAATTAAACTCCTGAGCCACGTAGCAGCAATTACCTTTACTCAGGGAAATTACTTTCTGCCAGAAAATAAAATGCGGCAACTCATTGCGGACTATCTATCTCATCTTCCCCAAGCTACAAAAGATGCAGATGCTTTAGAATTAGAAAGTGCAGCTGTGTTAAAAGCAATTGAGGCTCAACATGGGTTATTAATAGAAAGAGCCAGAGGAATTTATTCTTTTTCCCATTTGACATTTCAAGAGTATTTCACAGCCAGAGAAATTTTTGCTAATGCTAATACACAAACACTAAAAGAACTAGTTAATCATCTCCATGAAGAACGTTGGCGGGAAATATTTTTACTCAGCGTCGGCATGTTACAGTCTGCTGATGAATTATTGCAGTTAATAAAACAACAAACAGACAGCTTAGTAACTGGAAATGAAAAATTACAGACTTTTCTCAATTGGGTAGTCCAAAAATCTTCTGCTACAAACCAATCTTATAATCCAGCTAGTGTACGTGCGTTTTACTTTACCATTGGCCTGCCACCAGAGCATCCTCTAGCCCGTAACCAAATTTTTGCGATATCTTTAGATCCGCGATTGACTGGAAATCTCTCTGTTGATTTAGCCTTAGATCTGGCCTTAACTCATGCCCTTGCTGTCAGCTTGACTATGACTGCTGATATATTTTTCCAACGCTTATTTGCTTTGAGTTTAGCCCTTGATCTGAAACATCTGCTGAAGGATCGGCCTAGTTTACAAATATCTTTACAAGATTTAAAAAAGCAGCTACCCCCGCAAAATAAAAGTAGAGAAACCCTAAAATATTGGTGGGAAACTAATGGATCAGCTTGGATTGAAAAATTGCGGACTCTGATGATTGATACGCGCCAAATTGGATATAATTGGCAGTTTACTCAACAAGATTGGCAAGAATTACAACAGTATTGGTATGCCAATCAACTACTATTAGATTGCATCAATAGTGCTGCTGAGGTTGATCCTCATGTCCGGGAGTCAATTAAGAATAGTTTGCTTTTGCCTTGGAGTTAATTGTCAATGGGCATTGGCCAAACAGGGCATTGGGCATTTATCTCCCTTGTCCCCCTGCCCTTTCCCCAGAGGGATGGATAATTAGGGCGCTTTCGCTAAACTCAACAATAGTACTCACTAGCTGTGATTCTATTGCCACATTTGGAAGCGTCCAATGATGAAATTGCCTCAGCGTTTCTTGCCACTATTGTTGTTATTTACTACACTTGCCTGTAACCAGACTCGCGCTTCCTTGGATGATTTGACACCACAACCATCTGCAACTTCAGTTCCACTGGCACAGAATTCAACAGAATCAAAAAATATTGTCCCTACTCAACCACTTTCACCCACACCAATCCGGATTAACTTAAAGAATTTACCAGCACCTTTTGCCACAGACAGCGCTTCCAAAAGCCCGCAGGTTGTGTCGATTCCGCAAAACCCAGTGCTGCGCGTACCACCAGGATTTACAGTTAATGTCTTTGCTGAAGATTTAAATGCGCCTCGTTGGCTGGCTTTAACTCCTAATGGGGATGTGCTGGTAACTGAAACCCGACAAAATCGCATTCGAGTGTTACGTGACAGCAACGGCGATGGGGTAGCTGATGTCCGCCAGACTTTCGCAAGTGCGACAAATGGAGTAAATATTCCGTTTGGCATGGCTTTTGCTGGTAATTCTTTCTTTTTAGCTAATACTGATGCCGTGTTACAGTTTCCCTATAATAAAGGTCAACAGCAACTGACAGGTACTGGCAAAAAAATTACTGATTTACCTGGAGGCGGCTATAACCAACATTGGACACGTAACGTAGTCGTTTCACCTGATGGTAATAAACTATATGTTTCTGTAGGTTCACAATCGAATGTAGATGAAGAATCTCTCCCCAGGGCTTCGGTTCAGCAGATGAATTTGGATGGTTCCCAAAAGCAGACTTTTGCTTATGGCTTGCGTAACCCAGTTGGTTTAGACTTTCATCCTGTCACGAAGGAACTTTACGCTACAGTTAACGAACGTGATGGGATTGGCGATGACTTAGTACCAGACTACTTTACACGCCTGCAAAAAGGAGAATTTTACGGCTGGCCCTATGCCTATCTAACACCAAATAATCTTGATCCGCGTCAGACAACCAATAACAAAAGCAAACGCCCTGACTTGGTAGCCCAGACTCAGACTCCAGATGTGTTGTTTCAGGCGCACTCAGCAGCATTGGGTTTGCAGTTTTATGATGGTAAAACCTTCCCTGAGAAATATCGTAACGGCGCATTTGTAGCTTTTCGTGGTTCGTGGAACCGCGATCGCGGTACTGGTTATAAAATTGTATTTGTCCCTTTCGATAATAATGGGCGATCGCAAGGTTACTATGAAGACTTCCTGACTGGATTTTTGCTCAATCCCTCTACACCAACCGCTTGGGGACGACCTGTAGGCTTACTTGTGTTACCTGATGGCAGTTTATTAGTCACAGAAGAAGCCAATAATCGCATTTATCGGATTCAGTATACGGGGGGATAGGGGCTAGGGATTAGGAAATGCTGGCGATGTTTTAATATCCTTTGATTGCTTTGCTTTTTTAGGCTAGATTATTAGAAAAATATATAGTGAAAGCTATCAGGTTGAAAAATTAGATATGACACAGCATGAGAACGACAATCAATCAAATAACACTCAATCTTCTGATCATTCCGGTGCTAGATACTGGGGAAATGTAGAGGTTGTAGAAGAAGGCGATAACTATAGAATTAGTCGTGTAGAAATCAAGCCGAGACATGGCATTAAACCACAAATCCATTATCACCGCAATGAACATTGGGTTGTCGTCTCTGGTGTTGCCAAGATTACTTGTGGTGAGCAGGAAATATTATTGAACCGTAATGAGTCTACCTATGTTCCGGCGGCAACACTCCATAAAGTAGAAAATCCCGGTTCGATTCCTCTGATAATTTTAGAAATTCAAAATGGTGAGTATTTAGGTGAGGATGATATTGAGCGTCCTTACGATCTCAATTTGGTTAAGCCTGTCAACGACATCTAATACAATTAGAACTAATTTTAGATTTTGGATTTTGGATTGCAGATTCACTCATCCAAAATTCAAGATCTAAAAATTTAAGCCATGTCGCCAAATTGGGGCTTCACCTTTTCAGTTATATCTGATTAAAGGGATTACCAGTCTTTTCTTTCATCGCAATCCCCACGATGACTAAAGCCGGCCAAAAAAGGTAAGCTAAAATTTCTAAATTCTCACCAAATGTGTAAAGGAATATTGTAAAAATTATACTTAGTCCCGATTTGCCTACCTTGCTTGTTTGGCATTTAATTAAAAATTCGAGAAAAGTCCACAACATTGGCACAGCCAAGGCAAAAAATCCGACAATTCCTTTCACAAAAAGTAGCCCAAACCAAGAGTGATGAGAACCAATGGGCATATGTTCTGCTACATGGGGCCCTTTTTCGACAACTCCATGTCCCCAAATAGGAGCCTCACTCTCCCATCGGTCATAAGCAATTCGCCCCAAGGCCGCACGCACCCTAGATGAACCTGCACGAGCAGCTTTGAATGCATCGTTAAAGTTTTTATATGCCTTGATAATTGACGGAGCAACTAGACCGATTACAGGCGAAGCAAAACCTAATATTATTAAAACTCTAGGTCTAGTCATCCTAGATAATATCCAGGTTAAAGATGACACTACTACCAAATTGACTAGAGCCAATCGGGAAGCAGAGACTTGACACATAAGCAAGCTACCAATTATTGCTAGGACACGCCATTTTATGGATTTTTCTTGAAAAGCAAAAATCAAGTAAATATTTGCTACAAATCCTAAAGCTGGGGCCCAAGGCGTAAATAGTCGCCATCGAGCTGAACCAGCTTCAGGATCAATTTCATAGAGATTCAGCGCAAAAAAGTCAGGTCCAGGCCCCCCCACTGCTTGCAGGGGGGAGACATACAGGGTTACAGGTAGATGTGCAAGATAGGCTATATAAAAGAGCGGAAAGAACAGCAACGTCTGATAACAAACAACACAACCTGCACGATACACCAACTCAGGACGAATATTTAAACAGCCAATAAGCGGAAATATTGCCAATAATGCCCACCCTTTAGCCCAGCCTAAAGTTGATTTAATTATCTCCCCAGTACTCAAATTATAATCAAGGTGACCCATAAATAAAGCAACTAACATTACTATCATGGCAATTATCCAAACCCAAACTCCAAAGGGAATGGTGATTCGTTCTTCAACAGGAGTTTGAGAATTTTGCAGCACAAGTTTTTTGCATAGATAAAATACTAATATCCAGGCAATAATTGGTGCAGCAAGATAAAGTCCGCCAATTACATACAAGCCATATGTCCAAGTGATTGTGTACCAAACCATACGTTCCTCAAAATTACGAGGAGTTATTTCTTCTTGTTTAGCCATAATTAAATCACTCGGATTCTGATTTAGTTTTTGACATCAGTTGGGAAACTTTTGTTTTTAACTTTTGACGCCACCACAATATAACTAGTGCAGATGTACAACAAATAGAACCGAAAAATGCTCCTGCGTATACAAACATAGGTTTGGGTGAACTAGGCTTATCAGGTAAGGTCGGTTCGACTAACATTTGCACTAATGGATAGTCAACAAAAATGTCAGTTTTGCTCAGGTCTACTTTAGCTAAAGTAGAACTGAAAACAGCTTCGGCAATTTTGACATTTCTCTCTAGACTATCTAAAGTAACTTCTTTTTGAGACAATATATGTTGTCGTTTTTCTAACAATTTAATTTGCTCTTCTAAACCTTTAGCCTGGGCTGAAATTCCTTCGTGTTCTGCTTCTAATCCTACTAAACTCTCAAACAAAGAAACTCGCCCTGCGCCAGTTATTAAATATAGTTGTTCTAGGCTTTCTTTATCTATATTTCTTTTTAAGATATAACGAGCGCGTGTTAGTATAGCATCTTGAGCCGCCGTCCATTTAGCCTGCTCACTAATGACTTGGGGATGATTCATTCCCCATTTAGAAAGCAACATTTCTAAAGTACCACTGGATTCACTATAGTCTTTTAAATATTGTTGGAAAACTTGATCGGATTGTAGAGCTAAAGCATCAGCCGCTTGTTGGGGTGATATACGCAAGTTATTAGATAACTGCTGAAGACGATTAGCAATTGATTGTTGTTGTGCTAATGTCTCAGCCCGTTGTTTACGCAGTTGTTCTATATTAGTTAAAAGATCTTTAATTTGTTCAACTGAAGTTAAAGCAGCACGAGCCTTATATTGAGATAGAAGGTTTTGTGCTTCTTTGAGCTTAGCCTGAGAACTTAATAAAGATGCTTTAGTTCCTTCATCTCTACCAGCTGCTACTTCAGATCTAAGTATATTAAGTCTATGCTTTAAAGTATTATAAATAGCCCAGGATTTCTGTTGAGCTTCTTTTGCACTAGAACCAGTAATCTCAAGTTGGATAACTGTTGTGTTATCGATTAATTTTATATGTGGCTTACCAAATTTTTCAGGAGGTATCTTCAAAGAAGCAGCAGCTTCGCTTAAAAGAGGTTCACTTGTGATGATGTAATTGTAGTTGGCTCTGGGATCTGATGAAGAACTGCCAAATGCAGAGACACTAGAAGATGAGGCTTGACCAATATCAGGTATATTAAAATTAACTCCTGCTCCGGAACCTGGTATAATCAAAGCCCACTCGCTGCTATAAACTGGCTTAGCTTTTTTTAAAGAAGTTATAGCAAAACCCCAGATTAAAGAATTAAAAATCAAACCCAAACCTACGTAACGAAATGGTCGCCATAGGTTTACGCCCAATCTCCAACGAGAGGAATAAATTGTCTTTTCTGTACTCATTTTGACATTTCGCTACCTTGATGGAATCGAATAATACATTCAAATACTTGTTTGTATTACAGTAGAAATCATTTCTATTTTTCGCTCCTTTGAAGGAACTAAATAATAAACAGAAAGGTTTTTATCTGTATTCAAAATTGGTATTAATTGAGCAGCAATTACATATTTTTTATAAATTTTTAAGATAGAGATTACAGAAAAAATTAATTATATGCTTATTTAAAAATAGAAAATGGTAATAAAAATGGTGATATCCAACCGCCAATCGTATTGATAAAATCTTTAACATTAGTAAACCTTGAATCATAGCAAACAACACCATCATAAGGCATTAAAAATGGATTTTTTATGTCATTATCAGACTTTCTTAACAGTTCTTCTACGGGTCGATCTAGATATTTAGTCTCACCAGTAATCCGATCAGTGCGGACTAAAGTTGCTCGTCTATGAGCATTAGTTGAGCGAGTTCCCCCCGCACAATTCGCTGCAATCACAGCTTGAGATAAGTGAGAACCATAAGGAAAGCTGCTAGAATCCTGATTAATCGAAGCAGTTGCATTACTAGTAGCAGGAACCGTTAAATTAGACATATATACCTTAATTCCTGGGGGAGTAATGCGAGATGGACGTATCAGATCAGATTGAAATTTTTCTGCTTTAGGAACTACAATTTGATCCCCAGCAATCAGCGGCAAATCGTCAAAAAATTCACCAGTAAAGACACCTGATACATCAACAATTTTTTCTTGATTACCACGAATTAGGCGAATTTCTTTGATATTCGCATTTGGCATTACTCCCCCAGCTGAACGCAGGGCAGAAGTTAAATAGCGATCGCTTGGGTAATTGCCTGATATTTGAGTCGATTGTTGAGCCAGAGAAGCTTGAGCGTCAGAAGCTGCATTAACTAATACAGTACCAGGTTGAAAAACCTCGCCAGCGACACTAACTTGCACAGGTGCCCAATAGACAACTTTAACGCTTACCTGAAGAACATTCGGTTTAAATATTCTTGCCTCCAGCAAAGCCTGAGAAATCACTTGTTCTACTTGTGAGGGTTCTAAACCTTCTACCAGTAAAGGCTGGAGATAGGGTATATTTAGCGTGCCATCCAGATTAACTACATAACTGCCGCTAAATCCTTCTCCCTCAAGAATAAATATATTGAGGCGATCGCCTCTGGAAAGAGGTAAAGCGAAACAAGGTGTTCCTAAAGCCAGAGTTGTTAAAGCCACATTTATGATCCATAGGGCTTTTTTACAGAAACTATTAAACATAAGAGGACTGGCTGTAAATAATACTTCAATCATGTAATGAGATTGAATTGAATCACATTATTAATTGAAATACAATTAAATTTATTTATTCTGATTATTCTTTAAATACTTCTATAATATCCAGAAAATTCTCATAATAAACAGATCATAGGCAACAGCCATCGGTAATAATAACTATAAAAGCGGATGCTGAATATCTATAACCGTAAAATTACGGTAATTTTAATTTTATTGCGGCCTGTGCAACTCGCAGTAACTACTAAGTAGATACAATCCACCTGTACATTTTTAAGCAGCAAATTATATTTATAGCGGTTACTAGTCTGCTAAGGTAAAAATTTATCTGTGTTCATTATGTCTTTGCGTACCTCCCTGAATCGAGAAACGCTATACCTATTTTCAAACATTTGATTTAAAATACAATAATTTATGTATAAATGCTGAGGCATTGCGAGATAATTTTATTTATTTTATAGATAGTAATAGACCTATATAAGTTAGTGAGAAGTTAGCAAAAAAATATTTGGTTTGTCCTAACAATAGCATCTTTGCTTTGATGGTCTTGCTGTCAGTTAACTGCAATTATAGTTCGGCAAACTAATCATTAATCAAAGTAGTATCTACCGCCTTAAAGTTTATCTTGTAATGAAAATGTTTTCTTTTTTTACATAAGCTTGCATAAGCAACTGAAAACTATTTCAACATTTATTTTGTATAATTTGGGCGGAAAAATGTCTCATGGCAAAAAACTTTGATTTAAGTCAACTATGCAATTTAGATGTATGCTCTTGAACTAATTTTATAATTAATGTGAGAAATAAATGTCCTTAAAATCTACACTCAAGAAAATTGTTCCTCTAAGAGTCTTTTACAGAGCCTTGTATCGTAGCGGGATTAAATATAAATTCCGTAAACCCATCATTAAATTCTTGAAATTATCAGGAATGCAGGTGGTAGATAGAAATGATTTACTCAAGACCGCTCCATTTTTTTTTCAAGATACAGATGAAGTAAGTTCTCTCAAGAGAAAAAATGGAGTAGATCACGAGAAGTTTAAGGAATTTGAAAATTTAGTATTTGCTAAACCATTTGTAGCCAGTATCAAGAATGGTGAGCTAGCCGGAAAAAATGCTACTGGGTTTGATAGTCAAGGTAGGGTTATCTTAGAAACAAGCTGGCCTCAATATACAGCAGATCATTTAGCAAGAATTTTATCTCTGAGAACTCTATTCTTAAAAAAGTTCTACCCTTGTACTCATCAAGATACAGTCTTTTCTCTGGTATGTCCTTGGGATAATAATTATTTTCATTGGCTAATCGATTGTCTCACTAGATTAGAAGGCGTAATGGAGTATGAAAGAAAATTTGGTGTCAAAATCAAATTAATCATTCGCCCAAATTTACAACAGTATCAAATAGATAGTTTAAAATTACTCGGTTATAGCGAAGAAGATTATCACGAATGGAATGGAAAAAGGATGTTAGTAAATAATTTACTGGTTCCTTCCTTTCGGCGTTCTGTGCAAGAAGAAGATGGATTTTACTGTCACGTTTCTCCCGCTTCTTGTCGTTGGTTAGCGGAACGGATAATTAATAATCTGCCGGAAAATATTAAGAGTAAACCTACTCCTACCCATATTTATGTCTCAAGACGCAATACCTTAGTCAGAAAGGTAGTGAATGAGCAAGAAGTCATTCAGGAATTAGAAAAGTTGGGTTTTGTAGATTATGTGACGGAGGATTTGAGTTTTGCTGAACAAGTTCATTTGTTTGCTAATGCAAAAATGATAATATCTCCTCATGGAGCAGGATTGACTAATATTATATTTTCTCAGAACTTAAAACTGATTGAACTATTTGCAAAAACTGTACCTGTTGCGTCTTATTATGAGCTATGCGGCGGTTTGGGGTTTGAGTATGCGGCGTTGCTGGGGGATTCTCCAAAAGGTGACTTAAGAACTCATGATGCAGATATGATTGTTGATACCCAAAAATTATTAGACCTCGTGAAGAAGATGAACGTTTAAGAAGCCAGTTCGATTTTTGGGAGTAGCATCAGTACAACGTTTTGCAGGTCAATAAATTATAAAGTTAGGGGCACAACATTGTTGTGCCTTTACAATTATCTTGACTTCACAAATAATCTGCTTAATCAGCACCACTAAAAATTGTAGTGGTCTATCGAATTAATTATGTTGAAATGCAAGATACCCGACTTTTTCAAAAAATCGGGTATCTGATTTCACGGAACATTATGTAAAACAGACAAGTCAGTCTATTGTATAAGTCCTGGTTTGTCTGAAAAAATACGTTGTCTGCGCAACATGCGTATTTTTTGGATAGCATAACCCTCGATTTTGTTATAAAGGTTCTGTGGTAATAGCCAGAGTAAATAGGCTGCTACTAAAGTTGAAATTGTAAATCGAGGTTCTTCAAATACTATCGGCCAGTATGTTTTGAGAGCTTGGTGAATCAATTGTACGGCGACAGCACCCATGCGCAAACGCACAGATGTTCGTGCTAAATATCGTAACTGATACGCTTTAGATAAATTTTCCCATTGAGTAATTAAATTAGGTGCGTAAGAACGAGTCTTTTCTAGTACCTGTTCCCAGGATTCAAATTGCTGCCATAGACTTGCTGAAAGACCTTGAGAATTTACTCTGTATAATGTCAAAGCTTCAGGAATTCCTTCAATCTGCCAATTGGTTTGGATAGCAACACGCAGCCAACATTCAATATCTTCTGCACGCCTAAAGGCTTCATCAAAATAAAAATCTTCGACAGTAGCATGAAGATTTGCAGTAAATTTAATTTCCTCAAACACCTTTCGTCGCACAACTGGCGCTGATCCATTACCAACATGATTACCTTGAAGTAAATGGAATGGGGTAATTTCCTTGAGTCTAGGCATTTGATATTCATTCATGAACTCCCCAGTCTCATTAATAAAAGCAGAGCGGCTAAAACTAACGCCGACAGAAGGGGAGTTTTCTAAATGAATGAGATGTTTTTCTAGTTTTTGTGGTGTCCAGAGGTCATCTGAATCTAAAAATGCTAGATATTCTGCTTGCGCATGGCGAATACCAGTGTTTCTCGCTCCAGCTAATCCTCGATTCTCCTGAGAGATAATTCTGATTCGCGCATCTGTAAATTGCCGACAAATATCAATACTTTTATCTGGCGAACCATCATCAATAATCAATAGTTCAAAGTCTGAGAATGTCTGCGCTAACACTGAAGAGATAGTGTCTGCAATGTAGGCTTCAACTTTATAAACTGGTACAATGACCGAAATTTTCGGCATAGAATTTATCAAATTTTAGGTTTAGATTGAGGTTTTGAGGATTGTATCTGGATGTGTGGCGATGACGTATCTACTTGACCAAAGGGTGAATATAGGTATGGTGACAATATGAACAATTAGCACTGCGGTTGCAACACCAACCAGACCCCATTGGAGACCCACAACTAAACCAACTACTAAGATTGCGGTAAAAATTACATTCCATTTCAAATCGATATCTGGTTTATTAACTGCACGTAGAATTTGCGAAGCTGCATCTCCAAAGGGGCGAGGAATAGCGGACAAACAAATAAGAATCAAAATTGGCACTGCACCTGCTATAACCCACTTTTTACCAAAGATTAAGGGTACATAAAAGGGTGATAGACTAGATTGAAGTAAGATTAGTGGAATTGTAATTAAAGCTACTGTTTTTAATCCTTTAAAGAATCGTTCTTTTAAATGCTCAATATTATTACTGACGGAGCATAAATAAGGAAATAAAGCTGACCCAAACGCTGTAATAATACCAAGGCTAATTCCTAATCCAGCATTAAAAGCAAAATAATATACTCCTAATTGCTCGACTCCTAAAAATGTACCGACTAAGAAATAATCAATATTATTCCTAAGAGTTGCAAGTAGTTGTGAACCCAAGATATTACGACCGAATTTGACTATTATTTGCCAGTTTTTTAACGTAAATTTACTATTGACTCGCCAAGAATGATTAGTATAACACCTCCATACCCAAATAGGAGCTACTAAAATTTTTGGTAGAATAATAGCCCACATTCCCATACCAAGTAAAGCCATGATGATTGTTAAGATGCAATCAACGCAAAGCTGTAACATATGAGTAACAGCTATAACGTTCATGCGATTTTCACGCTGAATTAAAACACATTGAACTAAAGCGATTGGGATGGTTAAATAACATGTTGCCATCAGACAAATAGGCAAAACAAGCTGAATATTTTTATAAGACCAACCGATAATAAAAGCAACAATACATTGGACAATAAAAAGACTACTATATATAACCCAATTCAACCAGTAAGCAGTATTACATAAATCATTGATATCTTCTTCGGAAGATTGAATTAGCTTAACGTCAATTCCACATTGTGCAAATACATTAACAAATTCATTTGTAGTCAATATCAGTGCTGCTAAACCATAGTCAACAGGGCTTAACAAATGAGCTAATGTGACTGTAGTTGCTAAACGGAAGAAGCGATAAACAATTTGCGCTCCCCCCAGCCAGCTAAAATTCTGAATAAATTTATCTGATAGTTTATATCTGAGTTTGTTAGTTAGATCTTTAGCCAAATTCATCTTGATTTATTCCTGAACAATAAGAGAGAAGCTATTTAGTGATTTGACTAAGAAAAGTGTTCCATTCGTCTAAATATTTCTCCCAAGCTCCTGCAACTGATTGGCGACCAATTTGACGTAGTGCTTCTATATCTTGCTCAGGAATGGAGGCGATCGCATGAGCTAGCTTTACGGGATCTTGTGGTGGAACTAGAACACCGCAGTTATAAACTTGTTCAGTCAAACCATCTATTTCAGTAGCAATTACAAACCTACCAGCTGCTTTAGCTTCTACACCAACAATTCCCATTGGTTCCCAGCGCGAGGGAATAGCTACTGCATCACAAGTTTGGAGAAACTCAGGTACATTATCAATTCTGCCAATAAATTCAACGTTACTGACTCCTTGAGCTAATTGTTTTAATTTGAGTTCTTCATCACCTTCACCAGCAATGCGTAATTTAATCGGTGAATCAGAAATTAATTTCATTGCTTCTAGCAAAATATCAAATCCCTTTTGCGGGTGAAAACGACCATAAGCTCCGACAATTAACGGCTGTTCTATAGGTTTTATTGGAACTGTTAAGAAATCACTGAGAATTCGACACTGCTGAATTAAAACTAATTTTTTATCCGCCACTAAGCGATTTTCCTGTAACCATTTTTTCTGTCCAGCAGAAATAGCTATTACCCAGTCAGCAATACCATAAGATAATTTGAGCATCAAATAAAATCGAAATTTATGAGTAACATTACATTGCACAAATCCTTCAGAATAATGATGCTCCTGAATAACTATTTTGGCTTGGGGATTTCGGATTTTGATGATTAATAATTTCAGTAATCGTTGCCAATTACGAGAATCGTGGACAATAATTGCTTTAAATAAATCTTTCTTATCTTCAGATAATTTTTCACTAGAGCCAATAATAAAGTCCCATTTTTCCTTTAAAGAGGAAGAAGTCAAACTTTTCAGGGCAGACATAATTCCACCCATTCTTGTGTCGCTGATTAAATGTAATACTTTTGGTTTCATGTTCAAACTCAGAGATCATCAATAAGAATTCAAAATTTGACTGTTAACCTTCAGCAGTTAACAGCCAATACAAAAAATGTACAAGTTAGCTTTCGACTTTGGTTAGGCTAACACCGAGAGAAGTCGAGACTGAAGATGAATGAAAATTGATTTTGTTAAAGAACAATAATGGTGATGTAATTAAACAAATTGGTCTTGGCTAATTTGGCGTTTTTGGTTAGCGCCTGTGATTTTCAAACTGAGAAATTCTAGCTGAGAGTAGAATGATTGAGGTAGAAGCCGCAGCAAATAAGCAGCCAATAAAGTCAAGATTGTGCGATGAGGTTCTGCTAAAAGTATTTGCCAATGGGTCATCAAAGCACGGTTAATCAATTCTACTGCAACCTTACTATCACGCTGTCTCACAGCTCGACGCGCTAGGTATCTTAATTGATAAGCTCTAGCGGGATTTTCCCATTGTGTAATAAACTCTGGGGCGTATACTTTGGCTTTATCAATAATCCGCTCCCAAGATTCTAGCTGCTTGAGCAGATTTGCAGACAAACCACCAGAATTGACACGATATAAAGTCAAAGCTTCAGGAATCCCTTCAATTTGCCAATTGGTTTGCAGAATGATTCGCAACCAACATTCTATATCTTCAGATTGACGGAAGTGTTCATCAAAATACCAGTCTTCCTGGATGCCATCAACAGTCTCTGGAAATTTAATTTCTTGAAAAACTTCCCGGCGAATGACTACGGCTGAACCGTTACCTATAGGATTACGGCAGAATAAATCACTGGAACTAATATCTTTGAGTTTAGGCATTTGATAAATGCCTAAAGGCTTTCCTTGTTCATCAATAAAGGCAGAACGGCTAAAACTAATACCCACAGTTGGGTTATGGTCTAAATGATGTAGATGCTTTTCTAATTTCTGCGGTAGCCATAAATCGTCTGAATCTAAAAAGGCTAAATATTCTCCTTTAGCATGGCGAATACCTGTATTTCTCGCTCCAGCTAATCCGCGATTTTTTTGGCTAATGATTTTGATTCTCGTATCGGAAAACCCTCGACAAATCTCGACACTGCGATCGCGTGACTCGTCATCTATAACTAATAGCTCAAAGTCCTGCCATGTCTGCTGCAAAATTGAACTAATTGTTTCATGTATGTACTTCTCTACTTGATAGACAGGCACAATAACAGAAACTTTAGTATGACCACTCATTGTCAAATTAATAACACTAATGTCTCTACAGACTAAATAAAATTATTTATACTGACATCAGTGCATATACTTATTTACCGGAAATTATTAACGTCGGATTTAGTACTTTTTCCCTTGATAAATATATTGTATTTCCATTAAATGTGTTTATTGACTTAGTGCCTAAATCCAGAAGCTTTATCCAGCCTAAAAAATAAAATACTAGCTATGCTTTGAGAATAAATTGGTAGCAAATATTGCAAGAATTATCTGGAAAATTCTGAAAACTTGTGAAATAGTGTATAAAGGTCAATAAGTGAGAAGTTAGAAGTTAGGAAGCAATTTATAACTTCTCCAAAAAGGTGTTCAATAATTTTGAACCAAATTTTCCGCAAAAATTACTAGAATCTGACTTTTATCAACGGCAAAAGAGAATTTTAAGGGAAATTTATCTCTATCTATGAAAGTATTATTAGTTTGCTCGTCAGGTGGACATTTTAAAGGTATAGAGCAATTGCGTCCGTTTTGGGAACAGCATGAACGGGTTTGGGTGACTTTTAAAACTGCAACTACACAAGCTGCTTTGGCTCAAGAAACAGTGTATTGGGCTTTTAGTCCGACTAATCGCAACCTACCGAATTTGTTCAAGAATTTGCTTCTAGCTTTTCAAGTCATCAGCCAAACGCAACCAGACTTGATAATTTCTACAGGTGCGGGTGTTGCTGTCCCCTTTTTGATGATTGGCAAATTATTCGGTAGCAAAACAGCATTTATTGAATCTGTAACTCGGATTCAGACTTTAAGTTTATCAGCCAAATTACTTTTGCCTTTTCTCAGCGTCCTTTATGTGCAATGGCCGCAACTTCAAGCCCGTTATCCCCAAGCCGAACTCATCATTCCTCAGGAAAGCGTATGATTTTTGTCACAGTTGGCACAGAACAGTATCCCTTCAATCGCCTCATGTCTTGGGTTGAGGTCTTGCTCCAAACTCAACTAATTGAAGAAGACGTTGTTGTTCAATATGGTAGTTCTAACGCCGTCTTACCCGCTGGTGCTAAGGTTTATCGTTTTGTCAAAGAAGAACAATTTCAGGAATTGATTCAGCAAGCGCGAATAGTGATAGCTCATTGTGGGGAAGGAACCTTACTGCTGTTGGATTCTCTGGATAAACCTTATATTTTGGTACCTCGCAGCCAGAGATTTGGTGAACATGTTGACGAGCATCAAGTAGAACTAGCGCTAGCACTGTCACAGATCAATGTACCTATAGCCTGGTCGCCAGGAGATTTGGTGCGATTTATCGAAAACCCCAGACAAGTGTCCGTTGCTGACGTATCTACTGCTACGGCGATCGCACTATGCAATAGTCTGCAATCTCGTTTTGGTCAAACTTTTCCACAACTTTCCGTAGGTGTATCCAAATGATGAGTTCTCATCCTAAAACTACAAAATCTCTAGAGACGACTCGTAAAGGCAGCATTCTCTTAGTCCAACTACCTTCAAGATTAACTGTCATCGAGGCTGTTTCCTTCCGCAAGGAGTTTCAAACTTGGTTAGAAGACGAGAATATCGCCAAAATTATCTTAGATTTTGGCAAAACCACAATTATCGATAGTAGTGGTGTTGGCTCGTTGATAAGTAATCATAAATCTGCACAGGGGAAAAAGATTGAATTAATTTTTTGGAGTGTCCAGCCGCAAGTGCAACTGGCTTTTTCCCTGGTAGGTTTAGAGCAGATATTTAATATTGAAGCTCACACTGAGGCGATTATCCCGACTGCAAACCGCAAACTTGAACAGCGTCCACCCTTAACCCATCCTTCGGTGCGATCGCCCATCAAACGCGCCATTGATATTGTCGGTGCAATTCTGGGATTGCTTGTCACCGCTTTGTTATTTGTGCCGATTGCGATCGCGATTAAACTTGATAGTCCTGGGCCTGTATTGTTTAGTCAAATTCGCTGTGGCTGGATGGGGCGACGGTTTCGCATTTGGAAGTTTCGCTCAATGGTAACAAATGCGGAAGCGCTCAAAGATACTATTGCTAACCAAGCAGCTGGTGCTTTTTTCAAAAATGATAGTGATCCGCGGATTACCCGTGTTGGGCGCTTTCTCCGCAAAACTAGTTTAGATGAATTCCCCCAATTTTGGAATATTCTCATCGGAGATATGAGCTTAGTGGGAACTCGTCCCCCAACTCCCGATGAGATAGAAAAATATGAAATTACTAATTGGCAAAGACTGGATGTCAGACCCGGACTCAGTGGCGAGTGGCAAGTCAACGGCCGCTCAAAAATCCGTAATTTTGAGGATGTCATCGAACTCGATTTACGCTATCAAAATAATTGGAGTTTACTTTATGATTTAAAGTTAATTTTTAAAACGATTCTTGTGGTTTTCCAAAAAGATTCTGGGGCTGTCTAAATGTCACTGCAAACAAATTCATTCATTCATCATTCTGACCTACAAGTTGCCAGCGATTTAGATGAAATGGCAACAGTTGTCGAATGGTTTGAGCAATTCAACTGTAAACAGCTACCTTACCAAATGTGGATAGAAGCTCAAACTGCATTGCTTGAAGGCTTTACTAATGTAGTGCGTCATGCTCACAGCCACCTGAGTCCACAAACTCCTGTTGACTTAGCAGCGAAACTTGACTCAGAATATTTCCAGATTTCTATTTGGGATCAAGGTGATATTTTCAATTTAGAAGCACTCTTAGAACAACTCAATCAACAGACTAGCGATCGCCATTTTAACCCTTTGGATCATGAAGCTCATTGGGGCTGTATTTTTCTTTTGAAGCTCAGAAGAGACTACGGTTGGACTGTTAGCTACACTCGGGAAGCAGGAGATAGAAACTGCTTGTTATTAAAGAAAAACATCGCTCTTTAATACAGAGACTAATTCGCCAAAATTCAGCGACAGTTATTTTCCATACAAAATCAGGAAAAATCTAAATTTCTTAATTTTGGCATTTGCATTGTCATGGGACAATAAAGACAGAGTCGAACTTCTTTTTTCCCTAATTTCTGCATCTTACCTATTATTGCAATCACAGCTTGTTAATCAAATTTATGGATTACAAAATGAAAATTATTCAACCAGTAGGAATTTTTGATGGTAGACAAGGTAGAGAAATTCATAACCAGATTTGTAAATTTATTGACACAGGCCTCGAAACATTTTTGTTGGATTTTCAATCTGTTAATTTTATGGACAGTTCAGGATTTGGCACTCTCCTGTTAATCCTAAAAACCGTGCAAAAAGAACAAGCAAGGCTGGTAATTTGTTCTATTAATGAACAAATTAGGATGATTCTAGAACTCAGCGATACAACAAAAATTTTTGAAGTGCTGCCGGATCAAGATACATTTATTAAAAATCTTACTCTGGCTTAAATTCAATTTCTAATAAAGAACAGTCATCGTTAAATATTTGACTACCTGTTACCTTTTTGATCGTCTCTAAAACCTGGCTGATATCAGTGTAAAATTCTTGATTGCAAACAGTGAGTAAATCAATGAAGCTGTTAAAATTCCACATATTCCCATCAGACTGTTCTACCTCATAAACTCCATCACTAAAAACATAAAGTTTACTCCCAGATGGAATGTCACATACAGCATTATGATATTGGGCTTGGGTAAATGCTCCGATAGGTAAGCCGCGGATAATTAATTGTTTTACTTCTAAGCCAGAGTCATTTGAAGGCGATAGTAACAAAGCTGGAGGATGTCCAGCACTAGAGTAAGTTAATTGATAGGAACTTAGGTTAAAAACCCCATACCAAATAGTAAAGTATTGGGAATTGTGCTGATCCATTTGAAATACTTGATTTAAATCTTGGAGAACTTCCGATGGATTATAGAGACTGGCTTTAGGGAGAGAATGCGATCGCAACAGATTATGTATAGAAATTGAAGGTAGCGCCGCCGCTAATCCATGACCGGAGACATCCAGAAGGTATATTACTAGGTTATCCTCATCTAGCCAATAATAATCAAAGCAATCGCCTCCCAATTGATGAGAGGGTAAAAACTGAGAATTGATGGTAACTTTTCCCGATATCGGTGCGGGAAGAATGGATTTGACATAATCCGCAGCTTCATTTAATTCTGTTTCTAAAAGCTGCTTTTGGATTTGTAAATCTTGCGCCAATCTTTTCAGTTCTTGATTCATCTGATAAAGTCTTAGTCCAGCACGAACTCGTGCTTTTAACTCATTCACTTCAATGGGTTTGCTTAAGAAATCATCTGCACCTGTATCTAAACCTTCAACTCTGTCTTCTACAGCTTTGCGTGAGGTGAGGAGGATGAAAAATGTCGTTGATAGGGATGGTTCAGATTTAATTTTGCGACATACTTCTAAACCATCCATTTCCTCCATTTGCCAATCAGAAATAATGAGGGCTGGCTGGTATTTATAAGCTTGTTCTACTCCTTGTAGTCCATTTGTTGCCAGAATGACTTCATATCCCTGAGCTTGAAGAGTTTGCTTTAAAACTAATTGAATAACGCGGTCGTCATCAATTACTAAAATTTTTACTGGAGAATTAGATATTTCCGTCATATTTGCTAGAGATTAATATATTTAATTTAGGAAAATAAAAGACAATGTTTGAAAATTTGCTAGTAAGGACTGAAGTCCTCACTACGAACTTTATAAATTTTCTGAGGTTGAGTATTAAAGGAAATTAAGGTTTTGCAGAGCCGCTACCACATCACTATATTCCGTCTCTAGCTGATTAACCAGCCCAGAAAGTTCCTCTAATGATTGCTCTGGAGCAGCATTCTCTAAAGTTTCACAGATGTCTCCCAAGTGAACAGCACCAATACTCACACTGGGCGATCGCAAAGCATGAGCTGCTTTTTGTAACTTCGATCGGTCTCCAACTGCAACTGCATCCTTGATTGTCTGGATTCTTTCAGGAGTATCTTCTAGGTAAACCTGGATCAGTTCAGCGACTAGGGAATCGCCATCACTACCTGCCATAGCTTGCAGTTCTTGCAGACAACGCGGGTCAATTACCTCTCGTACAGCCGATTCTGTTGATGTGGAGAGCAATGCAGATTCAGCTACATCAATTGATTCGGGAGATTCTGAGGCTTGATGATGCTGAATATCAAACTTTTTCAGAACTGCTTCCAGCGCTTCCAAGCTAATCGGTTTACTGATGAAATCATCCATACCGACAGTTAAACACTCCTGACGATCTTCTGGACGAGCATGGGCTGTCATGGCAATGATCCAGGGTTGAGCGCTCTCAGAAAATTCCTCACGAATCCGGATAGTTGTTTCCCAACCATCCATTTCCGGCATTTGGATATCCATAAACAAAACATCATAGAGTTGCCTTTGTAAGGCTTCCAGGGCTTCACGCCCATTATTAGCCACATCCGCTCGGTAACCCAATCGCTGCAACATCTTCAGAGCAATTTTCTGATTCACCAACACATCCTCAACTAAGAGAATTTTCAAGGGCAAACTTTGGCCCAGCTGAGCATCAATGTTGGGCAGATTTGCTGTTGGTAAGCGAGAGTAAGAAGGAATGGTAATTTTCTGATCGATGCGTCGGGTAGACCAGTTACCACGCACTATTTGTAAGAGTGTATTGTGTAACTGATACTGTCGTACAGGCTTCTGTAAAAAAGCAGTAAACTCAGCGGCTATTTCCTTGATTTCTACAGTTTGCTTACCTTTAAAACTCAACATTACCAAAGGTAAATTCTGCTGTCTCGGTATAGCCCGGATTTGAGCTATCAAATTGAGAATATTCAAGTCGGAACTATCAATATCTAATATCGCCATATCAAAGTCATTTTCTGCCATTAACCCCAGAGCAGCCATACTGGATTTTACAGTTTGGACATCTACTCCCAAGCTCTGAATTTGCGAAGTTAAGCATTTCCGCAAATTGGCGTTATCTGCTGCTAGCAGTAATCGCTTACCAAAAAGTTCTGGATAGATACTCCAAGAACTCTCGATGGCAGAAGCATCAACTTGCAGCGTTGCAGTGAAATAGAAGCTAGAACCTTTACCAGGTTCACTTTCTACCCACATTCTGCCCCCCATAATTTCGCTCAGACGCTTGCTGATTGCTAATCCTAAACCAGTACCGCCATAACGTCGAGTCATGGAAGCATCGACCTGACTGAAGGGCTTAAATAGTCTATTCAGGCGATCGCGTTCTATCCCAATACCTGTATCGCTCACCGTAAATAGAAATTCGTAGTACACATAATCGGCAGTAGTAGCTTTCTTTTTGAGAACTTGCTCCTTCACGGCGATCGTGACCACAATTTCGCCATCATTGGTGAATTTAACAGCATTACTGACTAAATTCCACAAAATCTGGCGCACGCGGGTAATGTCACCAATAATTAAGGCTGGTGTGCGCGGTTGGAATTGGTACATTAGTTCAATGCCTTTGGCGGCGGCTTGCGGAGCCAGTAAATCCAAGGCTTCTTCTACACAAACTTGCAGGTCAAAGGGCTGTTCTTCCAGCTCTAAATTGCCAGACTCAATTTTAGAAAAGTCGAGAATGTCATTAATAATAGTTAATAATGTATCGCCACTATTACGGATAGTTTCTACATAATCAAGTTGCTCAGGCTGAAGGGAAGTATCCAAAAGTAATCCAGTCATGCCGATGATGGCATTCATGGGAGTACGAATTTCATGGCTCATGGTGGCGAGGAAATTACTCTTAGCTATATTGGCAGTTTCCGCTGCTTGTTTAGCAAGGTTAAGTTCTTCATTCTGCTGTACAAGCAAATCGGCTTGACGAGTTTCCTGTACCAGCAATTGCGCTTGGGTGAGAGCAATACTCATTTGATCTGCTAGATGTTTGAGGAGATCTAACTCTAATTCCGTCCATTCTCGAGGGCGATCGCACTGATGGACAATTAATAATCCCCACAAATCTTCCCGCACCAAAATCGGTACAACCAGATTGGCTTTCACCTGACACTGCTCGATATTGCAAGGTTTAAATTCAGTGTGCTCTAAATCAGAAATGACACTAATTCGTCCGTCACGATACAAATCTAGATATCTATTCTGAAGACAAGTATCGCAAATATCCTGATTTAAAATCACTGACCATTCTGGGACTACTGCTTCCTGCACAACTTTGCCAGAACCATCAGGGTTAAGTTGGAAGATGAGAACGCGATCGGCCTGCAAAATTCGCTGAACTTCGGTTACTGTTGTTTGGAGAATTTTTTCTAGTTGCAGAGACTGACGAATTTCTTCGGTAATTTGCTTGAGTAGCAAAGCGCGTTGGTACTGCTGCTGTAGCGCTGCTTCTGAGAGTTTGCGTTCGGTAATATCCAGATGGGTTCCTACCATCCTCAGAAATTTTCCTTGGAAATCACGGTTGACTAACTTACCTCGATCCAGAATCCACTTCCATTCTCCAGATTTCGTCAGAAAACGGACTTCAACCTCATAAAAAGCTGTCTTACCTTTGATATGCTCTATCAGTCGTTGCTGCATCAACCGTTTGTCTTCGGGATGAATCAATCTATTTCTAACTTTAATATTGTCTTCTAGCTCCTCTGGGTCGTATCCCAGCATTGTGCACCAGCGTGGGCTACGATAAACTTCTCCAGTCGCTAAATTCCAGTCCCAAAGTCCTTCCTCTACTGCATCCAGAGCCAATTTTAACTGTTCTTCACTTAACCTCAAGGCATTTTCTGATTGTTTGCGCAGGCTAATATCGCGATATTTCCACAAATGTCCATAAAATTTTTCATCAACAATAATAGGTACATAATCTTGTTCAAACATTCGTCCATCGTGAAGTTGCCATTCTTGATTGACAACTATTTCACCTTTGTTGAGGATGTCATCCAAGCGTTGGGTAAATTTTTCTGGATCTGCAAAAAGTTGTTTGCTCATCTCGGCTGATTGTCGACAATCATTACCTTGTAAAGCTTCTGGCGGTTGGGGAATACCAAATAAATTACAAAACTCTTGATTTGCGAGAATAACCTGTCGGTTCTCGTTTTCTAGCAAAATACCAACCTGTAAACTTTCAATTAACGTTCTCAGTCTTGAAGCTGTGGCTCTTAATTCAGACCGTTGTTGTGTGAGTTTCGTGGTTAATTTTTTGGCATCTGCAAGGGCGGAATTTTTCGCTTGCAAGAGAAACAGATAATCGGAAACAGAGTCATAGAGAGGAAAATCATCTATGCTCAGTTCTAGTTTCTTGAGATCGACAATATCAGTAATCCAGGGAGAGCCAATAAACACCAAATAATCGCAATCCTCCAGATATACCATTTGTCCCTTAAGCTGCATTTCTTTGTGTTGAGATTGCAAAAGAAACAGCGATCGCGTTTGTTGGCAAATGGCTTCAAAGTAAACTGGACAGTTGGGGCGATTAATCTGGAAATGTTCTTCTAGGGAAGTACCGAGGATTGTCATCGGTTCTAGAATGCGCTGAAGTACCTCACCCATCTGGACAATCTTCATCTGTCGATCTATAACCAGATGGAAGGGAAACAAAGTTGCAAATTGACCAGCACTAAGACTGAATTGCCTGAACTCAGTAACCTGATTATTTGTCATCGGCGTGAGAATGGTTGTACTTAATTGAGAAGATATCGTGAGCATCACCCCGCTCACGAAAACTAGTTTGAGTCACATCCACCTCAGTGTGAAAGCGTTTTCCTAATCCGTGGAGTAAACCCATCACCATCGGAGCTAATCCTTGTCGTGTAGATTGGTAGTGGAGATCCAGCGATTTTTCACTGGTGTGTTCACAGTCAAAAGATGGGGGACGAAGTTGCGAAAAACTCAACCCTACTCGCGCATGAAGGTTATCAAGATTCTCTATAAACTGGGGTAAGGAATTTCCAGCACTCGCTAAAAGCTCCCCATAGCCTTCTTCCGCAGTATAGGTAACCCAGTATTCTCCAAAAGCTTTGAGAATTTCGTGTGCCGGCATCCCCAATACCTCACAAGCTGCTCCAACCAAACGATAAGTAACATCGTCAGAATAAGCATCCATACCGACAAAAAAGTCGATATCCTCAAGTTCAGCCTTTTGCTTAATCTTTTCCCAGGTATCCTCATCGTGGTATTTGCAAATCATCTCTTCAATTGCTTTGTTGACTAAACCGTACATTGCCCTAGCTCCTAAAAAAGCAGTATTTATACGTAAGTAATATTACAGATTTGCTAGTAGCTTTTAAACTGAATATTATAGAGAGTAATTTAACATATCTAATGTAATCAAGCTATACAGAATCATATCCAGTACAATTTAATATTGATCTCTATAAACACAAGTATAAAAAATACTTTAATTAAAATTTAATTTTTCAATTAGTAATATATTTTACACAACATCTCTCGGTTATCAGGAATAAAAATAATATTTAGGTCATTACTTAAGTTGTTATCTAAATTCGATTTGATTTTTGCAGCGATGACTTAATATTAAAATTAAGTGTATTCAGGTGGTAAATGCCTTACATATTCGGTTTTTTGTCGCAATACCCACTACGTAATATTTCCAAAATCAGGTAAGAATCCTATAGTTAGAAAAGATGGTAAACGTAAATCAAATAAAAAATGTTAAAAAATGTAGTGGTACTAATAATTAAAATTGGAAATGTTAAAACGTTTAAAGATTGGCAGCAAAATTGGGTCTAGTTTCGCTCTAGGTCTGGCAATTTTAAGTGCGCTGGGATTCATCTCCTATCGCACTACTAACGACTTGATAACCACTTCATACTTGGAAAATCATACATACCAAGTTCTGGGATTGCTTCAAGACTTAAATAGCAAACTGCAACAAGCAGAAACTGGACAGCGTGGTTACATAATTACTGGTGAAAAGCGTTATTTAGATCCATATCATGCGGCGATTGAATCCTTAGATCAACCTCTGAAAAAACTCCGCACTTTAACTAATGATAACCCCCAACAACAAGGTCAGCTGGATGTGTTACAGCCGCTAATCGCCGAAAGGCTGACTGTGATGCAAAGAATTATTTACTTGCGCGATACTCAAGGCTTAGAAGCAGCTAGAAAGGCAATTCTCAGCGATGAGGGAAAGCGGTTAATGGATAGAATCCGCAACCTAACTGATGAGATGAAAACAGAGGAGAATGAATTATTAATTCAGCGCTCAAACAAAGCAAAAGTTGCCGCTAGACAAACTATTGCTACTATTACTTATGGTATTCCCATCTCTTTTATATTGATAGCTTTGATTGGGTATTTCTTATCGCGTCATATCTCTAAACCTCTGGAAAAAATTTCTCGCTTAGCAGCTAAGATTGCTGATGGTGATTTAGCGGCTGACTTACCGAATACAGAACGCCAAGATGAGGTAGGTGTACTAACACGCAGTTTCAATCAAATGATTGTTAATTTACAAAAAACTCAGCAAAAAAATGAAGAAGAAAATTGGTTAAAATCCAACTTAGCTGAGTTGAGTAACAGCCTGCAAGGGCGCAGAAATTTAGTAACTGTTACTGAGTTAATTTTATCCAAGTTAGTGCCTTTAGTCGGAGCGCAACATGGTGTTATTTATTTAATGGATACGCTAGAAAATCAGCCTAGACTCAAGTTATTTAGTAGCTATGCTTACAGAGAGCGAAAAAATTTAGCTAATCAATTCCGCCTAGGAGAAGGCTTAGTCGGTCAGTGTGCTTTAGAAAAGCAAAGAATTTTACTAACACAAGTGCCTCATGATTATATTCGTATTAGTTCTGGCTTAGGAGAAGCTCCGCCATTAAATATTGTGGTGTTACCTGTGTTATTTGAAAAGCAGGTAAATGCTGTAATTGAATTAGCATCATTTTCAGCTTTTAATGAATTACATTTAACTTTTTTAGAGCAAGTAAGTGAAGTTATCGGCGTAGCATTAAATGCGATTAATGCCGATATGCTAACTCAGCAACTCCTCGAGCAATCTCAGGCATTAACTGAAGAATTACAAAATCAACAAGGCGAACTGCAAAACAGCAACCAACTATTACAAAAACAGGCACAGGAGTTAGAAGAATCTCAACAACTCTTGCAGCAACAACAGGAGGAATTAAAACAATCTAACGAGGAATTACAAACTTTAAATGAGGAGTTGGAAGAAAGAACAGAATTATTAGCAGTGCAAAAACGAGAAGTTGAGGTTAAAAATCAACAAATTGAACAAGCAAGGCTGGCTTTGGAAGAGCAAGCGAAAGCATTAACTTTATCTTCCAAATACAAGTCAGAATTTTTAGCAAATATGTCTCATGAGTTACGAACACCGCTGAATAGTTTGTTAATTCTAGCCAGATTAATGTCAGAAAATTCTCAGGGTAATTTAACAGATAAACAAATTGAATATAGCCAAACTATTTATGCTGCTGGCAATGATTTATTAGCCTTAATTAATGATATTTTGGATTTAGCTAAAATTGAATCTGGTAAGTTTAATCTCGAAATTATGCAATTTAATTTTGTTGATTTACAAAGTCACTTGCAAGCAAACTTCCGACAACTAGCGCAAAATAAAGGACTAACTTTTAATCTAGAATTAGATCGGCAATTGCCAGATAAATTTAAAAGTGACCCCAAACGGTTACAACAAATTTTGAATAATTTGTTGGCGAATGCTTTTAAATTTACTGAACAAGGAGGAGTAAGTTTAGAAGTTAGGTTAGCAGATAAAGACACAGTTGCTTTTGCTGTTAGCGATACAGGTATTGGGATTGCAAAAGAAAAACAGCAGTTGATTTTTGAAGCATTCCAACAAGCAGATGGTACAACTAGCCGCAAATATGGCGGAACAGGCTTGGGTTTATCTATCAGTCGGGAACTAGCTCATCTGTTAGGTGGGAGAATTGAATTGGTTAGTCAACCAGGACAGGGAAGCACTTTTACTCTTTATTTACCGCTGCAAGGAATTCAAACAAGTGTAACAGGTAAAGCCGGAGAAATTGTGAGGGATAATAACCAGGAAGATAAACAGCAAACTTCTCTAATAAAGCGTGTTTCTCCATCTTTATCAGTCCCTATTTCCCCCAATCCCCAAACCGAAATTGCTGACGATAGAGAAACTATTCATGCCGGTGACAGAGTTTTGCTGGTAATTGAAGATGATGTGAAATTTGCTCGCATTTTGCTAGAAATGTCACAACAACAAGGGTTTAAAGTTTTGGTGGCTTTACATGGTCAACAAGGTTTGGCGCTAGCACAACAGTTTAAACCTGATGCGATTACTTTAGATGTTTGTATGCAAGATATGGATGGTTGGATGGTGTTAGACCGTCTCAAACATAATTTAGAAACTCGCCATATTCCAGTACACATACTATCTATTGATGATCGGCAGCAACGTGGGTTAGATTTGGGAGCGATCGCTTACTTACAAAAACCTGTTTCTAAAGAACAACTAACAGAGGCGTTAACTAATATTAAAGCTTTTATTGAGCGGAAAGTTAAAAATTTACTCGTAATTGAAGATGACCCAGTACAAGCCCGCAGTATTATTGAATTGATTGGTAATGGTGATGTTCAAAGTACCGCAGTTAATACAGCTGTCGCCGCTTTAACGACACTGCGATCGCAGCGGTTTGATTGTATTGTGTTGGATTTAGGGCTACCTGATATGAACGGGTTAGAACTAATTGAGCAAATTAAACAACAATCTGACTTAGTGAAGATTCCCATCATTGTATATACAGGGAAAGAACTCTCCCGTCAAGAAGAAACCCAATTGCGACGACTGGCGGAAACTATAATTATTAAAGATGTGCGATCGCCTGAACGTTTACTCGATGAAACTGCTTTATTTCTACATCGTATCCAGGCTAATTTACCCCAGCAAAAGCGGCAAATTTTAGAGCAGCTTCGCAGTTCCGATCCCATACTTGCACAGAAAAAGATTTTAATTATAGATGACGATGTGCGCAATATTTTCGCCATCACCAGCTTGCTCGAAAGTTACCAAATGCAAGTATTTTTTGCAGAAAATGGTAGAGATGGTATAGAAATATTGCAAGCTAATCCTGATGTCAATGCCGTATTGATGGATGTGATGATGCCGGAAATGGACGGTTATGAAGCAACTCGTGCTATCCGTCAGCAGCAGCAATTCCGTTCTCTACCGATAATTGCTTTAACTGCGAAAGCCATGCAAGGCGATCGCGAAAAATGCATCGAAGCCGGAGCATCAGATTATATTACTAAACCTGTAGATACAGAGCAATTACTTTCTTTATTGCGGGTTTGGTTATATCGCTAAAATGCTGGAATTACCACCGCCACCACATCCATATTTAACCTTAGATAGATAAAACATCTACTTTTGGTAGGTAGCAGATGCACTCTACTTTAAACCATATTAAATAGTAATATAACAATTCTATTTGATATCCAAACAAAAGGGACAAAAGGGACAAGGAGGAAAAATGTTTGTAACTCATTTAGGACTGCCATATAACAATTCTATTTAAGTTGTCGCTAAAAATTTTGATGGGGTGCAATATCACCAACTTCTTGAAGGATGCTGATAGCGAATTGTGGGTTTCTTCTCTCAATAGGGATATACACTCTCGCTTACCCGACCGCCCGCAAACTCGAAGCCCGTCCGCTATCGTTACAAAGCCCACTTTTATTGGCTAAATAATTCAGCCCACAAAGGAGAGCTTTGTTTGCGTAGCCGCACCCTTAGAGGGTGAGGGCGAATATAGCGCAACTGCACATAGAATTGGTATAAAGCTGATTTTCATTACAAGTCGATTGCAAGAATAACCAGGTTTCGTTGAGCAACCTGGTTTTGGCATTTTTAGCGTAATATTATTTTGATAAATATTTTCTTAATAAGCAATTGGTTACTAAATAAAATTACAAATAAAGCGCAAATGCAGGCAGAAAATTTTATTGACAATCAAGTCACTAGGTATTTTACATTTGATTATGGCTAATATGAAATATCTTTATAATTTATTAATTTTGACTAGAATTATCAGATAAATCTTTAAGCTTCTAACTATCAGATGATCTACTTATCTGACTTGAGACAGTCGTGACACTACAATCAAAATTGTATTCTACAAATAAGTATTATTCAATATATTGGGTACAGAGCAATGTATATTTCTCCAGAAAGAGCCAACAATTGTGAAATATTGGTTTTGCAATATTTACAGCAAAGTCACTAATTAATGCTTGCTTGCTCTGGCTATGAATTCACCTAAACCAAAATTAGAGGATATCGAAATTCATTTACTAATTGAAGGAGTGTACCGCTATTGGGGTTACGATTTCCGCAATTATGCCTTATCTTCTCTCAAACGTCGTATTCATCATTTTTTGCGCAAAGAAGGTTTCACCAGCGTTTCTGATTTACAAGCGCGGGTGCTGCACGATCAGCATTGTTTAGAAAGATTTTTGCTGAGTCTCACAGTAAATGTAACTTCAATGTTTCGCGATCCGAGTTTTTATGTTGCTTTGAGAAATCAAGTAATTCCGTTGTTGCGTACCTATCCTTTTATTCGCATTTGGCACGCTGGATGCTCAACGGGAGAGGAAGTTTATTCAATGGCGATTTTATTACAAGAGGAAAATCTTTATCAACGTTGCCGTATTTATGCTACTGATTTTAATGAAAAAGTACTGCAAAAAGCTAAAACTGGCATTTATTCTTTAAAAATCATGCAAGATTACACCCAACTGTATCTTAAAGCAGGTGGAAAACAGTCTTTTTCTGAATACTATACCGCAGCTTATGATAATGCTATTTTTCGTGCATCCTTACGACAAAATATGGTTTTTGCTCAACATAACTTAGCAACAGATAGTTCTTTTAATGAATTTCATATAATTATTTGTCGTAATGTTTTAATTTATTTCAACCAAATTCTCCAAAAGCGCGTACATGAACTTTTTTATCATAGCCTTTGTCCTTTTGGTATCCTAGGTTTAGGAAGGCAAGAATCAATTCGTTTTACTAACCATGACCAACAATACCAGGAGCTTGTCAAAGGTGAAAAGCTCTATCGGAGGTTGAATTAGTGGCAGCTAAAATTGTGGTAATTGGTGCATCTGTCGGGGGGTTATCTGCGATAAAAATTTTGCTGCAAAATATTCCAGAAGATTTGAAATCTCCCATTATAGTTGTGCAACATCGCCATCCAGACTCTCGTGATAAATTGAGAGATATATTGCAGGAATATACATCCTTAAAAATCAGAGAAGTCGAAGATAAAGATGAAATTTCAGCAGGATATGTTTATTTAGCACCTGCTGATTACCACCTGTTAGTTGAACCAGGTTTTTTTGCGCTTTCTACAGATGAGCCTGTTTCCTATGCTCGACCTTCAATTGATGTTTTGTTTGAGTCTGCTGCTGATGTTTATGGTGCGCAAGTGATTGGTGTGATCTTAACAGGAGCGAATGAAGATGGTGTGCAAGGTTTAAAAATGGTGAAGTTGCACTTTGGTATTGCAATTGTTCAAGAACCTACTACCGCTGAATGTCCTGTAATGCCAAAAGCTGCTATTAATGCTGTTGCTGTAGACTGGATTTTACCCCTAGAAGCAATTGCCAAAAAATTAGTTTACCTATGTCAACTGAAGGAACCAAGTATGAAGTATAAAGGATGAAATTACCCCACCGATAAAGGTATGGTGTATGAATTATTCCAGTTGGTAAGTTTTGGGGACTTCCAAATAAAAAAATATCCCCATTGTAGGGAACATCCACAAACTTTCGCTATTAGCGATATCTTATCGGTGCCGTGCCCCTAAGAGTCGGATAATTTATTTCTTGGAGTTCCCTTGTTATATTTGAGCCAGGAAAAAAATATATTTATTATTCAAATATAAAATTTTTCATCTACCCAAAGGTATAAATTTAATAAGATATCCTGGTTTTTTTCATCCATTTAAAGCCTAAATTTAATCCTTTGCTCATATTTTTTTTATCTGCTAGAATTCTGAAGAAACTATTAACTTTCGGAATAAAATTTGGGGATAGGGTAACATATGGCTTCTGAAAATAGCCTAAATACGAAAGTTCCGGAAAATTCTCTGATTTTAGAAGGGTTAAGAGTTTTAGTGGTGGAAGATAATGAGGATACACAACTCTTACTCACCTTTTTACTAGAGGATTCAGGAGCAAATGTAGCAGTAACAGCATCAGCGGATGAAGCACTAGCAGTTCTAGAACAAACGCAACCCGATATATTGCTTTGCGATATTGGCTTACCGGAAATAGATGGTTGTACCCTGATGCGGATCATTAGAAAAATGTCCACAAAGCGACTCAAACAAATTCCAGCGATCGCTCTCACTGCCTATTCTCAAGATACCGTTGAACAAGAAGCTTTGGCATCAGGATTTCAGGCTTACTTTGTCAAGCCAATAGAACCAATGGAATTTGTCAATTCTGTGGCAAATGTTCTCAAAAACAGTTATGGAACTCATCCTGCTTGCAAAGCATCGACTTTTAGCTAATTATTGGCTGGCTGGTGGTTGTTCTGGCAACTTTTCACTTTTCTGGGATTGATTTTCACTGCTAGAATTTTGTTTGACTTCCTGGGTTGGTACTACTACAGCTGGAGGAGCCGAACTTTTAGATTCTACTGGTGCTGGCGCTGCTGGTATAACCACAGGAGTTGACTGTTTCTCCGATTTTGCGGGAGGGGAATTTTTAGGAGTAGTAGGTGAGTTATTTTCTACTGCTGGTGAAGAGGTAGTGCTACGAGAACGAGATGAGCGAATTTCTCGTAATGTTTCCACGAGAGAGGGGGAAGGGGAAACTTTAGGTGCAGGTTGAGATGCAGGTTGTTGATTATTTTGACGTGGCGATGATTGTTCTTCAGAACGCCTACTGCGCCTGGTGGAGGAAGATTCTTCTTGATAAACACGGCGGTTGCGTCTGCGCCTTGAAGAAGTCGAAACTGGTGTAGTTTCCGAAGCAGAAGTGGCTTGCGCTTCTTTAGTTGTGTCGGAAGGTGTAGAATTAACAACGGGTTGTTGCGGACTTGCTTCTATTGTCGGCTGGGTAAACAGCTGCTGTTCTGGTGCCTGTGGAAGAGGTTTTGGGCGCATACTAGTAATACCAAAACCTGCTGTCGCCGCCACCACAGCAACGCTAGTGCCGATAAACACTTTAGAAGATGCTAGTTTCTGAGCCAGCATTCTCGCCTTTTTCATCACTGATGCGGCATCAATGTGTTTTTTGGTAGTTCTCTTCAGAAATTCTTCCTGTTCTGGAAGCGATAAATTAATAGTTGCTACGGTGTGAGTTGGTACAGATTGGGGTACGGTATTTACGGCCTCGCCGGGTAGCAGTTTCAGCCATTCGGTAACCGTTGCGGGACGAAAGCGAGATTCTACCGCCATACCACGCATAACTGCTTGATTGACAGCAGCGCTGAGATGGGGTTGCAGTTCGCGAGGAGTTGGCATTTGTTCGCGATCGCGCAGTAGTGCCGGCAAGGGAACTTGGGCTGTCAACAATGCATATAATGTAGCTGCCAAGCCATATACGTCTGTAGCTGGTGTGCGTGGCGCTTGTGTGAGGTACTGTTCAATTGGGGAATAGCCTTCAGAAACCATACCCGTATGTGTCTGTCTCACACCGCCATTAAATTCTCTGGCGATGCCAAAATCAATCAGCACTACTTCCTGAGTTCCTTGGCGGAGGATAATATTATCTGGCTTGACATCCCGATGCAGTAAACCATTATTATGTACTACCTGCAAAGCTGCTGCAATTTGCCGAATGTAATGGATTGCAGTTGCTTCTGGTAACGGTATCCCTGGTAAAACAAATGCATCACCCAAGGTATCGCCGGGAATATACTCCATCACCATGTAAGGCAGACCTTCTTCCACAAAAAAGTCGCTCACCCGTACAATATTTGGGTGGATACAAGTAGCTAATCGTCTGGCTTCATCTTGGAATTGGCGCTCGAACTTGGCAAAATCAGGATGTTGTCGCAGCCGTTCATTGATAGTTTTAATCACTACTTCCTGACCTAAGTAATGATGCGTAGCCTTGAACGTAATACCAAAGCCACCGCGTCCGATTTCTTGATTTAGGGTATATTTTCCACCCTGTAAAGTTGTACCTGCTAACATAAAGATTTTTGCGTTTTGAGTCTTGAGTCCGAAGTGAGCAGATAAGTACTAAGTCCTGATTTTTAAAGCATTTCCGCAGAAATTGCTTCTCCCTTAAGTGGGAAAACCTCCCTATTATCGCAACAGTTTTGTCTTTTTAATAATACATTGTCATTTGCCTGAGCGACCTTAAAGCTATGGTTAGGCATTGGGCATTGGGGTTGGGGCATGGGGCATGGGGCATTGGGCATTTGTCCTCCTTGTTCCCTCATTCCCAATACGGTTCGGTTAAGGGAGAAAGGGAAAAGGGAAAAGGGCCCATTCAAACCTTTCTCCCTTACCCCTTAACCTTTTCCCTTTCCCAAAAGGGAGATGAAAATTGCTTATCCGAACCGTATTGCCCTCATTCCCTCATCTCTGTATTCCCGGTTATTACCAAATAACTAGCAACTTACTTTATTAGTTGTGCGATCGCCATTAATTCTGGATTTTTTAGTATAAATGTACTATAATGGATGAGTTTTCAAAAGCTTATAGAGCTTATAGATATGCTAGCTAACAACAAAAATTTCCCAGTTAATTCAGGAAATGTACTGTACAGACACGGTGATGTTTTGATTAAAGGTATTGCTAGCATACCTAAGAGTGTCCAAAAGCAACAAGGTGTGATTCTCGCTCATGGTGAAGTTACAGGACACAGCCATCGTATCCAGCCAGCCGATGCTGTTCAGTTATGGGTGCATGGTAATGAGTTGTTTCTGGAGGTAAAACAAACAGGTGCGACTTTGGTTCACGAAGAACATCGCGCAATTGCATTACCTCAAGGTCTTTATCGGGTTTGGAGACAACGTGAATACCGTCCTAATGCTTATGTAGAAGTGGAGGATTAATGCTGAATTTGATGTCAAACGGGCGTGTACCAAAGAAATTGGTGAAGCAGCGCCCAGAGGAAAGCGATCGCCCTGTATCAGCCCAACTTGCCAGAAAACTCATCCTTGAGCATCGCGCAGGGTATGGGATGCGTGTTTTGGGTCATTTGGATTTAAGCGGCGCATCACAGCTTTACCATTTGCCGGAAAATCTCACCTGTGAAACTCTCGATATCAGCGATTGCGTAAACTTAACTCATCTTCCCAAAGGTATTCATGTTACCCATTGGATTGAGTTAGCCGGAAGTGGGATTACTAATTTAGGAACGGGACATGGTTTTGTTTTGCGCTGGCGGGGTGTACAGGTAAGTGACCGCATCGCCTTTGAATCTCAGTCCATAACAGGGCAGGATATCCTCAATACAGAGAATGTAGAGTTACGCCGCGTGCTGATTGAGCGGATGGGATACGAAAAATTTTTACAGCAAGTAGGGGGCTTGATACGCGATCGCGATCGCGACGCAGGCGGGGAACGTCAACTAATCTACATTCCTTTTGAGGATGATGAAGCCCTGATGGTTTTGAAAGTGATTTGTCCATCCACAAAACATACTCATATTCTACGTGTTCCCCCCGATATGCAAACTTGCCATCAAGCAGCAGCCTGGATTGCTGGATTTAACAACCCGGATGACTATAATCCGGCGATCGAAGCCTAACCTTTGTCATTGGGCATTGGGCATTGGGCATTGGGCATGGGGAAGAAAACTCCCCCCCACACTCCCTCATCTCCCTTGTCCCCCTCATCCCCTTTAATTGCTCATGCTAGGTTGCACAAAACGCTTAATGTCACCACAAGCAATATACGATTTGCCATCAGGGGCTACTTTGACTTCATCAACGACATAAAGCATTCCTTCCTCACGAATTGAACGAGGAAAACGCATATTCCAATCAGGTTCATATCCATCAGCCACCACCCTAGCGCGGAGCTTGCTACCATCCTTGACACACTGAACGAGAATGCCATTATTTATAGTGTCAGTTGTAGGAAGGTTGGCAGCGCTAGCTGGGGCTTTGAAAGCTTTAGTAGTGCTAATTGCCTGAGAGTGTATCTTAGCAACAAAGTTATCTGCTTCACCGGATTTAGCAAAACGGTTAATTTTGCCAGTGACACGATAGAAACTACCATCAGTTGAAAGTTCAATTCCTTCAACAATATAACGCGCTCCCTCAGCACGAATGGCGCGGGGAAACTGAACGTTTTTAGTTGCATCGTAGCCACTAGACATGATTTTGATTCGCAGCTTACCCCCTTCACGAACACAGTACAATTCAACACCTGAACCGACTTCATTCACAACCGGCATGGCGTATACTTCTTCACCCGCAGTCACACCACGACCCGCCAGATCGCTGCGATTGCGCGTCATTGTCTGATAAGTTTGATCCAAAAGTTCTTTACGTCCAGCATTACCCAAGGCTTTTTGGGCAATCCGACTGGCAAAATATTCCAGCTGATCTATCTCTTCAGCAATTTCAAAATTTTCATTTAAGCCTTTATTTCGCAATTCTTGCACAAGCGATCGCAAAGTTTGTTCAGCTTCTTGGTGTTTACCATGCTCTGCTAAATCGAGAGCAGTTTCTTTGGCTTTAGCAATAGTCAGACGGCTCAAGTCGAGAATAATATGGCTGGAAGCAGCAAGCGCTGATTCCTCAACTGTACCGACTTTGGCAACAACATTGATTGTGCCTGATACGCTTTGAATGAGATTATTTTGTACTACATCAGCACTGTAATGCAGCTTCATCACAGGTAATTCACCTATTTGAGCAGCAGAAATCTCCAAACTTAAGCCTAAAAGTTTGTCTTCACCCTCGTAAAGCTCCCCTAAAGTAAACACAGGTTGACCATTACTATTCTGGTTAACTTTAGCCAGACTTAAGGTATCCACAAGATTGACACCATCAGCCAACTCAAGTGTGACTGTGAGGTTTTGACCTACTACTGCTCTGAGACTATCTAGCTCAATGCTGAACACTTCAGTTGCTTCATCAATGCTTTGAATAAAGTAGAAGTTACCGTTAGCAGCCCTCGCCATCCCAATCAACAGATCTTCATTGAAACCCTGAGCAAAACCTAATGTAGTTGTGCTAACACCTTCCTCCGCTTTTTGTCCTGCTGTTGCCGTCAGTATTTTAGGATCTTGAATACCCATATTGGCGTGACCATCGGTCAGCAGCAGCACACGATTGATTTTTTGCGGATCGAGTTGCTTTTTCACATATTCGCAACCTTTAAGCCATCCCCCAGATAAATTGGTAATACCTCCTGCGTAAACATTGCGGATAGCATTTTTTAACGCAGACCTATCCGTGACAGATTGAGGAGGAACAACTGTATCTACTGCATCATCGTAAACAACCACTGAAAGAATATCTTTTGGCTCAAGTTGATCCACTACAGATTCAGCAGCTTTTAGTGCATGATACAAAGGATTACCTGCCATAGAACCTGAGCGGTCAATGACAAGAGAAAGGTTCAGGTCACGTCGAGGAGATTCAGGTATGTCAGCAGCAAACCGGAGCAACACATTAGTCTTTAATGAACTTCCAGCAGGTAGAATAGCTTGGTCAAATTCGTAATTTGTTTTCAGCATTTTGTCACCTCTGTGAATTATTTTTAACCAGAAATAGTAAGTATTGCTTTTAGTGTACCCAGTTTCTCAGACAGCTTAGGCGCAGTCCGTCGCAGACATTGCCTAGCAATCGATCAGTTGTCTACAAAGTCGAGTTGTGCAAAGTGTATGAGGTGTGCCCTTAGCTACTATCTAAATTAGTTCTCCACGAATCAATTCAATGCGATCGCTCTCCTGGAAAAATTTCAGTTTTTCTGTTCCATTTCCACGCCAATGAATTTAATTTTGTGCAACTACTTATGAAAGCCTTGATTTAGCTGAAAATTTTCAGTGTAAAACTGGAAACTCCATGTGCAAAACCCGACAATTTGACATCAGATCTGAAAAATTCAGCTTCGGAACTCGGAACTTCAGCTTCGGAACTCGGAACTTTAGCTTCGGAACTCGGAACTTCAGCTTCGGAACTCGGAACACCGAGTTTTGAACTTGGAACTTCAGCTTCAAAACTCAAAACTTCAAGATTTCAACCCCATTGTTGACTGTTTCTCTCAAACGGATAATGAAATTTTTGGCATTAGGGAACTCCAAAAAATAAATTATGCCAAATTGTAGGGGCGGGGTTACCCATTGGTGTCAACTTAAGTCAAAACGCTTATTCCACAGGCATTTTACCCCACCCCTCAATCCCCTCCCCGCTTGCGGGGAGGGGAGGTTTTGCGCCAGCAAAACTGGGGTGGGGTAACGCGGATCTTGATGGTAGGTGATTTAATTCAAAATTAAGTCTTGATAAGGGTTTCACGTTAAGTTGACACAGGTGGGGGTTACCCCGCCCCTACGAGTTGCGGGTTTGGTAGGTTAATGATTGGAATATTTTTTTATTTGGAAGTCCCTTAACGGTTATTGGTTGCTGAATTTTGCATATGCTCCAACCGACCAGAGGTATATGTTAATCAACGTCCACCTCCTGGATGGAAACTCCTAACGGTAAATACCAGCCATGCGCGATCGCAAACTTAGTTTAACCGCATTAATCACCGTCATCTTGACTATTTCACAACCCATCGCCAATTTGCCTCCATTATTCCAGGTGTCGCAGGTATTGGCGCAAACACCAGCAGACCGCAAAGTTGAAGCAGATCGACTATTTCAGCACGGAATTTTATCAAAATCTGCAAAAAAGTCCTGACAAAGCGCAAGCGCTGCGACAGGCGATGCTGAAGACGATGAAAAATAATCCGAATCCCATTGATTGGGCGGCTTTTACTCTCATTGGAGAAGCAGATTAGGTTTTCAAGTAGGGAGGGGTGCAGAGGCATTGATGTCAACTTAAGCTCAAACACTTATCCCACAGACGTTTACCCCACCCCTCAATCCCCTCCCCTGGGCAAGGGGAGGGGAGGTTTTGCGTCAGCAAAGCCGGGGTGGGGTAACGTGGATCGTGATGGTACTTGAGAGATCTCTCAATAGCTTGGGTTTCACGTTAAGTTGACACGTATGGTGCAGAGGAGACAAGGGAGACAAGGAAGACAAATGACCATTGACTATTGACCATTGACCAATGCCCAATTTCTAAAACCGCTGACCAATACCAAATTGCACTCGGCTTTCTCCTTGGTCGTTAATACCATAGTCAGCCCGCAGTACGCCTAGGGGTGAGTCGAGGCGGACTCCAGCACCATAACCAAAGCCGTTACCTGGTTTACCCCGTGCGCCTGCTGGATCTCCTAAGACAGTATTACCAGAACCTAAGTCTGAGGCGAAGTCAGCAAACAAGACACCGCCGACGGCTGAGACGATGGGAAAGCGGTATTCTGCTGAAGCTAATACATAACTGCGTCCATTGCCAACTGCCCCAGTATTATAACCACGTACTGAATTAGCACCTCCTAAGTTAAAGGCTTCATAAGGTGGTAAAGTTCCCAAAACTGTACCAGCTTGCAAATTTACGGCAAATACTTGTGGTTGTTTGCTGCTAAATATCTGTACTGGCACATACTGGCTAAAATTAGCTTGTACGCGATTCATGGATATATTCCCGTCGCCAATGGGAATGGATTGTTCTGTACTTAATTTAAGGAGAGAACCTTGGGTGGGATTGAGGGGGTTATTTCGTCGGTCTTGGCTGGCGCTAAAAGATACTGTGGTTAGGTCATCGATACCAGTACCGCTAGCGGTGAGAGGATTTCCCTGGGCATCTTTTGGGGTAACATTACCTTCGCGATCGCGGATACTAATGCGGTTGTAGTTAAATCCTAAGGATGTATCCCAATCGTCTATTGGTCTTTGAAAGCTAATACCACCGCCAATCCGACCTTCTCTGGCTCGGTCGCCGTTTGCTAATGGGATTTCATCATCAAATGTTTGGGACAGTTCCCGCCGCCGAAAGGCATTAATGGTATATCCTAGGCGATCGGGGTTATTTTCCCGATAGGGACTGGTATATTTAGTATCAAATTGGAAGTCACGCAACCCAACACCTACATTCAAACCCAAAGTATTGTTAACGCCGCCGACATTCTGGTCTTGATAGTTTAATGTGCCCATAATACCTTGGTCGGCGTTGTAACTACCACCCAAGTTCACAGCACGGGCGCCTGCTTCTTTGAGTTCGTAGACTAAATTTACCTTTGATGCATCTCCTTCTAAAGCCACATTCACAGTTTCAAATAAACCTGTGCGATATAGCTGTTGGACATCTTGGCGAACAGTATTTTCTCGGAATATTTCACCTGATTTGAGTGTTAATTGTTGCCGAATAAAATCGGGTTTGGTACGTCCCGCTACTGGGTTACCTTTGCTATCAACTGTTTTACCGTCCTCGTTGATAAAGCGAAACTTGATATCCCCTACCAAGCCTTCTGCAACATTAATGTTGAGAATTCCCTCACGGGTGGGTTTAATTGACATCACCCTGGCGAGATTGTAACCATTATCGGCATACCATTTATTAATTTTTTCCACTGCTTGCTGGAGTGTCGCCGGACTAATGACAGCACCAATTTGGGATTGGAATTGACTCTGCGCCACTTGATAGGTAAGTACTTTTGCCCCTGAAAGTTGGAGCGATCGCACTACTACTGGTTGCACCTGATACACTACATTTAACCCAGCGGGCGTAATCCGGCTATTTACATTAGCAGTTGTAAATAAACCTGTATCCAAAATTGCCGCCACATCTTTTTGTAGCTGACTTTGGCTGGTATCTCCCCCTTTTTGGGTTTTAATTACCTTGCGAATGATCTGCTGTAATTCCTGACTTGCTCCCAATATTTGCACATCTGTAGCTATGACAACTAAATTACTGTCACTGGTAGCAGTAGGCGTTGCCGTTTGCGCTTGAATTTTCGGAACTGTGACTTTAGAATTCCTCTGTATCTCCTTTACCTGAGAAACAGCAGCAGAGTTAGAGGAAACAGGTAACACAACTTGTAAATTCTTCTTCTCTACCTTGTCCCCCTTATCCCTGGTAGCAGTAGGCGTTGCCGTTTGCGCTTGAATTTTCGGGACTGTAACTTTAGAATTCCCCTGTATCTCCTTTACCTGAGAAACAGCAGCCGAGTTAGAGGAAACAGGTAACACAACTTGTAAATTCTTCTTCTCTCCCTTATCCCCTGTCTTTGACGTTACTGAAGAATTATGATTAACATCGCTTTGCAAAACCACAGGATTTTGCGAAAATTGTTGAGAAATTACGGTTTCCGGTGCTGAAACTGCTTCTGTGCGTGCTGGCGATTCCTCAATTACCGGGACTACCAATTTACTTGCTTTTTCAGTTGAAATGGCATTTGTGGTAGGTGTAGCCATTGCTTGCTGAGTGGCATTATTAGCCGCCAATGTCGCTAAAGTAAAAATTGCAGCAGAAGAAACTCGCATAATATTTAGCCTATATAGCCTTAATTTACTGGTAATTATTTGTAGCGAGGTTCGTCAACGGGGATAATACTAACTTCCAGCTGCTTAAGTCTTTTTTATCCCCATTCCTACCTCTTTATCTACATAGACATTTAAATATGTGTTTTTGTTTCTTACGGCCATCCTTTTTAAGTTTTGAAAAAAATAGACTCCTGGGAAGTATCCGAATCAGAAAAAAATTAACCAGAGATGAATCCGGATAAACACTGGTATTTATCTGTGTGCATTTGTATTTATTTGTGGTTTGATATCTCAAACATCGATTAATCCATTTTCCTCCTTTGTTTCCCTGTTCTCATTTCAAAAATCAAACTTGATGGTTATATATGAGCGATCTATCCCCGTCATCCGTAGTTTCCCAGCCCCAATCTCCCAGTTCTCGTTTGCAATTACTCGTTTTAAGCAATGGTCATGGTGAGGATATAATTGCAGTCAGGATTTTACAAGCATTGTTGCAACAATCAAACCCACCAGATATTTTTGCTTTACCTCTGGTGGGTGAAGGACGCGCTTACCAAAATTTAGATATTCCTGTGATTGGTTCAGTGCGTAGTATGCCTTCTGGCGGTTTTATTTATATGGATAATCACCAATTAGTAAGAGATGTCCGTGGTGGTTTATTGCAACTTACTTTGAGCCAAATTAAAGCCGTACGCCGTTGGGTTAGTCATCAAAAAAAATTAGGAAATCACAGGGCTATTTTAGCTGTGGGTGATATAGTACCGCTATTATTTGCAACTTTTAGTGGTGCTAACTATGCTTTTGTAGGAACAGCAAAATCAGAATATTATGTGCGCGATGAAGGTGGGTTATTACCACGTAAAAATAAAGGTGCAAAGTGGGAAAACTTTTCCGGTTCGATTTATCATCCCTGGGAACGGTGGTTAATGAGTCGTCACCGTTGTCGAGCAGTATTTCCTAGAGATTCATTGACAACAGAAATATTAAAAAAGTTCCAAGTTCCAGCTTTTGATTTAGGTAATCCGATGATGGATGCTTTAGAACCCTCGTTTCCTACTCAACGGTTTTATACTGCGGATGTGCAACAGCAAGAAATCAGTCGTCCTCTGGTTGTAACTCTGCTTCCTGGTTCCCGTGCGCCAGAAGCTTACAATAACTGGGAAATGATTATGGTGGCTGTATCTGCATTAATCGCCAGTTTCCGCGATCGCGATTCAGTTTTTCACTCTGGTAAAGTGGTGTTTTTGGGAGCGATCGCACCTGGTTTGGACTGTCACACTTTATCCCAAACTCTCACAAACCAAGGCTGGCGTCCCCACTCCCAATCTCCTGTTCAACTGGGCGATCCTAATTGCTTGACATTTCAGCAAAAAAATGCTTATCTAATAATTACTCAACATGCCTATAACGACTGCTTGCATTTGGCAGATTTTGCGATCGCAATGGCCGGGACAGCAACAGAACAATTTGTTGGTTTAGGAAAACCTGCGATCGCCATTCCTGGTTCTGGGCCTCAGTATAATCCTGCCTTTGCTGAAGCGCAAAGTCGCCTTTTAGGGCCATCCTTGATTTTAGTAGACCAGCCAGGACAAATTGCCAAAGTAGTGCAGTCTTTATTCAAAAATCCTGACACCTTGCAGTTAATCGCAGACAACGGAGTGCTGCGAATGGGTCAACCAGGAGCAGCGCAACGGATTGCGCAGTGTTTGCAGTCAAGATTGTAAGTTTGTCAGTTGTCAGTTGTCAGTTGTCAGTTGTCATTCTCCGCGTCCCCCTTCCCTTGTCCTCCTTGTCCTCCTTGTCCCCCTTGTCTCCTCATCTTCCCAGTCGCCAATTCCTCATACCCCTTATCCCACCAATCCCGAACGCAAGGCACGAACCGCTGCTTGGGTACGGTCATCAGCACAGAGTTTATTGAGAATATTGCGAACGTGGGTTTTGACTGTACCGACTGTAATATATAGTTTTTCGGCAATTTGCCCATTACTACAACCAGCAACAATCAATTCCAGAATTTCTAGTTCGCGTTGGGTTAGGGGGTAGGTTTCCAAAACTTGCTCGTACTCTGATGCCAAAGCCTCTATTTTCACGGTCTTTGGTTTATCATTGCTTGAGGAATCACCAGGCAAACCTTGACGCATTTTCCGCAAGACGACGTTAGCGATCGCGGGGTCGATCCAAGAATTACCAGTATAAGTTGCTTGTATCGCCTCAGTTAATTTACTGATACTGGTCTCTTTCATATAATAAGAATCTGCTCCCGCCGCAAAAGCTGCAAGTACCGCATCCTCTGTATGATCCATTGTCAGGATGAGAATCTTAGTTGCTTGTCCGGTTTCGGCTTGCTGACGTTTAAATTTGCGGGTGAGTTCAATGCCATCCATATCCGGTAAGCCAATATCAACAACAGCTACATCTGGCTTCGCGGTTTCTAAAAGTTTTAATCCTTGGGTGGCATTTGCTGCTTCACCGATCACTTTCACTCCTGTCTGAGATTGGAGTGCTGCTCTTAACCCCATGCGGGTGAGATCGTGATCTTCTATTAAAATAATGCTAATTTCACTCATTGCAACGCTCACGTTTTTGAACTCCAGTTTGGGAAATACTAACTTATGTAAGGTGTTTCTTTGCTTTTACCAAACCAAAGATAGATGATATTTATACTACACTGCATCCACCGATAGAAATAATAAATTTGCGATTTTTAGTTTTAGATAGATGTAAAAATCTAGCCTGAGATGTATAGATATTTTAAGATAACAATTGAAATATAGAGTAAAAATTCTGCTTTTGCCTATTTTACGTCTTTAGTTAATGAGTGAGAACTCATGAGGATTTAATCACTTAAAACACAATTATTTTGCAGATTGACTCCTATTGAACTATGAAAGTTGTCCAGCAGCGCCAGCGTGGTAAGACAGTCCAAAAAAAGAGGTTCTTGTTGAGGAGGTACTGCTGTATATGGTATCCCAGCTTGTAGGAATTGGCGTAAGACTGGCATTTAAAAGTCAATAGTTATTTTAGATTCTGGACTTTTGACAGCCTTAACGATAAAATGTCCAAATAAATTGCATCAGATTTTACGATATTTAAGTTATCAAAACTTTAAAATAAATGGAAAATTTTCGACAACCATTAGTAGCCATAGGAGAAAGTGAACGACCCTTAAGAGCTATATTGAACCAAAGTTTTTGCGTTCTGCCAAACTCTAACAGCCCGCGATCGCCAAGCAAGTTGTGGAAACCGCAGGAGGTAAGATTACTTAACAATCTATTTTGAGGTCAAGCTCCCACCTTACAGGCATCGCACCCACAATGGGGATATAAAAATCTTTTTTTCCATGCCCCATGCCCCATGCTCCATGCCCTCTTGCCCTATGCCCAACCAAGCTTATGAGTAAAAATGCTCAGGCTTATGGTACATAATGGTTAGTGTGTAACTCACACCAATGACTGAGGACAGGATATCATCTGCTTATTTAGAATTGATTTGAAAGCTTGATGCAAGTATTTAATTTTACTCTGTGTTAGCTGTGTATACTTTTGAGGGTCAATAACTGCCAGGTTGTTAGCCCTTCATTTAGTAGACATCAGATTTGTTGGTTAGAGATTGGGAATCAACACCTACAGCGATGAATAATCAATATAAGCATTAGTAAGCATTACCCAATCTCAATTTTAAAATACTTTATCTTAAGAATGTGAAAACGCTAATGCTCAACATCAACCTGTATCTGACAGCGAAACTAAAAGCCGATGGAACAGACGCTGAAAATTTTAGTTGTAGACGATGATGAAGTAGACCGCATGACAGTGCGTCTTGCTCTGACGACAGCAGGTTTACCTATAGAATTGTCAGAAGTAAGCGTCTGTAATGATGCGATCGCTCACTTAAAAAATACAACCTATGACTGTGTTTTTCTGGACTATCGTCTACCAGATGCAGATGGTCTTACCCTGATCCAGAACTTACGTTCTTTGGAAATTAAAGTTCCGATAGTAGTGCTGACTGGATCGGGAGATGAACAAATCGCGGTCGAGTTGATGAAAGCAGGTGCTACAGATTATATATCTAAAGCTAAAGTATCTTCAGAAACGCTCCACCAAGTTTTGCGAAATGCAATTCGCGTTCATCGTGCTGAAATGCTCTTAGCTTTGGCTCATCACCAACTCAAAGAAAGTAATGACCAACTAACTCGTAAAAACCAAGAACTGGAAAAGCAAAGACAACAGATTCATCTGCAAAATTTAAGATTATTGGAAGCATCACGGCTAAAATCGCAGTTTTTGGCAACTATATCCCATGAATTGCGCACGCCAATGAATGCCATAATTGGCTTTTCTCAGATATTGCTCCGTCCTAAATTTGGTCAACTTACCCATCAGCAAAAGGATATGGTAGAACGTATCCTCAACAATGGTAAACATCTGTTGATGCTATTAAATGAAGTGCTAGATTTTTCTAAATTGGAAACAGGACGGTTCGAGTTAAAACCAGAATTATTTGATTTACCTAAGATAATAGAAGATACGGTAGCGGAACTCCGTTCTTTAGCCGAAGGCAAAAGGTTGTCTTTATTAGTTGACATAAAATTAACAAATCCTCGGATTTTTAATGACTCAACCCGTGTACAACAAATTTTAGTAAACTTACTTTCCAACGCCATTAAATTTACAGAGTCGGGTACTATTTGGGTTGAAGTCAGGGAAATTCCCCAAAATAAAGTTGCAATTACCGTGCGGGATACAGGTATTGGCATAGCTGCGCGGGATTTCAAAATAATTTTTGAAGCTTTTCGCCAAGTAGATCAAACTATTACTCGGAAATATCCTGGCACAGGTTTGGGTTTGGCGATCGTAGATTCATTAGTCAGAATGATGGGTGGTAAAATCATTCTTAAGAGTCTGTTGGGAGTAGGTTCATTGTTTAGAATTGAATTGCCACGTCAGGTAAAATCATTAAATACAGCATTTGATGATGCCGCATTAAATTTGGATAGTGATTATATTTTTTGTGCTACTGAAAATCCCCATCACGCTCATCTTCAACCTAGCCAGCAGCAACATTCATCTCATTCTCATGGCAACCAGCAGCAACATTCATCTCATCCAAAAACCAGCAAAGTATCAATAAGTTAGGCTACATTTAAAGTATAAGATTAATTCTAGAAAATTTAAGTTATCAATCATGTCTGTTAGTGAAACTTCTAAAATTGAGCGGATTCTTGCAGTTGACGATACTATAGATAATCTAATTTTGGTGCAAACAATTTTAGAAAGTGAAGGGTATGAAATTGACTTAGTATCCGATGGGATAACAGCTATAGAAAAAGTGGCACAATCTCCACCAGATTTAATTTTGTTAGATGTGATGATGCCAGGGATTGATGGTTATGAAGTCACACGTCGGATTCGCGATCTTTTAGGGAACAAAAACTATATTCCCATTCTTTTAATTACAGCCTTTCACGAATCTAGCGTGGTTGAAGGTTTAGATGTCGGTGCTGACGACTTTATTCGCAAACCATTTGATACAGATGAACTACTAGCAAGAGTGCGATCGCTATTGCGTTTGAAGCGCAGTCTTGACGAACAAAAAAAGATGGCGCGTCAACGAGAAGATTTTGTTTCTCGTCTGACTCATGATTTGCGCACTCCCCTAGTAGCCGCCGATCGGATGCTGAATTTGTTTATAGAAGACACCTTTTGTAAAATTTCGCCGGAAATGAAACAAATGATCGGCGTGATGATTCGCAGTAACGAGAATTTGATGCAAATGGTGAATACCCTCTTAGAAGTTTCTCGCTTTGAGGCGGGTAAAAAGACTTTAAACTGGGAACCCTGCAATCTCAAAGAAACAGCTCAAGAAGTGATCGGTGAACTCACTCCTTTAGCTATGGATAAAAATATAACTCTCAAACTCGATACCCATGAATTAGACCTTTTGGGAGAAACCGCTGGTGTAGTTATGGGTGATAGCCTAGAATTACGAAGAGTCTTGAGTAATTTAGTGGGCAACGCTATTAAATTTACAGATACAGGAAGTGTCGAAATTCGGCTTGCGGAACAACCAGACGCATCTGAAAATTCCAGTTATCTTACCATTGAGGTGAAAGATACAGGGTATGGCATTGCTCCTGAAGACCAAGAAAGCATTTTTGAGCGATTTCGTCAAGGTAGAAATAAACGCTCAGGTAGCGGCTTGGGACTGCATTTATCCCAGAGAATTGTCGAAGCACATAGCGGTACTATTGGGGTGAGTTCTGTATTAGGTGAAGGCAGTATATTCACAGTCCGCTTGCCAAAAAACCTAGATTGACGCTCTCCTCACTAATTGCTCATTTTCCCGCCAAAATCACTCTTTACATAATTCAAAAGCCGCTGACTCAGAGTCATACTCCAGCCGTCCACAAAGTAGACGGCGGATAACTGTTTCTAATTCATCAATCATATAAGGTTTGCTTAAATAGGCATCAAACCCCGCCTCTAAAATCCGTTCTTGATCCTCTTTCCTAGCTAAAGCTGTGACTGCAACAACAGGAATATGGCAAGTTAATGGTTCTTGCTTCAAATAACGCACCATTTCAATACCGTTGATACTCGGCAACAAAATATCCAACATAATTAAGTTTGGTTGGTACTCTTTTGCCACTACTATTGTATTGATACTGTCTGATTGACAAATGAATCTACAACCAAGTGAATCAAGAGCATAACCCATCAACAACAAATTATCATCATTATCTTCTACCGCTAAAATTAAAGGCTGTTGAGACTTGTGCTTCTTTTCACCACTCATGAATGAATGTGTTAGATACATTTCCACTCCAGAGGATACAAATGAGATTCATTGTCATTAAAAATTCAAAAACAATATACATTGAGGATTTCAAAACGTCAAACTGTTTTTCTAGTGAGAAATTTTCTTAATATAGTAATAGTTTAAAATCCCAAACTTAGGCTTCAAAATATAACACGTACCTCTTAATTATATATGCAAAATTAAATAATCTTTTTGGTTTTGTCTCATCAGATATTTAAATATTTAAAAATGTATAGAGATTTTAATTATTTATCACCTAGATTTTACATACCTTATTAGAAGGTAAATTCAGACTAATTTAAAATCAACTAACTCGTAAGTATTTCTAACCTTTGACAACAAAAATGAGCCAAGTGTTTTTTATTTATGGTTGAGTCCGTTAATAATCAATGGCCAATGGTCTAGAATTTCTAGACTATGGATTTTTTACCAGACGAATTTGAGATTGGTTGTTTAGATCAAGCAAAGCCGCTAGGCGGTGGCACAAATACAGATTTGTTCAGGTAAATGAAGTCACAGGTAGGGAACATTGTTCCCGAAGCTCGACGATAATCTGTACCGCAGCAACTTGTAATCTGCTGTATTAAAATTATTAATCTCAAATCCCCAAGCTGCAATCCTCGATCCGGTGTAGTTAAGCTAAAATAGCTGGCTCTAAAATGCCAACATGTTTGACATCTGTCTCTTTTTGTAATACAGTATAATACATTATGACAATCACGCTATGAGAATTTAGATGCTTTGTTCATCTGCCTCTGGGACAGATCAAGAGCGACACCAAAGCATGAACCACAGCCCGTCCTGCCTTTTGAGAATCTCAATCTCAGCAGCAAGTTATATGTAGTCTAACGCAGCTGAGTCATCCTTTGTGATTAGTCATTTGTATTGGCAAAGAAAAAAGGATAAAAAATAAATGACAGTATTAAGCAGTGCAACTTAGACGCACATGAGCTAAGCGATCGCAACTAGAATATATAAGAAAACCCTTTTCCAAATTTATCCGTTAACTTAAGATAGCTAAACTATCGCTACATTGAAAAAAATATGGTTTTTGATGATTTTAGAGGTAACGAAGGGAATTCTGCAAATAACAACCGTCAAAACCTCCTGAGTAGTGGTTGGCGACCATTACAACGCGACTTTGATTGGGGATTTTTCTGGCAAGTTCTCGTTCATGATACCCAGGAGTTAGGACAAAAAAGTATTAATTTAGCGAGTTATTATGCTGATGCTTTAGGACGAAGAGATTATAGTTGGTGGGCAAATATATTAAATGTAGCTTCAGATTATACGCGAGGTGAATTACAAAAATTTTGGAGTTTTATTACACCAGACCCTCTAACGCCAGATAACCGCTACAAAGAAGTTTTAAGTACAGAAACGCCGATTATGCAATTTGTGAGCCGCAATAGTATTCCTATTGATTATGTGCTAAATCGATTGCAGGAAATTACTGTATTACGAGTTTTGAGATTATTAGACCGTCCCGACATTATAACTCAATATTATTCAGAGCGAGATTTTTATTTTCCTGTTGATAAATTTGTGAATTGGGACAGGTTAGAGGTGATTAATACTGTTTATGCCTACTGGGCTAAACATGATATTTGGTTGCAAATTGACCCCTACGATCGCGGACGCAGACAATATACTTTGATGTCCAAAAATATGGCACCGCTGATTAACAAAGCAACTTACGATTTAGCCGTAATGTTAAGCGGTTATCAAAGTCGCGTAGGTAAAGTTTCCAGTCAATTTCCCATTCGGACATTTCCCGCAGATATTCAAAATTTTACAGACACAGTACAGCAAGCAATTCTCAATCAACATCAGTTAGCAGTTGTTGTACATGGAGAACCAGGTACAGGTAAAACAGCATGGACACAGGCTGTAGCCCAAGAAATTTTAGTACCTTTAGGCTACGTAATTTTTATTTTAGATCATGATGCAATTACGAATTTTGTCCCCCCAACTTATTTAGAACAAATTTGCATCATTATTAATGAAGCTGATAATTTAGCCCAAAATCGTGCTTATGAAGTAGCGCAATATAATAATAAAACAGAACATATTCTCAGTTTGTTAGATGGCACTTTGTACCAAAGCATAATTGACGAATCTGGGCTGCAAATCAAACAGCGTTTAGTAGTATTAATGACTTGTAATACTACAGAAAGATTAGATCCAGCGATGTTACGCAAGGGAAGAGTAGATTTGATTTACGAATTTACTCAAAAATTTGTCTAGAAGTAAAATATTTATTTCTGAAATAAAATAAAAATCCGATATCTGTCTGAGGAATCGGAAATTTTGGGTTGAAATTCCGAAATTCATCAAAGATGTTGTGTAGTTCCTTATAAATTAATTAAGAAAGTAACTAAATCAGGATGAATATTCAACAACTGATTACCGAAGCACTTAGTTTGCCAAATAATGCGATCGCTTATCATATTAGTCAGGAATTAGCAGCAATTTATCCCAGGAAATTCCTACTCGAAGGTAACGATACTACATTCAGTTTAGAGAAATACGCTGAGGCTAACCTTTGCAAAATTCAAGATAATTCCTCAATTCACAACCAAATTTTGACTGGCTGGGATGGAATGGACAATCATCTATATAAATATACAGAAAATGCTGAATTTGAGGTGCAATGGCAAGGGCAGAAACTTGATGTTTTATTAATGAGTTGGCAAGAAGGCTATTGTAAAACTAGATATTACTGGATTATGGCTGATAGTCAAGAATTGGCAGAAAATTTTTTTACTGCTGTTTGTGATTGGAATTCGGAAATCCGCGACGAGGTTTTAGTTTTTGAAGATGGTTATTGGAACAAAAACCCCGAACTGTTTCAATCGATTAAAAATGCAACTTTTGATAATCTAATTTTGTATGGGAATCTGAAACAAGATATTAAAGATGACTTGATAAACTTCTTTGCTTCTCAAGAAACTTATACAGCTTATGGTATCCCTTGGAAAAGAGGAATTTTATTTATTGGTTCACCAGGAAATGGGAAAACTCATACAGTCAAAGCATTAATTAATCTCATGCAACAGCCTTGCTTGTATGTTAAAAGTTTCCAATCTGAGTATGACACTGATAGTGAAAATATTCGGAAAGTATTCAAACAAGCAAGACAGTCTGCGCCTTGTATTTTAGTACTAGAGGATTTAGATTCTCTATTGACTGACGAAAATCGTTCTTTCTTTCTCAATGAACTAGATGGCTTTGCTGCTAATGAGGGGATTGTTACCATTGCTAGTACCAACCATCCCGAACGTTTAGATCCGGCGATTCGCGATCGCCCCAGCCGTTTTGATCGTAAGTATCATTTTGATTTACCAGATAACTCGGTAAGACAAGCTTACATCACACTGTGGAACGATCAGCTAAAAACTGCTATGCGTTTGTCACCAGAGGCGATGACTCAGATAGTGATGATGACAGATGGCTTTTCTTTCGCCTATCTCAAAGAATTGTTTCTCTCATCGATGATTCGCTGGATGGGAACCATGAAAACTACTGGAATAGCAGAGATTATGGTTGATCAAATTGCAGTTTTGCGAGAACAAATGAATAGCACAACTGCTAGCAGTGAAACTACCAAAGAGTTAGAAACTGCTAAAAAATGAAGGGTATGTTGATTAACGAGCCAGAAAAGATTGAGTTAACCAATACGCATTAGTTCCGAAAATAATAATTAAAGATACAGGTAGAAACCAGATTCCTAGGTTAGGCGTTTCTGTATTGGCTAAGTAAAAAATTTGCCACTCAATATAAGCAAATAACCAAATCAATTCGGTTTTCAACCAATTTAGCATTGAGCAGGCAATTTGATATTGACGCAGTGCATTTTCTTCTGTAATTCGGACTGCATAATTAAAGGTATGGGGATAGCGACTCACAACTGTCAGCATCCCATACATTAACAAACCGACAATTGGTAACAGCCAGAGAAAGTTTTTACTTCCCCAGCCGTTAGCTTTACCATCAAGTCCAAAGTGGATGGGTATAGTCTCTGGTAATACAACCCAAGCATGAATAGCAGTAGCAAACAATGCAACTATTCCCGCGATCGCAATCCAATTGAGCATTTTTCCTTGCTGAGACTGGGGAGGGAGAAATACAGGTCTTTGATAAGTCATTATAGCTCCATTGTATCGGCTGAGTTTGTTTATAATTTAGCCTTTGATTGGAGCTTGTGTCTTGGGCTTGTTACAGAGATTTAAGATGCCTATGATATTCTCTTATGAGAGAGATTTACTGGGATGATCGGCATAAACTGTAACTATAGGTAAACCTGTTTTGGGAAGGCTACTGAAAAATTGTTGTTGTAAATTATCAACAAAATATGAAATTAACAAACTGATGATTGCCAAAATTGTTGTGATTAAGGCAACTTTGACGGGAATATTTATGATTATTAACACCAATGTTAACAGTGACAATAATCCTGTAACCTTCGGCAAAATTGTGCGGATTTTTTCCAGAAAAAGCACAGAACGGCGACAATTAGGACAAAATTTTGTATGCCTGTGCCATCGGTCATATAGTTGTTCATTATTCAGATCCTTGGCACTTTTGGCACTGTTTACTAGATTATCTGGACAGCTAGGCCCGCCACCAGCAAATGCATCTAGCCATTTTCTAAAAGTGACAATACCCACATCAGCAGGAGAAGGCATAAAGTATGATTTATACCATTTTTTCTCTATTGAAGCTTCCATCACTTCTTGAGAGTGCATGACTGTTAAATCTTGGTCACTTAGCTTGTATGTTGATAAATGCTGTAAGCCTATTTGGAAATAATCTGGTAGCAACGCCAACCAGAAGTTTTTCTTAGCTGAATTCCCTTCAACAATAAATTTACCAATATTTCTACATTGACCTGGTTGGGTGGGCACAAAATACAACTGAAATATATGATTTTTCCCGTTAGCATAACGGTAGATAGTAGTATTTGCAGAAGGCGGTGTAAATTTCCTTGTGGCTTCCATATCTTTGTTGAGGAGATTGTAACCTGAATGTTTGAGATTAAAACCTGCTTCAGCAGACATTTCACCTACTACTGCAAATTCTTGGATCGGTACTGCGTTTTTTGGAGAAAAATAACCGATTCCTGCATGTAAAAATTGGGCATGGGAAGGGTCAAAACTACTTTCAACTGAAACAGTATAATTTACAGGAATTTCTGTCATGTGCCAGTCTGTAGATGATTTATCTAAATCGCATTCTGGTATGGTAGCTGGATGCTTTAATGTACAATCTTCAAAAGCTGTGGCGCTATCATCTGGCCATATCCAAAGTAGACCTTGAAGAACTTGTGTGGGATAAGTTTTAACGTGAGACTTTAAACTATTGCAAGCAATTTCTTGCGCATGACCAGTTAACATAGGAATATTAGTACATTTCCCATCTCTGTTAAAAGTCCATCCATGATGTCTACACATCAGGTTTCCATCTTGATTAATATTTCCGAGAGATAATTGTGCTAGTTTATGGGGACAACAATCATCCATAGCGCTCCAATTTTGATTGTTATCTTGCCAAATCACCAGCTTTTTACCAAGAAGTGTAACGGGATTGGGACTGGTGGCATTAAGATAACTTAAGGGGCTAATTGGATACCATTGCTTAGTCCATGAAAATTGAGTTTCCATAAGATAAATTAAAGAAGTACTGATTAATCAAAGACTCAAGACATCTTCAATTTAGCTTAGACTATTTCTCTGTGCAGATGCATTGAATATTCAGGAATTACTAACCGCCAAGTACGCATTAGACGCGAAGCGGCTTCCCGCAGGGTAGTACGCCAAGGGATAGAGAGGTATTCTTCAGAGAGGTTCACAACTTAATAATTTGTTATCAGAAAAATGGGTTGAAAACCCCGTCCTTCTAGGACGGCTTTAATTTACTAGAGTTAGATTCTCCACTAAATATAGTAAAATAGTGGAATGCTAACCATGAATTACCGCTATCGAATCTATCCAAACATCACTCAAGAGCAGTTACTTTTTGAGTGGATGGATGTTTGTCGTGTTGCCTATAACTACGGGCTGCGAGAAATTAAAGATTGGTGCAATGGACGTTCATGTCTGGTTGACAGATGCTCGATTAGTCATGAATATATCATAGCTGCGGATGCTCCTTTCCCCAGTGAAGTGAATCAGCTTAATGCACTGCCAAAAGCAAAAAAGGTATTTCCCCGGCTAAGTGAAGTACCAAGTCAGGTTTTGCAGCAATCTATCAAACAACTGCATCGAGCATGGGAGGGGTTTCAAAAGATTGGGCATGGGTTCCCCAGATTTAAAAAGTTTGGGCAATTCAAATCTTTATTGTTTCCACAGTTTCAAGAAAATCCTGTAGTTGGATTAAATATCAAACTTCCTAAGCTTGGGTTGATTCCGATTAACTTACATCGCCCAATCCCTAGCTCTTTTGTGGTTAAGCAGGTTCGGATCATCAACAAAGCAGATGTTTGGTATGCCTCGATCAATATTCAGTGCGATGTGAGTGTTCCAGAACCGATGCCGCATGGTCATCCCATCGGTGTGGATGTGGGGTTAGAAAAGTTTTTGGCAACTAGTGACGGTGTTCTTGTAAAGTCGCCTAAATTCCTGAAAGTTATGCAAAGCAAGCTGAAATTGCTGCAACGCAGGCTTTCTCGAAAAAAGAAGCGCTCTCAAAATTACGAGAAACAACGCATTAAGGTTGCTAGACTTCACCACACGATTGATAACACCCGCAAAGATTTCCACTTCAAACAAGCTCACGCCCTTTGCGATACTGGTGATATGGTCTTCATGGAAGATTTGGATTACCGAACTCTTGCAAAAGGAATGCTTGGGAAACAAATGCTTGATGCAGGGTTTGGACAGTTCCGAACTATCACCAAGTATGTGTGTTGGAAGCGTGGTAAATTCTTCGGTGAAGTTAGTGCCAGGGGGACATCGATTGAGTGTCCTGAGTGTGGCGCAGAAGTTAGAAAAGACTTGAGTGTTAGAGTGCATCATTGTCATAGCTGTAACTACACAACTGATCGTGATGTTGCTAGTAGTCAAGTGATCAGAAATAGAGGAATAGAACTAATTAGTACGGCGGGACACGTCGGAATCCAAAACGCCTATGCAGACGGTTTGCCGGGGACTGGGGAAACTCAATCTAGGTCAAAGTCGAAAACCCGCAAGGGAGCAACTAGGAAATCTCAGAAGTGATTCTTAGAAGCTCTGTGGCTTTAGCCCAGAGTCATGTCACAGATTGGAGAGAGGTAAGCCACTTGCAAAACTGACCAATGGATAGGGATATGAAAAGCAAAAATCCAGTTGTCTACGCTTTAGTTTTACAGAGCGTTATCATCTTTTCGCCCTTGCTGCTGTCTCCTGGTAAAATCAATGGGCAAACTGCACCCGCTCTATCGCCTGCTGTGACTCCTGCTCCGGTATTATCAAATGAGGAACAGCGATCGCCACAGCGGATTCAAGATGCAGCCCCATCTGATGTTCAGCGTAATTTTAGTCAGACAACCATGTCCTTCAATATCTGGATAGTATTATTAAGCTTGTTTCCAGTCGCCGTGATTGTTTTACTTTGGCTGTTACGTGGAGTAGTAATCCGCGAAATTGTCAAGCAGGCTATGTCACAGATAGAAGGTGTGGAAAATTTGCAAACTCAGCTAAATCTTGTGAAGCAAGAAGCTGAGAATGCAATTCAAGAGGTGAAAAAAATTACTCAGGAATTGGGGAAAGAGGCTGAGAATTTGCAAGCCAAGATTAAAAGTGAGCAAGAAAATTTATCTTTAATTAATTCGGATTTTTCCACAGCTAAGGACAATATTTTAAACCAATTAGAATCAGAAATTAAAATTATTCAAAATAAATTAGAGAATTTAGACACGGAATTTGGTGTTCAAATAGGGCAATTACTGGCAAATGCCCAAAATCAAAGTAATTTAACAATTGAAAATTTCAGCCAGAGAGAATCTGATTTATCTGGGCAATTATCGGAATTGCTATTAAGCGCGGAACAACAAAGAGATATAACTATTGAAAATATAGATAAATCTCGGTCGGAAGTGACGTTACATTTATCGACGTTACAGACTGAGACTCAAAAAGAAAAAGATATAGTTAGTGAAAGAATTGCTAGTTTAGCAGCAGAAGCGGCGAATAAAATCTCAGAATTACAAGCAGAAGTTGCTCAGCGTCAAAATACAAGCTTGGTAAATATTGCTGAATTAGAAAGTGCTTGGAAAACTGATGCGGCGAATAAAATATCAGAATTGCAAACAGAGGTGGGACAGCGTAAAGATACAAGTTTGTTAAATATTGGCGAATTAGAGAATGTCTTTAAAAGGCAACTGGCAGAATTACAAGCTGAAAGTCAACAGCAAAAAGATAAGATTATTCAAGATTTAAGAAAATTGCAAGCAGAATTTACCAGGAACCTGGCTGAGTCACTGGTGGAAGTGCAAAAACAGAAAGACTTAATTATTGAGAATTTAGAAAAATCTGGTTCGGAATTTACCTCGCAATTTTCGGAATTACAGGTAAATGCGCAACAGCAGAAAATCCTGATTTTAGAAAAACTGGAAAGATTAGAAACGGATTTTGTATCGCAGCTTTCGGAGTTACAATTAGATGCGCAACAACGCAAAGATTTAATTTTAGAAGAACTGACAGAAATTAAACAGCCATCGCCATCAAGTATGAGGATTGAGGCGAAAAAACCAGAACCGGCACAATTAGAGGAAACATCTGCTGGTTTTGGGGATGGGGAAGAAGCGACGGGGGGAACAACCTCGTCTACCCAGGAGGAGACAGAGTTTAGCGTCGCTTGCGATGAATATATTGCACAGGGAGATGTGCTGTTTGGTGAAAAGCGTTATGAAGAGGCGATCGCACTTTACAAGCGAGTAGTCAACATCCAGCCGGATAATTCACTGGCTTGGTTTAAACACGGTTTGACGCTAGCCAGGTTGAAACGCTACTCAAACGCGATCGCTTCCTATGATACAGCATTGAAAATTAATCCTAACGATCATCAAGCCTGGTGCGATCGCGGTGTGGCTTTTGGGAACTTACGCAAACATCAACAGGCTTTTGTCTCCTTTAATCAAGCGACGAAAGTTAAGCCAGATGACGCAGTAGCTTGGATGAATCGCGGTTTGGCGTTGATTGAGTTAGAAGAATACGACGAAGCGATCGCATCTTTTGACAAAGCTATAGATATTAAACCATCAGCGAAACTCTGGGATAAACGGGGTTATAGCTTGGTAAGGCTGGGGAGAGATGACGATGCGATCGCCTCTTTTGACAAAGCATTAGAATTGAAGCCAGATTATGCGAGTGCTTTTTACAATAAAGCCGCCTGTTATGCACTACAAAAGCAAGTGGAATTAGCTGTAGAAAATCTCCAGCAGGCGATTAAATTGAATCCCCGATATCAGGAAGAAGCAGCGACAGATATTGATTTTGATGATATTGCAGATGAGCCGGCTTTTAGGGAATTGATTGGTAAACCAGAGTAATCTCTCAAAAATTCTTCCTTTGCGTACTTCGCGTCTTCGCGGTTCGTTTATTCTCACGCAAAGACGCAAAGGCGCAAAGAAGAAAGTAAAAGTATCCCCTTCCCCATTACCCTTTCCCCCTTCCCCCCACCATGTATACTTAAAAACACCACCTCCCAACCCTGGCAATGACGAAACGACAGCGATTGGAACAACAGCGAGATACCCTTCAAGCCGACTGGGATCGGAGAAATAAGAAGTTAACGCAGTTGCGGCTGGCTTTCGCAATTGAGGCTGGGGTTGCTGTTAAGTTTCAGTTAGAACAACAAATCCAAGATGAGGAAACAGAACTCAAACGCTTGGAGCAGGAATTAGATACAATCGAACAAGCTCTTTCTACGCTGAATTTTGACCCCAATCAACTACCTTTAGGCAATCTTACCAACGTCCCAGAGTTACCGCCGCACTTTTTACCCCGTCTGGAAGAACTTGCACCCTTAAAACAGAAAGTATTATCACCAACAAAGCAACCTGTGGGTATTACAGGGAAAAGTCGCCGTGTAGGTGTGCAAGGAATGGGCGGAATTGGCAAAACAGTCTTAGCTACAGCCTTAGCGCGGGATGAAGAAGTCAGACAGGCGTTTCCTGATGGGGTGTTTTGGATAACATTTGGACAAACGCCCCAAATTTTAACTTGGCAATCCTATCTTGCTTCGGCGTTGGGTGAGAAGCAAGCGGCGTTTACCGAGGTGGGATTGGCGAAAGCGCGGTTACGGGAGTTGTTTGCCGAGAAAGCTTGCTTGCTGATTTTGGATGATATCTGGCGTTTGGATGATGCGACGGCGTTTGATGTGTTGGGGGAACGCTGTCAGATGTTAATTACTACCCGTGATGCAGCGATAGTCACGGGGTTGGGAGGGGAAGAATATCAGCTGGCCGTTTTGGGTGAACAACAGGCGTTAGAACTGTTGGCAGATTGGGCAAATCAACCGGAGATACTGCACCCCACCCCTAACCCCTCAGAGCAAGCAGGGAGGGGGAAAGATGATATCGATATATCTCTCTCTTCTTTGCAAAGCAGCCGAGAAACAGAAATTATCTCTTACCCCTCCTCGCTTGCGGGGAGGGGTGGCGCAGCCGGGGTGGGGTTAATTTTGCAGGTAGCGCGGGAATGTGGGTATTTGCCCTTAGCATTGGCGATGGTGGGCGCGATGATGCGGGGGAAACCTGCAAATCGCTGGCAGAATATTTTAGAAAAACTCCGCAGCGCTGATTTAGAGAAAATCAAACAACAATTTCCCGATTATCCTTATCCCGATTTACTCAAAGCTATTGCTGTCAGTGTGGCGGCTTTAGATGAGAATTACCAACAGCGATATTTAGATTTTGCGGTATTTAGAGAAGATACACCCATACCCGAAGCAGTTTTGCAGACTTTTTGGCAACCCTTGGGGTTAGATGAGTTTGATAGCCAAGATGTCATTGATGAATTGGTGAGTAAATCTCTGGCTTTGCGGGATGAAGCGGGAAATTTGCAGTTGCATGACTTGCAGTTTGATTATGTCAGGAAGCAGTACACGACATTAGCAACCGAAAGTGAGGGGATAGGGTTTTTACACAATCGCCTGTTAAATGCTTACAGTGAGAAATACCCCGGAGGTTGGCATAGTTTAGAAAATGACGGCTATATCTGGCAGAATTTAGCCTATCACTTGCAAGCAGGGGGAAGGGAAGGGGAATTACAACAACTGCTGGGTGATTTTCGCTGGTTGCAGGGGAAGTTGGATAACATCAATATTAATGCTTTGATAGCAGATTATAATTTTTTGCCGGAGGATGAGAATTTACAGTTAATTCAAGGTGCATTGAGACTGTCGGCACATATTTTAAATGAAGATAAACAGCAATTGCCAGGGCAATTATTAGGGCGTTTGCTGGGTTTTGAAAGAGAAGAAATTCAAGCATTGTTAACGCAAGCGCAGGAATGCAAAACTCCTAGCTTGCTTCCGCAAACAGCAAGCTTGACTTCTCCTAGCGGTTGCTTAGTACGTACCCTGGCGGGTCATAGTCACTCGGTAAATGCAGTTGCCCTCACACCTGATGGCAATTACGTGATTTCTGGTTCCGCTGACAACACCCTCAAAGTCTGGAATTGGCAAACTGGTGAAGAACTGCGTACCCTAGAAGGTCATAGTAGCTCGGTAAATGCAGTTACCCTCACACCTGATGGCAATTACGTGATTTCTGGTTCTGATGACAGCACCCTCAAAGTTTGGAATTGGCAAACTGGTGAAGAACTGCGTACCTTAGCGGGTCATAGTCATTCGGTAAACGCAGTTGCCCTCACACCTGATGGCAATTACGTGATTTCTAGTTCAGATGACAACACTCTCAAAGTCTGGAATTGGCAAACTGGTGAAGAACTGCGTACCTTAGCGGGTCATAGTCATTCGGTAAATGCAGTTGCCCTCACACCTGATGGCAATTACGTGATTTCTAGTTCAGATGACAACACTCTCAAAGTCTGGAATTGGCAAACTGGAGAACAACTACTTACTCTAAAGAATCGTCGTTTTTGGGTAACAGCAGTCGCCTTTACTCCAGATGGCAACTACGTGGTTTCTGCTTCGTTCGACAATATCCTGAAAGTTTGGAATTGGCAAACTGGGGAACTAGTACGTACCCTAAAGGGTAATAGTATCTGGATAAATGCAGTTGCCCTCACACCTGATGGCAATTACGTGATTTCTGGTTCTGCTGACAACACTCTCAAAGTCTGGAATTGGCAAACTGGTGAAGAACTGCGTACCCTCAAGGATCATAGTGGCTCTGTAAATGCAGTCACCCTAACCCTTGATAGCAAATACGTGATTTCTGGTTCCGATGACAACACCCTCAAAGTCTGGAATTGGCAAACTGGACAAAAAGTGCGTACTCTAGCTGGTCATACTCACTGGGTAACCGCTCTTAACCTCATCCTAGATGGCGAATACATAATTTCTGCCTCCTTTGACAAGACCCTGAAAATCTGGAATTTGCAAACTGGGGAAATAGTACGTACTTTAATGAGTCATACTGACTTGCTAACTGCTATTATCCTCACCGCAGATAGTAGTTGCATGATTTTTGGTTCCAATGACAACACCCTCAAAGTCTGGAATTGGCAAACTGGAAAAGAATTGCGTACTCTAGCTGGTCATAGTGACTCAGTAAATGCAGTTGCCCTCACACCTGATGGCAATTACGTGATTTCTGCTTCCTCTGACAACACACTCAAAGTCTGGAATTGGCAAACTGGGGAAGAACTGCGTATCCTAAAGGGTCATAGTGACTCCGTATATGCAGTTGCCCTCACACCTGATGGCCAGTACGTGATTTCTGCTTCTTGGGACAACACACTCAAAGTCTGGAATTGGCAAACTGGACAAGAACTGCGTACTCTGAAGGGTCATAGCCGCTCGGTATATGCAGTTGCTCTAACTCCAGATGGCGAGTACGTGATTTCTGCTTCCTCTGACAACACACTCAAAGTCTGGAATTGGCAAACTGGTAAAGAACTGCGTACTCTGAAGGGTCATAGTTCTGAGGTATGTGCAGTTGCCCCCAGTCCAAATGGCAAGTACTTAATTTCTGGTTCTCTTGATAAAACTCTGAAAGTCTGGAACTGGCAAACTGGAGAAGTAATTGCTAGCTTCATTGGGGATGGGGGAATATTATGCTGTGCTGTTGCACCTGATGGGGTGAGAGTTGTTGCAGGGGAAGATTCAGGACGGGTGCATTTTTTGCGGTTGCAAGGCAAAGAAGAGTAATTCGTAATTAAGAAATGCGGATTTTGTTTGAGTCAGTTGTGGTGAATGGGGATAATAGGGAGTCCGGTTAGGCAATTTTCATAGCAAGCGAAGCAAAACAAGCCGCGATCGCTGCGATCGCCTTTTTTAATTTCCTTCCCATCACCATGACTATTGCTAATTCACTCATAAGTTGCCATCAAAGTGCGTAGGCGTAGCCCGCCGCAGGCATCGCTCTTGCTCATTTTCTCACCTTTCCAGCAAAAAGCTGCAACGTTGAAGATAAAAGCCGCAAATTTCCGCATCAAAGCCGCAACGTTGAGGATAAAAGCTGCAACGTTCAAGCAAAAAGGCGCAACGTTCGAGATAAAAGCCGCAATTTCCGACATCAAAGCCGCAACGTTGAGGATAAAAGCTGCAAGCTTCAGGTTTTGAACTTCAACCTTCATGCTTTGAGGTGCAAATTCCGCCTTCTGAAGGTGAACAGTTGGTGATTTTTCCCGGCGAATCACGTAATTAATAATGGAGAATTGGATTTAACCTACTCCTGTTTAAAGATACTACTGGCGACTCAGAGGTAAAACCCCTCGCTTACCCAACAGACCGCCGTCACCCTAGAAGGGTGCGGCTAATCGAACAAAGCCCACCTTCGTGGGCTAAAAACAGCCCACGAAGGTGGGCTTTGTATCGATAGCCCCAGGCTTCTAGCCTGCGGGCGTTATTTCGGGTAAGCGAAAGATGAAATATTTTCCCTCTCACCCTATCCTTTCGCAGTCAAATCTCCCTTTAATTTGCTGATTATAAAAACTACCAACGGAATCAGCCGAGTAAAAATCTTCCCATGTCTCCTCATCTACCCCAGAATACTCATAAACTGCCCCACTCTTGAACTCAACCTGCAAAGTTTGCTCGTGACTATCGTAAGCAATGCTAGCCGCCATTGATGAACTCACAGGTAACAACGCAATCGGTTCTTCATATTCAGGAAGCGCCACAGGTTCCGCTATAATCTCGTTCAGTTCTACCAACCCCTCAAAAGCTTGAACTGGTGCGGGAATCTCTAAAAGTTCTATTTCGTCGCCGCGATCGAGCAATAATTGTAAATGTCCGTCAGCATGAGCGATCGCAATCAGGCTACTCAAGTCCATTTTAGATAGTCTCATTTATTTTGCTCTCCTGTGGGGTTAAAAATGCTATTTATCTGTTGAGAGTATTAAATTCTGCTGCAAAATCGCACTGTTTAATAGTACATTTGTATCATAGAAGCAGTTTATCGTCAATATTTTGCAGCAGAAAATGCGCGACTATAGCAATACGATGGAAACAAGGCTTGCATAGTTAGCAATGAACGATTTATTTGGAGCAGAGTTTTTACAAGAATTGCCGCTAATTCTGGCGGGGCCTATATTACAACATACAGAATCCGACTCAGTTACAGTCTGGGTGGCGTTGAAACGTCCTTGTGAGGTGGTACTCCAGATTTATGACACAGCAAATCACGGTGAGTTAATCACAAATCTGCTGTTAGAGGGAAGACGTTCTACTTTTGCCCTGGGAAAATCGCTGCATATTGTGGCAGTAACGGCGGAATCTGCGGGTAGTTATTTATTAAGTAGCGATCGCATCTACGCCTACGACCTACAATTTATTGAGGAGTCTTCCCAGCCGCAAACATTGCAGCAAGCTTTATGTTCTAGCCGCTTTCCCGCTGTGAACATCAGCTATTTTGACCATCAAAAACCCACATTTGTCCTCCCGCCAACGGATTTACAAGATTTGCGGATTGTGCATGGTTCCTGTCGTAAACCTCACGGTGATGGCTTTGATGCGTTACCAATTCTCGATTGCTTGATTGAGTCAGCCGCCAACCAGCCCCGCAAAAGACCCCATCAGCTTTTCCTTACAGGCGACCAAATTTATGGTGATGATGTCGCCGATCCGCTGTTGTGGGTTTCTTCTCAGTTAGGCGATGCGCTTTTAGGTTGGGAAGAAAGGTTACCTTTGACACAGCAAACAGCCGCCGACCCCAGTTATTTAACCCCAAAGCAACTGCTTCCCGGACATCGGGCAGAAATCGCCACTCATCAAGCAGGTTTCACCGCCGGATTACACAATAAAGCTGCCAAAGTTAGCAGTCACCTGCTGAGTTTGGGGGAATATTACGCATCTTATATATTGTCATGGTCTCCCGCTTGCTGGCCGAGTACCTTACCCAAAGGGCGGGAGGTGATGGATGGACATCGCGTCAGCCGCCGTTGGGATAAAGAAGTGCGGGATATGCAGCAATTTATCCATACCCTGTGGAAAGTGCGGCGGGCGCTGGCGAACATTCCCATGTATAGTATTTTCGATGACCATGATGTCAGCGATGACTGGAACCTCAACCAAGCTTGGTGTTTGCGGGTTTTAGGACAACCCTTGGGACGGAGAACAGTGCAAAATGCTTTGTTAGCCTATGCAGTTTTTCAAGCCTGGGGGAATACACCCAAGCAATTTACAGGCGGACAACCAGGGGAGAAATTATTACAAGCAGCGGCGGATTGGTCTGCATCTGGGGGAATGAATGCTGAAGCGTGGGATGCGATCGCCCGTTACTTAGGAATGCCGCCTATTAACCCCAGTACAAATTTACCGGAATTTGTGCAATATGATTCAGTTTTAGTACTAGACAGAGACCCAGAAGCCCTAACATGGCATTATACGGTACGCAGCTTTTGCCATGAAGTCATAGTTTTAGATACACGCACTTGGCGCGGTTATCCAGCCGATCAAAAACCAATAGCGCCGCCAATGCTGCTATCGCCTCCAGCCTTTGCACAGCAACTATCCCAGCCTTTAGAACAAGTCACACACAAACCGATAGGGCGATCGCCAATGCAAGCTACATTTGTGATTGCACCGACAAATTTATTTGGTTTACAAGTAATAGATTGGATTCACCATTGGCATTTAAAAAGAGATAAAGTTTATGGTGTAGATGTAGGTGATGCATGGAATATTAATTACGAAGCCTTAGCACAATTTCTCACCACATTATTTGAGCAACGCCAACAAGTAATTGTGTTATCTGGAGACATTCACTACAGTTCTGTTGTCCGCTTAACTTATACCAAAAAATCGTTAGGTTCTGAGAAAAAATCTATATTAGTCCAGTTAACAGCTAGTGCTTTTAAAAATGAAGAAAAGATTACTCAAATCATTCATACAAGACTCAAACAATGGCTGTTACCAGAAAAAACTAGACAATGGATAGGCTGGACAAATTCCCCTTATATGGTAGAAATTTCTAGCAGAAAATCCTACAGTGATTCTTTATCACCTCGTCCGCCCGAATGGCATGGTTTAATGGAATGGATTTCCCGAACTAGCACAAAAACTGCTGACTTTGGCACTAATGTTTCATGGCTAATGACTGCCAAAAAACAAGCTAAAACCCATAAATGGGAATGGTTACAGTATTTAGCTTTTTGGAAATTACCTTGGTTTCAAGATGGACGCGAAGTAATAGGCTTAAATAATTTAGCCTTAGTTCATTTTGAAGTAGATAATAATAACTCTGCCAAAGTTATGCAAGATTTATACTGGTTTTCAACTTGGTATCCTATCGAAATTGTCTATAGCCGCTTTGAAAGTGAACTCAACCATGCCAAATTAAGAATTAATAATTAAAAATCATTGTAGTAAGGACTTCAGTCCTGACCTTTTAAGCACTAAAGTGCTTACTACAAAATTTATTTATGCTAACCGCAAATAAGGACACTTTTGTAAAAAAATAGCTGCTTTTTGATGCGCATGAGGATTATCAGTATGTACAGGCGTAGTGCGGATAATTCCATTAAATAAATCATCCAAGCCGTAGGGGGTAAAAAACTCCCATTTTCCTTGCGCATTTAGCCGCACCCCTACAGCAGTAGCAGTATGTAACCATTGTGTAATGCCATCTTCTGTACTATTGTATGCTGTGTCGCCATCGCGCCAGCGGGCAAAACTAGCTTGATTTTTCACATCAAATTCGTTATTAGGAAACTGTTGTGTGAGGGTGGCTTTGGCGGCTAGTTCCTGGGTGCGATCGCCTTGGATATCGAAAAATGCAATATCAAAATCTTTGATTACTAACTCGCAGTCATCCCCAAAAATTAAGCGCCAGACTGTATTTCGTACCGCACCGCCTGCTAACCACCAATCAGGTAGATTAAGTTGGGCGATCGCGGGTAAAATCATCCCTACAGGTGTGTCAGCTAGAATCATCTGGAGGCGAGTATTACTGTTCATATCAAATTTGTGAGATTTGTAACTAGCAAGCGAAAATATTAGCATTCATCATTTGCTAAATTTTGTCCAGTTCTTGATTCGTAGGATTAAATTTAAATTGAATTTTTAATTTAATTTTTAATTATGGAAGACTTATTTGCCAACCTAGAACTGACACTGAATCAGGAACTACCTTCCCTCCCAGAGTCACAGCAACAACTCCTCAAAGAACTAAGTATTGATGAAAATCAACCAGGTACAATTCTGCGTGACTTTCAAACCTTAATCGATTTTCTCCAACCAAAAGGCGTGGAAGTCAGTAGTGTTAATCATCTTCTACCTTTAAAAATATTATCAGAACTGAATTCTCGCTTAAGTCACCCAATCGACACTAAACTGAAACGTCCTGTACAAAAATCATATCCTTACATTAATGGACTTTATCTGTTATTACGCAGTTCGGGAATCGGACAAATCACATCTCAAGGGAAAAAACAATTTTTAGTATTAGATGAAGCTGTATTAGAATCTTGGTCTAACCTTAACCTGACAGAACGTTATTTCACCTTACTTGAAGCTTGGTTAATTTGGGGAAATAATGAAGTTTTAGGTGAACGTCACAATGGATGGAATAATCTAGGTAAGTGTCTTCAGTTTTGGGGGCACATTCCTGATAAAGGCTTAAACTTGACCAAATATGATGACCAACAAACTCTTGGCTATAATCCGGGGTTGCATAATGTTGCTTTATCAGAATTATTTGGATTATTAACTATTAAACAAGGAAAAGCCGAAGCAGGTAAGGGATGGCGGATTATTAGTGTAGAACGTTTACCGCTTGGTGATGCTCTATTCATGTTACTCTTTCCCGTGGGAATTGTAGGCAAGTTTGAGGAAGATATCAATATAAACTTTGGACACTTGCAGCCAAGTTTACAGCCTTTTTTCCCAGAATGGCAAAATAATTTGACTCTCCCTCAGCAAGGCTTTACTGATGGTATTTATATTTTTAAAGTATCCGTTGCTAAATCTTGGCGACGGATTGCGATCCCAGCAAAAAGAGAATTAAGCTGGTTAGCTGGGACAATTCTTGATGCTTTTGATTTTGATGACGATCACCTATACGAATTTAGTTATAAAGACCGTTTTGGTCGCACTTGTAGCATTGGTCATCCCTACATGGAATCACCGCCATTTGCAGATCAAATCCGCATTGGTGATTTACCTCTAGAACCGGGTGCAAGCATGACTTATCTTTATGATTTTGGCGATAATTGGAAATTTAATGTGCAATTAGAAGCAATTGAACCTTCTGATAACAAAATTAAAAAAGCCAAGATTTTAGAAATTCATGGTGATGCACCCCAACAATATTGGAGTGAAGATGATGATTGGGATGAAGAGGAGTAAATAATTTAAAATTACTTAAAACTTATTAGCCTCCGCAAAGGTTGAAATAGTGCAACTCCTCCAATAAGCACGAAAATTGACCCCATACCAGCAAACATACCCGGTAAAAACCATAGCTCAAGCCAAGAATTAATCATGGCAGAATTTGGCTGTTTAGGATTGTATAAAACTTCTACTTGCTGACCTTTACTAAATGCTGGTGGACTACTACCTGTATTGGATTCAAATATAATGGTTTCACCCGAACTTGGAGTAAATTTAACGACTGGATAGTAAGCAGAAGAGGAGCGACCTTTACTATCAGTTGATGAACGTAACTTTAAATCAATTACATTTCCTTGTATAGATTCTGCCGTGCTGACAAAAGAATGAGTATTGATGACAAAGATAATGCCTGTGACAGCAAATATACTGCCTACACCAGCAAATATCGAACCAAACAATAGAAAGAATTTTGAATCAGCATCCATAGAAGTTTCAAAATCAAGTATTAACTTAATTTATTATCCACCGAAAATGTGATAAGTAGGTAGGCACAATTAAACCGAACTACCTAAACTTATGTAAAGCAGCAGAAACGCTTTGAAGAATATAAACTTTTAAACGATTTACATTTCTTAATTTAGTTGTGTTTTTTAGCGCCCACCTACTTACATCAATATTTGATGCTTATACTAAGCATATTTCAGCACTTCTTCTATAGAAAAATTCCGCTGTGCGTTTAATTTGAGATACCGCTGTTTTTCTTCTATAAACTTTGTACCATAATATTCATATAGATCTGGTTCGGCTTTTTCATCAGATTGTGTCCATAGTTCCTCAAAGTGACGATAGCGCTTTTCACACATAACTAGTTCCATACAAGCGATCGCCGCCTGAACAAGTTGAGGAGTACGCAGTATATCATCTGTCTTACTTTTCTCATTCAAATGAAACACATGCGACACTAAACTCAAATCTTCAGATAATTCTAAATATCTATCTTGCAAATTTGAAATTAAGTCTACTTGCTGTGTAGGTAACTCTAAAATCTTTTGCCACAAAAAGCGGTGATGGGAAAGGCTAAATTGTAAGTCTCTTTCTTCTAATGCGTTGAAAATAGCTTGGCGCTGTTCAGGACAATGTAGGTAAATCCGCAATAATAAGCCTTCTGCGCGTTCTAACAAACCGCGTTCGCTAGCAGCAAATGAACTCTGGGAAGTTTTATTATTCTCCGATTTTCTCTTGATTGGTATCGGTTGAGAGTAGCTGTTAGGAGGAGAAATCTGAGTCAGCAAATTTTCGACTCGTAGCGGAATTAGTCTGCTATCTCCTAAGCTGAGGATTTCGGCGCAATAAGATATATAATAATTTTTGGTATCGTTGTTAACTATATTTTTAAGTAATTTTACTATGCTTTGGGTTACTTGCTGAAAATCTGTAGCCTGTTTTAAATCACGGTCTTTGGTAATTTGCTCAATCTGCCAATTGAGCCATAGGGGCGCATTAGTTAAGAGTTGGCGATAGTCGTCTGGGCTATGACTATGCAAGTACTCATCGGCATCTTTCCCATCGGGGATGTTGAGAATCTTTAGCTGGACTTCGCCCATATAAGCGAGTTCGGCAATTTCACCGATCGCTCTTTCGGCGGCATTATTTCCCGCTTTATCAGCATCAAAGTTGAGAACCAACTGTTTTGATTCGGTATAGCGTAATACCAGCTTGACTTGTTCTAAACTTAAGGCTGTACCCAAAGAAGCGATCGCATTATTAATCCCCGCCGAGTGGAGAGCGATCGCATCAAAATATCCTTCTACTACCACAGCTTGATCGAGTTGGGAAATCCCTCCTTTGGCTTGATCGAGGGCGAAGAGGGTTTTACCTTTACTAAAAAGCTCGGTTTCTGGGGAGTTAAGATACTTTGGTTGTTCATCGGTGAGGGTTCGCCCACCAAAAGCAATTACCCGCCCTTGGATGTCACGGATGGGAATCATTAGGCGATCGCGAAACACATCATAATAACCGCCCCCTTCTTTGCGGGGTTTAATCAATCCGGCTTTTTCTACTAGTTGCACTGGGTAGTGTTTACTATCTACCAGATAACGATAGAGTGTTTCCCAGCCTGCGGGCGCATAACCTAAGCCAAACTGCTGTATTGTCTCTTCTTGAAGGAGGCGATCGCTTTTGAGATACTGTAATGCTTTTTGTCCTAGAGATTGTCTCAGGGCGTGTTGATAAAATTGCGCTGTCGAAGCGAGAACTTCATATAGCTGTTCGCGCAAAGATATCTGTCGTTGCAATTCTTGTCTTTGCTCAGGTTCCAGGGTTTGTACAGGTACTTGGTAACGCCTAGCTAAATCTAGAGTCACTTCCGCAAAGGAACGCTTGGACAAGTCCATTAAAAACTTAATTGCATTTCCCCCTGCTTGACAGCCAAAGCAAAAGTACATCTGCTTAGTCTGACTGACAGTAAAGCTAGGGGTTTTCTCATCATGGAACGGGCATAAACCCACAAAATCTTTACCGCGCTTGCGTAAAACTACGTACTCAGAGACGACATCTACAATATCAGCGCGTTGTTTAACTTCTTCAATTGTATCTGGGTGCAAGCGAGGGATGTACATATTTTGTCAGTTGTCAGTTGTCATTTGTCATTTGTCATTTGTCATTTGTCATTTGTCCCCCTTGTCCCCCTTGTCCCCTCATCCCCCTTCTTTTTCCTTGGGGCTGTTTTCTGCAAAAACTTGGGAGAAATAACAAAGGACAAATGATCAAGGACTCCTGATGGCTATTATATTGTTGTTGCTCAACCAAGAATGATATACAGGATTGCTTAGACTGATTCTTACAAGAGGAAATACTGAAGATGGGGCGTATTTTTATTTCTGCTGCTCACGGAGGCAAAGAAACTGGGGGAATTGATCCAGGGACGATCGCAGGCGGGACAACAGAGGCTAAAGAAATGATTCTGTTGCGGGATTTGATTGTAACCGAATTGCGAGCGCGTAATTTTGAAGTTTTAGCAGTTCCCGATGACCTGAGTGCAGCCAATACTATCGCCTGGATCAATTCCCGTGGTCGTTCGACTGATGTGGCGTTAGAAATTCACGCTGATGCAGCTAGTAGTCCTAGTGTGCGGGGGGCTAGTGTGTTCTATATTGCCAGCAATAATCAACGTAAAAGCAATGCGGAACTTTTACTTTTAGGACTGTTGCGCCGTGTACCCCAGTTACCGAATCGGGGAGTCAAGCCTGATAGCGATACTGGATTGGGTAAGTTGGTATTTTGCAGACAGACTGCGATCGCTTCTTTGTTAATGCAAGTAGGTTTCCTCAGTAGTCCGGAAGACCGTTCTTTACTCCAAAATCGTCGTCGCGATTTTGCTTTGGGAATTGCTGATGGATTGGCTTCTTGGAGTCGGGCGATCGATCCTAATCAAGGAACTCCCCCAGAACCAAGTTATCCACCAATTAATATTAATATTAACGGGCAAAAATACTCAGAACAAGGGATATTAATTAATGGCAACGCTTACATTCCCATTGATTTGGCAGACCGCTTACGCGTTGACTTATCAAAAGTCCCAGAAGTTCGCCGAATTACCTATCATAAAGTAGTATATGTCAAAGCAGTTGAACTGCGAGATTTTAATGTTTCTGTTGGCTGGGATTCTGCAACTCGCACTGTAAATTTGCGGTCAATTTTAGTAGTTTGCCCTGGTCAATTTGACCGCATTGTATCGAATGGTAATACTTCAGAAGACCAATTACAGCGATTTCTGAAAAACAATAATGAAAATGGTTTAGTGCAATTTCCCGACATCCCAAAACTTTATCGAGAAGAAGCGAGTACAGAGGGGATCAACTACGATATTGCTTTTTGTCAAATGTGTGTTGAAACCGGATTTTTACGCTTTGGTGGTGATATTACACCAGTACAAAATAACTTTGCTGGTTTAGGTACAATTGGCGGTAGTGCACAAGCAGCATCTTTTGAAAGTGCCAGAATTGGTGTGAGAGCGCACATCCAACATTTAAAAGCTTACGCCAGTTTAGAACCTTTGGTGAACGATGTTGTCGATCCCCGGTTTCGTTTTGTCACCCGTGGTATTGCTCCCTTAATCGATCAGTTATCAGGGCGCTGGTCAGCAGATTTAGATTATGGTGTGAAGATTACCGCCATGCTCAAACGCTTGTATGAGTCAGCAGGGTTTTTATGATTGTTGAATCAATAGCGGTTTAAATGTTCTAGAGCTTCTCCTCACATAAAAAACTCTGTAAATATTCATATAAAACTGTTTTATGTCAAAATTTTGCAGTTACTTAACTCTGTATCTAAAAACTTTGTAAGATGGCTAATACAGATTGCAAATAATACTTCATGCGTCGAGATTCAATCTTTTATAAACTGTTTCAACAATTTCCTAACCTGTTGTTTCAATTACTAGCAACACCGCCGACTAATGCAGAAGCTTATCGATTTGATTCAGTAGCTGTCAAAGAACCTACATTTGAGATTGATGGAGTATTTCTTCCACCTGACAATGAAGGTGCTGGAGTTGTATATTTTTGTGAAGTACAGTTTCAAAAAGATGAACAGCTTTACGAAAGATTATTTGCAGAATCTTCACTATATTTCTATCGTAATCGTGCCAGATTTAGCGATTGGCAAGCAGTTATAATTTATCCATCACGCAATATCGAACAAAATGATATTAATCCCCATCGCTCATTACTGAACGGTGGACAAGTGCATAGAGTGTATTTGGATGAATTAGGAGATATTCGTCAGTTACCTTTATGGGTAGCGCTGATGGTACTCACTACGGTAGAAGAAGAACAAGCACCAGCAGCAGCCAAGTATTTGTTAACAAGAACTAGTCAAGAAGTAACTGAACAAGCAAGTCGCGCCATAATAGAGATGATTACGACAATTATGGTGTACAAATTTGAACAATTAAGCAGAAGGGAGGTAGAGTCAATGTTAGACATCACACTCAAGCAAACGCGAGTTTACCGAGAAATCAAGGAGGAAGGGCGAGAAGAAGCAACATTTAACCTCGTTATTCGACAACTAACTAAGCGGTTTGCAGAACTTCCAGGGGAAATGCGTTCGTCAATTGCTGATTTACCTTTGCCTGTTCTGGAAGATTTGAGCGAAGCATTGTTAGATTTTACCAGTTTGGCTGATTTACAGGCTTGGTTAGACAGACGATAACTTAAACTATACGAACTAAAATACCCAATCCTCTAATTATTTTTCTCTTTGTATTCATCAGACTTAGCTACAGGTAAACCCTATGTGACGGAGAGTTTTTCTGACTAATACTGTAACGCGCGATCGCTTCGATCATCCTCTTACCAGTTGCAGCTGTCAAAGCATCATGCTGCTTCTCAAAGCTGGTGAGGTTACACTTCAACAAGCATCGAGTCCGATCGCAGTTCTGGTATCAGAGTTTTTTTACCCCCCTCATTCCCCTCAGTATAAAAAGCTGCTCTTTATCTCTCCACCGCAAGCGGGGGAGGGGTTAGGGGTAATGTCAAATAAGCTACCTGCAAATCTTCTCGTTAGGAAATGCGATCGCATTCTTTAACGCTTTTTTAACTCTGGGAAAATAAAAATTGGAGCATTGCGTATTGGGCATTTCCCTCATCCCCTTGTCTTTTTTTCATGTATTGTCCTCTGGGTTTTTTTCAGTGAATCAGTTTCTCTATTAAATATTACATCCTGATGTAAAGTTAAGTTAACAAGTCTTGAAAAACATTTAAAATTCAGAATTTAAAATAAAATACAAAATCCAAGTTTTAAACTATATTTAGCAAAATTAAAAATCTCCAACTACAGAAATCGGAGATTTTGTCACTAGTAGGGTAAAAGCAAAGGAATTGTTAAAAAATTATAAAAAAAAACTTTACTGGCAACAAGGAGTGAAACTCTTGCAAAGCACTTACTCCAAAAGAAGATAGAGTATTAAAATGCCATCAAAAACAAGAAGCTGACAACTGACAACTGACACACGAAGCGAGTAAATAGCATACAAATGCGCCAAAATAACTAGGCATAATTTATTTTGAACTGAGATGTCATATGTTCTTGATAAAGTAACTCTCGAGCTTCTATAAATTAGCTTCGAGTTAACAAAAACCTTGATTTTTCAAACATTAAGATTGCCACAAATTTTAGCGGCTAATAATTTACACAAACGTTATGAAGAATTAATACAATGATAGATACAATACACTAGAGTAAATAGTATGTTGAAGAGAAGTAATCGAACCCAAAAAAAGATACAACCGGAGTAGGGGAGGCAAAAAGCAAGGACACTTTGTTAATAAGGGTTGTTGGAGCAGCTAAGGCTGTAGATACCTGAAAGGCTTTGTGCCCAAGGCATCCAAGCTTTGATTCCCGTAAGTGGCGTGCGATTGGCGTCCCAAAATTAATTTCAGAGTATTTGTGAGGTTGGTGTAACATATAAACCTCCGGCTAGAGGCGATCGCTACTAGCACCAGATTAAAAGAGACACTAGAATCCGGTTTTTTCCAACCCCTTTGCGCTCTCAGGATTCCGAGATTAACTTGCATAAAGATTGGGCATTGGCCAAACAGGGCATTGGGCATTGGGCAATAGTCATTTGTCTTCCTTGTCTCCCTTGTCCTCCTTGTCTCCCTCATCCCCCCTCATCTCCTCTGCCCCTAGCCCCTCTGCCCCTACTCCCTAATCCCTCCCATTATTCGGGGAACTCAGCTAAATCAAAAGGAAAACCCCAATGAAGATTGGTATCCCAAAGGAAGTCTACCCTGGTGAACAGCGTGTAGCAGCCACGCCAGAAACAGCCAAACGGTTGCAAAAGCTTGGTTTTGATGTAATTTTGGAAAGCAATGCGGGTTGTGGCGCAAATTTTGCGGATGATGCTTACACCCAAGCCAAATGTCAGATTGTTCCAGATGCTGCAACTCTATGGTCCCAGGCAGATATCGTACTCAAGGTGCGTGCACCCCAAATGCACCCAGAACTAGGTAAACATGAAACAGAGTTGCTGCGCGAGGGAGGCAAGCTGATCAGTTTTATCTGGCCTGCCCAAAATCCAGAACTGTTACAAAAACTAGTAGAACGCAAAGCTACAGTATTGGCGATGGATGCGATCCCCCGCATCAGTCGGGCGCAAAAACTGGATGCTTTAAGTTCAATGGCCAACCTCGCCGGCTATCGGGCGGTGATTGAAGCGGCTAACAATTTTGGACGCTTCTTTAACGGTCAGATTACCGCAGCGGGAAAAGTACCGCCAGCCAAGGTGTTGATCATTGGTGTGGGTGTAGCGGGATTAGCCGCGATCGGTACTGCTAACGGATTGGGTGCAATTGTCCGGGCATTTGATACCCGCTTGGTTGTCAAAGAGCAAGTACAAAGCCTAGGCGCAGAATTTCTCGAACTCAACTTTGCCGAAGATGGTAGTGGTGAAGGCGGCTACGCCAAGGTGATGAGCGACGAATTCATCAAGGCGGAGATGGAACTGTTTGCAGAGCAAGCGCAAGAAGTTGACATCATTATCACCACAGCCCTGATCCCCGGTAAGAAAGCACCTGTGCTGATTACCCAGGAAATGGTTGAGAGCATGAAAGAAGGGTCTGTAATTGTCGATTTGGCAGCAGAGCAAGGTGGTAATTGTGCTTGTACTCACCCTGGTGAAGTCTATCGTCACAAAGGAGTAACGATAGTAGGTTTGACCGATCTACCCAGCCGGATGGCACAACAAGCAAGTCAGCTTTACGGTAACAATCTTTGCCATCTGCTGGAAGAAATGGGAGGGGCTAAAAATTTCACAGTCAATCTTGAAGATGAAGTAATTAGAGGTGCTTTAGTTACTCATGCTGGCGGTATTACTTATCCGCCACCAAAGGTGGAGAAAAAAGTAGAGGTAACACCACAGCCGGTTGGCGCAAAGCAAGAAACCCAAAAAGAGCCGGAGCCAGTATTAACAACCGCTACCGCCCCAATGAAGAGTTCCGCCAAAGGTGGGAGTAACTTGATCTGGCTGCTGTTAGTTGGTGCAGCTTTAGTTGGGATCGGCATGAATGCGCCCTCAGAATTCCTCTCTCACTTCATCGTCTTTGTCCTCGCCTGCTTTGTTGGTTGGCAAGTAATTTGGAATGTGAAACCAGCTTTACACACACCACTGATGAGCGTTACTAACGCCATTAGCGGCATCATCATTATTGGCGGGATGTTGCAAATATCTGGAGCATCCAACTTATCGACCAGTATTCTAGGAGCGATCGCCATTTTCGTGGGAACGATTAACATTTCCGGTGGGTTCCTAGTCACCCAACGTATGCTCAAAATGTTCCAAAAATAGCAGGAAATTATGTCAAACAACTTACTGACAGTAGCGTATATTGTGGCTAGCGCCCTCTTCATTCTCAGCTTGGGGGGGCTATCCGATCAGGGAACAGCCCGCAAAGGCAACGTCTATGGGATTGTGGGCATGGTAATTGCCTTTGGGGCTACCGCACTCACCTTAAATACAAATGCTTACGGCACCTTGGCCGCAGTTGCGATCCCCGGAGCCGTGATTGGTGCGATTGTCGCGGCGCGGGTAGCGATGACAGCCATGCCAGAATTAGTGGCAATTCTGCATAGTTTTGTGGGTGCAGCCGCAGTTCTCGTGGGAATTGCCAATTATCTCCAAGAAACGCCATCGCTCACTTCTGTAGAATCGACAATCCACCAAATAGAAATATTTATTGGTGTATTTATTGGTGCAATCACCTTTACAGGTTCCATCGTTGCCTTTGGTAAACTCAGGGGGATCATCACCAGCAAACCTGTACTTCTCCCTGGACGGCACTTATTGAACTTGACTATCCTTGCAGCTTCCATCTGGCTTGGTAGTCAGTTTATTGGTACAGCGGGGATCGCTGGACTGCAACCTTTATTAATCATGTCTGCAATTGCCGCAGTCTTGGGCATTCATCTGGTAATGGCCATTGGCGGTGCTGATATGCCGGTGGTGATTTCTATGCTGAACAGCTACTCTGGATGGGCTGCTGCTGCTGCTGGGTTCATGTTATCCAACGATTTGTTGATCATTACCGGTGCTTTGGTAGGTAGTAGCGGGGCGATCCTCAGCTACATCATGTGCAAAGCCATGAACCGTTCCTTCATCAGCGTTATTTTAGGAGGCTTTGGCGCTCAGACAAGTACTGCAACTGCTGTTGATGGCGCACAGCCAGAGGGTACAGTTAACTCCACCACAGTGGAAGACACAGTGGAAATTCTCTGCCGTGCCAAGAGTGTAATCATTGTTCCTGGCTATGGTATGGCAGTAGCGCAAGCACAACATGGAGTTTCAGAAATTGTCAAACGACTGCGCACTCGCGGTATTAAAGTTCGCTTTGGTATCCATCCTGTAGCCGGTCGGATGCCGGGACACATGAACGTGCTGTTAGCAGAAGCGAAAGTACCCTACGACATCGTTTTAGAGATGGATGAAATCAATGAGGATTTCACTGAGACTGATGTAGTATTGGTGATTGGTGCGAATGACACCGTTAACCCCAGCGCTTTAGAAAACCCCAATAGCCCGATTGCGGGAATGCCAGTACTTGAGGTTTGGAAAGCTACTACTGTTATCGTCATGAAGCGCAGTATGGCTAGTGGCTACGCCGGAGTGGAAAACCCCCTATTCTACAAGGCAAATACCTTGATGTTGTTTGGCGATGCCAAGAAAAATATTGATGCTACCGTTGCTAACCTTGCACAATTGAGCAACGAAAGCGCCAACCTCAAGCTAGTCGCTAAACCAGTATTGTCTGCATAACCAATGTTGGTTAAAAGACTTAATTTTAACTGACATAGCAATCTTAAATCATTCATGAACAGCCAAATCCCCGACTTCTTAAAGAAGTCGGGGATTTGAGATTGAAGGAAATTGAAACCTTAAAGAAAGAAAATTTACTAAATAACTCAATATAAATTAACAAAAGAGATAAGAAAAGAAATAGACAATAGTGCTGAATATTAAATCTATTATTAAATAGTCCATATCTAGGACTTTTATTATTTATTATTCCTTTTCCAAGGTTTTAGTGCTGCTTTTGTCAGATGTATGTGTGGAATAAACAGTAAATGTTTCATTCTCCAGAAGATTCTTCTTCTAACTCAGTTTCTAAAACCGCATAAATATCTTGTCTATCACCTTCTCGTCGCATTCCCACACCCACAATAACAACAATAATTCGCTCTCGCTCAACACGATAAACAATGCGATAGCGTTGACCAACTGCCCTAACACTACGATAACCTTGAAATTGACCTGTTAGAGCTTTACCCTGTTTTTCTGGTTCTATTTTGAGTTTTTCGATTTTTTGACGCAGTGCTTTTTGTTCTCTTTGATCTTTAACATTTTTAAGTAACTTAATAGCTAAAGGGATAAACTCAATTTCATATTCCATAATTTACCATTCTAATTCTTTCATGGCATCCGACCAACTTACCCTTTGACCTTCTTTATCTTCCTTGATTCCAGCTATTAATTGTTCTTTAAATTGTGGATCTGATAAAATATCCATAGTTTCTAACATAGAAAGGTATCGCTCATAACTAATAGCTACCATTACTGGTAATCCTTCATTTGTAATGATTACAGGTTCATTGTCTAACTGTTCTGACAGTTGAAGAAGCTGGTCTTTTGCTTCATTAATGTTAATTGATTTAGACATTTCAAGACATTTTGTTCACAATAAACTTAGCCTATCATAAAAATTATATTTCCAGGACTTACGCAACTGGCACAGCGCGATCGCATCGCGCTGCAATTTAATTACATCGGTCTGTTATTCCATAACATCGGCTTGTTATATTAATGCATCGGTCTGTTATTCCATAACATCGGCTTGTTATTCCATAACATCGGCTTGTTATATTAATGCATCGGTCTGTTATGCCATAACATCGGTCTGTTATATTAATACATCGCCCTGTTATGGCATAACATCGGCTTGTTATATTAATACATCGCCCTGTTATGCCATAATATCGGCTGACAATGCGATCGCTCCGTTGCGGCTCTACTACTGTTTAGTGTTTAGCACAGAGCGCACAATTGGTAAATTAACGATAAAAACTGAACCTTCATTGGGCTTACTTCTCACAGAAATAAAACCACCGCAACGCCAAAGTAACTGTTGCACCACCGTTAACCCTAACCCAGGGCTGCTAGATTCATCCGTTGTACTTGAACGCACACGATAAAAGCTCTCAAAGACTTTGGGAATCTCTGTTTCCGCGATACCGATACCTGTGTCACGGACTTCTAGTTGCACATAATCGCCGTGTACGCGCGATCGCACCCACACTTGCCCGCCACTGGGGGTAAATTTTATACTGTTATGCAGTAGATTAATCACAATCAGCCGCAACCCGCCACTCACACACCATGCAGATGGCTGTTCTGTGGGCACTGTGTAGGCTAGCATAATTCCTTTTTCCTGGGCTACAGGCTGGTAGGTACTCACAATTCCTGGAACAACATCCGCTAAGCAAACTGCTTCTAAAGGTGAATGTTGTAAATTGCGCTCCAGATGTACTAAATCTAACAGACCAGTAATTAAAGAATTTTGGCGATCGCACTGGTTATTTAACATTTGTAAATAACGTTGCCGTTGGGGAGGTTTCAGGTTGGGAGAATTTAATAACGACAGCGCTGTTTTCATGTGAGTGAGGGGTGTACGCAACTCCTGACAGACATTGCTTAAGTATTCATCTTTGATTTGCGCTTTGTGGTATAGCTTCTGATTTTGTTGCTGCAACTTGGAAAGCCGCTTTGTCATCAATTGCTGATTAATTTCATTTTGCCGCTGGACTTGTTTGACTAACAGCTGATTCATCAGGGCTGAGTCTGGTACACTGGGGCAAATAAAATCAGCCGGGATTATCGTCGCTGATTCTGGTGTTCTGCTTTCTATAATTCCATCTAGGACTCGCTCAATTACTCTACCTTCGACAGTAGTCATTGCCAATAAAGGCAGAGGTTTTCTATTTCCCTTCCTGACGATTTGGGTTTTACGTCTTTTGAGCGGTCGATGAGCCAAAATTAAACTGCAAAACTGTGGCGACAATGCTATAACAAAATACTCCCTTTGTATATATCTATTTGGTAATAACTTAATAGATAAGTTATCGGGTGTTGGGCTAAGATATACACTCTCTGTCGCTTCCCCTTTTCGCCTCTGCTCAACCTGGCAATTATAAATGACAACAGGCACATCTACGGCGGACTGATAACGCCATAATTCTGATTGCCAAATTTTTCCCGGCGGTAGCTTTACCCATAAAGTCGCTACAATTTTTTGCTCAATCAGTAAGTCAATTTGTGACCTAAGTAGTGATAGCAGAGTCGCCGGACTAAGGGGTAATGGTTGGGGAGGCGCTTGCATTGCCAAAGCCAACTGATAAATCGACAGATCCTGAGCTAGAGAATCATTCATGAGTCAAGCAGAAGCAAAAGGGATAGAGAAGAATAGAGTCAAATATAATTCGGTCTTTGTTTTTCACCCTGATGTTTACCTTGGTTACGAGAAAGCTAAGAAAATTAATATTAATTATGAATTCTGGAAAATTAATTTTAAAACTAATGGAGTGTATCACTTACCATATAATGTCGCAAGCATTGCTGACTTGAAATAAGTGAAAAATTTAAAATTTATTATTGGCTTTTATTGATATCTAAATAGGAATTTGCACAATGATGGCGACACATGGATTCACCAGCCCGCCATACTCTCAGCAGCCAATAGCATCAAAAATAGGGACGCTAACAATAGCGCCCCTAACACCAAAAATCGAATTCTAGATTAATTTTAAATTTTCAATCTGGCTTGTAAAGCGGCTCGTGCTTGTTCTCGGTCATCAAAGTGAATTTTTTCAGTACCGAGAATTTGGTAATCTTCGTGACCTTTGCCAGCAAGTAACACTCCATCTCCTGGTTGGGCTTGTAAAATTGCAGTCCGAATGGCGGTAGCGCGATCGCCAATTACAGTGGTATTTGCTGTATTGGAAATGCCTGCTACAATATCTTGTAAAATCCTTTCGGGGTCTTCAGTGCGGGGATTATCTGAAGTTACCACCGCCACATCGGCTAATTGAGCAGCAATATTTCCCATTTTTGGGCGCTTAGTGCGATCGCGATCGCCACCACAGCCAAACACACAAATCATCTTACCAGGAATAAACGGACGAGCAGCTTTGAGCAAATTCTCCAAACTATCTGGTGTATGGGCATAATCCACAATTACGCTGATATCTTGGTTAGCAGTTACCTGTACCCGCTCCATTCTTCCGGGAACGCCAGGAAACTCAGGTATACTAGCTGCAACTAACTGCAAATCTAGACCTAAGTGTAAAACTGCGGCGACAGCTGCCAAAAGATTTTCTAAATTATACTGACCAACTAAAGGTGAACGAAAAGCCACATCACCCTTGGGTGTATGTAGTGTCCCACTCACACCATTAGGTTCATAATTAAGATCGCTCATCCAAAAATCAGCGCGATCATTGACACTGTAACTCCAAACTCTGTCTGGACTCAAAGAAGCAATTAATCTTTGTCCGTAAGCATCATCAGCATTAATGATTGCCCGCCCTTTGAGATAATTGGGACTAAATAACAATGCTTTCGCCGCAAAATAATCTTCCATATCGCGGTGATAGTCCAGGTGATCTTGAGTGAGATTGCTAAACACTCCCACCTCAAACTCACAACCTAATACTCTACCTTGGGCTAAAGCATGGGAACTAACTTCCATGACTCCATACTCACAACCAGCATCGACAGCTTGTGCTAGCTGTTGTTGCAGTTCCACCGCAAACGGTGTGGTATGGACAGCAGTTTCTGCAAAACCAGGCCAGCGCGTGTAGAGAGTTCCCATCAAAGCTGTGGGGAGATTTGCTTTCCCCAACAGAAATTCAATCAAATGTGTAGTGGTAGTTTTACCATTAGTACCAGTGACACCAAATAATTTGAGTTTTTTTCCCGGATAATCATAAAAAGCACCTGCTAATTGGGCACAGGCTTGAGTCATGTCACTCGCACTAATGACAACAGCCTCAGTATTAGGCGGATTTTTCTCCACAGCTTGGGGAGATACCACCGCCGCTACTGCACCTGATGCGATCGCACTTGGCCAAAATTCTCCACCATCTACCCTAGTTCCTGGCATTCCAATAAACAAATCTCCCACACCACAAGCATGGGAATTTGTCTTTAAGCCTTGCACTTCTACATCCTCTAAAGCCGGATGGTTAGGTAATTGCTCTACAGAGTCTATCGCTGCTAGTAGTTCCCGCAGTTTCATTTTGTGAACCTCGTCACACGCTTTTCTTGCGCTTATTCTGCATTATTTTAATCATTGGGGAAATACTTACGCAGCATTTGCTCCAACTGCTGCACAGTAGCACGAGGCGAAGGACGTGGCAAAGGTTTCTCACTTACCTCACCCGCAGGGCTGTTCGATAAATATAAAACTGGTATCTCATACTGATACGCCAAAAACCAATCATCCCGCGTCGTAATATCGCGAATTTCTAACTCAAAAGCCAGATTTTGAATTTTCTCTAGCTTTTCCTGCAAACCTTCACATAAATGACATCCAGGTTTGCTATATAAAATTACTCGCATTTGCTGCCATCCTTGCGTTAACTCGCATTTCTACAAGAAATCATAGGCTTAAACCGGATGGGGATGTCTTTTAATCAGTTGTCCTCAATCAATTGTGAGAAAATGGAACAAAGAATGCGAAATCAGTCCATCATGAAGCGAGAATTTAACGTGATTATCGAGAGAGATGAGGATGGATACTTTGTTGCTTCTGTCCCAAGTCTTCCTGGGTGTCACACGCAGGCTAAATCTTTAGACGATTTAACTGAGCGCATTCAAGAAGCAATTTTACTGTGTCTAGAATTTGAAGATCAACAGCAAGATTCATTAGACTTTGTGGGTATCCAGCGAGTTGCAGTGGAAATATGAGCCAATTGCCAAGTGTGACTGGATACCAAGTCATTGACGCACTTGGTAAAGTAGGTTTTGAGGTTGCCAGGATACGTGGCAGTCATCATATTCTCATACATAGTGATGGACGCCGGACGGTAGTCCCTGTACATTCGGGTGAAACTATTGGTCGTGGTTTGCTGGCGCAAATACTCAGAGATTGCCAGATCACCCGTGATGAATTCAGAATGCTGTTGTGAACGCTGAATTTTTCGGTATCAGAGAATGTTATCTAAATGTAGAGCGATCGCTGAATTATCAGCTTTTGCTCACACAAGCGCTACATTAATTCACACTTCAAGTGCTGATTTATTGTTAACAAACTTATACTTATTTTCTATTTTGTTCATTGATTAACTTCATGCACCATGCACATCACTCTCTGCTAAGATTTTGCTAACTCACAACACTTACCGCATAAGCAGATATAACCAAATTTTAGCAACATTTTTTACTAATTAATTCTAGTCTCTATTATCAATCACACTTTATAATATGTGTAAATACGTAAGTATTTAATTGAAAGTTAGAGAGATAACAAGCTTTTCCAGTCATCCAGGTTTCGGTGCATCTACCTTTTAATACTTCAACACCAGGTATAAATACCGAATGATTAGTCCTGACTATTCACATGATTTAGACACAAGAATTGCCGAAGAGAGTTTGTTACACCGCATAACAACCAGAATTAGGCAATCTCTCGAACTCAAAGACATATTAACCACCAGCGTTACAGAAATTCGTTCATTTTTGAACACAGATCGGGTGATGGTATATCGGTTTGACAGCTACGGTAATGGAGAAGTCGTTGCGGAATCTATACATCAACAGCGTCTACCTTCAGTGTTAGGGCTGCACTTCCCCGCCAGTGATATTCCCCAAGAAGCACGAGATCTGTTTCTGCGGGCGCGACAACGCTCAATAGTGAATGTAGCCACTGGGCGCATTGGACTATCACCACTAGACAGTCCCGAAACTGGCAAATCTCTTAGTAGGGAAAATCTCTACTATCGCGCAGTAGACCAATGCCATATTGACTACCTGACGGCAATGGGTGTGCAGTCTTCGCTAGTAGTGCCAATTTTACACCACGACCCCAAAGACCAATTAGCAAAACCGCGACTGTGGGGATTATTGGTATCACACCACAGTACACCACGAACAGTGGAAAAACGGGAATTGCAATTAGTACAGCAAGTAGCCGATCACATAGCAGTGGCGATCGCCCAAAGTTACCTACTCAGCCAAGCCCGTGCAGAAAAACAGCAACAAGCGATCGCCAACCAAATCACCACCCTCTTACATGCCTTGCCCACAATCCAGTACCAATCAGCATTAGAAGCGACTATTGACACCTTTGGTGCGATCGGCGGCAGGCTTTACATTGAGCAGAATGCCGAATTATACATTTGTGGCGAACAACCAACATTGCCAGAGGGACAAGCAAACACTGTCATGGAACAGCATCCCCTATGGCAAGACTGGATAGCTGAATGCAAAATAGGCAACATTTGGGCAATTACTGATCTCCACAAAGAACCTCATTGGCAAGAACTAGCTCCCCTATTCCAACCAACAAAGATACGGGGGATGTTAGTAATTCCCCTGAACTACCGTCAAAGTTTTATTGGGATTTTAACTATTTTTCGGACTGAATTTGACAGCGAAATTCTGTGGGCAGGACAACGAGATACCAATGAGCGACAAAGGCTACCCCAGCTTTCATTTGCGGCTTGGCTAGAGGAGAAAAAAGGACAAGCGCCTGAGTGGAAGCCGGAAGAAATATCATTGGGACAAGCTATAGCCGATCAATTTGCGATCGCAATTCAGCAACAGCAAATGTACCAACAAGTACAAACACTGAATTCTAATTTAGAAGGTTTAGTAGCAGAGCGCACAGCTCAATTACAAAAATCTTTAGATTTTAGCAGGGTTATCAAGCAAGTTTCCGATCAAATACGTAGCAATCTAGACTACAAGGTCACCTTGCAAACTCTTGTGCAGGAAGTGCGGAAATTGCTCAAAACAGACAGGGTATTGATTTATAAACTTCACGATGACTCCGAAGGTGAAGTAGTTGTTGAAGATGCAGACAGTAACTTGCGTTCGATTTTGGGGATGAGAACACCATTAGAATGTTTTCCTGAAGAATCTGCCCGTCTTTACTTGCGCGGCAGAGTCAGAGCGATCAACAATACAGCCTCAGCAGATTTAACTCCTTGCCATCGAGAATTTTTACAAAGTCTCCAGATTAGAGCCAATTTAATTGTCCCAATTACAATGGGTAACCAATTATGGGGATTAATCATTGCTCATGAGTGTTTTGCACCCAGAAATTGGCAAGATGAGGAAATTGATTTGTTGCAGCATTTAGCTGATGAGGCGGTGCTGACTATTCAGCACGCACAACTATATGAAAACAGTCGCGCTGCGGAATCAGCCGCCACAGAACAAGCACAACACCTAGTGCAAGCGCTCGAGCAAATCCAAAAAACCCAGGCAAAACTAATTAAAAGTGAAAAAATGTCCAGCGTTGGACTATGGGCATTGAGTGTCGCACACCAAATCCAAAACCCTGTTAACTTTATCTCCACTAATCTTTCCGATATCAGCGACAGCATCCAAAAATTGCTAGAACTTTTGCGTTTGTATCAGTCATACTATCCTCACCCAAACGGTGAAATTACCTATCAGACAGAAGCAATTAATTTGGATTTTCTGATTAACAAACTACCTAAAATCCTGATATCAATGAAACTGCAAGCCGATCGCATCAACTCTATGATGTCATCTTTACGCAATTTTTCTTACCAAGATGTGGTAGCTCTGAAAATTGCTGACCAGTATGACAACTCGGAAATGAGAAATGTATTCTATGAGCGATCGTCTGAGGTCACAACAGAAAGCTGATAATTATGGGCATTTTTGACTAAGGGTATGATTTTGGCTGACATGAAGACGGGGAGACGCGGTGACATGGTGAGGGAGTTGCAGTCTGGGATACCACTTGCTTCCAGCCTGAAAACCTTTCCCACCCAATGGCTGCGCTTCCCCTCGATAGTGACGAAATGTAAAGTGACAAATGACAAATATAAATGTTAAAGCCCCTCTGCGATATTGCAGAGGGGCTTGTAAAGTTTATTTGCTAAAATTTTATTGCTTTTTTTAAAATGCGTTCATGATTGTGATAACGCTAGCGCTTGTCAACATGATCAGAACGCCCATCAGTAGAGATACACCCAAAGAACCAGAAGTTTTAGAATCGTTCATTTTTTATTGATCCCTGCAAGTTAAGGATTCCTTAAGAATATCAGGATTGTATTCTATATCCATATAAATACGGTAAAAGTTAAGATTACGTAAAGTTTCTTAGTAAATACTGTAGTAATTACTTATTTCCGACTTTGCTCAATTGCTGAAATTTAGACACCAGGCAGAATTGGCTTAACTTTCTACATCCAGATTTGATGACATTAACCAAATATATACTTTTCGAGTATAAACTACTACTAGTTACAGAAAATGATAATCCCTCATTCCCCAGCGGGTTATGTGTCTTTTTGTGTACCCTTATGAGGTAAAATAAATTTTGTCGAAGTTCAAGAACTATTTAGTTAGAAAATTATCATGACAGTTTCCACGATCTCTGAATCCCAAACAAGCAAATTTGACTTAGAGCAGTTAAATCAACAACTTGAAACTGCGACTCCTAAAGAGATACTGGCCTGGTCTATCGAAAATATCCCCACAGGACTGGTGCAAACCAGCGCCTTTAACGTGGATGACATGATAATTACCCACATTCTTTATAGTGAACTGAAGCATCCAGTCCCGGTGATCTTTCTCGATACCCTGTTCCACTTCCCCCAAACTCTAGAACTAGTTGCTAAAAGTAAAGAAATCTATAACCTGGATTTGCAAACCTACAAAACTCCAGACTTAGATAGCCGCGAAGCCTTTATTGCTAAATACGGCGAAGCACTTTGGGACAAAGATATTACCCAATTCCATCACGTTACCAAAATTGAACCACTGATGAGGGGTTTAGACGAACTTAACACCATCGCTTGGATTACCGGTCGTCGCCGCGACCAAGCAGTTACCCGTGCTAATATGCCCTTTTTGGAATTGGATAGTCAAGGACGTTTGAAAGTCAATCCCTTAGCTAACTGGACACGTAAAGATAGCTGGGCTTACGTAGCTGAACATGGAGTAATTTACAACCCCCTGCACGACCAAGGCTATCCCAGCATTGGCGATGAACCTATCACCACCAAAGTAGGCGAAGGTGAAGACGAACGCGCTGGACGCTGGCGGGGAACTGGTAAAACTGAATGTGGAATTCATATTTAGTCAGTAGTCATTTGTCATTTGTCATTAGTATTAGACAAAGGACAAATGACTCAGAACAAAAAACTAATTATGATTAAAATCCTCCATCTGTCAGATATCCACATGGGGAGTAGCTTCTCCCACGGACGCATCAATGCTGTAACAGGATTAAATACACGATTGGAGGATTTTGTCAATACATTATCTATATGTATTGACCGAGCGATCGCAGATCCTGTAGATTTAGTCATATTTGGTGGCGATGCTTTTCCCGATGCAACTCCACCGCCTTATGTCCAAGAAGCTTTTGCTAGCCAGTTTCGCCGTCTTGTGGATGCAGAGATTCCGACGGTGCTGTTGGTAGGAAATCATGACCAACATTCCCAAGGCTTGGGAGGAGCGAGTTTAAATATTTACCGCACCTTGGGAGTCAGAGGTTTTGTTGTGGGTGATACCTTAACTACCCACGAAATCCAAACCCGTAATGGTAAAGTGCAAGTCATTACCCTACCTTGGCTGACACGTTCAACGTTAATGACTCGCCAAGAAACTGAAGGTTTATCGATTGCAGAAGTCAATCAACTGTTAACTGACAGGTTACAAGTTGTTTTAGAAGCAGAAATTCGTCGTCTTGACCCTGATGTACCTACTGTACTCTTAGCACATTTAATGGCTGACAATGCCACCTTGGGAGCCGAACGCTTGTTAGCTGTCGGGAAAGGTTTTACTTTACCTTTATCTTTGTTGACAAGGCCTTGTTTTGATTATGTCGCCCTAGGACATGTCCACAAGCATCAAAACCTGAATAAATCCAACAATCCGCCGGTGATTTATCCAGGAAGCATTGAGCGGGTGGATTTTAGCGAAGAAAAAGAAGACAAGGGTTATGTGATCGTAGAATTAGAGCCAGGTAGAACTAATTGGAAGTTTTGTCCTTTACCTGTGCGGACTTTTCGGACAATTGAGGTAGATTTATCTAAGGCAGAAGATCCGCAAGCAGCATTAATCAAAGCGATCGCTAAACATGATCTTCAAGATGCTGTAGTTCGCTTAATCTATAAAATCCGCTCGGAACAATTAGATTTAATTGATAACTCCTCACTCCATAGTGCTTTAAATTCTGCTCATACCTACACCATTCAACCAGAATTACTGAGTCAGCTAGCTAGACCCCGCATTCCCGAACTGACTGCTAGTAGTAGCATTGATCCATTAGAAGCATTAAAAACTTATTTAAGTAATCGCGAAGACCTCAAAGATATAGCCGGCTCAATGCTAGAAGCTGCACAGAAGCTACTCACCGACGATGTGGAAGTCTGGCTAGAAGCCACAGCTAATAAGTAGAATCACTACTAATAGTATGTAAATAATTATACTAAAATCAAGGTACGGCGACAGATAGCTAGGGGTACAACATTGTTGTGCCCTTATGAATAATTTATCTATCGCAAACATGATTTAAAACCTTAAAAAATTCTTTTGTTAGCCCTATGACGTATTACTAATGACATAATTCTTCGGGAAATTATGTATAAATACAACCTGGTTTTTGGGCTTGATAGCAGTAAAAACCAGGTTTTTTTCAACTATCTTGCTATTTTTAAGTGGTAGAGAAATTGCTTCATAAACGATTGCTCACTTAGTAAACAAAAATGAAGCTTGATGAGAACTTTTGTTCTATATATCGTATAATTTTTTTTAATTACGGTAATTAGCTCAAAATACCGTAGATTTAGGGGTGATTGGAAATGAGCAAATCGCAACATCCGACACAATTAAGTACGGATCTAACAGAGCGAATGCGGATTTATGTCATGAAAATTTGGCAAACTATGCAACTTTTGTACCAACAAAAAATTAGAAGTTGGTTCAATGGACGTTCCCTACAAAGCGTTGTCAGTCTATTTTTAGTAGGTACTTTTTTTAGTTTATTAGTTGCTGCCTGTTCGGGAAGCAGTACAGCTAGTAAATCTGATGTCAAGCTGAGATTGGTTTCCTTCTCAGTTACCAAAGCCGCCCATGACCAAATAATTCCCAAATTTGTGCAAAAGTGGAAACAAGAACACAATCAAAATGTCATTTTTGAGCAAAGTTATGGCGGTTCTGGCGCTCAAGCTGCTGCTGTGATTTCTGGCTCACAAGCAGCAGATATAGTACACCTCGCTCTACCTTTAGATGTCAACAAAATTCAGCAAGCAGGTTTGATTAAATCAGGTTGGGAAATTAAATCTCCCAGAAATGGTATTGTTAGTAGATCAGTCGCTGCAATTGTTACCCGCGAAGGCAATCCCAAAAACATTAACAATTGGCAAGACTTGGCAAAAGATGGCGTAAAATTGATTGCAGCTAACCCAAAAACTTCTGGTATTGCTATTTGGGAATTCTTAGCTTTTTGGGGTTCGGTCACGCTCACAGGTGGTGACGATGCAACAGCCTTAGATTATCTCACTAAAGTTTATCAAAACGCCCCTATTCTCACTAAAGATGCTCGTGAAGCTAGCGATTTATTTTTCCAACAAAATCAGGGAGATGTTTTAATTAACTACGAAAATGAGATAATTTTGGCAGATAAAAACGGCTCAAAATTGCCTTATGTTGTACCCCAAGTCAACATTTCTATCGATAATCCTGTAGCCATAGTCGATAAAAACGTTGATCAGCATGGTACAAGAGAAGTTGCACAAGCGTTTGTGGATTTTCTTTACTCAACAGAAGCCCAGCGCGAATTTGCTAAATTAGGATATCGTCCAGTTAACCCGACTGTCACTCAAGAAGTTGCATCACAATATCCTCCAGTCCAAACTTTATTTACTTCTCAAGATTTAGGTGGCTGGGATAATATTCAGAAAAAGTTTTTTGAAAATGGGGCAATTTTTGACAAAGTTCAAGCTGCTAAAAAAGTATAGAAGCTCACTTTTTTATCCAGCCTGAGTTAGTTGCAATCAATATTATCGGAATTGATTAATTTATGAGTCTTTGGAGCCGATTTCAGAATAGCTTTTTTTTAGCATCTTTAATGCTCATTGCTAGCAATATTACTGCTTGTAATAGCGGACAACAACTAAAAAATCAAGTGAGTATTGATGGTGCAGCAGTAGGTTTCCCCATTTCGCTAGCAGTTGCTGAAGAATACGAAAAGTTTAAACCGGAAGCTCAAGTGAGCGTTGCTTCAAGTGGTACTGGAGGCGGTATCAGCAAATTTTGTAATGGTGATATTGATATTGTTGGTGCTTCTCGGACAATTCGAGATGAAGAAATCAAAAAATGTAATAGTAAGAAGATTGAATTTGTCGAGTTGCCCATAGCTTTAGACGGAATTGCTATAATTGCCAATCGTCAAAATAACTTTGCTAAATGCCTAACTATTGATGAACTAAAAAAGATTTGGAGTGCTAAATCAGATGGAAAAATATTAAATTGGAATCAAGTTAATCCTAAGTTTCCTAACCAAAAAATGAAGCTTTATGCTCCCGCTTCAGATACAGGAACGTTTGATTATCTGACTCAGGCTGTTACAGGAAAAGCCAAAAATGGACGTACCGATTACACTCCTAGCCACAATCAAAACCTGCTGGTGCAAGGGGTAGCCGGTGATGCATCAGCCTTAGGTTATGTAGGCATATCTTACTACATTCAAAACCAGGAAAAACTCAATTTAGTTGCTGTAGAAAGTCCTACAGGGAAATGTGAAAAACCAGTTCCCGTAGATAATGTGATCAAAAATGTCTACACACCTTTATCTCGTCCCCTGTTTATTTATGTCAGTAAAAAATCCTTAGATAACAAGCCAGCAGTCAAAGAATTTGTCGATTTTTATCTAGAAAATTCTTGGAAGTGGGTAGATAGCGTTGGTTACGTAGCACTACCTGATGAAGCTTACGTCAAGGTAAAACAAAAATTTGCTACTGGTGAAACTGGCACAAAATTCAAAAAAGCCAAACCAGGTGAGCCGATTACAAACTTTATTTAAAAAGCAGTGCTTCGACTTCGCTCAGCAACCGGGGGACAAATGACAAATGACAAATGACAAATGACAAATTTTATGCAACATTCAAATTTTGCAGAAGATTCTTTTCAACGTTCTAGGCAGTCACTAGATAAAAATGCATCTGAAGATATCCAAGAAAATATTGTTGCGGCAATTTTATTTGCTTGTGCTTTAGTTTCGGTATTTACCACCTTTGGCATCGTCCTAATTATCTTTCAGGAGACAATTGGTTTTTTCAAAGAAGTTTCGTTTGCGCAATTCTTTCTGGATACTAAATGGACACCTCTGTTTGCAGAGAAACATTTTGGTATTTGGCCTTTAATTAATGGTACTTTCTTAACTACAGCGATCGCAATGACGGTGGCGATTCCTTTAGGTTTATCTTCGGCGATTTATTTAAGTGAATATGCTCAACCTAAAGTAGCAGCAATTTTACGTCCGGCGGTGGAACTTTTGGCAGGGATACCAACGGTAGTCTATGGCTATTTTGCACTGTTATTTGTCACACCATTACTACGAAATTTTTTCCCCCTGGAAATTTTCAACGCCTTGAGTGCAGGGTTAATGATGGGAGTAATGATTACTCCTACTGTTGGTTCTATCAGTTTAGATGCTATTCGCGCAGTTCCCCGTTCTTTAAGAGAGGGAGCCTACGCTTTAGGTATTACTAAATTGGAAACAATTTTTAGAGTAGTATTACCAGCAGCGCTGTCTGGAATTATCGCCTCAATTATTTTGGGTACTTCTCGCGCGGTGGGTGAAACTATGACTGTAATTATCGCCGCCGGACAACAGCCAAAACTTACTATTAATTTCGCAGAATCAGTTGAAACAATGACAGCTTATATGGCGCAAATTTCTGGTGGAGATAGTCCCCGTGGTAGCCTCAATTTCCAGACTTTATATGCTGTAGGTGCTGTTTTATTTCTGCTCACCTTAGTTTTAAATATTGTGAGTTATTGGATTTCTAATCGCTTTAAGGAAAAGTACGAGTAATAGAAGGCAGAGGGGCAAGGTGTTAGGGGGACAAGGGGATGAGGAGAAATATTAAATGCCCAATGCCCAATGAAAACTGAAAACTGACAACTGACAACTGACAAACATGGCTAGAGCTTATCAACGAGATGATTCTTTTAATTCAGCAACAGAATTTACTGATAATGTTGAGAGTAGAGAAAAATTAGGGAAAGTATTTGAAGTACTTTTTTTGTTAGGGTTGCTGATTGGTGTATTCGTCCTAGCGTTGCTACTTTTTGATATTTTAAAAGACGGATTAGGGAGATTTTTGACACCTGGATTTTTGACGGAAACTCCTTCTCGTTTCCCTGAAGACGGCGGTATCCGTCCGGCTATTATCAGCAGCATTCTTTTAGGGCTTGTTGTCCTGTTTGTGACGGTACCAATTGGTGTGGGAGCAGCTTTATATCTTGAAGAATATGCACCAAAAGCCTGGTGGACAGCAATTATTGAGATCAATATCAGCAATTTGGCGGGTGTACCTTCGATTGTTTACGGCTTGCTGGGTTTAGGGGTTTTTAATTATTTGCTTGGCTTTGGCCCGGCGTTAATTTCTGGAGCATTGACTTTATCTTTGCTATCTTTGCCAGTGATTATTGTGACATCTAGAGAAGCAATTCGCGCCGTTCCTGATTCAATCAGAAATGCTTCTTACGGCTTAGGTGTTACAAAATGGCGGACAATTAGTCATCATGTCCTACCTTATGCTGTACCTGGTATTCTCACAGGCGTAATTATTTCTGTATCCCGCGCCATTGGTGATGCAGCTTCTCTAATTGTTGTTGGTGCTGTGGGGTTTCTTACCTTTAATCCTGGTTTGTTCCAGAGATTTATGGCATTACCAATTCAAATTTACAGTTACATTACTCGTCCAGAACCGGGTTTTGCTAATGCAGCAGCAGCAACAATTATTGCTTTGCTAAGTTTGATTTTAGTTCTTAATGGTGTGGCAATTTATATTCGGCAACGCTTCTATCGTTAGATAGCAAAGTGCATTCAATAGTTAATAAGTTTTCTAGGCATTCATTGATATTAGGAGCTAGGTAAGATGACTTTCAATAATCGTAGAAGTCAATTGAATAATCATGGCACGCTTAACCAAGAAAATAATGCAGTATTTGATGTTGAGGGTCTTAAAGTTTACTATGGTGGATTTTTGGCACTTCTAGATGTATACATCAAAATTCCTGAAAAACAAATTACAGCTTTTATTGGGCCTTCAGGATGTGGTAAAAGTACTTTACTACGTTGCTTCAACCGCATGAATGATTTAATTACTGGAGCGAAGGTAGAGGGGAGGTTGCATTATCGCGATCGCAATATTTACGATCCCAAAGTTAATTCAGTAAAATTACGTAGGCAAGTGGGTATGGTTTTTCAAAGACCAAACCCATTTCCGAAATCAATCTACGAAAATATTGCCTTTGGTCCGCGTTCTAACGGTTATAAAGGAAACCTCGATGAATTAGTCGAAGATTCCTTAAGACGCGCCGCCATTTGGGATGAAGTCAAAGATAAACTCAAACACAAGGGTACGGCCTTATCTGGTGGACAACAGCAAAGGCTATGCATAGCCAGAGCGATCGCTATGAAACCAGATGTATTATTAATGGATGAACCATGCTCTGCACTTGACCCCATTTCTACCCGTCAAGTGGAAGAACTCTGCTTAGAACTCAACGAGCAATACACCATTATTATGGTGACGCACAACATGCAACAAGCTTCGCGGGTTGCAGATTGGACGGCTTTTTTCAATACCGAAATTGACGGATATGGTAAACGTCGGGGTAAATTAGTCGAGTTTAGTCCGACAAAGGAAATCTTCTCTTCTCCTAAGACTAAAGAAGCTGAAGAGTACATTAGTGGACGCTTCGGTTGAAGCAATTTTCAAAAGATGTTTTGTGTCTTTTTGTCAGTAGTCAGTAGTTAGTGGTAAAGAAATTCTTCCATCGCCAACAGCGAAGGTATTAAACTCCTTCAAAAAACAATGAGAAGTAGGGGTTTAGCGAGCATTGCTAAACCCCTACCGCTTTGCGCAATAAATTCATTAACCCTTTTGTCAGGATTTAATCGGAATTTCAATCATAAACTCTGTTCCCTCTCCTGGTTTAGAAGAACATCGAATTTGACCGTGATGTTTTTCTACTATGATTTGATAGCTAATAGATAACCCTAATCCTGTACCTTTACCTACGTCTTTGGTGGTAAAGAAGGGGTCAAAAATGTGCGATCGCACTTCTTCTGGCATCCCCAGACCATTATCTGCTATCCTAATTAAAATTTGGTTATTTAATGTCTGCGTATTAATCCAAATAGTCAAAGGAATTTCTGGACAAGGTTTTGATAATTGCAAATACTTGTGTTGGATGGTTTGATACTTATCATCTAATGCATCAATGCTGTTACTCAGAATATTCATCAGCACCTGATTTAGTTGTGCAGGATAGCATTCGACTAAAGGTAAATTACCATATTCTTTAATAATTTTAATAGATTGACGCTCTCTATTGTTTTTAAATCGATGCCCTAAGATCAGTAAAGTACTATTCAATCCTTCATGAATATCTACTAATTTCAATCCAGACTCATCTGTACGTGAGAAGTTTCGCAATGATAGTACAATCTGGTGAATCCGCTCTGCTCCTATATTCATAGATTCAATAGTTTTGGGTAAATCTTCAATAATAAATTTCAACTCTTTTTGATTAATTTTGTTTTGTATATCTGGGGACAATGAGTCATTTTTCTGATAAATTTTGATGACATTCAGCAATTCTTGAGTATATTCATGCAAATGTATGATATTGCCTTTAATAAAACTGACAGGATTGTTTATTTCATGGGCAACTCCAGCAATTAGTTGTCCTAATCCAGCCATTTTTTCACCCTGAATTAATCGGGACTGAGTTTGTTTTAATTCTTGCAGAGCTTGAGTAAGTTCTAAAGTTTGACGCTTGGTTTGTTCGAGTAATTCTCCTTGCTGAATAGCAATTCCTAATTGCACACCTACTTGAGCAAGTAAATTAATTTCTTCGTCCTTCCAATAGCGTGGTTGGGAATTTTGATAAGCTACTAATAATCCCCATAATTGCTCACCTTGTCGAATAGGAACAAAAGTTTCATTGCGCGGTAAATCGTTATCGTCGTCTGTACCTGCAAAGGTTTCTATCAGCATTGGTTGAGCTTTTACCAAAGGTTTCCAACCATCTTTAAAGGAATCTGCCACAAATTTACCGCTCCAATCTGAGTTGAAGCGATAGATAGCAATCCGCTCAACTTCGAGCAACTCAAGCACAGCTTGAGTTGTGGTTTTAAAAATAGTTTGAATGTCGAGTGATTGGCGGATTTTATCAATAGTAGCAGCTAGCAATTTTTGCCGTTCCATTGCTTTATCTCGCTCTGTAGCTTCTGCTAATTGAACAGCCTGATTTTGAAATTTCTTTAAATAAGAATCCTGTTTTAATGCAACTCCTAATTGCTCAGCTATTTGCGTAACAAATTCAATTTCTGAAGTTTGCCAATGACGAGGAGCATCGCATTGATGAATACAAAGTAATCCCCAAAGTTCACCTTGATTTAATAAAGGCGCGACCATATTGGCACGAACTTGAAATCTTTCAAGAATTTGAATATAACAGGCTGGAAGCGTTCCTTGATAAATATCAGCAATTGTATTGACTCGGCCTTGGGCGTAAAGCGGTGCAAATTGTTCACTAAAACAGTGATCGTAAACTTTTTCTTTGATTCCAGAAGTCCAACCGGAAGCTATATCTTCATAGATAAATTCTCCTTCCCAGTCTTGTTGAGGATCAAAACGGAAAACCCCGACTCGGCTGGCTTTTAATAGTTGTCTTACTTCAGTCACAGAAGTTTGAAAGATTCTTTCTAAATCTAAAGACTCACGAATCCGGGCAATAACACTAGTTAATGTCTTTTGTTGCTCTGCTTGATATCGTGCTTCAACTAAAAGTTCGTTGTGTTGTAAAGCAACTTCTAAGTTTTCGGCAATTTGGCTAACAAATTCAATTTCAGTAGATTGCCAAGTTCGAGGATTGCTGCATTGATGAACACACAATAAACCCCATAAATTACCTCGTTTTAGTAGCGGAACTAGCAGATTTGCCCGCACTTGGAATTTTTCGAGAATCTCGACATGACATTCACTTAATTCTGCGGCATAAATATCTGCAATTGCTTGGATTTGTCCTTGTCGATAATGAGCCGCAAACTGTTCTCCAAAACAGTTATTGTAAACCTTGGTGGCGATAATCGAGTCCCAATTAGGTGCTACGTTTTCCGAAATAAATTCTCCTTCCCAATCTTTTTGAGAATCAAAACAAAAGACTGCTACTCTGTCTGCTTGCAGCATTTGCCGCACTTCTTTGACTGTAGTCTGGAAGATGGTATCTAAATCTAAGGACTCTCGAATGCGAGTAATGACGCTGGTTAAAGTTTTTTGTTGCTCTGCTTGGTATTGAGCTTGTACTAGCAACTGATGGTGTCGCAAGGCTACACCAATTTGTGTGCCGATTTTGGTAAGTGATTCGACTTCATAAGATTGCCATTCTCTGGGCGAAGAATTTTGATAAGCCGCAATAATTCCCCAGAGTTTGTCACCTTGAAGAATCGGGGCTGTAGCAAAGGCTTTGGCTTGAAATTGCTCTAACAGGGTGACGTGACAGTTTGATAATCCTGCTTGATAAATGTCATTGGCAATAAATGTTTCGTTGTCAACGTAGCGTCCCCCTTGGTTTTGCTGTAAATAAGTATCATTAATCGCAGGTTCTACACCAATCAAAGATTTCCAGCCTTCAGCAAATGATTCAGCGACAAAGCTACCAGTCCAATCTTGATTGAAGCGAAAGATTGCAACTCGGTCGGCTTGCAGCAGCTGGCGGATTTCATGAGTCGTCGTCGCAAAAATGCTTTCAATATCCAAGGGTGAACGAATTTTATCAACAATCTGAGCAATTACTTGATCACGTTGAGCGGCTTGCGTCAATTTTTTCGCTTGTAGTTTAGCTTGATGCAGATGCTTGGCTTGTTGAATTGCTACAGTCAGATGGTTAGCAATTTGGCGGATAAATTCTATTTCCGATTCTTTCCAGTTACGCGCTTCACTGCACTGATGAATACAAAGCAAGCCCCACACTTCTTGCTCTCTCAAAAGCGGCACAATAAGGTTGGCGCGGATCTGAAATTTACTTAAAATTTCTACATGACAATTACTTAGTCCGGCATCATAAATATCAGCAACTGCTTGCACTCTACCTTGTTGATACTGAGCCGCAAATTGTTCTCCAAAACAGTGGTCGTGAACTTTTGCGGCGATTACCGAGTCCCAATTAGGTGCAACCTCCTCATAAACAAATTCACCTTCCCAGTCTCTTTGATGGTCAAACTGGAAGACTGCTACTCGGTCAGCATTCAACAATTGCCGCACGGCTTTGACGGTAGTTTGAAAAATCGTTGCTAAGTCAAGAGACTCCCGAATTCTTACAATCACATTGGCCAGGGCTTTTTGCTGCTCTAGTTGTTCTTGGAGGTGAGTGCTTGACAATAGAAGTTGATTTTCCGTAGAAGTTGAATTAAGTTCCATTGCTCTTAGTTATGGGAATGTTCTTAAACAGATGTTTGCTAGCACACTTCTCTAAGGCGACTAATGTCAAATCCTTGAGGATGAAACACTGCAAAATTTTCCAGTGTCCATCTGTTTGCGAGAGGTTATTTCTATATTTCCCATTTATTGATTTATATCTTCACAATTTTTGATAAATAGACTACCCTATGCAGGCTTGAGCATTGCTAAACCCTGACGACAGATTTGCTGCAAATAAAAGAAAATTGCTGTAATTTATCAATACCTTCGTCAAAATCTTGCCGTGCCAAGAATTGATGAAGTGTGCTTAAGTTTTGTGTAAATTCTGGAGAATCTGCTGAGGCTTGTTAGTACTTTGTTGGAGTAGGATTTAACTCAAGTACTTATACTGGGTGTTATGTCTAAATTACTGCCAGTCTTCTTAGCCGCCGCTACCGTTTTCATAACATCAACTAATCACCATAGTGCCACAATAGCAGGAACTTGTGCCTCTAAGTGTGGCCCGCGTCCGATTCAATTTACTCCCGGTCAATCTATCCGATTAGAAGTAGTAAATAGAACCTTAGGGTTGGTGAAACTAGAGCAACTCCAAGGAACAGACCCCCTTCCCCTACGACCGGGACAGGAATTGCAATTTATGCAGGGTGATGAGACACAGCCAAGAATTTCTCTGATGTTTTGGGATGAAATGGGATTACCACTACAAGCAATTATCTCTAAACCCGACTTTGCGACATTACGTGTAGAACTCCGTCCGGGGAAACGTAACCCTGGCGATCGCTCTCTTGAGATGCTCAGTGATGGTCATGTAAAAGTTTATTAAATTGTTGTCATTTGTCAATGGTCATTGGTCATTTGTGTAGGGGCGGGGTTTCCCCGTTTTTGACGACAATCTGTGACATGTGATCGTTGATAAAATCGGTGTGAAAAACTAGCAAAAGCGATCGCTTTAAGCTATGAGTTATGAGTTAGAGATCACTCGTAACTTTTATTGTGCTAGACATTGCTCGCTCAGAAACATCAAAACCTCGCCGACGCTTACCGAATCAACGTTGGCAAATTTATCCGCAAAAAGCCGAATTTGCCCAAAAGCTAGCTGCTTCTAGTAATATATCCCCGATTGTCAGCCAATTGTTAATTAACCGGGGGATTGAAAGCTTAGAAGCAGCACAAGCATTTTTAGAGCCAGAATCTTTAATTTTACCTGTGCCTTTAGAAGAATTCCCCGATTTGGCAATCAGTGTAGAGTTACTGCAAAATGCGATCGCTTCTGAAGAAAAAATTGCCATTTGCGGTGACTATGATGCTGATGGGATGACTAGCACTGCTTTACTGTTGCGCAGTCTCCGTGCTTTAGGTGCTAACGTTGATTATGCTATCCCTAGCCGGATGCACGATGGTTATGGCATTAATAAAAGAATTGTCGAAGAATTCCACAGCGAAGGCGTTGGGTTAATTCTCACTGTCGATAATGGGATCTCCGCAGTTGAACCCATCGCTAGAGCCAGAGAACTAGGATTAAAGGTAATTGTCACCGACCATCACGACATTCCCCAACAATTACCAAACGCTAACGCTATTCTCAACCCCAAATTAATCGCCGAATCTTCACCTTATCGCGGTGTTGCGGGTGTAGGTGTCGCCTATATCCTGGCGGTGTCTCTAGCACAACAGTTAGGCGAGACTAGGGGCTTAATCCAGCCAATGTTAGCACTATTTACACTGGGAACGATCGCAGATTTAGCTCCCTTAACCGGTGTCAACCGTCGTTGGGTAAAACGTGGTTTACAACTCTTACCCAAATCTCATTTACCAGGAATACAGGCGTTGATTCAGATTGCTGGGGTTCAGGCGAGGGGAGATGGACAAGGGGATACGGAGACGCGGGGACACGGAGAAAATTATCTCACCGCGTCCCCGCGTCAGAAAGTCTCCGCGTCATCTTCGTCCAAATCCCTAAAGCCTGAGGATATCGGGTTTAAGCTGGGGCCAAGAATTAATGCGATCGGTAGAATTGGCGATCCGCAGATTGTGATTGATTTGCTTACCACAGATGATATGGGAATAGCTATAGAAAGAGCAATGCAGTGCGAAGGTGTGAACCAGCAACGCCAGGAAATGTGTGAGCAAATCGAACAAGAAGCGATCGCTTATGTGGAAACTGAATTTATCACATCACTCCAGCAAGACCGGGTATTAATAGTTGTACAACCAAACTGGCATCATGGTGTAATTGGGATTGTCGCTTCCCGTTTGGTGGAACGCTACGGTGTGCCGGTGTTTATTGGCACTTATGAGGATGAAACACACATTCGCGGTTCAGCCAGAGGAATCCCCGAATTTCATGTGTTTGAAGCTTTGCAGGCTTGTCACGACTTGTTAGATAAATATGGTGGACACAAAGCCGCTGGGGGATATTCTTTACCAGCACAGAATTTATCAGCAGTGCGATCGCGTTTAATTGAGTTTGCTAACCAATGTCTGCAACCCCAACATCTCAAACCTCTACTGAAAATTGATACCCAAGTCAATTTTAGTGAAATTCATCACCAACTTTATCAACAGATCAATGCTCTCCATCCCTGCGGTATCGATAATCCCGATCCGGTGTTCTGGACACCTAACGTGCAAGTAGTTGAGCAACAAATAGTTGGTAAAGGTCACATCAAACTCACCCTTGCCCAAACTATCGATCATCAACAGTATAAAATTAAAGCGATCGCTTGGCGTTGGCGCGACTACTACCCCCTCCCTTCGCGAGTCGATGTTGCTTATAAACTGCGAGAAAATCATTTTAATGGTAATACCACCATCGAGATGGAACTCATAGGCCTGCGGCTAACAACACAGTCTCACCTATTTTTCTCCTCTTCACCTCATCCCTTAACCACCAGCTTTGAGTATAAACAACGCCGATACACCTGTGGTATCTTTCAACAGGGTTCCTTACCAGAATTAAGAATTAAAAATGCTGAAGGCAAAGTCTTAGTTATGCAACCAGGACATACAATTGGTTTACTGGGCAATAGCCGTGAAAATGCTCAAGAAGTTGATATTTGTCAACCACAGTATGACTGTATAATTCAAGCTGCACTTATGGCTTTATCGGTGCTGAATCATGAGTCGTAAATTTTCAAATATTAAGTTTGATTTGGGAAATCTGAGAATCTGCTTCAACTCACTTAGCTCTAATTCAGAGCAGCGGCTTCCGCCGCTCTGAACTTTATTAAATAAGTACTTTTACAGGTCGCCGTTGCGAAATGCTAGGACAAAAATTACAGCAGGCCCAGCCAGGACAATTAGACCGACAAACAGTAGTTGAAAAATAACTTCCCAATTAATATTGGCTAAAGCATCAAACAATCCAAACATTGTTTCCTCCCGATTGGTCTTAAAAAATTCAATAACTTCAATTGCAAAACCCGCGATCGATCATATCCGGCTATGGACTGCTAGATTTAATTTACTTAACAAAATTATAAGAAAAGACATAAAAATGTAAGATGAGGGACTAGGGATTAGGGAGCAGAGGGGACAAGGAAGACAAGGGGGACAAGGAGGACAAGGAAGACAAATGACCCTTGACTATTGACAACTGACAAATGACAACTGACAAATGACAAATGACAAATATGGCAACTTGGGAATGTATAAAGCAATGTGGAGCCTGCTGTAATCTTGACCCAGCAGATCGTCCAGAGATAGAAGAGTATCTTTCACCCGCAGAACTGGAACTTTACCTGAGTATGGTAGGTGAAGGCGGATGGTGCGTTAATTTCGACCATCAAACGCGAGAATGTCGCATTTACCCCAATCGTCCTCGTTTCTGCCGCGTAGAAACAGATATATTTCAGGATATGTATGGAATTGAGCCAGAGGAACTCAACGATTTTGCTATTGACTGCTGTCGCCAACAGATAGAAGGAGTATATGGCGATCGCAGCTTGGAACTGATCCGTTTTAACAAAGCTGTCGGTATCTAACTTGTCCGCCTCGAAAGGCGAAACACTGATACTCTCGGACTGCTGACAGGAAGTCCTAAGCTCAAAGAATTAATTAACCCTGCCGAGTCAGTATATTTAAATTTGAGGTTGTTAAAAATACCAAATTTTTCAAATAATTCCACACATGCATTTGTAGGGGCGGGGTCTCCCCGCCCTTAACGACCTTGTTAATCTAGCCGAAGGTTTCACTTAACGGCTATGTATACAAATTAACCAACTACGATATAAGGCGAGTTAATCGCCGCTACACGACCAGCATCTGCTAAAGCTTGATAAACTATTGCCACTACCTCAGCGCGTGTAGCATCGCGGGTAGGGTTGAGTTGTTTGGGATTCGGGTAATTAACGATAATCTGCTTATCTATCGCTTTGGCGACTTCATCCTTGGCATAGTCAGGAATCTTCGCTTGGTCATCAAATTTGAAAGCGGTGGTAGTATTACCAGATAATCCCAATCCATTTACCAGAGAAACTATAACTTGCACGCGCTGGATATTTTGGTTGGGGTGGAAAGTACCATCAGGAAAACCAGCGATAAATAAACCTTGATATGCTTGCTGAATTACCTTAGCCGCCCAAAAATCTGCTGCTACATCCTTGAATTTGATAGCCGCACGGTTTGGGGATGGGTTGAAAGCTTTGACAAGTAAAGCAGCATACTGTGCCCTAGTCATTGTCGCATCAGGTTTAAATGTGCGATCGGGAAAACCGCTAACTATTCCTTGTTTGACTAATTCTCTAATAAACGCAGCTGCCCAATGATTAGCAATGTCTGTTAAATCGCTGGATGTTGGGGTGGGTGTTGGTGTTGGGGTGGGTGTCGGTATCGGGGTGGGCGTGGGCGTTGGTGTTGGTGTGGGCGTTGGTACAGGTACAGGTATCGGTGTTGGTGTAGGTGTGGGCGTGGGTGTCGGTGTAGGTGTGGGTGTTGGTGTGGGCGTTGGTGTGGGCGTTGGTGTAGGTGTTGGGGTTGGTGTGGGTATTGGAGTAGAAGCAAACTCAATTTTGCCCGATATTTTAGTGGGATCGATTTGATTTCCCACAGAAATCAGTTGGTTGCTACCAGCATTTTGCAAATCAAACTTACCGTTGTTGCGTAGGATATTACCCCCAGGACTATTGGCACTGCCCAAATCTGGTAAGGCGCTGGCAATTACTGTCAGACCATCATCAGTATTTTTTTCACTGATATTATTACGCAGAATCGGACGCGCAGTGCCAGAGACAACAATGCCAGAGCGGTTTTCAGAAATTTTGTTATCTACAATTGTGGGTGCGGCAGCATCACTAACGGCAATACCATAACCTGTTTTGACGAAGGTATTACCTTTAATTTCCCCTTTGGAATTTTTAGCTATGGAAACACCATTGGCAGCATTCTCAGAGAATATATTGCCGATGATTACTGGATTGGCATCACCAGTGGCAAAAACTCCTTCTCGCTTGGAATTAATGAAGGTGCTATTGGCAACAGTTGGTGTACTAGATTCAGCCCAAACAGCAGAACCACGGCTAGCTGGATTTGTGACAGTGACTCCGCGAAGCTCCGCACCATTCAGCATCACAAAGGTGACATTTTGTCCAGCAAATGTCCGGCTGAGGTAGTTACCGCTACCTTCAATCACAACGCTGCTACCTTTGTTGGCTTCGTTACCCACCACTATTACACCAGATGGAACGGTTAAGGGAAAAACTTCACCGGTAGTAGCATTGTAATTACCGTCTGCTAGTTGAATTCTGCTACCAGGAGTAGCCACCTTCAGGGCTTGGGCGATCGTTTTAAAGGGAGCTTGTTGGCTACCAACGTTGCTATCATTGCCTGACCCTGGATTTACGTAAAAATTTTGCGCCATATTTATACTGCGAAAAAAGACATAGATATACTAGCGCTAACCATTGAATTAGGTAGCAATTGCTAAAAAATAAATCAAATCGCAACATTGACTTCCAGAGCTTTAGGATACATTCCGCAAAAATTTACCAGAACATTTGCTTGGCTTTGATATGTCCGGTTGCAGACAAGTCAATTGAGAGCGATCGCTCTCAAGCGTTCCCTTTCCCAACAGAGAGTTCCCGCTTTCTGAGGATAGCGAGCCAAGTTCAAGCTTGGCGACTAGTCAAGACAGCAGCAGCAAAAGTAGGCATCTACGACCCACCACCGTATGAAAGCGCAAACAAAAAACCGCTAAACAGAGCATATTAGCGGCTTTTCTTTTGACAATAATTTTGTTTCTTGATGTGAGCGTGCATCTATTTGTAGTCAATGCTTGATTGTGTAGACTAAGCCACTTCCAAAAAGTCTCTGTCTGAGAAATTAACAGGAAAGAATACAGCAGGCGAAACTTTAAAAAACTCAGCAAGTTTTTGAATATGCTCAACTGTCAACTTCCGCTTACCTTTTAGCACATCAGAAACAATCGATTCTGTTTTAAAAATAGGAACTAAATCTTTTTGTTTAAGATTTAATTCAGCCATTAAAACCTTGAGAAGGTCTACTCCGTAAATATCTAGAACTAAATCTTGTTGTGATTCATATTCATGAATTACCATTCCTAGTAAATTCAGATAGTCTTCTTCTTCCTCTGTCAATTCTCCTTTGTCAAGCAATTTATCAATAACTGCCTGAGTTTTTTCAAAATCATCCTCAGATTTTATAGGGCGCGGGGGGAAACTTGTAAGCAATTCTGTATAGGTATTTTTGTGTAACATTTTATCATTATAGTATATTGCAATTTCGCCATTTATAACTAAGATTAAAGCTTGAGTAACCCTAGTTATACTTGTTTTATAGCTTCTCTAATTACAAGCTAGCTATCAAACCATTCATCATTTTTCCATTTATCTTTATCGTATTCTGTATGAGTAAGGAACTCACGAATATATATAGCCTTAGTCCTATAGTTAATACAGGTTATTAACCTATATTTATTACCTCCAATATCAAAAATTACGAAGTTTTTAACTCCATCTAGAGCAAAAAGGGAAGTAGTTTTGATGATGTTAAAACTATTCCAGTCTTGTTCTTTTACAAGCTTTTTCCAAGCGCGTATGCTAGCTTCAGCATCGGGGTACTTTTCACAAGCTTGTTTGAGTCTTTTCTCAGTGATGATTCGCATCTATTTGGTTTTCCTCTTGACCTAAAAATAGCCATTATTTACATCTCCTTAACCCATTACTAGGCTAATCTTAGCAAAATGCGAAGTTAGGCGCAACTGTCTAACCTATGAGTATTTTTACTTTTGGCTCTAAACCCCAGAAAATAGTTTTAATGTCAATGATGATTTAGCTGTGGTAAATTAGGGCGATCGCTTGCCAAGCAATTTTTACCGGAAACCAGTGCGACCAAGCTCGGTTCTCTCTTGTGCGATAAATTTTATCAACATGGACGAATTCTGGATCATAACCAGTGTAGTTTTTCAAGGCTTCGACTTGTGCTTTAGATGAGGCATTCCTGCGGCGGCTACGGTTTTTGATCGACTTTCCCTTTCCTGGATTGGCAGAACGCAAGCTGATCTGCTAACGAGCCTTTGCGCCGAAACTCCTACCGATGAACTAGATGAGGAGCATCTGGCCTGGTTTAATCTAACGGGTGGTAATATACATAATATTGCCCTGAATGCCACATTCTTAGCCGCTAAAGCAGGCAGTTCTGTAACAATGCCTCTCGTATTAGCCAGTATCCGTACTGAACTGGACAAGATTGAACGTCCCATTAATGAGGCAGAGTTTCGTTGGCAATCTCCGACCGGAAACTGGTCATGAGCGATCGCCCAAGCCTCAACTTAAAACCGGGAGAACTGGATGAGAACCCTATCAACCACCTCAACTAAAACAACTTCAGCCAATGAGTTGAACCGCGGTCACTCAGGCATCTTGCAGCGGAAATGTGAGTCCTGTGGGCAACATACGATCGCGGGTGGAGAATGCACCAGTTGTGCGAAGAATAAGGCTAGCTTACAACGGAAGCTCATGATTGGGGCTAGTAACGATCCCTTGGAACTGGAAGCCGATCGCATTGCTGACCAGGTAATGCGGATGCCAGAACCAGCGATTCAGCGCCAGATGGAACTGGAAGACGAAGAAGAGGGGATGATTCAAAGGGAAATCGCCAGTCAAATCACTCCTTTAGTTCAACGGCAAGTTTCGCCTCAAGTAGCAGCGGAGGATGTCATTCAGACGAAAGCTACAGGCAATCAAACAACTGCACCAGCTTCAACCCAAGAATCTTCTGAAGCGCCCTACAGTGTTCATCAAGCATTATCTTCACCTGGACAACCTCTTGATGCAGCAACTCGTGCCTTTATGGAGCCGCGTTTCGGCCATGACTTTTCACGGGTGCGGGTGCATTCCGGCGAGGCTGCCGAGCGATCGGCGTGGGACGTGAAGGCTCATGCCTACACAGTGGGGCACAATATCGTATTCGGCACAAGTCAGTTCGTACCCGGAAGCACCACCGGACGACAGTTGCTGGCTCACGAATTGGCTCATGCTATCCAGCAGTCCGGCAGTCCACCCGCCACTTGGTCTAGCGCTTCTCAGGTTTTAAGACCAACATCAACGACTCTTGTCCAACGCCAGGAAACAGGATCGGGGTTAGATGATCCACTCTATATGGCTGATCGGAGATGGTCGTCGGGGCAAGGCCCGGATGATCGAATTACGGGCTACAAACTCCAAAACTGGGCGATTGCGCGTGCGAGTTTTGTAATTCAAGATGATAGATCTCTTATGAGAATGCAAGAGCAAGATGGAGCAGAGTCAGACATTGTCGATGAGATTGCGATACTGCTGACTGATCTCTTGCGTGGACACAATCCGCTCGATCCGGATGCACCAGAATACATACGGATGGGGTCCGAAAAACACCTACGTCCCATGTTTGAGCAGACAAGTCTGGACAAGTTCGAGGGATCTGTAAACGCCCGTGAGATGGCCGTGATGGAATTGATGGATCATTGGGGACCTATCAAGGATTATTTAACTCATGCGCTGATCACACGCTACCGCGATAGTTACCTAGAAGCTGCGGGCAGGACGCCGCAAAATATGAGTCTTACGGATGACAGCAAGGAGATAAAACGAATTAGGACGAAGGATCTGTATCAACATGAGCATCGAATTCACCAGGGACTGGTCGGTGATATTATTTTCAGGGTTGGTCAGCGTTATGGTCGTTTCCACATTGCTGACATCTACAAGACCCTTGGGACAGGATCTGACAGTGGAGGCATCGTTTGGGTCTATCTTGATGGTTACCCATTGTGGTATTACAGCGGGAGTGTTGATCTCCTCAATAGACAGACCGTCATTGGTGAGGTTATGCGCGAAACTGCTGAGGCTGCGAAATTCGCCGCGCAGCTCTTTCCCTTATTGATCAAGGCCGGTGGCTTTGTCCTGTCCTTCTCACCTAGTCCTCTCATAATGATTGCTGGTGTCGTGCTCGACGATCTGGGTGAGGAAGGATTGCGGGATCTTAGTGGCGAAGGTCGAAGTTTCAAGGACATCGCTAGCAGCGCAGGTCGAGAGATCCTCGTAAATCTCGTTATTGGCAAGCTCATGGGCGGCGGAGAAGGTAAGGCGACGTCTGAAGCGGCTGAAACGCTCGATAAAGTAGCGGAGAAGGCGGCGACCAAAATACGGGCATCGGTTGAACAAGAGATCGCACGTACTGAAGGTCCACAAGTCGTTAGGGCAGTAGAAGCTGGTGAGGTTCGCGGTGTAACTGACAAGGCGCTCGTTGACGAGGGCTTTGTATACGAGATGGAAATTAAGCATGATGGAGGCAGTCATATATATCGCAGAAAACTAAACGGAAAAATCTGTCGATGGAGTACGCATAGAATTTGCGACTTAACGGCTCTCGAAGAGGAACTTGAACACCTCGGTGGTTTTCAAGAGGGATTTGAAGGCCCACTCGGTGACATAGTCGCGGATCCTAAAGAAGCGGGCAGTTTGTTCAATAAGCTGAAAATTCCGAAAGGGGCGCATGCTGAAGTTCAGCTGCGTACGCCAAGCGGAAGATATCCACGCGTCGATCTGTACATTAAAGGAGAGAAAATAATCTCCCGTAAGTTTCCAATGGGGCAACTCGCAAATGATGAGCTTAAGGCGCTGGACTATCTCCAGGAACTCTACGTCAAGTACCCGCCGAAAGCCCCGATTCGCTCAGCCGACCTCAAGGGCGAAGTGCTAGAGGGAGTACAGGTGCTTCAGGTTCCTGTTCAATACGTATTGCCTCTTCCGGAAATAGTGCTGAAATATGCGAGAGACCGAAACATTATCATCTGTGACATTGAAGGAAAAATTTACAACCTTTAAGCCTGCGTAGAATCAGTATTTTGCGGTGCGATCGCCCAACCGTAGGTTGAGTCGAAGCATGAAACCCAACAAATCACACCCCTAAGCAACTATCCTTTAACTCACCCAAGCGATCGCCCAAGTTTTAACTTAAAACCAGGAGAACTGGATGAGAACCCTATCAACCACCCCAACTAAAACAACTTCAGCCAATGAGTTGAATCGCGATCGCTCTGGCATTTTGCAGTGCGATCGCCGATCTTGTAGAGTGCGTTCCTTGCCACAACTTCCATACCTCACTCAAACCCTATCCTGGGAACGCACCATCCTCAACAAGTGCGATCGCCTCTTGTAGTACGATCTCATCGCCCGTAGCGACTGTCTTGAATGTCAAGCGATGGCTTCGCCAAAGCCTTCGGCTAACGTTAACAAAAAACCGGGACTGTGAACATTGACGCAACTGGGGAACGCTGCGCTAGATTCGGTGGTGCCTGGTACGGGCATCAAGATTATGCATTGGCAGCAAAGATAGTCACAGCCCGCACGCCTTCACTCCGCTACTTCTGTGTTAGCAACTTTCAATTGTCCCGAAAATATTTCTTACGCACTTTACTGTATATATTCTTTGTCAGTAATTTTACTAAACGGATTCTTGAGAGTTCGGGAATATTTTGTGGTTGTTGGATTTTATGATCGAAAAATTCGTTTAATTCATCCAGAATCACTTGCAACCGCTTAATAATATTGTCGTACCGATACTCGTTAAAAAACTCTTCCGACAAAGTCATATTGACTGGAGATTCCAACACCTTTAAAATACGTTGAATATCAAATTCTTTTGAATATCCAGCAATTTTATAGCAATTAAATCCCGGATCTAGGTAATCAGATAACCCGCCATTGACACTTGAAAATACTTGACAGCCACAGGCAAGGGCTTCCATTGGTTGTAAACCAAATCCTTCACTTACATTTTGTTGCGCCCAATATTCAGCAGAGTCATAAAGATAAATTTTAGCGCGATTGAATAATCCAGGCAAATCTTCTACATAGGAATTAACCACAAGTACATTACATTTTTTCTCTAATTCGGGAATCAATGCTTGCATTAAATATTCTGAAGATTTTCTTGCCTGAACTAAAACATCGATGTCTCTTTGTAGATGTAAATTTTGAAATTCGTTACTAATTTGATTAGGCAAATAATAAATCAAAGAGTTGGGAGATTTTTGCCCCCAATATCCCATTGTATTTCGGCTAACAGTGATAATGGGTATACTGCCTGATAAGTAGAATTTGTAACCTGCGCTATGAGCATGGTATACAACGTTATATTGTTGAAGTTTAGCAGCGAGTTGGGCTATATCAAATCCCCAACTAATAACAAAAATTACATCATTTAAATTTTTCTCTTGGAGTAGATCATCTATAAACAGTCTGCCAGACTCCCTTTGACGATAAGTGACAACATCAGCGCTACAAATCTGCTGAACTAAATTAACTGTTTTTAACTCTGCCCAAAGACCACCACAAGCAAATTTACTATCTGTTCCTGGAAGTAAGAAATAAAGCTTTCTCATTACTTAACTCTCTGAAAATGCGTAGGCGCGCGATCGCATAGCGGTAAGTCACTATATTAATAGAAATACCGCTTGGCAGAGCAGAACAGATATTAGGCGGATATTCACTAGCAGCAAAGGAAAGCTGAGATATTATTCTTGCCAATTCACCTTCACAAAATGCGCCTCTCGTCCCCAAACGTCCCGTGTCCGAATAATATGTTCAATTTTGAGGTTAAAGGGAATGGCAGTTGTGATGTAGCGCTGTGCCATTAAACCTAAATCTGGTGCAAGTTCAGCAGCTGTTGTCGCTGCTAATCCCAAACCGATGAGTTGCTCAATTGGTCGGAACGGTAGCAACAGATGCACACCCACAGCTAGTCCAGCGGTTAACAGCATAGCTACTGATAAATTTGTGCCGCAACGGGGATGTACAGCTAAATCCGATTCGCCACTAGTCAGGCGATGTAGGGCGAGAGTGACTGCACGTCGTAAATCACTAATATTGACTTCACCATAGAGGTAGAATCCATGTTCTGTAGACAACCCGCTTAATAGTTCGTTATCAACTTGAACATTGGTAGATTCTCTGCTGTTCGTATAGGCACTGTTTGATTCACTCAGAACCCAAACAGTAGCATGTTCTAAAGCATGAACTTGTCGCAGGAGCAAAATTTCTTTCAATCCCGGAATAAATGATAGCTGTCTGAGTAAATCAGCATCCGGTGTGGGTTGGGGAAAATCAACAGCCGCCGCTGGCTCTGCGACTCTCGGAATATTCCCAGATATGGGAGTCGTTAAATCAAAGTTGAAAAAGTCAAAGGGAGATAAGCCACTTTGAAAAGAAGCAGAAGTATTCATAAAATCTCGCGGTATGTGTAGAAACCCACTGCTTCTAGCTGTGGGAGGAAACACAACTCAAGCGCTTTTAAGCGCAGTTTCCTAATCGGGCTTGTGTACAGGAACACTGCTCCCCAAGTCGATAAAGCAACATGGGTTTCTTTCAAATGTAGCGCTTCGAGCAATATATTATTGCTAATTTTTATTGTTGAGTGGATACATACTGTTGCACCCAAGGGAACTTCTCTATCGGTAAAGTCAGAAAAAGACTGTACCGACAGTGAAAAGACTCCCTTTGACGAGCATTATGCCAATTTTAGATTCAAGAAAAGCCGATTTTAGATTTTTTTTGGTTCATGCACATCTTTGGGCGGAACAAATCCAAAATCACGCCACTTCCTACAAGTCTACCGACTGAACGAAGTGCCTTGAGAACCCGCAAAGGCGCAGGGCTGCCAAAATTGAAAATCCTTGAGCCAAGTAGCAAGCGTGGTCGGGTTAAATCCCTTCGGCTTGGTGCAGTCGCTCATGGGGAGCCACTGCGTTATCCGGGTTAAGAGGTAGAGCCGCGTAAGTGGCGTGGAAACTCCTTGGGTACCCGTCGCTGCTTCACCAAAATCCGAGCATCCAAAATCTAAAATTGGTTGAGTTTGACGCTCAAAAAACTTGGTGGTAGAAGTTCACACTGATGAAATTAATGCGTGAAGAGCAGAACACTTAGTTAAGCGTCAGATTTGCCTTGGCTGTAAACCAAAAGAACTTGAACGTGATAACGCAATCAATGATGTTATGGTTCAACGCCATCGATCGCATCCTGACTAGCAACTTGTCTAATCATTATGGTTAGGCAGAGAACAGCAATTGACATCATTCAAACAGACTTTGCCCCACTGTAAAGCCCAGCGCACAAGAGCTACTCGGTTTTCCGTCTGGGTTTTCGTGAGAATATTGCTGATATGGTTATCAACTGTGCGTTTGCTAATTTCCAGTTTTCCTGCAATCTCTTGGTTAGTTAAGCCAGCGGCCACTAAGTCGATAATTTGCAGTTCTCTGTCTGACAGACTAACAGGGGTCTGAGACTCGCCAGCAGCCATGACTTATTCTATCCTCCCTTGGTATATGTACTTAACCGCTCTCTCTCATTCTAGAAGATTCTTTTGTCGGCAGGCGTTTCCAGTGCGATTAGCATTACAATTGCTATTCTTTTCTGTTTATTTTTGGTTCATCTTCAGGTAATTGACGAAATTACAGTATTAAATACTACCATCAAATAGCTAAAATTAGCTGTTTTCATGATGCAATAAAATGTGGGGAACAAAGCATGTATATCTCATGTTAGTAGCAAACATTGCTATTTCCAGCGATGAAGGACGGGCGACAGATAGCCAAGTTTATTGTAGATTTTATACTGGAAAATCTGACTGACAAATCGCAAACTAAAATGAAATGAGCAATCCCCGTGTTTTATGTCTCGGTGAAATTTTGTTTGATTGTTTAGCCGATCAATTGGGGCTAAAGCTAGAAGAAGTTCAGTCTTGGACTCCTTACCCTGGAGGCGCACCAGCTAACGTGGCTTGTGCTTTAGTCAAGCTGGGGACACCAGCAGGTTTTATCGGCGCGGTTGGTGAAGATGAACCTGGGAATAGCTTGGTAAAGCTTTTACAAGAATTAGGCGTAGATACAATTGGGGTGCAACGCCATCCGACAGCACCAACAAGGCAAGTATATGTGACAAGGGATCTCGCAGGCGATCGCACTTTTGCTGGATTTGGCAAATATGACACCACTGAATTTGCTGATACGCGCCTGCAAGCAGATAAATTACCCTTACCTCTGTTTCAAGAGGCAGATTTTTTGGTTTTGGGTACTTTGGAATTGGCTTATCCTGACAGTGAACAGGCAATTCACCGTGCTTTAGAATTAGCAGAATATTACGATCTGAAGATTTTGCTGGATGTTAATTGGCGACCTGTATTTTGGCAAGATGCCAATATTGCTCGGCAAAAGATTGAGCAAATATTGAAACGAGTTGATTTTATCAAGCTTTCCAAAGAAGAAGCAGAATGGCTATTTGATACTAATGATCCAGGTGCAATTACTTACAGGTTAAATTCGATTGAGGGAGTATTGGTGACCGATGGGGAAAATGGTTGCGCCTACTGCTTAGCTGAAAATGAAGGCAAATTACCCTCATTCTCTATACCTGTAGTGGATACAACGGGTGCGGGGGATAGCTTTTTGGCTGGGTTTATTTATCAAATACTTCAGCATGGTATCCAAAACTTGGGTAATCCAGAAATCGCAAAACGTATTGTTACCTATGCCAGCGCTGTGGGTGCGCTAACTACCATTAAACCAGGCGCGATCGCCTCCCAACCCACTACAGATGAAGTCGAAGCTTTTCTGGCTTCTCATCAACTTTAGGGCATGGGGCATGGGGCATGGGGCATTGGACATGGAGAAGAAAATTCCCTACACTCCCCACACTCCCTTGTCCCCCTTGTCTCCTCTACCCTTTGCCTTTCTTTCGATCAGCCTTCCGGAATAGTACCAACGCCGTTTGTAGACTAGTGTGTTCTGATACTTGATAGCGATCGCAGAATGTGTAGGTTCAAGAGGTACTATGAACACAATTGAAAGTTTAGCAGTGATCGGCAAACGCCTGACGGCATGGACTAACGCCTATTATCCCGGTTGGAGGCAAGAATATTTACGCCCTGAAGACATTGATTATAGCGCTGTGACTGCTGTCATCCATTTTGCTGTCAAACCAGGTATTCAACAGCACAGTTCGCTTTTTGATCCAGCAGGCTTGGATGTTGAAACTAATCAAATTACCCCAGATAACTCGGCGGCGCTGTTGAAAGCAGCCCATGCAAGCGGAACAAAAGTGCTGTTTGCGATCGGTGGGGGAGATGGTAAAACAGAAGTCAAGGGCGCGACACACCGGAGATTTCGAGCCGCTACCAGCCCGGAAAATCTCGAAGCCTTCACTAATAATCTTGTCAAATTTTTAACAAATGACTATACAGGCTATGGTGGCGAACAATACGATGGTATTGATATTCATTGGCAATCTCTCACAGAAGAAGATGAAGCGCAATATACAGCGTTCATTAATCTTTTGAGTCAGAAATTGAGTGCCATTAATCCTCGGCCGATCTTAACTGCGGCTGTCAAGGAGCGACCAGAGCTATTTGCCAGATTGCAAGACCAATTCGCGCAAATCAATATCACGACTTATAATTTAGCCAGCAATGAGCTAGGTTCGGTGACTTGGCACAATGCTCCACTTTATGACGGTGGTTACAAATTTCCTAGCACTGGTCAACTTCTGCCTTCTGCTGATGGTCTTGTGAAAGCTTTTGTTGATGCAGGTGTCAGCGCAAGTAAGTTAGGAATTGGTATTGACTTTGAGGGCAAAAAATGGGGCGGTGTTTTTGAGCCGCTACAGAAATGGGATAAAACTCAGATACCGATATTGGGATCAATTCCTTATTTTGAGATCATTAATCGCTATTACAAAAAGCAGGTTTATTACTGGGATACAACCACTCAATCTGCCTATTTAAAAATTAATTCACTGGGTTCAGCTACTGATAGTTTTATTTCTTATGAAAATGAAAAATCTGTTCAGGTAAAGATTGATTACGTTGAAAAAAATGGCTTAGGCGGTGTGATTATTTGGGATCTGGGCGCTGCTTGGTTCCCGGAAGCAAAGATTCGCGATCCTTTGCTTCAGGCTGTGAAAAATGCTACATACCCGTTAGTCTATGCATGGTGATTTGTTACTAATACAGTTAGCTGGGATATCAGTTGCTATCAGCTAAACACTGGACAACAGTGGACAAGATAGCCAGATTAAGCGAAAGCTACGTTAGAAAGGTCATGACACCTAAGAATGCTTTCCAGTTTTTAGCTCTGTCGCTTAACAAGAGCAAGTAGTTAAAAGGTTAAGCTCTACCAACCAAGCTAGCAACTACTGTTGCTAACTCAGCTGGTTCAATTGGTTTAGGTAAATGTAGCTGATAACCTTCTTGGATAGCTCGCATCCGGTCTTCTGCTCTAGCATAAGCTGTCAGTGCTGCTGCTGGCACATTCCCTCCTTGCTCTGGTGGTAGCGATCGCACTTTGCGGATTAATGAATAACCATCTTCTGTCGGCATACCGATGTCACTGACAATCACATCTGGTTTCCACTCTTGAATTATCTGCAATGCTTCTGGTACTGATGCTGCTGCTTGCACTTCGGCTTGGGATTGTTGAAGTACGGTGGTGATAAATTCCCGGCTATCAACTTCGTCGTCTACTACTAGGACTCGCACGCCTAACAAGGAAGGATACAAAACCGACGCGGAATCATCTTCTTTGTGTAGGGAGGAAATTGTTGCTTGTGTTGGCGACAACAGCGGTAGCTTGACTGTAAATGTCGCGCCTTGCTCCTCACCTGGACTATCGACTTGCACTGTACCGCCATGCAGTTCTACTAAATGACGGACAATTGCTAACCCTAATCCTAGTCCACCATGTTTTCTGGTACTGGAACTATCAGCTTGACGAAATCTATCAAATACGTAAGGCAGAAACTCGGAACTAATACCAATACCTGTGTCAATTACTTGAATCTGAGCGTAGCTAGTCAGATTACCTTTGCATTTTTCGACGAGTTTTGCCATCCTAATTTCTATTTTACCACCTGGAGAAGTAAATTTGATGGCGTTGGATAATAAATTCCAAATGATCTGCTGTAAGCGTTCGGCATCGCCGGAAACTAAAAATTCACTACTGCGATTATTTGCTACTGATTCCTGCTCCGGTAGAGAAAATTGCACATCGATTTCCTTGACTTGGGCTGCTAGGTGAACCGTCTCTAAGGCTGAGTTAATAATGGAAATCAGATTGCAAGTCGCCACATTCAAACGCAACTTTCCTCTAATCATCCGCGAAATATCCAGCAAGTCTTCAATTAGCTGGGTTTGGATTCTGGCATTGCGTTCGATTGTTTCCAAACCCCTACTCGCTTGAGTTTCGTTGAGATTACGGGAACGTAGCAATTGTGCCCAACCGAGGATAGCGTTGAGGGGCGATCGCAATTCATGGGACAATATCGCCAAAAATTCATCTTTCATTCGGTTTGCTTCTTGCAACTGCTCAGTTTGTTGTTGCAAAGAAGTAATTAACCGCGCCCGTTCCATTGCGATCGCTATTTGATCGCAAACTGCTTGCATCATTCCCTTTTGATTATCACTGAAGCGAGTGCGAGTGCGGCTGCCAAAGGAAAGAGTACCTAAAAGCTGCCCTTGAGTAATTAACGGGTAACTGTAGTAAGCTGTAATGCCGATAGAGCGAATCAATGCTGTTTTTGGGTCAGTTGATTGCTGGACATTATCTAAGGTAACCTGACACTTTGTTTGGGCTGTCGTCCCACATACTGCTGTACCCACCGCCAAGTACTCGATTTCTTTTGCCAGTTCTTCAGAAATACCCGTGGATGAGGCTAGATGCATTACCTGAGAGTTGTCTTCTATCAAGTAATTTAGATACATATCTAACCCAATTTGCTCGGCAAGTTGACGGAATAAGCTATCAACTAATGCCACAGGATTTTGACTGGATAATAATTCACTAGCAGTATCAAATAGCAGTTTAAGTCTTTTGTAGCCTAAAGAAAGGGCTTTTTCTACTTGCTTGATATTGGTAATATCTTGGAAAACTAATACACAGGTAGCTGGATAACCATGCATTGCAGGCATTGTATCAGCAAATATCAATAGAGAACGCACACCTTGATTTGTATGCCAGTCTACCTCTAACCCATCCAGGCGTTCTCCACGAGCAACCCGCACTCCTGGCATTTGGTCGTTGGCAAGGCGATCGCCGTGAGCATCAGTATAATAATAAAACTTGTGGTAATCTGCTGCTGCTATCCCTTTGGGAAATTCGCCCCCAGCTACTTCGTCGGCGGCGCGATTAGCGAAAGTTACCCGTGCTGTTCCTGGTTCTATAAATATTAGTGGTCTGGGCATGAGATTGAGTACATCTTCCAGCCATTTTTGCTGATTTCGTAGCAATTCCTCAGCTTGCTTGCGTTCTGTAATATCCAAAAATGCACCGATGCAGCCTCTAGTATTACCTTCTTCGTCAAACAAAGGTGCAACATACTCTAATAACTTGACTAATTTACCATTTTCCTGTAATATCTCTAGCTCAAAATCTACAACTTCAACGCCATGAGCAGCAGCATACTGCATGGGGAGTTCTTGTCCTGATATTTCCTTACCCTCACGGTAGAGTTTAAAATTTGGTCTCTCCTCAAGTGGCGCAGTCAAGGAGGCGTTGTTATCCGGCGAAATCCCTAACTGTTTGGCAAAAGCGGGATTAACTCTAATACTTTCACATTCAGGATCTTCGGCAATACCAATGCCAATGGGGATAACATCAAGCAAAGTTTGTAACTCAGTGACACGGCGCTGAAGATCCTTGTTGAGCTGGACTATTTGTTGTTTTGCCTGTTGACGTTCACTTAAGTTGATAATAAATGCTACTGAATCTTGGCGTTGTTCTCCCAACAGTACGTAACCAACTAACACCGGTATACGGCTGCCATCTTTGCGGATATATTCTTTTTCATAGGGCGTACAAGCACCATTCGCATTTGCTTGGGCTTGGGCGATTCCCTGCTCATCCAAATATAAGTATTCTGGGGGTGTGATCTCGCTCCAGCTGATCCTCCCGGCTAATAAATCTTCCCGCGTGTAGCCAATCAGGGATAAAAATTCATTATTTGCTTGCTGGATACCGCCATATATATCAGCAAACATAATGCCGATTAAATTAGCATCTACAAGACTTCCGAGTTTTTCTTCGTAAGCTTTTAGTTCATCTTGAACGCGATCGCGTTGTTTACTGAGGCGTTCAACTACTGCTGCACTTTGCCAGATGATAATGGCAAAAATCACCATGATGATAATGGCAAATAATGATATGGCAAACGCCGTATCATATTGACCTATTTTTTGACCAAGAACAATTAACCACCCTACTAGCAAAGGAACTGCGATCGCCGCAAATAATAATCTGCGGGACAACAAACCGCTGTCGGTATTGCTTGTAATTATTCGCATTAATCCCTGGTTTGGATTTGTCCACATAATACCAATACACAGCATTATAAAAGTTATAGCTGTGTGTAAGGCCATTGAAGTTGTATAAGGTTGTAAGCCATACAAACTTTGTACTTGATAGGTATAGCCAATTAACGCCTGCAAGGAAATTAAAGCAGCTATGAGGGCGAGAATTTGGGAATACCAATAGCTACGATCGGTTTTTTGATGCACTGCTAGCTCTAGGGATCTACCGACGAGCATAAAGTCAAGTGCAGTGTTCAATCCCATTCGTCCTGGCCGCGATGTGAATATAGCATTTGGCGAATCGGGGAATAACAACTCGTCAATGCCAAAATTCTTCCCAAAGATATATTGAACGACTGTTAACAACCCAAGCATCAATACTGCTACTGCACACAGCCGCGAAACCCAAAGGTGGTGGGCGTTATTTTGGAGAGAAGTACCTTTTTCTGTCTTGAGATTCTGAACTAACCACAGTGACACACCAGACAGTATAAAACCCAAGGCTGTATTTGCCTTCATGGTCACTAAACCACTAGAGCAGAAACATTTGAGAAATTCAATATCGAAACCCCAGCCAATAAGTACAAATCCGCCGATGAATATGGCGATCGCACTACTGATTTGTACTATTAACGGTTTACTGGGGACTTGGTCGAGAACTTGCAGATACCAGCGGTTTCTGTTTAACATCCAGGTTTTTGTAACCCCATCTAAACGTGCCGAGCAAATTTCAAGGTTTTTTGAGTCTAGAGGGATATATTCTGGTATTTTATAATACTTATACTTGATTTATAGTTTCATCTATCTATATGCATATTTTATTGGGCATTGGGCATTGGGCATTGGGCATTGGGCATAGCTTCTCCTGCGGAGAGGCTGCGCCAACGCTTAGGGCGCAGCCTCTCCGATAGGAGAAGCTATGCCGTAGGCTTTACGCTTAGCGCGTAGCGTCTCGCAGAGAAATCGAAGTGCCGCCCCTCTGGTGTTTTCAAAAATATATCCTAGTGTAGATTTTAAAATCTCAAGATATATGCGCCGCCATCATCAGTAAAGCGTTGTTCGCCAATGCCGACTACTTCAACAATTATTTCTCTTTTTGGTGGTATCCATTCCCCTACTCTTTTAACAATATCAACGACGGTTTGATTTTCTTGCGTATATACCCTGATTTCTCGTAAAGAGTAGTTTTGATTATGACTATTATTGGTGATACCATCATCTTCAAAAAATAAGTATTGGTTCTCACCAGGCCAAATACGCAAATGCAGTAAGTTTTGTGGAAGTTCATCGACATATTGCTGCACAGGTTGCATGGGGATGATGGCGCCACCACGGACATAAAGTGGCATTCTTTCTAATGGTGCATGGGCCAAAATATGGGTAGGGCCTGTGTATTTTTCTCCAGTCCACCAGTCATACCAAGTACCTGCGGGTAAATAGACAGCGCGGTACTCAACGCCAGGACGGTAAATCGGTGCAGCCATCAGAGAAGCTCCCAGAAATACCTGATCGTAAAGGGTGTAGGTTTGGCGATCGCGCGGATAATGGTAAAATAGTGGTCTTAAAATCGGAGCGCCTGTTTGTGCCGCTTCCCAAAACAGATTGTAGATGTAAGGTAATAGCTGATAGCGCAGGTTAATATATTCCCGACAGATATTTTCTGTGCGATCGCCAAATACCCAAGGTTCATGACGCGCCGTAGACATGGCAGAATGTCCGCGCATCAGTGGGTAAAGCATTCCTACCTGCATCCACCGGGCAAATAACTCCGCAGTGGCGTTACCTGCAAACCCACCAATATCACAACCGACAAACGCCACACCCGAAAGCCCCATGTTACACAGCATGGGTAAGGACATTTCCAAATGCTCCCACAATGAATGGTTATCCCCCATCCACACCGAAGACCAACGCTGCACCCCAGCATAACCAGAACGTGTCAACACAAACGATCGCTCTTTTTGCCGATGGCGCTGCAACCCTTCAGCACAAGCTTTAGCCATCATCAACCCATACAAATTATGCACCTCTAGATGAGTGGAAGAGGACACGGGGACGCGAGGACACGGGGACGCGGAGACATTTTCGCTTTTTGCCTGATCCCCCTCATCCCCCTCATCCCCCCCATCTGTTTCATCCCCGCGTCCCCGCGTCTGTTTGTCCCCCTCATCCCCCCCATCCCCCTGCGGCGCATCCAGAGGAAACCAAATCTTCTCCCCCCCATCCCCAAAGGGGCGAGTATCTATGGCGGGTTCATTCATATCATTCCAGATTCCTGCCACACCAATATCGGTGAGGCTTTTGTGTAAATCACCCCACCATTGACGCACATCAGAACGTAAAAAATCAGGAAAAACAGCCTTTTCCGGCCACACATAGCCGTGAAATAACACGCCATCGGCTTTACGCACAAAATAATCGTTGGCTATTCCTTGATCGAAAACGTGATAATTGGCTTCTGGCTCATACTTCACACCTGGGTCGATAATTGTCACTGTCTTAAAACCAGCTTGAGCCAAATCACTTACCAATTTTGCGGGTTCGGGAAAGCGTTTCGGACTCCAGGTAAACACACGATAACCCCGCATATAGTCAATATCCAGGTGGATGACATCGCAAGGAATGCGGCGCTGACGAAATTCTCGCGCTAGTTCCCGCACCACATCTTCTGATTCGTAACTCCAGCGACATTGATGATAACCTAGCGCCCATTTTGGTGGTAGCGACATTCTCCCAGTTAATTGCGTATATGTACGCAAAATATCCGCTGGTTCGGGTCCATAGATAATGTAATAATCTAACTCTCCGCCGCGAGTTTCCATCTGACAAACACCAGGCTTTTGGGCACCAATATCAAATTGACTCCAAAATGTCGTGTTAAAAAAGATGCCATAACCTACATCTGGACGCAAAGCCATAAAAAATGGAATGGCTTGGTACATTTCATCAGTCAACGCATCGTAATCTAAAGCATCAACTGTCCAGTTAGTTTTCACTTGGCTGAGTTTATCCAGAAAGCCTGTGCGTTCCCCAAAGCCATAAAAATGCTCATCGGCGTAAATTTTCTTCCAGCTAGCAACAGCGCCCCTACGCCAACCAATCCCCATATCAACATCTTCGGCAAAGGGACGATTAGCTTTGTCAAAGCAAACTAGGCGAGAATCTTGCTTTTGCACACACAAGCGAATTTTTTCAGTTGTAATTTCTACCGTCGTTTCAGTATCTTGCACCTCAAAGCGTACTTTTTCCCATTCTGAATCATCCACTGTTACCGCCCAAGAACGGCGGGGCGTAAATTCCCCAGTCGGTGCAAACCTGACTCGAACTAAATTAGAGGAAAGTATGGTAATTTGTAACCGTGAGTTACCACACTCAAAATTAACAGTGCGTTGTTTACCACCGTAGGCATCGCTCCAATTTACAGCTTGTACACCACCGATATTGTTCCAAGGTTGGTTGGTTGTTGGTAATTTCCCAAAATATTGCGGCATGATTAATCTGAGAGGGACAACTGACGGTTGACGGTTGACGGTTGACGGTTGACTGTTGACTGTTGACTAATCAATTCGATGTCTTATCTACATTTTGCGATTCTGGAGATAATGACTTTAATTCTTCTAAACTACAAAGCAAACGCGGTTTGTCAGGGTTAGTCAAATCTAGCTTGTCCCAAGGTACTGTATGACCACCGTGGATTTTATGCGCACCCAGTAAATGCAAAATTCCTAACCCAATTGTCCAGGCGGATAATCTTTCTAAAATTGCAGCGTAGCCAATTAAATATTCCTGAACTAACCATTCTTCACCTTGCTTTTCGGCGCGTACTTCCTCAATGCGTCCGATCGCGTTACCATTGGAGTCTAATACTTGCTTACCAAGTAATAATTCTAAATGAATTTCTCTAGTTGTCATTATCCATCTCCAGGGATACGTTTGATAATGCGATCGCGCAACCATTTTTCGTAGGCTAAAGCGGGTGTGGCTTCGGCTTCTTCATCGACTTCCACATCAATACCAACATCCCGCACCTTTGTCCAAGGAATCCGCAATGGTTCACTTTGCTTCGCACCCCATTTACTCGCAATAGCTGCAACCCAACGTGCTAAACGTGGATTTATCCTATTAGCCAGCGTCGTCACTCCCACTTCTATATAAGCCACTCTCGGTGGTTCTCCTTCTCGCAATTCCATTACAACGCCATCAACCTTACCCATTTTGCGTTGATTGCGATCTACTAATTGATTATCTAAAACATCCCTAATAATATCCATATTCTTGCATTCTTCTTTGCGCCTACCCTGCGGGATCGCGAAGCGCGATTGCGCCTTTGCGTGATAAAAAAATATTTATGCAACAACTCGATTCATCTAAATACTTTATCCTCCAATAAACTCCAAAGGAATTGCCACAATAGCCATCACAAATGCCAGCGCAATTGTAAATATCACCACGCTATTACTAATCCAACCATTACGATACTTGCCCACATATAATTTATCGTTCATTAAAACCAAAAACGGCACTATCACTGGTGGTAAAATAACTGCTGTAATCGCCATTGAAAATAAAGTCAGTTGTAATGGATCGATACCGAATACCATTAGTAACGACGCTAAAAATACAAACACGGTATAAACCAAACTAAACCGCGCTGCATCTTTTGGTTTGAGATTTTCGCCCCAATTCCAACCAAAAGCTTGAGCCACAATATAGGCTGTATCCAGAGTCACCTCCAGCGCAGCACCAAAGCAAGCTATTCCCAACGATGCTGCAAACAAAATAAAACCCCAGTAGCCTAAAGGTTCAGTTAGCATCAACGCTGCTTGTTCATAGCTATCAACTTGGATGCCTTTAGGGTTGAGTGTTAGTGCTGCTACAATTAGCACGCCGAGCGATACAATACTACCAAAGCCCATTCCCAAGCCAGCAACAGCACGATTTACGCCAATATTTCCTTCATCCCACTTATCTTCCACTGCACCAGATGAGTAAAAATAAAATAGGTAAGGGCTAATTAATGCACCTAAAATACTCACTGCAATAAATAAATAATGTGGAGTATCTTCCCTTGAGATTGTAGGCAAAAAACCTCTGCCAATTTCTGTTAATGAAGGATATAATTTAAACGTAGCATAGACAAATACTAAAGTAACTAAACCTAAAGCAGAAATGCCGTTTTCAATTAGACCAAATGTGCCTTTCCATAGTAATAACCAAATAGCAAAAGCTACAGGTAAAGCAAACCATTGGAAGCTAATACCTGTTACTAGTTGTAAGGCTATACAAACACCGCCAATTTCCGCAGCTAAAACCAGAAAATCAACAATAATTTCTGCAAATAAGGGAATGACATAAAAGTTAAAACCAAAGCGTTCCCGCACTGCTGCTGCTAAGGTATGCTTACTAACAGCTGCTAATCGCCCAGACATTTCTACTAAAGAGATGACACAAATTGTTCCTAGGATTATTACCCAAATTAGTTGAAAGCCATAGGTAGATCCAGCTTCTGCTGCTGTAGCGATCGCACCTACATCCAGAAAGCCGCCGATACTGGTAATAATTCCCAGTGCAATTTCCCAAATTTTCTTCATGGCTTTATTCGGGTATGTTTCTGAGTCTGTGGAGAACTCTAGTTTCTGCTTCTAATTCTTTCAGAGATTTTTGCACCTGGTGACGATTTGCTTGGGTAATTGCTCTTGACATTTGTTCTGTTTTATTAGCTAATAATAAAACTTCTGTTAAAAGTACAGATTTATGCTGGGCAACTGCCTTTTGAGATGTTTGGAGTTTGACTATATTGTCTTTTTCTTTGAGAATTTCTTGTTGAGCTTTCTTTAAAGTCGTTTGCGCATATTTTTTCGGTACAGCACCCTGTATCCAAGCATCACCTACCATCTGGGCTGTTGCTGACCAGGAAGAGACATTTTGTATTTCCTTAGTCATATCTTCTGAAGTAGATTTACCGCTACACGATGTTAACCAGGTTATTATTAATAAATAATTACTCAGTAATGCATATTTACCTACTTTTGGCATTTTTCTAAGCCTCGTAGTCTAGATAATATATTTTTGGCATTATCTTTATAGTTATGTACATCTCTCTAGCGAAAGATTTTTAAATCAGAGAATTATTTTGAGCAAAACAATAATAAATATACACACATATGTAGAATCAAGCCAATTTATTTTAAGTTAATTCACTTAATCCTTCAAATTTCTAATTATGATAATTATATTTTGAGCGATCGCATCCCCAAAAAAGTAGATTTATTAGTTCTATCTGTGTGTAGATACGCCAAATATCAATAAAAGTTTATTCTTCAGCAATCAGGCGCCGCCAACAAACTTTTCAAGTTGGTTCTGGGACAAGCCGGAAAGATACGAAGGTAGAGGAAGTCAAGGAGAAATTTAAAAATTTTTCCTTGTACTCTTTTCTTTTTGCTTTTCTCTTACCTTGCTCACAGACTTAAGCTTCTTTTCATCTGTGATCATATCCTCAAGCTTAATTTTCTAGATTAGGTGATTTCCGAGAAAGAAAATACCTGTGTTGGCGAGTTTCGACTTTTGGTGCGTCCGCTACGCGCTAAGCGTAAAGCCTACGGCATAGCTTCGCTTAGGGCGCAGCCTCTCCGACAGGAGAAGCTATGCCGTTGGCGAAGCCTCTCGTAGAGAAGGCTTTACGCTCAACTCTCGACTCTGGAGTTGGTTGAGCAAAGTCGAAACCAACGGCGGCGGTATATTTATTCCTGTAAATCGCCTTAATGTGGCGATCGCATCTAAATATTGATAAAAACTGGTAGAGCAAAGGAAGTAGGCTAGAGAAAGAACAGCTATCAGTTCCATCACAAACTTCTAGACAGAGGAGTAAGTAAATATAACGTAAACTCGGCGTGGTATTGTCATGCATATATCGGCACGAGAAACAGGAAGCACGTTATAGATCAATTTAGATAAATTAGTTGAAACTCAAGCTCAAAATTACCATTGCTGACAACTTTACACAATGTCAGATCCACAAATGAAGCGCATAAAACAGCATAAATTCATCGCTATTCTGACAATTGCTATCTATGCTGTGGACTGAACGCGGGTAAAAATTAAAGCAATAAGTGATTAAATTTTCGGGAACTACTTATTCTCTATTATCGTAATTAATAAGTATCCTCTATAAAATTCATATTGGATTTTTGAAATAAAGTTAGGCTGGGTATTGTCTTGAGCTAAACTTGAGCTTCCAGATTCAGTAATTTTGTCAAAAACTACACTGGATTATTACATGAGGGCGAGGAGTAATATTTGTATTTGTTTACTCTCTTTATTCCCTACCTTCAAGAAGCTGTGCTTGCTTAGACTACAGGCATTAATCGTCGTTTTGAGTTACTATGACCGATTAACAGTAATTTGATTATTTGTCTCTATGGATACAATAACTATGCTACTCTATTCAGCTTCATCCAGACTTCAAGGCATTTACTCCTCGGAAATTAGCTGTTCATTAGTAGGAAAATTTGCAGATAATTGCACAAATATTAGCATAAATATTGATAATTTGCCCGAAAAGATGATGAGAGCCATCCCATCCTATCCTCCGTGCATTTTTGTCACCAAAGCCCTATATACTAGACTAAACTTTGAGCAATGTGAGATTTTTGTTAATTGTGATACCGTAAACTATTAATTGTTAGAGGAAATACTAGCGAAAATAAAGTTCTTAAGATTTAGTAAAAACAGATCCAGTATCATCAAAAAAAACCGAAAACTTCATGTGGTGTGAAAATCAAGAGAGGAGTGAAAACATGGATTTACGTAGAGATGCACTGCAAATCCTGAAGGAAACTAGTCGAACTTTTTACATTCCAATTAGTCTTTTACCGTCAGGGTTACAAGAGGCAGTTGCATCAGCATACTTGTGTATGCGTGCTATTGATGAAATTGAAGATCATCCAGAACTGGATAACCCAACTAAGGCACAGTTGTTACGAACAATCAGCTTAACATTACAAGCGGGGGTTGATGGTTTCGCAGTTGATGCTTTTTCCTTAGGATTTAATGGTTATGAGAATACTTTACCAGAAGTTACCCTAGGAATTAGAGAATGGTCAATATTAGCACCAGAAGCGATCGCCCCCCGAATTTGGGATGCCACCGCCGCAATGGCAGACAGAATGGCGTACTGGGCAGAAAATAACTGGAAAATTCAGACAGAGTCTGATTTGGATCGTTATACATTTGGGGTTGCAGGTGCGGTGGGCTTGTTATTGTCTGATTTATGGGCTTGGTATGATGGCACGGAAACTAACCGGACTCAAGCAATTGGGTTTGGTCGGGGTTTACAAGCAGTTAACATCTTGCGTAACCACAGTGAAGATTTAAAACGGGGGGTAGATTTCTATCCCGAAGGCTGGAGTGCTGCAAATATGCATGAGTATGCACGCCGTAACCTAAAGCTAGCAGATGCTTACACTCAAAGCCTTGCTGCGGGGCCAGCTTTAGATTTTTGCCAAATTCCCCTCACCTTGGCACATGGAACACTTGACGCTTTAGCTAATGGCAAAGAAAAACTCAGTCGGAACGATGTTTTGGCACTCCTCAAGCAGTTTATTGATGTGAACATTAAAGCTAGCTAGTTTATGAAGGCAGAGGGCAGAAGGCAGCACTTCTGTGGGAGACGCTCCGCGTAGCTTGCTTCCCGTAGGGTACGACTTCGCGGTAGTTGAGCGTAGTCGAAACTCAGTGTCCGGGCAGAAGGAAGATAAGGGAAGGGAGACAAGGAAGATGGGTGAGAATAACTAATGACCATTGACCATTGACTCTTGACTCTTGCCCACTTGCCCTGAGCGAAGTCGAAGGGATGCCCCATGCTCCATGCCCAATTACCCTTAACCATTGACAATTGACAATTGACTATTGACTAAGGAGAAATATCAATGAAGAAAACTTTGTTCCTCAGTCCTCCTTCCTTTGATGGCTTTGACGGTGGTGCTGGTTCAAGATACCAAGCTAAGCGCGAAATTACTTCCTTTTGGTATCCCACATGGCTAGCGCAACCTGCTGCACTTGTGCCAGGTAGCAGGCTGGTGGATGCTCCACCACATAATCAAACTGTGGAAGATGTGCTGAAAATTGCTAAGGATTACGAATTGGTAATCATGCACACCAGTACACCCTCACTCGCTAATGACGTGAAGTGTGCCCAAGCTATTAAAGCGCAAAATCCAGACGTACAGATTGGCTTTGTAGGGGCGCATGTGGCAGTCTTACCCGAGGAGACGCTGCGGGGTAATCCAGTAATCGACTTTGTTTGTCGTAACGAATTTGACTATACCTGTAAGGAACTAGCTCAAGGCATACCTTGGGAAAATATTCAGGGTCTGAGCTATCGTGACCAGTTCTCTAACGTGCGTCACAATGAGGAGCGCCCCTTAATTCACGATTGGGATGCTATGCCCAGCGTCCTCCCTACCTATGCCCGTGACTTAGATATTAATAAATATTTCATCGGCTACTTACTGCATCCCTACATTTCCTTTTACACTGGGCGCGGTTGTCCGGCAAAATGTACTTTTTGCCTTTGGCCGCAGACAATTGGCGGTCACTTATATCGGCATAAAACCCCAGAAGTTGTCGGGCGGGAGATGGAAGAAGCCAAAGCCATTTTCGGCGACAAAGTGCGGGAATATATGTTTGATGACGATACCTTTACCATAGACAAACATCGCGCGATCGCAATTAGCGAACATATGAAGCGGCTCAAACTCACTTGGAGTTGTAACGCCCGTGCCAATTTAGACTACGACACCCTCAAAACCCTGCGCGACAACGGCCTGCGGTTGCTGCTTGTTGGTTTTGAATCTGGTAACCAAGACATTCTCAACCGGATTAAGAAAGGCATCAAGCTAGAAGTGGCGCGGGAATTTATGAAAAACTGCCATAAACTCGGCATCACCGTTCACGGAACATTCATTATTGGTCTACCAATTGAAACTCAAGAAACCGTAGAAGAGACAATTCGCTTTGCCTGTGAACTCAGTCCCCATACAATTCAAGTTTCCATTGCTGCACCATACCCAGGTACAGAACTTTACGAACAAGCTAAGGAAAACGGCTGGTTTACCAATCAATCTCTAGTAGCTAACTCTGGTATTCAAACCTCAACACTGCAATATCCCACCCTTTCCAGTGAGGAAATTGAAGATGCAGTTGAGCGGATGTACCGGAAATTTTACTTCCGTCCCAAGGCAATCATCCCCATTGTCAAAGAAATGCTCGCAGACCGACAGATGATGGTACGCCGCCTGCGAGAAGGCGGGGAGTTTTTCTCCTACCTCAAAGAACGCCGCAATCAGCAAACTGCTGCACACGCAGCGGGGAACTAGGGCAGAGGGGGATGAGGGGGATGAGGGGACAAGGGAGACAAGGAGGACAAGGAGGACAAGAAATTTTAGATTTTAGATTTGCGATTTTGGATTCCAATGTAAAATCCAAAATCCAAAATCCAAAATTGTTTCCAATGCCCAATGCCCCATGCCCAATGCCCCATGCCCCATGCCCAATGACAAATGACAATTGACAAATGACAATTGACAAACCCCGCTTTGCCATTATTAATGGTGATGACTTTGGCTTTTCTGCTGGTGTCAATCAAGCAATTATCCAAGCTTATGAACAGGGTGTGCTAACTAGTACCAGTTTGATGGTAACTGGAGATGCTGCCGAAGAAGCGATCGCCTTATCACGTACTCATCCCAATTTGGCAGTTGGTCTGCATTTAGTACTGGTGTGCGGTCGGGCTGTTTTGCCTCCCTCCCAAATTCCCCATTTGGTAGACTCACTCGGTAACTTTTCTGATAGTCCTCTGGTAGCTGGCTTACGTTATCAATTTCATCCCGCTGCCCGTGAGGAATTGCGGCAAGAAATCCGCGCCCAGTTGGAAAAATTCCGTGCATCCGGGCTGCCCCTTTCTCATGTTGATGGGCATTTACATTTACATGCCCATCCCGTAATATTACGGTTATTGGGAGAATTAGCTCAAGAATTTAAAATCCGAGTCATCCGTCTGCCATCTGAAGAATTGAAAATCAGCCTAAAACTTGACCGTCGAGAGCTACTCACTAAGTTAGTCTGGTCAGGAGTATTTGGCGGACTGCGCCGTTATGGTGAAAGTTTACTCAACGCTCACGGTATAAAATACGCCGAGCGCGTATATGGATTGCTGCAAACTGGAAATATGACTGAAGAATACTTACTAGGACTGATCCCGCAAATTCAGGCAGACCTAGTAGAAATATATTCTCATCCCGCAGTTATTAACTCAGGCGAACCACTGAACGGGCCATCAGGCTCAGGTGCAGCAGAATTTTCTGCCCTTTTAAGTCAGCAGGTGCGCCAGAGTTTAACAAACAACGGTTTTGAATTAACAAACTATCACAGGATTTAATGGGCATTGGGCATTGGACAACAGTCAACACTCAACAGTCAACAGTCAACAGTTAATTGTCTCCCTTGTCTCCCTTGTCCCCTCTGCTCCCTTCCTTATTTTCCCGGTAATGCGTGTTTTTTCAAATCCTCTAAATTACAGGCTTCCAAAGCTCTAGCATGGGTTGCTGTCAGGACGACTGGGGGAGCAACACCAGCTTCTAGCGCTTCTTGCCAACGAGCCGCACATAAACACCAGCAATCGCCCGCTTTCAATCCAGGAAAATTATATTCCGGGACAGCTGTGCTGAGGTCATTTCCTCGCAATTTAGTAAATTCCAGAAATTCTGCTGTCACTTGGGCACAAACAACGTGCATTCCAAAATCCTGACCTCCTGTATTGCAAGTGCCATCGCGGTAATAACCAGTCATCGGAGAAGTACAACAAATCTCCAGGTTTGTGCCTAGTACGTTTTTCGCTTCTGCCATAAACACCTCGCCTTAAGTCAGTTTATCTGTTATTTCTGTTATTAAAGTAATACCAATTTGAAAGGCAATGGGTTGTGCGCATGGTGAAGAAAACTCCCCACACTCCCTTGTCCCCCTCATTCCCTTTCCAATTCTCAGTTCCTAATTTCAAAATTAGAAGTTCTCTTCTACACACTACATGTATAAGCAATCGACATTCTGGAAAGATGTAGACTTTGCCAAGCAAGGAATTAAATGGATATCTCTCAAGGCTTATGTCTAAAGGCATAGGCGATTTTGTACTTATTAAATACGTAATTACACTGTAGCCATAATCTGTAACATCCGTGTAATCTGTAGCGCATATCTTTTCATGATCTCAGCCGTTGTGAAATCTATTCTTCAGACCTACCTAGAACAAGAAATCTGGATACTAATAAGAGATAAGTGGTATTTCGCCACAGTCATCGGAGTTTGGGATGATTTGTTGTGGTTTAAGCACAGAACTTACAACAAAGAGACAGAGGAGGATACTCTGTGGGAAATGATTGTCAAAATCAGTGAAGTAATTGCCATTGATAAAGTTAAGTCTGTGGTCAGTAGAAAACCAGACGTATTTATTTCAAGACTACTGGAAACTGAAACAGGCACAGGTCATCACCAAGAACCTGAAAAGTAAATAGCTCAATCATAATACTCCCTGCGATCGCGAGCCAAAATACCTTCACTTTAGAAGAGTAGGGCTGTTCAAAAGTTGGCGAAGTATTGATCAAGCCGTTAATTTTTACTCAATAACGCCAGAGAAGGCAGTGCGGTTACTTACCGCTTGCCTTCTTGCTTTTCATGCTTCCCTTTGTAAGGATAAGGTGTAATATTAAATACTTTACATTTACTTCATATATATGAATTTTCGACAGCATACCCAGAAATTGTTTAAAATTTCTGGGTGCGCTTGGTAAGCTTTCAGACTTCCTGCGCTATTTTGTAATTTCCTGTTCGTTGACAAAATTGGTTGAATGGAAATTAAGTACTTTGACAATAAGGAGGATTGAAATGGGACTGAGCGACGAACTATTGAATTCAAACAAAAAGGACATGTTGGTGGATGACTGTTGCACGATGCTCGAAGCACAGGTTGCATCCAAGTCAGGAATCAGCGGTATAGCCTTGAAAACAGCCTTCGCTGCATTGAAAGGAGTGAAGCCAGGATACATCCCTTACGTCGTCGAGCAGCTTCTACCCCAGTGCTTTACAGCCATCGATCCGATTTGGAATGAAGGTAAAGAGAAAGGCGATCCAGTAGAACACCTGATTACAAGTCGCGATCGCACTGCTGATGCACTACTGAGCGTCACCGATGAGCGGGTCAAAAACACCAAGCGCCAAATCGTTAAAGGAACATACGAAAAATTTCGCGGCTCAGCCAAGCAACATGTGGAGGAAGCTGTGCCAGATTTAGCAAAAGTAATCAGTAAATACACTAACTAATAAGTACATGGGAAGCGAGCAATAGGCAACAGAACAGTTGCCTATTCTCAATCAGAAATACTATGTCTTGCTGATATCTGCTTTTAACCTATTTCACCTAATACCCCACCCTTTGTGCGGTGGGGTACTTCGTTTTTACATTACCATGACTATCATTTGCTAAACATGTAAAACCATTCTGGAATGTGTATCTTCTAGAGCGTATATATATTTAGTTAAAAGCTAATTCTATAATTGCACTTCTATGAAATCTCTTACCCCAGAATTAATTCGAGCTATAACCCCCCTATTTATGGCTGGTATCGGAGCTATAATTGGTGTTGCTGTTTTAGTTTCGCCAAAAATTACTGATGCCAAATGGTCTGCTGGTCTTGGCCTTGCAGGAACGGCAATTGCGGGGGCTGCTGGACTGGCTCAAAGTAGCAAAAGTGAACCAGACTTTTCAGTTAAACAAAAAGGGGATACTTTGCAAGTAGACACCCCAGCAAATCAGCATAATGACCAAAATAAATAATGATAAATCTACATTATTTAATATGTGAATTTTGTTCTATCGATTTCAATATTCCCTTTTTTCAAAGTCCGCCTATGCGGACTTTGTCATTTTATTAGCTAGCGCCAATCCTCCCAATTTTGGTTAAAAATCGAAGTATCTGGAAAGGCAGTAGGATTGCCATTTTCCTTTAAAAGACGTTTGAGTGCTTCTAATTGCGGTTCTGGTTTGGGTAAGTCATCGACTAATTGATAGGGTGCGATCGCATTTTTCAATGCAAAAGCTGCAACAGTTCCCGCCGCCGCACCCGCAGACCATTCAAAGGAGTGTACTCGATAAGCCGCCGCAGCAATATGACTAGTCGCAATACTTTTACCACCGACGATTAAATTGTCAATTTTTTGGGGAATCATTGCTCTGAGCGCAATTTGGAAGGGATAAGCTTGGCCAGCGCCGCGCCTTTCACCAGCACGTTCTGTATTACCAGGTGTTTCTGGAGGACTTTGTGTCATGCAGGGATGGAAGTCAATGGCGTAGTGACCGATACCTACAGAGTCAGGGAAGATAGTTGAGCGAGTCCGCCGCATTGCTTTATCTGGTGAAACTTGCCCTGTAATTACCGATGTTGCTTCTAAACCTGCGAGTGCTGCTCTTAACTGCTTATACATATCTGCGGGCAGAGTTTTGCGGTAATATTCATCATTATAGTCACGGCGAGAAATATCTATTTCCCAGATACCAAAGCCAGAGGATTGTCCCCAACTGGGGCGACCAATAATCCGCCGTCCTTCCCGCATATAAGGATATTTCGATAAGCCATGCACAGTCCCCATTGGGGAATCTAACCCTGATAACAAGCGGTGATTTGGTTGCGGCTGCTTCACACCATCCCCTAATTGAGAATCTGTAGTTCCAGCAACTAGCCAATAGTAATAGGAAAGAGCATTTTCTTCAGCTTTGCGCAGGGTATCTGTTCTGAGTCCTCCCATCCAGCCATGAGGCTGCAACTGTCCAGTACTTTGCAACTGTTGGCGAGTGTAAATGAGATTATCCGCAGCAGTTCCAGGACGGTAGTCATTACCCCAAGTCCAGTTTTGCATGGAGATATCCCCAGGCGTAGAAGCAGTAAAATTGACACCGCCGAATTTTGCGGGTTGTCCTTTTTTAGGACTCCAAATGCGACGGTAGGTAAAAACTAAGTCAAAGTTTGCCAACCGTTGTAATTCATAGCTGAAATATGGGGCGTATTGGGGATAATATTGAGGCATTGTCTGGGGTTGTGCGTCTTTGGTAGCCTCCATTGCAAAAGTGTAGGTAAAACCTTGCGGACAATAGGGGTCGTTTTGGGGGCTAGAAGCAGAAGGTTCTAGGTAGGAACGAGCATCAATACCTAATTGGTAGGGAACATCAGCCAAAGCAATGATTTCCCCAGTTTCACTGGCATCTACAACATACCAATTTGCTGCGGTTTTTGGATTTTGCTTAGGTACAAAACGGATAATATTTTTGGTAAAGCGTGATGAGTTACCGTAGGTATAAGCATCTTCAATGGTTTGAGATAAAGGATAAGTATTAAGAGGTAATGCACCTTTTGCTGGTTGATGTTGAATAGCGATCGCACTATTAATTATTTTTCCATCAGCACTAATTTCTAAATCCTTTATCACCGTGTTGGCGAACCATTGCAGTTTACCTTTCCCCCTTTTTTCGGCATCTTTGAGCATCTGAGCCAAAATGCTATGAGCATCATGGGGGAGAAAACACGAATCACTTACCCAACAGTTGCCAGGGTTGAGCTTACCATACTTGCGCTCAATGCGGTTGCGTAATTCCAGATAACCTCGAGAATAGAATTGACGCGCCCGCTGGGTAGGTCGTTCGTCTAACGCAGAGGTTCCTTGTGCAGAAATTTGTCCCCCTAGCCAGTCAGTAATTTCCGTTAAACAAACAGTTCGTCCAGCTAGCAAGCCTTCATAAGCTGTGGCTGCACCAGAGAGTCCACCACCCACCACTAAAATCTCGCAACTTACAGTTTGATCTGGGGTTCTCGGTGGTGCGGCTATTATAGCAGAATAAGGTGCTAGCAAAGCAGATATTAAGCTGAAACTGATGAGCGACTTCTGTCCACCAGCTACTTTTCGTCTACACTTCATTTTGGAGAATCCCTTCAAATCCAATATCACCTGTAGACGGTAGCACTTGATAAATGTTTAGCCAAGTATTTTCCTTAACACCCATGCTTGGGCGATGCTTTCGGTAACGTCTTCTGGTGCGTCTGCTACGCGAACGGCGATCGCACCCACATCCAAGCTATGAAAATCCGGGACGCAGCAAGCTTCTAGTTGATTAGTATCGACGATCTTTTAGCAGGCGAGAAATTGCATTCTGATACAGTTCTATTTCTGATTTATGTGGATTTCGCTTACGCTCAAGTTGAATAAGCCGTTCGCAAGCGTCGCGATCGCCATAGAGAAGTTGTAAAAATTCGTTTCTGTGCGCATCCAATTCCCTAGAGTTAGCTTGCTGATTAATCACAGATGAACTCTGCGATTTTGAATTTTTCTCCGGTGAAGCTTGCTGATTAATAACAGATGAAGTCTGCGCTGTATTCAATTTCCCTTGTGTGAGAGATTTAAAACTATGCTGAACAATTACTTTAATAACAGGTAGTCCAGTAACAGTTATTGCTGATATTACCCAAAAATTAGAGAAGCCCAGCATTAAACCTACGCCTAAACTAATCCCCAAAGCGGGTATTAAGCGCGATAAAATAATTGAATCTCTATATGTAACATCATTCCTGCAGCAATTCTCAGCAGTTGTAATAGCAGTCCCAATCGTAGTTACACCGCCAACGATTACAACTGTAGAAAACACCAATAATTTTATGTATAATGTCCAAAATTCAAGATTGCTGGAATTAAAAAACACAACCCAAGATATACCAGCAAAAAATCCCAGAAAAGCCCCAATGAAAATTCCCCATCCACCTCCAATCTCAGAATATTCTTTAAATTGCCTAGCACCCAGCAAAGAATTAAGAACAATTCCCAAAAACCATCCCAGTCCACCTCCTATTAAAAATCCACCTATAATACCACAAATAGGTAGAAATAAAAGACCCAAGATATCTTTAGCTACAGCCGGAATTATCACTGCCAATAAATTGCCAAATGATCCATTAAGTTTCCACAATCCCACTAGAGTTACAAAGGCAGTAATCAGAGTTAGTAAAAAAGTCCCATAAGGAAGTGGTTTAATCTTTATTGGTGCTGGAGCAGTGTATACTTTTAAATCAATTTGATAAGGTTTCTGTCTAGCATTAGTCTGTAAAAGAAGTCGGCGTTGATAGAGACTATCTGCTTTTAATTTACTTGTATTTACAATAATTTTGCATTGAACTTGATTTTTTTTGAAGTGTTGGTGAGTAATTGTAATCCAATCATGACTATCTGGGGTGTGGGGTGGATCTTGATGATGGGGAGCAACTTGTAAATGTCCTTCTAAAATAGTCTCTGGAATAGAATTTTCGATGGTGATTATCTGCGTTAGTTTTTCTCCAAGTCTATTTGCTATAAATTCAAGTACAGATTGACTGAGTTTAACTTCTGGCGATCGCACTAGAGAAGAAATAGATACTAGAGCCTTTAAAGCCTCTTCTGCATTGGGAAAACGCTGTTTTGGATCGGGTTTTACCATCTGTTTGAGCCAGCGAATAAACTCTACACTAAACTCTGACATCCGATGCTCAAACTGGAAGCTATTACTGCTTAAGTCAATCAAATTGCCGATTTCTATTGATTTTATCCCTACGATCAAACAAATTAGCGTTGCACCTAGTCCATAGAGATCCGAAGCTTTAGTTAATGGTAAGTTGTGCAACTGTTCCGGTGGCATAAAACCAAAGGTTCCAGCTGCAAAACTACTAAGATTAACTGAACCTTCTCCAATTTTAGAAAAGCCAAAATCGACTAAATAAATATTACTTTTTTCATCAATTAAGATATTTTCAGGTTTAATATCGCGGTGAATTACAGGAGGATTGAGATTTTGCAAATACACCAAAATCTCTAAAATTTTTCTAGCGATATCTTTAATTTGCTCTGAGGTAAAACTCCGCTGTAAAGATAAAGGTTGAGCATCTTTGTATTCTTGAACTAGGCAAATTCCATCCTCGGAATCAAAATGAGTCAAATAGCGCGGAATTCCAGAGTTTTCTAATCTTTGCAGCGTCTCAATTTCTTGTTGAATTATTTTATAATCTTCCCAGGTGCTATTTTTGAGAAATTGGAATTGTTTAATCGCAACGAGTTGGCGATCGTTAATCTTAACAGCTTTGTAAGTAATTCTGCCACCATAGATATTTTGTCCCAACTGTTCAATAATTTCATAGCCGTGGGCAGTAAAGTCAGACATAACTCTTAATTTTATTTTTTGTAACTAAAAAAGGAAAATTTTTAAATATTCTTCATTTACTAGACTTTAATCTGTCGATTTACTAACCATTTCTCGAAATTCATCTAATGTAATATTAACAAAATGATTAGATTCAAAACTTAAATATCTTTTTAGATAAAAGGAATTATAGCCAAAAGCAGATCTCAGCAATCGCGCCTTTAAATTTATTTTTTCTTTGATTAAGCTTTCACTCAAGATATGAATTACGTCAGATACAGCTATCTTTTTTTCATGCTCAGTTATATTGGAATCACGGTATGATTCAGATAATGATTCCAACAGTTGACGAATTAACTGAATTTCGTCTATTTCTGGAACAGCAGTAGCTCCTGCTGCACCGCTTGGTGATTTAGGTTTTGGTTGATTAGCGACAAATTCCAGATCTAGACCAGATGGTCTTATCGAGCCGAGCAAGGCATTATATAAGTAGATGAAGTAAATAGTGTTCATATATTTAATAAAACCACATTCCTTGAAGAGTTAATACTGATTTGTTGGATCATATTTTACTTGGTACAAATTGCTGAACTGGCATAGTTATAGGAGAAATTTCATAATTTACAAGTTCTGGCTTACTATCTTTCACTAACCAAACAAATGTCTCTCGAACACTTGCTTTAGAAAAGGTTGTTATGTAACGAGTTAGGATATATTTCTCAGAGTCTTTATCAGTAGGCTGTCCCCACCAATCGGTCAATTGAGAGGATTTTTGAGTTCCTAGATTTAGAGTCAAATTTTGACAAAAACTCGTTACTTGTGACTTGCTTTGATTTTTCTTAAGTATTTCACTGGCTTGGTCAAAAATATCTTGACACTGCCCTTGATTTAGTTGTGTATGAAGCTTTTTAACTGCTTCCTCAGTGACTTTTTTATTATTCTCTAAATCCGCCCAGTGGTAGTTAATAATATTTTGATAATCAATTGGGTCTCTACCCAAAGAAAAACCTAAACCACCAACTCTCATCACAACTCCCCCACCAAAGAACATTGAGCCAAAAAAAGTCAAAATTACCAAATTTCCTAAACAACCAAGGCAACTACCAGCATCTGTCTTAGGCATACATACTCCCTAGTAAGTACCTACACATCAGGATTTAGTTATTTCTCTTGATTTTTTAAATCATTGGGGTGATATAGATAAATAAAATATTCATGCATCTATTTGTTTAAACCATAAATTAGACTTTTTACCTCATAAATGAAAAATGATAAAAACACTAAACTGCTAAATCCGGTTAAAATCCCTCCAGTCCACCAATCTCCCCAAGGATATGTTTTAATATTCAAAAATCTTTGTGCGGGGTTGTTTGCAAAAGTTTTAATTTCATTAATACTGAAATTTGCCCAACTCTCTAAATAAATTTCTCCTCTTGATGTATACAGATGGACATAAGGTAATGCGTCACCACCGGGTATTATCTCTTCGACTGTTTTCAAATCGCTAATCGGAAAATCCTTTGATACCGATCGCCAAAAATTTTTCTCCACCAATTGACAGCTATCTTGAGCGCGATCGCATCTAAGAACAGCACGATCTCCGCAAGATAAATATATGAAACCTAGTCCAAAGAATAAGGCGATCGCAAACACAGACCCATCTGATGCTTGTTTCATCGCTCGCCTCCAGTCATTTGTTGATAACGTCGGGAATGCTCTAAAACTTCAGCGGCCAATCGCTCATACTCTATTCTTGCAGCTTCATCTCCTTGTTTTACTAGGGGATCGAGTTTATCTATTTGAGCCATGAGGTTTTTTATAGATAGCAACTCTGTTGCTGCAAAGGGTGAGATTTGCAAGCTACCTGTTGCGACTGCTAAGAATCTTTGTTGTTCTTGCGAAACTTTATTTTGTTCTATTGCTTCTACCTTCTCACCCATTGGATGAGGATAGAGAAACAGGTAATCGAAGTCGCTTCCTATTAGTGGATTGTCTCTTACGGTGCTGGGAAGCTTGAAAAACGGGGAATTTTGAGTTGGCACTATCACAGGCTGACTTGCATTTGCCATCAATGCCCAGATGTTCAGAAGCTCCTCAGATTGCTCGTTAATATTGATATATGCCCGTCCAATAGTCACAACACCTCCTGTGAGAGTTTCTTTGAGCCAAGTAGATGCAGATTTGGTACTCACAAAAAACGGTCGAGGCATTAAATGAAATTGTCCCGCTACAAAAATTCCGCGATCGCTAGGATAATCAGAAAAATGATTTAGAATCGCTTCTGCCATATGCTTATCTCTAGTAGCACCATCGCTATTAATGTCAACCGCAACAATTTTCATCCCCGATACACGAGCGGTTTCGAGCATCTTTACATAAGGTCTTTGAAAGGCAAGATTAGCGTTTTTTGCTTCAGAAAATTCTGCTATTCGTGAAAAGTCTCCTGTTTGCAAAAAATCATCGATTGTTCTCTGTTCATCTGCGTATACTTCAACGAAAAGAACTTTTGCTCCATGTGCTGCTGCAACTTCAATCAATTCTGAGTGCATATATCGACCTTCATAGTTATGAAATTCACCCAGACAAACCAGTTGATTTTCTTGAACTAGCCTCTCCATAGTTTGTAAAGGTGTCTGGCCATATCGAGTTATAAATTCCTGTACACTGCGAATCATTTCTGCTGAATTGTCATATCCACGTTGGCGCAAAAGACGTTCGGCTATTTGATGATTTGGTTGTTGCATCGTTTTGCTTTTTTTAGTATGAACGTTCGTACATAAAATGGTAATCAAGAGCATCTTGTGTAGTCTGCTACAACTTCGGTTAATTTCCCCTTTAATAGAGATAGTCCGACTTTGGCGCAGTAGAAATTATCAATCTTTAACTAATCAGGTAAAAATTCGGGATTGAGAACATCAGTTTGCTCGAAAGGGCATTTTTCAGGGAACGTAGTTCGAGGCAAACCTGTTTCAGCAACAGCTAAATCGATCGCATCGGCGTAACACTCATCAAACACCTCCGTAAAATAAGTTTTTAAGCATCCTTGTGTTACCCATGTCTTTTAATTCTTCGATGAGATTGTTGAGATCCACCTCAGTAACTTTGCCGACGGATAATTAATTTAGGGTTGTTTCTATCCAGAGATAGTAATCTTGGTCATAGAGAGTTGAGGTACTGGGCAATTGAGTAGACATAGGTTTTCTCCAATCCCATCAGATAAAAACTTATACCTGTTTATTTGGCGATCGCACTCAATCCCGACTTTTGGAAAAAAATCTGATTTAATGCTCTACATCACCCAATAGTTGCCTAAGAAGGTAATTACTCTAGATTATAAGTCTAAGAATAAACGTTCGTTCTTTTTTTTACGAAAATTTACTGAAATCTGTAACTGATTTGCTAAATATAATCCCCAAACACACTTGCAATATCTGCTCTGTTTGCTCTGAAATACTGATTTCGCCGAAGGTATTTTGGTCAAGTATGGCTCTATAGATTGCGCCCATAATCATGTGATATAAGGCGGAATCCGTGATTTGGCGTACAGGATAGGTGGCGCGGAGTTGTTGAATAATATTTGGTAACAAAGGATAAATTACGGAGCGATTTACACCTTGATAGTCATATTGTCCAGTGAGCATTCTTTCCTCATGCGCCCGAATGCTACGGAATACGCATTCCTGGCGATGGGTTAGTCCCCACTGAATAAAAGCTTGTAGAACTGCGATAATTTGTGCAAGAGGGTCAGATGTTGCTGATTGGTAGGCTGTGAGGATAATTTTCTCTATCTGTGCCAGAATCCTGGTTGTGAGAGCATTGACAACCTCTTCTTTACTTTTAAAGTGGTTATAAAGACTAGCTTTTGACTTAAACCCTGCCGCCTTACGAATATCCTCGATTGAAGTACCTTCATAACCTTTTTGGGTGAATAGCTGGAGGGCAACTTTCAGGATCGCCTCTCGACTGTCCCTATCACCTCTAGAAGGTAGTTTATCTTTAGGAGTTGTAGCTATCACTAGATGATCAATATCCCAAACGTTCGGTCATTCACAATGTAATAGACATAGTTTAGCTTTTGCAAGTCAGCTAATCACGGGAAAATCCCACAATCAAACATGAAAATTTATCCCGCCCCTATTTTCAAGCTAGACACTAATGTGATAAATCACACAACGAGGACATAAAAATCATAATTTTCACTTCTACCTCATCTCCCTCATCCCCCTAACCCCTCCTTAATATCCAGCAACATAATATATATAGTCAAGTTGTTTCATCGCTTGCAAAACTTTATAAGTTGAGCGCAACATAAACAAAGCAGCAGCAGTGACTAAACCAATCACAGCACAATCTGGACTAATAACATGCGCCAAGATGTAACCCAAAGTCAAATTTAGTATCAAAGCAGGGATAATACTTTTAACTACCATAGCTGCTTGATTCAAACTAAACAACAATATCGCATTCAATAACCCGATGACAAAAAACAAATAACCTAAGCAGCCAAACAAAGACTGTAAATTTATCTGTGTACTCCAACTTGCTGGTTTTAAAAATCCAAATGTGCCAGCCATACATAGTCCAAAAAATATCACAGTTAACGCAACAGTTAACCAGTAGCGATAAAACAATTTTCGATAAAATTTAGTCAGGTTTTCACCATTCAGATTTTTTGACTTTCCAAACCAGTAACTAATAAATCGATAACTTAAATATTCAACTAGTGGCACCAGCAACAGAAAATTCACTAGGGCTAAATCCATCGCCCGTTGATAATCAGCATTAATCGCAAAAACTAGCCCAGAAGCAGGATTTACAGCCCAACCTGCCACCATGCGATCGCCAAAAATAAAACTAAAATAAGCTATGCCGTAAAAGAAATAAGGAGCTAATAAGTATACCAGGGCACTCAAGCGAGGTAAGGGAACTTTCGCGCCACTACTTTGACCTGTTTTCTTATCTTTACCAAATCCAAATCCAACTAAGCAGCTTACTACTAATAAAGTGGCAAACATACTAATGATTTGGGCTGTCAGTGCATCTATATTCACCCAAACTCTTAAAAACACAAACAGTATGCTTAAACCCAACATAATTATTGGTGTACACCAGCGTAATTGAATCGCCACGGCCGCTAACAGCATCCAGAGTAAACTCAGCACTAGATAATACAAAGCAGCCAGAATCAAATATTCATCAGCAAACTGACCTTGATAAAAACCAAACCATAGCCCAAATAAACCCAAGATAATACTAGTAGCCGCACCTAAATAAATAATTGGGAAACAAACTCTTCTAGCTTGCATTGGCTCACCCAACTTCAGATAAAACTCTCCCCTTCGGCTAATCATTTGTACAAATCCCCCACTAATAGTGAGACTTGCCATAGTTGCCAAAGTGATCAGTGATGCAAGTTCCGGTGGTAATAGTTGAGATTGATTATCTATCTGGACAGACTCTAACAGCAATATCAGCAGCAACGGTAGAGCAAAAACAAAACTTTGTGAGAATTGCTCAACGAATATTTGAATCTCCTTAATAATATTCCGCAAAGTATTTTTTCGCGGTGATATTGATTTCGATGCTGGCGAGAAATTGTGATGCTCGTAAACATACTTAGCCAGAGATAAAGCATCTGGAAACCCAAATTCCTGGCGAATAAATCTATCGGTATAACCTAATGATTCTATAATTGCCGTTATTTGCCAAAAATCAGCAGGTTCCGCAGTAATTTCTTCAATAGCGCTAACTAGCTCTAATATTTTTTGCTCTTGTGAAATCATAATTTTATGTAATTTTATGTGTATGCCAAATTTAAAAGCCTTTTACTCTTTGCAACCCACAGTTTATATATCCTGCGGGTAGCCGCTTTTTTAATACTGCAACAGAGTGAACACTTACAATTAAGTGCCCACTCTGTATGAATTAAACATCCCACAAATTAAGAAAAAACATTAAAAAGCTATGAATTATTCGCTACATAAATTTGAAGGTGCTACTAATACTATTGACATTAGTATCTCCTTGAACAATTGCAATCAATTCATTTTGATTGGAAGTTCTCAAGAAAATCGCCGTACCTTTAGGTAAGCCTTTTGGTGAAGCACCTAAGAAATAGTTATCAGCACTACCATAGAGTTGGATTTTATCTCCCTCTTGGCTATTGAAATCAGTAATCAGCACATAGTCACCTAACCCCAAGTTGGTATTATTTCCATCATTGTAGTAAGCCTGATTGCGATCGCCAAGAATAAATAAATCACCTTCCTCGCCACCACTTAACTTATCAATCTCCCCTACTCCTGCCAATATATCCTTGGGATCTACACCCACAAGAGTATCTACACCTTTACCACCCCTGACATCATCATTACCTTTACCACCATACAAAGTATCATTATCGTCTAAACCGTCTAGTTTATCGTTACCGATATCGCCATAGAGTATGTCATCACCCTTAGCACCCTTGAGTTGATCGTCGCCATCACCGCCATATAAGGTATCGTTATTATCTCCACCATCTATAGTGTCATTATCAGCGTCCCCATAAATCAAATCATCCCCTATGTTTCCCCGAAGATTATCCTTACCATCACCACCATAAATCACATCATTACCTTGTCTGCCATCGATGGTGTCGTCACCGCCAAATCCGCTAATGATATCTCTACCTGAAGTACCTTGAATGTTGTCGTTTGCAGCCGTACCATTAATGATATTGCCACCTATCGGCAGACCATTTGGAGTTAATTTCACCTTACCAGTATGTTGGGTAAGACCATTGAAATTCATCTCGAGAATCTCACCCTTGAGAGTTGTCGTGCTTGCACCTTCAGTCACAAGATTCAATCCCGTGGGATTTTTTAAATCTAAGACAACTTTCCCCTCACCAAAGAAGGAAAATTCTAAATCTGTGCCATTACCAACAGTAGACGTGAGTTGGGCACGCATGGGCAAGTCAATAATATGGGTAACATCATCTGCAATTGTGCCCAAATTAATCGTAAATTGACCGCCATTGGCAGGTAAAAATACCGTATCTTTATCGTAAGCATACCAATTATTCACACTTTGAATCGTTTGAGTAGGCTCGACATTCAAACCAAAAGTGCCCACATTAGTAGCCACAACATTAGCCGTAATCGTATTGCCACTACTATCAATAAATAACTGTGATTTCTCAAAGGTTTTGATGCGGTTACTTAAATCGGCGACGGTAACAAATTCCGTATTATCGTTGTATGCCTGGGCAATAAAATTCGTAAACATTGCCTCAGTGTAAGGCGAGGGGATGTTATCCTCTGGATCTGTATCCCACAATGTCGGGCCATAATCGTGCCAAGGAAAATGGATGATTGCTTGGGCGGCGTGATTGGTTAAGCCAGTGTATTCTTTAATCCATTCAGCAGAGGCTTGTTGTGGTGTTAACTTACGAAACTCCACCAAGGAAAAGTCAAAGGACATGTTTGGCGCAAAGTAGACATAATCGCTACCCGGAAACATGAAGCCAAAAGCATTGGGATAACCTGCACCGACACTGGCATATCCACCAGAAACATAGGATAAGTATTTCTGAAGTTCTTGGGAAACTCCTAAACCTTCTGGGTTTCCCGGAATTGCTGCACCTACGACTGGAACTCTTAACCTTTGGGAGATGATTGATTTTGATTGATTAAATTCAAACTCCAATTGTGCGGGAGTTAATTGATCGGTGAATTCTGGGTGCGTATAGGAATGGGTACCAATTTCATTTTGGAGTGCTAGGATTTGGTTATAGTAAGGCTTGGAGACAGTCCAATCGGTAAATTGCTCATCCGCGCGATTGTTACCGACATTAATGTAGTATGAGCCGACAAAATTATAGTCGTTTTTCCATTGGCTCAGAATCGGCAGCAGGCGATCGTAAATCCCTGGAGTATTACCTTCAGGATTGACATCTAAAGATTCCTGAGACTGATCCATGTCATTGCGAGAGATAAAAATACTCGCATCCCGACTCATGTTTAAAGCCACTTTGGGTTTATTATCTAACACAGCCCATTGCAATGCTTGCCAGACTAAATTGTTATCACCCATGAATCCTTCAGTGGCAAAATGCACGTTTCTACCACCGGTTTGCGTCGCTAGTACAGCATTGTTCTTTACCCCATTTACCAAAAAATCTGCGAGGACTGTGGGTGTTTTATTGTCTGTAGTATCTGCATCACCATAGCTATTAAAAAAAATGCCGTTATAACTACGAATCGCCTCGTCCGTAGAGTAACCTTGCATCACTGGATGAGCAATATCCTCAGCGTTGAGAATCCCATTAACAGGCCCACCGCCACCAGTTCTAGTCACATTCAACAACTGCTTCATCCGGATGTATGAATCTCCGGCTAAAGCCTTATTATTTTCATCGTTAGTTAAGAAATCTCCAGCAGTAATCAGTCCAATATTATATTTGTAGACTGCTTGTGTGAGTGTATTTTGAATTGCATCCAGCTTTGCCAGAGGCACATTTCGGAAAGAAGGAAATATCAGCGCATCATAATTAACAACCTTACTCAGGTCTGTCAAGTCATTTTCGGTGAGAATATCAAAGGGTATACCCGCCTGCATCGCTTGGCTTTGCATCGACAGGAACAGTTGGGTATACGCTTTGTCTTGAAAGAAGTTTTTCGCTGTTGTTTCGGAAAATACTATGCCTACCTTTTTACTAAAATCTGTTCTTGCTGGTAAAACTGATGGTGTCGCATAAACCGTATATTTTTGCGTAGAATAATCAGAGGGTAAAAATGTTTTGTTATTAATATCGACCACCACATCAATTGCCTGTGGCGCTCCATTCAGGAGGGATATTGGGACTGCGAATTCGACGATTTGATTATTAGTACCATAGGCATAGTTTAATGGACCTTTGACAAAATTTTCTCCGTCTGCACCTGTATAAAGATAGGGTTTATCATTACTAAAGAAGTTGACGTTATATTCTGCTCCCCCAATTCCCGTTAAGCCAAATATTTGATAGCCTGTGAGCGAATTTCTATCTGTATTCAGCCATAAGGTTGTGCCCGCACCTATCTGTTCATTACTCGATTTAAAGGCGAAAACATAAGCATCACCTGCATACTTTCCATAGAGTTCGTATCCTGGTACTCTTGTCCCAGGAAGATCATCTAATCTATCTGCTGATGTCCAATCACTTAAGTTGCCATCCAGGCTAATATTACCGTATGTAGCGGCTAACTCTAATGTTCTGGCTTGTCCATTGATGATGACATTAGTTGTATCATTCTCACTTTTCAAGCCTAAGAGTTGAGTTGGAGTTAGCTCTTTACCTTGGACTATTGCTGTAAAAATTGCTCCTTCATCGCCCTGTGCATCTTCTCTATTTATCTGCGAATCTATATAATGTCCTAATTCTTCTATGAGAACACCAACACTTTTACCTGCATCATTTAAAATTGCTGAGGATAAATAAATTGTGTTGTTAAAACTACCAAATGCTCCTTTTCCTCCATTTATTTCTACAGGCTCAACTATTTTTACTTCTGGTAAGTTTGTATAGTTGATGATTCCAGTAATGACATTCTTGGCTTTCTCTTTATTCCACTTCTCCCCAAATGCTAGGTTCATTTTGGACGTATAATCAGCAGATCTGAAGAATTCACTAATATTATTTATTGCTCTTTTTAAAATCTCTTCCAGGTTGTTCTTCAGCAGTTCATTACTCATAATAATTTCACTTTTAAAACATATAAAGTAAAAAAAATAACTACTGTGCAATATTTAATAACACAGTAAACTACGGTTGATTCAGAGAAATCCCAAATGTTTTTGGGTAGGTATACAATTGCAAAATCTTGATTTTCGCTGCTGACTGCGATCGGTGCAATTGCTAGCTTGTGTGCAACTTTGTTTTAGTGGACTCAACAGAGGTAAAGTTTCTCTGTTGAGTTAATCAACCAATCTCAATGCTATAAGTTGTTAAACAAAGCTCAAGCCGCTAGTAATAGCAGTCACACTAGTATCTCCTTGAACAATTGCAATCAATTCATTTTGATTAGAAGTTTTCAGGAAAATTGCTCTACCTGTAGGTAAGCCAGTTGGGGAAGCACCTAAGAAATAGTTACTAGAATTGCCAAAGAGTTGGATCTTATCTCCTTGAGCAATACGGAAGTCAGTAATCAGCGCATAATCACCTAACCCTAGGTTGGCATTATTTCCATCATTGTAGTAAGCCTGATTGCGATCGCCTAGAATAAATAAATCAGCCTCTGTACCACCAGTTAAGGTATCAATCTCTCCTGCTCCTGCCAAGATATCGTTGGGGTTTACACCAATGAGAGTATCGATACCCTTACCACCCAAGACACTATCATTACCTCGACCAGCGTACAAAGTATCATTATTGTCACCACCATCTAGCAGATCGTTACCGATATCACCATAGAGTATATCGTTACCCACGCCAGCCTTGAGTTGATCATCGCCATCACCACCATTCAGGATATCATCGCCAGCGTTCCCAGTGAGGATGTCATTGCCAGCGTTCCCAGTGAGGATGTTATTAGCAGCGTTCCCAGTAATATTATTGTTGAGATTATTACCTATACCCTCAGTAGCTAATGTACCTGTTAAAGTGAGATTTTCAACGTTATCTGTCAAAGTGTAGCTAATTGAGGCACTAACGGTATCTATGCCTGAATTAACGTTTTCAGCGATCGCATCTCCTATACTATCCACTGTATAGCTATCGTTGCCAACTCCACCGTAGAGAGTATCATTACCAGTGCCACCAATCAAACTATCGTCGCCATCATCGCCATTCAGGATATCATCGCCAGCACCACCGTTGAGGCTATCATTGCCAGCGTTTCCAGTGAGGATGTTATTACCAGCGTTCCCAGTGAGGATGTTATTAAGATTGTTACCGATACCGTTGATAGCTGATGTACCAGTTAAGGTGAGATTTTCAACGTTATCTGCCAAAGTGTAGCTAATTGAGGCACTAACGGTATCTATGCCTGAATTGATGTTTTCAATGATTACATCTCCTAAACTATCCACCGTATACTTATCGTTGCCAACTCCACCATAGAGACTATCATTGCCAGTACCACCAATCAGAGTATCGTTGCCATCACCAGCATAAATCACATCATTTCCCGCTTTCCCATCAATGCTATCGTCACCGCCAAATCCGCTAATGATATCTCTAGCTGAAGTACCTGCAATGATGTTGTTTGCATCCGTACCGTTAATGATATTACCCACGGGATTGACAGTCACACTAAAAGTATCATCAACAGTTAAATCGTTAGAATTACCACGAACAGTAACTTGTGCAGTACCAAACTGATTGGGTAAATATTGCAGTGTTAAAGAATTACCCACAATACTGGCATTAACCAAGGTGTTATTGCTATTAGTCACAACCGCCTTAGTGATGGCAGTCGGATCATTATCAATATCAGTAAAGACACTGCCTAAATTAATAATTGTGTTAGCAGAACCTTGATTAACAAAAATATCGGCAATTGGAGTAACCACAATCGGCGCATCATCTACAGGCACAACGTTAACTGTAAAGGTATTATCGACGGTTTTGCCGTTGGATATGCCATTAATAGTAATTGCCGCCGTCCCAAATTGGTTAGGTTGATAAGCAAAAATCAAGGCATTATTAACAATGCTGGCATTAACTAAACTACTGTTGCTATTAGCTGAAAGCGTCTTGATAATTGCACTAGGATCATTATCAATATCAGTGAAGACCTGGCTTAAATCAATAATGGTGTTAGGTGCATCTTCACTACTATTCACATCCACAATAGGGTTGGCTACTGTAGGTGCATCATCCACAGGAGCAACATTAACTGTAAAGGTATGATCAACAGTTTTGCCATTAGATGTACCGCTAATGGTAATTGCCGCCGTACCAAATTGATTAGGTAAATAAGCCAGAACTAAGTTATTACCATCAATACTCGCATTAACTAAACTACTATTGCTGTTAGCCTGAAGCGTCTTGATAATTGCAATAGGATCGTTATCAATGTCAGTGAAGACCTGGCTTAAATCAATAATAGTGTTAGGCGCATCTTCGCTACTATTCACATCTGTGATAGGGTTGGCTACTATAGGTGCATCATCCACAGCAGTAACGTTAACTGTAAAGGTATTATCAACAGTTTTGCCATGAGATGTACCGCTAATAGTAATTTCTGCCGTACCAAATTGATTAGGTAAATAAGCCAGAATCAACTCATTGTTAACAATACTGGCATTAACCAAACTACTGTTGCTGTTAGCTGGAATCGTCTTGATAATTGCACTAGGATCATTATCAATATCCGTGAAGACATTACTTAAATTAATAACAGTATTTGCGGCATCCTCAAGTACGCTGACATCGGCAATTGGGTTAGCTACTGTAGGGGGAGTATCCGGAGCTAATGTCACTTTACCAGTATGTAGACTCACACCGCTAAAATTCATCTCAAGAATCTCACCGTTGAGAGTCGTATTACTTGCACCTTGAGTAGCAATATTCAATCCAGTAGGATTTTTTAAATCTAAGACAACTTTACCCTCACCAAAAAATGTAAATTCTAAATCTGTACCATCCCCAAGAACAGACTTCAATTCGCCACGCATGGGTAGGTCAATAATATGGGTCACATCATCTTGAAGAGTTCCCAAATTGATCGTAAATTGACCGCCATTAGCTGGTAAAAATACCGTATCTTTATCGTAAGCATACCAGTTATTGACACTCTGGATTGTTTGAGTCGGATCAATATTCAGACCAAAAGTGCCTACATCAGTAACTCCTGCAACAGTAGCAGTAATAGTATTTGTACTAGGATAATCGAGAGTTAATTGTGATTTCTCAAAAGTTTTGATGCGATCGCTCAAATCAGCAACGGTGACAAACTCCGTATTATCGTTGTACGCTCTGGCAATAAAATTAGTAAACATTGCCTGAGTGTAAGGCGAAGGGATGTTATCCTCTGGATCTGTATCCCAGACTGTCGGAGCATAATCATGCCAAGGAAAATGGATGATGGCTTGGGATGCATGATTGGTTAACCCAGTGTACTCTTTAAGCCATTCGGCTTCGGCTAGTTGTGGTGTTAACTTGCGAAATTCCACCAGGGAAAAGTCGAAGGACATGTTCGGGGCAAAATAGACATAATCACTACCCGGAAACATAAACCCAAAAGCATTGGGATAACCTGCACCCACACTGGCATATCCACCAGAAACATAAGATAAATATTTCTGAAGTTCTTGGGAAACTCCTAAACCTTCTGGGTTTCCGGGAATCGCTGCACCTTTGACTTGAATTCCTAACTGTTGCTCAATAACTAATTTCGATTGGTTGAATTCAAACTCCAATTGCGCAGCAGTTAATTGATCAGTAAATTCTGGGTGAGTATAAGAATGGGTACCAATTTCATTTTGCAGAGCCAGCATTTGCTCATAGTAAGGCTTGGAAATATTCCAATCAGTAAATTGCTCATTTGCGGGATTGTTACCGACATTAATATAGTATGAGCCGACAAAATTATAGTCATTTTTCCATTGCGTCAGGATGGGAAGCAGTTTATCGTAAATCCCTGGAGTGGTTCCTGAAGGATTAACATCAGCATATTCCTGAGACTGATCCATGTCATTGCGAGAGATAAAAATACTCTCATCCCGACTCATGTTTAAAGCCACTTTGGGTTTGTTATCTAAAACAGCCCATTGCAATGCTTGCCAGACTAAATTGTTATCAGCCATGAATCCCGGAGTGCTAAAGTGGACATTTCTGCCTCCGGTTTGCGTCGCTAAAACAGCATTGTTCTTCTCCCCATTTACCTCAAAATCTGCAAGAACTATAGGTGCTTTATCATCTATAGGGTCAGCATCACCATAACTATTAAAAGTGATATTGTTGTAAGTACGAATTACCTCATCAGTAGAGTAGCCTTTCATCACTGGATGAGTAATATCTTCAGTGTTGAGAATGCCATTTACAAGTATATTTTCGGGGCTACCACCAATTCTAGTCACATTCAACAACTGCTTCATCCGGATGTAGGAATCTCCGGCTAAAGCATTATTATTTTCATCGTTAGTTAAGAAATCTCCGGCGGTAATAATCCCGATGTTATAGTTATACACTGCATGTGTGAGTGTATTTTCAATAGCATCTAGTTTCGCCAGAGGCACATTTGCGAAGTAGGGAAAGATTAGCGCATCATAATTGACAACTTTATTGATATCAGTTAAGTCATCTTCCGTGAGGATATCAAAGGGTATACCCGCCTGCATCGCTTGGCTTTGCATCGACATGAACAGTTGGGTATACGCTTTATCTTGAAAGAAGTTTTTCGCTGTTGTTTCCGAAAATACTATGCCTACCTTTTTACTAAAATCTGTCCTTGGTGGTAAAACTGGTGGTGTGGCATAAACCGTATATTTTTGCGTAGAATAATCAGATGGTAAAAATGTGTCATTATTAATATCGACTACCACATCAATTGCTTGTGGCGCTCCATTGAGCAGAGATATGGGCACGGCGAATTCGACTATTTGATTATTCGTACCATAGCCATAGTCTAAGGGACCTGTGACAAAATTTTCTCCGTCTGCACCTGTATAAAGATAGGGTTTATCATCACTAAAAAAGTTGACGTTATATTCTGCTCCCCCAATTCCCGTTAAACCAAATATTTGATAGCCTGTGAGCGAATTTCTATCTGTATTTAGCCATAATGTTGCGCCCGCACCTATCTGTTCGCTATTCGATTTAAAGGCGAAAACATAAGCATCACCTGCGTACTTTCCATAGAGTTCGTATCCTGGTACTCTTGTCCCAGGAAGATCATCTAATCTATCTGCTGATGTCCAATCACTTAAGTTGCCATCGAGGGTAATATTACCGTATGTAGCGGCTAACTCTAATGTTCTGGCTTGTCCATTGATGATGACATTAGTTGTATCATTCTCACTTTTCAACCCTACCAGTTGTGTTGGCGTTAGCTCTTTACCTTGGACTATTGCGGCAAAAATTGCTCCTTCATCGCCCTGAGCATCTTGAATATTTATCTGCGAATCTATAAAATGCCCTAGTTCTTCTATCAGGACATCAACACTTTTGACTGGGTCATTTAAAATTGCTGTCGATAAATAAATCGTTTGCTTAACACTGCCATAAGCACCTTGTCCTCCATTAATTTCTAAGGATTCAACTATTTTAATTTCGGGGATGTTTGTATAGGTTATTAATCCTTGAATTACATTCTTAGCTTTTGTTTCATCCCATTTCTCTCCAAATGCTAAATTCATCTTTTCAGCATAATCTGGAGAGGTAAAGAATTCACTGATGTTATTTATTGCTCTTTTTAGCAATTCTTCAACATTAGGCATTAACAGACTATTATTCATAAGTTTTTATTTTTTTAAGATATGTAATTTTCCAAAACTGACTAATATCCAATAATTAATAATACAAAAATCTGTAGTTAATTCCGGCAAATAAAAGATGATTTTTGTATATATAAAATCAAAAATATATTAATTTTATATACTTACTTTTTGTGACTTGCACTTTCTTTTTTAGCTGACTCAACAGAGGTACACTTGTATGGAAGTGTCTTCCTCTGTATGAGTTAATCACGCAAACTAAAGGCTAGTAATTATTTAGCTCACATAGCTGAAACTGCTACTAGTAAGACTCAGGCTATTAAATCCTTGAATCGCTCCTATTAGCTCATCCTGACCGCCAGTTCTTAAGTAAAGCGCGCTATGGAAGCCCAATGATAAACTAAATGAAAGATTATTGATTCTATAGTTGGCGGCGCTACCAAAAAGTTGGATTTTATCTCCCTCAAAGGTACTGAAGTCTGTAATTAGAGCATAGTCACCCGTGCCAGAGCTAAGATTATTACCATCATTGTAGTAAGCCTTAGTTCTATCACCGAGAACAAATAAATCAGCTTGAGTACCACCAGTTAAGGTATCAATTTCTCCTGCTCCAGCTAAAGTATCATTGGGGTTGACACCAATCAGAGTGTCAATTCCTGAGTCACCAACTAATCGGTCACTATTTTTACCACCAGTAAGGGTATCGTTATTTGAGCCACCGAATAACGTATCGTTACCAGCGTCCCCATAAATTAAATCATCCCCTAAACTTCCCAAAACATAATCGTTACCATCGCCACCATAAACAACATCATTACCCTCTCTAGGATCTATGGTGTCATTACCACCAAATCCGCTAATGATATCTCTACCTGAAGTACCTAAAAGAGAGTTGTTTGCAGCAGTACCATTAATGATATTGCCCACAGGGTTAACAGTGACACTAAAAGTATCATCAACTGTTTTACCGCCAGATGTACCACGCACAGTCACTTGCGCATTACCAAATTGATTGGGTAAATATTGCAAGGTTAAAGAATTACCCACAATTGAGGCATTCACCAAGGTGTTATTGCTATTGGTGACAATTGACTTAGTAATCGCCGCAGCATCGTTATCTATATCAGTAAAGACACTACCTAAATTAATATTAGTGTTAGCAGAACCTTGATTAACAATAACATCAGCAATTGGAGTAACCACAGTCGGCGCATCATCCACAGGCGCAACGTTGACTGTAAAGGTATCATCAACAGTTTTGCCATTAGATGTACCAGTAATAGTAATTGTCGCAGTCCCAAATTGATTCGGTAGATAATCCAGAGTCAGATTATTGTTAACAATGCTGGCATTAACTAAGCCACTATTGCTATTAGCTTTAACTGTCTTAGTAATGCCAGTAACAGCGTTATCAATATCTGTGAAGACATTACTTAAATTAATTACAGTATCTGCTGCATCCTCAAGTACGCTGACATCGGCAATTGGGTTAGCTACTGTTGGGGGAGTATCTGGAGCTAATGTCACTTTGCCAGTGTGTAGACTCAGACCGCTAAAATTCATCTCGAGAATCTCACCGTTGAGAGTCGTACTACTTGCACCTTGAGTGACAATATTCAATCCAGTGGGATTTTTTAAATCTAAGACAACTTTACCCTCACCAAAGAATGTAAATTCTAAATCAGTGCCATTACCGATAACAGACTTCAATTCGCCACGCATTGGTAGGTCAGTAATATGGGTCACATCATCTTGAAGAGTTCCCAAATTGATTGTAAATTGACCGCCATTAGCTGGTAAGAATACCGTATCTTTATCGTAGGCATACCAACCATTCACACTTTTAATGGTTTGAGTTGGATCGATATTTAAACCAAAAGTCCCTACATTAGTAACTCCTGCAACAGTAGCAGTAATAGTATTTGCACTGGGATAATCAATAGTTAATTGTGATTTCTCAAAAGTTCTGATGCGATCGCTTAAATCTAACGCGGTAATAAACTCTGTATTATCCTTGTATGCTCTGGCAAGGAAATTAGTAAACATTGCCTGATTGTAAGGCGAGGGTAGATTATCCTCTGGACTAGTATCCCACGCTGTAGGGCCATAATCATGCCAAGGAAAATGAATGATAGCTTGGGCTGCATGATTGGTTAAACCAGTATATTCTTTAAGCCATTCTGCTTCCGCTTGCTGTGTTGTTAACTTGCGAAACTCTACCAGCGAAAAATCAAAGGACATGTTCGGGGCTAAATAGACATAATCCTTACCCGGAAACATAAAGCCAAAAGCACTGGGATAACCTGCACCTACACTTGCATAACCACCAGAAACATAGGATAGGTATTTCTGAAGCTCTTGGGAAACTCCTAAACCTTCTGGTGCGCCGGGAATCGCTGCGCCTGAAACTTGAATTCCTAACTGTTGCTCAATGACTAATTGTGATTGGTTAAATTCAAACTCCAACTTAGTAGCATATTGTGCATCAGTGAGAGTGGGAGTTATAGGAGCCGACGCATTATTTTCTTTATAGGTGTTCTGATTTGTGTCTTCGGGGTGAGTATAAGAGTGGGTACCAATTTCGTTTTGTAGAGCCAGGATTTGATTATAGTAAGGCTTGGAGACAGTCCAGTCAGTCACTTGCCCATTTGCTGGATTGTTACCCACATTGATGTAGTATGACCCGACAAAATTATAGTCGTTTTTCCATTGTGTCAGAGTCGGCAGCAGGCGATCGTAAATCCCTGGAGTAGTTCCCACCGGATTCACATCCTCAGCTTCCTGAGACTGATCCATATCAGTCCGCGAAACAAATATACTTGCATCCCGGCTCATGTTTAACGCTACTTTGGGTTTGTTATCAAGAACAGCCCATTGCAATGCTTTCCACAGTAAATTGTTATCTCCCATGAACCCTTCAGTGGCAAAATGGACGTTTCTACCACCGGTTTGTGTTGCTAGTACAGCATTATTTTTCTGCCCATTTACCAAAAAATCTGCGAGAACTATGGGTGTTTTATTGTCTGTACTATCTGCATCACCATAGCTATTAAAAAAGATGCCGTTATAACTACGAATCGCCTCGTCCGTAGAATAACCTTGCATCACTGGATGAGCAATATCCTCAGCGTTGAGAACACCATTGACTGGCCCACCGCCACCAGTTCTAGTCACATTCAACAACTGCTTCATCCGGATGTAGGAATCTCCGGCTAAAGCATTATTATTTTCATCGTTAGTTAAAAAGTCTCCAGCTGTAATCAGTCCAATATTATATTTGTAGACGGCTTGTGTGAGTGTATTTTGAATTGCATCCAGCTTCGCCAGAGGTACATTTCGGAAAGAAGGAAATATCAGCGCATCATAATTAACAACCTTGCTGAGGTCTGTTAAGTCATTCTCTGTGAGAATATCAAAGGGAATACCCGCCTGCATTGCTTGGCTTTGCATCGACAGGAAGAGTTGGGTATAGGCTTTATCTTGAAAGAAATTTTTCGCTGTAGTTTCCGAAAATACTATCCCAACCTTCTTACTAAAGTCTGTTCTTGGTGGTAAAACAGAAACCGTATATTTTTGAGATGAATAATTAGACGGTAAAAATGTTTGGTTATTAATATCCGTCAAAACATCAATTGCTTGTGGCGCTCCATTTAAAAGTGCTATTGGAACGGCGAATTCAACTATTTGATTATTAGTACCATAGGCATAGTTTAAAGAACCACCGACCAAATTGGCTCCGGCTCCTCCTGTGTATAAAGAGGGTACATTATCTGTAAAGAAATCAACGTTATATTCGGCTCCTCCTACTCCAGTCTGACCAAATATTTGATAACCTGTACTCGCATTTCTGTCTGTATTTAGCCAGAATGTTGTGCCCGCACCTATCGCTTGGGTATCCGATTTCAAGGCGAATACATAAGCATCTCCTGCATACTTTCCATAGATTTCGTATCCTGGTATTCCTGTTCCAGGAAGAAAATCTAATCTCTCTGCTGATGTCCAATCACTTAAGTTACCATCGAGGCTAATATTACCGTAGGTAGCTGCTAGCTCTAATGTTCTGGCTTCTCCATTGATGATGACATTTGTTGTATCGTTCTCACTTTTCAACCCTAAGAGTTGAGTTTGAGTTAGCTCTTTACCTTGGACGATTGCGGCAAAAATTGCTCCTTCATCGCCCTGTGCATCTTGAATATTTATCTGCGAATCTATAAAATGCCCTAGTTCTTCTATCAGGACATCAACACTTTTGACTGCATCATTTAAAAGCGCTTTTGATAAATAAATTGTCTGGTTAAAACTCCCAAAAGCTCCTTGTCCACCATTTATTTCTAAAGAGTCAACTACTTGAATTTCTGGGAGGTTTGTATTGTTGATGATTCCCGCAATTACCTTCTTGGCTTTCTCTTGATCCCACTTTTCTCCAAATGCTAAATTCATTTTCTGCGCATACTCAGCAGATGTAAAGAATTCGCTAATGTTATTTATTGCTCTTTTTAATACCTCTTCGAGGTCGATTATCAACAGATCATTACTCATGATTTTTTACACCCTTAAAGGTAAATATTTAACCAAAATTCACTAGAGGATTCACATTTATTTTTTGAAATTTAGGTATTGCTATAGGTTACAAACCCAAGATAGGGTAGGCATTGCTAACCCTAAACTTAAACTTCAGGATTAAGTTAATTATTCAAAAAACCGGATTCCTCTAGTAAAAAATTCTCAAGAAAGCTCAAGAAAATTCAGTATTTGTTGTGATTTACACTTGCAACCAAATGCCTTGTTTTCTCCAAGTTTGCTCTAACAAAAATTTTTCCAGCATTTGAGTGGAAATAATTGACTTATGCACCAATATTTCCCCTAATTTCTGCTTAGTGACTAATTGCTCGTGTAAAGCTCGTTCTAATTCGGTCGATGAAATAATTTTGTTTTCTAGCAATAGAGCACCTAGCCGGAAATTCTGTTGTGCTAGCTGTTTTTCTAATGTGGCCAAAGCAATTAATTTTTTCTCCCAGTTTAAAGCTGTAGAGACAATGGTTTCTAAATTGTTGTATTTGGGTTCCCAACCTAATATGGTGCGAATTTTATCAGCGCTGGCTACAACACAAGCCGGATCTCCTGCTCGTCGTTGGTTTTCAATTACAGGAAAGTCTACTCCAGAGATTTTCTGCACCATCTTTAAGACTTCCCGCACGCTATAGCCTTGACCATAACCACAGTTGAATATTTGACTGTCATTTCCTGCTTCGAGATACTGCAACGCATCAACATGGGCTGTAGCTAAATCTTCCACATGGATGTAATCTCTAATTCCCGTTCCATCTGCGGTGGGAAAGTCTGTTCCAAAGATATTCACACAGGGACGACGACCTAAAGCTGCATCACAAGCCACTTTAATTAAGTGTTCTGCTTTCTTGGCAGACTGACCTAACTTTCCTGTAGTATCTGCTCCAGCGACATTAAAGTAACGTAAAATCACGTATTTTAATCCAGATGCTTGCGCAAAGTCTTGGATAATTTGTTCGCTCATCAGCTTGGAACGACCATAGGGATTCATGGGTTTGGTCGGTGATAACTCTGTTACGGGATATTCCTCAGGTTGACCATAAACCGCAGCTGTACTAGAAAAAATTATTTTTTTTACATCAAATAATTGACAACAATGCAATAAATTCAGGGTATTACAAGTATTATTTGTATAGTAATCAAGAGGTTTTACTACTGACTCTGGTACAGATAGATGAGCTGCAAAATGCAAAACTGCATCAAATTTGTGTTGACTAAATGTTTGAGATAATAAATTTTTATCGTCGAGACTACCAATAATTAGTTCACCATAAATTACTGATGCTGCTGAACCTGTAGAGAGGTTGTCATAAACCACTACATCATAGCCAGCTTCTCCTAATTGACGGATTGTATGGGAGCCAATATAACCTGCTCCTCCGGTTACTAATATTTTTTTAGCCATCTTTTTCTCCCTAAATGATAATGAAATTTTTTTGTCTGCCTCAAAAAATAAATTTTTCAGCATGTATACATCAAAAAGTTGGCTAGAAGTGAAACTAATCACCCTCTATCCTGAAATGATGTTGAAACTTTAGATGTTCAACCAATACGTTTCAATCGTTAGATTTTTTTGAGAATTGAAAATCTATTTTTAGAGATGGTATTGGCGAATTTTTAGGATACTTTTCAAATTAACTAACTTATTTATTCATAATCAACCTGATGAGCATCTGAACCATATTGTCTTACGTAAATACTTATTAAAAAATAAATTCTTGGTAAATTTTCCAGTACATAAATTTTCGTTGTTTTATTCATAATGCAAATATGATGTTACTACACCTCGATAAATTTACTGATCTGTTTTTTAACCAGATTGTGCAAGTTTATTTTTTTGACATAAAACTGCATTTTTTTAAATCTTTTGTTAATTATTGGTATTATTTCAGACTGTTTACAATAAATAGCTAAATTTTATGTAATAAAAACTACCGTTTTCAACATATTACACTTTCTATAAAGAATCAATAAACTATCTATAAAGTCTCGGTTAAAACAAGTAAAAACACTAATTTTACTTTCTTCATATGTTCCTCATTTTAAAATGATAAAATAACTTTGAATAGGTAATTACCATGTTTAAATAAGCTTGGGGGTTAAAACCTAGTACTGGTGTGCGGAATTCAAAAAGCTCACCATATCAGATGTTCGCGCCATTGTGAGGGATGGCTTTATTTCCGCTATTGTGTACTAAATTTACAATTATCAAGGTTGCAAGAGTAGCCTTAATGTGTATATCTAGAACCCTTGAATTGACAGTTGCTGCTAGCTGAGTTTTGATTGACTAAGAGATATTAATGTAAATTATTGTGTTAGTTCTGCAAACCTTTATTTTTGATTTGCTCACTACTATATGGGTAGCCATAGTGCTTGTCATTGTGTTTATCTGGCTGCCCAGCGTAATTTTTACTTTTCCGAAAACAATGCCTTGGCCAAGTCGAATAGTAAGTGGCTGGGCGCGAATGTTGCTAGTCACTTTCATAGGGGTTTGGTTGTTGAGTGCCTTGCATTTGTTTAGCTGGTTTACTCTAGTACTTTTATATAGCGGTTGTTTGCTTCTACCCTGGCTGCAACAGCATGATTGGCGTGTTAAAAAGCAGTTGAATCTGATATGCCACAGGGTAGGATTTGCTGTGTTAGATGCTCTAGATCAAGGCTTTTTACCAAAAATTCTTCAGGTTGTTGATAGAAGTTGGCAGGCGGGAAAAAAACAACTGGCGATCGCTCAGCAAGTAATCGCGATCGCCTTCTCACAAACAATACTGGAGGTTCTGCTACTCACTGTTATCCTGACGTTTGCTGTATTACTGCGATTTGAGCATCCTTTGCAGGAACTGCGTTTGGGAAATCCAGATAGTTATAGTATTCTGCTGGCTACCAGGCAACTCATAGCAGGGGATTGGCCAGGACAGATTCACTCTTTTCCCGCCTTCTCTACTTTAGCTAGCGTCTTATCGCTGTTGGGTGCGATTGATGCCATGCAGGTGATCCGCTTCCTGGGGCCCCTCTTAGGCTGTCTATTGGTGCTAAGTGTCGGCTATGGTATCGGTGTGATTTCTCAGCATAAAACAGCTGCTATTGGTGCGATGTGTAGCTTAGGGGCTTATCTGTTCACTTCCCATCGACATATTCCTGAATTTGCTCCGATTTGGTTACAGCAATGGCTAACAACAGTAACTCAAAGTTTGAATTCCTCCTTAATCCGCCAATGGGCAGGGGATAACTTAGAAATTGGAGTTATGTTTTTGGTTTTAGGTTTAGGACGAGGTTGGGAAGCTTCTAAAAGTAAATATCGTCGAGAAGCGTTGATTGATGCAGTTTGCTGCTTAACGATCGTGGCAATTATTAAACCAACGTTGCTGATTCTGGCATTCATCGGCGGAATCAGCTTCATTGGTGGAGGGAGATTAGCACTAACTGTAGTTACTATTAGTTGGATAATATTGGCTTTAGGCTTTGCTTTCCCGGAAAATCCCTTGGGATGGGAAAGCACTTTTTTAGTCACACTACCTGTAGGACTAAGCTGGCTTTGGGGACTGGTGTTAATCCCCAGCAGCTGGTTGCTGAGTCTGATATTAGGTTTATGGTCTGAGATTATCTGCGTGATTTTGATGTTGGCGATCGCAATTAACTTTTTGTTGCCACTTTCTCCGAAACTCAGCTATCTCGAATATGAAATGGCTGCGCGTAAAACCCTAGAACTACGAGTTAGATTCCCCATCAAGCGCTGGGTGATTGTCGCCCCCATTGAACAACTAGCAGAAAGTTATGGTGCTGGCTGGTATGAGGATCTGGGGTTATTTGTGGAGAAGTATGGATCTAAAGTCAGCAAACCTGATTTTCACTTCCGTTATTCAGTACCAAATCTGTTTATCTTTGTCGAAAAACGACCCTTGGTTACAGGACTGAGTGAAAGCCAAATGCTTCCCTACTCTGTTTTATCTGACCCTACCTATCGTAACTATCGCTCATCGGCAGGTCGTGCCAGCTTACAATTTACAGCATTGCAGATGTGTGAGACTTATCGTCACCTCCATGAACAGGAGGTGGCTATCTATTATGAAGATAATGACTTGAGAATCTATCAAGTTCAGCTTCCTGAAGACCTCTGAACTTTTTGATTTAAAGACCGGATATGATTTACTTCCTCTTGCCAGTAAGAGGGTAAGCTGTTCCAAGGATCTTTGTCGGGATTATCAGGGCTATCATCTGTGATGTAGATATATTGGATATTGCGTGCCACAGCCTGATTAATATGTTGTTTCATTGTGGCAACATCAGGAACGGTGTGAATTAAACAGGAAAAATGCCCAGACTCGTAATTTTTGACATAGGTCTGAGGCTGGTATTGATTCCAAGCAGTTGAATAATTTTCAAAAATGACTAGGTTATCCCCTGCTGGTCGAGTCAGATATCCTTGATCGGTTTGAGTACCTTGGTTGAGTACAACCATTTTCAGTTGGGGCTGAGTTTTAATGTGTTTGTAAATTTCCTGGTAGTAGTTGAGCTTGTCTGCCCCACTGGCGGCTTCATCTAAGAAAATCCCATCAAGATGAAAATGCTTAGCGTAGATATCAATATCAGCTTTGACTTGAGAGATGTCGCGTTTGCCGTAATTCGTAGCCACATAACCCAGGATTGTTACACCCCCTTGTTTGAGGTCTTGAATACCTCTGGCATAATCTCTGTTTGGTGGGCCATTATTGGGGCCATTATTGGGATTAATAATGGCAGTAATCGGGACTTGACTTGCAGCCGCAGCTATTTTCGGCCAAGTATAAGCTTCGGGATTGTACCAGGTAGGATAGGAATAAAGAGGGATGAGAATTTTAGTTTGAGCCGTGGCAGTTTCTGGCTTAATCCCATTACTACAAGCAAGTGTTGCTGTCAATAAACCACTCATAATCAATTTGCGTGTTGTTTTGAAATAAAGATTCATATATTTAGATAAGTTCAGTCGCCGTTAAAAATTGTAATTAAGACAAGATAGAGGGCACATTTAGACTTGGCTGACTTCGACTTCGCTCACTTCGACTTCGCTCAGTGAGCAACTTGGCTGACTTCGACTTCTCTGCGAGACGCTACGCGCTAAGCGTTGGCGCAGCCTCTCCGACAGGAGAAGCTATGCCGGAGGCTTTACGCTCAGTGAGCAACTTCGATTTTTTGCGCCTCTCTACTTAGAAGATGCGATCGCCAACTCTTTCATAGAAGTTGTGTCTGTTTTTACTTGTTTCATGAGGTTGTAATAACTATCCATGTGTGCATCTAAGAATTTTTGCTGAGTAAATAACTTGAGGGCGCGTTCATGGGCTAACTGGCCAAATTTCCGCCTATCAGTTTCGGGTAACTCTAGAAGCTGCAAAATCGCCGCAGCTAGGGCTTGAGGACGATGGGCTGGTACGAGTAATCCGGTATCACCTAAAGCTTCGCTGACACCGCCGACATCCGTAGAAACAATGGTAGCCCCGGAAAGCATGGCTTCAATGAGAGCATAAGGGAAGCCCTCAGAAATACTCGACATAGCCACTACATCTGCCTCACTGTAAGCTCGCCAAGGCTCGCTAGTAAATCCGGCAAAGTTGATATTTGCTTCTAAATTATGGGTGCGAACTAATTCTTGACATTGAGCAAAATATTTTTCATCGGAAGGACGACCATAAAAGCGAAATTCCACATTGGGGATTTTCTCTCGGACAATAGCGGCTGCGGCGATCAAATCTAGTTGTCCTTTGAGAGGAAAAATCAAGCCCATGTTCATGACTTGAGGTCGTTCTTTAGCGACGGTTGGGGTAGGATGATAGATATTTGGATCGGCTCCGTTGTAAATCACCTTGATTTTATGGTCAGGTATCCCCCACCAACGTTCCCAACGAGCATTGTATTCACAAACAGGAGAAATTTGATCGGCGTAGTGATAGTTGACTTTAACTACCGCCCCCATTAATCGATATAAGAATTGACGCACAAATAGGGAGGGAATACTGCGATTTAAATTTAAATACTGCTCTCGAATATTGATACCATGCTCTGTGAGCAGATAAGGAGTACCTCTTTCTAACTTGGCAATAACACAGGGTAAGCCACAAAAACCAGCAGATGAGGCATGGGTGATATCGGTTTTAGGAACAGGGATATGAATGGGAATGAGAAACCGATAGAGTAAGCGCATGGCTTCCGTCTGTTCTATGAGTTTGACGGCATTAGGATTAACTAACGGATGCCAATGAGTAGCGGTTAAACGTTGAAAAGTTGACCATACCAGTTTCGACTCCATTGTCTTGTGGTAGTCATAACGCTGAAAATATTTATAAATTGCCAGTATGAGGTGGGCCAACTGCTCGATATCTGGTTCGTGCAAGAGGATGGCTGTTAAAAAACCCTCAAATAAAGGGATAAACTGAGTTGCAATTACCCTGTTTGTGGTTTCTATTTTGCTTTTAAATGCCTGAGAAAAGGGGAAGCGCCAAGAGTATTCTACAGGGTCTTCTGTTCCCCACAAGGGCACTTTCACCAGTTGCTTGACATTATTGGGTAATTTATAGCGTAACTCTAGGTAAGGATTAGCCGCGATCGCCAACACATGAAAATCTACCTCTGGAAGTTGGCTGGTTAAAACATCACACCAGGTACTTACACCGCCCTTATGGTAGGGATAAGTCCCTTCCGTAGTCAATAATACAGATAGTCTCTTCATGAAAAATTAATCTGGTAAAAACTGGATAGCTGCCATTTGCCCCACTAGTAAAGCATCATCAGGATTTTCAAACTGGATCTCAACAGTGTGATTCATGTTCTCAGAGGGTATGGGATTAATCGTGACGATTTTTCCCTCAAACTTCTGAGCAGTTTTTCCTATACCTACTTTAATGGTGGCTTTTTGACCTTGACGCAGAGCGTTAATTAGCCGAGCATTAACCAATACTTCAACGTTGAGGGACTTGAGTTGGGCTAATTCTAGCAGGGGGTTACCAGTGAAGATTTGATCGCCGATTTTCACTGGTACTTGCACTACTACTCCCGCACTTGTCGCCTTCACTATAGTATTTCCCGATGGCATCTGACGCTGGAAAAGCTGAGTTGATTGTTCACGGATTAATTTTAATCGTTCAGTTGCTTGTTGAGACTCTAAGCGCAAATTTTGTAACTGTTGCTCTAGTTCTTGGCGCTTGAGTTTTTGTTGTTCTAAGGATACCTGACGTTGTAACTGAGACTTTTGTTTTTTGGCAAGTTCTAGATTGTTTGCGGTAGCAGCAGCAGTTTCAGCTACTTGATAATCTGCTTTAGCAACTTTGAGATCTGCTTGTGCTTGCTCCAATTGATCTTGGGCGATCGCACCCTGTTGATAAAGTTGTGCAAATCGGCGTACTCTTGATTCAGCTCTTTCGTAAATTGCTTTAGTTCTTTCCACTGAATCCTGTCTTTGGGGTAAAGGTAGTTTATCAGCTTCACTCTGAGTTAAAGATAACTCCAAATCTGCATCAGCTATTTTCGCAGCTAGTGGCGTTTCCTGACGATTAATGTCGGTAATTTTCTGCTCCCAGATTAAAACTTTTTGTTTAGCAGTTTGCTGTTGTTGAAGTACTGCTTGTTCTTGTTGTAGGAGATTTTGGCGTTGCTGCAAAATTTGTTCAATTTCTCTGTCACTCTCAGGGTTTTTGAGAACTATGAGGGGTTGATCCAGATTAACTTTATCGCCAATTTGCACATTAATTTTTTCAACTACTGAAGGGATAGATGCAGCTATTTTCACTATTTTAGCTGGCTTAACTTTACCGCTAAATTCTGTGCCCATCAGTGTTGACTGTTGTTGTATGTAGTTCAATGATGGCAGCGGCTTCCTCAGTGCCTGGCGAAGAAGATAAATACCAGTGGTACAACCAACAGCAATCATGAGTAATGTGAGTAATTGATACCAGCTAATTTGTTTAGGGGATGGTTGATTTGATAGACTAGTCATTTCTTTTTGATTGCTAGGAGGCGGTATGAACTTTCTGAATGACTGGAACTGTGATGAATTAGCAGATAAGTTAAGTTCTTTCTCTACTACAGGAATTTTCAAGCCAGATTCTTTAAAGACCGAGTTTGCAGATACTGAAGTTGATACTGGAATTTTTAGATTAGATTGTTGTGGAAGTTTATGTTCCAACTTAATAGAATCTTGACAAAAAAAGCGAATTGTCTCTCGTAATTCCTCAGCACATACATTTTTGATCAGATAGCCTATCGCCCCTGCATCCAAGGCTTGATGGATATATTCATCTCGATCGTTACTGCTCAACACGAGAACTTTGATCTGCGGAAATCGCTGACAGATTGTCTTGGTGGCTTGCACCCCATCTATGCCAAGTGTATCTATGTCTATTAGGACTATATCAGGCTGTAAACTAGCTACTTGCTCAATCGCACTCTTACCTTTTTGAATCGTGGCGATTACCTCTAAATCACAATCTGGATCTAATAGAGCGTGCAAGTATTTTCTAAGGCGTTTTTGCTCATCTACTAGCAGAATACGAACCATATAAATATCAAGTGCTTTAATTAAAAGTGTGTGAATATAACATTGTTTGTATTTAGTGAAAAAAATGATAGATGATATTATGTAATTAAAAACATTTAATTATGTCTTGTTTTGTATATAAAAAAATTAACATTACGCATAATTTGACTTCTTATTAAAAAGAAATCTACTCAATTATTATATATACTTAAGTGAGTACATTTGAGAAGAGTTAGTAAAGTTTTTTAGGTCATAATTGGAGTTTTGTAATTTGTCATTTGTCAAGAAGGCAATAGGTGAAGGAGTGGCTGATAGGCAGGGAGTTTGTTTCCACGCCAATTGTGTGGCTTTTGGGAAACCATGCACCTGGACTTGAGACTAAAGGTGAGCATTCGCATATTGAACAATGGCGGCGGGAACCCAGTCACTGCTGATGGAGGAGGTGTAAGACCAAGTAACCTGAAGGGGATGGCGACCACATTCAATGAAATCAGAAGCCGACACTCCTCTAACGGGCTAACGGGTGAGTGTAGGTAGTTAAGGGAACTCCAAAAAATAAATTATTCCAATTTCTAGACTCAACACGACTGTTCCTCCCGCCTGCTAAGATCTGCCTGCTCCCCTGGTATCACAGTAATGGAATATTTTTTTAGTTGGAAGTCCCTAACTCGATGCTTTTGCTTTGTTATGGAATTGGCATAAAGAGTGATCGCCTTTTTCCACTGTGGTGTTAGTTTTCAAATAGTCCTGGACAATAGTGCAAGCATCAGGAAGTGGATTTAAGTTGAGAATACGCGGTAAATTCCAGATCATCAGTGTGTTATCATCACCCCCTGAGGCCAGAAAAGTGCCGTCGCGGCTGATAGCAATTTTGCGAATAGCCGCAGTATGACCTCTAAGGGTGGTTATTTCCGTACCATCCAGCTTCCAAAGTTTGATGGTAGCATCCACACTACCAGAAGCAATGATTTTGCCATCGGGACTAAACCCTACTCCCCAAATTGCACCTGTGTGACCAATGAAAGTTTGCAATAACTTACCATCCACCGTCCACAACTTCATGGTATTGTCACCGCTGCCAGTAGCTACCATTTTACTGTCGGGACTAAAGCCAACTATCCACACAGCCGCCTCATGTCCGACGAGGGTTGAGCGCAACTTCCCGTCTAGTGTCCACACCTTGGCAGTACCATCAGCACTGGCGCTCGCCACCATTTTACCATCGGGACTAAAGACTACTTGCCAGACTTCTGCCTGATGTCCTTTGAGAAACTGCAATGCCGGATTTTTTAATGACCATAATTGAGCCATTTTGTCAACATTAGCAATGGCGATCGCTTGACCATCGGGACTCAATTTCGCTCCTGTGATGATACCGTGGGTATCTTTGCGACTAGCAACATTAGTACCGTCTCGCCGCTTGATTTTTACTGTATCATCGTAGGCAGCAAGAGCCACTAACTTGCCATCTTCACTGAATGAAACATCGAACATGACACTTGTTTCAGTCAAAGTTTTGAGCAATTTACCTTGAGGACTCCACAATTTGGCAACATTTTCGTGACTGGCTGTGCCAATGGTGGAACTGTCAGCGGTAATAGCTATTGACCAAATCCCCGCATTGTGGGCAATTACACTGTTATGGAATGGATTTTGACTTTTCCAGAGTCTGACAAGATTTTCTGCACCCGCCGAAGCAATAAAGCTGCCATCAGGACTGAAACTTACTCCCCAAACAGAAGCACTATGTCCTCTGAGCGTTCTCAATTCCGTACCATCAATGTTCCAAAGTTTCATAGTTTTGTCGAGACTGGCAGAGACAATAGTCTGACCATCAGGACTAAAGGCGACTCCTGCAATCCCAGCAGTATGACCTTGCAAAGTTTTATCCAGTCGATAGCTACCATATTTACTGTCTCGCCGCCACAGTTTCACTGTTTTATCTTCACTCGCAGAAGCAATGGTTTGACCGTCAGGACTAAAAGCGACTCCCTCAACCCAAGCTTTATGTCCTTGGAGAATTTGTAGAATTTTGGGGTTTTGCCAGCCTGTGTTGTCTCGTTGCCAAAGTTTTACAGTCCCATCTAGATTTGCCGCCGCAACAGTTTGACCATCGGGACTAAAAGCTACTCCCCAAAATCCTTTGTAACCTGCAAATGTTTTTAGCAGTTTACCATCTTGCTGCCAAAATCTTACCGTTCTATCCCAACCAGTAGAGGCTAAAAATTGACCATCAGGACTAAAGGCGACTCCCCAAACGGAAGCAGTGTGACCTTTGAATGTTTTATAAATGTGCCACTGGCCGTCTGTACTTTCTTGTTTCCACAGTTTAATAGTACCATCCTCACTCGCCGAGGCTAGTGTTTGACCGTCCGGACTAAATTTAACACATCTAATTGCTCCCTGATGACCTTTGAGAGTTGCTACGGCTGTACCATCACGCTGCCAAATCGTGATGGTTTTATCTATACTGGCGGAAGCAATTAAAGAACTATCAGGACTAATATCTACTGACATCACAGCTGCTGTATGACCAGAAAATCGATTGTATTCATCTGCCCCATAAACAGCTTGTTGTAATACATTGTTTACCTGACGCTCAATATTGATGTTTGGTTTTTCTAGTTGTTGTAGTTTCTGTTTAGCTTTAATTGCTTGTATCAGGGCATCTAATCTACGATTTGAGGCGAACATGCCTTCAGAAGCCGATACCAAGGCTTGAATTTCGCTAGTTTTGGCTTGAGTTTCGCTTTTCTGGGATTGGCGATACAAAATGTAAATTCCGCATCCCAAACCTATAGAAATGAACAACTTAATACACATGCCAATTAGCAACAATCTTTGCACTTTAGCACTTTTTTTCTCTTGTGCTAGTCGTGCTTCTATTTCTTTGGCTCGTGCTGCTTCTAATGCTGTTTGAATTTCGCGCTTTTCGTATTCTTGACTAGCAGCAAAAAATTTATAATCCAAATCACTTAAACTTTTACCCAGCGACCAATTTTGAGCATCTTTTAAAGCCTTTCCCCGCAGTAATCGTGACTCATCTTGATAATTTGATGCTACCCAACCATTGAAGATTTGCGAGTAAGGACGCAGGTTGTCTAATTGTCTTTCCACCCATTCAGAATTGAAAACATGGCGATAGATGGGATTTTTAATTTTGAGATAGCCGTTGTTTTTTTCAACTAACCCAGATAACAATAGTTCTTTTTGTTCTCGACTATCATCGATCGCTACAAGAGGTTTACCAGCTTCAGCTTGTAACACCTGCTGATAAATACCTAACAACCTCCCGGCGCGTTGTTCGTTGTACAGGAGGCGATCGCGAATTGTGCGCAGGTGTTCTGGATCGTCCTTGGCTTTCCACTGTTGAATAATCTGCTTTTTTACCAGTTGCTCGATCCAATACCCTTCTGTAGCTGGCGGTAAATCAATTTTTTTCTGCGGTGTTTCTCTGGCGGTCTGCACAACTAACTGACAAATTTTTTGCGTCAGAAAAGGTTGTCCAGCAGTCCAGTCCATAATCTTCTGTAGTATTATTTGAGGTTGGCTAACTACTGATTCTAAACCTGGGAGTAATGGGGTAGCTTCCTCTAGTTTAAACCCGTATAACTCAATTGCTGTGCCAATGTTGAAAGGTGTGCGGCGTTTATCAGCAATTAAGTCAGATGGACTGGCTACCCCAAACACTGCAAATCCTAAACGTTGAAATTTTGGGTCGTGGGCGCGTTGGTTATAGCAATGACGAATCCAAGCAAAAAAGTCACTAACCGAAAAACTCAAACTCAATAAACTATCAATTTCATCAATAAAAATAACGATTCGCTCACTTTGTTCACAGGTAAGTAATACCTCTTCGACAAACTGATTTAGCTTCTGTACAGGTGAAAGTCCTGTTTGCAACTCCCACCACTCTTTAAAATTAACTTTTTCCGCTAAATTTAAGCCGTAAAAAAGACAGATAATAATTCCTTTATACCATTGTTCGGTCTTTGTATCTTCACTACCCAAGCGTGTTACATCTATATAAATGCAGCTATTACCTTCTTGCATCAAACGCTCTTTTGTGCGATGCAACAGCGATGATTTACCCATTTGGCGAGAATTAAAGACGTAACAAAAATCGCCTGCTTTTAAGCTCGTATAAAGTTGTGCGTCCGCTTGACGAATAACGTAGCTCGGATCATCACTAGGTATACTACCACCAACTTGGTATTTCATATCAGATATTTGATATCAAATTCTTATATTAACTTCATACTAGATAATTTGTGCAAAATTTGTGGCGATGCAATCTAGGATATATATTTCCCCGCAAAGTTTGATGTGTAGACAAACATTCACTTATCGTTAAATATTGTTCAATTATTGTCAGTTGCAGCAACTAGTATATTATTTACATAATTTTTCACTTAAGTGTTTTAACTGTCTTAAATCTTAAATGTCTTAAATGTCTTAAATGTCTTAAATGTCTTAAATGTCTTAAATGTCTTAAATGTCTTAAATGTCCATTTGATTTTTAGCTTAAATGTCTTAACTGTCCTTGCATTTTAATATAAAAAATCCGATGATAATGAGATGAGTAAACAGCAATTTTTCTGAAAAAATTTCTCAATTTACAAAGATAAAGCCTGTGACTTATAGGTAACTTAAATAGTAACTTAAGTTGATATTTATTTGGTTGTGACTGGGAATATAAAGATAAGGGAGACAAGTGAGACAAGGGGAACTAGGACAGAGGAAGCCAAGGGGGATAAACAATTCAAAATTCACGCATTATCCCCCGTTCCCTGTTAAGAGTTATCTGCTCCTTCTGGGAAATGACAAATGACAAGTAACAAAGCGCAAAGTCTGATCCAGGGCTTCTTTAGATCAGACTTTGTAAGAAATCATAAATAACGATTTATGCCCGTAGTTTTAGTGCGTCGCCCTACTTAAGTAAGACTATTCTCAGATAAATTTTTACTCCGAGAATTCCGGACTAAACATCTGCGAAGGCCAATATGATTTCACAATCAAAGAAATTTCCGGATGACAAATACCCTAGCGGATAGATTTGGTTAAACCATTTTAGATAGTTGCTTGGCAAAATAAGTGCGGTAGAGTTCGCAACGCGGTAGGATGCGATCGCCTTCAAAGTGAATTAATCCTAAACTTTCCAGTTTGTAAGCATCCGCAGGATCAAGAACTATACCTTGTTTTGCTGCTACTAGCTCAGTATAAATCTGGAGCAGAGCAGGATTGGCTTGCAGGTTTACCCAATGTAGCCATAAATGATAACGGTAAATGCCACCGTTGGCGATCGCTTCGGCTATCAACTCTTTTAAAGTCATGGGTTGAGAGTAAACATAAAACAAAGCTAGTTGAATCAGTGCGGGATGACCTCCTACGAGAGACATCAACTGGCTAGATTCTTTTCTCGTAGTCCAGTAAAGGCCGTATCGCCTAGCTAATTCTTCTACTTGTTCCTGGGTAAATTCCTTCAGACGAATAGGTAGTCCAATATTAAATGGCGAACGATTAATATCTAAAGAAATATACTGTTCTGTAGAGTAAACTACTACTAACCTCAATTTTTGCCAATGGTGATTTTGCCGTGCTTCATCGCACCAAGAACGCAATAAAGCAAAAAACTCCCGCCCAATGTGAGGATACTCAAAAAAGCGGTCAACTTCACTCAACACTAAAACTATCGGGCTGTGACTCTGCTTTAGTAGATAGTTTTGGATGTATAAGCTACAACTCAATTTACAACCAATCTCATCATCCCATTTGTCATCTATATTGGGATCTGTTCCCAATTCTGTAGCTATTTGCCGACAAAGACAACGTAACAACTTATTTAAGTCGCTTAAATAGTTTTCATCAAGTTGGTCGCATTTTATCTTCAGAGTACGATACCCTTGTGTTTTGGCAAAAGCTAACAAACGCAGGACTAAAGAGGTTTTCCCCATCTGTCTAGGGGAGCGAATCCGAATTACACAACCAGGTTGAGTAACTTCTTGATAAACCTGTTCTTCGATAGGCGGACGTTCAATATATAAGGGAGAATCCAGTGCTACAGGACCATTAGGATATGACAAAGGAATTTTTTTTGATATTGGTGAATTCTCCTCAAAAAAGTCTAATATTTCTGTTTCATTTTCCTCTTGCAAAAAGATATAATCTTCATCTTGTAATTCTAAATTAAAGGCATTAAAACATAATTTGAGAGTTTTTTGATCTACACCTTTACTTAAAGACCACAATCGGCTCAGAGTTTTAGGCGAAATATTGATCCTGTGCGATAGTTGCTCTAAAGTTAAGCGCTCACCTTGATTTTCCGCTATCTCGCAGGATGTAATCGCCTCTTGTAATTGTTTTAGTCCTTGAGGAGTTAAGATAACTCCTCTTTTTCTCTTTGTTCTATTTTGTTTTAATTCCATAGGTTGTGTACTAACAGTTTCTTGTTGACACAAAATCTACTAATTAGAGGATTAATTCTCCAATTTTTTCGAGCATTAGAGGAACACAATTTATTGCAATTAACGGTAAGCGTTATAAATTTAACGTTTTTTAAGTTAACATTAGCAAAAATTAGCAACCAATACAAGGATTCGCTAAAAATTGACTTGACTTAAGCAAATTAAATTTATCCATGAGTGTTGTTGCCAAATAAGCTAAACAGCGTAAATTCAGAGCCAGATATTATCTTTATTTCATAAAATATTAACCTTCAGCTATCATTCAAATTTGAAACTATTTATTTTTTATGAAACCCCTGCTTTAATAGCTTAATTTAGATTTAAGTTAGCTTTGAGTGACTATCAAAGATTGACATAAAACCCTTAATAGTTGACAAAGATAATTTGTTAACTATTAAGGATTATAGTAACTTAAGCTACACTATAATATACGCTTTAGGGTAACAAAAAGCAAGTTGCTGCTTCTTAAGCGTAAATTAGAATCAAGCTAGTATCATAATATTAAAGTATCGAAATTAACTGATCTGCCTATAGATAGATGCAAAAATTTGAGTATGGAATTCAGAAATCTACATCTAGCAATTCTATTTGATTTGTAAAAATCATTGGGTTTAAGATCCCCGATTTCTATCGTACCCGAAGAAAGAAAGCGCTCACCCTCTCCCTGAGGAATCAGAACGCTTAAGCGCGAAGGGTAAGCCCCGCAGAAGTTGTCTAGAAGAAGTCTGGGATCTTGTTGTTCATGAATTATTTAAGATTGCTATATGGCAATTTGATTTGATTATTGAAATTACTGATATAGCTAAGAAACTCTTATCATAAAAAATAATCCGACTTTTGGTAGCGGCAGAGAATTATCTTAAAATCTTATTTTTTTGTAAGTAGGTCGGCGCAATTAAAGACAGCTCGCGAACGCGAGTGCGTCTTTGATAAGAGAGGTTTGTCATTGGTGCAGCCCTGTGTTGGACGGCTTAAGAGGCTTGAAGCAAGTGGCATCCTTGGTAAGGGTTTCAAGCATGTTTACATTGCGTAATATAGTTTGGTGCAATTACCGACTTACTTTCGCAATTAAGAATGTTAAATGATAAAGCAGGAATGCGATGACACAAATCAGATGCTGTCTGAGGTTGTTAGTAGGGTTAGTATTGTGATTTTTCGAGAGTAAAAAATAGCGATAACTGTTTTAACTCGTCTTCTAGATGATTCGCTTAACTGTCTTATCTGTCCTTGTACTATCTTCGTCTGGGTAGTATTCTAAAAATACAATGCCAACAGCTAACGAAACCCTGAAAATTCTCAGAAAGTATTTAATTTAGTAAAATCTTATCATTCAAAATATTGATTTTCATATACAAAATATGGATTTATTAATTATCTTTGCTGAAGCCACGCTTGTAATATTCGTTTTTTTGTTAGTAAATTGGATTCATAACAAGGTCTTTAAGCTGATTTTGAAAAACTCTGTACTTAAAAATGAAGGCAGAACTATCAAAACTCTGCGGCGGAATATTACAGGTATTTTGTTACTTATTTGTTTGGTATTGTGCATTGCTATTGTCGGCGCTAATGGTTATTTAATTTATCGAGGTGAAAACCTTCAACAATACACACTATCTTTAATTAAGAGTATTCCCTTAGGATTTTGGGTAACTTTAGGAATTGGTGTTGCGCAAAGCATTGGTATTTTATTTTTAGCAGGGATTGTTCTTAAATTTTTACGCTATTGGCTCAATGTAGCTAATATTCGCGCTAAGAACTTTGAACAAAATACCGCCGACGATGAAAGTATCGATACGTTCTTTGTCAACTTAAATAACATCATTACCAGTGGAGTCTGGCTATGGGCGATTATTTTGTCTAGCAAGTTTCTCAAAGTTCCAGTAGTGATAACTGAGTATTTGTACATCCTACTGCGAATTTATCTGATCGTTGCCGTCGGGTTACTGATACCTAAAGCTATCACGGCAATTATTGATAGCTTAGATGCTCTCAGTTTAAGATACTCCAGTCCTGACAACCTGCTGAGATTTTACGATCGCCTACGACATCTTATTCCCTTTTTGAAACGGTGTGTGGAATTTGTTATTTATGTCTGCGTGGCGACATTAGTGATTCAGCAAGTCAAATTCATCGCTTATATTGCAGTTTATGGGCCGCGAACTGTGCAGATAATCGGCATTATTTTCATCAGTCGTGTCTTGTTTGAGGTGTTTTGTTTATTGGTTGAAGAGATAGTATTCAAAGACGGAAATTTAAATGATATTCAGACAAGTAGACGGCTCACCCTTGTACCTCTGATTCGGAGTTTTTTACAATATTTAGTTTACTTTGGTGCTGTCATCTCAATCCTTTATACTCTCAACATCAATCCGACTCCCATACTCGCTGGTGCAGGAATTCTCGGTATAGCTGTAGGTTTTGGAGCGCAAACATTAGTTAATGATATAGTCTGCGGTTTTTTTATTCTATTTGAAAACTATTACCTAGTCGGTGATTATATCCAAGCTGGGAAAGAGGAAGAGAAAGTTGTAGAGGGGGTTGTAGAAGCTATTGAACTGCGCACGACTCGTATTAGACATCCTAATGGTCAATTACAGATTATTCGTAATGGCGATATTGGTTCAATTGCAAACTACTCTAAACAATATATTTTTGCAGTTGTAGAACTTAGTATTCCTTATGACTCCAACTTAGTTCAGGTTTATCAAGTAATTGAGGAGGTAGGAGAACAGTTAAAAGCAAATTATCCTGATGTCCTTGAAGCCACGCAAGTGGATGGAGTAGAGAGCCTGGGAGAATCTAATTTATTGCTAAGAACGGTGACGAAAGTTAAGCCAGGTAAGCATCTGGAAATACAGCGGATTCTCCGCAAGAAGTTTACAAATGCTTTAGTGCGAGAAGGAATTACAATTCCTCTGTGTGTGAAAAATAGCGAAGATTAAAATTCGGTAAACCAAATTTTAAATTTTGGATTGAGGAATTTTTTGTCTAACATCTGGGAATCGTTTAGACAATTGGTATTACATAAGGCAAAAAATTTTTGTAAACCGGATTTATACGGTATTTATACTGTGCTTTTTTCACAATGATATTTTTCAAAAAACCCAGATATAAACACTTGCCAATTCCAAAAAAAAGAGTAATTATGGACACGCACAGAAAACGCCAACTCAAAATCCTTCTCAAACAATGAGGTAGAAAAAATGCTTACTAATTGGAGTGATGTTGTCCAAGTTATCCTAATTGCTTGTGTTACTAGCGCCGTGTTATCTGGCGGAATTTGTTTGACATTGCCAAGACATAAAAAGCTGGGGTATAATTCTCAGCCCTAATATTCGCTGTCATTAACTCCAAAGAGAGCTGTTCTTTGTATTTGGGCTGACACAGTTAAAGATTATTGTTCAATATTGATTTCATTTGCCAGCGAAACTATTTGAACTTGATATCTTGGACTAGTAGTTGATCGCATTAATTATCATGGGCTACGAGATCCCCGACAACTTTTAGGAAGTCGGGGATTTGATGCCTTCAAGCCGCATACTCATGACTTATAGTCATGAGTTATGATCTCAATATTGAGCATACTTTTGTGTTAAGATAGTATTGCAAGTACAGACATTTAAGAATTTGTGTCATACGTCCAGAAAGCGTTTAAAGTTACACTAATTCCCACACACAATCAAGAAGTCTTAATTAACAAGACTATTGGCTGTGCAAGGTTTGTGTACAACCGCTTTTTAGCACTGAGAAAAAATTTATATAGCACTGAGAAAAAAGCGTTAAACTATAACGCTTGTAGTCAGCACTTAACTTTACTTAAAAAAGAGATTGAATGGCTCAAAGAGGTAGATAAGTTTGCTCTACAGAACTCACTCAAGAATTTAGAGACAGCGTACAAAAACTTTTTCGCTGACTTAAAAAAAGTCGAAGGCAAAAAGAGTGTAGGTTTTCCTAAATTTAAAAAGAAGTATGGGTGCAAGCAGTCTTACAAAACTAATTTTACTAACGGCAACATTCAAGTAATAGAGAATCGTTTAAAGCTTCCAAAGCTAGGATGGGTGAAGTTTTACAAGTCTCAGTCAATTACTGGAAAGCTGATAAACGTTACTGTAACTCGCACTACATCAGGTAAATATATTGCTAGTATTTTATGTGAAACAGAGATAGAGAAACACCCCCGGGTCACTCAAAATATTGGGCTAGACTTAGGCATAAAATCTTATCTCGTTACTAGCGATGGGGAAGTTGTAGATAATCCAAAATATTACAGAACTCAAAAAAGGAAGTTACGTAAAGCACATAAAAAGCTATCCCGTAGTGTAAAAGGTAGTAGTAATCGAGTCAAAGCGAAAATCAAGCTGGCTCGTACCTACGAAAGAATTACTAATCTCAGAGACGATTTTCTGCACAAACTTTCAACTCGCTTAATCAAAGAAAACAGCATTATCTGTATCGAAGATTTGCGAGTTGCCAACATGGTTAAAAATCACAAACTAGCTTTGAGCATTTCGGACGCTAGTTGGTCTAAGTTCGTTGCCATGCTGGAATATAAAGCTTTGTGGCATGACAGAATGGTGCAGAAAGTTGGGACATTTTATCCCTCATCTCAAACGTGTAATCATTGTGGTTTCATTAACCCATTGCTCAAAGATTTAAAGCTGCGTGAATGGTCTTGTCCTAATTGTAGTAGTGACAATTTGAGAGACAATAATGCAGCTTTGAACATATTGGGTGAAGGATTGAGATTAATGAGCCAGTGCGGTGGACGGGTTCCTCAAAATAAAGCACCGATTGCGTAGCCGCCGTGGGTATCCCGGAGGCTCTAAACGCCTGTGGAGAACTTGTAAGTCCTGAAGTCATTCAGGCTTAGATCATTGAAGCAGGAATCGCGTGACTTCTAGTCATGCGAGGTTCAATATGTTTACTCGTGATTGCTTTAATCTCAGGGGTGGAGCGATCAAGGCAGTCTCAATGAACCCCGAAGCATGAAAATGGTCATTGCGGCTGCCTTCGTCAACGGCAAGAGCGCCCTGATTTTGGCTTCTGAGATTGCACCTGCGGCTGACTGTCAACTATCCAAAGCCAATAGTCCAAAGTCGATTGGCCATTAACCATTAAAAATTTGGCAAATATGCAAATATACTGTTTGAAGTATGAGGTGCAATGGGCATGATAAAAGTGAGAGCTTAAGAAACAATTAATACTATTGCACGAATGTTCATATCTTCCTCTGCTTTGACAGAAGCTGATCTGGAGTCAGCAATTGTTCGCAACCCGCTGATAGTTTCGCCAGATACATCTGTGAGCGAAGCGATCGCCCAGATGAGTGGTATTCGTGCAATGTGTTCGTCTTCAAGAGATACAGATACGGAAATTGCCGCTTTACACCTAGAAGCGCGATCAAGCTGTGTATTGATAGTAGAGAACCATCAATTATTAGGTATTTTTACGGAAAGGGACGTGGTTCGCCTCAGTTGTCAGAAGCGATCGCTAGAAAACCTGAAAATCGCTGAGGTGATGACACAAGCAGTCATTTCTTTGCAGCAATCTGCATTTACCAATCTTTTCTTTGCAGTTAATCTGCTTCAGCAATATCACATCCGCCACTTACCTCTGCTCAATGAGCAAAACCAAATTGTGGGACTACTAACCCATGAAAGCTTGCGACAATTATCACGTCCCATAGACTTATTGCAACTACGGCTGGTTAGAGATGTGATGTCTTCGCAAGTAATTTATGCTGCTCCTAATGTGTCGATGCTAGCTATTACTCGTCTGATGGCAGAAAATCAGGTAAGTTCGGTGGTACTTGTCCAAGAGCGAGACTCTTTACCAATACCAATTGGCATTGTCACCGAGCGAGATATTGTGCAATTTCACGCATTAGAACTGGATTTTGAAGTTCTGCAAGCGCAAGACGTGATGAGTACCCCAGTTTTCTCAGTCAGTCCTCAGGAATCTCTGTTGATTGTGCAACAAATAATGCAGCAATACTTAGTTAAACGGATAGTGGTAGTAGGAAACCAAGGAGAGTTATTAGGGATTGTGACTCAGACTAGTATTTTGAAAGTACTCAACCCTGTGGAGTTAAGTTACTTAGTCGAAGTATTAGAAAATCGGGTGTCTCGGTTAGAAGCGGAGAAACTAGAACTGCTGCAAAATCGTAACGCCGAATTAGAACAGCAAGTTCAAGAGCGTACAGCTATACTCAAGGTAAAAGCAGAGCGAGAACAATTAATTGCTACCATTGCTAGTCAAATCCGTTCTTCGCTGAACCTACAGGATATTCTTGCCACAACAGTTGGTGAAGTGCGATCGCTTTTAAACTGCGATCGCGCAGCCATCTGGCAGTTTCAACCAGACTGGAGCCTAGTTGTAGTGGCAGAATCGGTAGCAAATGGTTATGTTTCTTTCTTAGGTAAACGAATTTATGATTCTTGCTATGCACCGGATTGCGCAACAGGCGATCGCAAAGAACAGACGCGAGTTGTCTGTGATATCTACACGACACCGATGAGTGATTGCCATCGCCAGCTACTAGAAACATTGCAAACTCGGGCAAAAATTTTGATGCCAATTATCGAAGGCAATAATTTATGGGGACTACTGAACGTCGTGGAAAGCGAAACTCCTCGACAGTGGGAAGCGGAAGAAATTGCTCTCATCCAACAGCTTTCTACTCAGCTGGCGATCGCTATCCAACAAGCCACTGCTTACCAACAGCTGCAAATAGAATTAGCAGAACGACATCGCACCGAAGCACATCTAAGGGAAAGCGAACAACGCTATATTTCTTTAGCAGCCGCTGCACCAGTCGGGATTTTCCGCACCGATGCTCAAGGAAACTGTCTTTACGTCAATGAACGCTGGTGCAAGATTAGCGGACTAACTCCCAAAGAAGCCGCTGACACAGGATGGGTTCAAGGACTTCACCACGATGATCGCGAAAAAGTTGCTACCGAGTGGTATTCTGCTGTTCAAGAAAATCGTCCTTTCCAGCTAGAATATCGATTTCAACACCTTGATGGTAGAGTGTCTTGGGTATTTGGCCAAGCTGTTGCGGAGTATGATTTAGCAGAAAAAATTACAGGTTATGTTGGCACAATTACTGATATCAGCGATCGCAAATATGCAGAAGAACAGCTAATTTACAACGCCCTGCATGATGCTCTGACTAACTTACCTAACCGTAACCTGCTGATGGAACGGCTGGAATTAGCCATTAACCGCGCCAAGCGAATCGAAAACTATCATTTCGCAGTTTTGTTTCTCGATCTGGATCGGTTCAAAGTTATCAATGACAGCTTAGGACATTTAGCAGGCGATCAACTACTAAATATTATTGCTCAAAAACTAAAATCTAAAATTCGGGCAATGGATTTAGCGGCTCGCTTAGGTGGTGATGAATTTGTAATTTTGCTGGAAAATATCGCTGGAATTGAAGAAGCAATTGGTGTTTCTGAGCGGATATTAGCAGAGTTTAAAAACCCATTAATGCTCCACGGATATGAAGTTTTTATTACCACAAGCATCGGTATTGTTTTAGGCAAAAAAAATTATCATCAAGCCTCCGATTTGCTGCGAGATTCAGATATTGCCATGTATCAAGCCAAGGCTCAAGGCAAAAGCTGTTATAAAATATTTGATGCTCAGATGCACACTCAAGCACTGATCAGACTCAATTTAGAAAATGAACTCCGTAAAGCTCTAGAACGCAAAGATTTTATCATTTACTATCAACCTATTTTTGATATTAACACTAACCATCTAATTGGGTTTGAAGCACTAGCTCGCTGGCAACACCCGATTTGGGGATTTGTTCCGCCTGGAGAATTTATTCCCATAGCGGAAGAAACAGGACTAATTATTCCTCTAGATAACTGGATACTCCACACTGCCTGTCAGCAGATGGCAACCTGGCAAACTCATTTTGGCGCTCAATTCCCACTCAAGGTTAGTGTTAATCTATCAGTTCAAGACCTTCATAAACCTACTTTAGTGAAAGACGTAGAACGCATTCTCACTGATACAGGTTTAGATGGTCAATATCTAACTTTAGAAATTACCGAGAGTATGCTAATTGATAATATTACTGAGATGCTCATTGTATTAGAGCAGTTAAAAAAATTAGGAATTCAAATTAGTATTGATGATTTTGGTACTGGCTATTCGTCACTCAATTATCTGCATCGCTTACCCGCTGACACTTTGAAAATAGACCGTTCTTTTATTAATCAAATGCAAGAAGGGAGTCGAAATTATCAACTGGTAAAAACTATCATCACACTCAGCAATCAACTTGGTTTAGCAGTTCTGGCAGAAGGTATTGAAACACAACAACAGCTGCAATGGTTACAGGAACTTGGATGTGAATTTGGTCAAGGCTACTTGTTTTCTCCACCTCTAGCTGTTCACCAAATTGAAGCATTGTTACTCAAGACATTTTTAAATAACAACTACGCTTCATTGTGTTGATAGTCATTAGTCATTAGTCATTAGTTATTTCTCCTCTTTCTCGTGTCTCCTTGTCTCTCTTGTCTGCCTTGTGCCCATAATTTAGATAGCTATTGTTGACTTAACTATGGACACTGTAATTACATCAGAAAAAATTGAGTTGCCACCTGGGGCTGTGTTGAAACTGTTGGGAGACTGGCAAGACTATGAAAGGATGGTTTTGCAGTTGGGCGATCGCTCTATACCGCGCATTAAATATCGACAGTCTGAGGGAAGGAAAAATTAAAAAATATTGCATATTTAGGGGCGAATTTTTGAGAAATCAGCTGAATTTAGCTCTCCGACTTCTCAGCCATTGATGGGAAATACCAAGAAATTATTCGTACTGTCGCATTCTTTATATAGTACATTTATACTCAAGATATGATAAAAAGTTGTATCTGTTACAGCATCTAAACAGCAGGTGCTATGCCTAAACGCCTTCTAGTAGTTGAATCGCCGGGAAAAGTCAAAAAACTCAGTGAAATTCTGGGTACAGAGTGGATTGTGCGTGCGAGTTGCGGTCACATTCGCGAACTCAGCGATCAAGGAGAAGATGCGCTGGGATTTAGTATGGATGATGGTAAAGTGCGCTGCAATTATGTCCCCCGTGACGAACGGTCAAAAGAAACTATCCAGCAATTGAAGACTGTAGCTAAACAGGTAACTGAAGTTGTCTTAGCCACCGATCCAGATAGAGAGGGGGAAACGATCGCTTGGCATCTCCAAGAAGTGCTAGGTTTAAGGGAAGTCAAGCGAGTAGTCTATACAGAAATTACCGCATCAGCTGTGCGCAGTGCGATCGCTCATCCGCGAAAACTTGACCTGAATTTAGTCGGTGCAGGTTTGTGTCGAGATTGCTTAGACAAGCTGGTAGGCTATAAGGGCAGTCCTTTAGTATGGGCTTTAAATAATGGTGCTAAGAGTGTCGGCAGAGTCCAGAGTGCCACATTACACCTAATTTGTCAGAGAGAACGCGAAATTCAAACCTTTGTCCCCCAAGATTACTGGAGTGTCTGGGTAGACTATGCTGAGGGATTCCGGGCTTTTTATCACGGGATGGCGAATGCAACTCAGGAAGCGGCGAAGCAGGAAACCGAGGTACATGATGATACGACAATTAATAATCAAACAGCACCAGAATCGACGCGGGTGCTTTCCGAAGCCGAAGCCACACGCCTAGTGGAAGAAGCGAAACGCCATCCCCACCAAGTTGTGCAATATGAAGGAAAAGTCAGCAACCGCCAACCACCGCCACCTTTTATCACCTCCACTCTCCAACAAGCGGCTGGTTCTCGGTTACGATTTCCCCCTGAGAAAACCATGCAGGTAGCCCAAAAGCTTTATGAAGCGGGGTTAATTACATATATGCGGACAGACTCAGTGATGCTAAGTCCTGAGTTTTGTGAAAGTGCGCGTAAGTGGTTAGAAGCAAACGATCCGCAGAACGTACCCCAACGTACAACTAGACATCGCAGCCATAAAACTGCGCAAGAAGCCCATGAAGCGATTCGTCCTACAGATGTGTTTCGTCCTTCGGCGCAGTTACGAGTGGAATTGCCGAACGATGAATTTAACTTGTATGTTTTAATTTGGAAAAGAGCGATCGCTTCTCAATGTCGCCCAGCCCAACTCCGGAAAACGAAGGTTATCACTCAATCTGGTGAAATCATCTGGCAAGCTAGAGGACAAGTAGTCGAATTTTTAGGTTATGCGCGCTACTGGCCTAATCTTGGCAAAGATACTATGTTACCTGCCTTGCAACAAGGACAAATGCTAACTTTAGCAGATGCAGGTCACGAGAAAAAACAAACCCAGCCACCACCGCGTTACAGCGAACCAAAATTAGTGCAACTGATGGAGCGTAAAGGCATTGGTCGTCCTAGTACCTATTCTCCCACCATTGCTACTTTGAAAAAACGGGGTTACATCCAGTTAACAAAAGAAAGTATCCAGCCGACAACTCTAGGGTTAGAAGTTGACGTTTTTTTACAAAAAGCCTTACCAGATTTACTAGAGGCAGAATTTACCGCCAAAATGGAAGATGCTTTAGATGCGATCGCCTCCGGAAAACAACCTTGGCAGCAATACCTCACAAGTTGGAATCAAAATTACTTTGCACCAGCCTTAGCTAAAGCCAAAACTGTAGCTGTGAATTCAAGCAATGGGGTGAAAACTGCTGCTGTCGCTGATCGCAAATTTGAAACTTCCAGAACTCGTTGTCCGCAGTGCAATAATTTTCTCGCCAAAATTCCTAGCACTAAAGTTAAAAAGAAGTACTTCCTTAAATGTCATAGTGGCTGTGAAAACATTGTCCTATTTTGGAACGAATTTCACAAAGCTTGGGAAGCACCTCGCACCAAAGACACCAAGGATGAAAAATCGACAGCGAAAATCACCTCATACCCCTGTCCGGTGTGTAAAAAGTTTTTGGAAGAATACAGCTACACCAAAGATGGACAGCGTAAAACCATGCTGCGGTGTTCCAATCCCCAGTCTCGTCAAGATAAGAAACACAAAGATGTAGCTTACTTTCATACCCAAAAAGGCTGGTGGAGTCCTAAGTTCGGCGAAATGAAATCATAAAATGGGCATTGGGCATTGGGCATTGGGCATTGGGCATCGGGTATTGAATATTTGTCTCCCTTGTCTCCCTTGTCCTCCTTGTCTCCCTTGTCCCCCTCATCCCCCTAGTCCCTAGTACCCAGTCTACAATTAGACCCTTCCCAGCTATGTGCTTTTAAAAACTTACTCATTACCACTAAGAGGAAAATTTTTTTATTTATACACGAAAAAGCGCTTGAGAGTTTTGCTCACCCAAGCGCTCCTCCGTATAACTTTATACCAATCCACTTGTTTGATGCAACATCTGAAATCCGCAACAATCCTTGTAGGAGGAGCATTACGAGAATTACTTGTAACAAACATGTCGTGAAGTGGTATCACTCCTTGCACTAACTAAGGATATATCTTCTAGAACAATTTCAGGAATGTGGTGAGTGACACTTTATCAACTGACACTAGTTACAATCTACTCATCATAAGTAGTGTTTATTAAGACAAAGTAGACCGTAATCCAAGTTGGTATACAGTATAAAAAAGTAGCTTAGTGGGGCGATCGCTAGTAGGCGATCGCAAATCAGAACACTTAAGTAAATAATTTTGTAGTCAGGACTTGAGTGCTTATTTTCAGCACCCTCCCCTGCGAACTACGTATCCATAATAATTAATGTGATGGACTATTAGTGCAATAAGGCAAAAGTCAAGAGAAAGAATACTTATGGTACACACGTTTTACTGCACTGCGCTGCGCGTCTGTGTTTTCGGGGTTTAGCATAGTGCTTTACCGCGATCGCTGACAAAAACTCCACCCACAAATCGGAGTTTTTTACCAATTTTAGCTAGTAGCTTGATTTCCACTGCTATGTAATATTAACGCTAACGTATAATTCTTAATTCTTAATTCTTATATTGTCACATATATTATCAGATATTGTAAATAAGCGGTTAATTAGCGCTTGATTGATGCACCTGCTATTTTTTCCAAAAATTAGCCAAAATGGCTTTAATTTTTCGATTAAATTAGGTAGACTCTTAAAGGTTTGATGAACTTAGATAAAAGTAAAATCGCGAAATGTTGACAAACCATATCAAAATTTAAAACTGGAAATTTTCCTTAAATATGGCGTAAATTTTTTACTTAAAAAGAAAAATAAGTAGGCTTGAATCTGCTTTTTTAACTAGCAAGTTTGTCATCAAGCTTGCTGCATAAGAGCCGGAAAAAAATAAACATCCAGTTAGCTGAATATTGTCTAATTTTTTAATTACCTTGCAGCGATAGTTTGGTGCCTCTACCATCATTTTTTGAACCAACTAGGTAGTTCCTGAATTTATAAATATTAAAGTCAGAATTCATATAGATGCTCAACAATGCATAAATTGGAGAATTTAATGAGCATGAAGATTTACGATTTAGACCATTTAGAGCCTATTTCTGACGATGACACTGTTATCGGGGGTGGCGATCTCAATGTCACTGCTAGTCTGAACCAGAACCGTAGTATTTCTGTAAGTGCTATGAGTTTGAGTAACTATAATACAGGCAAGACTGCTAGCTCCAGCCCAGGAATTGGTACAGCGATCGGGAATTGGCGTTTAAATTGGGCTAAGGCGATACCGTTAGTTACTCCATCTGCGGTTAAAGGTATTAGTAAACTTCTCGCAGTTGCATCATCAATATTAAAACCCAAGGTACTAATACCTTTGCGAGGAGTAGGTAATTCTTAATACCCTGTCAGCCTCCGCACTAGCCTAAAAGAAGCTGCTCAGGCTATACCTGCATCTACGTAATTCCTAATTAGGTAGAACTTACGCAAAATGTGACCAAAAACCTGATTTTTGCGTAGCTTTCATTCATGTATATGCGTACTGCGTTGGGCGAAGCCCTTATATCTGGGTAGCAAAACTCTTTCCCTTGAAGAGGTTCCTATTCCCCTTGGGCTTCGCCTTCCCTAAGGGGACTAAATTAAACCTAACGAACGCATTACCGGGTTTCGACTCCTCTCAACCCTCTTCTTGTCAAGCTATCGAGCATTGAGCGTTCGCGTAGCGTCTCCCCTTGGGAGAAGTCGAAATGCGTCTTCTAAATAATTGTGTCTACCTACTTATAAACGCTACTTTCGTTGTGTTGTGCGTAAGTCCTGTTAAATTTTCGCTTGTTGTTTCAGAAATTGTTAATGGGTGGTTTATTGACGCGCCCACTGTACTTGGATGAAAACTTTTCCAGAAAGGGATGTTTACGGCTGATGCTACCCCTATTTGTGGTTGTAATTAACTTTACCAACTCTTTACAATTCACCATTCGCCTTTACTGTGGGCATTTTGCTGAGGACTGAGATATTTATCTATAAAAATGAAGCCAAATTGGCTCCTCATCTCTAATGAAATTAGTTAAAATTTTCTCGGGTTTAATTCAAAAGAAAAAACACAGGTTTCTAAAGATTTTTTTAATTAAATCTTGATAATTTACATTCTGCATAATCATTTTTCCTTTCCCGGGTAAAAATCTATCAAAAGATAGATGCTTTTTATTTAGGATAGATAAATTTATATTCTAAATAAAATTATTAAAATTTACAATTGTCTAATATTGTTACAACCATTAATTGGAGAATTTAAAAGCATGAAAATTGCTGATTTAGAATATTTAGCCTCTATAACTGCGGAAAACAGCATCATCTTAAGCGGTGGTGTTTCAGCAGTCTCATCATCTTCGAGTTTAAGTGAAGCATCGCGATTCAGTGCCTTTTCAAATGGTAGTGGTTTTGCCTCAGCCGAAGGTAAAACCACTTATGCACGAGCTGGATCGCAAGTGATAACATCACCTTTAAAAAAAGTTCCTTATATAGCTGTTGCTTCTTCGCAAGCGCTTGCTTATGCATCTAAATAAAATTATCCAGCCACGAATTAAAGCAAATTCTCCCGATTACATTTAGTAATTTTTAGAGTTTGTTGATAGCTACACGCTTAATATTTAAGCCTAGAAAACTGATACTGTTGCGGGGAATTTGTAATTACGAATTAAAACTCAGATATTTGTTTTAATTATCCACGCCTTATTAAGCGTCAATATACATACATATAGCAGTACTGAGAACCTCAGATATCCGATTTCTTTAAGAAGTCGGGGTTTGTGTTGTTCGCAAATTATTGAGGATTGCTATATACATATTATTGATATAACGCCAGGGAAAAACAACACCTAGTTGAAAACATAAAACTGGGTGTGTTTTCATTTCAAATTATTACCCAATATGATTAGGATAACTGTATGTTGGTTTCAGCGTGTAAAAACTCAACAAAGTCCCGAAAATGTAGGGTTTCAATCATTAATCCCTCTTGCACAATTTCCAGTTTTTGACTCTAAATGAATTAAGCAGCCAAATTGGCTAGAAAATTCTAAAATCCAGCCAAATTGGCTATACAAGCAGAATTTACTTAGCTATATTTATATGAACAACTCAAACAGAGTTGATACAAACAAAACCAGGAGAAAAGCAATGATTATTAACGACCTAAACTACTTTGAAGATGCATCTGAAGAAGTAATTGGTGGCGACGGATTCGCTACCAACGTAGCCTTTAACCTCAACAAAAACGTTAAGCAAACCATTGTCGAAACCACCTACAAGAGCTTTGCTGTGAACACAGGCGGTTTAGCTGGTAACTTGGCTGAAGTATCTGGTTCTGCTGATGCTTCTGGCGGACAAAAGAACATCGCTCAAATCGTATTTGTTACTCAAACCACAGCCAATTCAGCTAACGCTTTAGTTAACTCTACTTCTTACAGCGGAAAGTAAGTTTCCGGTAGTTCGACATGGTCGAAATTGGAACTTAAATCGCCAACTTTTCAAAATTTGATAAAAATTGGTGAAAGCTTTTAAAAGCTTTCACCAATTAATTATTTAGTTAAAGAAAGGTTGGTAATAACATGTAAGTAACTTTTTTATAGCCTAATTCATAGATAGCAGTATACCTGCCTCCTGCCCTCTGCTTTTATTCTGTCAATATACATACAATTGATATAACGCTTTTAAGAAATAACACCCAGTTGAAAACATAAAACTGGGTGTGTTTTTATTTCCGATTATTACCCAATACGCTTGGTGTTAAGGATCATTGTAGGTTAGAGAGCCACTTCCATGAGCAAGTTTCTCGACTTGACCAAGGTGGTATTTGGACGTAGTGAACCCCAACAAAGTCCCGAAAATGTTGGGTTTTGTTGCTCAATCACCCCTGAACAATTTTCGGTTTTTGACTCTAACTGAATTAATCAGCCAAATTGGCTAGGAAATTCTAAAATCCAGCCAATTTGGCTATACAAGCAGAATTGACTTAGCTATATTGATATCAACAACTCAAACAGAGTTGATACAAACAAATCTCAGGAGAAAAGCAATGATTATCAACGACCTAAACTACTTTGAAGATGCATCTGAAGAAGTAATTGGTGGCGACGGATTCGCTACCAACGTAGCCTTTAACCTCAACAAAAACGTTAAGCAAACCATTGTCGAAACCACCTACAAGAGCTTTGCTGTGAACACCGGTGGTTTAGCTGGTAACTTGGCTGAAGTATCTGGTTCTGCTGATGCTTCTGGTGGACAAAAGAACATTGCTCAAATCGTATTTGTTACTCAAACCACAGCTGGTGCTGCTAACGCTTTAGTTAACTCTACTGCTTACAGCGGAAAGTAAGTTTCTAGTTCGACATGGTCGAAATAGAAACTTAATCGCCAACTTTTCAAAATTTGATAAAAATTGCTGGGAGCTTTTTAAGAATCTTTCAGCAATAGATAATTTAGGTAAACAAAAAGTTGGTAAAAACATAAGTCACTTTTCTATAGTTCTGAACACATAAAACTATAGATGAGTGACATTTTTGCAATGTGAAAAAATCTTCAACAGGCATTACTTGAAAGCCAATGTAATTAGGCTGGGTGGAAATGCTTGTGTAAACGAAATATAGCGGTTTTCACACAAATATAACCAGTGTCAAAAAAATTGTAATTTTAAGACTATAGGAGACAAAAAATATGCCTTCTAAATTAGGAACCAATGGCAACGATAAAATCACTGTACCAGGGGGAGACAGTATTACTGTTAACTATAGTATCTTAGGTCTTAGTGGAAATGACACCATCATAGGTGGAGGTGGTAATGATAACATTTTAGGGGGTGACGGCAATGACAGCATCTCTGGGGGTAAAGGCAATGACAACCTCACCGGAGATTTCGGTAATGATACCCTCCGTGGGGGCGATGGTAATGACTTCATGGTAGGGGGTTTTGGGGATGATAGACTCTTTGGGGATAACGGCGATGACAAACTTTTTGGCGGTCTAGGCGATGATTACTTGGATGGGGGTGCAGGCAATGATCTACTCGATGCCACTGTAGGTAATGACGTCCTCTATGGGGATAGCGGCAATGACAGCCTTACTGGCGGTGATGGTGATGACCAGTTATTTGGAGGAGCGGGGAGTGACACCATAGTGGGAGCTTCCGCTGCTGCTCCGACGGGTGGGTTTGATATCTTGGTTGGTAGTGGTGTTCTCAACGATGGTAATATAGTAGGCTTGTCCCCCGATAACGCTGCCGATACATTCGTTCTGGGTAATGCTGGTGGGACGTTTTATCTAGGTGGGGAGGACGCAGACTATGCGTTTATTTTTGACTACGAGGTTGGTAAGGATATTATCCAGTTAAGTGGCGCGGCGACGTATTCATTTGGTTATAATGGTGCTGATACGTTTATTTCTGCTGCATCGCCTACTGCGGCTGGTGGTTTAGACTTAATTGGGTTTGTGCAGGGAGTCGCTCCTAATCAACTCTCGATACAAATCATCACTTAAGGATTTCTTCCTTTTCTCTTATGGACTCTGCGCCTCTGCGCTACCCTTTGAGCAGCAGCTTCGGGTAGCGTCAAAGTTAAAAAATTAACTTCGACAAAGAGTTTTAGTCATAACTGAACCGTATTGACCGCGATCGCCTAAAGAAGATTTAATAATGTGAATTAAATGAAGTCCTTGTAAGGACACGAAATTATTCAAAGTTTGTGTTTGTTTATTAACATCTCTAAACTGTGTCCTTACTAATCCACTTAATAGTGTTCGAGTGGATTAAATCTAGTGCAGATTTATGAGGTTGTTATGTCATCAGAGGCTCTATCTTTGCAATCGAATTCTCCTGTAACAGACACCAATTTGAATGCTGAAGAACATTTCAATTTAGGGAATATATTTCTAAAAGAAGGTAAGCTAGAAGCAGCAGCAGCATCTTTCCAACAGTCATTAAAAATCAGACCTGACTATGCTGAGGCTCATCATAACTTGGGCTGTGCATTGACGGGTCAACGCGACTTAGAGTCAGCTAAAAAATGCTTCCAACAGGCATTAAAAATTATGCCTGATTTTGTATATGCTTATTGGAACTTAGGAAATACATATTATGACTTAGGTGACCTAGAGGCTGCTATAGAAGCATATCAGCAAGCCTTAAAGTTTCAACCTGATTTATCTAGAGCAAAATTTGGACTTCTCATTGCTCAATTGCCAATTATTTACTCCAGTTATACAGAAATAAATACTCAGCGAAATAACTATCAAAATTACCTAGAAGAATTAGCTCAAAATTATCAAATAGCTGACAAACAAGAGTTAGAAAAATCTGTAGATACAGTAGGTTCACTACAGCCTTTTTATCTGGCTTATCAATGCTTAAATGACCGGACTTTGCAGAAAACTTATGGGGAAATGCTTGTTCATATTACGTCGAATTGTTATCCCCAATGGAGTCAAGCTATTCCTCTGCCAGATTTAAAGCCAAATCAAAAAGTTCGTATTGGTTTAGTTTCCAAATTTTTTTACAGTCATTCTAATTGGAAAATTCCCATCAAGGGTTGGATCGAAAACTTGGATAGGAGTGAATTTGAATTATTTGCATATCACACTAACTCCAAGCGAGATCATAACACTACAAGAGCCGCAAAAGAATTTGACAAATTTACTCAAGGGTCACTGTCATTTGAAGAATGGGCTGAGCTAATTTACAAAGACAATTTACACATCCTGATTTTCCCGGAATTTGGGATGGATCATATGACAGTAAGACTAGGTTGTTTAAAGCTAGCTCCTATTCAAATCACTTCTTGGGGACATCCTCAAACCAGTGGTTTACCAACCATTGATTATTACTTGAGCAGTGAATTAATGGAACCAGAAAATGCTCAAGAACACTATACAGAAAAATTAGTCAGATTACCAAATCTATCTATTCATTACACGCCTCTAGCAACTGAATATGAGGCTGTGAGCAAAAAAGATATTGGCATTGCCGATAATGAAATTATGTTATGGTGTTGCCAATCCTTATTTAAATATTTACCTCAACATGATGACGTTTTTCCCAAAATTGCTAAAGAGTTAAGCAATTGTAAGTTTGTATTTATCCAACATGATGAGAGTGAATATATTACTGAAGTATTTCGTCAGCGTTTACAGCAAATTTTTCAGGAATTTGGGCTGAATTATCAAGACTACTGTATATTTTTACCGGGCATGAGTAGCAGAAGGTTTGCTGGCACAGCTGCCATAGCAGATGTCTTTCTGGATAGCATCGGTTGGTCTGGATGTAATTCTACCTTGGAATGTATTGCCTATAACGTTCCCGTTATCACTCTACCAGGGGAATTGATGAGGGGACGACATACTCTGGCAATCTTGAAGATGATGGGTATCGAGGAAACAATTGCTTCTAGCAAGGAGGAATATGTACAATTTGCCATCCGTCTAGGGAGAGATTCTGAATATCGTCACTACATATCCGAGTTAATTTCCCAGAACAAGCATAAATTATATGGCGACTTGGAGCCAATTCGAGCCTTAGAGGAATTTTTGCTGAATGCTGTCGGCAAACCCAGGATATCTGCTATAAATAGCGTTGCGGAAACCCTGCGACTAGCAATCCAAGAACATCGAGAAAATCACTTAGAACCAGCCGAACAAGCTTACCGTCAGGTTTTGTCAATCCAGCCAGACCATCCTGATGCTTTATATGGTCTAGGTGTAATTGCACAGCAAAGGGGAGAATTGCAAGCAGCTGAGAAATTCCTCAGTACAGCTTCACAAGTTCAACCTGATTCTGTCAAAATTTGGTTTACTTTAGGAAATCTGTGTCAACTACAGGGACAGTTACCAAAAGCTGAACACGCTTACAGAAAAGCCATTGCTCTGCGACCAGATGCGGTTTCAATTTACAACAACCTGGGTTATGCTTTGCAACAACAAGGCAAATGGGAAGAAGCGATAAATTGCTATGAAAAAGCTTTACAAATACAGCCCAACTGCGTTGAAGCGGATGTAAATTTAGGTAATGCGCTTTATACCCAAGGTAAACTCTCACAAGACCAACAAGCTCATTATGCAGAATTAAATTATAAATTAGGTCTTAGTCGAAAAAAGGCAGGTGATTTACAAACTGCCAAAGTTTATTTTCAACAAGCGCTAGAACTGAATCCCAACCATAGGGAAGTTCACAGGATTTTAGAAGATATTGATGAAAGTCAGCAGAAGTTAGAGGAAACAAAAGCAGGCGCAATACTTTAACTTGTATTACAAAAACCTCACCCACCTAATCCCCCTCTCCTACAAGGAGAGGGAAGAATCAGAAAAATTACGATTTTCACTACCCCTCATTTGCAGTGGCGGGGTTGAGGGGAAGATCCGGAAGAATTTTTAATACTGGGGATTGGGGGTCAGGTTAATACATAAATCTTTGAATTCAGGTTACTTTACTAATGGGAAAGTTTCCAAGGCAAAGACAGATTTTGTATCGCTTCAAAAACTAAAAAACCATCGCTTAAATCTGGACAAGAAAATTTGCTAGTTATTAGCCATAACTTTGGCATTTATCTATTTAAAACCATAAAAAATCAAATTACTATCTATCAATAGATGAGATATTTTTATGAATTACACAGTCAAAAATATGATCGTTAATCACCAATTATGCTATATAATGAACATGGGCAATTAAAAAATTAATTGCCCAAAGTTAACAAATCTCAGAAAAAACTTTTATTTTGTTGTTGCGAGCCATCAGAGCCAGATCAATTCAGGTGATAATTGTAACGCGCATTATCCCCTGACTTATCCTTCCTCTGATTTGCTTATCTTATCCAAATAAACAACAAGTAGGTAGGACGATCGTGAATCGCTATCGAGTTGTAAATAAACGGATAGTCTCACCTGATGGAAAGACTATAGCCGAGGTTAAAAGTTTTGTCAAGGCATCTGGCGACGATCAAAGTGAGGTCAGTCAGAGCATTTCTGTCAGTATTTCCTCTGAGGGAAATGCAAGTATTTACGTAAATTCAAGTTCGATTAGTTACTCAAGCTCTACTTCTAGTAGTTGTTCACAATCCGGTTTTAGTTCGATTTCAATAGAAGAAATTTGAGCGACAGGCAATCATCACTGTTTTGTTGGCAATAGGTGATTGACAGACTTTTGTTGCCGATCGCAGCGAAGCGATCGCCCTAAATGCTGATTTAGACGACGAAAAAACACCGCTCCATCGATATCAACAGCTACTGTTGATCGGTGAATGGGCTAGTTGAAGAGTAGTCAATTTTAACGAATTACTAATTCGTAATTTTTGGGTTTAATTCCCCTGACTCTATACGTGAATTTGTTTGAGTCAGGCGATACGCCTGTCTATAGGGGCGGGTTTATTTGGATCGTCGGTACTCAACAAGGATATCGGTGAAGGTGCCCCTACATTAAAAATTACGAATTACGAATTACGAATTATTTTAACAGGGTGTTGTACTCCCAGAACAAAGCTAGTTAGAAGAGGCGATCGCTTGTTGTCAAAAACCTTGGGAAATTTATCCCAACTGCTTTAAATATCAAGTAAATTTGGATACCACTCTGTCCACATCAGGTAATTCTCATACTCTACATCGACTTGGCGGCAATTTTTAAGATTTACTAAGATTTTATAATTTATAATTCAGACTGAGTGCAGCAATTAAAATCTCAGCCAAATTGGCTAGAAAATTTTGATTTCTAGCCAATTTGACTATACAAATGGAATTTATTTAGCTAATAGTAGTAGTAGATATTTATAAAAAACCGAAGGTAAAAAAATTTACAAAGTAACTATATTAGTTATGCATCAATAAATAAAAAGTTGGGTGTGACTCCAAAATAAGCAGCTGATTTGAAGACAGCCCTGGCTTTTTATGGGTTTAGCTATTACAAATTATTAGAGAAATTTATATGGTGACGATTTCTTCTTCCTCAACTCTTCAAGTTGCTATTAAGTATCATCAAGCTAATCAATTAATCGAAGCTGAACAAAGTTACCATCAGGTGTTAGTAGAAGAACCAAACCATCCAGAAGCATTATACAGATTAGGTGTACTAGCACAGCAAAAAGGTGAGTTAGAGTCGGCAGAAAAGTTCTGGAATACTGTTGTGCAGGTGCAGCCTGACTTTGTTAAGGCTTGGTTCAGTTTAGGTAATTTGCGTTTAGCTCAACAGCAGTTTTCACAAGCAGTAACAGCATACCATCAAGCTTTAGCTCTCCGACGGGATTCAATACCAATTTGCAACAACTTGGGCTATGCGCTGCAACAACAAGGACTATTTGACGAAGCAATTAACTACTATCAAAAAGCTCTCGAATTAAAACCAGATTTTAGCGAAGCCGAAGCGAATTTGGGGAATACACTGCACGCCCAAGGTAAGCTTTCTAGCGAGCAAAAACTTCACTATGCAAAATTAAATAACAAGTTGGGTGTTGCTCATAAAAAAGCCGGAGATTTGCAGAATGCTGTTACCTACTACAGACAAGCGATCGCACTACAACCCGATTTACTAGAAGCTCATTATAACTTGGGAGTAGTGCTGCAAGAACAAGGGACATTAGAAGAGGCGATCGCTTGTTACGAAAGAGTCCAACAAATCAACCCCAACTATGGAGAAGTTTACTTTAACCTAGGTAGCATTTATCAAAAGCAAAACCAATTCCCAAAGGCGGTGGGTGCATATCGGCAAGGGTTAAGCTTAGTTAATCCCCACTATGCAAAAGCAGTGGCGGTTGATGATAGTACTTACACCCAGTTAGAACAAGCTACCCCGCCGATTACCTTTGAAGAAGTGATTGTTGGCAAAAATCGATTTCCCGCAATTTCACCAGTGTTAGCCAGTGCAGAAAATCGACCGTTTTGGACTGTTGTAGTTACTGTATATAACCGTAAAAGCTATCTGCTTGAATGTCTTGCCAGTGTACTGCGACAATGGCAGGGGGCAGAGAACATGGAAATCATCGTCATGGATGATTCTAGTTCCTCATCTCTGGCTGAGTTAGTCAATTCAATTGGGGGTGGAATAGTACGCTACTACCACAACCAGCAAAATCTTGGCTTACCAGGTAATTGGAATGCTGGAGTTGCTTTGAGTCGGGGACAGTGGATTCACTTGCTTCACGATGATGATTTGATTCTGCCTGGATTTTATGAACGATTACAGCAGAGTTTAGAAAATTGTCCAGACTCGGTGGGTGCAGCTTTTACAGGTTACGAAAATATTAACGATCGCGGTCAAGTAATTTTCACTCAAAAACTATATGGAGAGTATAGAGGCATAGCGCCAAATTGGATAGAGGGGATTGGGATAGGTAACCCATTAAATATGCCTGCGGTGGTTATTCGGCGCGCCACCCATGAAAGGCTTGGTGTTTATCATCCTGAGTTGAAATATACTCCTGACTGGGAACTCTACAAACGCATTGCGGCTACTGATGATTGGTGGTGTGAGCCGGAAGTTTTAGCACGCTACCGCGAGCATTCTCAAAATGCCACTACCGAACTTTCATTAGCAGGAAATCAAGGAAAAGATATCAGTCGGGCAATTGAAATCTCCGAAAGCTATCTGCCTGTAGAAGATGCTGCAAATATTACTGCTAAATCACGAAGTTTTTACTGGCAAAATTTCCTAGCACAAGCCACACATTTACTAAAAATTGGCAATGTTAATGCTGCTGCTGTAAAACTCCAAGAAGCCTTGATTGTAGATTCCTCGCCTGAAGCAGTGGCACAGTCATTTATTTGGTTAACCTGTGATGAAGCGGCTCCCCTCAGGGATGCGATCGCTCATAAATTAATCTCACTGCCAATTGATTTTGATAACAACTGAAAGTTAGTTAAAAAATTGCTTAATTAATCAGATAATTAAATATGGTAAACGCTTCTGAACTCCTTCAACTTGCTATTGAAAATCATCGAGCTAATCGTTTAGAGCAGGCTGAGATGATATACCATCAGGTTTTGGAAACACAGCCCGATCATCCAGAGGCATTATATAGATTAGGTACAATAGCACAACAGCGTGGTAATCTACTCCAAGCAGAGGAGTTACTCAATGCAGCATTGGCGGCGCAACCGCAATTATTTCCCGCCTGGTTTAGTTTAGGGAATTTGCAGCAAGCTCAAGGTAAATTAGCAGCAGCAGTGGTAGCTTACCAACAAGCGATCGCCCTCAAGCCAGATGCTGCTCCAATTTACAACAACCTGGGTTACACCTTCCAACAACAAGGGCAGCTAGATGAGGCAGTTAGCTGCTACCAAAAAGCCTTAGAAATTCAGCCTAACTGTACAGAAGCCGAGGTAAATTTAGGCAACATACTGCATAGCCAAGGGAAGCTTTTAGCAGAACAAAAAAGCTACTACGAGCAATTGAATCAGCAATTGGCAATGGAACGGGAAACAGCCGGAGATTGGCAAATTGCTGCCGCTTATTATCAAAAAGCTGTGGAACTCAATCCTGATAATGGCGAACTGTACCTCAAATTAGGCAGGGTTTATCAACAACAGAAGGATTTTCCGGGTGCGATCGCGGCTTATCGCCAAGGATTAAAGTTACTCAATCCTCACTATGCCCAAGCAGTAGCCGCTTATCAAGAAGCTGGCAGCCCTCAGGATATCCTTGTTACTCCACCCATACCCCACTGCGAAGTTACTGTAGGCGCTTATCAGTTTCCAGGGATACCACCTGTCACCAACCCTGAGCAACCTCGACCGTTTTGGTCTGTCGTGATTCCGGTATATAACCGTACTGATTATCTACTCGAATGTCTAGCTAGCGTTCTGGTGCAATGGCCTGGGGCAGAGCAAATGGAAATACTGGTGATGGACAATGCCAGTACCAAACCTTTATTTGATCTAGTGAATAGTTTGGGGGGAGGAGTAATTCGCTACTACCGCAATCAGCAAAATGTTGGCGCACTACCAAATCATAATGTGGGTGTTAGCGTTAGTCGGGGTGAATGGATTCATATTTTACATGATGACGATTGTGTTTTTCCAAATTTTTACGCCCGTCTCCAGCATAGTCTCGAAGATTGTCCAGATTCTGTGGGAGCAGCTTTCACAGGTTTTGAATACATCAATGAGACAGGAACAGTAGTTAACCCAGGAGAACCAGTTTCCTTGTTTGGAGAACACAAAGGCATACTTCAGAATTTTCTGCAAATAATTGGTATCACACTTCCGTTGCAGGTACCTGCGGTTGTAATTCGTCGGGTAACTTATGAACACAGAGGAGGTTATCATCCTGAATTAGTTTGCGCCCCTGAATGGGAACTATACAAGCGCATTGCTGTTGTTTATGATTGGTTGTACGAGCCAGGAAGTTTGGCATGTTACCGCTTGCATACTAACAACATGACAGATGGTCAATTAGTATCTGGGAAACTTGCCGCTTACATTCGCCAAAATATAGAAATTACTGAGAGTTATCTTCCTACTGACCTGTGTTCAGAGATTACACGTCAAGCTCGTAGCTATAACTTTAATTATTGTCTGGCAAATGCAGCAATTCCTCTCAAGGCGGGTAATTTAGCTGGAGCTTTGCTGATGCTCCAAGAAATCCTCAAAATTGATCGTTCTCCACAATCATTAGCAAAGCTCTTCTTTTGGTTAACCCAAGACGAAGCAGCCCCTTTGCGAGATGAAATTGTCTCCAAAGTATTGCTGGTAAATCATCAAGAAATTCAGCCATTAACTATTGCTACTGAACCAAAGCATCTACAACCTGCAATTACAGCCTAGGATTTGCGTATATGAAAGTACTTGTCACTGGAACTGAAGGTTATATCGGCTCATTATTAGCCCCCCTGTTACTGCAACAAGGTTATGAAGTTCTTGCTGTGGATACGGGCTTTTATAAAGTAGGCTGGTTGTACAACGGCACAGAGCTAACTGCCAAAACTTTAAACAAAGACATTCGCAATCTACAAGCTGCTGATCTCGAAGGAATAGAAGCAGTAGTTCACATGGCAGAACTCTCCAACGATCCACTAGGACAATTAGCGCCCAATATTACCTACGATATTAATCATAAAGGCTCAGTACATTTAGCAAAACTGGCTAAGGAAGCAGGAGTACGACGCTTTGTCTACACATCCTCATGCAGTGTTTATGGCTTTGCTACTGAAGATTATGTCAACGAAGAGTCTAACATCAATCCCCAAACAGCTTATGCTAAATGCAAAGCATTGGTAGAACAGGATGTAAAACTCTTAGCTGATGATAGCTTTTCTCCTACCTTTTTGCGCAATGCGACAGCTTATGGAGCCTCCCCCAGGATGCGCTTTGATATTGTCTTAAACAATCTCGCAGGTTGGGCATGGACAATTAAAGAAATTAAGATGAACAGTGATGGTACACCTTGGCGGCCTTTAGTACATCTGCTGGATATTTGTAAAGCAATTATCTGTACCTTAGAAGCTCCGCGTGATGTAATTCACAACCAAATTTTTAATGTCGGTGATACAAATAGCAACTATCAAGTTAAAGAAATTGCCCAAATAGTTGCAGATGTTTTTACAGGTTGTCAATTAAGCTTTGGCAAACATGATCCTGATAACCGTAGCTATCGGGTTTCTTTCGATAAAATTAACCAAACTTTGCCAGGATTCAAATGTGAATGGAATGCTCAACGGGGTGCGCAACAACTTTATAATGTCTTTAAGCAAATTGATATGAGTAAAGAAACATTTGAGTTTAGAGCCTTTACTCGCTTGAAACAACTTGAGTATCTCATTCGCACTCAGCAAATTGATCAAAGCTTCTTCTGGCGTACTCTTTAAGTTTAAAATTCGGTATTTAAAAAATAAATTTAAATCATGAATATTCAACACACAACTGGTAATTGTCTATTTTGTGGGAACGGATTACAGCATACCTTCGTAGATTTAGGTATGTCTCCTCCTTGCGAAAGCTATCGCAACATTAAACAGCTAAATGAAATGGAGCCTTTTTATCCATTGCATGTTTATGTTTGCGACAATTGTTTTTTAGTTCAACTCCAAGAATACATAAGTCCGGAAAATATCTTTAGCGACTACGCTTATTTTTCTTCCTACTCCGATAGCTGGTTGCAACACGCCAAAAAATATGTTGATATGGCAGTTGAGCGTTTCCAACTAAATCAGGAAAGCCAAGTCATAGAAATTGCGAGTAATGATGGTTACTTACTGCAATACTTTGTTGCCAAAGATATTCCGGCTTTGGGAATCGAACCAGCTGCAAATGTTGCTGAAGTAGCGATTAAAAAAGGGATTCCCACCGTTGTCAAATTTTTTGGACAGGAGACAGCCCAAGAACAAGTTGCTAAGGGAAAACAGGCGGATTTATTACTGGGAAATAATGTCCTTGCTCATACACCGTACCTCAATGATTTCGTTAAAGGGATGAAAATTATCCTGAAACAGCACGGTGTGATTACGATGGAATTCCCTCATCTCATGAGGTTAATAGAAGAAAATCAATTTGATACTATTTACCACGAGCATTTCTCTTATTTTTCCTTCACTACGGTAGAGAAAATTTTTGCTGCTCACGGTTTGACTATATTTGATGTCGAAGAATTATCTACTCATGGCGGTTCTTTAAGAATTTATGCCCGTCACACAGAAGACGATTCTAAACCTATTAGTCAGCAGGTTTTAGAACTGAAAGCTAGAGAAGAAGCCGCTGGTTTTACGAAATTAGAATATTATTTTGATTTTGGTGAGAAAGTTAAAGAAACCAAACGCAAGTTATTAGATTTTTTGATCAAAGTTAAGCGTGAAGGTAAAACAATTGTTGGTTATGGCGCTCCTGGTAAGGGAAATACTTTGTTAAACTACTGCGGTATTCGTACAGATTTTATTGACTATACAGTAGATCGTAGTCCCTACAAACAATGTCAATTTTTACCAGGGACTCACATTCCCATTTTTCATCCTGACAAAATTCAAGAAACTAAACCTGATTATGTGCTGATTTTACCCTGGAATCTTAAGGATGAAATTATGACACAAATTTCTTACATTCGCGATTGGGGCGGTAAGTTTGTTGTCCCTATTCCGGAAGTTAATGTTTACTAGGGGATAGGGGATAGGGGCTAGGGATGTGGGGGATAAGGGAGATGAGGGAGATAATAACAAATGACTATTGACTATTGACTATTAACTGAGGTGCAAAATGAAAGTAGTACTATTTTGTGGTGGTTTAGGTACGCGGATGAGAGATTATTCCGAATCCATTCCTAAGCCGATGGTTAATATCGGATATAGACCGATTTTATGGCATGTGATGAAATACTATGCCCATTATGGACATAAGGATTTTATCTTGTGTTTGGGTTATAAAGCTGATCTAATAAAAAGCTATTTCTTAAATTATAATGAATGGCTTTCTAATAACTTTACTCTTTCTAGTGGCAGCAAAATTCAACTGTTTAACCATGATATCCAAGATTGGAATATCACTTTTGTGGATACTGGTTTAACTGCTAATATTGGACAAAGGTTTAAGGCAATTGAAGAATATCTTGATGGCGAAGAAGTATTTCTCGCTAATTACAGTGACGGCTTGACAAATTTGCATTTACCTACATACATTGATAATTTTTATCGGCGTGATAAAATAGGTAGTTTTCTGTGTGTGAGACCAAGCCAAAGTTTTCATTTAGTAGATATAGATGATAATGGTTTGGTGCAAGACCTCCAGGATGTGAAGCAGCGTGATATCTGGATTAATGGGGGATATTTTATCTTCAAAAAAGATATTTTCAAGTATATTAATTATGGGGAAGAACTTGTTCTAGAACCTTTTCAAAGACTGATTAATCAACAGGAACTGATTGCTTATAAATATACTGGCTTTTTTGGGGTTATGGATACCTTTAAAGAAAAGCAACAGTTGGATGATATGTATGCTCAGGGTGTAAGACCTTGGGAAGTATGGAGAGATAAAAATCTAGAGGCATCTCATGTATGATCAAGCTTAGCTTGAATAAGACAGATGAATCGCAATATAAGATTCTCTGTCTAGGCGCTCATTGCGATGATATTGAAATCGGCTGTGGAGGGACAGTCTTAAAACTGATTGAAAATTACAAAAATGTCATTGTATATTGGGTAGTATTTAGTTCCAACGAGGAGAGAAAGCAGGAAGCAATTGCAAGCGCCAATCTTTTTTTAAAAGAGGTAAACACAAAGAAAGTCATCATTAAAAATTTTCGAGATGGCTTTTTACCTTTCCACGGAATAGAGGTAAAAGAATGCTTTGAGGAGTTGAAGCAGGAATTTGACCCAGATATTATTTTGACTCATCACCGAGACGATCGCCATCAAGATCATCGTTTAATTTCCAATTTGACTTGGAACACATTTAGAAATCATTTAATTCTGGAATATGAAATCCCCAAGTACGATGGTGACTTGGGGATTCCTAATTTCTTTGTGCATTTAGATGACACAATTTGTCGGCAAAAAATCAACTATATTCTAGATTCATTTCTCACCCAGAATCATAAGCAATGGTTTACAGAAGATACTTTTCGTTCAATCCTGAGAATTCGGGGAATAGAATCTAATTCACCTAATAATTACGCTGAAGCCTTTTACTGCCGAAAAATGTTTTTTTAATCGAATTTAGAAATTTATGTTATTCACTGAAACTAAGCTAAAAGGGGCATTTATTATTGATTTAGAGTTGCGCCAGGATGAACGGGGTTTTTTCGCTCGGACTTTTTGCATCAATGAATTTGCAGCTTATGGATTAAAATCTACAATCGCTCAATGCAATTTATCTTTTAATAATAAAAAAGGAACATTGCGGGGGATGCATTATCAAAAGCCTCCTTCCCAGGAAACAAAGTTAGTGCGTTGCATCCAGGGTGCAATTTATGATGTGATTATTGATTTACGCCCAGAATCTCCGACTTATTTATCTCACATTGGTGTAGAGTTAACTGCTGACAATCGGCGGGCGCTTTATATCCCGGATAGATTTGCTCATGGTTTTCAAACTCTTAGCGATGACACAGAGGTGATGTATCAAATGGGTGATTTCTATGCTCCAGAATATGCCGATGGATATCGTTATGATGACCCAGCTTTTGATATTGAATGGCCTCTAAGAGTGAGTGAAATATCGGAAAAAGATAAAACTTGGAGTTTATTTGAGCGGACAAAAATTGTCACACCTAGGGTAACGTAAAGCTGGGAAAAGCACAGCATAGCTTGATGGGTTAGTGTCAAAGGATTTCATTAGCAATACAACTTCAATACTGAATTGAATAGTACTCTCAAAATGGAAACTTTAATCGGTCAGGTTGCAGTTCTCACAGGGGCTAGTAGTGGAATCGGGAGAGCGATCGCTTTAGGTTTGGCTGCGCAAGGTGTAAAACTTTGTTTGCTAGGACGCAACTTGGAAACCCTGCAAACAGTAGCCGCGATCGCTCTTGAAACTTCCCCTAAAGTTGTTTGCTATGCAATCGACTTGACGATCGATGAAGATATCCGCAAACTAAAAACAAATCTGGAGCGAGATTTTGAGCAGATTGACTTGCTTATCCAAAGTGCAGGTATGTTCTCAATGGGGACATTGCAAACGAGTTCTGTTCAAGAGTTAGACTTGCTTTATCGGGTTAATGTTCGTGCACCTTATCTGTTGACACAAACTTTACTCCCGATGCTTTTATCTAGTAGCGGACAAATTTTGTTTATCAACTCCAGTGTAATTAACAGTCCTAGGGCGAATTTGGGACAATATGCTGCTACCCAACACGCCCTCAAGGCGATCGCTGATAGTCTCCGCGAAGAAGTGAATGTTGAGCAAATACGGGTTATTAACGTGTTTCCTGGCCGGACTGCTACTCCTCTACAAGCCAGAATTCACGAAATAGAGGGTAAACCTTATCACCCAGAACGTCTCATGCAACCAGATGATGTGGCTGATGTAGTGATTAACGCTCTTAGCTTACCTCGTACTGCTGAAGTGACTGATATTAACATTAGACCGTTCGCAAAACCCTTATAATTCCATTGATCTGGCAACAAAGATATGATCCTTGATAATATCGCATCATCTGACATTGCTCAGGAAATTTATCAGCTAATCGCTGAGCTATATCCGATCTGTCGTAGTATTACTGGTAATGGCTTTCGAGAAACCCTGAAAATTATTCAGCAATATATTCCTTTATCAATTCATGAAGTACCCACGGGAACTGAAGTCTTTGATTGGACAGTTCCTAATGAATGGAATATTAAAGATGCTTATATTAAAAACTCCCAAGGTGAAAAAATTGTAGATTTTGCTAATTCAAATCTGCACGTTCTGAACTACAGTATACCTGTACATCAAAAGCTGTCTCTTGCAGAATTAAAATCACATCTGTTTACGCTTCCAGATTATCCTGATTGGATTCCCTATCGCACTTCATATTATAAAGAAGCTTGGGGCTTTTGCCTCAGCCATAACCAGTATTTACAACTAAAAGATGAAGAATATGAAGTATATATTAATTCTTCATTAGAACCGGGTCATCTGACCTATGGTGAATATTTTATCCCTGGAGAAAGCACAGATGAAGTCTTAATTTCTTGCCATGCTTGTCATCCTTCACTGTGCAATGATAATCTTTCGGGAATTGCGATCGCTACTTTTATAGCTAAATACTTAAGTCAAAGTAACCCAAGATACTCCTATCGATTTATCTGGATTCCGGGAACTATCGGCTCAATTACATGGTTGGCTGTAAATGAAGCTCAAGTGAGCAATATTAAGCATGGGCTAGTCCTCACCTGTTTAGGAGATGGGGGAAAATTTACCTATAAAAAAAGCCGTAGAGGTAATACGGAAATTGATCGAGTTGCGGCTTATGTTTTGAAAAATTCTCCTCAGGAATATGAAATTATCGATTTCTTTCCCTATGGCTATGATGAACGCCAGTATTGCTCACCTGGATTTAATTTAGCTGTAGGTTGCTTAATGCGATCGCCTCATGGTAGTTTTCCCGAATATCACACATCAGCAGATGATTTAAATTTTATTCACCCCCAATATCTAGCAGAATCATTTGCTCAATGTCTTTCCATATTGCATATCCTTGATAATAATCAAGTTTTCTTAAATCAAAATCCCAAATGTGAGCCACAGTTGGGAAAAAGAGGTCTTTATGAAGGCAATAACGAAGTCAAAGATAAAAGATTACATGAAATGGCAATGTTGTGGGTTTTGAATTTCTCCGATGGTCAACATACTTTGTTGGATATTGCCCAAAAGTCAGGTATTACATTTGATGTGATTAAAAATGCTGCTGATAGATTATTAGCACATGATTTGTTAAAACTCATGACAGAATTTGTAATTCGTCATGAGCTATGTAACTAAAAATCGCCAACTTTTTTATGTACAAAATAGGTGTAACACATTAAGCCGGCTTTAATTGATCGAAGCTGTAACTGCCATTAGCAAAGTTGAATTGCTCAAATCCAGTGGTGGTCATGCTAATTCCATCTAGCTGAAAACTCACACGATTGTTATTAGCACCTAAACTGATCTGAAAGTCGTCTTGATTGTAGGAGCCAAAGCTGATTGTATCCCAACCTTGACCACCATCAACTCTAGCGTTACCGAAACCTTGAATAAAGTCGTTATCTTCTCCCAAATTTATGTTGATCCCACCTCCGAAACTCGAGGCAACGATCCGATCGCTTCCCTTACCTGTATCAATATTACCGCCATAAATACCGTAAGTGTCCGCGCCTGTAGCCTTGGCAATAATGCTATCGTTTCCAAACCCAGTACTAATCCAGCCTCTAGAGTTTTCAATAGCGATCGCTTTGTCAATAGCCTTAGCAGTCGCTTCTATGGTATCATCTCCAGTCCCGGTATCAATCCAGCCTCTAGAGTTGTCGATGGCGATCGCTTTGTCAGTAGCCTTAGCACTAGCATTGGCGACAGCCTCAGCTAACGCTTGATTATTGGGAGTCGCACTGGCGAAAGCCGAAAAATTAATACCTGAAAATGTACCAGCACTAGAAGTGGCACTAGCTGTGAGAGTATCGTCACCCTTACCTGTAGCAATTATACCGCCAAAATTCTTAATGCCGGTGGCAGTAATGGTTCCCTCTGCTAAACTTATAGCCATTGCTTGTGCAAAAGCTGTCAGACCTTCAGACTCCGGAGCTTTGCAGATAGCCTCGACGATGGCTGAGGCATCTAAAGTCGCTACGGCTACCGCACTGATAGAACCTTCAGTATCACCACTTACGCTGTCACTGCCTTTACCAGTGTAAAGCACACCCCAGGAGTTATCAATGCCGTCAGCAGTAGCTTTGACGTTAAGGTCAGCAAAAGCACTGGCAAAAGCAGTCGCATCTGTTCTCTGAGCAGTGGCTATGGCAACAGATACTGTTTCTGCGGTGGCGGTGATGTTAGCTGTTGCCCTTCCTCTGACTATATCGCTGCCATCGTTTGTATTGATAACTCCTTCGTTTTTAATCCCATAGGTAGCAATACTAGCTTCTCCATTCAAGTCAGCAGAAGCGATCGCATTTCTGTTTTTGCCTGCGGCTTTGACATAAGCTCCTAAAGCGAAATCACCAGTTACATTGGAAGTACCGATGATTTGATCATCACCTTTTGATGTATCTACATAGGAAAATCGGGAATTGTATATTTCCTTACCTGGATTTACCACATCAGATTTGTGGGTAAATCTGACTTTGCTTAAGTTTAAGGCTGCCATAAAACCATCCATCCTATATATATTCACTGCATCAGTCTTAAATGATGGTGAAATAATCATCATCAACAATCATTAACTACATGCAACCCAATGACACGATTAACTTGACACCGTCGCCTATCCCACCGCGTTAATACCCATTACAGAATTAGGAGGCGGAAAAGCTTTTTGCACAGATGCACCAAATAATTAGTCATATGCTTTCTTGAGGGATTTCACAATCAAAAACATCTCATTGTAATTGTTGGCAGTTGACTGTTCATAATTAACCGCCAACAATTACAAATTTAAGTGGGATAATTTAGGGAATTCGAGAAATTAGATTATCGAATTATTGAGAGAAACTCTGCTGACTCTGTCGCCATCAGACCACACAGCGAGAGAATATTTTTTTAGTTGGAAGTCCCTGATTATAGTGTTAGGTGTGACTCACTAAGCCCACCTTAATTGAGCAAAGTTGTAACTGCCATTAGCAAAGTTGAATTGGTCAAAACCAGTGGTGGTCATGGTAACGCCATCTAGTTGAAAACTCACACTATTGTTCAAGCTAAAGCCAAACAAACCACCAAAACTGATTTTAAAATTGTCTTTATTGTAAGAGCTCAGGTCGAGTGTATCCCAACCTAGACTACCATCCAATTTAGCGTCACCAAAACCTTGAACAAAGTCGTTACCTAATCCCAGGTCTATGTTGACCCCACCGCCGAAACTAGAGGCGATGACGCGATCGTTTCCATAACCTGTGTCAATATTGCCGCCAAAAATACCGTAACTTTCAGCGCCACTAGCTTTGGCAGTAATTGTATCGTTTCCATCCCCGGTACTAATCTTGCCGCCACTGTTGTTAATGGCGATCGCTTTGTCACTCGCCTTAGCATTAGCATCTATAGTATCGTATCCAATTCCGGTATCAATCAAGCCTCGCGAGTTGTCGATGGCGATCGCGGTATCAGAAGCTTGAGCACTAGCTAATGCGACACTTTGCGCTAAAGCTTGATTACCGGGAGTCGCACTCGCTAAAGTAGAACTCACACTACTTGCAAAGGTACCAGCACTCGAAGTGGCACTAGCACTGAGTGTATCGTCACCCTTCCCAGTGGTAATAACTCCGTTGTTATTCTTCAAGCCAGTAGCAGTGATGCTTCCTTTGGCTAAACTTGTAGCCATTGCTTGGGCGAAAGCTGTCAAACCTTGAGACATTGGGGCTTTGCAGATAGCCTCAACGATGGCTGAGGCATCTAAAATCGCTACAGCTACCGCACTCACAGAACCGTCAGTATTACCAGTTACAGAGTCACTTCCATCACCAGTATAAAGCTTACCCCAGGAGTTATCAATGCCGTCCGCGGTAGCTTTGACGTTAATGGATGCAAAAGCATTGGCGATCGCAATAGCATCTGATTTCTGAGCATTAGCTATAGCCTCAGATACTGTCACAGCAGTGGCGCTGATGTTAGCTGTCGCCTTTCCTCTGACTATATCGTTGCCATAGTTTGTATTGATAGTTCCTTCGTTTTTAATCCCATAGGTAGCAACAGTAGCCTTATCTTTCAAGTGGCTAGAGGCGATCGCTTTGCCGTATTGGGTAGCAGCTCCGGAATAGGCTACCAAAGCGAAATCACCACTTACATTGGAAGTACCGATAATTTGATCGTCTCCTCCTAATGTATCTACAGATGAGTATTGGCTATTGTATATTGCCCTACCTGGATTGACTACATCAGAGTAATTGCTAAATCTGACTTCGCTTAAGTTTAAGGCTGTCATGAAACCGTCCTTTTCATCTTTATTCACTGCATCATTCTTAAGTTATGGTTATTGAACCATCTATCTTAAGTATTTATGTGCAGTTAATTTTTCACCTATTTATTAATAAATAAGTGCATAAACTTTTATCCTGCACCCTTTTTTATAATCTGACTCTGGGCTTTACCCATCACATAAAAATAAGATTTTTCCCAGTAAATAACTGGCGATAGAAGTACGTCTGATTTAATTTTGATAGATAATTGTTCTTTACAATTATTAATTAGCTAGCTATAGTTAATGCTTGCCTATAAACAGGATAATTCATATTAAACGACAATTTAGCCATTTTGGCTAGTTTTTTTCATAATTAGATAAAAACATTGAAAAGCACTAATTCTCATCGTTAATATAAATTTTTGATGAATTTATCTTTCATTTGTATAATTAAATTTTAAATTTCCTGATGATTAGTTATTGACAGGACTGACGCAAGGACTGGGATTTTACATAATTACGAGCGTTCCCGTTAGCGTCTCGTCCCTTGCGCGTCTCCCCGAGTGAGAAGAGAAGGGAAGTAATCGCTAAAGCTGAGTTTTTCGTCACGAGTGCGTAAGTTTTAATTAATCTTAATCAACAGCTGACTCTAACATCTGGATTGTGCCAGCAATTGCATTGATTTCAACATTTACACCCACTGGCATGGTAAATTTATCTTTAATATGACCGATCGCAGCACCGTACCAAGCGGGAATGTTTAAGGGAAGTATGTGGTCTTGCAATACTTGCATTAAAGTAAAATTCGGTTCATCGCCTAAACTACAATTGGTGCATTGCCCAAAAATCAAACCCGCAATGCGATTCAGGATGCCAGCATTTTTTAACTGGGTCAGCATCCGGTCTACACGATAGACATCCTCGCCGATTTCTTCCAAAAATAAAATGCTTTGGTTCCATGCAGGAAGGTAAGGCGAACCTAGCATTGCTGCTAGTACTGATAAATTACCACCTACGAGTTTACCTTTCGCTTTCCCTGGTGCAATTGGCGAGAATTGCACTTCGTTATTGGTGGGATTTTGCATTGTCACAGCTTCTCCAGCAAACAGAATCCGCTGAACGTAATCCAGCGTAAACTGATTCCAGGTGGAAGTGGCAACCGGTCCGTGAAAAGTAATGACGCGGCTTTTGGCGTTGATCGCTAACAATAGAGAAGTAATATCGCTGTAACCCAGTAAGATTTTGGCATGGGAGCGGATGATAGGGTAGTTGAGTAACGGTAAAATGCGATTACAGCCCCAGCCACCGCGCATAGCAATAATTGCTTTCACAGATTGATCTGCAAACATGGCGTTTAAGTCAAAAGCGCGATCGCGATCTTTTCCTGCTAAATAGCCATAACGATCTAAGATATGTTTCCCTAACTTGACTTTGAGACCTAAATCTGCAATGTTTTGCTGTGCTGTTTCCACATCTTGTTTGTCAACGATACCCGCCGGGGCAATTAATCCCACAGTATCGCCAATTTGCAAACGAGGCGGCTTGAGGATAGTCCCCAGAGATAGTTGACCTTGGGCAGTCAATGGTTGTAACTGAGTGGCTAAGGTAGTTAATCCCAAGCTAGTGAGAAATTGTCGGCGCTGGATGGTCATGAAGTCAAATTTAACGGGTTGCGGAAGTCGCCATCTTCAAGGTATTCCTAAGATGGGGATTGTGATCTCTTGATTCGTCATACGAATCATCAATTCTTGTAAACTAAGTATTATCTTGACCATCAATGCCATAAGCGAAAACCAAGCTAACAGGTATATGTTGCAAGAAGAAGATTTGGGTCTTGGGAACCAGGACTCCTGCCCAGGGAGGGAATGTAAGACCAATAGAACTACGAAGTTCTGGAGGCTATTCCTGATGAATTGGGAAGCCCCGTCAGTCTTACGGCGTGGTAGTTCACCCTTCTCATGTTACGCTTTGAAGAGTAAATCTGGAAAAATCAGGATTGTCAATTTTTCTTTAACTCAAGTAATAAAAGTGGGTTTAGTTGCTTAACCTCTAGGGGCGGACTTTTTGACCTACTTTCCCAACAAAGAAGTTGATCTGAAAAAATGGGAATGGGATGCCGGAGGCAAGCGACACCTTGTCTACGCACAATTTCTTCTGACATCTGAGGTAAAGCTTAATGATGAACGATGGCACCTTCACTCACCACACCACTGCTGTAAACAGCATTCGCTTGCATTATGTCATTGGTGGTCAAGGCGATCCAATTCTGCTGTGGCATGGCTTTCTGGGAACTAGCTACTCTTGGCATAAGCTCATGCCGATTTTGGCGAAACACTATACGGTAATTGCTCCCGATATGCGTGGCTATGGCGACTCAGACAAGCCAGCAAGCGGGTATGATGCTCGTACTTTGATGGAGGATTTTCGCTCGCTAATTCATCAGCTTGGTTTTGCCAAAATATTCATTGTTGCGCATGACATGGGCGCACCCCCCGCGCTGGTTTATGCCGGTCAATACCCCGATGAAGTTCGAGCCTTAGCGTATTTGGAAGACCCAGTCATTTTAGAAGAGCACATTCAACCATTCCTCACGTTTGCGCCAGAGACGATGCAGGAAGGGAGTATGTGGTGGTGGTTATTTAGCCTTGCGCCCAAAATACCCGAAATTTTGATTGCTGGTCATGAACGGGAGTTTCTCACCTGGTTTTATGATCGATATCTCTACGATCGCCAGTCAATCAATGACGAAACCGTTAATGAATATCTGCGTACCTTTGCCACAGCAGATGGTATTAGGGGCGCAATCGGTGTGTATCGGGCGATATTTGATACGATGAAGCAAACCGCACCTTATGCTCAGAAAAAAATCAAAACGCCGATTCTGGGACTTGGTGGCGATCGCAGTTTGGGCGAACACGTTAAGCAAATGCTGAAAAGTGTAGCTACGGATGTGCATGGAGGTGTAATTGAGAATTGCGGTCATTTCATTCCTGAAGAACAACCCGCAGCCTTTGCTAAACAGCTTTTAGAGTTTTTTACCAAAATAGCCGAAAACCGACAAGTATCGAACTCATAGCACGGCAAAGAGAGACATTGCTATGTCTAGTTAGGGAAACTCACAAGCGATACATTGATTCGCACTAACCAAGAATCCAACGCCTAAAAGCCCTTGGCGTGAACCAATTTATCATAGTTTTATTGACTAAATGTGCAAAATTTTTGGGAGGTTGCAGTGGTGCGAAAACGCTTGATTATCGAAATGGGGATGGGAATCGATCAGCACGGACAGGAACCGACTGTAGCAGCGGCGAGGGCGGTACGAAATGCGATCGCAAATAATGCTTTACCTGGTGTTTGGGAAGTAGCAGGTTTAACTGACCCCAATGACATGATTGTGGAAGTCCAGGTAGCAGTACCATACCCGGAACAAGTCAAGCATGATGATGTATTAGCAGTATTACCCTTTGGTCGTAAAACTCTCACTGTAGAAGCTGGGGGGATGGTAGTTCAAGGACGGGCAATTCCTTCTCTCAACGATAAAAATGACGAAATGTTGATAGCGGTTGCGGCTGTTACTGTTTTGATTGAAACAGAATAACTGTGGCAGTAATTTGAATGTTTAGTCAATCAAATAATAAATTTACCTTATACCAATTCTTTATGAAGATGCATATAATTAGCCTGCGTTCTGCGGAGCAGTTCCCAAAAGGTAGGCAGGCTTTGTTTGTGTAGCCCCACCCTTGGAGGGTGAGGGCGTTAATGTGCAGCCTCACATAGAATTGGTATTAACAAGATTTCAACCCTAAGACTGAATATCTCCTCAGCATTTTTGCCTCATAATTTCATCTATGATCAGAGAAATATAGATAGGCTAAATATCAGCCTGAAACCAGTTATGACATTAGAAATTAAAACACCAGAGGCGACACCACCAACAGATACTTTTCATTTACCAGAAGCACAACAAGAATTTAACTGGAAGCAATGTTGGTATCCTGTCTGCTTTCAACAAGATTTACCGAAAAACCGTTCTTATAGCTTTTCTTTGTACGACGAACCTTTTGTTTTGTTCACAAATCAAGAGGGACAGCTAATTTGTTTAACAGATCGTTGCCCCCATCGTGCCGCTAAACTATCTGATGGGCAAATTATCGATGGTAAAATTGAGTGCTTATACCACGGTTGGCAGTTTGGGATTAATGGTGAGTGTTTGCATATTCCCCAGTTACCAAGTAATGCCAAAATTCCTAGTAATGCTTGCGTAGCCTCTTTTAAAGTGGTGGAACGTCAAGGTATTATTTGGATGTGGGCAGGAGAAAGTGAAGCAGCAATTGAAGAATTAATCCCCACATTAGCTGATGTAGACAAGCCCGGATTTGTCCATACAGATAAAATCACCGATTTGCCTTACGAACAAAGCTATTTTATTGAGAATGTTTTAGACCCAGCACATGTTAATATTAGCCATGACGGTAGCCAGGGTAATCGCAACAATGCTCAACCTCTAGAAATGGAGGTAATTGAAAGTTCAGTGCAAGGATTTCGCGGTAGGTTTCGGAACACGAGAGAACCTGATGATGCTTGGCGCAGGATGGATTTTATTGCACCTAATTTGGTGCTTTTTCAATTTACAATTGAACAAAAAGGTTGGAATTTTGGACTAGCACTTTATTCTTTTCCTCTAGGTAAAAATCGGTGTCGAGTTCTCACCCGCAGTTACCGCAACTTTGTAACTTGGGAAATCAAGCTTAAACCTCGTTGGCTTATACATTTCAATCAGAGCAAAATATTAGAAGAAGATTTGTCATTAGTTGTCGGACAACAAGCGGAAATTCAGCGGTTGGGAAAAAATCTCCAAGATGTGTATTTACCACTGAAAACATCCGACGCTTTTGTGATTGAATATCGCAAATGGTTAGATAGATTTGGTGCTGCTTTACCTTTTTATCAAGGTTATTCTACATCTAAAAATGTAGACATAGAGCAGTGCGATCGCCATCCAGTAGAAATCGACCGATATCTGCGACATACACAACTGTGTAATTCTTGCAATCGCACATATCAAGTCACGAATAGTTTCAGAAAAACTTTGATCGGGTTAGCGATCGCTCTAGCATTTGTGGCTATACTTGCAGATGATTCTAGAATAAAAATTGCTACTGTTTCCACCTCTTTATTAGTAGTCGCTTTAGCTGCGGTAGCACAGCAACTCAAAACTAAATTTGAGCGTGCTTATACCCGTCACTAATCACACTCGTTTGTAAAAAATTCAAATTTAAACATTAAATATCATGAATGCACAAGAGCAAAACTGGTCAAATTTATTTGCTCATCATACTCCTGAAGGTATGAGTTGGCACGGAATATGGACTAGATATTCTCCAGATTTAGAGGTGATTCAGTCTTTTCAAGGTATCAGAAGTTTTCGCGCTAACGAAGATAAAACAGTTATTTACCAAACTAATAATTACACTTATGCCGATGGCAGTACGGAAGAAAAAAACTGGCAACTTGATAAGCAAACTTCTAACCAACCTGATGGCATAATTCATACAGCCATACCTTCTATGAGGGCATTATCAATTGCTCCTGGTGTACAAGCTTGGTTGAGTAAAACATTTGAACCAGGTAAACACTTTGGAATGGAGTTATTCTTCAGACATGAAGATTGGCGAAATAGTGTATCGGTTATTTATGGAGAAAATAGCGCCGTTGAAAAAATCACTCATATTCGCGAGCATTTAGGTAGTTTCCCTGCCGAAACTCCAGGTGCAAAAGTAAAAACTATTGAAGGTAAATGGATAGGAAAAAAACAGTACATAACCCCTGATTTAACAGTTTCAAATGCTGAAACTATTCAAAATCTGGTGTTAGCTCCTTTAGAAGAGCAAAATCAAACTTTTTTCTTACCTGATGGTATAGTTATCAATGCTCCTACAAGTTTAAGCATTGGTCAAGAATTTGACATTATAGCTGGTAGGTTTGTATCGGAAAACCAATTTAAGCGACTAACAGCAAAATATGACAATTTCGGTAATTTTCAACTGTTGATTTCCGAAATATTTCATCGCCAAATTTAGATATAAACCACATCTATTTTGAGAACCATAGTTTTAAAAGTAGTGGGAGTATCTTGCTCCCTGCTTGTAGTAGCGGGCTTTTCGTCCCGCACTCCATGTTTCAAAATATCTCCCTGCTTGTAGTAGCGGGCTTTGAGTCCCGCACTCCGGGTTTCAAAATAAACGAGTTTAAACTTGTTTTTTGTAATAGATAATTTGTCACCATTGATATCAAAGGAAATTGATCTTATGTCAACTTTAAACATTGAACAAATTGTTGCTGCTTACTTTAGCAATATTGCCACTATGAATCCTGAAGGCTGGGTAGAAAATTTTGCTGATGATGCATTAAGTTATGATCCCGTTGGGGAACCACCGACAAAAGTCCATGAGGGATTTCGTGAGTTTATTGGGCAATTGCAAGCAGTGTTTGAAAAACTAGAACCAACCACCGAGCATATTTTTGTAGCTGCTAATGAAGCAGCAGTGAAATGGACAATGCGAGGAGTGAGTAAAACTGGTAAATCAGTAACTTTTGAAGGCATTACAATTTTTGAGATTAACGCAGCAGGTAAGATTCAAACTACCCGTGCTTACTGGAATCCAGCCGCAATGGTGGCACAATTGCGCTCTTAAAATTATTACTTTTGCCGTATCCATCTTAGTGGCTATGGGCTAAAATAATATAATTGGGATAAAAATCTCTGGCAGTAAGTTCAACCCATCATCAATCTTCACCACTCCAGCGACAATGTCTCAACAGCATAATGAATCACCCCAAATTCAGCAAATAATCGGACTTAAAGCAAATCACTTTGCTGATTTAGTTAGAGCTGCACAATTAATTTTCGACCCCGCAGCCGGACTTTCTGGCAGAAATGTAAAAGTTGATTGGCGCGAGTTCGGTATTCCCCTTGATGTGGCGGAAAATCTCAAATTACTGGGAGAGCAGTATCGATACGCATCTCCTCATATTCCTGTGGAAATCATTTGGAGCCAATTAACACCAGAAACTCGGATTTGGTTCATGGAACACAAAGATGAGTTGTGGCAGTTAGAAGAAGCTTTCCCGGCGCTTGATGAAGACTAATTGATTCAAGATGCCAAGATAGCTGAAACAATCAACAACTAGACTCTGAAAAAAATACAGTTTGTGGGTAGGGGCACAACTTATGTTATGCCCCTACTATAATATTGTCGTCTACAAAAATTCTTTAGAAATTGCTGGTGATCGTGCTAGAGCTACATTCAGTATATATACATCCTTCATCATTAGTGAGAATAATTAAATTTATCTCCTGCTTGGGGTATTGCGCGTAGGCGTAGCCCGTCGTAGACATCGCATTAGCTTATGGGCATAGTTAAACTAATGGAAAAAGCGCTTTATCAATGAATCATAGTTTTAATCTTATTCCCATTGTAGAGGAATCCACTGCTGGAAATCCTACCGTTGCTCCAGAAAACCCATTTATCAAGCAACTAGCTGTCCTAGTTTTAGAAATGCTACTGGCATTACCTTTAGGTTTAAGTTTAGCAACATTCCACATTGGCGGAATTGCTTGGATATTTGGGGGGATTGCGGCTGGTACTATAGTTTTACAGGGATGTCGAATTTTCTATCAATATTCTCCCAAACCTAACCGAACTGCCAGAAAGGTGGGCATGGGATTGGTAGGATTAACAGTTGGAGCCTCAACTACCCATAGTGATTTAGCTAGTGTCGCTTCTGGGATTCCGATTTTTGTTTTATTAACATTTTTTCTGTTACTTTGTGGTAGTGGTATTGGCTACATTTATTCCCGCCTCAGTCAAACTAACTTGTTAACAGCAATGCTAGCTACAGTCCCCGGTGGTGTGGGAATTATGGCATCTATTGCGGCTGATTATGGCAGAAATGTCACCCTAGTAGCATTAGTTCAGGCTTTGCGCGTTACATCTGTAGTTTTTCTGATTCCTTTTATTGCTAGAACCACAGTTGGTAATGCTTGGAATCCACAAACAATCACCATACAAAGTAGTTTGTTGAATTTCGATAGTTCTCAATTAGGATTACTATTGTTAGCCTTGGGGATAACAGGATTTGTAGTTTACCTGTCGATATTATTTAAAATCCCCGCTGGGGATTTTTTTGGGGCTTTATTAATTGGTATCGGATTTAATCCTGTGCTAAATTTGCTACCTTTTGTCCATAATCTTCACTTTACCCCACCCTCACTGATCAATATAGTTGGGCAAATGCTGTTAGGAATTACCATCGGTGAGTATTGGGGAGAAAAACCCAGCTTTAAAAAACGTACTGTAGTCTATGCGGTAATATCTGTAGTCATGACTTTAATTGCAGGTGCGATCGCTGCTATGCTAGCTATGCAATTAACTTCTTGGGATTGGTTAACTTGTCTATTGGTGACAGCGCCCGGAGGTTCAGCAGAGATGATTCTCGTGTCTCTGGTATTGAATCATAATGTTGAAGTTGTCACAACTGGTCATTTAGTCAGACTGATTGCCATTAATAGTTCACTACCTATTTGGTTATTTCTATTTCGCCGTCTTGATGGGAAATTATCAGAAGTTGCTTAAAACGGGATGCGGAAATAGCTACAGCTTGCGCGAAATACGGAAACGTCAACCCTGAAGTTGATTCCGGGAACCCTGAAGTTGATTCTGGGTACGCGAAACACGCAAACGTCAACCCTGAAGTTGATTCTGGGAACCCTGAAGTTGATTCTGGGTACGCGAAACACGCAAACGTCAACCCTGAAGTTGATTCTGGGAACCCTGAAGTTGATTCTGGGTACGCGAAACACGGAAACGTCAACCCTGAAGTTGATTCCGGGAACCCTGAAGTTGATTCTGGGTACGCGAAACACGGAAACGTCAACCCTGAAGTTAATTCCGGGTACGCGAAACACGGAAACGTCAACCCTGAAGTTGATTCTGGGAACCCTGAAGTTGATTCCGGGTACGCGAAACACGGAAACGTCAACCCTGAAGTTAATTCCGGGAACCCTGAAGTTGATTCCGGGTACGCGAAACACGGAAACGTCAACCCTGAAGTTGATTCCGAGAACCCTGAAGTTGATTCCGCATTAACGAAAATTTAAGGTGCGTTAGCCTTGCCATGCCACTAAAGCTGGGGTTAAATAAGTAAATGTACTAATGCTATACTTGTTACAGCTTGAGCAAAGTATATCGATTGAATTACACAAAGGAACTACAAAATGGCAAGCAAAGAATGGAGAGAATGGCATTTAACACCTAATGGATGGGTTGCAGGGACATTCAAACACGATTTTGGTCTTCAACAAGTTTCACCAACTGAAAATAGGCTACTAACTTGCGTGTATGAAGAGTATATAAGCCCTGATGCTAATGCATTCTCAGGTTATGGTGAACCAGGTTTTAATGAGGAAAAATCTATTAACATTACTTGGCGTTGTTCAGATAATGAGCGCATCTCTGAGCTTTTAGAGAAATTTGGTTCCTGTCCAAACCATTTATAATTTCATTTTTATAAATTTTAAGTTTTTATATTTTCGGTAAAAAATATTTGTTGTGATTTTTGAACAAATCCCGTACACCTGAAGCGTGAGTGTAAAGTGTAGGGTGGGCAATGCCCACCTACCTATATTTCAAAAATCAAATACTAGCCCTATATGACAGCAGTACCGCTTTCTTTGACTACCTGTAATCCTGGCTTTGAATACTCCGTAAACGGGCTGAATCGCGCATATTGTAATCAGCGCGAGTAAAGCGATTTAGCTGCATTTCAAAGAAATCCCGGTTTGCTTGTAAATGCTTGGGATTTTGGTCATCTAAAGGATATAAAAGTGCAGTGCGTAATGCTTGAATTACTGCGGAAGTTACATTATACATTGAACGTTGGAAACTCACTCCTAACTGAATCAACATATCTTCTTCGCCACGACAATGTTTTTTGTAATAATCAACAAGATATTGGGGTAAGAAGTGTAACATATCTTGCATCAACAGTGTGGGGGGGATACCGGCTGTACCAACTGGGAAGACATCAGCGTAGAGAATACCATAGTGAAAATCTTTTTGGTCATCAGGTACTTGACCTGCTTGAGCATTATAAGATTTTGTCCCCCTAAAAGGTGCGGTGCGGTAGAAAACGGCTTCTACATAAGGTAAGGCGGCTTCGTATAGCCAGGTGAAACCCTTAGATTTGGGGATGATTTCATAGCATTCCCCATCTATATATACATGATGATAAATCGGACGACCTGCGATCGCAAAAATGCCGTTCACTATAAAATTCATCGCGTCGGGGACACCTTTAAACCCGCCTTCGTCGTAGATATCCGACATTTCAAAGAACACGGGTGCCATGACTTCCCAGAATAACCCTAAATTAGAGTAGTAAGACATCTGGCGACACTGTTCGATAAACATATCGGGGAACAGCTTGTGCAGTGTCAACATCACTGGGTTACCTTTGAAGTAAGCTTTAATTGCCCTATCGGCGTTAGCTTTATATTCTTCTGAATCGAGGTAAGCGTCAAACTGGTTTACTGGCGCATACATCTGCCGATGCCAAAGCATAGCGCGCATACAAGCTTCAGCAAACTCCATGTTAATGCGATCGTGGAATAAATGGTGAAATAATCTGGGCATTTTCCCAGTTTCACCTTTTTCAATAAATGCTAATAACTCAGGATGGGCTGTTGCGTGTCCCCGCCAAATGCGTAAATCGGCATCATCACCAGCATAATGATTATGTCTGTCTAAATATTCTTTAGGTAAGAAGTATTTAAAGAAGGGAAAGGGATTTAAAAATTCCTGTTCCGCAATATAAAGTAAATCTCGCCAGTAAAAATCCATCGGCACTGCATAAGCTTTATACAAGCCGATAATTTGCATTAAATTTTCTGGCGTATCTGGTAACATTGAACCGCCAGCTTCTAAGCGATGAATTACTTCAGCAAATTCATGGCGGGAAGGGGGTAATTTAGTTGATGTATTAACAGTTGTTGTCATTTTTAAATCCTTTTATATTTGTCAATTGTCATTGGTCATTTGTCATTAGTGATTGTTGTGATTCAATCACGTTATTTTGAATTAATAAATTTTCCCTAATTTTCAGGGCATGAAAAATGCTTAAAACATCATGTGTCCAAACTGGCAGAATGATTGTCATGGCTATTTCTTCAATACTGTAGACTACACCAGCAATACAAGTTAGCCATAAAGTTATTCCAGCATAGTTAAAGCCGAATAGAGAAATAATCGCAATACAAAGAGTGATGCCCCAAAACTTAGCTGAATAGGTGTGATAGCTAGCAGGTTTACCATATTTTACTAAATTCACTATCCACCATATCAACTGAGCAAAAACTACTGTGAGTAAAGGCACTCGATAAGCAATTAAAACATCTTGATATACCAGCCAAGCACTCACAAATATGCAACTAAACAGGCAAACATCAGCCCAACTATCAGCTTGTCTTAATTCGGCAGTACTCACACCAAGTCTTCTAGCAATAATGCCATCAAAAATATCTGAGAGGAAAGCGGCGACGAAACCAACAATGAACCAAATACTAGTTTTACCATCAAGAGCATCCCAAAGGAGGAAGGGCGAAATTAAAAACCGAAATAGTACTAAAGCACTGGGAATTAATTTTAAATTCATCCTTCCTCCTGATTATTGTTGTGTAACTCCTGATAGCAATCCTAAATCATCTGAGAAAGTCTCTTCATTTTTTTCTTCTTTTGTGTACTACCCTTCGGGAACGGCTTCGCCGAACGCGCCTTTGCTGTTCGTTTAAATTATTAATCTCACGCAGAGACGCAGAGGCGCAGAGAGTAAGAGAATTTATGGTTTCAAAGCAACTTCAGAGTTAACGGTTTTTTCCAACGCCGGAATAGCAGCCACCATCTTAGTAGTTGTTGGTTCACTCCAACGCACTAACCAAGTCGGTTGAACTCCCAAAAAGATGATTAAAGCTGCCAAAATTAACGCAGGTGTTCTCTCAAACCATTGAATTTTAGGATAGTAGGCTAAATTATCAAGTCTACCAAAACAGGTGCGGTTGAGAAGAATGACAAAATAAACTGCGGTTAAACCACTAGCGACAACACACAACAGCGTCGGGATAGGAAACGCTGAGAAACTACCCTGAAAAGAGATAAATTCCGCAACGAATCCTGTTAAACCGGGAATACCAGCACTCGCCATTCCACTTAATACCAGCAAAGCGCTAATTAAAGGTAAACCCCGAATTGGACTCATTAAACCATTGAGTTTATCTAACTCCCGGGTTCCAACCTTGGTTTCCACGACTCCCACCAAATGGAACAAGATAGCGAGAATCAAACCGTGGCTAAACATTTGGGCGACAGCACCAACCAACGCCAGGGGAGTACTAGCAGCACCAGCGAGCAAAATATAACCCATGTGACCGATGGAACTGTATGCTACCATGCGCTTGATATCTTTTTGGGCGATCGCAACTACTGCCCCATAAATTGCACTAATTGCGCCCCAAGTCGCCAATGTTGGTGCAATGGTACTCCACGCTTCGGGAAACATCCCCATCCCAAATCTTAACAGTCCGTAGGTTCCCAGCTTTGCTAATACACCACCCAAAAGAATCGCAATTGGTGCAGAAGCTTCCACATAAGCATCAGGTAACCAGGTATGGAAGGGAACCAAGGGAATTTTAATCCCAAAACCTAATACTATCCCTGCCAAAAGAATGATTTGCATTCCGGCGGATAGAGTTTGGGTAGAAATCGCATCAAAGGCGAAACTGGTAGAACCAGTCAGCCAAACTGTACCCAAGAAAGTTGCTAAAATTAGCGCCCCGGAAACAGCTGTGTAAATCAGGAATTTGATACCTGCATAACCACGTTTTTCCCCTCCCCAAATAGAGATTAGAAGATAGAAGGGAATTAATTCTAATTCATAGAACAAGAAGAATAGCAGTAAATTCTCAGCTAGAAACGCACCTGCTACCCCACCACTAACTAATAAAATTAGCGAGTAAAAAAGCCGAGGTCTTTCAGTCTCTTTACTGCTGCTGTAAATAGCAATCCAAGTTAGTAAGCTATTTAACACCAGCATGAGTATAGAAAGTCCATCAACTCCTAATTGATAACTTAAACCGAGAGTTTCATTCCAAGGAATATTTTCTTGAAACTGCATCCCCGGATTGCTGATATCAAATTTGAAGAGAATAAAAATATTCCAAAGCAAAGTTATCGCAGCAAAGTATAAAGCACTTAACCGTACAGTATTTGTCGGCAGATTTTTAGGTATTACTGCTATAATAGCTGCTGCTAAAATCGGGAGCCAAATCAAAACACTTAACATGGCAATTTGGGTAAGTTTAGTGAAAAGTAGAGATTTTCAAAGGAGTCAAGGGTCAAGAGTCAAAGGTCAAGAGTCAAAATTCAAGGTAGACAAACAATTCAAAATTCTGTGCTATTCCCTCTGACCAATGACCAATGACCAATGACCAATGACCAATGACCTAACTAACTAAGCTGACTTTGCCAGTATCCAAATCGTAATAACCACCAACTATTTTCAGTTTATCAGCTTTGATTAACTCAGATAGCACTGGGGATGATTTCAATTTCTCAATTTGTACTAAAATGTTAGCTTTACAAGCATTTTCTAATTTATCGCCTGCTTGTCCTTGAGATCTTTCTACACCAGGTTTAATTGCTTCTAATAAACTACCAATTTCTCCTGGTACTGATGCACCCTTAATAGTTGCATCTACAGCCCCACATCTTTCATGACCTAGTACCAGAATTAGCTTAGAACCTAATACTAAGCTGCCAAATTCTAGGCTACCGGTTTCTTCTTTTGTGGCAATATTACCTGCTACACGGCAGACAAATAAATCTCCTAAACCCTGATCAAAAACTATCTCCGAAGGCACTCGTGAATCTGCACAACCTAGAATAGAAGCAAAGGGGTTTTGACCTTTTGCAACTTCGCGTAAACGTGATTGGCTTTGGTTAGGGTTGCGTTTTTTGGCTTTCACAAACCGATCATTTCCATCCAATAATGCTTTTAGTGCGTCATCGGGAGTGATATCTTTTTTGTCTTGTGCTGAGGCTTTTTCAGGTGCAACCAAATTTGAACCTAATCCGGCTGTTAATACTCCTGCGCTAATTGCACCTGCACTTAGCTTGAGTAAATTTCTGCGAGAAACATTTGTTTGGCGATGTTGTTTTGTCATGGTTTTTTGCTCACACCAGGAAATTGTTATGCATGGAATTGAAAAATTGTCTATGGAGGGGGTAGGGGCTAGTATTTTTATTCGACATTCAGCATTTTTTAATCAGTCAATCCCGAAAAAATCTCTGTTTTCTAGTCCCTAGTCCCTAATCCCTAGTCCCTAGTCCCTAAAACATCAAATTTAAAAACTGTACTCCCCAGAATGGCCAAGTTACCCACATTCCCAATACACCAACGCCTAAAAGCACAGTGAAAGCATAAAATTGGGTTTGTCCAGATGTGCTATATTTCAGACCTTCGCCAGTTAATAGGGAGAATAAACCCACCAAATTCACAATACCATCTACTACGAAACGGTCAACCATATCAGCCAATTTGGAAAGTTGGGCGACGCTGAAAATAATCGTCATCCGATAGATTTTTGGGGTGTAAAAATCGTAGGCAAACAAGTCTTGTAAAGGTTGCCAAGGTAAGCGAATTGGTTTAGGAATATTACCTAAATAAATTACGCCACTAATACCACAACCAAAAATTGTTGACCAAATTAACAACAGTGCAACGTCTTTATTCAAAGTTACCCAATCTGGTAATAATGCTAAACTTTGTAACACTAAGGGCAGATGTAGGACGAAACCGAATAAAATCACCATTGGCAATACCATTGGCCAATGTACTTCAGGCGATCGCTCACTCATCTGTTTGGGTTTACCAGCAAAAACTAGACCAAATTCTCTGGTTAAACTGACTGCGGTTAAAACGTTGACAGCTACAACCACACCAACCAACCAAGGTTGATTTTCCCAAAGACTATCCGTTAACTCCATCAGCGCCCAAAAGCCGCCTAGAGGTGGAAACCCAATTAATCCCAAAGTTCCAATAATAAAGGCGATCGCAGATATTGGACGACGTGACCATAGTCCACCTAATTGGGTAACATTTTGGGTAATGCTGTTCCAGATAATTCCCCCAGTACTCATGACCAACAGTGCCGCTGATACAGCATGGGTCAGTACTAACAACAGTGCTGCGTCGTCTTGTTTCGTCCCCACAGCGATAAACACCAAACCCATGTAAGCGCTGACAGAATAGGATTGACAGCGTTTAATATCAACTTGGGCGATCGCAATTAAGGAAGCACCAACGGCTGTAACTGCACCAATTGCTACAATTGCTGAGGAAACAAAAGGAGACAAAGTTAATACAGGTTGCAGTTTAATTAGTACCCACGCACCACTGGCTACTACCACCGAGTTCCGCAAAATTGTACTGGGAACTGGGCCTTCCATTGCTTCATCCAACCACAAATGCAGGGGGAATTGGGCACATTTACCCATTGGCCCCGCAATTAAAGCTAAACCCACCAGGGCGATAACTGTGGGGTCAACATTGGCAGTTGTCGCCCATTCAGCTAATTCTGTATAATTCCAAGTACCAGCTAAAGGCCACAATCCCAACACACCCATCAGCAGGAATAAGTCACCCACCCGTTTGGTAAGGAAAGCGTCTCTCGCACCGCTAACTACCAAGGGCTGACTGAACCATAAGCCAACTAGCAAATAGGTTCCTAAAGTCAGAACTTCCAGAATTACATAACTAAAGAACAGGTTATTACATAGAGCCAGGGCACACAATCCCGCTTCAAACAGTCCTAATAAAGAATAGAAGCGTCCCCAACCCCAATCCATTTCCATGTAACCAATGGCATAAATTTGGGCTAAGAAATTTAAGCCAGTGATTACAGTTATCGCTCCCACACTTATGGAAGAAATTTCTATAGCAATGGTAAGATTTAAACCAGCTGTAGAAAGCCAAGGTATAAATACTTCTACTGGTGGTTGATTCCAAGTGGCGAACAATGCGATCGCACTGTGCATCAACGCTAGAAATGTCATTACTAAATTGACATAACCCGCCGGTCTTGGGCCAGTGCGGCGAATTACTCCTGGCGACCAAGGAACGGCTAAAAGCCCACCTATTAAGGCATAGCACGGAACTAGCCAAACAGTCTCTAAGAGAAACTGAGCCATCAACTTACCTCTATAATTTGCAGCAAAACTCTGGGGTTATGCATCAAAAAGCTTTGATAGCAGCTAACCCAGCCATCTCAAATAGTTCGATTTTATTTTTGCTTAATTTTGTTAAAAATAGCTTACCTTTATCTATGACAAAAAGGAAATACTTTAATTAAATAAATCATCGATACTTCCTCTAATTAATTCTTATATAAGGGCTTTATTTGATTAACAAATCGTAACTATTAATTTCTATCTATAGACAATCATTGCAATTAATCAATAGTTATCATTTGTTTTATCAATGGATATAAACGACAAAAGACGCAATTGATTGCGTCTCTTCAAATATTTATATCCTTAGGTATATGCGAAAAGGGAATTTTTAGTTCCAAGCGGAAGCCACAATTGCCGGCGGTTGGTTCAGTTGGCTAATAGGGGCGGGTTTCATATCGCGGTAGTCGAGAATTTGGACGACGATCAGGTAGGCGATCGCTAAAAGTACAGAAATTGCACCTGTAAGAATGGCAATTATTTTCGAGCGTTCCATTAGTCTTTCCTGTAAATGAATGTTTATGCTGTGCCGATAGCGTTCTCAATTGCATAGAATACATACCATTCGTAGGGGCACAGCACTGCTGTGCCCGATTGTGTATTGCATCCACACGAGAACCGCTATATATCCACATTGCCACAGACAAAACATTTACTGATATAATATGCTAGGCAAATTCAGTAGGGTGGGCACTACCCACAAGGGCTAACTGAAACAATCGCCAGGGTTTAGGCTTTTTGCGATCGCAATTATATAAATATTTTTCCGTACCCGATTATTGTCAGGGCACGGCAATGCCGATGCCCCTACCTGCACACTTTATTTTCGCTTGTCATTTGGGGGTATTTTGGAAATTGGTAGTCCCTAAAACCTCAATGTTGCATCTTTAAGGAATACCAAAAAATCAATTATCCATCGGGTAGGGGCACGGCACCGATCAATTGTCTGTTTTACCGAAAGTCTTTGGATGCCGTGCCCCTACAATTTGGGTAATTTTGAAATTGGCAATCCCTCAAATCTCAACGTTGCAGCTTTTACCCTCAACGTTGCAGCTTTTATCCTCGACGTTGCAGCTTTTACCCTCAACGTTGCAGCTTTTACCCTCAACGTTGCAGCTTTTATCCTCAACGTTGCAGCTTTTATCCTCGAAATTGCGGCTTTTATCCTCAACGTTGCAGCTTTTATCCTCAACGTTGCGGCTTTTATCCTCGAAATTGCGGCTTTTATCCTCAACGTTGCGGCTTTTATCCTCGAAATTGCGGCTTTTACCCTCAACGCTGCACCTTTGAGCCTGAATCATGAAGAATATCTCACCATTGCTGAATATACAGACTGAAGCGTGTAGTAAAATTTGCTCATCTTCGCGCAGTGGAACATGGCGTTAGACTTTTCTGGGCAAAATCTCCGAGGACGCAACTTCAAAGGACAAGACCTTGCAGGCGCAAACTTTAGCTATGCCGACATCCGAGGGGCAAATTTCACCAATGCTAATTTAACAGGTGCAAACTTTAGCCATGCTAAAGCGGGACTGCAACGTCGTTGGGCAATTTTTCTATTGCTTATTTCCTCGTTATTGTCAGGGGTGTCTGTATTTTTATGGGCTATCAACGGTTACTTAGTCTCATTTATATTTGGAGATAGTACGGAGAATTGGATCGTCGGCTGGACTGCTTTAATCGTATTGATTGTCTTTTTCTTAACTACAATTCGCCAAGGAATAGCAGCTAGTTTAGGATCTGTTGCTGTCGCTGTCGCCTTCGCCTTTGCCTTTACAGCCTCCGGAGCCTTCACTGGAATATTTGGTTTCGTCTTTGCCTTCGCCTTCGCAGTTTCCGGAGCCGGAGCCTTTGCTGGAGCCTACGCCATCGCCGTTGCTTTCGCAGTCTCTGGAGCCGAAGTTATTGCCGGAGCTTTCGTCGGAGCCTACGCAGCCTCCGCAGCCTCCGTTAACGGAGCCTTTGCTGGAGCCTACGCCTTCGCCATCGCCTTTTCTGGAACATTATTTAGTATCTACATCGCTTGGCGAGCAATGAAAGGAGACGAAAAATATTCCTTGGTTCGTAATATTGCTGTCAACTTTGCAGCCACAGGCGGAACAAGTTTTCATGGCACTACTTTAACTCAGGCTGATTTCACCAAAGCCACACTCAAAAGTACAGATTTCCACAAAACTATCCTGACTAATACCCGTTGGCATCAAGCCAAAATGCTTGACCGCGTTCGCCCTGGCTCAACTTACCTGCAACACCCACAAATCCGCGAATTACTAATTACAGGACAAGGACAGGACAAAAACTTTGACCGTCAAATCCTGCGAGGTATAAACTTACAATCAGCAAACCTAGCCGATGCTAGCTTCATCAGCGCTGACCTCAGTGAAGCTAATTTGCAAGATGCGGATTTATCCAGAGCCAAACTCAAGCAAACCCAACTAGACGCAACCGATTTAACAGGTGCAACCCTCACAGGTGCATTCATTGAAGATTGGGGCATTACCAGTGAAACTAAATTGCATGGAGTGAGGTGTGAATATATCTTCATGCGCTTACCCACCAAAGAAAACCCCGACCCCCTCCGCAAACCAGATAATCAACAAGAAGTCTTCCAAGAAGGCGACTTTGCCGACTTTATCAAGCCAATTTTTGACACCCTTGACCTTTACCACAATCAAAACGTTGACCCCCGCGCCATTGCAATTGCATTCAAAAAGCTGGCAGAAAATCACCCAGAAGCCGAGTTAGAAATTGTGGCAATGGAGAAACGCGGCGATGATAAATTCTTACTTAGAGCTAAAACCGCACCAGGGAGTGATAAATCCCAACTGAGTGCCGAATATTTCGATGACTATAATCAACTCAAGGCTTTATCCCAAAGTCAGCAAGCCCTACTTATAGAAAAAGATAGTCGTATTCTTAGTTTAGAAAATATGCTGACAACTGCACTTCAGCAGTCGAAATACTATATACAAGGAGATAACAAAGTGTCTGATATCAGCGGCATCAATATTCAAGGTAGTACAAATGTTAGCGGTATTGCTGGCGGTGGTTCTGCCGCTGTCGCCAACCTGGGAACGATTAGCGGTAATGTGAGTGTTGCGCTCAATCAGTTACCCGATGCACCGTCAGCAGAGAAACCCGGAATCAAAGAATTGTTGACGCAATTGCAAGAAGAAATTTCCCAATCATCAGAGTTATCAGATGAGGACAAAGCTGAGGCTTTAGAACAGGTGCAAACTTTAGCAGAAGCCGCGAAAAATCCCCAAGAGAATGGAAGTAAGAAGACTGCAAAGACTGCAATCACCATGTTAAAGGGAATATTTACAGGTTTACCTGCTGTGGCTTCACTGGTGGAAGCTGGAAATAAATTATTGCCGCTAATTTCTAAGTTATTCGGTTTGGGATGACAAATTGAAGTTGTCATTTATCAAGGATACCGCTGGTGAATCAGGGGTAAGATCCTTCGCTTACCCAACAGACCGCCGTCACCCTAGAAGGGTGCGGCTATATTAACAAAGCCCACCTTCGTGGGCTAAAGGATTCAGCCCACGAAGGTGGGCTTTGCATCGATAGCCCCAGGCTTCTAGCCTGCGGGCGTTATTTCGGGTAAGCCAGAGAATTCCTGTAGGGCAATGCTAAACCCTGCATAGTGCGGATATATTTACTATCAAACTAATAGCCATGAAATTTATTCAAAGTCTGTTGAATAGCCGATTCTGGACTTTAGCAATTAAGGAATTTCGCCAAATACTGCGCAGTCGAGAGACTTTAGTCTTGTTAATCATCCCTCCCACAGTGCAAATGCTGCTTTATGGCTTTGCTCTCAATCCTGATGTCCATTATCTCAAGTTAGGAGTTGTCGATTATGCCAATAGTTATGAAAGTAGAGAATTAGTTTCTGTATTAACGGTCAATAAAGTCTTTACCTTAGAAAAATATCTGTTTAACGATCAAGATTTAGGTGAGCAAGTTCGACAAGGAAAAATCACAGCAGGTTTAATCATTCCGCCAGATTTTAAACGTAAATTATCAGAAGATAAATCTGGTGAAGTACAAATTTTAATTGATGCAGTCGATGCCAATACTGCGGGTATTGCTCAAGGTTACCTCAATCAGATGATTAATCAATTTAGTCGCCGCTTATCCTCTAATCAAGCCCCGCCGTTAATTAATCCGCAAACGACTTTCCTTTATAATCCGGGATTACGCAGTAGTTGGTTTTTCATCCCCGGCGTTTTAGGCTTAGTTTTAACGCTGATTAGTTCTTTGGTTTCTTCAGTAACAGTTGTCAGAGAAAAAGATACAGGAACTCTCGAACAATTGTTAATGACTCCAGCGGAAGCTTGGGAAATTTTACTCGCTAAAATTGTGCCTTTATTTGTGCTGTTAATGGGTGATGTGATTTTAGCTTTAAGTATCGGTAGATTAGTATTTGGTGTCCCTTTTCGCGGCAATGCTTTACTTTTTTTAACCCTATCAGGACTTTATTTATTTGTTGGTATTGGCATTGGCATTATGCTGGCTACGGTTTGTCGCACTCAACAGCAAGTTGTGCTGACATCATTTTTTATCAATTTACCCTTGATTCAACTTTCTGGGGCTATCTCTCCCATTGAAAGTATGCCGGAATTCTTTAAATATTTGTCTCTACTAGACCCGCTACGCCATTATATAGAGATTGTGCGGGGAATTTTGCTCAAAGGTGTAGGATTAGAAGTACTTTGGTGGAATGCGATCGCACTTTTTATCTTTGCTACATTACTCTTATCCATCAGCATCAACCAATTCCGCCGTCAATTAAGTTAAATCAGAGTTTTTGCCTTTCTTGTTGTAAAGCAATTTCAACATTTTGGTATTCAGTTTCGATCATTAAAATTCCTGCTGTTGCTTTTTCCAGTTCTTCAACTGCGGCTACAATTTCTAATTCTGCACAGTGGCTTGCTAGAGTCATTGCGCCTAGGGTAGCACTGGTAGAGTAAAGGGTATGCGTTGCTAGCCTGAGATTTTTGAAATTACCTTGACTTAATGCTACTCGCATATTTTGTAGTATTTTAGGAGCATCTTCAAGGTAGTCATTAATAATTTCCCGCACAAATTCTTTAAACTCAACCTCTGTATTAAACTCTGCCATGCCCCTGATGTTTTCTAAGGCAGTAGAATCAATTGGATGGGAAACTTTTGCTTGGTTCTCTATCGGTTTCTCCACCGCAGAGAGAGGCTGACATCTTTTGAGTACTCGCATCAATTCTGCAATCCGGATTGGTTTAGCAAGATAGTCATCCATCCCAGCTGCTAGACAATTTTCGCGATCGCCCCACATTGCACTTGCTGTTAATGCGATCAGTCGCGGGCGGTTTTGTGGTGTCCATTCTTGACAGATATGCTGGCTTGCTGTTAAACCGTCCATTTCTGGCATTTGTACATCCATCAATACTACATCGTAGCGTTGGCGGCGTAGCGCTGAGATTACTTCTAAACCATTGTTAGCAATATCTGGCTGATAACCCATTCCTTGCAACATCAACCCAATCATCTTTTGATTAATGGCATTATCTTCAGCTAAAAGTATCCTCAATGGATATTGTTCGGCTAGATGAGTATCAATCTGCGCATCATTAACTCCTGACTCCCGACTCCTAACTTCTTCTGGAATCACAGTTACAGTAATTGTGAAGTGAAATTTACTGCCTATACCTGGTTCACTTTCTACCCAAATTCTACCACCCATTAACTCACACAGTTGCTTGCAGATAGCAAGACCTAACCCCGTACCGCCGTACTGTCGAGTAATGGAGGAGTTGACTTGAATAAAAGCTTTAAATAAACGCTCCAGGCGATCGCGGGGAATGCCAATGCCTGTATCTTTAACAGTAAACTGAATTTCCTCTGTAGTATCGTGAAGCTGGCGATTTATGACGGAAACTTCTATACTTCCAGTTTCGGTAAATTTTAAAGCATTACTGAGTAAATTAATCAAGACTTGGCGCAGTCTGGTGATATCACCCACAATTGTCGTTGGAAGTTCTGGAGTATCTAAAAATGTGAGTTTTAATTTTTTTTCTCTCGCTTTGGGCGCAAGTAGAGAAAGCGCTTCATTAATGCAAGTTCGCAAAGCAAAAGGTTGTTCTTCTAATTCCAGCTTACCTGATTCTATTTTCGAGAGGTCAAGGAAATCGTTAATAATTTCTAGTAAAGCATTTCCACTAGTGTAGATGGTTTCCACAAAGTCACGTTGCTCAGTAGTTAATCCAGTATTCAGCAACAAACTCGCCATCCCAATTACCGATGCGATCGGAGTCCGAACTTCATGGCTAATCATCGCTAAAAATTCTTGTTTAGCCAGTTCTGCTTGCTTTCGTTCGGTCATGTCTCGCAAAATATAAACATAACCTTGGAAATGTTCAACTTCTGTCTGAACTATTGAGTATGAAACAGCTATCGGAATTGTTTTACCGCTTTTGGTTTGACAAATAGTTTCTACTTCTTTCAGTAGAGGAATTTCTGGATTTTGGGTTGTAACGATACTTTCGATTTCGCCGATTGCTAACTTACATCTATCCACTTCTCGAAAAATTTTGCTGATAGGTTGACCGATAAGTTCTGATTCGTCATATTCTAATAAAATTTTGGCGGCTGGGTTGATTTTTTTAATATTTCCTGAAAGCGTTGTGACCAACAAACCATCCGCCATTGATGTCAAAATCTGGTCAATATATTGTTTAGCAGCTTTGTTATTACGTAGCAAAAGATTTGCTTCATTTGCACCCTGAAATAAAGATTGCTCCAGAACCATTCGTTCTGTCACATCTTCCACAAAAATTATGATCTTATTGCTATAATTTTCTACTTTAGTAATATTTATATTAATATATAAAGGAGAAGCTGTATCTGGCGATCGCCTAATTCCTTTTAATTCAAAGTTATTTTGTTCACCCTGTCGAATCGCATCAAAAATATCTTCAAGTCCCTCTATTTCCGGAAATACAATCCGAATATCCTCACCTAGCTGCACTTCTTCATAAATATCGCTCAGACGATTAATTCCCGGAGAAGTCTCCAGAATCTGGAAGTTTTCATCAATCGTCAGATATTCAATCCGATATATAGACAACAGATTTGTCAATAATGATTCCATTTTATTAAATTAAATGAGTAGCTAATATGTGAAATATTTCATCAACATTATTACCAGTTTTCGCGGAAGTTGTATAGGTAGCTATGACATTAGTCTGGTCGCTAAATTGATAAATGCGTTGGAGATTTTCTAAATATTCTGCTGCAATCAAGTCCGATTTATTCAAAGCGATCGCAATATAACTTTGAGGATTAACAGCTAAAAAACTGTGGATATGTTCCTGGAGATGATTCAGGGTTTCTGGTTGTGTTACATCACCAACTATTACAGCAGCTTTAGCGCCTTGAAAATAATTAGGAGCAATTGCTTTAAATTTATTACTACCTTCAATATCCCAAATTAAAAACTGTATTTTTTGTGCCTGCTGTAAGTCTGTTGGTGACAATTCAACCAATTTTTTAGAAATTTTTACTCCAACAGTTGAAAGATATTTATCATTAAATTGCCGTTCTACAAATTGGCGAATTAGGCTAGTTTTGCCAACACCAAAATCACCAAATAAACAGATTTTTCTAGAGATGATAGACATGAAATTTTACTTTAAATAGCTTCTATAATGACACATCTGCTTAACCATGAGGGTTGAGTAGCATCAATTCCTGGCGGTAAATTTGTTTTTCCGATAATGTGTAGACGAGATGGGTTAACGCCTTGATTAATTAGTGCTTGTTGTACAGCTTTTGCTCGCTTTAAGGCTAACTGTTGACTTGGATTCACATTAGTATGCTCATAGCTATAACCAACGATTTTAACCTGTTTGTTTGGATGCTGATTGAGGAACAACTTAACTTGTTGAACCTTGTACCCTAAATCTGTTATCCTCAAATTTGCTGAGTCGATTTGAAAGTAAAATCTAACTTCAATCTGCAAAGGTTGCACCCGCACGGCGCTAGATACAAACTTTACACCGGGAATTTGCTCAAATGCATGAGTAATAGTGTGAGCATCTGTAATCCGGTTGACAGTACCCTCGATAGCTACTTTACTAGCGATATATTGAGCAGAAATTGCTGTACCGTCCATCTGATTTAAAACTGCGGTGACTCGTTTAACTTCAGCCGCAGCTAATATAGGATCGGCAGGGACTTCTACTGATAAAATTTGATTGTCAATCAACCATTTAGGTGAGGTTATTTTGACTATTTGTTCAGCTTTCTGACGCAAAAGTTGATTAGGTACTTGTCCAGTTAATTTTAATTTGTTATGTTCTACTTGCACTGTTAGACGATAGACAGCTAACTCTGGAGTAGAAGCTAAAGCCAGGGAAGTTTTATTTTCAATCGAACGAATTATTCCGATATGGTATTGCCAAAACCCCCAAGGAATGAAAATAATGCCGAGCAATGTTAAGCTTAATACCAATAGTGGTGAAGGTTGACTTTTTTTCTTTTTCTCCTGCGAATCTGAATCTTTCAGTACTTCTAAAAGACTATGGATTTCATTCGGAATTGTATCGGGAACGCCGTCAAATTTTTCAATTAAATCACCATATTGTTGCACTATATTGCCGAGATTTTGCCGCATAGCAAGGATGAATTTTTTGCTTGGCTCTCCCTGAACAACAATCGCTAAATAACAATATCCTGCAACTTCTAAAATTATTTTCGACGTACCATAGTCAATCGCGTCTAGTTCTGATATGCTACCAGATTGGTTGATGCAATCATTAGCAAAACTGCGAATCGCCGTCAGCATTCCTGCTACCATTTCTGACTCTAGTTGCTGTGCATCAGATTGCTGAATATCTGAGATGACTAAACCAGATTCTTTATGAATCAAAAAAATAGCTTTGATTTTAAATGTCAGAGATTCTTTGAAAATTAATTCTGCTTCGGAAACTCCTTGTAATTTGGCACGAATTTTCCGTTTAATCCCTTCGACACTGAGGGTTTCTTCAACTTGTCGGTTAATAGCACTAATTGTCTCTGCCATATATTTGGCTATGGTACTACCAATAATTGGGTAGAGTGCATCCACAACGATATTTTGTTCAATTTCAATCTGCTTTTTTATTGCTCGTCCCATTGAAGGTGCGATCGCATCGGAAACTTCTTCAGGCGCAACAATGATCTGGTGGGAAATAGCTAGAGGAACAGCAGGAGCTAATGCTTCACTCATGCTAATTTTATCTTGTTCAGTACGACTGCGGATAGCCTGATCGATAATCGGAGTAAATACCTGTGCAATTTCCTCTTTCGATTCCGTAATTTTCAGCCTTAAAAGCTCAGAAATCGACGGGAGTAGTAAGTTGATTAGCTCTTGAGGATCGTAAATTTGATGCTCTAAATTTGTGAGTTTTTGTGCGAGTTTAGCCGTCAAATCGTTTAAATCTGCTAATTCGCCTCCGACTAATATCGCTTGTAATTTTTGAAATGCATCCTGTGAATTATCTAAATTAGATTCAACTAATTTTTCCTCAAAGGTGGCAATAATTTCCAGAGGTTCTTCTAATTTATCATCGGTAACTGGCGATGAATTAGGTAAACAAAAAGGAGAATCAACAGCAGATTCTAAATAAGCTTCACATACTTCCAATGGAACTGGAGGGAGTCGCAGTAATCCAGTTTCTTCTAAAATATACTCCTGATGATTATTTTCTGATGCTAATTCAGGAAAAGATTGCTCAGGTGGTTCGATAATTTTGAGATCGACGAGTAGATTTACTAGATTTTCAATCTGTGCAGTTTCTTCTGGCTTTAACTCAAAAGATTGGGAAATCGAATTTTTCACCTGAGTCATATCAGTAAGTATCGCTATCGATTGTCAAAGTATAATGTCAAAGTTTGTCTTGTTGATTAAGAATGTAATTCAGTCGCACCATTGGAGTGAGTTAACACTTTTGTAGTTTCTAGAAACGTGACAGCAGTATAGTTATCGCCGCGTTCATCGGCTGCTTCCCGCAGTTTGGGAATAAATTCAGTTTCCTTAAGTCGCATTCCCAAAGCAAACAAAGTTTCCGCCATATCGTCTTTAGAAACTTTAGTGTCTGTCAACTGGGAGAAACGTCGATCTAATTCTTCCAAAATCAGATCTCGTAACGCCGTCACATCGTCTTGTAATTGGACTTTAGTCTGAAAAACTTCATCGCGAATCGAAGTAGTTTGACTATCTAACGCCTCATCAAGCGACTGAACACTGGTAGAGAATTTTTTATTCAGACGATCAACCTGTTGGCGTAAGTCAAAAGTTTCTTCTTGAGTTGTCTGGTTGAGTGACTTCAGTTTTTTTTCTAGCGCCTCAATCCCCGCCTTGAGTTCAGCCGAAAAGTTTAACTTCAGTTGCTCTACATGCGATCGCATTTGTTGTTGCAACAGCGAAATATCCGACTCCAGCTTGCTGAATCGATTGTCGTACTCTCTTAGTTGCGTTCCAAAAATAATATCGCGGATCTGATCGATATTACCCAGCCGTTCACGAACATCGTCTCTACTCATCTGACTCATAGAGCAAACCTCATCTTTTGGAAATAAACTGAAGCTCAGAGGTGATGCATTTAACTGACGCTTAGAGTAAAGACTCTCAGTATAAAACGCAGCAAATCCACCAACCCTAGTTTTAGGAAAGCAAGTTTATTATTCCCAGTTGTCGATAGGTTTATATAGACAAATCAAAGGAGATCGTAGTAAGTAAGTAGATGGACAAAAATAATTACAGTCATTGCGAGCGGAGAGAAGCAATCCCAGCCCTTGCGATTGCTTCTCTTCTCTAGGAGAAGCTGCGCCAACGAGACGCTACGCAAACGCTCGCAATGAAATTGTGTAATTAATTCTGTCCGACTACTTATGACTCTATTAACAATTCGTAATTATTCGTCAAAGTTGTCAATACTGAATCGGTACTCTAGCACTGAGCAATCAAGTCATAATCGCCCCACCCATCAATCGCTCATACCGATACTTCAACTCTTCTTTCATCAAATACCAACGCTCTAAAGTTGCATCTATCTCGATGACTTTCTCTGCTGCTTGTCGCGCTAACAGCAAAACTTCCTCATCTTCCAGCAAACTTGCAAGTGTAAAATCCGGCACACCAGATTGACGAGTTCCCAGCACTTCCCCAGGGCCGCGAAAACGCATATCCATTTCTGATATAAAAAAGCCATCCTGAGACTGTTCCATCACTTTTAGTCGTTGTTGCGCGTCAGGACTTCGAGAACTACTCATTAACAAACAATAGGACTGCGCTGCACCACGCCCAACCCGTCCCCGCAGTTGGTGCAGTTGTGATAAACCAAACCGTTCTGCATGTTCAATGAGCATCACTGTAGCATTAGGGACATCTACACCGACTTCAACAACGGTAGTAGAAACTAAAATTTGCGTTTTGTTATCCCGGAATTGCGTAATTGCTTCGTCTTTCTCGGCGGAACTCATGCGACCATGAAGCAACCCAACTTGAAAGTCAGGAAAAACGCTTTCCTGTAATTTTTGGTGTTCTTCGACAGCAGAACGCAAATCTAACTTTTCTGATTCTTCCACCAAAGGCAAAATTACATAAACTTGTCGTCCTTGGGCAATTTCTCGCCGCATCAGGTCGTAAGCATGGCTACGTTGCTGACCTGTAAGCATTGTAGTCTGTATCTTTTGTCTCCCTGGCGGTAACTCATCAATTTGACTGACATTCATATCCCCATGTATCGTCAGCGCCAATGTCCGGGGAATGGGAGTGGCGGTCATTGTTAATACATGGGGTTGTTCACCTTTTTGTTGCAACCGCGCCCTTTGTTGCACCCCAAACCGATGTTGTTCGTCAATTACCGCTAACCCCAATTGGCGAAAGTTTACGGGGTCTTGAATCAAGGCGTGAGTGCCCACTAACAGGGGTAACTCTCCCGTTTCCAGTTGAGCGTGAATTTGTCGCCGTTTAACAGTTTTTGTCGAACCTGTCAGTAATTCTACTGGTAAATGCAGCAAGTTAAACCAACTGACTAACTTGCGGTAATGCTGTTCTGCTAAAACTTCCGTCGGAGCCATCAACGCTGCTTGGTAGCCTGATTGAATCGCCGCTAAAATAGCCACCACAGCCACAACAGTTTTACCGGAACCTACATCACCTTGCACCAACCGATTCATCGGTGTAGGTTGTTGTAAGTCGTTGAGAATATCGTTAATTACTCGCTGCTGTGCGCCAGTGAGTTTAAAAGGCAGTATTTCGTAGAAATTTTCTAATAACTGTCCTTTGGGAGCCAGAATAGCGCTAGTTTGGATTTGCCTTGCTTGATACTGTCGTTGCAGTAAACTTAATTGCAAATAGAAAAATTCATCAAAAACCAGGCGACGACGGGCAACTTGCAGAGAGGCGCTATCTGGGGGAAAGTGAATATTAGCGATCGCATCTTTCAATTCCATCAAACCATATTTCTCCCGCAAACCACTGGGTAAGGGGTCTTTGAGATTCGCCGCCGCAGGTAAAGCAGCTATTACCGCCTGTCGCACCATATTCGCCGCGATACCCTCAGTTAAAGCATAAATTGGCACTATCCGACCGATTGTCAAGGAATCAATCGCATCTCCCGGATTTGCCAATACTTCTAATTCGGGGTTATCCAGCGTCAAGCCAAATTTACTTTCCTTCACCAACCCACAAGCCGCAAGCACAGCACCCACAGGATAGCGGCGTTTTAAACTTTCTTGCCAAGCACGACTAGTGAACCTTGTACCCGCCGAAAAGCGACTAACTTTGATTTGTCCGGTGTTATCCTTCAGTATCAGTTCTAAAATTGAAAGTTTCTGATTTTTCGGACTATTAAAACAGTTACAGCGCTTCACCGTTGCGACTATCGTCACCGTCTCACCCGCCTGCAACTCGCGGATATTTACCTGACGCGCATAGTCAATATGATCGCGGGGATAGTAGTAAAGTAAGTCACGCACAGTATACAAACCCAGACGCGCCAAATTATCAGCTTTTCTCATGCCGATTTCTGGTAAATCGCTGAGTTTTTGGTCAATTTTTGGTGCAAGTCTCCGACTCACTTCAGGCACAATCGGAGTTGTGGGAGTTTGATTTTTAGATTGATAATTTCTCTCTGGTTCCGCTACTACGCCATTTTTTTCTGGCGGTTTCCCATCATCCTGCTGTAATTGATACAGATACCTGCGAGTGTCTGCGACTAAATGTTGTCTCTCTTCCAAACCTAGATCTGAATATTTAGCAAATTGCATCGCTAATTCTTGCCAGCGACGGCGTTCAGTTGCGGGTAAACCAATGGGGAATTTGCCCAGAGTCAGGCTGAGAAATTCACTAAAGCGATATTGTCTACCCATCAAATCTGTAAAACCGTGTTCCGCCTCTACAGCCAAGGCTTTTTGCAATCTGATCCAATCTGGTTTGTCACTCATGGGGCATTGGGCATGGGGCAAGTGGGCATTGGGCATTGGACACTAGTTATTCACAAATGACAAATGACAAATGACAAATGACAAATGACTAGTTAATCATCATCCCAAATCGCACGCCAAGCAGCTTCAGCTTCGGCAATTGAGCGTTCTCGGTGCTTTTTTTGATAATCTTGTCCTAGTTTATTTAACTGAAGTAGGGTGTTGCGAATCTGTTTGCGTGCCGAGGAGAGTCTAGCATCAGCAAATTCAATTTCCCCTAGCCGGAGGTTAATGGCCATAACTTTTGTCAGGCTAGGTTCCTCCGCATCCTGTTCATTTTCGATTTCAATGACCACGTTTAATAAGTTAGGCGGCCCAGGTATAACTTCGGCAGATGCTTCTGATGCAGCCGCAGCTATTTCTAAAATCGGTTCTGGGATCTTTTTGGGTAAAAGACTGACTTTTTGTAACACAGCATTAGCATCATGAGACAGTTTTTTGAGTGTATGTTGTGTCAACTTTTCTACACTCTGTTGCCATGCTACTAGTTCCATTGGGTTAGAAGAGTCAGTAAGTTTTAAATTGGAAATTTGAGATTTAGAATTGTTTTCACCTTCCTCATCTCCCTCATCCCCCTTATCCCCCTCATCCCTCTCATCCCCCTCATCCCCCTCATCCCCCTCATCTTCCTCATGCTGAGATTCCTCACTACTAATAATAGTCAGCAAATGTTCAGCTGTCTGTTTACCCAACTTGCGGATGGCTTGTTGCAAATGTTGCCGTTGATTCAATGACAAACTCAGGAATTTTTCGGGATAACCTTGGGTACACAGGTGATAGGTTGCCAGAATCAACTGCTGGCGAACGGCTTGCCCTAACAGAGTGAAATAAATAGCATAAGCGTTTTGTAGTTCTGCCGCGATCGCTTTTATCGCTTCTTTCAGCAATACAATATCCCGATCAATTCGCTCGATTGCTCTAGCCATATCTTCTATTAATTGCCCTCCTAAACCCAATAATAGTACAAATGTACGAATCTATGATAAATTAAACATTCCGAGGATTTAAGATTTTTCCGAAAGTATAGCAAATTCCCTGCAATAGCAGCCTAGCACCCAAGTTTTTATAGCTTAAGGGAACTCCAAAAAATAAATTATCCAACTTTCGGTATTACCAATATTTTATCGATGCCGTGCCCCTACCCCCGTGGGTATTTTTTTAAATACCCAATAAATTTGTAGTGCGAGCGTCTCGCGAGGTGGTGTTCACTCATCGAGCAAGATGCTCGCACTACGGAATATGGGTAATTTATTTTTTGTAAGTCCCTAACGCCCAAGTTCTCAGGACTAAAAAATAAAATACAGGTCAGCATAATTGCTTGACCTGTGTTTTAACAAATCATCAGTCATTTATCCTTAGTCTCATGACAAATGACAAATGACAAATGACTAAATTATTTTGCGCCCATTTGTGCAGCGACTTCCTCAGCAAAGTTGCTTTCTTGCTTTTCAATGCCTTCACCTAGGACATAGCGCACAAAGCGTTTAATTTTGATGTCTTGCCCTACTTTAGACTTAACTTGTTTCACCAAGTCTTCTACAGAAATGCTTTGATCGCGAATGAAAGGCTGATCTAGCAAAGCCAATTCCTTGAGACGTTTTTCAATCCGTCCTTGAACAATCTTTTCTTTGATGTTCTGTGGCTTGTTAGCTAAATCATCCCGCCCCATTTCAATTTCTGTTTCTTTGGCAGCAACTTCAGCGGGGATTTCGCCTACACTGACATACTCAACATTAGGGCAAGCAGCTACTTGCATGGCGCTGTTCCGTGCTAAGCTTTGGAACTCTTCATTGCCAACTACTGCATCAGTTTCAGAGTCTACCTCAACTAACACACCAACTCGACCGCCAGTGTGAATGTAGCTGTCTACTATGCCTGATTTGCCTTCTGCTAGTGAAAAATTGACAAAGCGGCGCACCTGGATATTTTCACCCAAAGTAACAATGACTTGTTTGATGAAATCTTCTACGGTCAAGCTTTGATCTTCACTATAAGGTTGAGCCAACAAAGACTCCACACTATCAGCAGTTGCTGCTTGCTTTGCCAGGTTCTTAACTAGAGCCTTAAAAGCATCGTTACGGGCAACAAAATCAGTTTGGCAGTTGACTTCTATCAGTACACCCACCTGATATCCAGGCTGTATATAGGTGTCTACTAGACCTTCTGCGGCAATGCGATCGCTTTTTTTACCAGCCGAAACTAAGTTCTTTTTTCTTAACCAGTCTACGGCTTGTTCTATGTCGCCATCAGTTTCTTTTAGTGCTTTTTTGCAGTCCATCATGCCAGCACCAGTTTTTTGGCGTAGCTCTTGGACGAGTTTTGCAGATATTTCCGCCATGTTGCCTCAATTCCTACTTGACCTCGAGTTGTAATCGCTCACGGGTGTTGAGTATTTCTATCTTACTCAGGGCTGGGGATCAAAAAACGGTGAATTGTCAAGTATGAAGTCTGAAATTTTAGTTTTCATCCTTCATACTTCATCCTTCATCCTATTCTTCGTCTTCGTCGTCGCTTACATATGTACCAGACAACTCAGTCTCTTCATAGTCATAGTCTTCTTCCCCATCTTCATAGTCATAATCTTCTTCTGCTTCTAACTGACCATGACGACCTTCATAAATCGCATCCGCCAATTTGCCGACGATCAGTTTAATTGACCTGATAGCGTCGTCATTTGCCGGGATGGGAATATCTACTACATCGGGGTCACAGTTTGTATCTAGCATCGATACAATGGGAATTGCCAGTTTTTGACATTCTTGAACTGCGTTATACTCCCGCCGTTGGTCTACAATCACCACCACATCGGGAACTTTCCGCATGGTTTTAATCCCGCCCAAATATTTTTGTAGCTTCGCCATCTCCCGGCGTAACATTGAGGCTTCTTTTTTCGGCAACAAGTCCAATGCTCCGGTTTCTTCCCGGCGTTCCAAATCTTTGAGGCGGTCTACCCTGGTTTTGATAGTTGTCCAGTTAGTCAGCATTCCACCCAACCAACGCTGGTTAATGTAGTGGGAACCGCAACGACTGGCTTCTTGAGCAATAATTCCTGCTGCTTGCCGCTTAGTACCGACAAACAGGAATTTTTTCCCTTGTTCTGCTTGTGTACGCATATAAGCATACGCATCTTCCATCAACTGGGCAGTTTGCACCAAGTCGATAATGTGTACACCATTGCGGGAAGTATAAATGTATGGAGACATTTTTGGGTTCCAACGCCTGGTCTGATGACCAAAGTGAACTCCTGACTCCATCATCTGAGCCAATGAAACAACTGGCATATATAGTTACTCCGATTCGGGTTAAACCTCCACCCAAGCGTATTTCCCCATGAGGAAACACCCGAATTCTTGGATGTGCGAGATTAATTAGCCATACTAGGGTAGCATATTTGGGCCGCTATGAACGGTAATTAATATCTCAGGCAGCATGGGAAGCAGAGGAAGCTCCAGGAGAAATAACTATTGCCTTCTTGACAAATGATACACTTTAGTATGTAAATTATATAACAAATTGTTATATATCAAATTTCCCTGACTTATGTCAGCATTTTTTGTTTAAAAAAGGGCTTCAAAGCCTGTTTTTACGCTTTTGACGAATTTTTTCGGAAATTATTATTGATTTACGACTCGGATTATCACTTTTGGGGTGTACTCTCGATATACAGTAACTTTCACAATAGACTGTTGCCATAATTTACACCTTGAGGTAATACCATGAGAAATTATGCTGACAAACAGGACTTGATATTAAGTCAAAGTGGGGATTTCAGCGGATGTGACTTGAGCGGAATCGACCTGAGAGCAGTGGATTTGAGTGGTGTTAACTTTTTAGGAGCAGATTTGCGGGGTGCAAATTTATCTGGCTCTATCCTCACTGGTGCTAACCTACGTGAGGCAAATCTGACGCAAGCCGCTATATGCGAAGCGAATTTAAGCGATGCTGATTTAACACAAGCGAATTTATGTGGAGCAGTTTTATGGCGATCGCAATTTTGTGGTAGTAATCTTACGTATGCTTCTTTGTGTGGAGTCGATTTGGGCGAAGCTGACCTAAGTGAAGCGTCTTTAATTGAAGCGTCTTTAATTGAAGCGAAATTAGTCCGAGCCAATCTTGCTGGCGCAAAGCTATGTGGAGCAATTTTATTGGAAGCAAATTTAACTGATGCTAATTTAATTGGTGCAGACCTGACATGGGCAAACTTAACATCGGCTAATTTAACTGAAGCCAAGCTTTGGGGAAGCAAAATAATTTATACCAGGCTTCGGGACACAATCATGCCCGACGGTACAATTCAGGAACCGCAAATAGCATTTATTTAATATGGGTAAATCAGTTCGTAGTCAGGACTTCAATCCTGACTACGAAACCTGTGATTAAAACTCCCGGCGTGAGAATATCAAGATAGCGATCGCTAGCAGCATGGAACTGTAAAGCAAGCCATAGCCAGCGTTAGCCATCATTGCTGTTGGGCTAGGTAGGGCTTGCAGACCATAAACAGCATGATTTTTCAAATCTAATCTCGATAAATCGGGCAATATTAAATACAAAGCTTGAGTCAGGTGTTCAATACCTGGGTTACGGCTAAGACGACCAAATTTTAATAAATCTTGAGAGATATTGCCCATTAAATAGACAGCAAAGGTTAAAATTACCGCCAACAAGGAACTGGTAAATGAACCAAAACTAATAGCCAAAGCATTGATTAAGGATATCTGTAGGAATAAAAAAACGATGGCAATCAAAATACTAGCTGTCCCATGAGGAACGTGTGCTACTTGTAAAAATCCTAAATAAATCACCGTCATAATGGTGATGAGTACAGCTAGCACAGCCGATAAACCGAAGTATTTACCCGTGATAAACTCACTGCGACTGATGGGTTTGGCAATCAATACCAAAATAGTGCGTTTTTCAATTTCTTTGTTAACTAGTCCAGTGCCAATAAACACCGCCACTATTAAGGCGATGACACTCATTAAGACTATACCAAAGTCTAAGAATATTTTGTTTTCGCTACTGGCTGCTATTTCCGGAAGTATGCGTATAGCAGCGGCAAGTATCAGCGTATAAAAACCGATAATATATAAAATGCGATCGCGGATCACTTCCTGAAATACATTACTTGCCATCACCAAAATTCTGCTGAAATTCATCATAAATAGGGGCTAGGGGCTAGGGGCTAGGGGCTAGAGGCTAGGGATGAGGGGGATGAGGGAGATGAGGGAGATGAGGGGGATGAGGGAAACAAGGGAGACAAGGGAGACAAGGACAAATGACCAATGACAAATGACCATTGCGCAAAAAACATCTACGCCCAAATTTTAAATAAAGAATTAAATTTTGTCTCTACCGAAATTCTCGGTGAGAGACAAGCAGCAGGTTAGATTCATGGGAAGCAAAGCATCTTCAGCGTTGCGCGGGAGGTAAACCAATAATGGGTTTACTAACAGGACTACACTCAATTTCCGCAGTCAGGGAAGTTTGATCTGGCTTTTGAGCAGTTGATTTGTTTGGAGATTGTGCAATTGGGCGAATCTGACAAGACTTTTTCAAATAATACCCTCGTGGGTCGGAACTCGGGCCAGTCCAGATACTTAGTATATCTAGGTTATACTCGTCTTTCTTCCTAGGATTAGGATTGGTAATTCGCGGTTCAATCCGCCATAAATTCTTCTCGTCTTTTTCCCGAAGACGTTTGTCTTGCAATATTTTCTGGCTCAGGTTTGCGAGATTAGCATTGGCATTTTGTAGCCATCTTTCTACTTGCGCCCAAGACTGTTTATCTATTGCTTGTTCTAATTTTGGTTGCAGTTCTTTCAATATTACAGCACCGTTTGGCGAAACCTTAACTGGTGGCTCTGTTCTAATAACAAAGGTACTACGTTGGAAATTATCTGACAGCAAACTAGGATATTCTGCTATCCAATTATTTACCACAAAGTAAAACTGAATCCAGCAACTCAGAAGCATAGAGCTGGCAACTAATACTACAATTTTTTGGCGATCTTCAGGTTTAGGAAGTTGAGTTTTGTAATCAGTACCACTTCCTTCAAAGAACTCTGGTATGGCGGTAATTAATGCCGAAAATGTCGGCCAAAAAACGATTGTACCCGATGTAATTCCATTCGCCTGTTGTCCAAAGGCAAAAACACTAACTAAAAATCCAGTTATTACTGCCCCTACTGGCATATAAGTCCCAGGAATTCTTGCTGGATCATCAGTAGTATACCAAGCTGTACCCGCGATTAAAAATAACCACCCAAAAAAGGCAATTGTATCTTTAATCGGACCAGTGGCAAAGGATGATATTGCCCAAGAAAAAAGGCTTAAATAGATTAACGTCTGCCAGGAATAAGCTCTATCTGGGACAAAGAACTTTTTAATTCCTGCATAAATATCGGAAACAAAGCCTGTTAAGCCCAATAAGTCTTTAAATAATGTATTCATTCTTGCTTGCACCTCTATATCATTTAGCGATCGCTATGCCATTTTTTAGGCAAATTATTGAAAATACTGTTATTTCCTTCGGAACAATAACACAAGAGTTATGGCACTATAGCTCAAAGAATTAGCAATTAACATAGTAGACACCAACCGATTACTGATTAATTTATTTCGGTTCAGATTTCGCCATTTATAACGGTCAGTAGTTGGTGGGTCATCTTCTGATTTTTTACCTATATTTTCATTTAATACGAGGGAAAATATTCTCAGAAGAAATAGTTTCACGATGAATGTGCCAAAGAAAATAATAAAAGCCATCAAAATGACTACTGTTTGCGTATTAGAAAATTTCAAACTATTGAAAAAGACAAAATTAATTAATTCTGACTTCAACTGTATTGGCAATACTGGCTCGATTAGGAAAAATACTACCCAACCAATTATGCTGGAAAAGAGGTTAATAGAAATGGCATAAAAAATGCTAGTCTTTTTGTCAAAATTTAATCTACTATTGAAACAATATGCTTCAATAGAGATAGCCATAAGTATAAATAACAAATCAAATAAAACTGCACCTACGGGCAAAACCTGGGGAAGTGTCCAATTTTCAAACAGATCAAACATAAAGGTTCAACTGTACGGGTTAACTTTAGAGAGTATAACTGGCATAGCCACGGTGATGGGGGAAATTATCTCATTGTTCTGGCTGTTTAGCGTATTGGTGTGCCACTATTCTGCTACTTGTGTTATTCACCTATAACAGGGGAATCCCCCACCCTCTACAGTGGGGAGGATGTCAAAAACTGCTAAAATACGGATTTTCTAGAGATGACAAGGAACGGTATCGGTATTCGCACGGCGCAAGTGCGTCCTGAACGGCTCACTGGTCAAATTCACGTTTACGATGGTGCGGGGAAAGGAAAATCCCAAGCGGCTTTAGGAGTGGTTTTGCGCTCGATTGGCCTGGGAATTAATGCACCGAGCAATTCAAATCGTGTCTTATTATTACGATTTTTAAAGGGGCCAGAACGGGATTATGATGAGGATGGGGCAATTGCTGCCTTGCAGCGAGGTTTTCCTCATTTAATTGACCAGGTGCGGACTGGGAGAGCTGAATTTTTTGGACCCGACGAAATCACGGCTTTTGACTGTGTAGAAGCAGCTAGGGGTTGGGATGTAGCAAAAGGTGCGATCGCCTCTGGTTTGTATTCAGTTGTGGTTTTAGATGAAATTAACCCAGTTCTAGATTTAGGTTTGCTCCCAATTGATGAGGTGGTGCGGACACTCAAATCTAAACCCCAAGACTTAGAAATTATTGCTACCGGACGTGCTGCACCGCAAAAGCTGCTGGATATTGCTGATTTGCACTCAGAAATGAAACCGCAACACCACCCAACAGCAAAAGCTCTGTTGATTGATGGTATTGAAATTTACACGGGTGCAGGAAAAGGTAAGTCTACTAGTGCTCTAGGTAAAGCCTTGCAAGCCATAGGTAGAGGTATAAATCATCCCGGTTCTACCCGCGTGTTGATTATGCAATGGCTCAAAGGTGGTAGTGGCTACACCGAAGATGCAGCGATCGCAGCCTTGCAACAATCATATCCGGAAGTAGTAGATCATCTACGTTGTGGTCGAGATGCGATCGTTTGGCGCAATTCCCGGCAAGAATTAGACTACGTAGAAGCTGAAAGGGGTTGGGAAATTGCCAAAACAGCGATCGCCTCTGGATTGTATAAAACTATCATCCTTGATGAACTCAATCCTACCGTTGACCTAGAATTACTCCCTGTAGAACCGATTGTTCAAGCCTTACTGCGCAAACCCCGTGATACGGAAATAATTATCACCGGGCGCTGCCAAAATCAACCTTCATACTTCGATTTAGCTAGCATTCACTCCGAAGTTTATTGTCATAAGCACTATGCCAATCAAGGTGTAGAACTCAAACGAGGGGTAGATTTTTAAATTAGTCAGTTGTCAGTTGTCAGGGAACTCCAAAAAATAAATTATCCCAAATTGTAGGGGCGGGGTGACCCCGCCCCTACGAGGTTGCGGGCTTGGTAAGTTAATGATTGGGATGTTTTTTTATTTGCAAGTCCCTTAGTTGTCAACGGTCAACCCTCAACAGTTCTCTCTTCTCCCTATTTTCAACTAGTCTACTTGTAGCAATTTTATTGTATTGTTTAAATACAAATTAATAAGTAATTTTTCTAAAGCCGTTTAACCATTTTTTCATTTATTTTTAATTATCCACTTAGAAAAATGGTTAAAACATGCTGAGTCGTAATTTAGTTACCTTACCAGTTGTTCTAGCTGTTTTGGGCAGTACACTTCCTGCTAGTGCTATACCCTCAGAAATTTTTACGGCTCAATTGCCAGAAATTCAGCAAAATATACCATCTGGCTATGGAATGCGCTTACCCGAACACATTAGCTTAAGCAATGGTAGCGATCGCGTTTTACTCAGTCAATTAACTGTGCGCGTTTTTCCCAGCCCTCGCGGTTTAACTATCGGCTTGTTTAGTTGTGAAGCTGCTGCTACACCTTGTTTAGTAGGCACTTTTAGCGCCGATAGCCCGAATGCGGTTAGTACACTGTACGAGTTTTCTAAACACAAAGCTACAGGTAATGCAATTTCATTAACCAAAAATATTCAAGGTTATTTTTTGGATGGAAATACGCAAAGCCCAAAACTACCTTTTTCTTCCCTAATGTGGAAGCAAGATGGAGTAATTCATACAGTCTCGTTTTCAGCTAAAGAAAGACAAAACATTCTCTTCATGGGTTATTCAATGGCGAATCAGCCCGCGATTCGACGCACCACTGCAAAACTCCAACGACCCAATTCCATCTTCTCATTGGTGAAGTAAATTCTCATAGTGCTGGTAGCCAGGGGTAAAAATAGTTTAGGCTGAGTGTATTCACCTATTTGTGAAAAGGTGCAAAATGCCAGAACAAGAGAAGAATACTTTAAAAATTGATCCAGGCACACTCGTTCTGATTGTCTCTGTCCTCATCCTTTTGCCTCTATTAGTAGCTGGGTTTCTCTCCCAATAAGCAATGGATAATCTGAGATTGCAACAGCCTTACTCATTACTAAATTTTGCCGGAAATTGTCTGTAGAGCGATCGCGCTGTGCAATCTGTCTCCTTGAGCTTAAGAATGATGCAATTGGAGAAATTTTCCCTATCAATAAAATAAGCAAGCTCTGCAAAATCATCATTTGCTTGCTAACACAAAATCACCAAATCACCATCTATAAATTTTCGGCTTCAGTTCTCACAAAGTCCTAGACAAAATATTGGCTTAGTGCTTCTACTTATTAGCATACATCTGTAGTTATGCCTCAGACTTAAATGATTCACCCTAAGGAGACATGAATCTTACTGAGTTAGGTAGCTAACTTAAAAAAAGAGGATTGGACATAAGAAGCCAATTAAGGTTTCAAGTTGCTAAAAACTTTTACAGCTTTAGTTAGCTACAAGGAGTTCTAAAATGTCAGACACAAGTAAGCGTGGCTTTGCTTCTATGGATGAAGCTAAGCAGCGCGAAATCGCCAGTAAAGGCGGACATGCTGCTCATGAGAAAGGTACTGCTCACGAGTTTACATCTGAAGAAGCTCGCGAAGCTGGCCGCAAAGGCGGAGAAGCTGTAAGCCAAGATAGAGAGCATATGGCTGAAATTGGTAGCAAAGGTGGCAAGAGTTCTCACAAAGGTAGCAAGAGCAACCAAAATAATGAGAGCAATGATGACGATAATGAAGAGAATGAAGGAAAGGGGACTCGTGGTGGTACACGAGAGCAACATTCTCAGGCAGGCAAACAAAGCCACAAGAATAAATAGGCTGATTGCGTAATTTAACTTAACAACCTATTTATAAACTACAGCTTGAGTTAAAAATTTACTGAGTTTTGTAACTCTTGTCTGAAAGCCGTTTGACCGTACTTTCTCATAGGAAAGTACCAGTTAAACGGCTAAACTATTTACCTTCGGAGTAACGCTGCGTGTTTAGTGATTTCTAGTTGAGGCTGTCAATAGTCAATAGGAGACAAGGGAGACAAATGACAAATGACCAATGACCAATGACTAGTTAGGTAAAACCTGCCGCAGTGCTTCTAAAAGTTGGTCAACACTTTCTTGACGGCTATTGAAGCCCATAAGTCCTACACGCCATACTTGACCAGCTAGTTCGCCAAGACCACCGCCAATTTCAATGTTATGTTCATTGAGTAACTGTCGGGCAATTGCCTTACCATCTAAGCCTTCGGGAATCCGGACAGTAGTGAGTGTTGGTAAGCGGAACTCTCGCTCAACATGCAAACTCAGTCCTAAATCTTCCAAGCCATCCCAAAGATACTCTACGTTTTTTTGATGACGTTGCCAGCAGTTTGCTAATCCTTCTTCTGCAACTAAGCGCAGTGCTTCCCGCAAGGCATAGTACAGATTAATCGGAGCGGTATGATGATAGATACGTTCGCTACCCCAATATTTACCTAGCAAGTTCATATCCAAATACCAGTTAGCCACCTTGGTGCGGCGCTGTTGCAATTTTTCCATTGCACGGGGACTCATGGTAAAGGGAGAAGCACCTGGAGGACAACCCAATCCTTTTTGGCTACAGCTATAGGCCAGGTCAACTCCCCAATTATCTAAAAATATCGGCACACCACCTAGACTGGTGACTGTATCCACTAGTAGCAGCGTCCCAAATTCACGACATAAATCGGCGACTCCCTCTAAGGGTTGACGTGCGCCAGTGGAAGTTTCCGCATGAACTAAAGCCAGGATTGCCGGACGATGTGTGGAGAGTGCAGTACGCAGTTCTTCTAGTGTAAAAACTTTGCCCCAGGGTTTAGTAATAGTTCGGACATCTGCGCCATATCGTCCCGCCATATCAACGAGGCGATTACCAAAGTATCCAGCCACACCCACTAATACCACATCACCAGGTTCGGTAACGTTGGCGATCGTTGCTTCCATTGCGGCGGTTCCCGTACCGCTGACTGCAATTGTCAGGGGGTTTTCTGTCTGCCATACATAGCGTAGTAATGACTGAATTTCATCCATGAGTGCCAGAAAAGCTGGGTCGAGATGCCCAACTGGAGAAGTATTCATCGCTTGCAGCACCGCCGGATGGGCATTGGATGGCCCTGGCCCCAGCAGTAACCGGGATGGTACTTCTAACGGTGCAATGTGTAACTTTTGACTATCGTTGATTGCGACTGTAGATGTCATAATTTGTTTTCAAAAATATAGTACTTATCCGCATCATAAAGCGATCGCATCACCATTGTTTTAGTCCGCCTGCGGATTATTTCTGGTTGTGTGTCTGGGCTGATTTCTCACTCAGCTTGCTTGTGACCAACTATTTCTCCTAGAGTGAAATATAACTTCAGCACAATACTCGCAGATAAAATTATGGTTTTTGCAGGCAAACGACCAAATAATTTAGGGGTAAACAACGGTAAATTAGTACCTTGTCCCAATAGCCCTAACTGTGTTTCCAGTCAAAGTACGGATGCTGTCCATCAAATTGCTCCGTTGACTTTCACATCCACCCCAGAAGAAGCTATCTCTAATCTTAAAAGTATTATTGAGTCTTTACCCAGAACTCAAATAATTAGCGAAAGTCCCGATTACTTATATGCAGAGTTTAAGAGTGCAATACTTGGTTTTGTCGATGATGTTGAGTTCTATTTAGACCGAAATGCAAATGTCATCCAGGTGCGCTCTGCTTCCCGCTTGGGTCAGAGCGATTTAGGTGTCAATCGTCAACGCATAGAAACTATTCGCGCTCGACTTAACCAAGTCTAGTCAGCAATTTGGGAGTGTAGATCTGGGAGGCTCCGCCTCCTGATAAGCATTTCCAGCCACTGGCTGGAAACGAGATGAAAATGCCCTCACCCTAGAAGGGTATGGAGTCTTAATTGGGATGCTCCCTGACACTGGGCTTGAACCTCATAATTTCCTCATTTTATCTAGATATTATTAACTTCACGCCTGAAAACAATTTATGTAAGGTGGGTACTGTTTAGCGAACAAGTAAAAAGGGAAAAGGCATTAATGCAAAAAAATATTTAATTTTTTATTGTGAGTTTTTACTTTTGAAACTACCGTTATTGAAAATGTTGCTTTACTTAATTTTCATAATTACCTCGTTTCTTTTACATCCTGATGAATCTAAAAATTTTATTAAGCTTAAATAATCACTGCTCAAAAAGCTAATGCAAAATATTGTATTTCAAGCATTTAAGGTAATTTGTATACAGCGTAATGTCTATAAAAATAGACAACTCAAACACGTATACGCATACATTTAAAACATGAGTATTTTTACTGTTGTAGCTTCATCCGGATAAAAATTATCATTTTTATATGATGAGTCTTTAATGAGCAAGTAGTTAGATTTTCCTGTGAACTTGGCTAGATTTCGGAAGGTAATAAAGTATGACTAACCAAAAATCAATAGAATTGAGTAAATTGCTGAATGGTTTGAATAAATGTACTCAACTACAATATAGCGGCAGATTAACTTTTAAAAATTCACAAGGAAAAGAATGGTCTTTGTATTATCGTCTAGGACAAATAGTTTGGGCAACAGGAGGAAGTCATCCTTATAGACGTTTATGTAGATGTATAGCTCAAAATTGTCCCCAAGTTGATATGAATATTATCCAGGTAAATGCAGATAATTTATCAATAGAACCCTGGGATTATTTCTTACTGGAAAATTTATATAAATGCCAAAAAATTAAACAAGAACAACTTAACGCTATTGTTGAAAATACAATCACAGAGGTTTTATTTGATTTAGCTCAACAAGTAAATACTTATTCATGGAGTTGCAATCGCAATCATAAAGTCATATTAGAGGCACCAATGATTGCTACAAGCGCACAGATGTCATTAAAGCAAATGCAAGAGTCTTGGTACAATTGGGTGCAAGCCGGGTTAGAGATTGTCTCTCCTAACTTAGCACCTGTATTGCGTAAACCACAAGAACTCCAACAGCAGGTAAGCTCATTTGTTTACAACAACTTTGTGAATTTATTTAACGGCAAATATACACTTTGGGACTTAGCAGTAAAAATGAAGCAGGGTGTGTTGCCAGTTACTCGTTCTTTGCTTCCCTATATTAATAAAGGAATTACGGAACTTGTAGAAATAGCTGACTTACCTTTACCAGGTACTAAAGTTAAAACCGAAGTTGCTAAACCAAAAAATGAAATTGCGGCATTAAAGTTTCAAAAATTTTATCATCTCAGTGTCTCTACTCCGCTTGAGACAAATCATCCAGCAAATGTGCAAATCTTAAAAAACAAAACATCAAAAGCTCCACTGATAGCTTGTGTCGATGATAGTCCACAGGCCTGCAAAATTTTGGAGGAAATTATTACCGCCAATGGGCTAAGATTTATGGGAATTCAAGAGCCAGTGCAAGCTCTACCAACTCTGATTCAAAACAAACCAGATTTAATTTTTTTAGACTTAATTATGCCCGTCATGAATGGGTATGAAATCTGCGCTCAGCTTCGTCGCAGTTCCTTTTTGAGCAAAACACCAGTGGTTATTTTAACAGGAAGCGATCGCCTACTCGATCCAGTCCGGTCTAGAGTCTTTGGAGCGACGGAATTTATGACTAAACCAGTAGTACCTGCTCAAGTGATAGCGATGATTGATAGGTATGTCAAAGCTACACTACAAGCTGACAACTCATCTAATTTAGCAATTTGTTCTTCGTAAGTTTTTAGTCATGACTTGAGTCCTTACTCAAAGAGTTTTTTTATTGAACTTCTAATAATATAGGCCAGCCATCCTGGAAAACTAAAAGTTCTCCCGGTTGGATTGTCGTCCAGATTTCATTATCAGTCAGGGGAGTAGTAGCGATGACAGCGACGCGATCGCGCACTGAAGTCAACTCCCGAAAATCAACAGTCATATCTTGATCAATTAAGTGCGCAGCTGCAAAGGGCGCTTGACGCACAATGTAGCTGAGTTTAGTTGAACAGTGGGCAAAAAAGTGTTCTCCATCTGATAGCAAGTAATTAAATACACCAAATGATGCGAGTTGCTCAGTCACTTGACGTAGTACCGGATATAGTTTCTCAAGCGGCGGTTTTTTTGAGGGAAAGCTTTGTCTGAGAGTTTCTAAGATAATACAGAATGCTTTTTCACTGTCGGTGTCACCCACAGCTTGATAAAAGCCCATGTTTTCTGGATTAAAATCGGGTAAATTTCCGTTATGAGCAAACACCCAATACCTCCCCCAAAGTTCCCTTTGGAAAGGATGACAGTTTTGTAAAGCCACTTCGCCTTGGGTGGCTTTACGAATATGGGCAATTACATGGGTAGAGTGGATGGGATAGCGCCGCACCAAATCCGCTACCGGAGAAGTAACAGAGGGTTTGTCATCGATAAAAATCCGACATCCCTTTTCTTCAAAAAACGCTATACCCCAACCATCGCAGTGATCGTCAGTTTTTCCTCCCCTCGCAGAAAAACCTTCAAAAGAAAAGCAGATATCTGTTGGGGTATTACAATTCATTCCCAGCAGTTGACACATCTTCAAAACCTGAGTATCTTATCTGGGATTACAATACTTCAGATCGCTGCCAAAGTTCTGGTGCGATCGCTTCAATCTTAAGATTTCATCGAAATTCCCTATTTTTGGGGTCATTTTATACTTCATCCTTTATCCTTCACTTGACTAAGCAACTAAAAAAGATGTACTAATTCGGCGGGATTTAGTCTTTCGCAGTAGTGCTGTAATATCTTGTGCTGATAAGGGGTGACTAAATAGGTAACCTTGCATTAGCTCACAATCGAGAATTTGTAACAAATTGCGTTGTTCTTCAGTTTCTACTCCTTCGGCAACAACTGCAAGCTTCAGTCCATGTGCTAAGCCAATTATGGCAGTTGTAATCGCTGCATCATGATGATCATGGGATAAATCGCGGATAAAGGATTTGTCAATTTTTATACAATTAATTGGAAAATTTTTGAGATAACTTAAAGAACAATATCCTGTACCAAAATCGTCTATGGATATTGAGACACCTAAATCGTATAATTCACTCAAAATTTTTTGATTGAATTCAATATTTTGCATAGCAATACTTTCAGTTATTTCCAACTCTAAACTCTGGGGTTTTAATTGAGTTTCTGATAATATCTGCGAGACGATCTTTACCAAGTCATGTTGTTGAAATTGTCGTGCAGAAAGGTTAACTGCTACTGAGAGTGAGGATAAACCTAGAGTATCTTGCCAGTATTTAGTTTGAGCGCAGGCTGTTTTTAAAACCCACTCGCCAATGGGTAAAATTAATCCTGTTTCTTCTGCAATCGGGATAAATTTATCAGGTGAAATCAGACCTAATTCTACGTGATGCCAACGCAGTAAAGCTTCTATTTTTGTAATTTTACCTGTAGTAACATTAACTTGTGGTTGGTAGTAAATTTCAAATTCTTGCCGCTCTAAAGCAGAGTATAAGCTATTTTCTAAGTTTAACAATTCAGAAGAGCCAGAATTAATAGCTGAGTGATAAAATTGATAATGGTTGCGTCCTTGGGATTTGACAGTATCTAGTGCAGCATCAGCATGTTTAATTAGGGTTTCTGGATCTTGCCCATGCTTGGGATAAATGGCAATGCCGATACTAGGACTGATATGCAAATGGTAATTTTCTATCTCAAATACTGGTTTGAAAGCGGCTAGGATGCGGTCTTGGATCTGGGCAACTTCTTTAGTATCTTTGATATCTGGTAAAATTAGAGTGAATTCATCGCCTCCCCAACGCGCCAGGGTATCAGTATCTCGCAGAGATTCTTTTAGACGTTGAGCAACACTCTGCAATAATTTATCTCCAATCCCATGACTTAGTGTATCGTTGATAGTTTTGAAGCGATCTAAGTCTAAAAAACATACAGCTAGTTTACTACCAGTTTTTTGCGCCTGTGCTAATGCTTGGTCAAGTCGCTCATTGAATAGTACTCGATTTGGTAGATTAGTTAACAGGTCATGCAAAGCTTGATGACGGATTTTGGCTTCGGCTAACTTGTGCGCTGTGATATCGCGAAAACTCCACACTCTACCCACAATTTCACCAGCTATGCATTGCGGTTGGGAATAGCGCTCGAATACCCTCCCATCCTTAAAGGCGATCGCATCATAAATCTGTGTATCTGGGTTCAGATGTAATTCTCTAATAGTAGCAAGATACTGTCTCGGAGCTTCTAGCTGTTTCATCGCCAATAAAAGCGCTTTTGTGTAATTTCCTGAAGTTATTAGCGACTCAGGAATGCGCCACATCTGGAGAAACTTTTGATTAAAACCTGCAATGATACCTTGGCTATCTACTACTAAAATCCCATCAGCGGTGGATTCTAAAGTTGCACATTGCAAAGACAAGGATTTTTCTAGTTCTGTTTGTATCTTTTTGCGTTCAGCAATTTCTTTTTCTAATTCCGCAGTTCTTTCTTTGACTATATTTTCTAAATGGGAAGCGCAATTTTGAGCAACTTCGCCTAAAGAATTATTCAGTTTGAGACATTCATACTTGTTGAATACTTCTATTAGGCTCTGCTTACTCAACAATTTCTTATTTTTTTGGCTACTTGTTTTTGGTTCTTTTTGAGTTAGCCAAGTAATTTTTTTGAGTTCATAGTTTGAGAGATTTTTAATTTTCGGTAATAGTAAATTTGCTTGATATACGGCTAATATTTTACCTAATAAGTAGGTAAACAAACCAAGCATAACTACAATCGTGGTAGTCTCTTTTATGATGCGCAGTCTTTGTTTAATTTTTCGGAATATTCTCGTGATTTGCATAATCAATCACCTGTTTTAATATGTCGCCAATCCACATTTTCCCTATATAGATATTACAAATAAAATATAATTTTTACAATTATTATGTTTCAGCTTGTGTTTTCAGCAATTGGATTGATGCCTAAGTCATGTTTTAAATTTACTCTCATGATTGTGAGTTTGCGAATAATAAAATATTATATTATTCCTGGCTAATTTCAGTTTTGTAAAAGAAATTAACTTATATATAAAATCTCACTTAGATTAAATAAACCTTTTATATTAAATCTCTAAGGTTTTAATATTATTAACTTAATATTAGATAAAATTTGCAAATCTTAATATAATTTTTACTTAAATTGATAAACATAATTTATATACATTTTGCTCAAATGTAATAATAATTTTATATTTACAATTAAAAGCCTTGATTAATACGCGGTTTGTGGTTGGTTCAAAAATCAAATATGAGTCCTACACCATGTAATTCGTAATTCGTAATTACCTTTCACACAAGGCTGTTCTGTAGATTCTCAAACAATATTATCTGTGCCAATTTGTTATCATTTCTAGACATTTATAGTGCAAGATTTGTATTATCTCCTGAAGTACCCTACAAATTTGGTATTGTTGTTGATGCGATCGCACCCACAATCAGGGTATGACAATTTCTCCTGCCCGAAATTTAAATTAACAACCGTACTTGTGAACCTTGTTGATTTTTATTGACTTCAATCCGGGCTTGAAAAGCTTCTTTGAGGTGGGGCATATGGGTAACGGTGAGGATGCAGGCAAAATCGGAGGCGATCGCATTAATCGCGGCAATCAAGCGATCGCATCCTTCTGCATCTTGAGTACCAAAACCTTCATCGACAATCAACAATTGCAACGCCGCCCCCGCCCGCTGTGCCAATAATTTCGCCAGGGCGAGGCGAATGGCAAAGTTAATTCTAAAAGCTTCCCCACCAGAGTATGTTTCATAAGCCCTTGTGCCTCTCGCATCGGCAATTAAAATGTCTAGAGTATCTATCAGCTTGACATTTTTCTTGGTTGATTTCCCATTGCGTCCAGCTTTTTGGGTAATAAATTGCACATGAAGCTGATTGGCGCTGAGGCGAGAAAGTAATTGATTCGTCTCAGCTTCCAATTGCGGCAACACGTTTTCTATCATCAGTGCTTGGATGCCATTTTTACCAAACGCCTGGGCTAATTCCTGATATACACGCTGTTGCTGCTTGCAAGAAAGCAATTGCTGCTGCTGTTGTTCGTACTGAACTTGTAAGGCTTCGAGTTGCACCGCCAACTGTTCTAAACGCCCTAATTTGGCTAATTGTTCATCGAGTAGTCGTCTGCGTACTTGCAGTTGCTGTTCTAAAGCTTGAATTTGCGCAGTCGGGTTAGCAGTTTCCTCTAACTGTTGTTGAATACTGTCGATTTGGCTAGCTAGTATTTGCCGTTCAGCCAATCGCGCAGTTTTGGCTGCTGCTAATTCTTGCGATCGCGTCTGGAGTTGCGGATATTGCTGCTGGGCTGATAACATCTGTTGATGGCGTAACTGCCAAGATTGATTTTGTCTGACAGCCATCCGCAATTGATTGTGCTGCTCAGAACTGTAGCCGAGTTCTGTAATATAACGATCGAGGGCGGCTATTTCTCTGGCACAGTCAGAATCAGTGTGTTCTTGCTCGATTCTCGTTCTCAATTGGGCAATAGCAGCTTCTAGCTCTGGTTTGCGGGCTGCGAGTTGGGTTTGGCGCTTATTTGCGTCTTTAATCTGCTGGAGTTTAATTTCTGCCCACCGCCAGCGCTCGACTTCACTCCGCGCTAGGGCATGATCTTGCTCATTATAATTGAGTTGTTGCAGATATTGGTCTAATTGCCGCAGTTCAGCTTGTTTATCTGGGGCGTAATCACCTAATTGTAGCGATCGCTCTAAATGTTGTCTTTCCAGCGCAATTTGTTGTAGTTGTTGTTGCACATCGCTGGTAGCTTCTAGTTGGGCGGCTAACTGTCCCCGTTGTTCGCGCAAAGTATCATAAGTTGCTAACTGTTGAGATATATCTCTGTATTCTTGCCTAAGCACTTGAATCTCTCTGTCCGATACAGCCATTTGTTCTCGGACTACCCAAAATTGACCCTGTGTATCTTTTAACTCTTCTTCAGTTTTTTCCACCACTCGGTTCCAGTGATGTTCATCAAGGGGACGTTCACACAATGGACACAGCGCATTGGGATTTTGGAGCATTTGCAGTTTTTGCTCTAATTCTCCCATGAGTTTCTCATAATCTCGTTGATGCGCTTGCAGCCGTTCAATAAAATGTCGCCTTTCCTGTCCTTTTTCTTGGACTCGTTGCAAATAAACCCGCTTTTTCTCCAATTCTTCAATTTGAATCGCCACATCCATCACTGCTTGTTGGAGTTGCGGTTGGCGATGTTGCTGGCGTTGGAGTTGATTTTCTGTCGTTGCTAGCTGTTCAATCCGCGCCACCAAACCCGCATGAAATCTATCGAGTTGGCTTTGTAAAGTTGCGCGTTGTTGCAATAAGGGACTCACCTGCATTTGCAGTTGATCGAAATGCGCTACCCGTTGACGTGCTGCTGTGAGTTGGGCTAAAGCAGTTTCCACCTCAGCGGATTTTGTCAGCGTTTGCTGAATTTCTCGCTCTTGTTGCTGCAAAGCTTCTAATTGGGCTTGGGCTTGTTGCAGTTGGCGTTCAATTTCCTGAATTTGTTTGCTTAGTTGCTGTTGCTTTTGTTGACGAGTTTGCCCAGCGCGGCTATATTCTACAAATTTGGTAGCAAAAGCTTCTTCTTGCGATTGCAGATTTTGATAATGAAGATATCCGGCTTTAATTTCGGCTTCTTGACTTAATATCTTTTCTAATTCGGAGATTTGACTTTTAACAGCTAACTGTTCTTGTTGGAGGCGATCGCAATCTTGGGTAAGATTTTGGTATTGCTGTCTTACAAAACTCAGTTGTTCAACTTTAGTTTGCCGTTGGTGCTGGACAACTTGCAAACTTTGTAATTGAATCGTCTCAAAAGCTTGCACCTGTTGCAGTTGGTTATGTTCTGCTTCTAACTCGGCTTTTTGGGCTTGAGTAGTCTCCCGTTGTTGTAACTGAATTTTAATCGACTCTAAAGAACGCTCCAATTCCTCCGCCCGTGCTTTAAACTGACGGGATGATTCCTTTGCTCGTTCTTCCAAATCATCATACTGATTGAGTTTTAATAACTCTGCTAAAATCTCCTTGCGTTCAGCCGGACGCTTGAGCATAAATTCATCCGCCCGACCTTGACGCAGGTAGGCAGAATTAATAAAAGTATCGTAATCCAGCTTGATATGTTCTAAAATCAAATCTTGGGTGGCTCTGACTCCTTTACCTGTCAGCGGGCGAAAACCAGAAGGCGTTTCGATTTGAAATTCCAAAGCACTAGTTCCACTCCGTACACGGGTGCGAATTACCCGGTATTTTTGCTGATTACTTTGGAAAGTGAAATCAACCCGAACTTCTTTAGATCCTGAATGAATCACATCATCTTCAGCAGCGGCGCGGCTTTCACCCCAAATTGCCCAAGTGATTGCTTCCAGAAGGGAAGATTTACCCGCACCATTGGAACCACAAATACAAGCTGTATGCAAACCCCGGAAATCTAAAGTTGCATCACGATAACTGAGGAAATTTTTAAGAATTAGTTGTACTGGGATCATTGAGGCTATTGGGCCACATTAACTTTTAATGATTAACAGTAAAGATGTACTTATTGTTAGTTTAGCTATCTACATCTTGCTATTCTAGTCTTGAAGACTTCAATTTTACAAAAATTAACAATATAATGATGAGTTTTTTCTTGTTGGCTGAAAGATTTTTGTCAACTTCAAAGAAAAATGAAACTTTCCCTCAATTCATCTCTCTGCTAAACCTCTCTCCTATAAAGCTGCGGTGTACACACAAATCCTAAATTCGGAGTTAGCAAAACTGATTACCCTCTGCGTCCTCTGCGGTTCAAAAAATTGTCCTGAAGGGCGGGGAAACCCATACGTGTCAACTTAACGTGAAACCCTTGCCAAGATATGATTTGATACAAAATCACGTAGCACCAAGATCCGCGCTACCCCACCCCAGTTTTGTCTAAAAGCCAAAACGTCCCCTCCCCGTTTACGGGGAGGGGATTGAGGGGTGGGGTAAAATGCCTGTGGAATAAGCGTTTTGACTTAAGTTGACACCAATGGGGGTTTTCCCGCCCCTACAAATACATTTGTCGTATAAATTATGACAAATGACAAATGACCAATGACTAATGACTAATTAGCTTTGCCATTCTCCTGGAGTTGCTGCAATTGCGCATCATTGATCCAAATCGCTTGTTGAGGTACAGGAATAGTGATTCCGGCTTGATCAAAGGCGATTTTGAGACGACGGCGGTATTCCCGCGCCACATCCCATTGTTTGAGTGGCTGAGTTTTAATCCAGACACGAATAATTAAACCGCGATCGCCAAAATTATCAACTCCCAAAACTTTTGGTGTTTCGACAATCTGATGCTGCCATAATGGATCTTCATCCATATCCATAGCAACAGTGCTAATTATCTTCAGAACTTCGTCGATATTAGCTTGGTAGTCTACGGGAATGGTTAAATCGGCTCTTGACCAACGGCTAGAAAGATTTGCAACGATTTTGATTTCACTATTGGGAATAGTGATTAACCGCCCTTCGGAATCCCGGACTTGAGTCATCCGCAAATTCAGATTTTCTACTAAACCTCCCACTGTTCCGACATTAATCACATCGCCTAAAGCGTACTGGTCTTCTAGGATAATCAAAAAGCCGTTAATCGCATCTTTAATCAGGTTTTGCGAAGCTAGGGAAACTGCAACACCCACCAGACTCGCACCCGCTAATAAGGGGACGATATCTATCCCCAAAGCGATGAGTGCTAGGAAAAAGCCAACTGTCACACAGGTAATAGTTGCAATACTTTTAGTTACGCCAGAAAACGTAGAAACACGTAATTGTAACCGTTCGGAAGTATCGGAGTTAAATAAAGCACCGCTGCTGATGAGAGTGGAGGTAAAGCGGTCAATCAAAGCGTAGCTAAAACGGATCGCTACATAAGTTCCCAGCGCTACAATACCCAATCTCAGGGGAATTTGCGCAGCTGAGAGAATTGCTAATTGCCAAACTCGCGTGTAGGGGAATAGACCTAAGATGATAAAAGTACCACCTCCCCAAATTCCTGTTTGAGATAGCTGAAACAGGCGTTTTTTAACTTCGTGTAAATGCTGATGTTGCTGTTGTTTGAGTTGAGTAGTAATTTGTTGGGTTTGGCGAGAAGCCGGGGGAGTAGGATTGATTGTATGTCCTGAAGAACGACGCTGCCAACTATAGACACCCCAACTAGCCAAGAGCATTGCCACTGCGATCGCAGCTGCTATTTTACCCTGATCGATGATGTATTGCGTATTTCGCTCTTGTTTAGCTCTTTGCAAGGCTTCTTGCAAAGTATCTGTGATTTGATTGGCTGTAAGTGTTGCATCTTCCTCTCGCAGTCTTGCGTCTTCAGAAGTAACGGTCATCAGGTATTGACCGTTGATGGTAATTACAGGGACTTCTTTGACTTTTTCTACCTGGACATTGATGGTTTGTGCAGATGAACGCAGGTAATTTTGGCTAATTTCATTCAAGTTTTGTTGAATATTTTGCGATCGCTCTGGAAAATTGCTTCTGGTTGCTGCTATTTGAAACAACCTGCGACCGTCTAAATAGATCCAGCCATTAACAATTCTATTGTCTGAATCTTTACTTACACTACTAGGAGTTGGCAAGTTAGGTAAAAAGGGAATTTGGGCTGTAGCTTTGGGTACTGAGACAACGGCGATCGCCATTGAACTCATCAGCGCCAAAAATTTAAAGCGCACTCCAACACCTCCTTGCGTAAAATCTTCTGTTGAATTCCTCCCCTGCTATCCTCCACAATAAATTTAAGTAAATGTACCTATCTAAAGTTTAATTTGTCTTTTGAGGTGAGATGTTTTTGAATTTGCTTATTATCTATCTTTAGGCAGATGACATCATACTTTATTTACTGTTTGTAAGGACTACAGGAGTTTTGGATATTACTTTGATCCAGGATAAAGGAAAAATTAAAAAAGTATAAATTAAAAACGCAGTACATATGCTCACAACCAGCGGCGCAACAGCAGTTGTTTTATAATTCAAAAATTCATATTTGATGTTCATAAATTCATCATTCCACTTGAGCTTTCGGTTGACATAAGAGCGATCAAACGTCAAGCTAGTTCAGAGAACCTTCGACTAGTGTTTGGCGATTACAGCCAAAAATTGCCAGTCGTGGAATAATCTATTAGAGTACGTAAAGGTTACGTACCTTTTTTGACTTTTTAGAGGACATATTTGATGACCGCAACTTCTCCCCGATTAAAGCACGAGGTTAAAGACCTCGCCCTAGCTCCCTTGGGAAGACAGCGCATTGAATGGGCTGGACGCGAAATGCCAGTTTTACGGCAAATCCGCGATCGCTTTGCTCAAGAAAAACCCTTTGCAGGGCTGAGACTAGTGGCTTGTGCCCACGTTACCACAGAGACAGCACATTTAGCGATCGCGCTGAAAGCTGGTGGTGCAGATGCAGTGTTAATTGCTAGCAATCCCCTCTCAACTCAAGACGACGTAGCAGCTAGCCTCGTTGTCGATCATGAAATTCCCGTTTTTGCCCAAAAAGGCGAAGATAACGAAACCTATAACCGCCACGTCCAAATAGCTCTCGACCACCGCCCCAACATCATTATTGATGATGGTAGTGATGTCGTTGCCACCCTCATTCAGCAACGCCAACATCAAATTGCTGATTTGATTGGTACCACCGAAGAAACGACAACCGGAATTGTGCGGCTACGCGCCATGTTCAGAGATGGCGTTCTCACCTTCCCCGCAGTCAATGTTAACGATGCTGACACCAAGCATTTCTTTGATAACCGCTATGGTACAGGGCAATCCACCCTAGACGGGATTATCCGCGCCACAAATATCCTGCTGGCTGGTAAAAGCATAGTCGTTGTCGGTTATGGCTGGTGTGGTAAAGGTACAGCACTCCGCGCCCGTGGTTTAGGTGCCAATGTAATTGTCACCGAAATCGACCCCATCAAGGCAATTGAAGCTGTAATGGATGGTTTCCGCGTCCTGCCAATGGCAGAAGCCGCATCTCAAGGTGACTTATTTATCACAGTTACAGGTAACAAACACGTAATTCGTGGTGAACATTTCGACGCGATGAAAGACGGCGCGATCGTCTGTAACTCTGGTCACTTCGATATTGAACTTGACCTGAAATACTTGGCTAATCAAGCTAAAGAAATCAAGCAAGTACGTCCCTTCACTGAAGAGTATAAATTGCCAAGCGGCAAATCAGTGATTGTTTTAGGCGAAGGCCGCTTAATTAACCTCGCCGCTGCGGAAGGACACCCCAGCGCCGTTATGGATATGAGCTTTGCTAACCAGGCTTTAGCAGTGGAATACCTAGTGAAGAACAAAGGTAAACTCGAACCTGGTTTACACTCAGTTCCAAGAGTTGTGGATGAAGAAATTGCCCGCCTGAAATTAGAGGCTTTGGGAATTCACATCGATACCTTAACAGCAGACCAAATTGAGTACACCAATTCTTGGACTTCTGGAACCTAAAGCTAACCCTTAATTTAGGGTTGCAGATATAACTTAATTGTTGAATGGGATGGGCAAGTTGCCTATCCCATTTTTATGTGTTTAAGTAGTGTTCAATAAAATTTATGGCTCATATTGCTACTTAATTATTGCATTCTGGTAAATCAAAAAATGGGAAGAAGAGAATGTTAAACGATGCTGAACGTTATATTCCTTCAGAAGAACAATATCTAGAGGCATTTTACTCAATTTATGAAGGATTAACTCCAGGACACAAAGCCATCTTGGATAAGTTGTATCAGCATTGTTACTTTATGAAAGACAATCGCAGATTACGAACTTGGCAATTATCCCAAGCTGCGGAATATGATGGTGACTCTCCTGGGCAAATAGGTCATTTAGGTGCAAAGTTCTGCAAATTTTTTGGACTAGAACATGATGAATTTGGACAACCAGCACTAGCAATAATTAGTTGGTTTAAAGATGAAATAAATGGCTATTGGTATATTGAGTTAATCCCCGAAGCGGCTAGAGCATTTCAGCGTTTTCGCCTGGAAATTGTCTAATCTAAATGTTAGCTCTTAGCAGGACCATCGATACCGCTGTGGCTGGAGTTGCAATTATGTAAATAGGCGATCGCAACTCCAACCCGTCGAACTCATGTATATTTAGCGATCGCTGTTATCATCTGTAGTAAGTTCCAAATCTTCCTTAGAAGCAGGCAGAGCTTTTAGATCCCTACCTGCAATCCTCTTTTGTTGCTGCTTTTCAAATATGTTTGAAGCCTTTTCAAAAGCTTCTTGAATGGTTGAGGTTTCACAAATTATCTGCTCAACCTTCTTGTGGCCTGTAGCTAGTTCTTCAAATTTAGGCACCCAAAAATCATGTATATCAGGAACAGCACCAATGATGTCGTAAGGGCTAGGCGCAATGTATATGAGCAGGCTAAGGCCCCATGCTTTGACACGTTTATACAAGGGATTATTCTTGTCATTATCCTTAAGGCTATGCTCTGCCATCACTAAATCACTCACCAATAATTTAGTAGCTTTTTCTAGCCCTTCAGTCCCGTCTATATAATATCTGCGTATTGCTTTTAGTATATCTTCAATCCGTTCTATCAAAAACCTCTTTAGCTCTTTAGATAAATCAGATTCAAAAATTCTCTCCAAAAGACTGCTGAACTCACTTTTGAGTTTATCTAGAAAGTCCTGCTCTAGAAATATTGCAGGATTCTGATCATTAAAAAAATATGCTAGTGCATCTAGTGTATTGAGAACACCTTTATCCTTAATATAAGTAGCAAAAGTTTCCCATTTTGTGTTCCACACATGATTAACAATAAAAACGTGATGCAGTTCCTCTATTGTCTGTAGATATCTATTTATGTTTGCTTTATTTCTTATGGTTCTCGCTTCCTCCTCAGCCTTATTCAAAAGCTCATAAAAATCCACAATATTTTGGGGCTGATTACTTAGCTTCATTACCTTTAATAAGATAGGCCCAGATGCTTGATTTCTATCTCCATTGCTAACTGCCTCAGTAAGCATTTCTTCCAGTCTTCGTAGAGCATTAGATTGCTGCATCATTCAACTCAAGTATATATATGGCAAATCTGTGAATTCAGTTATATTATAGACATTCAAAATTAAGTAGTAGAGTAAGTGATGCTCATGGCAGACTAATAACTTGCTGGGAGCGGATTGACGCGAGATTTTAGTCTGGATACAAAGGTTACTTGCAGCGAGCCACTGAACCCCCTTACAACGTCCAAATTCCAATGGAAAGGTAAACTTATGCAAGCCAAACTTCAGGAGCAACTTTCTTCCGCTGATGCCGAAGTCATCTTAGAACGCTTACCTGAACAAATTCGAGCTGCTCTAATTACTCGCGCTGCTGAAATTGAATATCCAGTTGAAGCAGTTATTGAGATGGCGATCGCTAGTTTCCTTGACACAGAGGCGTTAGGTTTTGCAGATTGCAAGCCAGGACGCGGACAATAAAATTTTTACGCAGTAACCTCCAAAAATTTGTAGGCAAAGCATCTAAAAAACACAAAACTGAAGGTTTCAAGGCTGGTTCGTGATGCATTGCAGCCGAGAACCTGGATACTGGAAACGTCGTAAATAGTCGTAGTTGCTAGCAAGCGAACACTGCGATGCCTTCTCTTCGAGACGCTTCGCGAACGGCAACGTCTCCGACGAACGCATTTTTAGCCGAGAAAATTTCGTATAATCGCCTCAATTAAGTAATTTGGCAGAATTTAGGTGTATAATTCAATATTCAAATAGGGATATGAGATCGAATAATTCCGGATAACTCTCCCAAATCGGGTAATTAAGCGGAAATTTACTGTCTAATCAATAGTTAACGGGTAATAAAATTTAATATCTCTAAAACTAAAGTTCTGGCGTTGCATAAAGTAAGGGATGATTGAGCAAATTTAAAAATCTTTCCCCCTGTTTTCCATAGCTGCCTACATTCATCCTACTATGTTGCAACGCTAACTAAAGTTCTCTTACATACCTATCTATCAGGAGAATGTGATGCGTGCTAAAAATATATTTACCACCCTGATTTTTCTAGTGGTTTTTGCATGGGTAACTTTATTCACTCAACAGGGAATAAATACTTTTGCCCAAACTAGAAACCAAGCAGTAACCTCCAGCCAGTCGAGTAAAGTTGACCTTAACCTCAGTAAGAGTAAAGAAATTGGTTTTGTTTACGAAGCTTTTTTGAGTCCTCATCAGGAACCAGGTGAAGAGGAGAATGCACCAAAAATCATCCCGTCATCTCTGCGATCTACAGCACCTTCTGTTAAGAGAAATCAGCGTAAGTCAGCAGGACATGGGGTGGTGCGATTCACTAAAGACTTGAGTAAAGCATTTGTCGATGTTCGGGTTGAAGGCGTAAATGCCAAAGATATAGTCATGTTTCATATCCATTGTGGCAACCCAGACGTACTCGGACCGATTATAGTTGACTTTGCTCTTGCTGGCGACATTCAGCAGAACTTCGCTGATAATCTTTTTTCATTAGAAGTGACAAATGAAAATATCGAAAAGACCGCTAATTCTGCGAGTGATATTGTAGGGGTTTACACCTTAGGATGTCCAATTGAATCAGGGAAACCGGGAAAAGTCAAAACAATTGCGGGAATGGAGCAATTTGCCAAACGTAGCGAACTTTACTTTAACTTACATACAAAAGGTCAGACCTTTTTCGGAGATATGCGGGGTAAACTCAATCCAGTACAGAGTTAACTTCCCAGGACTGCTGAAAGAACTTAATCGCCCGTTGCTACTTAAGCGATCGCACTAATCTGTTAAGTAGACGGGCGATTTAATTTTGCACAATTACTTATGAGATTTGATTTCTCCAGTAATTCTGGAAAGAATGCTGGGTGCGTTAATGTAGTGTTATGCACCAAATGCAGAAGGTGCTTTACTAAAAACTATGCATTACCCGCACCGTAATGCATCCTACAGAATTTCACTACCTCTAGTTATTCCCAATGACTAATGACTAATGACTAATGACAACTGACCAACTTTTATTTGTGCTGCTTTATTTAAGAAGATGGATTTACTTTCAGAACCTTTAAGTACGGAATATTTAAATATTGAAATTCCCGGACTATCTCAGTCATTACGCAATACTAAGATAGTTCAAATGTCAGATTTTCATTATGATGGATTGCTGTTATCTGAAGAATTGCTGGCACAAGCAATTAATACTAGCAATCAATTTCAACCTGATTTAGTAGTACTTACAGGTGATTTTGTCACTAATATTCCCCAACCAATATATCAACTAGCAAAACGTTTAAAAAGCTTAAAAAGTCGGGCTGGTATTTATGCTGTTTTAGGCAATCATGATTTATATTTTCCTAATTCCAAAGCCGAAATAACTAAGGCTTTAACTAATGCTGGTATTCAAGTTCTGTGGAATCAAGTAGCCTATCCTTTAGGTTCTGGGTTAGCATTAGTCGGGCTTCCTGATTATTGGTCGCCGGAATTCAATCCAGCATCGGTCATGGGGCAATTGGATGTGAATACGCCTCGGATTGTATTATCTCATAATCCAGATAGTGCAGAAGCATTGCAAAAGTGGCGCGTGGATTTACAACTTTCAGGACATACTCACGGGGGTCAAATAGTGATTCCCGGAATTGGTTCTGTACCTTACTGGATTTCTTCATCGCGTCAGAACATTCCGGAATTCCTTTGGCCTTGGATACCTTTTTTACAGGGAAAATGGCCAAAAGTTGTAAAAAATTGGCAATGGAGTCAAGGTTTACATTGGGTGGGAAAAAACCAACTTTATGTGAATCGTGGTTTAGGAACTTTTCCCCCTGGACGTTGGTATTGTCCGCCAGAAGTAACTGCGATCGCTTTGGTTTAGTCATTTGTCATTTGTCATTTGTCATTTGTGAAGAAATTATAGATTGTGGACTGTGTTCACTGAGTTTCGACTATGCGGGAATCGAGCGAAGTCGAGATTCAACTACTACGAAGTTGAGATTCAACTCCTGCGAAGCCGAAGTGTTGACTATGCACTTTTGACGAAGATAAAAGATAAACAAATATGAGTGACGCACTAACTGAAAAAATTCAACGGGATTTTGACAGGCTGGCTTTACTTCAGCCGGTGAACTGGGATCATAATAATCATTACCACGGTTTTTTACTCCAGCAATTATCACCCCATTGTGAAAGGATTCTCGATATTGGCTGTGGTACTGGAGTTTTTACTCGGCTGTTAGCGCAACGGGCTGATCGTGTGACGGCGGTAGACTTATCTGCGAAAATGATCGAAGTCGCGCAGCAACGGTCTCAAAGTTATGCCAATATAGATTTCCAAGTAGCGGATATATTGCAATGGCAGTTTCCCTTTGAGTATTTTGATGCGATCGCTTCGATTGCTACAGTTCATCATTTACCCTTGGAAGTATTATTACCCAAAATTCAGGCGGCTCTCAAACCGGGTGGTAAGCTGGTAATTCTTGATTTGGTGGAATCAGAAGGGATACAGGATTTAGTAAGCGATGGAATCGCTTTTCCCTTAAACTTGACATTGCAACTATTGAAAAACAAACGCCTCAGACCGACACCAGAAGCGATTGCAGCATGGCAAGAGCATGGTATGACAGACAAATATCTGACGCGATCGCAAGCAAAACAAATATATCAGCAATTTTTGACCGAAGCTCAAGTCAGAAAGCATCTGTTCTGGCGTTACTCAGTTGTCTGGGAAAAATCATCCCCTCAGCAACTTAATTAATCACACAGACTACTAGCCTTTCAGTTAAGCACTAAAGTCCTGACTACGAAATAATTGACTAAGAAGTTGCGGGCAATTCTCGCCAATAATCGGCATACTTAAAGAAGGAGAGCAGTTTAAACAACTCTCTGCTATCTGAGGCGTGAAGGTAAACCAGCGACAATGAGACGTACAACCACTAGTAGATCGGCTAATAGTTCTAAATCTTCTGCATTCCAACCTTCTCTATTTAACTTCACCACCATAGCGATTTTGGGGGGCGTTCTTGTTTTAGGAATTGGAATTGGCATTGCTTTTAGCTCGACAACCACTTTATCCCCATCTAATGTGGCTTCCCGTGAATTTATTGATACCAAAGCACCAAACCCTGAGATTTGCGTGCAATACGGAGCCAGCGCTATGGTGATGGATGCGAGACTTTTTGTCACTCTCAATCCTTTCAATGTCTACGTTGCTCAACCTAGTATGCGCCCTGGATGCGTTCTCCGCCAAAATAACTGGGCACTTTTAGAGCAGCGAAAGCTAGTAACATCTGAGCAGGTAAGAGAATGTAAGAACCGCCTGAACACTTTTGGCTTCACAGGTAACTTGGACACTGACAAACCTGATATTAGATGTATTTACCAGAATGAGTCTGCGCAAAACTTTTTCATGTCTCAACCAGGAGCAGTTGCGCCAACGCAAGAAACGGATAGATTTTAATAGTTTACTCACCAAAGTCAAAGATGAGGGAGTAGGGGAAGATGAGGATGCATTGTCCTCCTTGTCTACCTTGTCTCCCTTCCCTCATCCTCCTTATCCGATTAATTTCGTGTTTTGGGAATAGGTTGACCAAACTCAATCACTGGTGTTTCTCTAAAATTAGATGGATATTGAGGAATTGTGGGAATGGGAAAATCAGGCTGGGTTATTGGAGCAGGGTTGCTCAAGTTATTAGGTTGATTGGAAAAAATGGGTGGAGGAAGTGTAGAACTGGGTAGTTGAGATTGGTTATTAGGTAAAAGAGGCGGTACAACAACAAATGGTTGCTGTTGGTTAGTCGGTATTACTGGCAAGTTGTTAGATGGTGGCGGTAACGTAAAAAAGGGCAATTGTTGGTTATTAGTTATTGGTTGACTAATAGGTTGTTGTGGATAGTTATATGGGATTTGGGGTAAGTTATTAGGTTGTTGTGGATAGTTTACAGGTTGTACAGAATTCCTATAACTCGAATTGAAAGGACGTAAAACCCAACGTGTGGGATTTTTTTTAGACACAGGTTGCAATTTCACCTGATTTGGATCTAAATAACTTCCTGGTGCTAAATCCAAAACAATCCGAGTAACACCTGGATTCAATTGAGAAACACGGACTCTTTGGATAGCTCCAGAATAATTTTGTTGTGTAGGAACATAGCCCAATTTAGTATTAGGTAAATCTACAACAATCCGGGGGGGCTGGGGGAGATAAAAGTAGTGAGGTGTTGTCCCTGCTGAGAGCGAAAATTCTAGTTGTAGAGACTCTGGAGAAAAGTTCCAATTATCAAGTCTAACTAATGGTGCGCTAATAGTTCTTCCATTAGTTTGCGGTGGTAAATTTGCAGAATTGGGAGCTTGTAGCTGCTTCGTTACTGGGTTCGCACTAATGCTACCTGCTTGCAGCGCAATTGATGTATATACACCAAACCAGCTAATACCAAATAGCAACTTGCAAAATTGGCAAAATTTTTTAGTCTTTAAACCTTTGTCCATGATTTTTATCTTTTGTATCTTGAGCTATCTGGCATTTTTCTATCCTGGTTAATAGATAATTCGTCATTTGTCATTTGTCATTCGTCATTCGCTATTCACGTTTAAGGTGAATTAAGTTTTGCGACAGTTGTAATTTACTAGGTCGTTCCAAAACAATATTTTCAATTACGAATTACGAACTATTTTAATGGCTTTTTAACTTCTGAGATCTCTCCTGATTTTTTTCTGGTACAGCAGTAAATCTAAACGTTCTAGTGCTGCCACTTAAGGCTAATTGACCTGTTAAATTGCCTTTGTCCAACAATTGCATTTGCATTGTAGCTGAGTGAACGAGTGAATTTGAGGCAGAGGCAATATTACACAGAATGCCTCTGTCAATTTTCCCAGATAAACTTAGATTTCTATCGCTGAAAATGCCAGATAGATAATCGTTTTTTGGATGGCTATTGGGAGTTTCAGCATTAGTATTAGCTGCTACGAAAGCAGCATTTAAGTAAATACCTGATTGCTGAATATTGAGGATTAATTTCTCTGGTTTTTCACAGTTGGGGATGTCTTCTACTAAAGCAAGACGATAGTGACCCTGAATAGCCGGAGGAGCTTTGAGACTGGTTTCTCCGTAAGCGCTGACAACTTTAAACAACAAGAGAACTCCAGCTATTGTCACTCCATAAAAGATTAAGGATTTGAATTTAAAATTATTCATGTTGTCACATTTTTGCTGCTGATTCTTGAGTGCTGATTTCCGAAAGAACGGAGGATAAATGAGAGGTGACTTGACTATAGCGACGGGTGATCAGCAAAGAAGAACGACATTGAATTGCTAGCTGATCTGTGTATCTTCCTAGGGTTTGGCGTTCGATACCCCAAGCGCGGCTAGTACCAGCAATTGTCAGGTCTACGGCTTCGGAAGCTGTGACGACGGCTTGAATTGGCTCTGGGGCTTGTATCGGTTTGATTTCAATGCGATCGCGTACATTCTTTGGTAATCGCTCCATCATCGTGTGTAGCTCATAACTCAATTCATCGTTGACTTGATTTTCGGAAATCAACTGTAATATTTGTAACATACAAGTATCACGATTGATCAGCAATCTCAAGGCAAGTACCAGGGCTAAATCATCATGGATATTTGCCGAGTAGGGCACTAACAAGCTTTCTAATCGCTCTCCGCCTCGGTCAATAAAAACTGCTACATCTACGGGTGCAGTGGTGAGAATTTGACCGACTCTACCGCCTAAGCGATTGTTACTAAAAGCTGGGCGATGCCAACCGACTAAAATCAAGTTAGGTTGCTCAATTGTGGCAATTTCTGCGGTTTCTCTAGCAACGTTGCTGGAAATACGGATTATCGGTTGGACATAAGAACGTGTTGTGGGCGGTTCGAGAGTATTAATTAAATCTTCTAGTTGTTGACGGCGTTGCTCAATTAACCGGTTAGCCTCAACTGGTGTATTCTCAAACGCATAGTCTTCTTCAAATTCAATCAGACTGAGGGGATGAACTACAGCAGGTTGACGATAGTTGAGGGCGATCGCTACTGCTAACTGCAATAAGCCCTTTTGGGTGCTAGGATTAGCTACTGGTACTAAAATTCGGTACTCGCTACCAACAGTAGTTTCTCCTTCGGTTTCTGTCAGTTCTGGCTCTAAGCGATCTAACCTGATCAGTTTTTTCGGATATGTCCATTCCAGTAATGGTGAGGTCATAAATGTGGTGACTAATGCCATAATCACCAACATGGTAAAGAGTACAGGAGAAATGACACCTAAGTCTAAACCAATGTTGAGAACAATTAACTCGGTCAAGCCGCGAGTATTCATTAACCACCCCAAGGCTGAGGCTTCTCGTTTATTAATCCCACTGACACGAGCTGCGACATAAGTACCAATATACTTACCTGCGATCGCCACTCCTAAAACTAATGCACACATTAACCACAATTCTGGACGGTTGAGTAACCCAATTTGCGTCCGCAACCCACTAAAAGCAAAGAACACCGGGAGCAAAAATACTAAGACAAAATCTTCGGTTTTTTCCGCTAATTCCCTGACTAAATCTGCATTTTTGGGCATGGCTGCACCGAGTAAAAAGGCTCCAAAAATCAGGTGAATGCCAATTAATTCGGTAATCAAAGCCGAAGCGACCACAGCCATATAAATCAAGGCTACTACTAATTGACTTAAGCGCCCTGTGCGCTGGTAGTAGGTGGCTAGGCGTTGCAGAAACCAACGCCCAGCTGTGAGCATGAAGCCGATATAGAGTATGCTTTCGATAATTGTGGGGAATGCACCGACAATATTACCTTCTCTGGCAACTGCGATCGCTACTGCTAACAAGCACCAAGCTGTGACATCATCCACAGCGGCGCAAGTTAAAGCCAATGTCCCTAAGCGCGTTCCGTGCAAGTTATTCTCTGTAATAATCCGTGCTAGTACAGGAAAGGCTGTAATTGACATCGCCGCCCCCAAAAATAGGGCAAAGGCGGTAAAGGACACACTAGCATTAGAAACCAGCGGATAAAGCAACATCGCTAGCAGTGTGCCTAAAGAAAATGGCACTAAAATACTCACATGAGAAGTCAAAACTGCTGTTTCTAACTGACCACTGAGGTATTTCGGATTAAGCTCCAACCCAATGAGAAACATGAAAAATATCAGTCCCACTTGCGACAAAACATTCAAAAATGGAATTGTCTCAGGTGGAAATACGGCTTCGGCTACTGATGGCGCAATCAGACCGAATAGAGAAGGGCCAAGCATAATCCCGGCCACAATCTCACCAATTACCAGCGGTTGCTTCACTGACTTAAATGCCAGTCCTACTAACCGTGACAGTCCAATAACAATCAGCACCTCAAACAAAACGAGTATTACTGTGTGCATAGTTTCCTCGACAGTGACTATCCGGTTTCCCTAAGATGATTCTTCAAATCACTAGAAAATGTCAACCTTTTATACACACTCCAGGTATAATCGTGCCAGGTTATGATGTTAATTCTTGTTACAACATTGATGGAATCATCAGCAATTAAGTGTGGTTAATTTAACACTCAAGATAATTCGTAATTCGTAGTGACGCTCGTTCCTCGCTACCGCTTCGCTAACGTAATTCGTAATTATTACGCCAAGAGTGTGAGGTTTAGCAATGCTAGAACCTTAGAGCAAATTTGGGCTTACGCGGGAGATTTTTCGTAACTTGTACCTTGCAATAAAAAGGCAACTAGTGGCGATGCCATCAATGTTGTGACAATTGCCATAATAACCATGATAGTAAATAAAGTTGGGGTAATTACTCCTTGCTCCAAACCAATATTGAGGATAATTAACTCCATCAAACCACGGGCATTCATCAGCGCCCCAATAGTTGCTGATTCCCGCCAATTTTCGCCGGCGAATTTGGCGGCTAGCATACAAGCAATACCTTTACCAAGAATGGCGATCGCCACAATTAACAGTGTAATTCCCCACAAAGTAGGTGTATTTACTAGTCCAATTTGAGTATTAAGTCCAGAGAATACAAAAAATATCGGCAGTAAAAACGCCGTAGTCAAAAATTCTGTGCGATCGCGGACTTGTTCGGCAAATTCTCCTCTAGGCATGGCTGTGCCTAAAATAAAAGCACCAAATACTGCATATATGCCTATGGCATCAGTAAACCACGCACCAAACATCAACACCATCAACACTAAAGTCAAAGTCTGAATTGTCACACCACCATCTTTGTCAGTCATGCGAGTAAAAATAGTTAATGCAGGCCTACCCACAAACACTGTTAATAATACGTAGCCAATGCCACCACCAATGGCAAAAGCAGCAATACTACTATTAGCATTGATACTCGCTAGGACAATAGCTAATAAACACCATGCAGTCGCGTCATCTATGGAACCTGCTGCTAATGCTAAAGTGCCAAAGGTAGTTTTGGCGATACCCCGTTCATAGAGCATCCGGGCTAACATGGGAAAGGCGGTAATCGACATAGAAGCGCCTAGATATAAAGCCGCAGCCCAAGGAGTCACTCCCGCTTTGAATAAATCGCCCTTACCGTATAAGAAAAAAGCGGCGATCGCACCTAAACAAAAAGGCGCAATTATCCCTGCACCAGATACCAAACCTGCACTCTTCAGGCGCTGCTTAATCAGATCGGTATTAAATTCCAAGCCAATCAAAAACATATAAATTACCAACCCAATTTGACTGATAGCAAAAAGAATTGACATGGAAGGATTAGGGATTTTTGCTCCCGTCGCTAGCAATAGAGGTGCTTTGGGAAATAGCCATTGCTGTAACTCTGGGCTAATTAAGCCAAACAATGACGGCCCCAACATCACACCAGCAATCATTTCACAAACAACATCAGTTTGTCCCAGATATCGTTTCCCAAAAATAGTTACCAGCCTACAAGTTACCAAAATTACCGTTAATTGCAGTAATAGCTTGAGTACTAGCTCAAAATTTGACATTTTATCTTCCTGATAAATAATAGGGAAAATCCTTTAGATATAGCAATCTTAAGGCAAGAGCAAGCTGATCGCGATCGCTGAATTTAGATCCCTGACTTCTTGAAGAAGTCGCTGATCTGGGTTGTAATTTAGAAGTTAGTTGTTTACAGATTGCGATCGCTAGTTAAACACCTGATGAAAAACCTGATACCTTTGTACAAATCCAGTCAAAAAGGCAGATAGTCTCAATGCCAGCCTGAAAATATGAATGCTAAGGAAATATTTCTGAGACCTGCACAACCAACAGATGCAAGGGTTCTGAGTACAATTCATATTGCTGCGATTAAAGCCCTACCAGCCACCTTCTATTCTCGCCAAGAACTCTTAGCTTGGCGCAATTACCGCGATCGCCCTGATGGTTCCAATATCTTCAAGCTGATTAAAGCAGATAATTTCTGGGTTGCTGTTGTCGATGATGTAGTTAGGGGCTTTGCTAGTTATATTATTGATGAACTCATAGCTTTATATGTGCATCCCAAATACCAAAGACAAGGAATCGGACGAATTTTAGTAGAGCATTTTTGCGAGCAAGCCAGGGAACAAGGTATAGATCAGGTGATGACAACTGCTAGTCTTTATGCTGAAGGATTTTATTCCCGACTGGGTTTTACTTTTATCGAGAGAACGCCCCATTATTTAAGAAAAGGGATATTTGTTCCAGTGACTAAAATGAGTAAACAGCTTGAGGCTAGGGGCTAGTACCGCTGAGCGGAAGTCAAAAGTCACGCATTCAAAAGTCAAAAGGATTGTATTCCTGGGATTTTCCTATAAGGGGCTAGCTTGAAACAGTGCATTGGGCTGTAGGGGCGGGGAAACCCAGCCCATAATCACCATTGATGACAAGCATTTATGAATTAAAGTCTCAAAAACAGCAAATGTAGTCTCCGAAATCGCAATTGTAGTCTCAAAAACAGCAATTGTCGTCTCCGAAATCGCAATTGTAGTCTCAAAAACAGCAAATGTAGTCTCCAAAATCGCAATTGTAGTATCGAAAGCAGCAAATGTAGTCTCCAAAATCGCAATTGTAGTATCGAAAGCAGCAAATGTAGTCTCCGAAATCGCAATTGTAGTATCAAAAGCAGCAATTGTCGTCTCCGACATAGCAAATGCGTCAGCGTAGCTAGCTGTAGGTATCGCATTCCCAGATTAAAGCTGCATGTTACAAACAATTGCCTTGCTTTCTCTGTAATCGAGACATTCATAAATAAATCGGTTAGGATGAAACCGAATTTATGGTGATAGTAACCTTGTAAAAATACAAAGCAAACAGAAAATAGTTTAAGTTATATTTCATTTTCCTAAAAATATTTACAAATTAAATACAACGATTAAATTATGAATACAAGTGAACGGAAACTGGAAACTAAAAGCGATGCTCCAGGGACTTCTAGTGGTGTAATTCGCATTAAACCCCAGCAATTTATTCATGTTTTAGATAATAATACTGGTGTTACCAGATTGGAAGTAGGGCCGCAAACGATAACTCTGCGCGATCACGAACGGTTGATATTAAAACCTGAGCCGATGATTGTGGTTCCACCTCGCTATTATTGTATTGTTGCTAATCCAGTACAACGAAATGCGGAAAATCAGCCGATTACTGATGACTTTGGTCAAGTAAAATTACGGTATGGTGACGCAGAAATTCGCTTTGCGCAAGAACCATTTCCACTTTATCCCGGCGAAGAGTTAGAGGAAGAAATCAAGCGCTTACAGGTGGTTGAGACTAATCAAGCGCTACGTCTGTTGTCGCTGCGAGATTTCACAGATACAATTACCGTTACCGTTGACGGACAAATTCAAACTAGGACTATTAACCGTTTAGCCGGGGATGAATGGCTGTTTGAAGGGCCAGGAACTTACATCCCCCGTGTAGAAGTAGAAGTCATCGAAACGGTGACAGCGCAAATAATTAAGCCCAACCAAGCTTTACGTTTGCTGGCGCGACAAAATTGCAGCGATCGCCTGGGTAATCAGCGCCGATCTGGTGAAGAATGGTTAGTCCGAGAAGAAGGAGCCTATTTACCAGGGGTTGATGAAGAAGTTGTCGGTATTATTAATGCCTATGTGTTAACAGAAAAGAAAGCTTTACATCTGCGGGCGCAACGCACATTTAACGATGTTTTTGCTCGCCAGCGCAAAGCTGGAGATGAATGGTTAGTAACTTTTGCAGATGCAGAAATCCATATTCCTGATGTTTATGAAGTGGTGGTAGGGGAAGTTAAAATTACCGTTTTGGGTGACAGAGAATGGTGTATTGTTGTTAACCCCATTGATGATGCAGGTAAACCGCAATTAGGAATGCGCGAAGTACGTCAAGGGAGAAATTCATTTTTCTTGCATCCCGGAGAATCTTTAGAAAAGGGTATCGAAAAAGTTTATGTTTTAGGTGAGCAAGAAGCGTTGTTACTCCGGGCGAAAGAAGCTTTTAGCGAAGGTGAAGGCGCAACTTTGATCCAACACCAACCTGGGGATATGTGGATGATTGCTGGGCCGAGAGATTATATCCCCCGTGTGGAAGTGGAAGTAGTAGAGAAACGCCAAGCTATTCCCCTAGATAAGAATGAAGGAATCTATATTCGCGATATTCAAACAGGGGAACTCAAGTTGGTGAGTGGCCCTCAAGCATATATGCTCACCCCCTATGAAGAACTTTGGCAAAAAGAACTACCAACAGTCGTTGAAGAACTACTAGCAAATAAATTTGACCCCATAGCCGATCGCGGACAGCATCACCAGGAACAAACAAATTTACCTCAAGGAAAAAAACGCGATCGCACTAAGGCGGTTGTTTTTCACGTTCCCCAAAACGCCGCCGTCCAAATCCATGATTATAAAGAAAGAACAGCCCGCACTGTCTTTGGCCCCGATTTAGTCATGTTAGGCCCGGATGAAGCCTTTACCGTATTGAGTTTGTCTGGTGGTGTACCCAAACAAATGCATCGGATTAAATCACTGGCTTTATTACTAGGGCCAGATTTTATGACAGATTTATTTACCGTGGAAACCTCCGACCATGCACGCCTACAACTGCGATTATCCTATAACTGGTATTTTGATGTAGACCGCCACGACGAACAAGCCGCCGCCAAACTGTTTCAAGTTCCAGATTTTGTTGATACTGTATGTAAAGCGATCGCATCTCGTGTGCGTGGTGCAGTAGCCGGGGTCAAATTTGATGAATTTCACCGCAATTCTGCCCGAATAATTCGCATCGCCGTATTTGGTACTGACGAAGCCGGACATATCCGAGAAGAATTCCGGTTTAGAACCAATAACTTGGTAATATTCAATGTTGATATTCAATCCGTCGAACCTGTTGACGAACGTACCTTAGACAGTCTGCAAAAATCTGTACAAATTGCCATTCAAATTACCACCGATGCTCAAGAAGCCGCAGCCCGTCATGATGCTGAACGTATCGAACAAGAAGCAAAAGCGAGGTTAGAAAGACAAGCAATTGTTGATAAAAGTGCAGCCGCCAGTGAACGGAAAAATTTGTTGGAATTAGAAGCAGAAAACGCCGCCATTCAAACCACAGGTAATGCTACCGCCGAAGCTAGAGCCAAAGCCGAAGCCGCGAGAATTCAAGGCGAATTAGCAGTAAATTTGGCACAACAAGAAGCTGAAGCCGCCAGGATTCGCGCCGAAGTAGAATTACAGCAATTACGCGATCGCCAAATGACGGAACTCGCCCATCAGCAAGCGCTGGTAGCTTTAGAGATAGAAAAAGCACAGCGTATGGCGGAAATTACTAGTGCAGAATTCCGGCAAAAAGTAGAAGCTATTGGGGCAGAAACCTTGATAGCAATGGCACAAGCTGGTCCAGAAATGCAGGCAAGATTATTACAATCTTTGGGATTGCAGAGTGTTTTAATTACAGATGGTCGCAATCCGATTAATCTATTTAATACAGCCCAAGGCTTAATTAACCCAATTAATCCTAATAACTCGTAGTCAGCACTTCAGTGCTTTAAAATTCAGGACTTCATTACTAAAGATTTTAATTTATGTTAAGAGCAATTTCCCTGGCGATCGCTACTTTGGTTATCCCCTTAACCAGCTGCACCCAAAGTTCTGTAAATGCTAACAATCCTACCAATCCTAGCAATCCTACCAATCCTACTCCTACCAATCCTACCAATTCTCCAATTGTTCAGAATCATAATCAATCAACAGCAATAACTATCGAACGTCTAGGAATAGGTGGCATAAAACTTGATATGCCTGAGGCACAAGTGATAAATATTTTAGGTAACCCTGTAAACGTAGAAAATCAATTTATGCCAGCTATTGGTAAAGTTCGTACTCTTAAATATGCAGGTATTACAGTTGATTTAGCTGAAAATGCTCAAGGAAATAACTTTACTGTTTATCAAATAAAAGCAACCGCTGCTCAATATGCCACCTTAGATGGCGTTAAAGTAGGTGACATTCTCTCAACAGTAATGAAAACCTATGGAAACACAGATGTTAACAAAGAAGAAAATCTTACTCGTTTAAATTACTCAATTGAAACCCCCAGCCCCGCAGGGTTAAATTTTATGGTTGATAACGGCAAAGTTACAGAAATTCTCTGCTTTTACGTTATGAATTAAGCAGTTCTAAATCATTCATTCATGAAAAGTTAGCTCCCCGACTTCTTCAAGAAGTCGGGGAGCTGGAAGCAGCGAATTTTCACAAATTATATAGGATTGCTATACCAAAATAACCTTACCAATTACCTGGGTTTGTCTCATCCCAGATTTGCAAAGATAAATCCTGGAGATAGTTTAATGCGCTTTGAATTTGTGCATCTGTTCCTTGCAATTCTAAGTCAAACCAACCATCACCAATAGCATTAGCTCCCAAAATAGCCGCAGTAATATTCACAATCAGACCATAGTCAGAAACTAAGCGAGAAATTACAGGTTCTTGGTGATAGTCCTTAGGAATTTTTAACCTGATTCGTTTATTAGTCATTGGTCATTTGTTATTTGTCATTTGTCAACAGTCTGTAGGGGCGGGTTCTGTGAGGTCTTTAAACAGAAAACAGATATGTCGGTTAAACCCGCCCGTACAACAGTCAACAGTCAACAGTCGCAACTCAATCTACATCCTTAATGCGGGTTTTGCGTTCTAAAATCTCCTTCAACACCAAAGTAACTACTGCTAGGAGTGCTAACAGTACAGCAGCAGAAAAGGCGGCTTCAGTTTCATACTGTTTATAAGCATCTTCAACAAACAGTGGTAGACTCTGGGTTTTATCAGCAATATTCCCAGATACAACTGAAACTGCGCCAAATTCACCCATTGCTCTGGCATTGGTTAAAATTAAGCCGTAGAGTAAGCCCCAGCGAATACTGGGTAGGGTAACACGCCAGAAGGTTTGCCACTCATTTGCGCCGAGTATTCTTGCTGCTTCTTCTTGATCCTTGCCAAATTCTTCTAAGACGGGAATCACTTCTCTGGCGACAAAGGGCATACTGACAAATGCTGTAGCCAGTATCATTCCAGGAAAAGCGAAAATAATTTGGATATCATGTGCTTGTAGCCAAGGGCCAAACCAACCATTTCGCCCATAGAGGAGGACAATCATTAATCCGGCGACTACTGGCGAGATAGAAAAAGGGAGGTCAATAATACTTAAGACTATAGCTTTACCAGGGAAATTATGACGCGCGATCGCCCAAGCTGCACAAAGTCCAAAAACTGCATTGATGGGAACAGATATCAGCGCTAGTAATAGTGTGAGCCAAGCTGCATGGAGAAAGGCTGGTTTAGATAAGTTGGCTAAGAAAGGCCCAACCCCTTTACCAAAAGCTTGGATAAAAACATTGAGTGCTGGGATATATTGAACCAGAGCTAAATAAGCGATCGCAATCCCAATCAAAAGTGCCGGAACCCAACTGTTAGTCTGTTTGTTGGGTCTAACTATAGCTTTATCAGACTTAGATGAATGAAGACTTGGCTCATTTACTGTCATATCTTCTTGACCACGCTTGTAAGAAATTAATTGCTAAAAGCAACACTAAGGAAATTCCCAATAACACTACGCCAATTACAGTTGCACCAGAATAGTCATACTGTTCTAGCCGTTGAAAAATCAATACAGGTGCAATTAAATCTTGGTAGGGCGTATTAGAAGAGATAATGACAGTAGAACCATACTCCCCAACTGCACGGGAGAAACCCAAGGCCATACCAGTCAGAATTGTCGGAAATAAAGGTGGTAATATAACTTTCCAAAAAGTCTGCCATTGGGAAGCACCTAAAGACCAGGCGGCTTCTTCTGTTTCGTGTTCCATTTCTTGTAGTACAGGTTGCACTGTCCGCACAATAAACGGGAGCGAGATGAAAATCATTGCTACCCATACACCCAAACGAGTGAAAGATACCTTAATTCCTAGCGGTGCTAACAGTGAACCAATCCAACCATTATTACTGTACACTGTCGCCAGTGTTAAACCTGCTACCGATGTAGGCAAGGCAAAAGGTAAATCTACGGTGGCATCAATGATGCGTTTTAAGGGGAAGTCATAGCGCACCAATACCCAAGCAATCAGAGTACCAAATACCCCATTGAGCAACGCCGCCGAGATTGAAGTAACAAAAGTGACATTATATGTTGCTAATGCGATATCACTAGTAGCGATCGCCCAAAATTTGGCTGGCGGTTCCGTACTGGCTTTGAGAAACATCGCCGCGATCGGGACGAACAACATAACTGTCAGGTATACCAAAGTAATGCGCCAAGTCCAGGGAATCCGACCCAACTGTTGCAGGAATCCTTTCCAGGCGGGAGTTTTACTGTCAGCTTCTACAGAAGGAGATAGAGTCATAGTCAAGAGTCAGTTGTCAGTTGTCAGTTGTCAGTTGTCAGTGGTCAGTGGTCAGTTGTCATTTGACCAATGACAAATGACCAATGACAAATGACTAATTACCTATTTCTTTGCAGCTTGAATTTTATCGAAAACCCCGCCTTCAGCGAAGAATTTCTGATCAATTTCCGCCCAACCGCCAAAGTCTTGGACTGTACCCAAAGTCTTCACCTTGGGGAATTTATCTGTAACTTCTTTAGTTTGAGCAACGCTTTCGTCTACAGGTCGGAATCCCAATTTGACAAATTCTTGTTGTGCTTCTGGAGTATAGAGGAATTTAACAAAGCCTTCTGCTACCTCACGAGTACCGTGTTTATCAACGTTTTTATCAACTACAGCAATTGGATTATCAATGGATATATTCACATCAGGAACGACATAATCAACTTTCTCACCTTTTTGCTGTGCCAAGATCACTTCATTTTCATAGTTAATCAAAGCATCACCTTGACCTTGCTTGGCAAAAGTATCAGTAGCTTCACGAGCATCTTTAGCTAAAATCGGCACGTTTTTGTAAACTTTGCCGACAAATTCAGTTGCTTTCGCTTCATCGCCACCAGTTTTAATTACAGAGTTCCACAATGCCAGAAAATTCCACTTAGCAACACCAGAAGTTTTGGGATCTGCGGTAATGACTTTGACACCATCTTTACCTAAATCTGCCCAAGTTTTGATACCTTTAGGGTTACCTGCGCGAGTAATGATTGCGCCTACAGATTTAGAAACAATCCCATTATTAGGGACTTCCTTCTCCCATCCCGCCTCAATCAATCCGGCTTTTTGAATTTTTGCTGTATCTCCAGCCAGTGCTAAGTGAACAATGTCTGCTTCTAAACCATCAATCACAGCACGAGTTTGAGAACCAGATCCGCCATAGCTTTGTTTGAAGGTAACAGTTTGGTTATGTTCTTGCTTCCATTTTTCGACAAATTTAGGAATAATAGCTTCGTGAGCGGCTTTGGTGACAGCGAAGGAAACAAGAGTTAATTCTACATTTTGTTTGTTAGCAGCGACGGGACTAGCTGCTGGGGTTTCACTGGCAGAATTACCACTATTGCCACCAGAGCAAGCAGCCAGGGCTACACTCAATAATGTCCCTACCAAAAACATTGATACAAAGCCTTTGAGCGAATTGAACCTAAAGGTAGTGATAATTCGTTCAATACTCAGTTGCGTAGGCTTAGCCCGTCGTAGACATCGCTTCAGCTGGCTTTTCCACAGACTCATTCTCGATTCTCCTCTATAAATATCTACGGTTATTCTATAGAAATACCGTATACACACATGGTATATAAGATAATGGCAGGTATTCCTGGTAAAAGGCAAGAGAAAAACTGCATATTCCTATCGGGAATATGGTGATTTTACCAGTTTGCTAGGCAATTCAACTACTTTGATTCAAAATAATTGCCAAATTTTTATCACATCATCATGATTAGGTTCATAGTCTTGAGTGGCTTTAGAAACTCCTACAGGTAAACCATGAATTTTTTTTCCCGGTAGTTTTTTGGAGCTGCTTTGTTGACAATTTATCAGCAAAAAGCTTATGCCATAAGGGAATAGCAAAAAATAAATTATCCCAAATTCTAGGGGCGAGGTTATCCCAAAACTACGAGTTATACGATTGGTAAATTGATGATTGAGATGTTTTTGTATTTGTCAGCCCCTAATTTACCCAAATTAAACCTCGTCCATTTTGAAACCTGGAGTAGTGCTGGACGGAAAGCCCGCTACGAAGAGTAGGGAGCAAGATGCTCCCACTACTTTTAAAACTATAGTTCTCAAAATAGATGTGGTTTAGGTAGTTGTTGAGGATTTTTTTACTGGATAATTGTGGTTAATTGCTTGATTTCTATATATGACTTACGCAAAAGTCACGGAATTACGTCATTACGAGCAAAGCGAAGTAATCGCCTAAAATTCTGGGATTGCTTCCCTACAATACGTTCCGGTCGCAATGACAAATTTTGCTTGCGTAAGTCCTGCTATATATTTAGCTAGTGTTGGGGACTTACAAAAAATAAATTACTCATATTTGGTAGTGCGAGCGAGACGCTCGCTTTTTAACATTAGCGAGCGTCTCGCTCGCACTACAAATTTATTGGGTATTTAAAAAATGGGATGTCCCTTGGGACAAAGTAACTCCCATCTGCATGATCAATATCAGCTTGTATCGTTGCTGCTATTTGATTTGCCCATTGCTGATTTGCTAACCTGTCACTTCGCCCTAGTTGTTGAGCGGCTTGTGGCTTGCTCGAGAATTTCTGGCTAATGCCCGTGGTGAAGTGTAATCTTAAACTACTTTTATCTGAACCGACACTTCTTTCTGCTAATTTGATAGAATCCTTGCTACTCTTATGTTTTTGAGTGCATAGTAAATTTCTAGTAAAAATAACAATTTTATAAATGACAATTACTAGAATAGTTGATTTTCCATCTTTTGATGACAGCAGGAATGGGGTTGTTGAAATGGTCGAGCCATACAGCCAAACGCAGCAGACGCAGCAAGTTGTTTACCGCATTTTAGATGCTAATTTAGATCGCGCTCGTGAGGGTTTGCGAATTATTGAGGAATGGTGTCGCTTTGGGTTAAATAATGCACAGTTTACTGGCGAATGCAAGCGTCTGCGGCAAGATATAGCTCATTGGCATACGGCGGAACTCAGGGCGGCGCGAGATACCCCAGGTGACGCAGGAACAGAGTTAACCCATCCCCAAGAGGAACAACGCACTAGCATCAAAGCTTTATTGCAAGCTAACTTTTGTCGTGTGCAAGAAGCACTGCGGGTGCTGGAAGAATACGGCAAACTTCATCATCCCCACATGGGTAAAGCATTTAAGCAGATGCGGTATCAAGTGTATACCCTAGAAAGCAATTTATTGGGTTATCAACGCCATCAACTACTGTGGCGATCGCGTCTGTATCTGGTTACCTCACCGTCAGAAAATTTATTGACAACGGTGGAAGCTGCCCTCAAAGGTGGATTGACTTTGTTACAATACCGTGACAAAACGGCTGATGATACTATTCGTATAGAACAAGCTAGAAAACTGCGACAGCTATGTCACCTCTACGGCGCTCTGTTTATTATCAATGACCGGATAGATTTGGCTTTAGCAGTAGATGCAGATGGGGTACATCTGGGACAGCAAGATATGCCTATTGATATTGCCAGACAATTACTCGGTTCTCAGCGTATCATTGGTCGTTCTACCACAAATTTTGAAGAAATGCAAGGGGCAATAGCGGAAGGTGCTGATTATATTGGTGTGGGGCCAGTGTATGAAACGCCAACAAAAGCAGGTAAAGCGGCGGCTGGCTTAGAATATGTCAGTTATGCTGCCCAAAATTGCCGTATTCCCTGGTTTGCGATTGGGGGAATAGATGCAAATAATATCAATGATGTAATTGATGCAGGTGCAGAACGTGTAGCCGTAGTGCGATCGCTCATGCAAGCAGAACAACCCACCCTCGTGGCACAATATTTGCTTTCCCAATTGCATCGCATTCAACCAGAGTCTTGACCCTTCTGGTGCGGACGCTAAGCGTAGCTTGCTTCCCGTAGGGTACGACTACGCTAAGGGTCAAAATTCACAATTTCCCAACTTCTGAGTAGTAGCCTTTGCTGCTCAGAATTTTCTCAACCTTCCAATTGCTTTTAATCAATTTGTGAAAGCTGATGTCTAATGAAATTACCCTGCAAGTAAATGGGGAAAACCACAGATGTTCATCCCAAACGCCTTTACCTGAATTACTCCAACAACTAGGCTTCAATCCGCGTTTGGTAGCAGTAGAGTATAACGGTGAGATTTTACACCGCCAGTTTTGGACTGAAACAAAAGTACAACAAGGCGATCGCTTAGAAGTTGTCACAATTGTCGGTGGAGGCTGAACAGTCAACCGTCAACAGTCAACCGTCAACCGTCAACCGTCATTTGTCCTCCTTGTCCCTCTCATCCCCTACTCCGCTCTGTATAAAGAACGGTGAAAGGTTTTGCGTTTGGCTAATTCTTTACCTTTACGACCGAGTTTTTCCCTTAGCGCTTGGTCTTTACACAAGCGATTGAAGGCTTGAAAAACTTCAGAGCCAGAATTAGGGTTAACTAGTATACCGTTCTCTTCGTGTTGAATGGCATCAATGACGCTACCTAAACGAGAGGCGATCACAGGTTTGCCAAAGTAACTCGCTTCTAGGTAAACAGTACCAAAACCTTCTATACTCTTAGCTTTTGTATCCAATCGATTCAGCATGGCAAATATGTCGCAGGCTGCATAATAACCGGCTAATTCGCGATCGCTTACATATCCAGCAAAATGTACTCTTTGGTCTACCCTTAAGCGATGGGCGAGAGATTTAAGTTCTGATTCACAAGGGCCTTGACCACAGATTATATAGTGTACATCCACCCCAACAGTCAGCAGGAGGGGTAAGTTATCAATCACGCGGTTAAAGCTTTTAAGCTTGGTCAGCTCTCCCACTGAGAGAATCACTACTGCTGTCTCCGGAATGTTGTATATTTCCCGCACATTTGCACGTAAATCACTCAAATTATCTGGATTCGGAACTTGACTAAATTTTTCCGCTCTGATCGTCGGATTAATGACGTGAGTAGGGGTATTTAATCGCAATCTGGCGCTGAGGTAATCTTTTGTAAAGGAACTGTTACAAACAATTCCTTCAGCACGTTTCAGTGTCAATTTAAATAGCGATCGCCATAAGGGATTGCGTAACCCACAAATAATATCATTACCGTGAAGATAGATAAAAAAACGAATAGGGAGTAAATAACTTAAAAGTAAAACTGATGGAAATTCGTAGCCGTGTCCCCATTCAATATAACGATAATGATAGCGAAAATATAATTTAATTGCTAGTACAAATGAATATATAAGATTAATAAAAGGATGCAGAAAATTCCAATTTCTCGGAATTGGCCAGCGATATATCGGAAATTTTTGAGCTTGGTCAAATACTTTGTCGCCTGAGCAACTAGCAGCTAGAACAATTACCCGTTCTGGATCTTGGAGACAACGATTATAAATATATTCGCTAATTACAGCCTCTTTTGGCAGAAAACTGCGAGATATTACGAGAATGTCGGGAAACGCAGTTTTGTCTCTAACATTTGCTGCAAGTTGTGAAATATGTTCCATAATATATTTTCTAACTATACTGCCGATAATTTTTAATTGTTGAGATGATTAATTTTGGTTAAGAAATTCATCTCAATTTTCTGCCGTTCTGGAATTGATAGTGAACTAAAGATGCAACAAAATAGATGATTTATTGACTTTAGGCATATCTTACTCTCCAAAATTTGTCAGAGAAAAGCAGTAACTTCGCTATTGAGGGGAAGTTCCTACAAGGCTACCCCTCTCTGTAGAGACCAGTAGTCTGCGCAGCTGCTACAGAGAGCCACTTAAACTAGATTTTGACCAAAAATTACTTTCTGTAATTTCCATTGGGAATTTATCAGAACTGTATATAATTTTCTACTGTTTTGTCATCTTCGCCAACAGCTAAGCTCTTAAATCCTGGAATTTACAGAATTTTTTTAGCCTTGGGTTTGAGTATCAGTATTTATTTCAGTAATTTCCAGCGGATTTATACCAAGAATTATCATTTTGTAACACATAGGCTGTAGCAACATAATTCTCAATCCTTGTTTTAGCGATTGGAGTATAAAAATTTCAGCCGGATTTGAAAACAGTATTTGGCCAAATTTTGGGTTAAATATTGTTAATTTATTTTTCTGGGCAAATTTTCACCACATAAAATTCGTCTACCTGATTAACAAGCATTAAAATTCAGTACTGCCAGCTAAATCAATCGCTCATAGACTAATGTGGTGATTGCTAAATCTACTTTCTATCAATAGACTATCCTGAAAAAACTCAAAATTCTGCCAAAATGCCAAAATGGTCATTAGTCAATGGTCAGTGGTCAGTGGTTTTGACTATGGACTGTGGACTATTGACTATTGACACAAATGTTAATTGATTCCAAAATTCCCGCGATCGCGAAAAATTTTGAGGTACGGTTATCTACGCAAGAAATCCCCCCTAAGCTTGCTGCATAGGCCAGATCAGGCGCGGTACATTGAATATGTAGCCGACGAAGACTGATGTTATAGAGAGCTACTGCCAATCAACAACTCGCTTGCTTGCTACGGTAGCCGCGTTAGTGACCAAGCATAACTCTCAAACGCAGCGTTGGGAGAAATCATCACCAAAACCGTTTTTCAAGCGACTGTATTATGCATAAAAAACTAAAACTAGCCATCAAACCGCTGTTAAAAACTTTCTTTGTCCTCAGCCTAGTGTTAACTTTGGCACTTGGTCACGCAGATGGAGCATTAGCTGCCCGTAGTGGTGGTAGAATCGGCGGTGGTTCCTTTAGAGTGCCTTCTAGCCGCACCTACACACCTCGCACCTACGCACCTCCTGGTGGTGGTGGATACTATCCTTCCTATGGTGGTGGCGGTGGTTTTGGATTTCCTTTCCTAATTCCTTTCTGGGGAATTGGTGGAGGATTTGGCGGTTTGTTTACCATCTTAATTTTTATTGCGATCGCTAATTTCTTACTCCAAACCTTCCGCCGCGTTACCAGTGGTGATACTCCAACTGAAGCAGGATATAGCAGCAACCCCGCTGTGTCTGTAACTCGTTTACAAGTGGGTTTATTAGCTCAAGCCCGTGATTTACAACCCGAACTCGATCGCATTGCCGAAACTGCTGATACTAACTCCCCAGAGGGAAGAGCAGAAATTCTTCAAGAAACCAGCCTAGCTTTGTTGCGCCATCCAGAATATTGGGTATATGTCGGTGGTGGTACTCAGCAAGCTAAATTGAATTCTGCTGAGGCTCAATTCAACCGTCTCTCAATAGCAGAACGTAGCAAGTTTAGCGAAGAAACTTTATCTAACGTTAACAACCAACTGAGAGCCGCACTGGCGAAAGAAGCTCTACCAGGTACTCAAAATCCAGAAAATCCCACGGATTTAATTACCTCTGGCCCTGGTGAATACATTATCGTTACCTTGCTGGTAGCGACTCTAGGCAAGTATGCAATGCCGGCGCTGAACAGCCCTGATGATTTGCGCCAAGCTTTGCGTCAAATTGGTGGTATTCCTAGCGAGCAACTTCTCGCGTTCGAGGTGCTTTGGACTCCTCAAGCTGAAGGTGATACTCTCACTTCTGATGATTTATTGGCTGAGTATCCCGATTTGAAACTTGTTTAATCACTATCAAGTTGCTACAGCATTATAAAAACCGCTTGCTTAATGGCAGGCGGTTTTTAGTTTCAGTATAAACATGTTTAGCATAGTTCTTCCTTATCGATTATAGTTTAGCAAATTTAGAATTAACAGTCAATACTCCATATCTTATATATTCCTTGAGACGAAGAGATACGCGATCGCGCAATGCAATGGCTCGCGGGATGACATGTCTACTACGCTTTGCGTCTACCCATTGTCACTTAATGCAATCATTAAATTAAGTAACCACGCAAAATTAATTACAGTCATTGCGAGCGTAAAGCCTTCGGCATAGCTTCGCTTAGCGCGTTCGCGTCTCGTTCGCGTAGCGTCTCCGTCAGGAGAAGAGAAGCGAAGCAATCACAGGGGTTGGGATTGCTACCCTTCGGGAAGCCGCTTCGCGTCTACATTTCGCTTCGCTGCATTCGCAATGACATTGTGTAATTAATTATGTTTAACTACTTACCTATCGTATAACTCGTAGGGGCGGGTTACCCCCTTACGTGTCAACTTAACGCGAAACCCTTGCCAAGACTTGATGAGCGAATTCTCTCACTTAACATCAAGATCCGCGTTACCCCACCCTGGCTTTGCTGACGCAAAACCTCCCCTCCCCGTTTACGGGGAGGGGATTGAGGGGTGGGGTAAAATGCCTGTGGGATAAGCCTTTGAGCTTAAGTTGACACCAATGGTTACCCTCTTACGTGTCAACTTAATCATGGGACAGACGACGAAGGCGATCGCTTCTGGTTTATTGAATTGGGGTAGTCGTTTATTGAATTTGGGTAGTCGTTTATTGAATTCGGGTAGTTGTTTATTGAATTTGGGTAGTCGTTTATTGAATTTGGGTAGTCGTTTATTGAATTTGGGTAGTCGTTTATTGAATTCGGGTAGTCGTTTATTGAATTTGGGTAGTCGTTTATTGAATTCGGGTAGTCGTTTATTGAATTCGGGCTAAACGTTGTCAAACCTGCGTAGGTAGGCTTAGTTTGTATAGCCTCACCCTTATAGGGTGTAGGTGCAAGATATCAGTATTGCCGCTTTATTTCTGGAAATCCGGCAAATATGTTATAAAGTTTACATAAAGTGTAAATGGGAATCTACCCATGTATGACCTAGTCACTGCGTATCAAAGGCTTGACTGTATTTATCAGCTGTATATAAAAAGTGCTTTTCCGTTACATTACCGTGCTTTAGCTGAAGAACGCGGGAGTCTAGCTTTACCAGCAGCAGTGGGAAAGTTGACGCGCAGTTGTGGTTAATTACTGAGATATAGTTTTGACTACTGGTACTGATTCAGGGACAACGGAGTGTTTTTACTACCACTCTGGTTAATTTTTCATCAGTTAAAAATATGGAACAAAATTTAGGCAAATTACAAACTAATTTACAATCTTTAGGCAAGAGTTTTTTACAACTTGGCGAACAACTGTCTGAAGCTAAACTTCAGTTAGAAAGCAATTTGATTGCGCCATCACCTGCGCTGGTTGAGCAAATTATCAGTGAACAACGACGGTTTGCAGAACTCCGTAGTCAAGTTGTGGAATTAGCACAATCTTTAGATATTAGTACTGCCGATATTAATAATATTATTTCTCTCAAAGAACTAGAAACAATTTTAAAATCTGTTGCGGAAGCAGAACAAACAGTTAGTAAAACTAACCGACAAGCTTTAGATATTTTAAAAGATATTTCCCGAATTGCCTACAGCGATCGCTCCGATTTTCCGCCATTACAACAATGTATAGCCCAAGCTCGTGACTTAGAGAATTTAATTTTGAATTCACCGGAAAATAGCTTACATCCAGAAGCCAAAGCATTAGTATCTGGGGAACATCCATTAGTTCAACTGCTAACACTAATTTCTGTTCGAGAATCTCCAGATTTCCAACAACTAGCCGACTTGCAAACAGGCGTAGCGCAGTCGTTGGGAATGCCTATTGCTATGGCTGCTTTGACAGGTAAACTCATATTTTCCTCAGCAGAAAAATCAGAGGCGATCACAGCAGTAATTTTAGAATCTGAATTAATCGCACCTGCAACTAATGTTGATACAATTGTTGCAGAATTAGAGATAGTAGAAGTAACCAAAGTTGCTGAAATTCCTAGGGATACTGCTCAAGAAATAGTAGTTAATCATATCCCCATACCAACTCCAATTCAGCCCCAGACATATGTCCAAGAAATAGCAACATCTATATTAAATAGTAACTTAGAATCAAGTCAGAATGCACTGCAAGATTTAATTTGGCAATTAATTTATGAAAACAAGGTTAGTCTAGCTTTTAATTTAGCACGTTGTCTAGAAATCGAATTTCCGCACATTCAATTCCAACTTCCTGCTTGGGTAATTCGCGCAGTAGTTTTGGGTAGTCAGATACGTTATGAAGTAGGAATAGGGGAAATAGCAAATATCCTGAGGGATGATTTTGCTAATTTTAGCGATCGCCCCTTTAATGGAAACAGTGAGTGGAATCAGGAAATCAGTTTATTGTTAGCAGCTTCAGCGCTTCGCCCAGCCTTGCTAGCTCCCAATACTGATGCTTCACAAATTCTGCTGTTTTTGCGATTGGGAGAAGGATTAAACCAACTTTATGAATATTGCCAAATTATTGGGAGATACGGAGCGCAACGGATAGCGTTAAATACAAAAGCTATTAAAAAAGTTAAAAGTCAAGAAGAGTGGAACAAAGAAATTGCAGCGCTGAATCAAGAAGTTGATTTTTGGTACTCACAAGCTTCTGCAATCCCACTGAAAACCCAAGCTCGAAAAATTTGGAAGAAGTGGCTAGAGTCAGATGGGTTTATTTATGAATTGTTGTCTCAGATTAGAGAAAAAGATACTGCTGTTATCAGAAATATAACTTTAAATGATGTCCAAGAAATTCAGCAAAAAATTCAACGACTATATATAAAAGATGAAATTAAAAGAAAAATTGATTTAACTAAAGAAAGCCTTGATGCGAATAAAAAAAGAGCCATCGACAAAGATGATATTCCTAAACTTTGTCGATATGTGCATCAAGTGCTGGACTTTTGTCGGCGTTGGATTGAGTTACAAGAATTACGTTTAGAGCAAAACAGCAATTCTACGGAAAGACAAGCCAAGCTAGCGGAGCAAATCAAACAAGAACTTTCCGGTTTGCACAATGCTGTGTTGCAAGAATTAAATATTTTTGAGTCCAGAAATTCATCAGTATTCATGAGAACTGGAATTTCCATTTGTCGAGCTGCGGTAAGAGACATTTGTGATTTGTTCGCTCCCGATACTCCCTTAGCAACGGTGGAACCAGAACCGAAATATCTGATTTATGGGGATTTACTCAGAATCCCCGCAGTCACTTTAAATGTGAATTGGGAACCGGAAATTGGCGAAAATTCCCTTGTTCAAGGTATTCTCAATTTAGTAGCCCAGAATAATTTTAACTGGCTGCAAAATTTTTTAGTTCAAAGTGAAAGTAAAAATCACGAAGCCACAGAGCGAATAATTGAGTATTTGCGCGTTTATCCAGAAGCTGATATAGATGTGGAAGAACTGTTACGAATGCGCGAAGATTCTCTAAAGGAATGTCGAGATAGTTTAGTCAGAGATATTAAAGACACCAGAAATCAAATTGAACAAGCAGTAGCTTTAGGAATTCTCAAAGAAGCAGATAGATTTGATTATGCCGCCAAAATTGCCAATATTGAGAAAGAAGTTGAAACAGTTTTGCGGTTTGATATCAAACATGAAAAGTTAGAAGAGATTAAAGCCGCGATCGCGCAAAAGAAAGCAGCAGCAATTGAGCAGGTAAGACAAAGATTAAATGCACTTTCCCTCACTTCCGAACAACCAAGTTATGTCCGCATCCAAGAACTATTAAACCAGGGAAATGTGCTGACAGCTAATGAATACATCGACATGATAGATAGAGGCGATGAAATTCCTCCTGTAGAAATAGCTGCAAATGATTTTAGCGATTTCTTCCCCCTCAAAGTGACTGAAATTGACAAATTCATGGAAGAAAATAGCCCGAATCTTCTGATTTCCAAAGTCCAAAGACGAGAAGATTTTTGTGGAATCAATTTCCGCAGACTTTCTGGTTCTGCAACTGAAAGAGCAGCGAAAATGCTCAATGCTTGGTTTTCTGCGAAAAAAGCCGGTAAATTCCAACAAATTTTAGAGTCTGATGCGGGGATTATTCTGGTTAACTTAGGATTTAATCCATCGCGAATTACAATTGAACGTGTCGGCGGTCGAACTTGGCTGCAAATCACAACAGAAATCATCCGTAATAAAGAATTGTGTCCTGTTGCTACTTATGGATCGGCGGCTCACGGACAATATCGTATTCTTTGTGTCTGGGATAGACCCACAGCAGAAGACATTCTCAATGCAGTTGGCGAAACTTCTCATGGTTCCCCAGCTTTTGTCTTCTTTTTTGGACGGTTGACAGAACTCAGACGTAGAGATTTAGCAAGGCTTTGTCGAGAACGCCGTCGAACATTTGTGCTGATTGATGACATATTAATGCTGTATATTTGCGGTGCAGAAGAACCACGACTGCGGACATTATTTAAGTGCGCTCTACCTTTTACTTTTTTAGAAACTCATGCTACCACTGCTGGCTTAGTTCCTCCAGAAATTTTTTACGGACGGAAACAAGAGCGAGACTCCGTAATTAATTCTATGGGTTCTTGCTTTATTTATGGAGGTAGACAGTTAGGAAAAACTGCTTTATTGCGTTCTGTAGAACGGGAATTTCACGCACCCCAGGAAAGAAGAATAGCTCTGTTTCTCGATTTAAAAGCTGATGGTATTGGTATCCACAGACCAATTGAAGATATTTGGAGCTTATTAGCAGATGAGTTTAAAAAATTAGAAGTTGTACCCCGGATGAGTCCCACCAATATAGGTGCGGAAACTTTGCTACGACATCTGCAAAATTGGTTAGAACAGGATAAAAGTCGGCGGATTCTTTTATTACTTGATGAAGCCGACAAATTCCTAGAATCTGATGGACAAAATAAATTTAGTCAAACTAGCCGTTTCAAAGGTTTGATGGATAAAACAGATCGCCGTTTCAAAGTAGTATTCGCCGGGTTACACAATGTTCAACGTACTACTAGGGTAGAAAACCATCCGCTAGCTCATTATGGAGAGCCACTTTGCATTGGCCCATTGTTAGAAAATAAGGAATGGCGCGAAGCTAGAGAGTTAATCAAACGCCCTTTAGCAAATATTGGCTATGAATTATCAGACGATTTGGTAACGCGAATTCTGTCTCAAACTAATTACTATCCGAGTTTAATTCAACTCTACTGTCATGAGTTGCTCAGAGATGTTAATAATAATCATTTAAAGAAGTACGATCGCAATAATACACCGCCCTATGAGATTGCAGATAAGCAAGTTGACGAAACTTATCAAAGCAATAATCTGCGTAAAGCGATCCGCGATCGCTTACTATGGACACTACAACTAGACCAACGCTATGAAGTGATCGCATATTCCATTGCTTATGAATCACTCACCAGTCCAAAAGGCATGGTGGATGGATTTTCTGTATCCTGGATTCAGGATGCTGTTTTGTCTTGGTGGTCAGAAGGATTTCAAGGTAAATCCACCGATGAATTTCGCGCCTTACTAGAAGAAATGGTGGGTTTAGGAGTTTTAAGAGAAACTAATGAAGGCGGCTTTGCGCTGAGAAGTCCCAACGTAGTTTTGCTGTTAGGTACAGAAGCCGAAATTGAAGAACAACTTCTCAGAAGTCGCGAACCTGCTTTAGGTTACGATGCGGAAATTTTTCGCTCAGCTTTGCGACACGATTTATCTCGGCGCAGTCCTTTGACAGTACAACAAGAATCAGCATTGCGGAGACGCGAAAATGGAGTCTCAATTATTTTTGGTTGTCCCGCCGCAGGTTTAAATGAATTACAGGATTTCTTAATTTCCGCAGTTGGTAAAGAATTCTGGATTCCCATAGAAAATGTCGCTGGAGAATCTGATTTTACTAAACATTTAGCCAACTTAGATAAGCGAGAAATGGGGATTGATGGCACAACTATTATGTTTGTGTCATCTACTTGTGATTGGAGTCAAGAATGGGTCAAGATAGCACTAGAAAAAGTTCAGAGACTAAAATCTAAAAAGTCCTTTGCTAGAGTTGTTTTTGTTGCCAATCCCCCAAAAGTATGGGAATTAATTAATCTTAATTGTCTTGATTCCTTAGTGTCTCAAGGAGTGAGTATTTTTAGTCTCAAACCTTGGCATGATGCAGCACTCCGACAATGGTTAGAAGATGACAATTTTACCGCCGCGAATAAAGAAAGCCGCGAAAAGATTACCGAAATTACCGGAAATTGGCCAGTGCTACTTCAGCGTTTTTACCAACAAGCTAAATCAGACCAACACTGGGAACCGCATTTACAAAAATTAGCAGATTCTTTAACTAATTCGGAATACCTGAATGAATTAGCAATACTCATGGGATTGGATAATACTCATCCTCAACAAAAACAAATATTACACGCTTTAGCTACCCTCAAAGAAGCTGCAATTGCAGATTTAATCGAAATTGTTGAGGACATATCAGCGGAAATTGTCCATCAAACTTTTAAATGGGCAGAATTGTTACGACTTGCATATCCAGTGGGTAATAGTAATTGGAGTATCGATCCACTGGTAGGGCGGATCGTCACATCTTTGGGGGCATAATCATAATATGACTTGTTTTTGCTGGCAACTTCCTGGCCCTAGCCAATTTATTGATCGCGTTGTTGAAGACTTCAGAGATGGAAAAAATGTTATTCTTTGTTTACCAGAACATTTACCCAGTGGTCTAGCAAACGCGATTCGCTCTGAACTTGGGGACGATTGGGACTGGCATAAAATTTCTGTTAGCGACGAAACTTATCTCGATCCGGTGCATTTCCTCTTTGATTTGTTTGTCGGCGAAATTAGCCCCAACGAAGTACGGAATGCACGGACATTAGCACAAAATCAAAAATTTGCTGGTAAGATTATCTGGTTAGATAATTTGACTGTCGATGTTTGGCCTGCTTGGCAAAAATTCCTTTCCGACTACGAACAACCTTGTCGCGGTATCCCCCAATTGCATCGTACGCTATTTATCGTCTCATTAGTCGGAGAAATAGCGATCGCGCCCCCAGTCGAGGATGTCTGTCTATCACATCAAACTTGGCAGGGAGTTGTCAGCTTTCTGGATATGCTATTGTTCACGGCTAACCTCTTTCCCGGAAACCGACTCTCCGATTTGCAAAAGCGGGTAGCGATATCAGTTATCACCCATCTAGCGCTGTGGGATTTTGAAGTTAGCGAACGTTTAGCCGCTGAAAAAATTGAGCATATTCTTCACCCAGAACCGATTCTACAAGAAATTGCTCAACAACATGGTTGGCAGTGCGATCGCACAAAGAATATTACTTTTGCAGAGAGTTGGTGTCAAGGATTTAAAAATACTATTGAGGGTGAAGAAAAAATTCATTCGGCTGTTTTAGCGGTTGATAATTTAGCCCAAGGAGAAATAAAATCGAGAATTTGGCGAGGTGAAGTCGGAGAAATTTTCCCCTTTATTGAAGAGAGAAGACAAGAAATTATTCAACGGTTTTCTAAAGTTTTAACAGTACCTTTTAAAACCAGCTTTGGTGAAGTTATTAAAGATTTAAGAGATTTAGAAATTGGTCACATTGAATATCAACTGAATCAGACTGATCAAATTGTGCCTCTTGATCTGCGACGACTTGTTAAACAACTTAAAGAAATGCGAAATTCCCTTTCCCATCTAGAACCTATTAACCAGGATATTTTAGTTAGTCGGGAAATTAACAATTGGTATCGAGTTTTAAGAAAGGATATTTCAGGATAAATTCATCAATTACCCTGACAACCCCTGCTAAAATCCATACTTAAAAGTAATATAACAATTTTTTATTTGTTACATAAAATACCGAGCTATTAAGGCAGAAGCCATTTTCTGGTGTTGTTCAGCTAGATATTGAGGATAGATAAATTGAGCATTGTCCATAAAACGATACACCCAGCGACAAAACTCTTCTAGCGATCGCTTAGGCAATTTAACAATATAATCTACGTAAGCAGGTTTGCCATCTTTTCCCATTGCTTCATGCCAGCAAATGGATATTTGCCGAGTTTCTTAGCCTAGTTTGGAATCAGGATCGAAAAGTTGTTGCAGAAACCATTGCCCAAATTGTTCAACTAGAACATTCAATAATTCATGAATTAGATGGAAAACCTCTAGTTCTGTCCAGAGATATTTCTGCAACGGATGAAGTTTTGTTGCTTTTGTATCATCAGTAAACCAAAAAGTTTTTCCCCAAAGAGCGATCGCTAAATATTTTGTAGCCTACGATACTTTTTAATACTCGCTCCTTTAACCAGCAGACATAGTATGGATAATGATTACTTATGATTAGCTGATTGATAATTTGTTGGTGCTAACAGTCGTGGAATATAAATGCTTTCTACTACTTGATATTTACGCTGTAGGGCTTGAGATAAAAAGGCTAACATCTGTTTAAGTACGAAAAGTGTCCGGTAAATTAATCGGCAACATGAGCCTTTTCCGACTTATTCTAAGCCAGAGGAGGTTAACCCAAATATTAACTAAAAGAAAAGATATACCAACGAATAGTAATCTTAATGCGGGATTTTTATTATTTGTTCTAATTCGACAAAGATTTTGCAGCCGATAACTACTTTCGATGCCAAATCTTTTTCGATAATCCTGATATATATAATCTAAATTAGTTTGGATTTTATAAGTAACATAAGCAAGGTATTGCACCCCATATTTTTTACGCTTTCCTTTTCTATATTTACAGACAATCCATAAGTCAAAGGTGACTGAGTCATCTTTGTCTCTTGTAATAGTATGGGTAGTTTTATAGCTTTTTCTTCCCTTCAAAAACTGTTTAATTCCTCCCTTTTTTCCTGTCTTGATAGCAGGCATCATAAATGGAATATCTAATGCTTGCAACCATCTTATTACAGGAGTATTAAAAAATCCCCTATCTAAATAGAGTTTTTTTACATTTATTTTAAGGGATTCAAGTTCCGCCAATAAATAAGTAATTATCGCTACACTAGTATCTAGTCGGCGAACACCTCTGACGGCTAGAGTTACACGCTTGTTTTTGTTAATCACATATAAAGTTGCAGCCGTCAAAAATGAATGAGTACCAGATTTAGCTTCACTTTTATATATGTATGGTAATTCTAAGAATGTTGGCTTACCATAATAACAAATTAAATTTAAATCAATCGCTATTTTTAAACATCCTTTTTTTAAACCTAAAGGAATTCGACTTTTCAATGCTTGATTAATTCGTGTCTCTAACTCCTCAAAATTGTTGATTTTATTAAGATGATATCTAATATCATTAGCTGTAGGAACATTTTTTAATAATTTGGCTGTATTCTCAATACTATCTCCACTGCTGGCTGCTTTTATAAGAATCTCAAATAAAGTTTGTTGGTCACATCCCCCCTGAGTTTCAATGGAAAAATTTTCTACTAAACACTCAATAACCTCTTCAAGGGTTTCTGAGTCTGTTAAAACCAGTTCTTCTGATGAAACAGTCAATTTTAAGAGCCAATATGCTACACACTACTTTCATCATTTCATTTTTTGAACCCCAAAAGAGCAGTATAAGCATTAATTATGCATTTAGTAATTTACACTACCTTGTTATACGTAAGAGTGATTAGCGATCGCTCTTTGGGGAAAAACTTTTTGGTTTACTGAATATTGGGGGAGGATATTACTATCTTGATGCCTGAGATTAAAGTTGTAAATTTACACCAAGTATGCATAGGTGATCCTCTATGACTTCCTGACCTAAGTGCATTGGGTATGGCAAAACGATATTTCCCATAGACCAAGCAGGTGAACATCTTAAATAGTGAGGAACGCGACATAGTGCCTTTAAAGCTTCTTCTGGTTGAAAATCTGGGCGTACAAAGAACGGTACAATTTCCACTAGCTGTTGATGTTTGAATGGAAAGTTAGCACCGAATTTATCCTCTTGATAACCGAGTTTATAAAGTTCAGGTATTGGCTTTTCATCTTGCGCCTTCTGTGTTTTTGGCAGTTTTCCCACAGAGAAGTAATGTAGTAGTTCTGGTGCTGACTTATCGTAAAAACCGCTTAGATGTTGGAAATCTCGCGCTGGATAATCTTCGTTCCAAGTTTCTCGATTGGTGATGTACTGTGGTGTTTCTTTATCAGTGCGAATCCGAATTACTGCTAGCAAGTTCTCTAGTTGGTTACTCTCACGGCTGTACTCGCAACTGTGACCAGGAACATGGCGAAAGTCTAAAACGTTGCGTTTTGCCAGCAGGTACTCATTTTTCAACTGAAACCAGACTGAGCCATCATTATCTTCGCCACGTTCGTTACGCCACCCTTCGGCTTCAATTAAAACAATAGTTGGTCTGTCTAAATGTTTGGTCACTACGCGTGCAACAAACTGTACTAATTCTGTACCGCTCAACTTGATTTTACTTTGAATGCGTTTTGTATTTTCATGGCGATCGCGTCGTGCGTTAGCAAAAATTTTTCCGACAGCAATTCCTGCCTGTGAGTAAGGAATCCAATCATCACCATCAGGAAACATTACATATACCGCACCTGTTGCACGCAAACGAACTGCAAGCACATAGTGAATATCACCTTGATATTGGTTAGTTTTGCGACGACAAAAAGCAATTACATCTAACTCTTTGGCAATTTCTTTTGGTATTTTGGCTTGCTCATAGAGTTGAGAAGGTAGTCCATATAATGCTCCAGTTTGACGTAATGTTCCATCCAGTAGGGCATTCATCACCCGTCCTTTTGTTGCTTTGCTGTAGGCTGGTGATTTGTCTTCATCATCTTCTGAGTTAATTGATTTTGGTTTACCTGTCGGTATCGACTGTATCATTTGGGAGCTAATTCCCTCTCTAACACAAGCTTCACGAATAGCTCCTTTAATGTTTTGTTGGGGGAGAATTCCCTTTTTCTTAATTCTGCCAATTTCAATAATCGCTAAACAGTGGGGATTAGTCTCAAAATCTATCAGAGGAATAGCATTTTTTTGGAGAAAAGTACGCCATAAGTCTCGTTTCACTTGATGCTGCTTGCGTATTTGATCATCGAATTTATTACGATCTTTAGGCGAAAATCCACCTGTATTAAGTGGTTGTAAAAGTGTCGCATCATCAATCAAAATTTTTGAAACTGTTATATCTTGTGGAAAATCTTCATTTTCATTGAGAAGAAATACATCGCGTAATTGCTGGTAAACTACTTCACAAGTGTCTTGTTCCCGATAAATTATAAAGATGTGCATTGGCTTACCTTGTAATGCTCGGTAAATAGCATCAGTAGCAATTTGCTGATAAGGTTGGCGTTTTGTGCGAGGTCTAGAAATAAATTCGTAATCCCGCATTGCTAGTGGTGCTTTTATACCTGATGGTGCAGGAATGTCAGATTGCATCGGATTATCTGGGATTAAAACGCCGTTGAGTAGTTCTAATACTCGTGCAATAATATCGCCCCGTTCCAAAAAACTAAAACCAGTTTTTATACTATGTCCTCGTTTATGTTGCTCATGCTCATACTTATAGCCTTCAGTATGAACTATATAATATTCGTCCCTGTCACCCCAATTATTTGAGTTATCTAAATTACCAAATCCTGCGGGATTATTCAGAATATTATCTGGCTGTTCTAGAGCGCGTGCTTTGAATGCAGCAAGTAATTCTGGTAGTTGTAACCTCCACAAATTTTCTTCTTCTTTGCTATTGTTATCAATAACAAGACGCACTAAAGTTGAATCCACCTCATAATCAGATAAACGTGCCTTATTCATACCCATGAGAACAGAGATATCACGTCCATAGTTAGCTTCTAAAAGTGGTTTATGGGGATATCTTTGACAACTCAAATGTAAGAAAATCCACGGTTCTAGATTGCCATTATCATTGAATCTTCCTGCTTGGGTTTCAACATTAAAGTCTAGACGGTAAGCAAAGTAACCTTCTTTTTCCTTACCATAATTATCTGTATAATTCGCCTTAAATGGCTTACTAACTACGTAAAGTCCTACTCTACCCGAACCACCTCCCTGTACTTTGCGCCATTGAATTTCCTGTTGTCTTTTTCCAGAGTTAATGATGCACTTTTTACCATGCAACATGGTTGCAAGCAGACTAGGAATGGCTTGAAATCCTAATCCTCTCTCTGCATTGATATCGCGTACAAGTGTTTCCGGTTTAATAGGTTGCCAATCCCAATCAGGTGGTATGGTATTTATCCTTTCAAGGAAGCGATCGCACACGCTATTCACTTCATTTTTTGTACCATACTGTTTCGTCCACTCTTGCGCCCAAATTCTCACTAATTCATGTATCTGCTGGGGTGTGGGAGTTTTCAATGGGTTCTCTGGAGTTCCTACAGCTAATGCTTGATATAAAGGAAGCTTGGTTTCCTCGTCAGAACCAACATACTCAAAGCCGTATGTCAGCGTAGATGCACAAGCAAGCAAAGCATTATTTAACTGTCGATATGGTGGTGTAACCTCCCTGTTTTTACCACGATAAAGGGTTTGTTTGATATCGTGGCAAAAGTCTCTTACTATCTGGACAAAAGGAAATGGCAACACAGCAATCTCTAGCTTGGCAAAGGCATTTTTTACCAAACTCATCCGTGCAGGTAACAGAATATTTTCTGGTGTAATTTTGCTCGTCATACTCTTTATCTATCTCTTGATCTATCTCTTGCATCTATTTCCCAGTTGAAGCCATCGATATTAACCAAAGCATCTGCAATTGATTGGTATAAAGCCTTACTTATCGTATCTTCATCAACATAATCACAAAGCAAATCGATGATTGCTGCTAGTAAACTGGTACGTGGTGTATCAAGCTGTTGCTCTTTGGCATAGTTTGGCCCCCAAGCAGCATCAACAAAGTAAGCGTGAAAGGGAACACCTCCGCGTAAAAGGCGACCTACGGCTTGAACGATTACGCCAGCCGTAGTCGCAGCTAAGTCTTGACGGGGAAAGGCGCGTAATTCTTCATTTTTATACAGTGTTTTGTAGTAAGAACGATGTTCTACCGATCGCCAGTAACGTGCAGCCAATTGGCGCACAGCTTCCGCACGCCCTAAAATTCCGTCTTTTTCCCAAGCCACGAAATTCGCATCTTCTACCCAATCCAAAGCACGACGGTTGATTTCTTGAGCGATCGCTTGAGTATCATGGGGATGAGGATAGGGACGGGTGAGAAAGTAAACCGCACCGAAAGCCGCTTTACCATTGGCATTCAAAATGTTGAATCCGCGCCCCATTGCACTTATCGGTGCAGCCAGGATTTTACCGCCAGTCAGTGCGAAAGTTTCGATGTCAGCACGGTTGAGCGCACCAACTTCCATCCTTGAGAGATAGTTGATGTCATCCTCGGTCAGAGTTTCTGTGCGATCGCGCTGCAAATGGTAAACTTGCTCCCGCATACCCCACCAACATTGACGGATTTCGTCTGCTACCCATCGCGCCTGATCGTAGGAATTAACGAGTAATAGTATGCGTTCCCTATCCTGCCAAAAATCTGGATTGCTCTGGCCAAGCTGTTTCAATTCCTCAAGTTCCTGTCCTAAATCGCTACTACCGTTGTTACCAACTAATGCTTGTGCCATCTCTTTAAACATTCCCATCTTTTGGCGTTCTGGTGTCCCAGAAATACGGATAGGTTCATCTTTGCGGTTCGATTGAGGTAAAAACTTAAAACGGCTTTGGGCGATCGCTTCTGTTGCACTCGGCTCTGGCATTAAAATACCCTGGGGATTACCCACATGAAACTTAGTGGAATCTCGTAGATAAGAAGTTCCTGATAATGCCAAGACGTTGGGGCCGCGTTGACCATCCAAGTCTGTCAGCAAGCGATGAAAGTTCAAAACATAGTAACGACCAATATTGGTATAGGCAAACAAAGATAAGGCATTATCGCTACTGTTTTCAGATTGGTTGTGATTGTCATCTTTGCGGGAATAGTAGGTACCAAACTGCCTTCCTGTTGGTGGTAACGGTAAAATATTTAACATTGCTGTCGGCATCCGACGATGTGGTGGCTCGTCATCTAAAGTGGGTGGTCGATGATGCCATTCATAAAAAACAATGCGCGTGTGCCGATCTAAAAGGGTGATGGTCAGGGCAAACTGTAAACGATAAGCTAGGGTTTCGAGGGTGTCTACGGGATCTGATTCTTCCTCCTGTTTTGAGGACTTCCGCCGTTTTTTCTTAGCTGTCTGCTGTGAATTGTTTTGACGTTTTTCCAGTTGTTCTCGCAGTCGTGCTAACCTTTTTCCTGTTTTGGGGAAAAAATCAACTATCCAGGCTTTGCAAGCACGATAAATACTATCGTCGGTAGCACTTTCGCCAATACTATTAATCTGTTGAATCAGAAGTGCCAGTCTCTGAACTTTAGAATTGGGACGAGGTTGCCCAAGTAAAGGGTCATCATCAAGTAATGCGTCAAAATTTCGCATTATCTGCTGTACGCGTCGATTATTAGCCTTAATTTCTTGCTCAGTGACATCAGGAGAATCTAACTCTTCAAGTCCAGCTAGGCGACGAGAAAATTTATACAGAAGAGAATTAGGTGTAAAGTAGCCACGTTCTATCCATTTACGTAAAAACTCGTGTCCTAAACGCTTATCCAATAGGGTTAAAGTTGCTGTAACTACACTTTGTACATGACGTTCTGCGGTTGTCCATCGCTGCATCAATGGTGGGGTAACACGGTTGAATCTCATGTAATCTTCAGTTTGTACCCCAATGTCATCAAAAACACCACCATTGGTCAATAAAACTTTCTCAGCATATACGTCATCAAACCACTTAATAACTGTGTCTACTTCATCAAACACAACAATATCGGAATGTAGATAAACGAGTTCCCCTATCTTGATGGGACGCAATTCTAGATGACGCGGTAAACCAGCCATTGCCATTGCGCCTGGAGTTGTAATCCAAACACGGGCATTTGGCATATCACGATAGACTTGCTTTGATGGGCAAGTAGCAAAAAACGGACACAAGTGAGACACACCAGGGTTATTGTTTTGTTTTTTACGCTTGCTTTCGCTTTCTGGTGCTTCTTTCAAAGCATGACATGGCTCAGTTCCAGGTATGAGTGGCTTACCATGCAAACGGTCGAAGATGTCGCTAGCTTGTAGGAGTCCTTGCAAAGCACAAGCCGTTCCCAAAAAGCGATCGCCCCAGTGTGGTTGTCCGCGTTGCCAGTGTTCCTGAAAGTCTTTTGAGGCATAGAAGCTTTTCAGGTGCGCGTCTCGTTTAGTGCGTCCTAATAACGGTACTGCAACTGGCTCATCGTTTTCTGGATCGTCACAGAACCACCAATTAATTTGATTTGCTAACCGAATTGCTGACTGTACATCACTGACAACTAAGGTGATGCGGCGGTCGGGGTGATTTCGTAATACATTAACAGCAAGCAAAGTTGACAGGGTAGACTTCCCAGAAGCAACCTGTCCCGCAATATGTACAAAACCATCCAAATCTAGTGGTTCTGTATTGCGATCGCTCAGCGTCCCGTCTTCCTGAATTTTGTGAAAGTTGATTTTGCGAAAGCGGCTTACCCAGTGTCCTTTTTGTGTTTCATGCCATCCATATCGGCGTGCTAGTAACTGTTCGCGGCGATCGAGGAACTCTGCATCTGACTCTAAATCTGAAATTCGCACTGAAAAAGGATTGCGATCGCGTGGTGTGGGAAACCAAGGCTGTTGTCTTGCACTACTTAAATGTTCTGGTGTGAACTGTACTTGCATTGTGACTGTTTCTTTTTCTGTCTTTGCCTGGAATTGGTAGGGAACTCCTGCCTTTACTGGTTCAGCCCTGCGTTGGCGAAACTCCAAATCGGCACTCAGACAGTTTTCATATAAATTTTGGTGGACTTGATGGCGCAGACCTTTTGCTGCATGAATAATCTGAGAATCTAAGTCTTGGATATTAAAATCATAATTACGCCAGTTTTGCGGAATATTGCGGATATAAAAACGTAATGCCCCCAACCATGCAAAACGTGCAGAAAATGGGATAATTTGCCGAGCGTTAGCAACTGCACGCTTCTGACTTTCATCTAAGTTTTGTAACCTTGGATGTCGCAAAGGCATACCACTGAGTATTGCCCAAACTGCTATTACTGGTTCATCATCGATTCCTAAACACTCCATCAAGGCAAAGCCAAGTTCCACCTGAAGTAATGATTGGGCTTGCTCTCGATTTAGCTCAGAGTTATCTTTCAATTCTTTGATACGTTCTGTAAAAATAACAGGTGGCTCAAATAATGTCATTTGACTCATAATGCTATTTCCCTTTACTCAGGTGCATTATCTTAGTGCTGACTCGTTCTTCAAAAGCTCTATCGCTGAAAAGATGGGTACTTTTTGGCAATCCTGTTGCTTCTTCACGCAAGATATCAATGTAATCTTGGCGTTGACGCAGACGATGGTTAGGAATCACATAAAAACTTTCGTCGTAGTGCAAATCGCCTTCCCCAAATATCGGCTTCAGTTGCAAAGCCAAATCATAGGGATTTCGGTAGTCTTTGACATCTACAGCCCACATTGAACCATCACCAAAACGTAGTTGCAAGTCGTAACGGTCAATACCAGGCCAAAGTTGAACTTCACAAAGATATTCTGGCTGTTGTTGATGCAGCTTTTTTAAAGCCTCGAACAGATTTATCTCTGGGATTCCAGGCAAACAGACACGCCAATGAATACCAAACTTGAGACGACGCAGACCTTGCTTCCAATAAATACGCCGGACATGAGACAAGTTTTTCCGATGATCGTTGCAGACGCTTGGCTTAATGCTACGTAAATGCCCATGTTTTTTAATCAAAGGGCCGCAGCGATCGCAACACCAATAAGATTCATTTTCTTTACAGTCTTCGTACAGTTCGCCCACATCATTAATAGATATGTAACGTGTTTTAGAAAAGGTCTTGCGTAGGCTCTCTAAAGTAGTATAAGGATTCTCAATTAAGAATCGCCGCAGCAAAACATATTCTTGCACAGCGCGTTCAGCATCCTTTTCATTGGCTTCTTGCAGTCTCTCCAGCAGCCTCTGAAATAGAAAGTTTTCCAGCGCAATTTGCTGTATTTTCACAGAAGCAAACTCAGGCAATTGCCCTCGTTTTACCAACTGTTCGTAGAAATATTGACTTGCTTCTTCACTTAGCGCTTTATCGTAAATCAAGCCATATTCTGAATCAAACTCTTTCGGTATCGCCAGTGGATACCATGTTTGCAAGGGTTTTTCTAAAAGACTAAAAAGACCTTCTAAAGTACGCGGATACGGAATACTTGTCATTTTCAATGCCAGAGTGTTGGAGGCACGCTGTAAAAAATCAGGGTAGGGGTATTTAGGGATTTGGTCTAGAGTATCTAAACGCAAAAACTCTGCTAACCCAACAACCAAGAAATCAAATAAGATGATTTCGCTATTATCCAAGCAGTACCTCCCTTGTATAAAATTAGTTTTGGATGAATTTCGTATCTTAAATGAAACACTGTTAATCGTATATACATAAAGAATACATAATAACTATAGCTGAGTGATACAATAAAGCAAAGCGTTTCATAAAAGCAACAAAAAACCTATGGGATACAACTTAGACACAGCTTTATTGGGTGCAATGGTGAAGACGAAGCGAGGGAGCAAGGGTTTGCGAGATACAGCTAAAGAAATAGGTAATATTAGTTCTGCTACACTCTCACGGGTAGAAAATGGCAAAATGCCCGATATGGAAACCTTTTTATTACTTTGCAATTGGCTACAAGTGCCACCATCTGAACTATTTAAGAAAACAGAAGAATCCGAAGCTCCCTCCGACTTTAATACATTAGAGACAATAGAAATTCAATTGCGAGCATCGAAAAAACTCGATCCGGCAATAGCGAATGCACTAGCAGAATTAGTCAAAGCAGCGTCTCGCGATAATGCTCAAAAAAGCGACAATTAATAGCCGGATTATAAGAATATGGCACTAACAGAGACATTACCAACTGAGTTTAGGCAAAAGTGTGAAGGCATTGCCACTGAGCAACGTAGTTTATTAAACTTACGGGCATTTGACCCATTACCAGCAGATATACTGGCAGTTCAACTAAATGCCAAAATTTTGACACCGGAACAGATTCCCAACTTAGATCCTTGTGTAGTAAAGATATTGCTCGATAGCGACCAATGGTCAGCAGGAATTATCAATCAAAGCCCACTCTGGATTGTAAACAACCCACTCCATACACCCGCGAGGCGTGAGTCGAACCTGATGCATGAGTTTGGACACCTGTTATTAAGACATAAAATTGTCCGCTTCGATCCAAATACTGGGCTTCCTTTGCGCCGACAGAGCGATGAAGATGAAGCTACTTATTTAGGTAGTTGTCTTCAGATTCCTCGGCGGGGTTTACTTTGGGCTGTTCAGCGTCAAATGAAACAGACAGAAATAGCATTACATTTTCATGCAAGTGAGGAAATGGTACGATTCCGTAGTAACGTCACTGCAGTAAATATTAGATAAAAGTTGTATAAAAAGTTTTGAAATTTTTTAAAGCAACTTCAATTTAAAATTCTTTCAATAATTTCTTGGCATTTTGTGACATTTCTGAAGATATTTGCCGGATAGGAACTTGGAAATAGGTTGCTACTTTCACTCATAATACTGCCCAAGAACTTTGAGGTTATAGATTCAATATCATCAATTTCTTCTGGGGTTAAATCAGATGATATACTAAAAAAATTATCTGGTAGAGCTTTGTAAACTAAGTGTAGAACGAGACGATTACTATGAGTAGCAAATAACTTTTCTCTTCCATCTCGTTGTTTTTGTACTTCTGATAACTTCTTCTCTACTACTCTTAGTATTTGAACTAATTTCCAAAGATTAGAACCATTCACCGATCTATTAAATAGAGTTTTGTATGGGGGTTTTTCTATATCTTCCCATAAAACACCAATTTTATCTTTAACTCTTGTGGCGAAAGAAACCTCATTCTGTTTACATGCTCGACTAATCGTAGCTTCATTTAAATCAAAACCTTTTTGTCCATCTGGAATTGATTCACCTGACTTATAAGTATAAATAATTCCCTCTAAATGAAGTTCATTTTTGATTCTTTCTTGCTCAGGATCGAGAGCCACAAATTCTCGACGATCAATTCTATTTTGAGTATTGTTGAATCTAGTTATCTCTGTAGCAAATGCTTCAGGGCAATTTTCTAAAGATATAAAACGAATGTGAACTCTTGCTTTTTCAACTTGCTCAGGAGAATTTTGATATGCTCTTGCTATTGAACCAACAGTCTGAGCACCATTGACTATTTTCACATCTTTGCATTCAAATATACCTGTATCTCTTCCACTACCTCCAAGTGGTTTTTTGCCAATACTAGAACATAAAGCTGTTATACCATTATTATAATACCAAAATTTTTCCGGTTCTTTTTTAACTGTATTGATAATACCTTCATTGACTTCACTATCTTTGACGAATAGTCTAATATTTGAAGAGAACAATTTAGGAGAATGTTTAGTCCACCAATCAGCTACTTCTCTTGCAGAAACTTGGCCATAATAAGATTGATAAGGTTCTTTAGTTTGTCCCCAATCAAAAAGGCAAACATCTAAATTTATAGGATTGCCAGATGCTCCTTGAGATATTATGTTATATATATTTGATTGGTTAAGAACTCTCATACTGACTATATCTGATGAATCGTTCATCTCACCTAGTAAATCATCAAATTCTCTTTTAGGCTCATCTGCTAGGGGAGTTTGTCCTGAATAGACAAGAATTATTTCAAATCTTGTTCCTGCGTCATTAAGTGCTTCCTCAATATCTTGAGTTTTGTTATTGAGTTTTGAGTTAAACCTATCATATCTAGCATTCACTAAGTCTTTAAATCCTCGAGTGAATTTCATCACTTCATCTGTTTTTATACTTCCTTTACTTTCCTGTTTCCATTTGGATTGTAATACATACATTATTTTTTCTCTTCTGTCAAAATAAATGGCATCTATTCCATTATCTTGTCCACCATCAACTATTGATTTTGCTGCTTCTTGAGGAGAAATATCAGCTAATACCATCAATGTAAATGCAGCTAGACTTCTTGTTAATAAAATTAACTCTCTATCTGCTTCAGATTTGTTTTGATAATCTGACAAGTCAATCAAATCATTAAATGTTTTTTGCAGGTAAGACTTGATTTGACGTAGATGGATTTCACTCATAATTTTGATAGATTGAATTAATTTTAGATGTTACCGGATCTAATTTTTACAGACTGGTTTGTAGCTTAAATATGTTATAAAAATATACATTCAAGTTTCTGCGATCGCATTTAAATAGACAATTTCAACCTTCACTGTGATATCCGGGGTAATTAAGTCTTTTGATATACAGGAATGACTTGTAGTATTTACGCAAAAAAATAGCTCTTGCAAGCTACATAACTTGCTAAGAAGCTATTTTCATATAAAATATAAAGTATAATTTTATACTATTCCACAGTCACCGATTTTGCGAGGTTCCGGGGCTGATCGACATCTAAACCGCGACGCGCCGCGATGTGATAAGCCAATAATTGCAGAGGTATGACTGTGAGGATGGGAGAGAGTAATTCATCTACAGTTGGTACTGGTAATAAATCGTTAAAGATTTCGGCTGCTTCGCCATCTTTTACAGGTGTTACCCCAATTAACCGCGAATCTCTAGCTTTGGCTTCTTGGGCATTAGAAATCACTTTTTCGTAAACACTACCAGGAACAGCGATCGCCACTACTGGTACTTTAGCATCCAAAAGGGCGATCGGGCCGTGTTTCATTTCGCCGGCTGGATATCCTTCGGCGTGAATATAGCTAATTTCTTTTAATTTCAATGCGCCTTCTAAGGCGATGGGGAAGTTAATCCCCCTTCCCAAAAAGATACAATCTTGGGTTTCTGCAAACTCGTGTGCTAATTGTTCGGTTAAACCTTCTTGAATTTCTAAAGTGGCTTCAATTTCTTTGGGAACTTGTCGCAAGCCTTCAATAATTTCTGCGATTTTATCTGGGGAAATTGTTTGACGATGGGCAGCTAAATCCAAGGCTAAGGCGTAAAATGCCATTAATTGGGCAATAAAGGTTTTTGTCGCCGCTACACCAATTTCAATTCCTGCTAAAGTATTAATAATATGGGGAACCATATGACCGAGGCTGCTTTCTGGACGATTGGTAATACCCAACAATCGCGCTTGATATTTGCTTTCTTTACCTTGACGGCGTTCTTTTTCCATTGCTAAAGCTGCCAAAGTATCAGCTGTTTCCCCTGATTGCGTCACACCAATAATCAATGTATTGGGTATTAAAGGTGATGGGGCATAGCGATATTCGGAAGCATAGTGTACCTGGGTAGAAATCCCTGCTAGTTGTTCGAGCAAGTATTTTCCTACCAATGCGGCGTGCCAACTAGTACCACAAGCAACGATTTGAATTTGTTCTATATCTGCGTAGAATTCTGGAGGTAACCCAAGATTAATTGGTGACTGGGTAGGCTGACTGGTATTAGCATCATTACTAAAGTAAGCTTCTAAACTAGCACGTACCACTCCTGGTTGCTCGTAAATTTCTTTGAGCATGAAGTGCTTGAATCCCTGCTTTTCTACCATTGTGGGATTCAAGTTGAGTAATCGGGGTTGCTTTTTGAGGCGATCGCCAGCAAAGTTGTAAATTTCCACACCCAGAGGTGTCAGGCACGCAATTTCTCCATTTTCTAATGGTAGCACTGCCCGGGTATAAGCAACGATCGCCGGCGTATCGGAAGCGCAAAATAACTCTCCTTGCCCAAATCCAATTACCAAGGGTGCTTGTTGCCGAACAGCAATCAATTCATCTGGGTAGTCTGCTGAAATCACTGCGATCGCAAATGCGCCTTGTAGGTGGTTTACAGCTTGACGAACCGCTTCTAATAAGGAAGAGGGAGATGTTTTAAAAATTTCGGCAATCAGGTGCGGAATAACTTCTGTATCTGTTTCGGAACGAAACACATGTCCTTTGGCTTTTAGTTCCTCTCGCAACTCACGATAGTTCTCAATAATGCCATTTTGCACTACCGCTACTCGCCTTGCCGTATCTAGGTGGGGATGGGCATTATACTCTTCTGGTTTACCATGAGTCGCCCAGCGAGTGTGACCGATACCAATTTGCGCGGGAGTTTCTACTTGTTCGAGTTTAGAACGTAAGTTCTGGAGTTTGCCCTTAGCCCGCACGCATTGCACATCACCTTCCCAGATAGTAGCGATTCCCGCAGAATCATAGCCCCGATACTCCAATTTCTCTAAACCAGATAAGAGAATTTCTGTCGCCGCTTGAGTGCCAATATACCCCACAATGCCGCACATTTCGTCCACCCCTCTCTGTTGAAGATGATACCAACTCGACAAGTTGGTATCATAGAAGTGTCAATTTTAGCAAAGAAAAAAGGAGTATATTACTCCTTAATACTGAATTCTTTTTAAAGAACGATACTGTAGGGTGGCAAGTTCCCACCCTACGATGCTAAAAGTGCTTGCTAACTAAAACAGTTGATTGCGAGCAAAATGAGAAATTAATAAGCTAGACCCATGCTGCGAGTTGTTTCAGCACCCAGATAAACCCGGATGCTTAAAAAGTCGGTGGGACAAGCGGTTTCGCAACGTTTGCATCCTACGCAGTCTTCTGTGCGGGGTGAAGAGGCAATTTGAGCAGCTTTGCAGCCATCCCAGGGTACCATCTCCAGTACGTCAGTGGGGCAAGCGCGGACACACTGAGTGCAGCCAATGCAGGTATCGTAGATTTTTACGGTATGAGACATTGAAAAAAGGCTCCTTTCGAGTGTTCTTCTCTGCGAAGGAATTATAATCAAGGCATAGTTTACCGCAGTGGCTGAGGCTCCGTAATCAAAAGGCTACATAACTTTAAACAATGTAATAGGCATCTAAAATTATTTGCCTTGTTCATATCGGTCTCTATCGCCTGATTCCCCGATAAATCAACCACATCATCAGCAGAAATTTACCTCACCGATTCCCTAGGGCTGCTTGGCCTTTGTGAAGATTTATGAATTTAAATCCAATCTAGATTTAACAGCCAACGAGCAGACAGGGGATTCGGCGGTGGTACTTAGCAGGAGGTTAAGTCGGGATGGAAAAACTCAACTGAAGAACTGACTAAGCGATCGCCTGGATTGATTTCGATGCCAATCATAGCATTTTGTCAATGCTAATTTGAAGTGCGATCAGCATTGGATGATGAGATGGGGAGAGAGGGGAGTGTGGGGGAGTGTGGGGAGTGTGGGGATAAATTACTTATGACCACTGACCATTGACCAATGACAAATGACCAATGACCATTGACAAATGACCAATGACAATTGACCCGCGCAGCGAGTAAATTTAGCAAACTATTAATTATAGTCTAGATTCGGTAAGCTAAAAGAGGTGAGTGCGATACTATTCTTATAATGTAAATCAAATCACATAAGCCTATGGAGCCAGACTCTTTACCAACCGAGGTGATTTTGACGCATCCGCGTCAATCCCTCGGTCGAGCGCAACTTGATTGGACACCCCAACCAGGAAATTATCTCGATTTTGACGGGAAAACTTACGCAGTTTTAGAGCGCCGCCACAAATACCAATTAAAAGCAGGGCGCTACCGTTTGCATAATATCGCCCTTTACGTACAGTCTGCTCAAAGACCAGCTGAGAAAAGTTTGGTAGAGGGACGATGGGTAATTGGCGATGCTACCTGTAGCTATAATGCTCATTCCGAAATCGTCCGTTGTGCAGTCAATCCCACTGGCCCTTGTATATCTTGCCGTTTCTATGAAAGGATGAAAGACCAAGGATGAATTTCATACTTCATCCTTTTTCAAACACTTCTCCTACAGTTAAACGGGTACCATTAACAAAATCCCAGCCCGACTGAGGACGTTTACCAGCTAACTGAACTTCTCGCAACAACAACATACCAACGCCTGTTTGGACGATCGCGCCAATTCCCTTGGTAATGCTTACCACTTCTCCCGGACTACCGGACAAAGTTGACAAATCAGGCAATTTATGTATTATGTTTTCTAATTCTGCTGGTAGCTCATGGCTGTAAGCAGAACCAAGGGGAACGGTAGCCGTAATTTTCAGCACTTGATTACGAAAACTCGCAGTGCAGTTAGGGTAAAAGCCTCTGATTTGATTGTGTAATTGTACAGCACTTTTTGACCAATCTAACCCGTAATCCTGCTTTTGAATTAAAGGTGCATAAGTCGCTTGGGAATGATCCTGAGGAATTGCTGTGATTTGCTGGCGTTCTAGTGTACATAAGGTTTCCAGCAATAAATCTGCACCAATGTCGGCTAGCCTCTCGGCTAAATTATAGGTATTATCCAGTAATCCAATCGGTGTTGTGGCTTTAAGCAGCATCGCCCCTGTGTCCATCCCTGCATCCATTAACATTGTGGTGATCCCCGTTTCGGACTCGCCATTATACAAACACCATTGAATGGGCGCTGCACCCCGGTATTTAGGCAAAATCGAGCCATGCACGTTAATGCAGCCCAACTTTGGCATTTCTAAAATTTGGGGTGATAAAATTTGCCCATAGGCGACAACAACAAACGCATCTGCATCTGATTGTTTAAGTTTAGTTAAGGTTGCTGTATGTTTTTTTAGGCGCTGGGGTTGCCATACTGGTAGGTTAACAGAACTAGCAAGTGTTTTTACTGGTGAAGGTGTTAGTTTATTCCCTCTTTCTCGGCGTTTATCGGGTTGCGTAACAACTGCCAATACTTCAATATCTTTGTGGTTCAGTAATTTTTCTAGAGTTGGGACAGCAAACTGTGGAGTACCAAAAAATACAATTTTCATGTTAGTCAATTGTCAATGGACAATAGTCAATGGTCATTGGTCAATGGTCATTGGTCAATAGTCAATCGATTATGGATTATGGACTTTTGACTTTTAACTATTGCGAAATAATCTTTCCAGAAATGAGTTTTTTGATGCTAAAGTGATTTGATAATGGTGAAACCAAAAATTCCTTGATAGACTTATAATTAAGTCTAAGTTAGCCAGCAGATAAGCTAGTAATAACTGCTTTTACTTCTAGCGTAACTCAATTATTGGTCGATGTCGGACGACAATCGGCTGTGCCTCTACCTGCTAAATATCGTTTTGTTGTGTTTCCTAGAATTAAGCTTTAGGTGTATTTACATCCAAATGTCACTGTGTCCTCACAATTAATGTAGAGCAGGTGACAATTTATGTAGTTAGGTAGATACTAGTATTTGGTTTTTTAGTAGGAAATATGTTGCGCGTCAGCTTTGGCGGTAACGTCTCAAATTTACCGTGATTTGTGATTCTGCGCTATTGTCGCAGGTTATAGGTAGGGAAGCAGCCTGCGGGTTAGCTATCCTCAACACAACTCCTAACAGTAAGCGTGATTTGTATCTCGGCTTTAGTTATTAACGGCTTAAGTGGTTCAGCTGAAGACTAATTGACTACTACCCCTAGGTAGAGTTGAGTGTCAAATGCTGAATCAGTTTGTCTTGTTCTTTATATTCCTTAATTAATCTGTGTTATTACCTAATAACAGATTATCTGTATCGAGTCAGTATACTAAAGGTCGAAAGAGGTTAACTATGATACTTAAGCTTTGTAAATCTGTAATAACTTTCAAGAAATTCTCTCGTTAAAGCTTTTAGTTTCTTGTTATACCTATATCCATAGCCTACCTCATTGCTGCACAGGTCTGCTTCTCACACAGCAACCGCCCTCTAGAGAGTCAACCCATGTTTAAACCTCTTTTGCTGTCAGGATGGTTTCGCGTACAACCATTTATCAAATATGCTGTGATTGCGATACTGATCGCACCTCTAGTAGCAGCATCAGGTCACTCTACCTCAGCTAAGCAATCAGAAGTAGCAAATATCACTTCTGAAAATGGAAATTCAGGTTCAACTGGCATAGAAATTGCTGCTGTTAGGGAACATGATTTATTAGCTGATATATTAACAGCAGATCCAAATAACACCCCAACGAGAGAATCTGACTCTCAGATGGAAGGAATGGCTACTGTTGGAGAATCACAATTATCACCAGCAGACAATATTGATTCTTTGGCAGGAACAGAAAGTATTCTCAAAGAAGACCATACTGTTTCTAGCAGCAATGTACCTGAATCAGATCCATTAGCAGTCGTGGAAATCGCACCATCGACAAAAGTCTCTTCTAGTCAATCAGGTTTATTGCAAAAGTTAAAAGGCTCGAAAATCAAGTCTTTGAAAGCTGCAAATAATTTTCAGCCCAAGGAAATAATTGTTACTCAATCATTGGCAGCAACTCAAGTTACACCAATTTTAAGGGAATCACAACCAAACACCAACTCAGATATACCTGTTGCGGAACAACCAGGCCCAGAGCAAGTAGCAGCAGATCCCATAGGTAGCCCTCATCCCATTCCTTGGAAATGGATTTTAGCTACTCAGGAGGCTATTGGTTCTAAGGGAGGTGGAGTACGTTACTATCGCAGTGTTCCTGTAGCTTCTCCCGATGGGAAGTATGTTGTGTATAGTAGGGTGCGACTAGAAGTAAAACCCGAAATGCACAACAGCCGTGTTACGAGTGTGTTGTTTGTCGAAGAGGTACAAACCAAGAAGTTAAGGGTAATTGCTTCTACTTCTGTCCTGGGCGATCCTTTATTACAAACAAAAGCACAGACTCAGGAAGCAACAGAGAGCAATGGTAAAATTGGCGTATTAGTTCCTGTAAGCTGGTCGGAAAAAGGCGATCGCTTCTTAGCACGTCGCTTTGAAGGTATATTCAATACAGCTGATGCAACAGATCGCGCAGTGATTTGGGATCGGCAAAACAATCAAGCTAACACTGTTTCTCCTGTAAGTGAAGCAGATGAGCATGAAAAGATTGCAGTGTTATTAGGTTGGAGTAAAGGTCAACCCGATCACGTACTCTTCCGTGCTGGCGAATTAGGTGATGAAGACTGGCCATTAGTGAAAGTAGCAATTGATGGCAAGATTGTAAATATCAATACTGATACAGATCAGCCAATTACTTTTGGTCAAAAGTTTACAGATGTTTGGGCGAATCCACAACTCGCCTCTCGCTAGTTGAGTTTATATAAAATTATATAAATTCCCGTTGTTACTAAGTTGACAACGGGAATTTTTTTATTGCGCTTAAGAGCGGGACGTTCCGCGCTAAGCGTAAAGCCTACGGCATAGCTTCGCTTAGGGCGCAGCCTCTCCGACAGGAGATAGCTATGCCGTTCGCGCAGCGTCTCGAAGAGAAGGCTTTATGCATGTCATTTGTTTGTGGGCGGTTGTTAGTTGTTTTACCACTGACAACCGACCATTGACAAAAACTCCACCCCCTTGAGGATGGAGTTTTTTTACTTACTTAGCAGTGCTTTCAGCAGTTGTAGCAATCATTTTCGCAGCATTTTCTTCGCTTTCGAGAATACCGAATTCAATCAACAACTCTTCTAATTCTTCCATTTCAATTGGTGTAGGAATTTGAAGATTCTTGTTGTTGACGATCTTGTTAGCCAATATGCGGTATTCGTTACCTTGGTTGCTGTCGGGTGCGTACTCGTTCACAGTCATCCGACGTAACTCAGCGTGTTGAACAATATTGTCACGAGGTACGTAGTGAATCATTTGAGTGTTCAAGCGTTTTGCCAGAGTTTCGATCAGTTCGATTTCTCTGTCAACGTTCCGGCTGTTACAAATCAAACCACCCAAACGTACACCACCAGTGTGTGCATATTTCAAAATACCGCGAGCGATGTTGTTTGCAGCGTACATCGCCATCATTTCACCAGAAGTAACGATGTAGATTTCTTGTGCTTTATTTTCACGGATAGGCATAGCAAAACCACCGCAAACAACGTCACCTAGTACGTCGTATGATACAAAATCAACATCTTGATAAGCACCGTTTTCTTCCAAGAAGTTGATGGCGGTGATGATACCACGACCGGCGCAACCTACACCTGGTTCTGGACCACCAGACTCTACGCACTTCACACCACGGAAGCCAGTCAGCATGACTTCTTCAAGTTCGAGATCTTCTACTGCACCACGTTCAGCAGCTAAGTGCAAAACAGTGGTTTGAGCTTTACTGTGCAGCATCAAACGAGTGGAGTCAGCTTTAGGATCGCAACCGACAATCAGGATGCGTTGACCCATTTCTGCCATAGCTGCCAGAGTGTTTTGAGAGGTAGTAGACTTACCAATACCGCCTTTACCGTAGAAAGCTATTTGTCTGATTTTGCTATCGATAGACATGGTTTGTGTTTCCCTAGAATTAATTGGTCGATGGGAGTGAAGGTTTACCTGAGACTTAACCCTTAGTAGTGTTGGCATATAGCGTTTGCCAACAAACACACCGGGCAAAAACAGTAAGAGGTTGCATAGAGGAGGATTTGATTTGTGTTTCTGGAATATTGCAAAGATGACTCTCCAGCACTTGCGATCTGATATTTTTGCGAGTATTTTCTATCAGGAGAACTTTGACATCAGCATTGTAGGTTGTTGTAACTAAATCCCCATCGGTTGCTCAAGCCTTCAGAGTTTTTACAGTGGCAATATCAAACTTTACAGGGTTTTTGCCCTGCACCCAACCAACCAAAATTGCAGTTTACTCTTAATGGTTGCTACAACTTTCCTAATGTTGCTTTTGCCATAATTGCCCCATTCGATATCCTAAAATACCGAGCGATCGCTTCTTGGTGTTTCTTCGATTTATTCCTAAAAAATCACCTAATCCTATTGCTCTTAATGCAGCGAAATAAGTCCTCAATTACAAGATAAATCTCTGCATTTACAACCTTTAACACTATGGTTTAGGCAGTGTATTGGTTAATTTTGACAATCTAGTTAAATTCCTGAATTTTGTGGAACAGTATCTACTTGCTGGAAGTTTTAATTTCCCAGTAAGCAGCTGCTAAAACATAGTTGGAGCAATGAAAATAGTTAATATTGCTTCTACCAAGTTCAGTAACTGTTCTAATTTATTTCGGATTACCAGGATGTACTAAGAGTCTTTCTCCTGCGACTCTAAGAGTAATTGAATCTGGTGGTTTAACTAACTAGTATAGCCAAACATTACTGGCTATTACCTAAGCAAGCTATGATTGACTTCAAGCCCTTACTAAGGTGTTTATCTTGCTGATCTGGCTTTTGTTATCGTTACTAAAAATCATAACGATATTGAAGCGGACTTACCAGAGCAAAAGGACTTTATTGAGTTTACCTCAATATTGTCTTGAAGTCTTTTTGCATTCTTACTTTTTGATTCCTGTTTTTAGATTAACACAGATTTACTAATTTATTTTTCCTGAGGAAAATTATTTTTTCACTTGCCATCATATTGTTTTCCAATTTTGTCATTATTGCTCACATCAAACTTATTTATATTTTATTAACTTTATTTCCCGATATAAAGTATGAATTTTAGCAATTTTTTTGAGTGAAACGCTTTAGCATCGCGCTCATCTAAACTGAAAGAGACACGTAGAGCAAGTTATATAAATTACTTTATATATACTTAGGATATAGCGCAGGTTCACAATAGTTCGCCTAAAATTAAGCTTTTAATAAAAAACTGATCTTTGTACAATCTACAACTCAGACTTTAGAAATATATTCTGTAGAGTAATTGAATATCGTGTTAAGGTTGAATATGAGAATAAAAATCGGACACAAATTTTGTTTTTATTATTAACAGGCTTTTACTCTTTGTTATTGACAGGGTTGTCTCCGAAATTTAAATCTCTACACACTTTTAATTTTGGAAGCAATTTATGTCACTTTACGTAGGTAATCTCTCATATGAAGTTACACAAGAGACTTTAAATAGTGTTTTTGCAGAATATGGTTCTGTAAAGCAGATTTCGCTACCCACTGATCGTGAAACAGGTCGTTTGCGTGGTTTTGCTTTTGTAGAAATGGGTACAGATGCAGAAGAAAATGCTGCCATTGAAGCTCTTGATGGTGCTGAGTGGATGGGACGTAACTTGAAAGTGAACAAAGCTAGACCCAGAGAAGACAGAGGTTCCTTTGGTGGGAACCGAAATAACTCCGGCTTTCGCAACCGTTACTAAAATCTCAACTCAGAAATTTAAACTCTAACGTCTTCAGGGCAGACAATGAGTCTGTCCTTTTTTTCTCAGATTTACTGCATGGATTAACACTCACCAGTACTACTTAAGTAAGGACATAGAATGACTCAAATAATCGTAGACGATCATGAAGGAATTGAATCTGCCTTGCGTCGTTTTAAGCGCAAAGTTTCTAAGGCAGGTATTTTTCCTGACATGAAAAAGAATCGTCATTTTGAAACGCCAGAGCAAAAACGTAAGCGCAAAGAAGTTGCTCGGCACAGACAAAATAAGAGAAATTTTCGCAAATGAGTCTCAAGTTTGTATCATCTCTCTATCCTTATAAGTGCTCGGAGAGCAAATTAAAAATTGCAACTTTAACGTGATAATAGTCATAAATCCCCTGCACCACCAATGTGGGGGTAGAAAATTATCGTTGGGAACGATGAACAAAAAAAAACTACAAATTCAAGATTATTTTTAGTTAATCATGTGATGACATCTATTTATGGAATCTAAAAAATTCAAAATTGAATACAAGTTTCATTCAATTCACATTGAAGAGGAATCATTAAGTAGAAAAGCTTATTACTATAAAATTTTTGGTGAATTATGTCATAATGGCGGATTCGTCAATTCAATTGCTGAGGCAGAAAAAGAAGCAAAAGATAAGATTGACGAAAAATTTAATCTAATAGAAAAAAAATCTGCATTACACAGATATTGTGTGATGCGTGATTTTGAAAGCTTTCTTGAGTTGTTAAATCAACAACAGGAAATCTCGAAAGAGGTAGCTTATCAAGTAGCTTCTCAACTAGCTTTAGCTTCAACTTTAAAGTATTTTACCAAAGAAGCAGCAAGTGTGGATGCAAATGGCTCAGTAGATGTGAATAGAGATATAAGCACAGAAAACTTGCAGTAATTATCAATTGTGGTTGTGTTTGACTGCGTTAACTAAAATACTATACTGGCTGCATCATTTTTGTGAGGAGGCAAGAAGCTTCAAGAGTCCATGCGTTATTACATAACTCAAGCGCCGGTACTTTTAATTCAAAGGGATGGGGTGGTGACTGTAGTCTTAAGGGTGCAACTTGCTCGTGGGATTCAACTAAGCTAACTATCCAAGGCAGAAAATCTAAAATTTCTCTTGGCAATACAGTTAACTCAAAGTCCCATACCAGATTAAGTCCTCGGGATTGTTGGAACTTTTTTCCCATCATGAATTGAAGAGCGCTTTTATTAATCGCCAGCCGCAGAATGAACGGGCGCAATGGGTTAAATTCGTCAGGTGCCATGTAAGCATATATATTTACATAATTCAGTTGCTGCCTTTCATCTATCCAAGATGCAATAGGAGAATTACTACTATAGGATGTGCTACTTATGCTCACTGGTTTCTTCATAGCAGCAGCAAATAGAGAGTAGAATTCACGCCTTAGTTCACTAACAATTTGTTTGGCTTCTGGGTTCATGGTTACTACACCTAGTATTGTGTAGATTGTATGTGTAGGAGAATTTTTAGGGGTAATAGAATTATGGTTGAGTACCTCCCAAAAAAATGGGAGAACTAGAAATCTCCCCAAAAACAAGCTAAAGCAGCTGCAAAACAGCACTGCTAAATTGTTCGTAAGGAGAAACTCCGACGATAGTTTCTACTAACTCACCATCTTTGAAAATTAAAACCGCTGGAATACTGCGAAGACCGAATTTTTTGAACATCGGTTTGTTGTTATCCACGTCTACTTTAACGACTTTAGCGCGGCCTTTGTATTCTTCGGCGAGTTGATCCATTAATGGACTGATCAGACGACAAGGGCCACACCAAGTAGCAGTAAAGTCCACTACAACAACTTTTTCTTGACTTAATAGACTATCAAATTCACTTTCTTGAATGTAGGCAACTACATCAGTTTCAGTAGACATTTTTTAATTCCTCACTATTAAACTGAAATTTCAAAAAAAAAAGAATTTTCGACGACATTTTAGGCAACGAAGATTCAATCTTTCACCTCAAATTGATGAAAAAGAGTTAATCAATAGAAGGCTTCTACTTTGTGCCGAAAGGCAATTAAGGCGTGCTTGCCTTGCTCCTCTTTTAGTGCCTCAAAGATAGCATCAGAGTCTTCTGATGAAACAAGAGTTTTTATTTCAATATTAGTGTTGTAACCTGCCATATCTGCCAAGCGTTTTCCATGTCCACCCTCACCTTGTACTTGACTAATGGTGTAACCGCTTACACTATGGCTTTTTAGCAGCTTCACAATCTTTTCTTTCAAGACTGTTTCACCTATGATAGTGATCAGAACAGCAGGTTGAATGGTCAAGGTTAAGTTTGTCATAAAGAATTCCAGAAAAAGGGTTTTAGCTTCTCAAGGTGACATTTTCGTTGGCAGTCTAAACTCTGTAGCAAAAAGGCTCAAGCAGTAATGCCTGAGCCGCTAATACATCAAGTTAATTTGTTGAACTAACGGTTTAGGTCAAATAACTAAATTAGTGAAGCTTAGTAACGGTTACGTCCACCGTAATTGCTACGGTTTCCACCACCACCAAACGAACCTCCTCTATCTTCCTTGGGCTTAGCCTTATTTACTTTTAGGTCTCTTCCCATCCACTCTGCACCATCAAGCGCTTCAATGGCGGCAGTTTCTTCTGCATCAGTACCCATTTCCACAAAACCAAAGCCGCGTACACGACCGGTTTCCCGATCGGTAGGTAGCTGAACCCGCTTGACAGAACCATATTCTGCAAACACAGCATTCAAACTCTCTTCTGTAACTTCGTAAGAAAGATTGCCTACATAAACTGACATAGATTGTCTCCGAAATTGTAAATGTGTAGAGATTTAGATTTCGGAGAAAAGTTTGTAAATACCAAAAACAAAAAGCCTGTCAATACTAAAAACAAACGCTGTTAACCGAATTAATTCTCATCTTCTATTATGACATAGAAATCAACTTTTAGGTGGACGAGGGGAAAAAATATTATATACTAGCTGACTAATTCGACTAAAGCGTCCCACTGGAACCTGACTACACATGAGACTAAGCAGCCACGATAATGCTCAGTTGTGAATACTGAGAGTGTGACATTAGTCTGACTGAGATCTAAAATTTGCTTCACTTTACAAATCTGCCGTTTGTTCTTGCAGTAGGCAACGATGCGATCGCCAGCTTTGACATCCAACGCTTTAATTTTCAATTTCTCCTCTCTACTATAGTTATTCATCTCAACCTTCATATATTTATGGGATTTTTTGCCTTCTTTTTGTGGGAATCTCTCTGAGGTTGTATGTAACCACTACGAGAATTCAACCACTGAGCGCAGAAAATATGCATTAAGGACAGATTAAGCTACGTCTACAATTGTCTTAGCTCTATTCACCTTCAGGCTATAACCCATCCATTCAGCACCTCTTAATCCATTAATTGCTGCTACTTCTTGGGCGTCTGTTTCCATTTCTACAACTGCAAATCCCCTCTTCTCACCTGTTTTTTGATTCGTAGATACTAGAATTTTCCTCACAGACCCATACATTAAAAAGACTTGTCTGATGTCTTCATCTTCAATTTCATGGGATAAATTACCAATATAAACTGACATAGCATATTTCCCCATATAGAGGATGTTGAAATTTATATTTGGATAGCGTCTATATAGTCCTTACCTTGACCAAAAATATTTCTCTTTTTTCTAACCATAACATAATTTAAGCTTTTAAACTTATTTAAATTAATACCAATTTCCTTTTTGCCAAATAAATCCAAAAAACAAGGTTTTATATAGCAATCCGGTTTTATTTGGGAAATTGTTTGCTTAGGGAGGAAACAGGGAATAGGGAAATCTTAACAGGGAAATAAGAATAAAAGTGTACCTAGCTTCAGATAAATCAAATAGGATACACATAGTAAATACTTATACTGATTTTAAGTAAGTCGTTGGGAAAAATCAATGTATGTTAAGAAAGGTAAAAGAGATAAAACCCTCTTTCCTTCTGCCTCCTGCCTAATCCCGATTATAAATATTCACGACGTTCTACTTATATGAGGGTGCATAGAATTATAGAATGGAGAACTAGGAATAACACTGAAAGAAACGAGAGTTTACCGGGAAATCAAGGAAGAAGGAAGACAAGAAGCAACAGCTAATTAGATTACCCGAAAGTTAACTAAGCGCTTTGGAGAAATATTTCCAGAAGTGCGATCGCAAATTTTTAGTTTGCCCTTACCTGTTCTCGAAGATTGGAGCGAAGCTTTACTTGATTTTATCAGCTTGGCTGATTTGCAGTCGTGGTTAACAGCACTGGAGAGTTAAAGTGTTCGGCTTGTCGTCAGGTATGATGTTTTGTCGATGCGATCGCTAATTTTGGTTAGGTAAATTCGGTAGTGTTATGGGCGATCGCTAATTGAAGTTGATGGAAATAGGTAGTGCGATCCCCACCCTTGAAGCGTGGGGATTTATGTCAATGAAACGATTTAGTTAAGCTCTTTTACCAATGGAAAATGCCGGACGTTCAGATATGCGTTTGATATAATCCAATACGGCTGGATAAGAACTCAAATCTAGCTTCAGCAAAAGCAAAAAGTAATTTAGGATAGATCCCACAGCTACATCAGCAACACTAAATTCATTACCCAATAAAAAAGGTTGCTGTTCAAAAATGTTATTCAAGGGAGTTAACAAACGAGTCATTTCCCGTTTTCGATTCTCTTCCCCAAAAATTCCAGGCCCCAGAGTAGCATTGGCAAAAAATACCCACTGCGACAAAACACCACGTTCCTCAGGTGAAAGTGGTGTTTTGCCATATTTATCGGCAAGATACAACAAAATTGCCCCTGATTCCCAAATCTGGAAGTCCCCATCCACTAATGCTGGAACTTTCCCCATTGGGTTAAGTTTCAAATACTCAGGCTGAAGATGTTCACCTGATTGCATATCTAGGAGTACAAATTCGTAGGGAATTCCCAATTCTTGTAAATACCACTCGATGATTGACGCACGAGTACGAGTACCACCGTAAAGTTTCAGCATAATTACTTGAGATTCAAGAACTTTGTAAGTGTGGAATGCTTTTTAATGTTAACTGTATCTCGGTGGCTGAAAAAAGCGATCGCTTGATGAAGCTGGGTGATCACACTCCATCAACTCAAACAAAAAGGCGATCGCTTGATGAAGCTGGGCGATCGCACTCCATCAACTCAAACAAAAAGGCGATCGCATGGTGAAGCTGGGCGATCGCACTTTATCCTCTCAAACAAAAGAGAGATCGCTAATTGAAGCTGCGCTAACGCATAGCCACAATAACCTAATTGAAGTGCATGAAAACTGGTACTGAGATCGCACCTTAATACCCCTCAATTTTCTTACTTACACACCTTTAACCTTTCCCGCACTTCAGGATGGGTGGAAAGATAATCTTGCAGCCAGTTGCAGCCACGGGTTAGTAAGTTATCCAAGTCTCCAACAAAAAATGTTCCAATGCTAACTCTTTGATCTCCATCAAACCCCCTTTCAACAGATACAGTCACAATACGCTGTCCATCATCAATAAAGCGCGCACCAGCAACATTTGACTTATGATATTCTTTAAAATCTGCTAGCAAAATGCCATTTAAATCCCATAACTTAGCAGTCAAGTCAGCTGAAGTAGTAACAATACGCTGTCCATCAGGGCTAAAACTGGCACGGGTGACTATATCCTGATGTCCTTTAAGATCAGCCACTAAGTTCCCCTTAATATCCCATATTTTAGCAATACGCTCGTTTGATGTGGTAACGATGTGCTGTCCATCGGAGCTAAATTCAGCAAGGGTAACTATATCCTGATATCCTTTGAGGTCAGCTAGTAATTTACCCTTCATATCCCAAATTTTTGCCGTTTGATCGCGTGAAGTGGTGACAATGCGCTGTCCATCAGGACTAAATATAGCACTGGTGACTGCATCTTGATGTCCCTTAAGCTCAGTTAGTAATTTACCCTTGATATCCCATACTTTTGCTATGTGGTCATCCGATACTGTAATTATGTGTTTTTCGTCAGGGCTAAACTTGAAATTGTTAATATTTTTTTCATGCCCTTTAAAGTCAGCTAGCAAATTACCTTTACTATCCCATATCTTGATAATTCCTTGATCTGGAATGGTGGTGATAATATACTTTCCTTTATCGCTAACTGTACCATTTGTGACATCCTTTATATTTTCTTTGATATCGGCTAATAAATTGCCCTTCATGTCCCATAATTTTACAGCATCTCTTGAGATAGTGAGAGCATACTGTCCGTCGTCACTTAAAACAGTTTTGTTAACATCCTTTTGATGACCTTTGAGTTCAGCTACTAAGTTCCCTTTTACGTCTAATATTTGGGCTTTACCGTCTTTAAATCCAACAACTATACGGTCTACTCTACCGAATGCAAGGGAGCTGATATTTTTGTTCTTGAGGTAAATGTTGTTTTTTTCTTTTATGTTCCAAACCCTAACACTTTTATCACTAGATGCAGTAACCATACGCTGTCCATCAGGACTGTAACTGGCATAATTGACAGCTTTTTGATGACCTTTAAGGATATTTAATGGGCTTGAAAAGCTCTTAAAATTACCAATAAAATCATCAGGGTGTTCAATATCTAGTAAAGGATAAATTTCAGCATTGCCGTTATTAAAAGTAACAACAATGCGTCTTCCATCTGGACTAAAATTAGCATTCATAACATTATAATTGCTTAACGGTTTAATAAATAGAGGGTCAGGATGGGGATTTAGTGAATTATTTTTAATTTCCCAAATATTTACCTCATTATCTTCAGATGCTGTAACAATACGCTGTCCATTAGGACTAAAGCTGGCACTGTAGATTGGAGCCTGATGTTCTTTCAGGTCAAAAAGCAATTGACCTTGGCTATTCCACACTTTAGCTGTTCTATCTTCAGATGCAGTAACAATACGCTGTCCATCACGACTAAAGTTGGCACTATAGACTTGACCCTGATGTCCTTTGAGGTCAAAAAGCCACTGACCTTGGCTATTCCACACTTTAGCTGTTCTATCTTCAGATGCAGTAACAATACGCTGTCCATCAGGACTAAAGCTAGCAGCATAGACTTGACCCTGATGTCCTTTGAGGTCAAAAAGCCATTGACCTTGACTATTCCAAACTTTAGCAGTTTTATCTTCAGATGCAGTAACAATACGCTGTCCATCAGGACTAAAACTGGCACGGTAGACTTTTCCTTGATGTCCTTTGAGGTCAAAAAGCCACTTACCTTGGCTATTCCAAACTTTAACAGTGTGGTCAGCCGATGCAGAAATTATACGCTGTCCATTAGGACTAAATGTGGCACTATAGACTTCGCCCTCATGCCCTTCAAGTTGATTGCTTTCATGAATATCATCCAGCATAGTTTGCAAAGTGACAATAGGACTAGTAGCAGGATATTTTTCTAAAGGGCGGTTATCTTTGACTATTTCTTTTAATTTTTGTGCTGTCTCCATCGCTGTGACTAAAGCTTTTAAAGGTTCAGAGTCAAATTGGCGTAAAGCAGCAGATCCCGTTTTTTCAAGATTTATACCTTCTTGGGCTTCTAAACGTTGTTTATTTGCAATAATAGCTAGGGTTCCTGCAACAATAGCCACTACAACCAAAAACCCAGAACCTAATCGAATCTGTCGCTGAGTCTTCTGTTGCACTTGCTTCAATTCATAGTTCTGGCTGGTAGATAAAAATCGATAATCCTCATCACTCAAACTTTTATCAGTCGCCCACTTTGAGACATTCTCTAACTCTTTTCCCCTTAATAGCTGCGAATTATCTTGAAAGTTACTACTCTTCCATGCATTAAAACTTTCAGCATAGGGGCGCAGTTTAGATAACTCTTTTTCAACCCAATTTAAATTAAAAACATGAGCATAAATTTGGTTATAAACCTTCCACCTGCCCTGCTGTTTCACCACCAAACCAGTCAGGCGAAATTTCATATCGTCAATTGCAATATCACCGTTTTGCAAAATTTGCTGATACCATCCCAACCAACGCCCAGCAACTTGTTCCCCTCCTAATATCCAGTTGCGTATCGTCTTTAAATGCTCTGGTTCATCTTGGGCTTCCCAGTTATAAATTATATTTGCTTGTATCAATTCTTCTACCCACCGTGTAACCTCATAATTAGGAATTGCAAAATCAGCATTAAAAATTAACGAGCAGACTTTTTGGGTTAAAAAAGGTTGTCCTCCCGTCCAGCTTAATATTGCTTCCATTACTACCATTGGATTATTAGTTTTGGTAGCTAAACCCTGGGCGAGGGGATGGGTTTCTTCTAACTTAAACCCAGTCAATTCAATTGCTTTACCAATATTAAAAGGTGTGCGTCGTTCGTCTTGAATTAAATCCGAGGGTGTAGCTACGCCAACTAAAGCAAAAGTTAACCTGTGAAAATCTGGATTGAGATTGCGTTTTTCATAAAAGCTTCTAATGAGGGCAAAAAAATCATCTGTGGGAAAATTTAAATTGATAAAAGTGTCTATTTCGTCAATAGAAATAATGATATTTTTAGTAAATTTGGGCAACAATATTTCTTCAATAAAACTCCCTAAACGCTGTACGGGAGAGATTTTCATCCGTTCATCCCACCATGCATCAAACTCTCTGATATCAAGAACCTTTAAACGAGTTACTAAAGTGTAAGCAATTCCGCCATACCACATTTCAATATCAACTTCTTGACTACCCTGCTCTGTAGCATCGATTGTTATACAGGCATAGCCCTCAGCTTCCAGTCGTTTCATTGCACGGACTAGCAAGCTCGTCTTACCCATTTGCCGAGAGTTAAAAATATAACAAAACTCACCAGCTTTTAACCAGCGATAAAACTCATCATCCGCTTGTCGCACAACGTAACTGGGAGCAGCTTCTCCTAAACTTCCACCAGTTTTATACTCATAGCTTCCAGTCATGATTTCATCACCGATATACAAGAAGTGGCTAATCGCATCAAAACATGACTCAACGTGAGTTTAGTTTGGAGAAATTTGAGTTCACATTGATTTGTATTTTACTGTACTATACAAATACTTAGTTTTTATCTCCATTTAGTAAATTTTTTATTATTAGCTATGGGAAGGTCATTCAGAGTACGTACTGAGCGTATTGATGATGTGAAAAATACCCTGCTGCAAAGTAACTTTGCTAGTAACTCAAAATTAGCTGAAGCTTTGAAGCTCTCCAAAGCAACAATTGACAGCTTTTTCCGAGGGACAGCTATTGATAAAGAAAACTTTGATAAAATTTGTGAAGCGTTAAATATTAACAGACAAGATATAGCAATAACAACTGATAATTCCTCTCTCAATTCCCCGAAAAGGTCATTATACGTAAAGAAAGAATGTATTGATGATTTGAAGAAAGCCCTTTTGCGAAATGGCTTCATTAGTCAGACAGATTTAGCAGGACATTTGGGACTGTCTGAGTCAACAATCAACAGCTTTTTTAGAGGTAAAGCTATCGATCGCAATAACTTTGATGAAATTTGCAAAGCGTTAAGTGTTAGCAGGCTAGATATAGCGGCTGAGAACACCCCTGCTGATTCCCTCGAATACCCAGAAGGAGAAGTACCCCTAAATTCTTACTTTTATATTCAGCGTTTCCCCATCGAACAACGTTGTTACGAGGAAATTTCCAAACCTGGTTCTCTAATTCGTATTAAAGCACCCCAACAAACGGGCAAATCTTCGCTGTTAGTAAAAATTCTTCATCAAGCTAACAGTCAAGGTGACATGAGTGTAACTATAGACTTTCGACTTGCAGAGTCTGAACTTTTCGGTGAATTAAACACGTTTTTACGCTGGTTTTGCGACAATCTAATTCTAGAAATAACAAAAGAAAATCAGGAACTACAAACAAAGCTGCTGTCACAATTAGATGAACATTGGAACTTAGCTCGACGTATCGGTAGCATGAAAACTTGCATGGAGTATTTCGAGCAATATCTGTTTCCAGAAATCCCTCAAAGGTTAACTTTGGCATTAGAAGAAGTAGATAAAGTATTTGAATACCCAAAAATTTATAAAGACTTTTTTGGTTTACTGCGTTCTCTCCACGAAGAAGCAAAACGCCGGGATATTTGGACAAAGCTACGACTGGTGATAGTACACTCTACCGAAGCTTACGTCCCGATGAATATTCATCAATCACCATTCAACGTTGGTTTAGTAGTGGAACTACCAGAATTTACACAAGAGCAAGTTAAAGATTTAGCTCAACGACACCAACTCAATTTGAGTGATGCAGAGATTGAAAGATTGATAGAAATGGTAGGAGGACAACCATTTTTAATCCGTTTAGCTCTGTATAAAATTGCCAATCAAGAGACAACTATATCTCAACTCTTGCAAACAGCATCCACTACATCTGGAATTTTCAGTAATTATCTCCGTCGTATAGAGTCAATTTTGAAACAACAGCCTCAATTAGAAGCAGCAATGAAAGAGTTACTTTTTTCTGCTAATTCGCCAGTATTTAATAACGAAGTTAGGTATAAATTACGCGCACTTGGATTAGTAAAACTGCAAGGTGATGAAATAACATTAAGTTCTGAGTTATACCGTCAATATTTTCAGAATTTGTAGTTGCTTTCACCAACAATACCTTCAGCATTTTTTTGTAGGTTGGGTTTCGTTCCTCAACCCAATCTACGCATTGTGGCATGTTTCGATTTGGCGAAGGTATTGATCAATACACTTATTTTCTTTCCTGTGACAGAATTAAGACTGAACTCATGTAACTCAGGCTGAACTCATATAACTTCAGGCTAAAGACACGGATCGAGAAGATTGAATGTTACTCAGATAAACAATCAGTCTTCTACAAGCCATAGAGGTGCGAGATGAGCAAGCCTGAGAAACAGCAAAAATCATCCGTTAGCATACTACGACGGTTGTGGTGGCATTGTGCAGGTGCAAACCCAGAAATTCTATCACGGAATGATTGCCAAACCGAAAGAGGTAAGCAAGAAGCGATCGCCATAATGCTTTTCCTTACCGCTTCCACATCTGCGTTGTCAGCTTTCTACGCATTGTATATCGTATTTGCTTCAGTTCCAGTTGCAGTTGGATTAGGCTGTTTCTGGGGGTTAAACATTTATAACTTAGATAGATTCTTCATTTTAAGCGCTAAAAAAAAGAGAAATCATTTCTTCGGACAACTCAAAGTATTAACACCACGTTTAGCATTGGCTGGTGTTTTAGCAGTTGGTATCAGTAAGCCACTCGAATTAAAGATGTTCGAGTCAAATATTAAGGAAGTAATCTTAAAAGAAGAAACAACTAAATTTCAAGGAGAAATTCAAGAAATAGATAGTGAAATTAAATCTTTACATAGTGAATTACAAGAAAAAGACAAATACTATAAAGAACAGTTAATTTCTGCTAATCCAGAAAAGAAAGCTCAGGCTCCACGTACCGCAGCGGAAATTGATGACATCAAATCTACTCTCAAAAAAAAGCAACAACAATTAGATAAAAGTAAAAACCTTCGCAGCAATCCCCAACTGCCACATATAGGATTATCAAAGCAGCTTGAGATACTAGAAAAGCTAGCTGAAACAGACCCAATAATTGACAAAATTAACTTATTTATTACATTACTGTTTGTCATGATAGAAATTTCTCCGATCTTAGGGAAATTGATGTCAGAATACAGTGCTTACGATGCAGCTATTGAAGCTATAGAAGGTAAAAGTATATATTACCACACGCAACATTTAGCGGATGCTAAACAAGAGATTGACGAACAAATCGAGAATAAACGCAAAGTCCGCGAAGCAGTCAGAGCAAACACACGGGAAAGAATAGAAGAATTCCTCACGCATCAATTTACAGTCGTCTTAGAGGAAACAACTCAAAGCGCTGATTTAGCTGAGATTCGGAAAAATATAGTTAAATTAATTGCAACAAATATCGAAAATGAAATGATGAAACAATTTAGTCAAATCAAGATGACTGGTGTGGAAATTGAGGAACAGTTGAACCAAATTAAAGCAGATATTCTCAACAACAAACTGAGAAATAAAGTTGCTCATGTTGTAACAGAAGCAGAAGTAGACCGATTATTTAAAGACCTAGAACCTTTGAAAAAGTTTGGACAGGACTATGAAAGTAATTAAATTATCTCCTACAGAGGCAAGACCTCCACCAAATTAGCAATCAGTTCCAGATGAATGCAAGTAACACAATTTAAATGAGGTTAATTATGTCTGATTACATTGATAAAAGTAATAATTCGCTGACCAGGGTTTCAGCAGATAACCAAATCGCCAAATCTTCCAGCGTTGAAGCAGTCGCACGTTATGCCGAAATCGTTGTTGATAATAATATGGCAAAACGTGAGACATTCCTCACAAAATTGTTCCCCGATCCAGTACAACGTGCAGCAAAAATGGGCGAACTCGAAATTATTAAAACTGAGTTTGAGTTTCGCAAAAAAGCCTTAGCAATGGTGCGAGAAACCCATGTCCAAGCCTTACGAGAAACTTGCAATCAGTATTTAGTCAAAGCCAAAGCTGCGGGTCGAGCAGAAACAGCTAGTTTCTTGATGCGAAAAGCACAGGAACTCCAAGAGGAATTAGACCGAATTTTCGATAAATTCATTACTGCGATTGAAAAGAAAACTCAAAGATTGCAAGAAATGACTAATTCAATCCTTCAGAAAAAAATGGAGCAAGACTTAGACAAAGAAATTCACGATTTTATCGAAATGAAAGACAAACTTGTTAACAAATTTAGACAGATTGTTGATGAAGGAGTTTAGCTAATTTCTCTTTTTTAATGAGGGACACCGATCGGGGCACAAGATTGTTTGTGCCCCTACGAGGAATTCCTATAAGTTCGTAGTCAGGACTTTAACCAAAGAAATAAGGAATAGACCCACTGACTACAAATAAAAAAGACGACTTGTTTGTGACACTTGCGTAAGTTATATAAATACAACACTGGGTAAGGATAAATATGAATAAATCAGTTGAGACAATTTTTATTGGTTTTTTCACAGTTTGCTCTACTGCGGCGATGGTGATTTTTAGTAATTTTTCAATAGCAGTTGCAGAAACACCGATAGGTAGCGAGAATGAATGCGATTTTAACTGTCTGCAAAATACTCAACAAGCATCTATTCTGTGTAGAAGGTACGAAAATGCTCTCAGGAGCAACCCTAATAACTATTCTTTGCGGACAGGCTACAGAAGGTGTCAATTAGCTTTTTACAGATATGGTTTATGCACAAATACGATCGGAATGCGTATAGGTGCTGAACAAAGATATATTGACCCCAGAGTATGCTTTATACATTTGAGTGAATTTTATCAGAAAGAGGTAACATTTCTGAGGTAGGGATGATAGGCGATTTGCTCTAGCAATCTGTGTAGAAGTTGTAAAAATCCGCTAGTTTTAGATCCCCGACTTCTCAAAGAAGTCGGGGATCTAAGCTCTTCACAAAACCCATGCACCAAGATTAGTTGGAATTAATTTCAGATAGCTACTTGGCTTTAATTGGTGTTAGGGCTACACCTTGGTAATAATGTCCCAAAATTTGTAGGTGGTTTGCACCTCTTCGTGCCAGATTATACGCTCCCCATTGACTCATGCCAATGGCGTGACCATAGCCTAGCCCTTGTAGAATAAAACTACCATCGGCTCCTTTGCTGACGTTAAAGCGGGTACTTTTTAGCCTGAGTGCAGTACGTACCTCTTCGCCCTGTAGTGTCTTCGTACCGCGATCGCCGATAATTTTCAGGACTTTCACACTTTGGAACGGTGAGCGAGCCTCCACAATCATATCTGTGACATTGCCTACACCAGAAATAGAACTAATTTCCCCAGATGAGAAGGTTTTCACCCAGTTACACTCTTTAATATTTTGATCGTAGTCTTGAACAGCACGCAGGTAAGGCTCTTTGCTACCCCAAACATCTTCAACATTTTCAGTATGTCCGCCAGAGCAAGCGTGGAAGACTGAGAGAATAATTTTGTTTTGGTAAGTTAGTACTTGTCCGGCGGTAGCATCGACGGCGGCGTAGGTAGTAGGAGTTTCACTGCTGACACCTTTATAAATTTGCCAGCGATCTGGGCTGTCACCTAAATCGTAAATCGGGTTACTGCGCTGTCTTTCCCGTTCGTATAAAGCATAAGTGCGGGCGGCGATCGCTTGGGCTTTCAAAGCTTCTTGGGGCCATTGGGCATCCATTTCTCCACCGATAACGCTGTAGAGATATTCCTCAGTATCTACCCAGTTAACCGCAGTTAAGCCTTTTTCTGTGGGTACAACCAGAGTTCTACCGCGAAACCAGCGATCGCCTATATAAACGAATCCTTTACCTGTCGGCTCAATCCAAAATAAACCAGATTGCCATTTATCTAAAGCTACACCACCACCAACAGCTTGGGCATAAAACGAACTCATCGCTGGTAATTGTCCGAGAGTCCGCCCCGTTCCATCCTTGACTGTTGCAGTTGTCGAACTACCAACTTTTACTTGATTAACGTTTCTCTCAATGGCGATGCGTAAGATTACAGATGCTTGCGCTGGAGCAACCAAAGCTATCCACAAGAGAATACCTAACCACCAATGTCGTCCTTTAATCTGGGAAAGTATAGAGCCAAATAAAACTGAAAATTTCATGCCAATCGTTTAATCACATTAGTATCTGTTTGACGCTTTGGAGTAATCGCATCTACAACTAAAGATGTGACGCTTTTCCATCGCCGGAGGTTGCCACCTTTTACTAATTATGCATCTTAGTTCTCCTCCAGAAATGCATGGCAATCAATCCGTTGTTTTAGGTTTGCAATTGATTTAGAAAAAGAAAAATATTTAAGTTATCAACTGTATCTTGACAACTCAGTGTTAAGGATTATATCTTAATCTATAACGAGCGTTCGATATAAATAGCCTGAGTTATGCCCAAGATTGTTGACCACGAACAATACCGCAAAGAACTGCTCGGCAAGTGCTTCGATTTATTTGCCCAAAAAGGCTACAGTGCCATCACTATGCGGGAAATTGCTCAAGGCTTAGGAGTGTCAACGGGGACGCTGTATCATTATTTTCCCAGTAAACAGGCTTTATTTGAGCAATTACTAGAAGAAATTAGCCAGCAAGATGTGGCGATGGCCTTAGCAGAATTGGGTGGGAGAAAACCACTACCAGAGGCAATGGCAGCATTAGCAAGATACTTAGTAAAAAACGAAGATTACTTTATTAAGTGGACTTACATCTGGGTAGATTTTTGTCAGCATCAAGACTCTGAACAAATAAAGGTAAACGGTGTTTTGAAGCGGGCTAATCAGCGATATCAACAAGCCGCCTGCGATTTTTTAGGGATTCAAGATTCAGTTTTAGCAACATTTGTATTGAGTTTCGTCAATGGTTTAATTTTGGAGAAACTTTGGGGTGATGAAAATATTTGTTTTACTGAACAATGCGCTTTATTAGGTAAAATGCTCACGGCATATTTGCGAGATGAAGAGAGGGGATAGGGGATAGGGGCTAGGGAAGACTGTTGACTGTTGACTGTTGCAAGAGTGCCTTCTTGACAAATGACAAATGACAAATGACAAATGACAAATTAATAAAGAGGGGGAAATATGAGTTATAGGCTATTATTGAAACCAAAAAATAGAGGACTAATTGTATTAGGAATTGCTGCTACTGCGATTACAGGTGGAATTGCTGTTTATGCTATTTCTCAGTTTGGTCAAGTTGGGCGCACTGCTTCGGAGGAAATACCAACTGCGCCAATTTTGCAAAAAGTAACGGCTTTAGGAAGACTGCAACCAGAAGCCGAGGTAATTAAGTTATCTGCACCCCTAGCATTAGATGGCGATCGCATTGCGAAAATCCTGGTTGAAGAAGGCGATCGCGTCGAAGCCGGACAAATTATAGCAGTTTTAGATGCACGCGATCGCTTACAAACTGCGGTACTCCAAGCGCAAAAACAAGTCCAAGTCACCCAAGCTAAACTCGCACAAGTGAAAGCGGGGGCGAAAACTGGAGAAATTCAAGCACAGCAAGCAACAGTGGAACGTTTGCAGGCACAATCGATTGGCGATCGCCAAAGTCAACAAGAAGCGATCGCCCGCATAGAGGCACAATGGCAAGGTGATAGAATTGCCCAAGAAGCGACAATTAAAAAACTGACAGCCGAACTCAACAATGCCCAAGCAGAATATCTGCGTTATCAACAGTTATATAAAGATGGAGCAATTTCTAATTCTGCATTTGACACTAGGCGTTTGAGTGTAGACACCACCAAACAGCAACTAGATGAAGCGCAAGCCGTTCTCAACCGCATCAACACCACAGCTAGCAGACAACTAGCAGAAGCAAAAGTAGCACTCAACCGCATTAACGCCACTGGTAACAAAGAAATTAGCGAAGCCAAAGCCACACTCAATAGTATTGCCGAAGTCCGTCCCGTAGATATAGCCGCAGCTCAAACAGAAGTTGAAAATGCGATCGCATCCCTCAAACACGCCCAAACTGATTTAGCAGCAGCATACATCAAAGCACCAACAGCAGGACAAGTTCTCAAAATACATTACCGCGCTGGTGAAAAAATTGGTGATTCGGGTATTGCAGACTTTGCCCAAACTGACCAAATGATTGCAGTTGCAGAAGTTTATCAAACTGACATTAGTAAGGTAAGACTGGGACAAAAAGCAGTAATTACCGGTCAAGCATTTACTGGAGAAATAAGGGGTAAAGTTTCCCAGGTTGGCTTACAAGTTAATAGACAAAACGTTTTTAGCAATCAACCAGGAGAAAACCTTGATAGTCGAGTTATTGAAGTAAAAATTCGTCTAAACCCCGAAGATAGCAAGCGCGTTTCCGGGTTAACGAACTTGCAAGTACAAACAGCGATTGAATTGGGGACTGTTGACCGTGGTCACTGAGCAAAGCCGAAGTGTTGACTGTTGACAAATGACAAATGACAAATGACAAATGACAAATGACTAATACTTATGCTATCAAAATTATTTCGCAAAACTCCGCTAGCTTGGCGGCAGTTAATGAAAGAAAAAACCCGTCTTGCAGTAGCAGTGGCAGGTATTACCTTTGCTGATATGCTGATGTTTATTCAGTTAGGTTTTGAAAGTGCGCTGTTTGATGCAGCCGTCCAACCCCATCGCAATTTACAGGCAGATTTAGTTTTAATTAATCCCCAATTTCAAACTTTATTCTCAGTCAAAAGCTTTTCTCGTGAACGCTTATATCAAACATTAAGTCATGAGAGCGTGCAATCAGTAAACTCGGTTTACATCAGCACCGGACAATGGCGAAATCCCGAAACTCGTCTTGATCGCGCCATTTTGGTTTGGGGTATAGATCCAGCAAAACCAGCTTTTTTATTCCCGGAGATTAAGCAACATCAAAATGATTTGAAGCAGTTATATCAAGTCATGTTTGACCAAGCAGGTAGGCCGGAATATGGAGATATTGGTACTATCTTCAAGAAAACAGGCAACTTTGCCACCGAATTAAATAACAAAGCTATCAATGTCAAAGGCGTGTTTAGTAACGGTGCTTCCTTTGCGGCTGATGGAAATGTAGTTACTAGTGATTCTACCTTTTTGCAACTTTTCCCTGATCGCCAAAGCGATCGCATTGAGGTAGGCTTACTGACTCTTAAACCTGGTGCTAATCCGGAACAAGTGCGATCGCAACTTGCAGCTATTTTACCCAATGATGTCATAGTTCTGACTACCGAAGGATTTGCCCAAATTGAAAAAAATTATTGGGCTACTGGTACTGGTATTGGCTTCATTTTTGGCTTAGGTGTGGGAGTCGGATTCATTGTTGGGATTGTGATTGTTTACCAAATCCTCTATTCCGATGTCTCCGAACACCTACCAGAATACGCCACCCTCAAAGCAATGGGTTATAGCGATCGCTATTTACTCACAGTTCTGTTACAAGAAGCATTATTTTTAGCTATCTTAGGTTTTTTACCCTCATTTTTCCTCTCTTTGGGACTATATCAGCTAACCTACGCTGCGACATTGTTGCCTATTTCCATGAAGGTAGACCGGGCATTTAAAGTATTTATTTTAACAATTATCATGTGTAGTTTTTCTGGGGCGATCGCTATGCGTAAACTCCGCGCTGCTGACCCAGCAGATATTTTCTAGTCTTGACTGTTGACTATTGACTATTGACTCTGAAAATCTTATGTTTCCTGAATCCACATCAACAACTTTAGAACCAGTAATTAATATTAGTAACCTGAATCATTACTTTGGGGAGGGAACGCTAAAAAAACAAGTATTATTTGATATTAATTTAGAGATTAACGCTGGTGAAATTGTGATTATGACCGGACCCTCAGGATCTGGTAAAACCACGCTGTTAACTCTCATGGGTGGACTGCGATCAGCTCAATCTGGTAGTCTGAAAATCTTAGGACAGGAAATCTGCGCTGCTAGTAAACAGCAGTTAACTAAGCTACGTCGCCAGATTGGTTATATTTTCCAGGCGCATAACCTGATGACTTTTTTAACAGCTAAAGAAAATGTGCGGATGTCTTTAGAGTTACACGATCAATATCTTGATCGGGATATTGACGCTAAAGCGATCGCCATGCTGGAAACTGTGGGATTGGGAGAACGTGTCAATTACTACGCCGAAAACCTTTCTGGGGGACAAAAGCAACGAGTGGCGATCGCCCGTGCTTTAGTCAGCCATCCGAAAATTGTCCTAGCAGACGAACCAACCGCCGCACTTGATAAAAAATCGGGGCGTGATGTAGTAGAGTTGATGCAGAAGCTAGCTAAAGAACAAGGCTGTACAATTTTGTTAGTTACCCATGACAACCGTATCCTAGATATTGCGGATCGCATCATTTATATGGAAGATGGGCAATTAAAAACTGATGACATAGATGTTGTCACAAAAATGCATTGAGAGTTAAGTAAAAAAATCACATCATTATGTAGGGTGGGCAATGCCCACCTTACGTAGTTTTTACAATTAACTAAAATTTGAATATCCAAAAAATAAATATTTTTACTTCGACATATTGTCAAACATTGACTTATACATTAACTCACAGTAATGTCTTGGCAGCTATCACACCAGCTTAGTTAAACCAGCAACTTTTTAGTTTAATATTGTTGATTGTTGAGGAGTAGAGAAATAATAGATGGCATTTAGTAATTTATTTACAGCTGGCGGCGTGGTCATGTGGCCACTGTTAGGATTTTCCATATTAGCAGTGGCGCTAATTATCGAACGAGTTGTTTTTTGGGTCAAGATAACTAAACGGCAAAATCGCGTAGTGCGTGAAGTATTACAGCTTTACCGTTTAGATAATGTAGTTGGCGCTTTAGATAAGTTGCAACAAAATACTGATTTACCCATTGCCCGGATTTTTTTAGCAGCTTTAGAATTAGAAGAACCAACCCCAGAAGAATTTCGTTTAGCCTTAGAAAGTGAAGCACAAGCCGAAATTCCTTTAATCAAGCGCTTTCAAAACATTTTTGATACCATCATCGGACTTGCACCCCTGTTAGGACTTCTTGGTACTGTTTTAGGATTAATTATCTCTTTTGCTTCCTTAGATGCTCCAGGTGATTTAGGTGGTGAGAAAACAAGGAATGTTACAGGTGGAATTAGTCAAGCCTTAGTATCTACAGCCGCAGGATTGATTGTTGCTATCTTTACACTTTTCTTTGCAAATTCCTTCCGGGGACTCTACATGCGCCAGATAGCTTGGATTCAGGAGTATGGCGGACAGTTAGAATTACTCTACCGCCGTCGCTATGAAAGAGGAGAGAAATCCTATGCGCCTACCAGATGAACCAGATATCCCAGCCCAGATTAACATCGTGCCGATGATTGATGTCATTTTTGCGATTTTGACATTTTTCATCATGTCAACTCTGTTTTTAACTCGCTCAGAAGGTTTACCAGTTAATTTACCCAAAGCAGCATCAGCACAACAACAAAAATCTAGTGAGCCAATTAATGTCACAGTAGACGCAGATGGAAAAATTAGCTTGAACCGCAAATCGGTTACTCTCGATGTGTTATCAGAGCAAGTACGCACATTGATGGGTACAACTCCCGAAGCCTTGGTAATTATCAACGCCGATGAGCGAGTTACTCACGGTCAGGTAGTGGCTGTGATGGATAAATTACGCCAGGTAAAAGGAGCTAAATTAGCGATCGCTACTCAAAAACCATAGTAGGTTATCAAGAACTTCTCTATTGTTGGGGAAAAGTAAAACTTTAATCTTTTCCCCTAATATTACAATTATTGTACTATTATCAATTAATATCAAGCAGGGCTAATCACTTATTATCATAGTGTCGACCTAATCCCTTCATTTCCGTGGCTTTGCCTCACCTTTAACAATCAGTCTTTTTGCTATTTATGATTCTTAACTTAACATAGTGGTTAAATTTTACTTACTCGGCAATTTTCGGATTTAATATTATTCTAGAAGTACAAATAGATTTTTTCGCTACAGTTTTTGAGGGCACAGTCCATGACTATTTGGGTAAACGAGCAAATTGATCCGTCAGGCATGATTCATGCTTGTATTGCCTGTTGTAACGAGTCCCAAGCCAAAGATTGTCATGAATCTTTTGAAAATAATTTGAACGAGAGGCAAAAACAAGCTGGCTGGGTAGCACAATTGCGGATGGTTGATTCTTGGGATGATGTTCCAGTCAACGCTTTAAAGCTCGATTAATTTAGATAAAAGATAAAAGTTAACTCACCCTAATCCAAACGCCCCTAGCCCCTAGCCCCTCTTTCCCAACTAGCCGGCAAGAGGGTTTTTGTATAGTTTATTTTTTTACATCACTACTAACGCTTTTAGCTTGAGCAAACGACGAGTGATGACTGCTCAGATGGAAGTGTGATAATTTGTGCTGTGCGCACTATTTCCCGACGATACATATGATAGTTTTGGATGTAGGTTAACTCAATACAATGGATGAAATATTGACCTACGTAAACTTTCAGATGTGGAAATTCATAATTTAAAACTCTCCACACTACTTGCGGGACTCTTGATTTTCTTACTGGTTCAGTTGCAGAGAATCTCTATACTGCGAAAATTGAAGGTATGAAACTCCTGCCAAAACCAGTGACAACTGGCACGCAAAGCGAGTAAAAGAATCAGTTTGATGGGAAATTAAGTTAATAAAGGATAAAATTCTGATTAAAACTTAACACTTCACCCACAAATCTGTAAAATAACTCAAACGTTATGGAAATTTGCTGATTTTTATAAAGTTTTAAGAGTTATTATTAATTCCAAGGATTAAAGTCAAAACTTGCAGAAACCGAACAAATGTAGTGAACTATTTCCAAGTTTACTCTTCGGAGCAAAGCTGTCCCATTAATTTGGTTGGCAAAACGGGACAAGCTATTCAGATTTCGATTCATTCACCTAGCCAGTATATCTGTGCCAACTGCGAACGGATATTACCAGATTGGAAACAGCAATCTTTCTTATGGGTAGTTATTGTTTTACAGCAATCGCAGTATCGACTAGATAAAAGTACCGCAGTCGTTGAGGCGGAGAAAGAACGCTTACGCGAAAAGTTTATGCGGTTTGGTTTTGATTTGGCCTTTAATCTCCGCGATCGCAACTATTTAACAGATCTGATAGATCCCCGCACCGGCTATCCCTTGCTTTCCCATCCCGGAACCGTTCCCCATGACGACACCGCAGTTGTGAAAGCTTTACTCAATTACCCGGTGATTAAAAATAAATGCCGTGTACTAGTACATCCGAACTGGGGTACAGCAGTTTACCCCAGCATCATGATCTCAGAAGCGCCTCCCATCATGATTGAATGGGTCATCAAAAGCATAGCACCTATGCATGAATGGCATGAAATTCGCTAAATGTCATTGGTCATTGGTCATTGGTCATTGGTCATTATTCATTTGATTCCCTTGTCCTACTTGTCACCATCCTTATCCCCCTAGCCCTATTGTCAATACAGATGAACACAGATAAACTTGTACGTCAGATAACTAAAAAATGTAATTACGAATTACGAATTACGAATTACGAATTACGCTGTTATTTCGCGCTTGATAAATAAAGTTCGATAAATTGGTTCCCCCTTATTTTTAGTAGCAATTTCCCTTTCTGTGGCAACTGGTAAGGGATTTTCTGGCATCCACTCTTGGGAACTCAGTTTCTGAAAAGCTGGATTTTGGGAAAAGTTATTGCGCATTTCTAAGGCTAAAGATTCTATATCTGATTGCAGAAATACAACACCACCAACAGCTAGATAATTCGCTAAATCTGAGACTAATTCTGGTTGCACTATTCGCCGTTTAGCATGGCGACTTTTAAACCAAGGATCAGGAAATTGAATTGTCACGCGCTGTAAAGTACCAGCAGGCAGAGAAGATAAAAGGGTTTTCAAAGATTTATTCACATTACAAAACAAATAGTGAAGGTTTGTTAAACCTAAATCTGAACACAACTGATTAGCCTCGATCACCAGCGGTTCTCTAATCTCCAAACCGAGAAAATTCCAGTTAGTTTCTATCTTTGCCATATTCAACAAAAACCTGCCCCTAGCGCTACCAATATCTAAATGTAGTGGTTGGTGAGGTTGGGAATAAACTTTTTCCCAGTCAAGTGATTTGACTGGTGTTTGATACTTTTGGGCAAGTGGATTAACATGTTGACGTACTCGCACCGGGGACAAAATAGACTCTCCTTGACGTCACAATATAGGATCTAATATTTTACACCATTCTCAATAGCTTTAGTTAGGGCAATGCAGACACCTTAACCAGGAAAAACAAAAAATATTCAGTATTTCTTGTGTATGAATGCCTGGGAATTTTTTACTTGTTCGATAAATATTGCTAACTATACAAAACTTGCCATAGAGTCACTAATGCCAGATGTGAGCCTGCCGACTATAAATAAACATCTATGACCAACATCATATGTCTCAAGGTATAGCTGCTAAATTTTTCAGATATTTTTATGTCGGGATCACAAGAGCTTAATGTGTATAAATGTTAAGCAAAAGCGATCCTGCCCAGGGTTACAAAGCAAGAGTTATACTCTTTGGAAAAGGCTTGTTTTAACCCTACTTTTAAAAGTATCCTGAAATCAATGGCTCTAAATTTTCGTTTTGCCATAGTTAGTGATTTACACATCGCGCTTCCCCACACTATCTGGGATCATCCCAGCCGATTTCATTTAGTGGAGGTCAGCATCCCAGCTTTTGAAAGTGTATTAGAACATTTAACACAACTCGATTTAGATTTTGTTCTCCTCCCAGGAGACTTAACCCAACATGGCGAACCAGATAATCACGCTTGGTTGCAACAACGTTTAGCGAAGTTACCTTTTCCTGTATATGTCGTCCCTGGTAATCATGATGTTCCCGTACTAATGGCAGATCAGCAGTCGATCGCTTTTGCTGATTTTCCTAACTATTACCACAAGTTTGGTTATGAAAATCCAAATCAACTTTACTACACTAGTCAATTACTGCCTGGAGTTAGGCTGATTGGGCTAAATTCCAACAATTTTAATGACCAAGGTCAACAGATAGGGCGTTTGGATAATCAACAGTTCCGTTGGTTAGAAGAAGTGCTAGCAGCAACCACGAATGAATTAGTGTTGGTTATGGTGCATCACAATGTGGTTGAACATCTGCCTAATCAATCCTGCCATCCAATGGCAAATCGCTATATGTTGGAAAACGCGCGGGAACTCGTACAGTTGCTACAGCACTATGGAGTTAATTTAGTATTCACAGGACATTTACATGTTCAGGATGTTGCCCATTCAGGAGGGGTATACGATATAACTACTGGTTCCTTAGTCAGTTATCCCCATCCTTACAGGGTGTTGGAGTATCACAGCGATCATCTCGGCAGGCAATGGCTGCAAATTTTGTCACATCGTGTCGAGTCAGTACCAGATTTTCCCAATTTGCAAAAGCTGTCTAGACAATGGATGGGCGATCGCTCTTTTCCCTTCTTGATGAAATTATTAACTCTACCGCCATTAAACTTACCAACTCAGCAAGCAGAAGAACTAGCGCCGAGTTTGCGTGATTTTTGGGCAACCATTGCCAATGGGGATGCATTATTAGATTTTCCCCAATTTCCCAGCAAAGTGCGTCGCTATATCCAAAAATATGGTGCGATCGCCACCGGTGGTACTCCAACTTTCATTGACAACAACAGCACCATCTTGCTAGAGAAGACGGGGGGATGAGGAGGACGCGGGGACGCGGAGATGGGGGGACGCGGGGAATGAGGGGGACAAGGAGGACAAAAAAGATAAATCAGAAATGACTTATGCCCCATGCCCATTACCCCATCTTCTCACCTTCTTTATCCAATGCGCGGCAAATGCCAAATACTGAGGTGTAACCATGTAAAAATGTGCTACCAGCAACAGGGCCAATTTCGCCGTTACAGAAAAAACCTCCGACCGGGATATCTTTGATGTAGCGCCTAAATAGCTCAGAATCAAAATTAGGTTTGCCGTAGAGTCCTTCGCCACGTCCCACACAGGAAAACATTAAAGCACCTGCGGCAGCAACTGAAGCTGCTGGTCGGTTTTGATACTGTTGGAGGAGAAATTCTAAATCTTCTGCGGAAGCTTCAGCATCGCGCAGGTGAAATTGCAGGCGTTGACCGGGACGCACGCGATCGCCAATTGCGATCGCACCGGCTGTTGGATCTACGCCCAAAATACCGCGAATTAAAAAGTCTCCCTGCTGCAAAGAAGGCTTAAATCCATCCATTGCTACCCCCACAAACAGAGAATGTTGGGCTAAAATCCGCTCTTGTTCGCTGAGATTGGCAATTAGTTCCCGCAATATCATTAACGGTACTTGCTCATCTAGTTCTAAGATGATATTGCGTTCGGCTTTGGTGACTTGCATCGGAGAGCCAATTGGTCGGCATCCTTGAGCCACGATGGTTTCTAAGACAATATTGCCACTCAAAGCCAATCCTACTGTGCCTTCGCGATACAGGCGATCGTTACAAAACAGAGCCATGCGACCACTCATAGAGCCAGCGCTAGCCTGTCCTCCCACCGTTACCGATCCAGGATAAGCAAAATCTAGCCCCTGCAATAAATCGTTAATTCCCGAAGCAAAGGAACCACACAGCAAGATAAACTGGGGTGTTGGTGATGGTGGTACGCCAATCAAATCAATCCAAGCATCTGGTGAGCTATCCAAGTCAGGTAATTCTTCAGCCAGCACATGAAAGACTTTGAGATCCACCCCTGGTAGATGTGCCAAAGTCAGGCTTAAGGCTGCTTCTGCTTCCAGTTCTTGAGTTTGTCCCTTAGTTGTGGTGCCAACCACACCACCGCCACTACAGCCAATAAGTATAGGTACGGAAAGTTTCTCAGCCAGCAAAGGTAACAGCCGGGAATACTCGCTAGCAAATGCAGAGGAAATGAATACTAGCCCAAGATCTGGTGGTGCTGTTAACGATGAGACAGCCCGTTCTACCACATCTGTAATAGCTGCTTCTAAAGAAGGACGGGTTGACAGGGCATTTGTCCATTGCATTTGATCTGCCATGAGTTTTAGGCTTCTTTCTGGAGTTGGGCTGTTGTTGACTTTTGCTCCTGGGTAGAATTCTATGCGACAAGAGTTGACCCCGATTTAATTTCTCTGTTCTCAGTAACCTGTCTATCCCAGGCAGCTAGGGTTTTGATTCCCTACTAGATTTATTAAATATATTGTATGATTATACTTTTGTAGTACCGACTCTACAAAATCTTCAAAGATAAAAATAGATTTAGTACATATGCCATCGTTTATTGTATTAGTTATATATCATCAGACTAAAACACTAACTTAACAGCTAAGTGGTTAGAATGGTGAACGATACACCCAAAAACCGTCATTTTTGAGATTTTTCTATACTGGTATTAACACCACACAACGAAACTAAAGCTATGAGCGACATCCAAGAAAAAATCCAAGAAGAAGTTGAACAAGCTCGTGCTGTCTGTGACATTACAGGTAGCAACTCGGCTGAATGTGCTGCGGCTTGGGATGCAGTTGAAGAATTGCAAGCTGAAGCCTCTCATCAGCGCCAAAGTAAGCCAAAAAATTCTTTAGAAAAATACTGTGATGACAATCCAGACGCAGTTGAATGCCGGGTTTACGATGACTGAAAATGGAATTGCTAAACTTGCTTTTTGTCTGCTAGGCAAGTAAGCAGGATCGATTTGACTAAAAGTGAGCCAAGACTTCTAGCCACACCTCCCATGAGAAATGGGAGGTGTGGCTAAAAGCTAAAGCTACTGTAGCGAAGCATTTTCCAGCTTTTTTTCGTGTGGAACAATATTTTACATTGTCTGCGTTGCCCTAACGACAGCGATTAAGAATGTTAAAACTTATCAATATCAAAAGAATTAGCTTTATCTAGTATCGAAATTGTTGGTTTTATGTAAACTGTTAGCTATCATGTAACGGCTATTAGCTAGCTAGTAGCTGTTAAGTATCCCATGAGGGAGTACCAAAAACTAAAAACTATGGAAAATGATGTTTGGTTTCGCCAATTTGTGTGGCTTGACTACAGACTGGCGCTGATATTTATGGTGATTATTCCCCTAATTCTTCTAATTTGGGCATTTGTACAAAAAGCCGAAGGAGTACAACGCTTATTAACAATTTACTGGCGAGTATCGAGTTTATTGACAATTACCGTTTATTTAATGATTGGTGGTTTTGGGGTAAGTTTTCTCTCTGGATTGATAGGTCGCATCTTGATCCCCATTTCTTTGTGGTTCTGGGTAGATCTAAATGATGAAATCGAGTATCAAGCTAGCGGGACGTTAAAACTAATTTTAACTTCTTGGCGTTGGGCTATGACTATATATGGGATTTTAGGTACCATAGCTTTCTTACCTTTTTTGGGTTGTGCTTTTTCTGCCACTGCACTCAAAACTCCCTATTGTCGCGTTTGGTTAGAAGCCCCATTGCTATTTAAAGAATATTTTCATGCCAATAGTAAGCCTGCATTTCTCGGCTTTCTTGGCATCATGGGCTTAATCTTTTACGTGCTTTACTTGAGCTACTTTGTCTTAATTAAACTAGGTAAGCAGGGACGTTCCGCCACCCTACAGTGATCCTATTGAAAATAGCCCACAGTCGTCTACAAATTCTCTATTCAAAAAAATGAATTCCATTGGCAAGCGACTGGAACAATATACTGTCAAACGCCCCCAAGAAGTCTTAATTGTCAACGTGGCAGTTGGTAGCGAAGAAGATACAATTGCTATATTTAAGGGCTTTTCTAGTTCCTTAGTGCGCCCAACAGCATTTGATCCAGATGTACCCGTGCTGCCAGATGGAGCTAAAATTATCAGTATTGATCGAGTAGCGACTCCTTACGATCCTGAAGCGCCTCTTTATATCCAACAAGGATTATTGTGGGAAGACATGGAAGCTCTATTATTAAAAGTAGGAGTGTGAGTAGCCAGCAAAGACATTGGGGATAAGGGGATGAGGAAGACAAGGGAGACAAGGAAGCAGAGGGGCAGAGGGGATAAAGAGAAATAATAAATGACTATTGCCCAATGCCCAATAGCCCCATGCCCAATGACAACTGACAAATGACAATTTCCCGTTCTGGATACACTCTTCCCGTTTTTGCTTGTGCTTCTGCGATCGCGGCTTTACACTGGTTACGCTATCGTCAACCCTTAACAGTAGTAACCGTAGATTTAATTGAACCAGCCCAAGTGGCGGAAATCCCCATTGAACAGGTAGCAGGGTTATCTGAAAATCTGGCTTTGGCAATTACCCGCAGCGATCCTGGTGATAATCTGGATCTGACTAAAAATACACCAATTTGGGCAATGGTGGAATGGCTGGAGGGAGAAGGGGAAGCGGTAATTATTCAAGGGGGAGAGGGGATTGGTAAGCAGGAGAATGGTGAGGGTAAAGCGGCTATTTACGCTTATGCCCAGAGGCTCTTGCAAGAGAACTTACGGCGACTGCTAGCACCAAACCAAAGAATTACAGTCACAATTATTTTACCAGAAGGGCGATCGCTCGCTGTTCGCACTTCTAACGCTGCTTTTGGTGTAGTTGAAGGACTTTCGCTTTTGGGAACTTCGGGAATTTCCCAACCTTTAAGTACACCAGAACAACTCACAGCTTTCCGTACTGACTTACAACAAAAAGCCAGTCAATTTGATAGCTTGGTATTTTGTATTGGTGAAAATGGGTTAGATTTAGCGCGAAAAATCGGTATTAATCCGGAAAGATTAGTCAAAACTGCTAATTGGCTGGGGCCAATGTTAGTAGAAGCTGATATTCTCGGTGTTAAAGAAATCTTATTGTTCGGGTATCATGGAAAACTGATGAAATTGGCAGGGGGAATCTTTCATACCCATCATCACCTTGCCGATGGTCGTCGAGAAATTCTCACTACTTACTGTAGTTTAGCGGGATTAAAGCAATCAGATATCCAAGTCGTGTTTGAAAGTCCCACGGCGGAAGCCGCACTAACATACCTGAGATCTATAGATGCGACAACAGGTAGTGATTGGGTAAACCAAGTTTATAATGCGATCGCCGAAGCAATTGATGAGCGTTCCCAAGAATATATCCAAAATCATAGCAATACTGGTATCTCCACCACAGTCTGTGGTTCGGTACTATTTGACCGCGATCGCAAAATTATCGTGAAGAGCAAAACTGCTTGTATGATATCCGGAAAATTATGTTAACTTAATATGAATAATCATAAATAATCCCAATAAATAAGTTTTTCAGCAGCAACTCTAGGGTAATTTTGTCTTTTTAATACCAGTCCAGATTCCGAGGCTAAACTGACGCGTTTAACAAGCGCGTTTGTAGGGGATTTATTTACCATTATTAAGCTGAATCAGCCCAAAAAATGGTAGCACTTAGACCACAGAGCGACCATCTATCCTAACACACACTCTCTTGCCATCATGAATACAGCGGTGACTCTACTAACTGAACAAGCACCCCAAGTCACAGAGAATTGGGGAAGGCTCAATCGCCAAATAATTGTGATCCTCGACTTCGGTTCTCAGTATTCTGAGCTAATTGCCCGTCGCATCCGCGAGACCCAAGTATACTCTGAAGTCCTGTCCTATCGTACGACAGCTGAGCATTTACGGCAACTTAATCCCAAAGGAATTATCCTCTCTGGTGGTCCTAGTTCAGTTTATGGAGAAAAAGCTCCCCATTGTGACCCAGAAATTTGGAATTTGGGAATCCCCATTCTGGGTGTGTGCTATGGTATGCAACTGATGGTCAATCAGCTGGGTGGGGAAGTAGCAAAGGCCGATCGCGGTGAGTATGGTAAAGCCTCACTATATATAGATGATCCCACAGACTTGCTGACTAACGTCGAAGATGGCACGACGATGTGGATGAGTCATGGCGACTCTGTAACAAAAATGCCATCAGGATTTGAATTGTTAGCACATACAGAAAATACCCCTTGTGCAGCGATCGCCGATCATGAGAAGAAACTTTATGGTGTACAGTTCCATCCAGAAGTAGTCCATTCTCTGGGAGGATTGGCTTTAATCCGCAACTTTGTTTATCATATCTGCGAGTGCGAACCCACCTGGACAACAGCCGCTTTTGTGGAGGAAGCAGTGCGGGAAATTCGCGCTAGAGTCGGTGATAAGCGTGTGTTATTAGCTCTGTCAGGCGGAGTCGATTCTTCTACCCTGGCTTTCTTACTCCATAAAGCCATTGGCGATCAGCTAACTTGTGTATTTATAGATCAAGGCTTTATGCGAAAGTATGAGCCAGAAAGATTGGTCAAGCTATTCCAAGAACAGTTTCATATTCCGGTAGAGTATGTCAATGCCCGCGATCGCTTCCTGAATATGATGCTTGGTGTCACCGACCCCGAAGAAAAGCGTCGTCGCATCGGTCATGAATTTATTAGTGTATTTGAAGAAACCTCTAAACGCCTCGGTCATTTTGACTATCTAGCTCAAGGTACACTGTATCCAGATGTGATTGAATCAGCAGATACCAACGTCGATCCCCAAACCGGTGAACGGGTAGCTGTGAAAATCAAGAGTCATCACAACGTTGGTGGACTACCCAAAGACCTAAGATTTAAACTTATAGAACCACTGCGGAAACTGTTTAAAGATGAAGTCCGCAAAGTCGGGCGTTCTATTGGCTTACCAGAAGAAATCGTTCAACGCCAACCTTTCCCCGGCCCCGGTTTAGCGATTCGCATTCTCGGTGAAGTCACCGCTGATAGGTTGAATATTTTACGCGATGCGGATTTGATTGTCCGGCAAGAAATTAACCAACGCGGCTTGTATCATGATGTTTGGCAAGCATTCGCCGTATTGCTACCCATTCGTAGTGTCGGTGTCATGGGCGATCAACGTACCTACGCCTACCCCATCGTTTTGCGGATTGTCACCAGCGAAGATGGTATGACTGCTGACTGGGCGCGTGTACCTTACGATGTGTTGGAAGTAATTTCTAACCGAATTGTCAACGAGGTTAAAGGTGTGAATCGGGTGGTTTACGATATCACCTCCAAGCCACCTGGAACCATCGAGTGGGAATAATTACAGTAGTTTTCGCCTATTTGAACCCCATCTAGTGTAGGGACAAAGCATTCCTCATTGGTGTCAACTTAAGTCAAAACGCTTATTCCACAGGCATTTTACCCCACCCCTTAATCCCCTCCCCGCTTGCGGGGAGGGGACGTTTTGGCTTTTAGACAAAACTGGGGTGGGGTAGCGCGGATCTTGGTGGTACGTGATTTTGTATCAAATCACATCCTGGCAAGGGTTTCACGTTAAGTTGACATCTATGAGCATTCCTGTGTACCTACACTATTGGTCTATCGCATTAATTTTGAATGCTTGGAGTTGCTCAGATCCCCGATTTCTTGAAGAAGTCGGGGATCTTGCAACTTAGCAACATTAATCCTTAAAACCACCAGGGATTAGGGAAAAAGGGGGATAAGAAATCTGGGGAAGAAATAACCATTGACACCTGGATAAATTCTCAACTAGAGCTTATTTTTGAACTCTCTAATAATGAAGAAATTATATAAATTTAGTTGTTTATTTCCGGATTGAGCGATCGCTTTCACTGATAATCCCTTGTATAAAGCGGGTTAGAGTGCTGTTTAAATTGGTAGGGTGTTATACCCCTAGGAGGTCTTGACCCCCGCCCAGCCTCTTATGTTACAAAAAGCTCAGTCTCAGCCGAGATATACAAATTAGATACATCGGCACTTAACCACCTGGAGTTGGGTGCAAAATAGCAATCTGCTCAAAGATATTATTATTTACCTCCAAGTCAGTGAGGTAGTTTTGTGATGCGGTTTTTTGCAAAAACTTAGTTGTTGCCTATTGCTCCAGACATCAAAAGAGATAATTAATTGAGAATATTCACAATTATATTTTCTCTATTGCATAAAAATCAAAGTCTATGTTTTATTATTAATGGTAAATTTGTAAAAATTTTAAAATTGCGGATTGTTTAAATAACAAAACTTTAAACATTTGACTCAGGCATAAATTATATTATGTATTACTGCTAAAAAATTAACAAAATGCATTACATATCCTGTGAATTGTTATCTCTTTAAAGAATTAAAAATAACCTGGTGTTTCATGTATAGGTGGCGCTAATTAGTAATAATAGAGTGAGATTAAGAGCTAATAGCTCACTTATATCCTAATATCTGCCTATATTTGGGGAATTTATACATAAAATTATCTCCCTATATTATGCCGTTTTAATATACAAATTTGTCATGGCAATTCAAGTTAAATTTGATAAAAAAATTAATATATTTATGGTTAAATACTTTACAAAAAATGAAACCCTTTTTGGATAAAGTATCAAGAAAAATCAATAAAAAAACCAGTATAATCACGGACAAAAAACTAGTGTATGCATTGAAATAAGCTGATAAAATAATTCCAAGAGAAAGAAGTTTGAGAAACTTATTGGTGAACGCCGATGCAGTAAAGGCTAGAAAACGCAATTATATGGCAAAAATCTGGTTGATCAATGCAATTGTCAGTAGCCAGGGTATGTAAAGCAAAGATTTCTAAGGATCAGCCGTTGTGTGTCTGCAAAGTAGATATGATCCAAACTTTGCCACAAGTAAATCCAGCCGGAATGAGGAAAAATTTGTGGTAGCAGTTTGTGGGCTGAAGTCGCTAATAGAAAGCAACACCAACGGATATGGAACGTCGTTAGGTAAACATGATTTTAACTGGACAGCACACCGATATGGGGAAAGAATCAATCGCTCCCCAACTACCTCAACAACTGGGGATACTCCAGCTACTAACTAACCTTACAAAGGATCGACTTACCCATTTACCCGATCTATTAGAAGCGATCGCTAGGGAAGTGCGTCAGGCGATTGATAGCGCTCAGTTTTGTCTAATATCCTTATATAACACCCAAACGCAACAGTTAGAATTAAGCAGCACAACGGGAATAGGTGCGGAAAAATTGCCTTTTATCCAACTAAATGGCAATATTAGAACTCAGGATAACCTCTGGAATTGGCCTGAAAAATCCATCTGTGGTGATCAGCCGTTTCATAGTAATTCAAGTTTACTAACTCAGGTATTTGCTACTGGTGTATCCCAACTATTTCACGGAACTAGGGAGCAGATAGACTGCGTTATTGATGACTTACCCTTATGTCCTTTAATTTCCTGCGCCCCAGTATATTCAGCTTTCACACCCGCTTGCATGTATGCTGTAGCTATTACATCAGCACAAGCAGGACGATTGGGAGTGCTGGCTATTGGTAACTGGGAAAATCCTTATGCTTTTAATGCAGCTTCACAGCACCTTTTAGATGCATTGGGTGAGGTAGCGGCGATCGCAATTAACAATACGATGATGCTGCAAGTTTTGCAGGAACGGGAAGAACGCTTAGCCAGACAAAACGAAATTTTGTTAGCGCAAAATCACGAACTAGAACAAATCCGTCAGCAAATTCAGCAACAAAACTTGCAACTTTTAGAAGCAGCAGAGTTAAAGTCACAATTTTTAGCTACCACCTCCCATGAACTCCGCACTCCCCTAAATGTAATTTTGGGGTTATCACAAGTGTTGTTGCGTCAGCGTACCTCCACCTTGTCCGAGCAACAAATAGAAATGGTGCAACGCATTCTCAATAATGGTAATCACTTACTATCGATTATTGAAGATATGCTTGACTTGGCTAATGTCGCAGCGGGGAATGTATCATTTCATCCAGAAGAATTTAACTTAAAAACTTTAGTCTTAACAACCGTTGCTGAACACCGTTCTCTAGCCGAGGAAAAGTTATTAGATTTGCAAGTAGATATTAATCTTACTTGTCCATTGATGGTCAATGATAGCGATCGCCTGCGACAGGTATTAGCCAAGCTGTTGTTAAACGCCATCAAATTCACCGCCACAGGTAGGGTCAAAGTCAAAGTTGGGGAAATTTCCGTTGACAGAATTGCGATCGCCGTTCAAGATACAGGTATTGGTATTGCGCCCGATCACCTAGAGAGTATTTTTGAGCAATTCCGACAAGTCGATCAAAGTAACAGTCGTCAGTATGAAGGTATCGGTTTGGGACTAGCGATTACCAAATCATTAGTCAAAATGATGCAAGGTACAATCGGTGTCACCAGCCACCTCGGTGAAGGCTCCACCTTTCACATCGAATTACCAAAAAAAATTAAATTAATTCGTCAATAGTCAATTGTCATTGGTCAATGGTCATTTGTCAGTTGTCATTTGTCATTGTCTCCCTTAGCCCCTAGCCCCCATCCCCCTCATCCCCTCACTCGCTCCTCTGTGCTATCCTCAGCTTGGCAGAGCGCGATCGCGGATTTTGCGCAATTTCTGCTTCTTCGGCTATAATTGGCTTTTTGGTCAAAACTCGCAACGATGGGGAATTTCGTAACCCATGTTTTACCAAGCGATCTTCTAAGCTGTGAAAACTGATAATCGCAATTCTCCCACCAGGGAGAAGGGCGTTTGGTGCTTGTTCCAAGAAGGTTTCGAGGGATTTTAACTCGTCGTTGACTACTATTCGCAGTGCTTGAAAAACCCTGGTAGCTGGGTGAATTCTGCCATAACGATATTTTGGCGGCACACTGGAGGCGATCGCCGAAGCTAATTCCACAGTAGTATGTAAAGGTCGCCGTTCGACAATGCGTCTGGCAATGCGCCGCGATAATCTTTCCTCGCCGTATTTAAAAAATATTTCTGCTAATTCTCCTTCATCCCAATCATTAATTACATCAGCCGCAGTTAATGATTGTCTTTGATCCATTCGCATATCTAAGCTAGCGGCGTGGCGAAAGCTAAAACCGCGCTCCGGTGTATCCAAATGGTAAGAGCTAACTCCTAAATCTGCTATTATACCATCAAAAGTACCGTTGGTAAATTCATAAGCGGCAAAGTTGCAACGAATGAACTTTACTTGATCTTCATATGCAGCTAAAGACTTTTGTGCTGCGGCTAAAGCATCCCCATCTTGATCGATGGCTGTTACCTGTACATTCAACGCCGCTTCTAACAATAGGCGAGTGTGACCACCACCACCTACCGTTGCATCTAAATAATGTCCACCAGGATGCACCTCTAAACCTGCAATTAGCTCCCGACTCAATACGGGAATATGGGAAAACATCCCTGCTTCTGCATCCAGTAGATTTTGCGAATCTAAGTTCATGTTGATTTTTGTGTCTTTAAGAAATGGTAAAGAAAAACTTAACAAATTGCAATTTTGAGGATTTGATAAAGTTTTTTGGAAGATTTAGTTTAGTTCTGCGGATGGATGACATATTGACACAGACGGGATTTGCGGATTTTACTTGCCGGAAATGAGTAGCAATTTACAATGGGTATATCTGTGTCAATAGGCATTTTTGCTTATTTGAATTAGGGTGTTCAGGTATTAAACTAGGCCTGAATAAGATACTCCAGGGTATGGGAAAATAGTTAAGTTTAATTTTGATAAACTAATTCCCCTGATATTTGGCATTTACCACCGTAAATTTACGCAGAATTTTAGTCAAATTGATTTTGAACTAATCTAAGTGTAATAAGTTTGTTGTAGCGGCTCGCGACAAACAACTTTTACGTGTATATCAAATTCATCAGCTACATGGAGGTAGAAAAGATTATGAAGATGTTAAGGGAAAAAGAACACCTAGGGGTGGGAAATCGCACGGAAATAAGTAAAAATCTGGCGATCGCGCATAGATGAAATAATAGTTTCTGTAGGACAGAGCTATTTGAGATTAATCATCAATGGGGAAATTGCTCAAATGTTCAAGCAACGTTCCCATCAGCGGAACTTCTTCACAACCTTACCTAGGAGCATGATGAAAGCAGTCAATCAATTTCGAGGGACGCTGAAATACTGGTGGTTGCAGCTAATTGAATCAATACCCTTTTTGCTAGCCTGCGCAGTACTATTAAGCGTTATTAGCCTGAAAAGCCCTGTGTTACTTTTTTGTTTACTCATGGGGAGTTTAATCACAATAGTAATACAGCGCTTAGGAGAGGCAATAACAATACCAAAAAGCCAACTAATCCCACTGCAAATATTAGCAGCAGTCACCCTGTTGAGCATATTCTGGCTAGATTACTTCGCCGCGCCAGCACAAGGGCAATTTTTCAAAAAAGCGGAAGACTTCTTTCAAAACACCCTGACTCAAGGCACAAGCAACGCTGGAGGTACCCAACTAGCAGTAGGATTAGTCTTTAACGTCTTACGGGCACTATACCTACTATATATAGCTGTCGCCCTGATTGGCGTAGTTAACGCCGTGCGAAAAGACGAAGATTGGCAAAACATCGCCAGAACCCCCTTATTAGTTGTGGTTGCTGTCACCATCGCGGATGTATTAACAGGCTTTGTCATTGGCAATAATAATAGTAAGTAATTGAGCGATTTGTGATGTCTCAAGAACCAGACAAAGACTTTCGTCCAGTCAATCAAATTTTAGGCTCTCAACCATCCCTCGGCCCCATACCAGCAGATCAAATCTTACCGTGGACAGTCATTGCCCTAGCAGCCTATTTTATAATTAACGGCATCTTTGGCGGACTATTTCAAGATGAATTTAAAAAATGGATGTGGACATTCCTAATCGCCGCTTGGGGAATGGCAACCTGGTGGATCTTAACTGGTGGTAGAAGTTGGAGCTTTTTAAGTAAATTTATTGGTGTTCCTGCATGGACAAGAGGCTTTGCACGTTATCAAAGCTTGTTGGAAGTAAATCATGAAGCAAAAAATCGGAAAACAAAGCATCGGTACCGCCGGCAACGCCAGGTTAACACCGTTTGAAGATGCCTTACACCTAGCCACAATGCTGCGCGTCTCCTTTAATAGACGAGATATCGGCGCTTATATTTTAACCAAAGGCAACCAAAAAGATAGATTTTGCTTTGTGTTTGGGTTTGAATGTCGTGGCATTCATAGCACCTTGAGAAGAGAACAAATCGATACAATTTTTGACAACATCGAAGCCGGATTAAAAGACATCCCCAGCGGCGAAAAAATGACGTTGCATTTGGGGTCATTTATTGACGACAAAGAACGACAACAAGAATTAGCCGATTTAGCCAGAAATAGCAGTTCTCGGGATATCAAATACTTGTTAATGGCAGAACGAGCCAGAACTAAAGAATTGACAAATTCCGGGATTCGCAAACCAAAATTTCTGCGGATTTATGTCACATACACCGTGGAACCAAATGCTGCCAATGCAGATGATGTAATTGAGAAATTTTTAGCCAGAACCGAAGCTTGGTGGTTGAAATTTAAAGGGGATATTGCCGAAGTAGAAAACCAGCGCCTAGAAACCGTAATTACCAACGCCTATAAACAAGGTTTTAGTCGTTGGGAACAACTGTTATCTAACAAAATGGGCTTAGATATTAAGCCATTAACCGCCACACAACTATGGGGAGAAATCTGGAGAAGATTTAACGATACGCCCCCGATAGAGATTCCCCAATTGCTCACCTTAGATGAAAGCGGACTGCACGAACAAGTTTATTCCGACTTGCCGAGTACGAAACTTTTAGTCGAGAATATTCACAGTACCACCTTACTGATGGAATCTGGTGTTCCTTGTGCAGACAGGCGGTGGGTGAATGTCAACAATCGCTATATTGGCGCACTCACATTTTTAGATAAACCCGGTGGCTGGGCAAATAAATCCTCCCAACTGCGCTATTTATGGGAAGTATTATCCAGAGAAACTGTAGTAGATACAGAGATATTTTGTCAGTTAACAGCCGCAAATCCGGCATTAGTAAAGACTACCTTACAACGAGTCCTGAAGCAGTCAAATATGACAGCCCTCATGGCTCAAGAAAAAAGTAGAACAATTGATGTCAATGCCCAATTAAAATTAAAGAAATCCGTAGCAGCCCAAGAACAATTGTTTGAAGGAGCCGTACCTATATATACAGGGATAGCTATGTTCGTCCATCGTTCTAGTGTTGAACAATTGGATGCAGCCACAAGATATATTGAAAACTGTTTTCAACGCCCAGCCAAGGTAATTAGAGAAACCGAATATGCTTGGAAGATTTGGTTACAATCGTTGCCGATAGTTTGGGAAGGTTTATTAGTCAAACCCTTTAATCGGCGACAGTTATATTTAACTAGCGAAGTTCCCGGATTAATGCCTTTGGTATTAACTAGAAAAGGTGATAGTCAAGGCTTTGAATTAATTGCCTCGGAAGGGGGTACACCGATACATTTAGATTTATTTACCCAACACAAAAATTTAGCATTATTTGCCACAACCAGAGCCGGAAAATCGGTGTTGGTGTCGGGAATTTTAACCCAAGCTTTAGCTCATAATATTCCGGTGGTCGCCTTAGACTTTCCGAAACCCGATGGCACATCCACCTTCACAGATTATACAGAATTCATGGAGGAGAATGGAGCCTACTTTGATATTTCTAAACAATCGAATAACTTATTTGAGCAGCCAGATTTGCGTTCTTTAAGTGAAGAAGAACAACGGGACAGAATGCTTGATTATACCGCATTCTTGGAATCAGCTTTGCTGACAATGGTATTGGGGTCAGCCACAGAAAGCCCACTGCTAGGACAAACTGTACGCTCCTTAATAAATTTAGCATTAGCGGCATTTTTTAGCGATCGCGGTATCAAACAGCGTTATCAAGATGCAATGGACGGGGGTTTTGGTTCTCTAGCTTGGCAAAAAACCCCAACTCTCAAAGATTTCCTCTATTTCTGTTCCCCAGAACATTTAGAACTCGACTCCCTTAGCAGCAGAGTTGAAGATGCATTGAGTCAAATTCAGCTACGCTTGCGATTTTGGCTTTCTAGTCGCGTCGGACAAGCCATTTCCGCCCCATCCAGCTTCCGCACAGATGCCAAACTTTTAGTATTTGCACTGCGCAACCTCTCCGATAGCGAAGATGCAGCCGTACTTTCCTTGAGTGCTTACTCCGCCGCCTTACGCCGCGCCCTCAGCAGTCCCGCCTCGATATTCTTTATTGATGAAGCCCCAATTTTGTTTGAATTTGACCAAATCGCCAATTTAGTCGGCAGAATTTGTGCTAACGGTGCAAAAGCGGGGATTCGCGTCATTTTATCTGCACAAGACCCCGATACCATCGCCAAATCCAAAGCTGCATCGAAAATTTTACAAAACCTCACCACCAGATTAATCGGTCGAATTCAGCCAGTAGCGGTGGATAGTTTTGTCGATATCTTGAAATATCCCAAAGAAATTATCGCCCGTAATGCTTCCGAAAGCTTCTTCCCTCGCAAAGAGGGGATTTATAGCCAGTGGTTGCTAGATGATAACGGGATTTATACATTCTGTCGCTACTACCCAGGTTACGAACAATTGGCTGTAGTTGCTAACAATCCCCACGAACAATCTGCACGCCAACAATCAATGCAACGACACCGAGATAAATATGAAGCAATTTCTGTATTTGCGCGTCAATTAGTAGCCTCATTGCGCGGGAGTTGAGAGGTAGGGGAAGGGACAAGGGGGACAAGGGGGACAAGGGGGACAAGGAGGATGAGGGAGACGCAGGGACACAGTGAAAAACAAATGACAAATGACAACTAACAACTGACAACTGACAAATAACAAACCTATGAAAAAAACTATTATTTTTACCCTCGGTTTAGGATTGCTAGTAACACTACCAGCAATGGCAGAATTAGGCAATGTTTTAGTTGATTTTCAATCCTACTCCGCCGAATTACAAAACTATCTCAAAAATAATTTAAGCACCACATTAAAGCCTGTAGAAATGCAGTCTCAAAATGCAATTAATGAATCTACAGGACAGTTGAACTTACCCAATCCAGTCGCAGCGGGAGATAGGTTAGGAAATGTGGTGATTGTCAATTCCATCTCAGATAAATTCGATAATAATCCGGCGCTCAAATCTACAGTCGCTACTAATGAAATTAATCGCCTAGTTACTCGCAGTTCTGTAGCCAGTGTTTTGGGTAAAAATGGACAAATTAGAACAAAACTCAAGTTACAAGAAACTCAAGACACTCTAGAAAATATTGCTCAAATCGCACAAGAGGCAGATCAAAGCTATCAAAGTATTCTTAATGGCTTACCATCACAACTCACTCAAGCAGGTGCTGCAAGTATTCCGGGTTTAGGTTCGTTATTCAGTGGTCAATCTGATTTACAACTAAAAACTCTCAAAATTCAAAGTCAGCAATCCAAAATTGCAGGAGAAACCCTAGCTCAGACGATGCAAGTCAACCATTTTATGCAATATTCTAACTTAAATTTAGCCAGCATTTCTCAACAAATGGAAGAAAACAATCGGGCGCGGCGAGTTGATTCATCGGCGGAAGCTGCAAGGCTGTTACGCACAACTTCGCAAATGGATTTATTTGGGAGGAAGGAAATTAAAAAGTGAATAGTCATTTGTCATTTGTCATTTGTCATTTGTCAGTTGCCCAATGCCCAATACCTGGTAGGCTGAGTTTCGACTACGCTCAACTATCGCGAAGTCGTACCCTACGGGAAGCAAGCTACGCGCAGCGTCTCGCAGAGAAGCCCAATGCCCAATTCCTGGTAGGCTGAGCGAAGTCGTACCCTACGGGAAGCAAGCTACGCGCAGCGTCTCGCAGAGAAGCCCCATGCCCCATGCCCTAATTTAAACCTTAAAATGCAGTATATTTTACAAGTTCCTGCGGATACAGGCATTAGAGAATTTATCGGCAATGGCGCGACAACTGCCCAAAGTATTGCCGAAAGCTGGGAGAATCAATGGCTAGATTTATTACAAAAAAATCCCAGTGAAAATATTTATGGCGCTTTAACAAATTTAGGTATATTTTTTGCGGTGGGAACTTTATTATTTTTCCTCATGCAATGGTTGAAAGATGTCCTAGAAGGTGAATTTTCTCGTCCCATATCATCTATGATATGGCCGTTTGTGGTGGTGATTTTGTTAAATAATTCTGGAGATGGCAGTATTCTTTCTAGTTTGACTTTAGGGGTACGCAACTTTATCAATTCGGTAAATCAGCAAGTAATCGCCACAGCAGATGCTAACTCGGTTTATCAGCAGGCGCTAAATATGAGTGTGGCGGAAGAGGTGGCTGGTGCTTTACTACGTCCTTGTCAATCTTTGAATGGTGAACAACAATCTCAATGCTTTACTAAAGCATCAGAAAAAATTAATAATCTCTGGCAAGAATATAAAAATTTATATGGTAATAAAGTCTGGATTGAACGCTTAGAAAATAAGGTAAATCAGATTAGCTATGGCACAGGATATATCTCGGAAGGTTCTTTTAATGCATTGTTAGGTTCTACGGTACAAACTAGTATAAAAAACTTTTTAGTTTCCTTACAATATGCTTTTCAAAATTTAATCGAGGCGACGATGTTGCTGATAGCAGCTTTAGGGCCTTTAGCGGTGGGTGGTTCCTTACTACCAGTAGCAGGTAAACCGATTTTTGCATGGCTGACTGGGTTTATATCTTTAGGGATTGCCAAAATTTCATTCAATATTATTGCTGTGTTAACTGCTGCTGTGATTGTGAATGGCCCAGCCCAAGATCCCAATGCTGACCCTGATTTAATGTGGTTCATGATTTTCTTAGGAATTTTAGCACCGATTTTATCTTTATTAGTAGCAGCGGCGGGAGGATTTGCAGTTTTTAATGCGATTGGGAATACAGCTTCTTGGGTGAAAGAGAGGGTATAAATGGTACGGTTATTAGAGAAAAAACAACGTACTGCCAGTATTTTAACAATTTTTGCGATCGCTACTTTTGGATTGCAGCTATTACTGTTGCTGTTTTTAATCGCCCAAGGCTTGAATATTCGCCAACTGAGTGTGAGAAAACAGCCGAATTTTGTGCAGATGGTTGATGGTAAAGCTGTTGATTCTGGTGATGATTTAGTTAGAGATAGCGAAGCAATTCGCCAATTCATTAGTAAAACGATGACATTAATCTTTGACTGGTCAGGAACTTTACCGCCACAATCCCTGGAAGAATTTGGTAAGCCTAAACCAGATTTGGGAATACTAATTAAAACCCCCAATGGTGGTAGTCAAAAAGTGACTACTAGTAGTTGGATAGCTAGTTTTGCCTTTGCTGAAGATTTCCGCAAAGGGTTTTTAGGTCAAATTGCGCTGATGACACCACCAGAAGTTTTCGCCAATAATCCGCAACAAATTATCTCAGGACAATTAGTAATTAAACGGGTTTATCCCCCGAAAGAAATTTCACCAGGTAAATGGCAAGTGGGGATGGTAGCTGACTTGATTCAAACTAAAAAAGCTGATGGCAAAAAGTTAATTGTTCCTTTTAATAAAGATATATTGGTGCAAGCAGTAGATTACTTTGATTATCCCCAATCTGAACAACTAACAGTTTTACAAAAAGCAATTTATTTGGTGCGGGCTGAGAGATTAGAAATTTATGAGATGCGGAATTTATGTTTAATTGATAAGTATGATAATTTGGAAGGAGCAAAATCAACTCAATGTGAAACCGAACAAAAATCTGGCAATTTTACTAGATAAACAATGCAAATACTGAAAACAGAAAATAAAAAGACTAATATCTTACCATTGTTTGCCATTGGCACATTGGGAGTACATCTGTTAACTTTGTTGGTATTGATGTTTCACTGGTCGATTTTGCAGCGATTAAATCGGCAAACAACATTGCCAAGTTTGGTACAATTGGCTGATGGTCGGGCAATTACAGTCAACCCACAAGAAAATTTAGAACGAGATCAACAAACAATTCGGCGATTTGTGGGCGAAACAATGACTTTAATGTTAACTTGGTCACAGCAGCAACCACAAAATACTGTTTGGGAAATTAGTTCTCAATTAGTAACTGAAGATTTTCAGCCCAAATTACAAACCAAAATTAATAACTTAAATCCCAATAAAAAATTAAATAACTACAATCAATCAGATGAGCAGCTATTAGCGATCCAGAGAATTTCTCAACCCGAAAAAATAGCTGAGGGTAAGTGGAAAGTCGAAATGGTTGCTCATCAATTAGTTTTTCAGGGTGCAGATAGACTTGGCGAGTCGATTCCCGTTAATCAACAAATTTATGTCCAAGCTACAGATGAACAAGTTACTTCTTTACCTCAGTCTGCAATTCCTTTGCAACAGGCTGCTTACCGCCTAGGTTCGGCTAGATTACAAATCTACAAGATTTGTGACATGAAAGATAAAAGTTGTTCGGAAAATTCACCCTAAGACGTACTTATGACTCCCTATTCAAGTTCAGCAAAAATTTCTGCAAGTAAGAATTGCCAACTAGAAGAAATTGATTCTCAAGATTGGGAATTAAGAATGGCAAAATTAGTCGGGTTAGAAAATGGAGAATTCTCCTTTGACCGCGATGAAACAATAGAAGAATCAGGTATCTCAGAGCCTGAAATTTCGCAACCATCAGAAGTAAAAACGGAGCAATCTTTTGCCGGAAATCCCTTTGCTAAATTAGGCTTAGTAGGTACAGCGACTTTCGCTGTGGTTCTGTTTGCTGGTGGGTTTTTAACTCAGATGATGAGTAGCAACAATCAAAAACCAAAAAGGAAGAATATTACTTCCCCAGTGAAAACGCCGATAGTAAATGAATCTCCACCGCAAGAGTTAGAAATCGAAAAGTTGAAAACTAAATTAGCACTCACCGAACAAGCAGAGGCGGTGAAACTAGCACAACAACAACTGAGAAATACACAAATTCAACCACAGTCAATAGCCGCAAAACAAACGCCAAAAAGCAACGCACCGAAAATAGTCACAGTTGAACGCATCGTTAATGTACCGCAACCTCCACAACAAGCGATCGCCTCTCTACCTTTACCACCCTCTCAACCTTTACCACCATCCCAACCCCAGCTTTTAGCTGTCAAACCGGATATTCCCCCAGCAATCAAAGAAACTCCCAAACCTAAACTAGATCCCTATCAAATGTGGACAAATCTAGCTAAGTTAGGTAGTTATGGTCAGGTAAGCCAAAATCAACAGACAGCAAATGTCAATAATGCTGAAACTGCCAATAATCCCAACATACAGCAACAGGCAACTAACCCTCAGCCTGAATCAACCCCAGAGCCAGGAACTCAGAATGCAAGCACAACAGAAGACTCAACTCTGATTGCAAATAAACAAACAAAGCAGGGTTCCAAATCCTTAGCAGTCGGGAGTAGCGCTAAAGCTGTGCTAGCCACAGCTGTATTTGGCGAAACCTCTAATTCCGCCGCTAATAATGGCGAGGAAACCGCCAAAAATACATTTGTCGTGCGGTTACAAGAACCTTTAAAAGGTGTAGATGGAAACGTTGCTATACCTGCGGGTACGGAGTTATTAACAGAAATTCGTACTCTTTCCGAACAAGGGTTACTACAGCTAAATGTGGTGAAAGCGATCGCTAAAGATAGTAATGGAATATCTGAAAATAGCTTACCGCCAAATGCCATCATGATTCGCGGTTCCCAAGGTAAACCGCTGGTAGCAAGACAATATCCTAATCGTGGATCATCCATTGCCAGTATGGATATAGGACTGTTTGTTTTGGGTGGTTTAGGTAAAGCCGCCGAGTTAATGAATCGGACTGAATCCCAAGTTGTCACAACTAATGCAGGCGGTACTGTGGTTAGCACTAATAACCCAGAACGCAACATGATCGCAGCAGCCTTAGAAGGTGGGATGAACACCGTAGTCCCGCAAATTGCCCAACGCAATCAACAAGCAATCTCCGACATGATGCAGCGAACCAACGTTTGGTTTTTACCAGCCGGTACAGAAGTTGAAATCTATATCAATCAGACAATGGAATTTTAAGGATTAATGGGCATTGGGCATTGGGCATTGGGCATTGGATATTTCTTATTTATCATCCTTGTTCTCCTTGTCCTCCTTGTCTCCCTTGTCCCCCTTGTCCCTCCTGCCCCCTGCCCCCCTGCCCACTCCTTCCCAGTTCAGCCATGAAGAAAAACAGCAATTTTCGCGCAAATATCTTAAATAATTCTTATTTTCTACCTCTGGCTTCTTTAGGTTTTGTGGCTGCAATCTTATTAGCAGGACGCGCTGTAGCTGAGAATGCTGTTCTGCGATCGATTTTTTCCTGTCAAGCTCAAGGTTTAAGCGGAGTAGTACCTACTATTAAAGTTTGGTATCAGCAGGGTACAAACCTCAGTTTTATTCCGGCGGGAGAAAAAATTAAAAAAGTTTGGTTAAATGACCCGTCACAGGTAACCATAGATTTTGACGGGCCGATGTGTATGCAGTTCGGTCAAGGAGGTAATACAGGAGATTGCCAAAATTCTTCAGCAAACGTCATGCAACTCAGACGGATTAAAAAGCTGCCAATTCCCGGTTTACCTTATACTAACAATACATTATTAACAGTAATTACCGAAGGGTCAGAAAAAACTAAATTGTATACATTCCGAGTTTTATATGGTGATGACAGCCCGGAGTATCATACTTTAGCTGTATTTCCTGATACTTCTACTACAACTGACTCACCTTGCGCGAGACCGCCGCATTGACATACTCACCGACGTAGAACGTCGGCGATTCTTGACGGCTCCCAGCAACTAGCTACTCTTCGTAGTCTTATGGTCGCTCCCCGTCCGTTTAAGGTCGTGCCGATGCCCCATGCCGACCATTTCTATATTTCGGGACGCATTATCATCTCTGTCGTGTTCAGTGTTGCAATTCAAGCACAACACTGAACGAACAGATAAATCAATCTTGCCCCATCGATACCCACAACAAGAACAAGTTTGGCTGGTGGGTTCCCATCTATTAATTACTCTGAAATCTCGACTAAATTTTTCACATTTAGCCTCGCATAATACCCGAAATTCTCGCCATCCCTGCAAGCTAATCGCCCTTGCCAACTTGCGATTTTTAACCATTCCCGACACATTCAAATCTTCCAAAACAATAGTTTGGTTCTCACTAACTACTTTGGTTGATAGCTTGTGCAAGAAATCTTTGCGGGTATCCGCAATTTGATTGTGTCTGTTGGCAATTCTTATGCGAGTACGTTCACGACGTTGAGACCCTTTCTGTTGCCTTGCTAGCTTGCGTTGTAATTTGCGGATTTTGCGGTCTTTTTTTGAGTAATCGGGACTTGCTGCTTTGTCCCCATTGCTCATAACTGCAAAAGTTTGAATTCCTAAATCAATACCAATGCTTTGGTTTTTGGCATCAATATGAATAGGTTCTATTTCTACAACAAAGCTAAGAAAATAGCGGTCTTCGCAGTCTTTGATGACTGTTACGCTTGACGGGGATGACGGTAAACGTCTAGACCAAATAGGCTTAACGTTACCAATTTTGGCTAGATATACGAACGTACCTTTAATTGAAAAACTGTTGAGCGTAAACCTTGCTCCCTGCTTACTTGTCTTCTTTTTGAATCGCGGAGTTCCTGCTTTTTTCCCTTTTCGCTTACCCTTAAGAAAATCAAAAAAGTTCTTGTAGGCAACGCCTAAATCGGCAACTGACTGTTGCAATGGAGTTACTGAAACATCAGACAACCATGAGCGTTCATCAGTCTTTTTGGCTTGTGTAATTACAAGCTTTTGTAATTCGCTGTTCTTGGGAAGTTTTTCGGACTGCTTGCAGATAGCCAAAGCATCGTTATATACAACACGTACACATCCAAACAACTGAGCTAGGCTTTGTTGCTGTTGTGGTGTTGGATAGAAGCGATACTGGTATCTTGCTTTCACTAATTTTCCTCTTGGTTTGTGATGATTGTATATCATCAAGATATACAAAACAATGAATAAAAGCGTATTTTTTCGATTAACAGAGGAAGAGCTAGCACATCTTGAAGACTATTGCCAAGCAACTAAAAGAACAAAGTCTGATGTACTCAGAGAATTAGTTAGGAAGTTAAAAATTAATAAAAAGTCGCCCTAGAAGGGCGAGGCTTCAGACCCATTATTTTGGTGAGGGGGATGGGGGAGTGTGGGAGAGGGTGGGAGCAGGGGGGCAGGGGGGCAGAGGGGACAGGGAGAAATTACTATGACAATTGACAATTGACTAGTTTGCAGATCCCAAATCCATTAACAGCTTGGTGAGTAAGTAAATTCGCGGTGCAATCCGATCCAAATTGATATATTCATCTGGACTATGCGCACCCCCACCTACAGGCCCAAGTGCATCAAGTGTGGATGTGCCCACGGAGGCAGCGTAGTTACCATCAGTACCACCGCCACTGCCTTCAACTCCCAGCTTGAGACCAATTGTTTGATAAATGGCTTGAGCTTTTTTAACTAACGCATCGGTTTTGGCATTGGGTGGAAACGGTGGACGACCTCGTTCTGAGATCACCTTGATTTCAGTGCAAGGCAACAGTTTGTTTTGTGATAACCGCGTAAAGTCACGTTCGAGGCGAGTGTACTCTTGGGCTTGGAGTACCCGCACATCTGCCTGAACCTTGGCAGAATCGGGAATTATATTTCTGCGATCGCCTGCCTGGAAAACAGTAAAATTAACTGTCGTCTGTTTGTTGCGATCGCCAAGGTTTCTCAGTTGCAAAGTTTGGAAAGCTGCCTCCAATAGAGCATTACAGCCTTTTTCTGGTTCAGCCCCCGCATGGGCTGCTCGACCTTTGACTTCAAGTCCATAGTAACCAATTCCCTTGCGCCATGAGGTTACCTTATCTTCTGGGGAGCCAAATTCTAACACCAGCGCGATATCATGTTTTTTCGCAGTTTCTTTGATCAATTCCCGTGAACCCAACGATCCTTTTTCTTCATCTGGATTAATTAAAAAGGTAATCGTGCCAAATTCCTGAAAATTCAGTTCTCGCAAAATTTTCAGTGCTTCGATACCTAAGAGAATTCCGCCTTTGTCATCCATCACCCCTAGACCGTAGGCTTTGCCATCAACAATTTTAAAAGGATGTTGAGCTGCTTTTTCTTTGTCGAATACGGTATCAGTGTGGGCAAGAAGCAGAATCTTGCGTTTGCCAGTACCTTGAATTGTTGCCAGGATGTTCCGTCCAGCGCTAGGCGTTGCATCTATAGTTTTAACGTCAGCATCTACGGATTTCAGCTGCTCAATCACAAGGTTTTCCACCTGAGTCAGCCCCTGTTGATCGCCCGTTGCTGAATCAATGTTGACGAGGGTTTCCAGTATCGCCAAAAAGCCTGATTGTGCTTTCTGGGCTTTGTCATAAACTACTGTATCAGAGGCTGCTACAACAAAATGAGACTGTAAGAGCAGCAGAAACACTGACAAAATGACACCAAACAAACCCCCTATTACACAAGAAATCCGTAATCGCACAAAAGTTTTTTAGGTAAGATTTATACTCAGTTTTTAAACTTAATTTTGGTATATATAGCTAAAATGCACTATATAAGAGGAATTTAACGATATTAAATCACTATTAAGGCATTTAGTAGCAGATATTTTGAAGATAATCCTATTTTCCGAGTCCAGTCAATAACTTATTGCGGATTCCATATAATAATTGAAGAAGTGCAACAAAATTAAACATCAACCAAAATCCCTCGGCTGCCATCTTCTTTCCAACCTAAACCCATTACTCTCAAGAGTCTGATTGTGGCAGACAATATAAATTGGGTCTGGTTGGCATCTACGCGATCCAATTCTAAATTTTCATGAACGGGAGAACACTATAATCTATGGCCAGAATAGAAACCCGCACTGAACCTATGGTGCTGAATATGGGACCGCACCATCCCTCAATGCACGGGGTTCTGCGGTTAATTGTTACCCTGGATGGCGAGGATGTTATTGATTGTGAACCAGTAATTGGCTACCTGCACCGGGGAATGGAAAAAATCGCGGAAAACCGCACCACGATTATGTATGTTCCCTACGTGAGTCGGTGGGACTACGCAGCGGGGATGTTCAATGAAGCCGTCACTGTCAACGCCCCAGAAAAATTGGCAGGTGTGGCTGTACCCAAACGCGCCAGCTACATCCGCGTGATTATGCTGGAATTGAACCGAATCGCCAACCACTTGTTGTGGTTTGGGCCCTTCCTCGCTGACGTGGGCGCGCAAACTCCCTTCTTCTACCAGTTCCGCGAACGGGAGATGATTTATGATTTGTGGGAAGCTGCTACTGGTTATCGGATGGTAAATAACAATTACTTCCGCGTTGGTGGCGTGGCGGTTGATTTACCTTACGGTTGGGTAGATAAGTGCTCAGAATTCTGCGATTACTTGCTACCTAAAATAGACGAGTACGAAAAGTTGGTTACCAATAACCCCATTTTCCGTCGTCGGGTTGAAGGTATTGGCACAATCACCCGCGAAGAAGCAATTAACTGGGGACTTTCTGGCCCCATGTTACGCGCTTCTGGGGTGAAGTGGGACTTGCGCAAAGTAGACCACTACGAATGCTACGATGACTTTGATTGGGATGTGCAGTGGGAAACTGCTGGTGATTGCTTTGCCCGTTACGTAGTGCGGATGCGGGAAATGCGCGAATCTGTGAAAATTATTCGCCAAGCAATTAAAGGACTTCCCGGTGGCCCTTATGAAAACCTAGAAGCGAAGCGTTTAGCTGCTGGGAAAAAATCAGAATGGGATGCTTTTGATTACCAGTATATTGGTAAAAAAGTTTCTCCTTCTTTTAAGATTCCCAAAGGAGAAATTTACGCCCGTGTCGAAAGCGGTAAAGGTGAACTGGGCATTTATTTAGTGGGTGATGATAACGTCTTCCCCGCACGCTGGAAGATTCGCGCCGCCGATTTCAACAACCTACAAATTCTGCCTCATTTATTACGCGGAATGAAGGTGGCAGATATTGTGGTAATTCTCGGCAGTATTGACGTGATTATGGGTTCTGTTGACAGATAGTGTAGACACAAAGCGGTGAAGCAGTGCGTTGGGCGGGTTCCCCGACTTGAAGCAACTGCTGAACCCGGAGGGCTTGTCGCCAGACATCGCGTTTTTTGTTGAAATCAAACACATGCTAGGGGTGCAACGGTCGTTGTGCCCCTACTGCTTTTTTAGGCGTTATTAAGTATTGTAAAATTTTGTGATTTTCCTAGCTATATCAATCACTTTATGATATTAAAATTGCGTTGAAGAACGCAACCCAACAGTTTAAAACCTTGTATGTATTGGGTTTCACTTCGTTCTACCCAACCTACGTATCTGTCGCCTTCTTTTATTTAATTGGTATAATTTACCTCACGCACTAAGCAAAAGTATTCCAGAGAAAAAATATCATACAGCGCATTTCAGGTAAATGAGGTACGCCGGTAGGGGCACGGCACTGCCCATTGGTGTCAACTTAACACGAAACCCACTTGGTGACAACGTTTTGCCCTCATCTTCCCTCTTCCAAGGGAGCTACGATGTACACACAAGTCGGCAAAGTTCATTCGCAGGAGATGAAGTTGACTTATCCTGTTACTGACCCGAATTCAATAAACGACTACCCCAATTCAATAAACGACTACCCGAATTCAATAAACGACTACCCCAATTCAATAAACGACTACCCGAATTCAATAAACCGGAAGCTATCGGCTTAATGGTCTGTCCCATGATTAAGTTGACACGTATGGGCACTGCCCTGACAATTATCTGTACAATCTGCTGTAATTTCTCTATCCTTTGTAATGAGAAATGACACATTAGCAATCATCACTCAATTTCTTCACAACGAATTAATAATGTTTCCATCGCTTCTGCTAGGGAAATTAAGTCTGTCCAAGAGGAACCACTGACTAAATTTTGTGCGTGCGCTAATCGGTTGCGTAGCTGTTCGGCAGATTTGAGAAAACGCTCTCCAAATCGCTTAGATTTTAGTCCCAGTTGCTCAAGAAGTTCTGGTTGATTTAAAACTAACTCTCGCTTATCACAAAATTGCAGATAATCTAACAAATCTGTGGCTTCGTTTCTTTCTTGGCTTTCTCGCCATAATCTTTGAGCAACTTGTAAACGTTCTGGTTTTAATACTTCTTGCCATGAATCTTGAGGATAGTAAAGCCGCACGAGTCGCAGCAGATTCATTTCTAGCAGTGTTACTAAGCCAAACAGCAGCATTCTTGCAGGTGCTTTTTGCAAATCGCCACAGGTAATAATTCCCGTTACTTGATTGCAGTCAAGCACAAATAATCGGGGAGTTTGTTGCAGAATGGGTAACAATTTCATCAGTGGGGTGGAAATAGCGATGAGTTCTTTGGGATGAAACACTCGCTGATAATCGCTGCACTTACCTGATGTGGCTTTTATCAGGCTGGTGCGTTCTACATAGCCAGTGATAGTATCTCCCGACTCCACACCAATCACATCAAAATCCCGTGCTTGCATCCAATGCAGCACTTCTGTTACCTCGGCTTCAGCCGCAACTGCTTTCAGCGGTTCTGCGACGTATTCAATGGTGATGTTGTTCTCAAACAAACTCCGCAAATCTTGAGAACGCGATTTAAGGTGTTTCATCTGCGCTTATTTATAAGTCATCCGCAGCATAAGTATTTCATAACAGCTGACATTTTTTCGGTGCAAACTGTGTACTACTGTGGATGACATCCTAGCAAAAGTTTAACTCAAGTTACTAGTTATTAGACTTCTTGCATAAGTCGGGAAAAGGGGAACTCGGGGCCCCACTTCGTGGGGATTAGGGGTAGGGGGAAGGGGAAAAGGTTTTGTATTATCCCCTTTACCTTTAACCTTTACCCTTTTCCCCCCTCTTGCAAAAAGGACTTTTGCAAGAGGTCTATTCTACACTATGGCTTCGCGCGGCTTCGCGCTGGCATGTAGAATGACTATTCATGATAAAATCTCCTCCAGAGAGAAATTGGTTGAGGTAGATATTAAATAAAAAATTGTCTCTGCTACGTTAATCGACTCAATAGACTCAGATCCCCGAATTCTTTAAGAAGTCGGGGATCTTGTTGTTCACCTATGTATGGGAATTTGCATTTTAATAGACGAATTTAGGGAACGTTGAGGACGGAAGTCAAAACTACAATTCATATTGAGAAAGAACTTCTGTTTCGGTTTTGGCTGCTTGTATCCATTCTTGAATTGCGGGAAGTTCTAAAATTGTCTCTACATATTTTCTAGAAATACTATCTAATTGCACATCGTAAGTGACAAAGCGTAATACGACTGGGGCAAACATGGCATCAGCAATTGTGAATTTGCCAAATAACATATCCCCATCGGCTGCAAATTTTGACCGGAATTGTTGCCAAATGCTGGTAATGCGGTCAATATCTTTTTGCACTTCTGGTGTTAACCCTTTACCTGGTAATTTAGCTCGGCAATTCATGGGCATATTTTGCCGGAGATTTTGAAATCCTGAGTGCATTTCTGCACTAATAGAACGAGCTAATGCTCTATTTATTTTATCTTCTGACCACCAATCCATATCGGGGAATTCTTCTGCTAGGTATTCGCAAATCGCTAGAGAGTCCCAGATGCTTTGATGATTATGTAAAAGCACTGGTACTTTTTTTGAAGGCGAATATTGCTGAATTTTTGATGCAGTTTCAGGGGTGTAGAGAGGAATGCAAATTTCCTCGAATTCCACCCCGAATTGCTTTAAAGCTAACCAAGGACGTAATGACCAAGATGAATAATTTTTATTACCAATTACTAAGGTAAGTTGCGTCATGTTGATTTTTACTGTCTGTAAAGCTGCTCAATCCACATAGTTACATCAACTTCTGAACCGGAAGCGTAGGACTTTCCGGTTACAGGATCGTAAGCTTGCCAATAGATATTACCGTGTCGGTCTACTTTTTGGATAACTTGTAATTCTTGAGGGTCTGCTAGTAGTGTTTTTACGGTATTGTCCCATAAACCATGCAATGCTTGCCCGATTGACGCGAGGATATTACTAGTTTTAGAAGTTATTTTTATCTCTTCGGGTTGCATGCATCTAATATCATTTCTCATAGCATTATTTCCGATAGATGCTCATTACAACAAAACTGTAACAACCCTTGAGTGAATAATCAAAACATGGCTTGTATAGTTTCTATAAATGCCATTTATAGATATCAAAAATCCGAATAGAATATTTTTGACACAATTGAGTCAGGATTTTTCTCACTCTTATCTTTTCAATTCGCCATGAAACTCTCCCAACTTCGAGCCGTAGTTGCTGTAGCAGATTGTGGTAACTTTAGTGAGGCAGCTTTGGAATTGCAACTTTCACAACCAGCAATTAGCCATGCGATCGCCACCTTAGAAGCAGAATTGGGTGTCCCCTTATTTACGAGAGGTCGTCATGGTGCGGTACTCACACCTGCGGGAGAGCGCATTTTATACCATGCCCGTCAGTCATTGCAACATCTAGAGATGATGCAACAGGAAGCGAATATGTATAAAGGGTTACATGGTGGACATGTGCGGGTTGCAGCTTTTCGCAGTGTTGCTACTCATTTATTACCAAAAGCGATCGCTCAGTTTCACGATCAATTCCCAGAAGTGGCTGTAACAATCATCGAGTGTCTTTCTTACCTGGAGGTAGAACATTGTTTGCGCGAAGGACGGGCTGATATTGGGGTGACTTATTTACCGACTAGTGATGAGTTTGAAGTATGGGAAATTATTAGAGATGAGTATGTGGCTTTGCTACCACCAACCGCCAAAGTTAGCACTCCGAAAATTACTTGGGAAGACATAGCTGTCTATTCACCAGTTTTGCTGTCTTGTTTACCCTGCGGACGCAATCTCCACAGCCACATGAAGGTTGTAGCAAATTTCATTCATACTATTAGTGATATTCAGGAAGACTCTACTATTGTCAGCCTGGTAAATCAGGGACTAAGAGCTGCTATTATTCCCCAGCTAGCAGCTGTACCGATTCCGCACAATGTCCAAGTATATAGTTTACCAACACCCCTAGAAAGAGTCATGGGAGTTGCGATTTTAGCTAATGGTCTTCAGATTCCGGCGGTATTCACGTTTTTAGAAATGCTGAATAAATTTGACTTTTATAGTCTGGCTAAATCCGCTTATTTATAATATCAAAAGCTCATTCACGAGTAACAAAGCCTCGTTAATGAAGCTCAAAGCCTGATTTTTAGGTTGGATCTGAACGAACGTTTAGAACTTGATGTGGCATAAAAATTTCAACAATTTTGATGTAATTAATTCTGGGTAAAGGTTGCAGCCGTCGCCTCGCGGCTGGTGACAGCTGCAACCTTTACCCCTTGTTGCTGATTTTACTGGTATATTGTAAACTTCTTAAAAGTATAAATCATGCAAACTAAAACACATTAATAAATAATGAAAGTAAAAATTTTCATATCAGCAGTATTGTTGGCTAATTCTATAGCACTAAATCCATCCTCTGCCATAGAAAAAAATAGTAGTTTGATTGCTAATGATATTAGTTCTCTAAATCAGACACCAGGGAAAATAGTACAAGCTATACCACCAAAAGTGATTAAACTTCGTCTAGCCGATAGTGGTGTTTCAGTAGGTAGCGTTATCACTTGGGGATTTGGGGGTTTGATACAAAAAAGGTCTACTGATTGGGTTCGTTTAGAAATTAGTGATAATCAAGTAAGAGTCATACATACAACCAGAACTACTAATTGGTTAACTCAGTTTTCTAAGTGGTGGGATCATCCTGTGAGAAAAATAGCCTTTAAACCAGATTCTTGCCAAATAGATAATACACAAACCCAAGGGAGTCCAAATATAGAAAACCAACTAAGAGAAATTAAAAGACTATACGATTCTAAATTGATCACAGAACAACAATATCAAGAATTACAGCGTAAAATCATCAATCAAATAAGTATAAATCCCAGCCCAAATGCCACTGTTAATTCAGAATGCGTTGTCTTAGGAGAAAATGGAATAGTAAAACTTCAAGATATGAATTTAGTAACTAAAGGGGAATTTAAAATTGAATATTTAGAGGGTGATGAATGGAAATATGCAGCTTTTAGAGTACCTGCAAAAAACTATGAGTAGTAGATATTGGTGCATTAGGCTGAGGTTTGGATAGGAGTTTTTCCGTCCGGAGAATGTACATTCTATAAGCTTCTTAGGAATTTTGTGGAGACCTACGAACACGCTTATTGCTGGAAACATCAAAGACGTTCATCTACCTTGCCATGATTCGGATCATGGTGAGGCGATTGACCTAAAATGTAACCTTTCAAAACTTTTCAAACATCCTCTTAATGACCCACTGGTGCTTTTGCTCCTGCTCCACCTTTACCTAAAAACAGCAACAAAGGCAATGAGCAAAGAAACGCTACACCCACTACTCGAAATATATCTGCAAAAGATAAAACTGCTGCTTGGACATTTACTGTTTGACTGAGTATAGCTAGTGCTTGTTGCTGTGCTGTGGTTGCGTCCATACCTTGGCTTTGCATCGCCCCAATTAGTAACTCAAGACGCTGAGTTGTTTCTGGATTATAAGGGCTAAGGTTTGTTAACAACATAGCTCGATGAAAAGCTTCGCGTTTGTCCAGTAAGGTAGTGAGAATAGCAATACCAACGCTACCACCCAATTGTCGGGTGAGGTTGTAAAAGCCTGAGCCTGCTGAAATATCTTTTTTGGGCAGCGATCCCAATGTTGCTAGACTCAGAGGTAAAAACATGAGTACGGTAAAAGCCCCACGCCATACCAAAGGCCAAAATAAATCGTCGGCTCCAGTTTGGGAAGTGAGTTTTGATAAATCAAACATCACCATAGCTGTTCCCACACCACCGATCGCAATTAAAATTCTGGCATCGATTTTGGTGGACAATTTACCTAACATCACCATGACAATTGCTGAAGCTAAAGCACCAGGGGCGAGTAAAAGTCCTGTCTGGCTGGCGGTAAAGTGCAGAATACTCTGAGCAAAAATCGGCACAGCAAATAGTGCGCCATACAATCCCATCCCGACGATCGCAGATAAAACACTCCCCGCAGCTAAGGAACGGTGATGTAATACTCTTAAATCGACAGCAGGATGAGGCGTTTTCAATTCTTGCCAAATAAACAGTACCAATCCGACAACGCTGGCGATCGCTAAACTGGTGATGAAGCCAGAAGAAAACCAGTCTTCTTTTTCCCCTTCTTCTAAGAAAGTCTGCATACAGCCAATCGCAATTACCAAAAACCCGATCCCCAACCAATCGACAGCTTGGCTTTGTGTCCGACTTTTGTCTTTATCTTTGGGTAAGAACATCCAACACATCACCACAGCCAAGATCCCAAAAGGAATATTAATAAAGAAAATCCAGCGCCAACCTAAAGCGTCGGTGAGGTAGCCGCCTAAAGTTGGGCCAATTGCTGGGCCGGAAATTACTCCTACCCCAAAGACTGCTTGGGCTAAACCTTGTTCAGCAGGAGGAAAGGTTTCAAATAAAATGGCTTGGGCTTTGGCTAGTAGTCCCCCACCAAATAATCCTTGGGCGATACGGGAAATAATCAGCATTGGGAGATTAATTGATAGCCCACAGATGACTGAGGCGATGGTGAAGCCAATCAGCGAAAAAATAAAATAGGTTTTTTTACCAAAGTAATCTCCCAACCAAGCAGATAAGGGAATTAAAACAACGTTAGCGATCGCATATCCGGTAACTACCCAGGCAATTTCACTCACAGTTGCCCCTAGGCTGGCTTGCATCGAGGTCAGCGCCACGTTGACAATGCTGGTATCAATTACCTCTAGAATTGCGCCTAGGGCAGCAGAAAAGGCGATCGCCCATTTCAGCGGCCCCTGAATATAACCACCTTGATTTACATGAGTTGTCATTTGTCATTTGTCATTTGTCATTGGGCATTGGGCATTGGGCATAAGTTATTTCTTCTCTGGTTCCTTGTCCTTCTTGTCCCCTCTCTTACCCATACGCTACGGTAGCGTATCGTATATAATTAGTCAAGGGCACTGAAGGTTAAGAAACTGGGCGTTAAATTGCCAAGATGTTATTGCTGAGAGAAGATGCGTTTATGAGTAAGCAGATAAATAGCCCTACTGGACGACCACGTAGCACCCATGCTGACCAGGCTATTCTCCAAGCAACCTTGGATTTACTGGCAGAGGTGGGATATCAAAGTATGAGTATAGAAGCGATCGCCTCTCGCGCTGGAGTTGGCAAAACTACCATCTATCGCCGTTATTCTTCTAAAGAAGAACTAGTTGCAGATGCGATTGAAAGTCTCAGGGCGGATTTAACGATCCCTGATACAGGAAGTTTCTGGGGAGATATGGATATTGCGATCGAGAATGCGGCGAAAAAAATCCTCAGTCCCCTTGGTCGTCAAACACTCGCCTTAATTATCAGCACCGCATCTAGCAATCCTCAATTTGCCCAAGTTTATTGGACAAAATACACTATGCCCCGCCGTGAGGCCTTTGCCATAGTCCTGCAAAGAGCAAAGTCTAGAGGAGAAATTCAGGAAAATGCCGATGTCGATCTGATCTTTGATCTGCTGAGTGGGTCGCTATATTACGCAATTATATTTAAACCCACAGATGAGCCGGTAGAAACCTATATGCGCCGGATTACTCAGCTTTTACTTCAAGGTATTGGCCATCAAGAAGAATAAGAGTTGGAGAGGTTTTTTGCGAAAGTCCAATAAAATTTAGTTTTATATAATATCTCTGAACAGAGAAAAATATTATCTGCCCAAAGAAGTTTTTTTGAGTGAGGTGTGCAATTGATTAAAACCTTTGCGCATAAGAATTTCCGATTTTGAGCATCAGAAAATCATATCTTTGGGGATCAAAATTTTGGGTAATTTTTGCCGCTGTTCTCATTCGGGACTCTGCCAAGGGAAGCGTTGGGATCGCACAAGTTCAGCTAGAAGATAAATGATTGTAGAACTTGTTGCGAAAATAGCTGTCAACAATCAGATTTAGGTGGGATGATAAAGAAACACAGAAACAAGGGATTAATAATTATTGTTCCCCCATTTCTTCTCGTCGCAGGATAGCATCACAATATCGGATGAGAGTCGTCAAGCGATCGCTAATTGTTTGCAGCCTAGCTTGTGCAGTTGATACCTGCCTTGCACCTTGGAAAAACATAACGTCAATTTCCAACAGCCGCAGCTGCTTACTCATCTCTGTCCGATAAGACTGCTCCCGCGAGTCTGCCTCAGTTAAAGGTACAATCTGCTGTACAAACAATTGTTTTAAGGAGGCTAAACGCTGTCGCAGTTGATTGCCATCAAGTTGGGTGTTTGTAGCATCAGAGCGGAATTCCTCTAGAAAGCTAGCCAATACCTGATATTTATCTGTATTTAGAGACATCCAGTGCTAGTTAAGATAGTATTAATGTCAAGCAATTTTTTTTCTACAATAAACTTTCTTAAGCTCTTTTTAGAACTAGAAGCCTCAAATCATGCTTTGAGGCTTCATTTGCCAGCAATATATTTTTGGGATGATGAACCGAGAAACAAGCACTGGATGATTACCATAGGCAATACAGGCATCAAATTCATCTGACTTGATTAACTAGCCTTTGGGCAACAGCATTTGCTATCGGCGATGCTGTGATTTTTGTCCATATTTGAACTTATCCACAGATCACCTCTAGTCCCCTTTGTATGAGCACCATAGTTCTCAATACCGCAATTGATGTTCCACTTCCGGAGTGGCTTAAGAAATGCTTAATCCAATCTTCGGTAAGTAGCAGCGAAGCAGAAAATGACCGAAGGTATCATGATGCAAATTTAATCTGTCGAGCATTTGAATTTGCTTATCAACTGCATCAAGGACAATACCGGAAATCCGGCGAACCATACATTTGTCATCCTGTCGCCGTAGCTGGATTACTGCGTGATTTAGGCGGTAGTCCTGCTATGATAGCAGCTGGATTTCTCCATGATGTAGTCGAAGATACAGATATCACAATTGAACAAATAGAAGAGCTTTTTGGAGCAGAAGTCAGGCAATTAGTTGAAGGTGTTACCAAGCTTTCTAAAATAAATTTCAAAAGTAAAACTGAAAGTCAAGCAGAAAACTTTCGGCGGATGTTTTTAGCAATGGCACAGGATATTCGAGTCATTGTAGTGAAGTTGGCAGACCGTTTGCATAATATGCGAACTTTACAATTTATGCCAGAGGAAAAACGCCGCCGTATTGCTCAAGAAACACGAGATATTTTTGCTCCCTTAGCAAATCGTTTGGGGATCTGGCATTTAAAATGGGAACTAGAAGATTTATCGTTTAAGTATTTAGAGCCAGATGCTTTTCGCCAAATTCAACAGCATGTTTCAGAAAAAAGAACATCGCGGGAAGAAAAATTGGCAAAGGCTACAGCAATTTTGCGCGATCGCTTGCAACAAGCTGGGATTAAATGCCTCGATATTAGCGGCCGTCCCAAGCACCTATATAGTATTTACCAGAAAATGCAACGACAGCAAAAAGAATTTCATGAAATTTATGATTTAGCAGCGTTGCGGATTATTGTTGAGACTAATGAGGAATGCTACCGTGCTTTAGCAGTGGTTCATGATGCCTTTCGCCCAATTCCTGGTAGATTCAAAGATTACATTGGTCTACCAAAACCGAACCGTTACCAATCATTACATACTGGCGTAATTGGGCTGACTGGTCGTCCTTTAGAAGTGCAAATTCGCACAATGGAAATGCACCATATTGCGGAGTACGGAATTGCAGCTCATTGGAAATATAAAGAAACTGGTGGTTCTAACACTAGCCATTTAACGACAACAGATGAAAAATTTACTTGGTTACGCCAGTTACTAGAATGGCAAAGTGACTTAAAAGATGCGCAAGAGTATTTAGATAGCGTCAAAGATAATTTATTTGAAGATGATGTTTATGTCTTCACCCCGAAAGGAGATGTTGTCCCTTTAAGTCCCGGTTCTACTAGTATAGATTTTGCTTATCGCATTCATACAGAAGTAGGAAACCACTGTGCAGGAACCAAAGTAAATGGGCGCATGGTTCCACTATCAACCCGATTGCAAAATGGGGATATTGTGGAAATTATGACCCAAAAGAACAGCCATCCCAGTTTGGATTGGTTGAACTTTGTCAGAACCTCCGCCGCCAAATATCGGATTAAACAATGGTACAAGCGATCGCGCCGGGAAGAAAATATTGCCCGTGGTCGGGAATTACTAGAAAAAGAACTGGGTAAAACTGGTTTTGATAGTCTGCTGAAATCAGATGCAATGCAGAGTGTCGCCGAAAAATGTAATTACCATAGTGTGGAAGATTTACTCGGCGGTTTAGGTTACGGTGAAATCACCCTGAATTTGGTGCTGAACCGTTGGCGAGAGGTAGTCAAAGGCCAACAACCGCTTGCTGTCGTCCAGCCATTTCTACCAAAAGAGTCAGCAGCAGCAGCAAAAGCTTTACGAGAAGCGCCGACAACTTCCCGCGCTAGTGATTCGCCAATTGTTGGGGTAGAAGGTTTGGTGTATCATCTGGCTGGGTGTTGTACCCCAATTCCTGGTGAACCGATCATTGGTGTAGTCACACGCGGCAAGGGAATTTCCATTCACCGCCAAGGGTGTCATAATCTCGAAAGTGTAGAGTATGAACGCCTAGTACCAGTACGCTGGAACCCAGCAGCCGAACATAGTTCCCGTCCTCATACTTACCCGGTGAATATTCAGATTGAAGCACTTGACCGCGTAGGCGTTTTAAAAGATATTTTATCTCGGTTAAGCGACCAGGGGATCAATGTTCGCTATGCGCAAGTGAAAACAGCGATTGGACAACCAGCGTTAATGGACTTGGGTATAGATATACGCGATCGCCCACAACTAGAACAAGTGTTTATCCAAATCAAAAAAATGAGCGACATTCTCAATATTCGTCGTGTTGGTCAGATTGACGAGTAGGTCAACAGTCAACAGTCAACAGTCAACAGTCCATAGTCTAAAATTTCTTGACCATGTACCCTGAGCGCAGCCGACGCACCAGAAAGGTTTACCATTGACCATTGACATGATATTATATCATTCCTTTTTTCACCAATTCGGGAATTTGGGAAGGACGTTCGGCTACTGGAACTTGTGCTTCTTGGAAAGCAACTAATTTATTTTGTGCTGTACCAAAGTTAGGATCGCGGCCGATAATGGTTGCTAAAGTGCCAGTTTGCCGCCAATGTTTTCCTGGTGGTGCATGTTTACCTGCAATATAGGCAATTACTGGTTTATCAATGGCTTCGGTAATGTAGCGCGCCGCCGCTTCTTCACTACCGCCACCTGGTTGACCTACTAAGACAATTGCTTGTGTAGTTTCATCCTCATCAAGAATTTGCAGCCATTGCAAAAACGAGGAACCAACAATCGTGTCACTACCAATACTCACACTAATTGATTGCCCTAAACCAGCTTTGGTTAATTCCCAAGCAACTTCGTAGGTGAGAGTACTGCTGCGACTGACAATACCCACATTACCAGGGGTATAAAATTCACCAGGATGAGTACCTAAGAGAATTTTCCCAGGAACAATGATCCCCGGACTATTAGGGCCGACCACCAGCGTTTCACAAGCCTCGGCTTTACGCAGTAATTGCACCATATCTAAAGGAGGCACGCCAGCGGAAATGATGATAATCTGGCGAATATTAGAGGCGATCGCTTCCAATGCTGCATCTAGCACTTGGTAAGGGTTGACACATATAATTGTTGTGTCAATTGTCCCAAACTGTGCTACCACTTCCTCAACCAAATCGAAGACTGGAAGATCGTACAGTTGTTGTCCACCAAATCCAGGATTTACACCAGCAACTAAATTAGTACCATAAGCTTTCATTTGCGTAATATGAGTTGCTGAGATAAATTCACTGAACCCTTGGATTAACACTTTACTGTCTGTCGTTAAGTTCATAAAAAATTAAGGTAATTTTGGCATCCCTGTACCATAAGTTACAGGGAAGAGATTGAGATATGCATAGTGTTACATGATGCAATTTTGACTATATTTTACAAATATTGTCAGAAAAAACTGATTAAATCTAGTTTATGCTGGGAAAATGTCAAATAAGTATTGTAGATCACATTAACTTATTGCCACTACTTTTCAAGTCGCTCAATAATTGGGAAATTTTCCGCCTCTTTTCCCACAGTGCTGAGGCAGAAATCTATACAGATTATTTGCGATCGCAATACTTATTCAACCAACATTTGAACGCCTGTATTCATTTCGGGGATTTTTACTTGCAAGGTAAAATTTTATTACCTTTTATAAGTAGTTAACTTTGCCAGACGGACTGATTCGGCCACTGCCTCATCTAAATTTTCTACTAATATCAGGGTATCGCCTTGGCTTTTAAGTGTGGCTAAATATTTTCTAGCGGCGTTGAACTCAGAACCAGCAAGACGAACTACTAAGCGCGGGAAACCGCCTTCACGACGGTTTTTGTTACCATTTGTACGTACAGCCTGCGGTTGAACTGCACTTTTGTCTTGTTGGAGAAATCTGCTGAGAATTTCCGCAAATTCTGTAGATTCGGGAATACTACCCAAGAGATTGATCAAGATCACTTGTACAGTTTTATCAGCAGCCAAGATTTTCAAACTTGTATCTAAGCGATCGCAGAATGTAGTCTGGGCAGTATCACTTAAAAAAGCATGGCGTAAATTCAAGCACAGACCAGGCTTACCTCCAGCATTGACGACTAAATCTAAAGTTGCCAATACCGAACCAGTACCATTACCCAGAATGCCGATTTTACCGTGCATTTCTAAGTTATCCCATTTGCCCAAATGCCCATTAGTCTGACTATGACCATTAGTTTTGACTATTTTTGCTGCCATTTGGGCGATTTCTGGATGACGACCAATCGCCCGTTGATTGACTCTCACTTTACCATTCAGCGCCATGACTTGACCGGAGGCACTGATTGCTAGGGGATTAATTTCTACTAAGTCTAAGTCTTTTTGCATAAATAGCTGATACATCTTTTCTATAACATCGCTAATCGATTGCATTAGCGTGCCCTCTAAACCTAGTTTCAAAGCTAGTCGGCGGGCATAAAATGGAGAAAATTCCTGTTTGACAACAACATACTGCATTTTTTCTCCTGCCGATTCCCAATCAATATCTGCTTCCTTGCAGCCTAAAAGTACTGGTCGGCAAACAGCGGTATCTAAAACCACTGCTAAATATAATTCTTGCTTAGCATCATATTTTGATTCTGCCAGCACAACCTCTGGTAACTCGCCCCAAATTGGCAAATTGAAGATTGATTGTGCAGCGGCGATCGCATCAATTGTTGTTTCGACAATCCTAACTCCACCAGCTTTAGCCCGTTCAGCTGCATGGACTTGGGATTTGAGGACTACGGGATAGCGAATTTTTAACCGCTTGAGATCTGTGGGATGGTCAATTCGTTGAGAGGGTAATACAGGAATGCCTATTTTCCCAAACCATTCTTTAACTTGGTATTCTAATAAATCCATGAACACGCACCTGGTAGCGACATTATTTGCAAAGTATTGCTGTGAGTATTGTTGTGAATAAAGTTCTGGCTTAAGTCCTAAGCTATAAAAATTTATTTTTCATCGTTCAATTTTATCTAATTCAGCCAGTAAGGTAAATTAAATTTCCCAACCAAAAATTCGGTGGTCACTCAACAAGATGTCATCAATCTCCTCAGTAAATTTTCTAGGTTGTCAGCGAACCACCATATTTATGATTATTTTCAGTCTACTGGAAAAATCTCCATTCCCTTGTGGGTGGAGATTTTGTTAGTAGTAGAGGTTTAGCAATGGTTTTGCCCTACAAATGACCCGCGCAGTGAGGGAGAATGTCCAAAAATTTTATTATGCCCATTTTTCTGCTGTAATTTCTACTTTAAGCACGATTGTCAAATATTACTTTTAGCAGTAGCCAACTTAGCAGCCGCAGATAATTCCAGTCCGGTGGATTTTTGCTCAAAAGTCAGAAGTTGTGTTAGAAAGTTGGTCAATCTGATTATCTGGCTCTGGTTGCTTAAACTGTGCATCTGCATTCAACAAACGAAAGTCCTTCCTTTCCCACCCTCAAAGATAAGAAACACAATATAGAAGAACCCTCTATGAAAGTAGCAGTTCAGCCGGATGACTTACAGCTGCTAACCAAAACTTTGCAGGAACTCTTCCTGTCCGAAGTTTCATCTGGCGGAGTCTTCCAAGTAAAGTGTGCCGTCACTAATGACGAACTGATGATTCTCATTCAACATCCAGTAGGTTTGACAGTTGACACTCCAACACTGTTTCAACTGGTTGAGGATGTCATCCAGTCACTAACAAGCGATCAAGAAGAACAAATTGTACAATGCTTTCTGAGAGTATTGGGTGAACAACGTCCTTATAGCAAACGTTCCCTCTATATTAAGCAGAGGGTGGAAATCGATAAGATAAATGCCTACCCGACTCTACAAGCGAGTGATTTGGACGAGTCAAAGGGTAACTCCTTTGGTAATCGATTAATCTTCCCTTCATTCTCTGACCCCATGAGAGCAGCTACAATCGATGAGAATGATTCAGCATTCACGCCTGGTATCTCCACAAATTCATTCATTGATGAAAATGATTCACCATTTACGCCTGGTGTCTCCACAAATTCATTCATTGATGAGAATGATTCACCATTCGCCCCTGCTGTCTCCACAAATTCATTTATCGATGAGACTGATTCAGCATTCACGCCTGGTGTCTCCACAACTCCAAAGAGCGATGACTCTGAAGAAGAAGCCTTTGACCCCTTCGCAGGCGGGCCAGATTTGTTGATTTCTAAGCCAGCAAAACCAATTAAAGCGATTTTGTTGGGTGTAGTGTGTGTCGGAATTGTTTTGTTAGGTTCCGGAACTTATTTACTGACTAATCCTTGTTTAATATCACAGTGTCAGGCAATACAAAATGCTGAGCAATTGAAAACAGAATCTAGACGATTGATGCACCAAGCTAAATCGGAAAAACAATTATTATCGGTGCAACAGCAAATAGAAGCATCAACTTTAGAATTATCACAGATCCCACCTTGGTCTATTCATCACCAAAAAATCGAGGAGCTACAAGCAAGTTTATCTGGAACGGTGGAAAAAATCGATCAGGTAGTCAAGGCTTTGCAAGCAGGATCTTTGGCGATGAGGAAATCTAAATTGCCTACTACTAACTTAGAGGAATTGCAAGCTAGACAAAAACTGTGGCGACGGGCGATCGCACCATTAGAAGCGATCGCAGCCAATAGCGAATTGTACAATCTAGCACAAGGACAATTACTGGTTTATCGTGCCGGATTAAACAGTATTAACCAGCAATTACTCGTAGCAGAAAAATGGTTAAAGAAAGTCGAAGCTGCTAAAGCTGTAGCCAATGCCGCCTCAGGGCAAGAAACAACAACCAAATCCTTAAAGGACTTACAAAAAGTTCAGTCTACTTGGCAGGTAGCAGTTAATGCTTTGAATATCGTACCCCAGACTAGCTCTGCATACCCAGAAGCACAACAACTGTTGATAGAATACAAACCAAAACTGGCAGCAGCAACCAATCGCGCCACAAAAGAACTATTAGCTAGCAAAACTTACCAACAAGCAATCAACGCTGCAAAGCTTGCCAAGACATATGAGCAAAAGCAACAATGGCAGGCGGCTGTAGCCCAATGGGAATTAGCTGTACAGTCTGCCAAACAAATTGCCGAGAATAGCTTTCAATACCGTCAGGCTCAATCTTTAATAGAACCATACTCTGCCACACTCAAACAAGCACAAGCAAAACTAGAAATTGCGAATAGGTTGCAACAAACCCGTACAGATCTGAATAAAGTTTGCACTGAGGGAATGCGGATTTGTACTTTTATCATCAATAATCAAGAGATTACTGTGCAATTAACCCGTGAATATGACCTAGCACGGCAAAGTAATTTACCTCCTAATCTACCAGGAAAACCAAACATAATTACTAACGGGAATAAGCACTTGGAACTTTTGCAGCAAGCTCTAGGAGTCATCAGTGACAATGCGAACTTGTCCTTGGCTATCTATGATTCCCAAAGAAAACCAGTATATAAGCGATCGCTAGAAGGGTAGCTTTGGGAATGGGGCATTTGTCCTGATTGCCCCCCTAATCCCTATTTTCAAGTTAGATGGTCATGTGATCAATCAGACAACGAGGGTAGGAAAATCTTTCTTCCCTAGTCCTGGTTCCCCTAGCCCCTATTTTCAAGAGAGATGTATTCATGGCTTCTGGGATTTACGCGATCGCTAACATTGGTCGCTTGAAAGTTTTTATTGGAGATATCCACAGTATTCAACTAAATTGGCCGCGAATGTTGGAAATGCTCAACAGTGGCAAATATCCGCACGCAGCGTTACAACAAGAGTGGCAAAAAGTCGGACAGCATCGACATTTCACATTTCATACCCACAAAGAAATTGCAGGCGATCGCGAAATCATTGGCATTGAACAACTCGAAAGATAGCATTAATTTTCAGGTACACAGAGGGTGGCAAATTTTCGACTTGCTAGGGGGTTGAGATTAGCGATCGCTTGTAACATGCTTTCCACTTCCAGAATACTTTTGTTGTAGAAATTAGAATCTTACTCCTAGTTGTCCATTGAAACCACGAACAGAATTGTAACCTGCACCAACAAAAACATGATCGGTAGCACCCACCTGAACACCACCAGAAACCGCAACACCTTTATCTTCTGAGTAATATCCTAGTCCCACATAAGGTGATATAACTGGTAAATTGAGAAATTTCAAAACATCTACTCCTGTAGAACCGTTGGGGCCTGCGCCTACTTCCACACCTAAATTTAAAGCTCTAGCTCCCACCGCATAGGTGACATCGCCATCATTCCCACCCACTGACACCCAAGGTTGTGGTATTAGTTGCGCCCCAGCCTGATTTGGGGTAAACAAACTCAAAAAACCTAGCGATGCAATTAATGTTTTGACAATTACTGCTGTTTTCACGTTACTCTCCTCAAATTAAGTGGCACATTTTAATTGTTTTTTTGAGAATCTTCCTGGTTTTACAGCACTGTTAACCCAGATGTATCTATGATGTGTAATGGTGACGAGTTTAACTTTGCTTAAGTGCCCACTCTCATGTGACAAAATGCGGTCAATATCATCTTACTGGCGCGATCGCAATTTTGTCTTTCTAATTGTCTGTTCCTCTTTGCTTTTGTCATACTTTGAATATATGAAACTCATTTGATGAGTTTATTAGCAGGGATGCTGATTCTTGATTTAGACAGGCACATAGCTGACCTCTTAAACCAAATCTGCATCTTCAACTTGGTATCAAATATCGAAAGCTGTTTGAGTCTGGCTGACATAACTACTAACTACACATGTGATGTAATTGATGATTTTCTTGGCACTTACAACTGTGGAATGTAGCAATGCGATCCTGTTGATTGTTGCTTTGCTTCCCAACTTCAGTGTGTTTAGGAAAACATCTATCTATAGACGTTTCAGCTAATGTGAATTTACTGCGTAACTCTATTACTAATTTCTTTCACCTACCAAGAGAAGGAATCTATAACAATGGCACACCTGTTTGAAGCATTCAGGATTCGTGAAGTTACCTTTCGTAACCGCATTGCGGTTTCACCGATGTGTCAATATTCCAGTACTAATGGTTATGCTAATGAATGGCACAAGGTACATCTAGCTTCTCGTGCAGTTGGCGGTTCTGGTTTAGTCTTAACAGAAGCAGCAGCAGTAGAGGCTAGGGGACGCATTAGCCCCCAAGATTTGGGAATTTGGTCCGATGAACATGTGGAGAATTTAGCCGAAATTGTGGAATTAATTCATAATTTTGGTGCTGTTGCGGGGATTCAACTCGCTCATGCGGGGAGAAAAGCCAGCACGGCTAAACCAAGCAAGGGCGGAAAATACTTGGATGAAAATCAGGAGGGTTGGCGACCTTTAGTTTCCAGTAGTGCGATCGCTTTTAGTAAAGATAGCCCCATCCCTGAAGCCCTAACTATTGAAGGTATTCAACAAGTTACAGATGCTTTTGTCCAAGCAGCCAAACGTTCTTTAACAGCTGGCTTCAAAGTAATTGAAATTCATGCTGCTCATGGTTACTTGCTGCATCAGTTCCTCTCACCCTTGGCTAATACTCGCACAGATGATTATGGTGGTAGCTTTGAAAACCGTACCCGTCTGCTAAGGGAAGTCGTTCAAGGCGTGCGAGAAGTTTGGCCACAAACACATCCATTATTTGTCCGGATTTCTGCTACTGACTGGGTTGACAAGGGTTGGGATATAGAGCAAAGTGTTGCTTTAAGTGACAAACTCAAGTCTTTAGGTGTAGATTTGATTGACTGCTCTTCAGGTGGCATTATACCGGGGATTAACATCCCACTGAAACCAGGCTATCAAACTCAATTTGCTGAACGCATCCGCCGGGAAGCAAATATTGATACAGGCGCAGTCGGCTTAATTACATCTGGTGAACAAGCAGACCAAATTATTCGTACAGGAAGCGCTGATATTGTGCTGTTAGGACGTGAACTACTTCGCAATCCTTACTGGCCGCACCTAGCAGCTAAACAGCTGGGACATGATAAACTCTGGCCGGTTCAATATGACCGAGCTTGGCAATAATATTAAGTCTATCTAAGTTCATCTGCTATCTCGCTCAAGCTGCGGATCACAAAAAATTCGCTTTTTTCTCTGGATATGGTGGGCAATGCCCACCATACTTAATATTTCTTTATATTGTCCAATTGTTAATAACTCTACCGGAATTCCTGTTTAAAGATGTGTCATGAGTAACACATAAATGACATATCAATGACATATCAATGACATATCAATGGTACTTCCACAGATATATATTTGATAAATTGCTTCTGCTAAAATGCTTCTTAATCTTTTATGTTTTACTTTCAAATGTAAAAAAGTTTTGGATGAAAATGTAAAAGATTAAACAAAAATTAGGCAACAAATTTCCGGATTTAGTTTTACTGAATTGAAAAAGGTTCTTGATTGATATGAATAGAAAATTTCTGTTGCATTTGCTCTCCACTCCTACAGTATTTACATCGATGCTGTCTATGGTGATGATGGGTCACCCTGCTCATGCAGCTCTTCGTTCAACCGAAGTCATTTATACTGCTGATGGTCGTGCATGTGTACATTCTCCTCACGGTGCTTATCCCACACCTTTGGTCTGTATTCGGCGGAGTAAAAATAACGCTGTTGCTGCTCAATCAACACAAGTTGTGGCATCAAACCAAGGAACAACTAGCGATGCTGCCAAACTCGAATTTAGTGAAGCAGAGAGTAATGGAGCTATAGCTTTATTTGGTTGTGATTGCCCTGCTTGCGTTAGTGCTTATCGCAATTTACAAGGATTACCTGGATTACCCCTCTAGAATTGCATCAAGAATATTTTTAGATTAAGTAACACATCTATTATCTCAAATAAAAAGGCAAAATTCAACACAATATTGCTGAATTTTGCCTTTTTTTTAGGGCGCGAAGCTGTGTCACTTGTCAGTTGTGTTTGGCTCGGATTTCATGCCTTCCTTGTGATACCAAGGGATTTAAAAAAAATAAATTACCCATATTCCGTAGTGCGAGCATCTTGCTCGATGAATGAACATCAGCTTCCGAGACGTTTGTCCTTCCTTGCGGGAGGCTGCGCCAACGGACACGCTCTCGCGTTCGCACTACAAATTTATTGGGTATTTAAAAAATTGGATGTCCCCAATTCTATGTGAGTTTGCACATTAACGCCCTCACCCACCAAGTTTGGGGCTATACAAACAAAGCCTGCCTAAGCAGGCTAATTATATGCATCTTCATAGAAAATTAGTATGAGCAGTTTTTAAATCTTTTTTTTCACTGACCACTGACACAAACTCCGCTTTGTTGGTGGAGTTTTTTATATTTAATAAATTCATGTGTAACAAATATTTTTTGAATTTGTCTTACATACCCGTAACCCGCCCTAATTAAGTTCGTAGTTAGCACTAAAGTACTGACTACGAAGAACGCAAAGTTTAAATGGTCAAATGCTAGGTCGGGTGAAACGCCAGAATTTATGATGAAAATTTGGGTAAGCCACAGGCAACGTTATAGATTAATTAATGTACCTGCAATACCGCAGCTGTACTAGCTCGGTCTCAAAATCAAAGGTTTAGAGATGTTTACTCTATCAGAAACTTCTATCGTTACAGCAATTGTGCTGGTAGCTTTTGGCATTTTGGGTTGGGGCTTTTATCGCGCCAGACCTTTTGGTAAGCTGGGAATCTTGGCCTGGTTACAGTCGGTGGTGTTGATGGCTCCTTGGCTGTTGTTCTTTGGTTTGTTTGCCGCTGGAGTTTACATCAACATAGTGGGTATATTGTTTTTGGTAGTAGCTTCCGCTGGATTGTATGTTTTCTTAGGGAAGCAGTTGCGAAAAGCTGGACAAGATGCACTACTTCAGCAAAGAGCAACCCAAAGACTGGCTGCTGAGGCTTCACCTGAACTCAATACCGCACCAGATTCCCAGTCTTCCCCAGGAGTTGGGGAACTGAAAATTGAGGTTCTCTCAATTCCAGAAGATGATTTGAATGCAATTAAAGGTATTTTTGGCATTGACACATTTTTTGCTACAGAAACAATCCCCTACCAGGAAGGTGTAATTTTTAAAGGTAACCTGCGAGGAGAAGCGCAGGAAATTCACAATCGGTTGAGTGGAAGTTTGCAGGAGCGTCTAGGCGATCGCTATCGCTTATTTTTAGTAGAGAATACAGACGGTAAGCCTGTCGTAATTGTCCTACCCAGCCGCAATGACCCGCGCCCGATGTCGTTACCCCAAAAAGCTTTTGCGGGTATCTTATTCATCGCTACTATTACTACAAGTTTGGAAGCTGCGGGGTTACTGCTGAATTTTGATTTATTGGGACAACTACAACGTTTACCAGAAACTTTACCCCTAGGTATTGGGACAATGACGATTTTGGTGGCTCATGAAATTGGTCATTGGGTAATGGCTAAACGTCACCAAGTCCGCCTTAGCTGGCCGTTCTTTCTCCCGGCGGTGCAAATTGGCTCTTTTGGTGCAATTACCCGCTTTGAGTCACTCTTACCCAACCGCACGGTACTATTTGATGTGGCTTTGGCGGGGCCTGCGGCTGGTGGTATAGTTTCTTTGTTAATGCTGATTGTCGGCTTGTTGCTTTCTCATCCAGGCAGTTTATTTCAAATCCCCAATCAGTTTTTCCAAGGTTCGATTTTGGTGGGTAGCTTGGCGCGAGTTGTCCTTGGTTCGGCTTTACAGTCTCCTCAAGTAAACGTTCATCCTTTAGTTGTCATTGGTTGGCTGGGATTAGTCATTACCGCGTTAAACTTAATGCCAGCCGGACAATTAGATGGTGGGCGCATTGTCCAAGCGATTTATGGACGCAAAACCGCAGGAAGAGCAACCTTGGCAACTTTAATTTTGCTAGGTATTGTATCTCTTGCCAATCCTTTAGCTATGTACTGGGCAATTTTAATTCTGTTTTTACAACGGGATTTAGAACGCCCCAGCTTGAATGAAATTAGCGAACCTGATGACGCTAGGGCTGCTTTAGGTCTTTTGGCGCTATTTTTAATGATTAGCACCCTGCTTCCCTTGACTCCTGGCTTGGCTGGGCGGTTGGGAATCGGCGGGTAAGAGGGGATGAGGGACTGTGGGGAGAAATGGGACAAGGGAGACAAGGAGAGAAGTCTGAGCGGAGGCTTCCTCCGCTCAGAACTTCGGAGGGACAAGAAAGAATAAGAATTTTTTGCTTGCTTACTCCCTGCTCATTTCCCCCTGCTCCCTGGTCACTGAGCGTAGTCGTTCGCGGAGCGTCTCGCAGAGAAGTGCTGCTCCCCTGCTTCCCCTAAGGTTTCCAGCCTGTGAGCAGATTCGGGTAGGCTGTGCGGGTGGGGAAAATTTGCTGGAAGCTGGTTTGACGATCTAAGGGTTTTTCTTTACTGATGTTCCAGAGGCTTTCATAGAAAAAGAAGGCGACGCCAGCAAAATTGCGATCGCGTACTTTTTGCACTTGTGTTTGAATTTGTTGCATGGGGATAGATTTACCTTTCAATCCAGATAATATGCCGATACTCACGGGAATATGGCTCTTGGCAGCTTTTACTTCTGGATACTCTAATTCGCTGACAAATACATTCAGATCATCCCGATAGATCTGCAAAACTATATCTTCTACCAGTCCCATCCGTTCCCATTTCTGCCAGTCTGCTAAAAAGAATTCGTAGGAAAAACGTTGGGGATTTGGTGCTACAGATACTATACAGTCTTTTTTCACAGCTTTGATGGCTGTGAATACCTGCTTCATATAGTCGGTAATTTTATTCGCTCTCCAGCTTACCCACTCTGGATCTTTAGGATTAGACGAAGGCGCAAGACCACGGTGTTCTTTTCTGTAGAGCGCTACTGTATAAGGATCGTAGCCTAGTTCTGAGGGTAAGCCAAAATGGTCATCAAATTGAATACCGTCGATATTATAGTTTTTAACAATTTCAACGATTAAATCTTGGATAAATTTTTGCACATCCGGACGAAAGGGACTCAGCCAAACTCGGTCGTGGGTTCCTTCTTTGACAATTCGCTCTCCGTTTCGGCGATTAGTCAGCCACTGGGGATGACGTTTGGCTAATTCGGAATCAGCCGGCGCCATAAAACCAAATTCAAACCAGGGAATGACTGTTAAATTTTGTTTATGTCCTTCTTCCACAACTTCTTTGAGCAGATCTCGCCCTTGGAGTCCGGGGGTGGGGTCGAGCGATCGCCCGATGGCTGTGGCAGCAACTTTGCTAGGATACAAGGTATAGCCCCAGTTCCACACTGTTGGGTATACAGTATTAAAATTGAGTTCACTCAGCCGTTGTAAAGATTTTTTGAGGCGAGTCTGTTCAAATAGCACATCACTATCAATATTTGTTAACCAGACACCTCTTAATTCCGCTCCAGGCGATCGCAAAGGCGGACTTTGAGCATTTAAGGGTAAGGAAAGCATCACAGTAGCTACCATGCTCAAAGTCAATATTATGGCAAATATCGCCCGCTTTCTACTTTGGTAAAAATTCCCTCTGACAACAGTCACTAACCGCTTCACCAGTTTGTTCATCATTTGTTACAGGCGTTCTCCAACACAAACCATGACTTAAATAGCCCAACAGAAGTTGCTTTGTTACCTGCTGGTTAAATATTTATACCAATTGTTGTCATGAGTTTACGCCGATGATGTAACCTGATTTTTACCACTCCTAGGAGAGTTTTGCAGAAAATCTGGACACCTGAAGCTTCTTTCCCTGACTTTCCTGTTCTCTGTGCGCTTTGGCAGGGTAATGTAGCCAACAGTGATTTTTAGGTATCAACTACTCAACAATCCTGGAAATTTGGCTGTGTTGTTATTTGAATTACATACCTTCTATCTATTTACCGTAAATGCGGGGTCACACACTCCATCCTCAATTATTAAATCTTGCGTAAGATTACTGTAGGTCATCAAATAAATTGTTATCGAATTTTACCCAAAAATACTTTGGATAACTACTTGGTGAACGAATTAAACTGAAAAAGCTAAGGTACTTTTAAAGACCAAAGGCAGGATTTTATAATGATCAGCAGCTTTAACAATTCACAAGACGGTATGGGGAATACTGTCGCAGCCACCAAACGACTCGCAAGAGCGATGATGGTTTCTGCTGGTGCATTTTCATTAATTTTGGTATCTTGTAACTCTGCTAATAGGCAACAGCAGGTACTAAATCTGTTAACAGAATTCTCATCGGCCCATATCCAAGAGATTGTACTTCCGCCTGCAACGGAAACACTGTATACAACCATCTCAACTACAGTAGGTTTTAACACACCTGATGTATTGATGGTCAGAGGTTTAGAATCTGTAATTGATATTAACGAACTCATCATTAGTACCAATCTGATGCGAGATGAGTTCCGCAAACAGTTTCATTGCCCTTTAGTATTGTGGGTGAATGATGAAATTCTCCGCAAACTAGTTTGGCTAGCACCTGATTTAAAAGATTGGGCAGCTAGTACGATTAGATTTGATGTCCCAAATAATCAGACGATTGAACAACAAGTTCTCAGTGCTTAATACTTCTCAGTGCTTAATACTATTGTGGATTTTAAGTTTGATATTAACTGGGGCTTTTGGTGTGGTATACCTCAAGCCACTCAGTAGAAATTTATGAACGGCTGAATTTTAGATCGCAACACTACATTTAATAATTTAGGAACAAATCATCAACATAGCAGCGTCTATCTTCACATCTGCATCAGAAGATTGACGCTTGTTTAATTTCCAGCTGTTTGGCTTTAGATTTTGGCGTTGTTGTGTGTCAAGTAGCAAGATTGACTAAAAACCTCTCTCCTACTTCTCCTAGCGCCCCTCTCCTCTGAGAAGAGTAGCGGTAGGAGCAGCTTTGATGATTATAGAGGCTTTGAAACTCCCATTCCAGTTAAAAAAGTTTTGACTCACAAAGAAGTGGGAAGGAAGATCAAATAATTTGGAATTTTGCTTGCAAGGATTGTAGTTGGATAATATAATCCAAAATCTAAAATCTAACTTGAAAAGTTCAGAACGTCGGCTTGCGGCGAGCGAACTTTTCGCAAAATCTAAAATTTGGTGAGGGGGTGAGGTTGCAAACATCCTCTTAGGTATTTATTTGCAGAGTAGCAATTATTTGAGTAGGAACTGATTATAACTAGAATATGAAAGGATCTTTGGGTAATTATTCTACCAGCAATCAAGCACGGATTTTCACTGCCTTAGTGTTAACTGGAATTTTATCAGTTGGTAGCGGGTTGACATTAATCAAAAACAGTAGTGCTGCTGCTCTTGAGACTTCACCAGACACAAAAAATGAAGTTCTAACACAAAATTTAAACCAAAACCAATTACCACGTTCAATAGTTAATGTGGTGCTACAGGATTTATCTCGGAGAACGGGAATCTCAACACAAAAACTGCAAATTATTAATTACAGCCAACAAAATTGGCGCAATAGTTGCTTAGAACTATCTCAGCCAGATGAATTCTGTACACAAGCCATAGTTCCTGGTTGGCGATTTGTAGTATCTGATGGTAGACAAAATTGGGTTTATCACACTAATAACAATGGGCGTTCCATCCGGTTAGCTTCCGCACAGACTCCTACAAATAACCCCACAACCCAATTACCACAATCTGTCAAAAATCAAGTTTTGCAAGCTGCATCTGCACGTTTGCAACAACCGATTTCTCAGCTAAATATTATTCAAGCTCAACAACAAGATTGGAGAGATGGCTGTTTAGAATTAGGTAATGCTAATGAAGGTTGTCTCAGAGCTATAGTACCAGGTTGGCGGATAGTTGTGGGCGCAGTTGGACAAAGCTTGGTATATCACGCTGATGAAACAGGTTCCGGGCTGAGGTTAAATGAAAAAGCTAGCCAAACTGCTAGTCAAAAATTACCCCAAACAGTGAAAGATGGAGTTTTGCGCCAAGCTTCCCTGGTTTCCAAGCTATCTATCAGCGAACTTAACATTGTTGCTTATAAGCAAAAACAATTTTCTCGGGGTTGCGAAAATCCAACTATTCGTAATCTTTGCGATCCAATACTAGTATCTGGCTGGGAAGTATTTGTAAAATCAGCTAATAGAATCAGTCCTTGGGTATTTCTCAGTGATGAAAGTGGTTCCCAAATCCAGCTTGCTAGTAGTGATAGGCCAAATGGTAATACTGGTAGCGTTACACCAGTACCAATCCCTCAAGATGAGTTACCACCACCGTTAGATCAAAATGTCGTATTTCGCCAAATCTCTAGTGGTGGCTTGGCGGGTACAACCTATGAAACTGTTTTACTCAATGATGGGCGCTTGATTCGGGTAAAAGTTGGTGATGCTAACGATTCTGAACGTACAGTTCGCCGTGTTTCTCTCCAAGAGGTACAACAGTTTCAACAATTATTAACTCGCAAAAAATTTGGTGAATTCAAAAATTTAAGTTATCCTGCACCCAGCGGCGCAGCTGATTACGTTACCTATACCCTCACCAGCCCAGAAGGTACTGTCAAGTACAACAATATTACTCTATATCAACTACCGCAAAATTTACGAATTGTCTTAAAAGGCTGGAATCGGCTGCGGAGTAATTCAATTGCTGATAGCGGTACGGGTGGTGCAGTAGGTGGTGGAGTACCAATTCCCACAAATGAACTCCCAGCACCGTTAGATAGAGATGTGGTGTTTCGGCAGATTTCTAGTGGTGGGTTTGCTCCTAGAACCTATGAAACTGTTTTACTTAAAGATGGAACCTTGATTAGAGTGCGGATTGGCGATGCTAATGATTCTTCTCGGAGTGTGCGCCGGATTTCTCAGCAACAGGTGCAACAATTTTTGCAGTTATTAGAGCGATCGCGCTTTGCCAAATTCCAAAATTTGAGTTATCCAGCGCCACAAGGATCTGCTGATTATATTACCTATACCCTGACCAGTAAAGAAGGTACGGTGAGATATAACGATATTTCTCAAAAGAACTTGCCGAAAAATCTCTTAGAAGTAGTGAATGCTTGGAATCAGATTGGTAATATTGCTAAATAATCGCTAGTTAGCCTCTGTGTTTTCTGTGCTCTCTGCGGTTAAAAAATCATTTATCGAAAGTTTAACAACCATAGAGAAAAGTTCGAGCGGCGGAAGTCGTCGCTCGAAACTTCGATGAACGCTACACGACACAGACTAAAAATCTAAAAGAGCTTGTAGAGCTTTGACATTAATAGGGAACGAGTTTGAGTCAAAATTTAAGAAATAGCGGGGTTTCCCCCGCCGATTCTGCAAACGGAGCGGAAAAACTGGATTAATTAGACAAGAAAGTTACCAGCATTTAAGCTAGAGGCATTAACTTTTTCCAAGAGAACTAATTTCTCGAAGCCGCCAGATTTTGTACTACCATTAACGTCCAAGTTAACAACGGTATCACTACCAACTTGTTGCAATTTCAGGTAATCAGAGAATTTGTTCTTGCTGGTGAAAGCTGGGCCAGCCATAATATCGCGCAAGTCAATCTTATCCTGATTGGTGCTAAAATCGGTAATAGTATCTCCTTTTTCTTGCACTTGTTTAAAGACAAAGGTATCTTTTCCAGCACCACCAGTTAATTTATCTTGCCCTAACCCACCAATGAGGCGATCGCTTCCAGCACCTCCATTTAGGGTATCGTTACCTTTACCACCCCAGATTCTGTCATTACCAGTACCACCAGTGAGGACATCGTTACCGTTTGTGCCTTTGAGTTCCTTACCAGCTTGAGAATCAGGTGTGGGTTGAGAACCTGAGTTAGATACGGAATTGGGAATTTTGGTGTCTGGGTTAGTATCATCGCTACCAAAGTCTTGCACCCAATAGTTGTGATCAAAACCAACACCGAGTTGGGTATAATTACGATTCAGGATATTAGCTCTGTGTCCAGGGCTATTCATCCAAGCTTGCACCACTTCTTCGGGTGTTTTTTGACCGGCGGCGATGTTTTCCCCCATCGTTTGAGCATCAAAGCCTACTTTTCTCATTCTATCCCAAGGTTGAGAACCATCCGGGCCTGTATGACTAAAGTAGTTTTTCGATGCCATCAACTCTGCGTATTTGTCCGCCGCATAGTCAAGTTCTTTATTGTCTTTGAGTGGTGCTAAACCGTTCTTGGCGCGTTCTTTGTTGGTTAGTTCGAGAACTTGTTGTTCAAACGTACCATTATTATTGCCTGGAGTGGGTGTTGGTGTTGGTGTTGGCGTTGGCGTTGGTGTTGGTGTTGGTGTTGGTGTTGGTGTGGGTTGAGAACCTGAGCCAGAAGAGGAACCAGGAATTTTGGTGGCTGGGTTAGTATCATTACTACCAAAGTCTTGCACCCAATAGTTGTGATCAAAACCAACACCGAGTTGGGTATAATTGGCATTCAAGATATTAGCTCGGTGTCCGGGGCTATTCATCCAAGCTTGCACCACTTCTTCGGGTGTTTTTTGACCGGCGGCGATGTTTTCACCCATCGTTTGAGCATCAAAGCCTACTTTTCTCATTCTATCCCAAGGTTGGGAACCATCCGGGCCTGTATGGCTAAAGTAATTTTTCGATGCCATCAACTCTGCATATTTATCCGCTGCATAGTTGAGTTCTGCATTGCCTTTGAGTGGTGCTAAACCGTTCTTGGCGCGTTCTTTGTTGGTTAGTTCGAGAACTTGTTGTTCAAATGTGCCGTTATTATTCGTTGGTGTTGGTGTTGGTGTTGGTGTTGGTGTTGGTGTTGGTGTGGGTTGAGAACCTGAGCCAGAAGAGGAACCAGGAATTTTGCTGGCTGGGTTAGTATCATCACTACCAAACTCTTGCACCCAAAAACCGTTATCTTTTTTATCAAAACCAACACCGAGTTGAGTATAATTGCGATTCAAGATATTGGCTCGGTGTCCAGGGCTATTCATCCAAGCTGTTACTACTTCTTGGGGTGTTTTTTGACCAAAAGCGATATTTTCTCCAATTATTTGCGCTTCAAAGCCAACTGCTTTGGCTCTATCCCTAGGTTGGGAACCATCCGGGCCTGTATGGCTAAAGTAATTTTTCGATGCCATCAACTCTGCATATTTGTCCGCCGCATAGTTGAGTTCTGTATTGGCTTTGAGTGCTGGAAGACCCTGCTTGGCTCGTTCTTGGTTGGTTAGTTCGAGAACTTGTTGTTCAAAGGTTTTTGTAGCCATCAATCAATCCTCATAAAGATTTGTTCGCATGAACTCAACAGCGATCGCAATTCCGCTGCAACTTTTGGTAGAAGCAAACCTGAAGAGGTGTCAATTAGAGTAGTTAGAGCAAAGCTGTCACAAGCTGTTGTGAATGGTAAAAATCTTGTACTAGAGACTTCAAAGTTACATGTTAGAGGGTTTTTCCTCTCTTGCGACTTCCATATTTAGGGGTCTATTTATACGCCTCAGCGCTGGTAGTTGAATTCAGACCCGTAGGTTAAAAGGAAAAAGATGTAAGTAGTAATACATCAATCGCTTCACCTCAGCATAAAAGATACAGTAGCTTGATTGATCCTTACCTTGTGTCGGTCAATAAACCGTCACATGGTACTTAAAATATATTTTATACTTTGTTTTTTAAGTGATAATTTTTGCAAATATCTTCACCTGTAAGGGTTTTATTAATTTAAAGCCATTGTTATTTAAGTAATAAAAGTATGTTTTACTACTTAAATATTTTTAAAAAACAGTGTAATTAATATAACCTTGTAAAAAAAATACTTGAAAAAGAATATATAATTTGAAGTTTTGGCTAAGTTTGGTAAGATTAACGATGAAAAAATTTACAAAGGCTTATTGAAAAATATCCGGATGCAGTTAAAAATACCTGAACAGAAAAAGAGATAGGGGTAAAACCCTTAGTAACTTTAAATACTCTTAGGCAAGAGATATACAGATTTCTGCCCCAACCTTAGAATGCCAAACGTGCTAGTCAGGACTTATGACGACACAAACATTACAAGTGGGTAACGAAATTCTTCATAGCGAAAAATTACTGTCTTTACTAAATCGTTATCAACTGTTACCACAGGTATTACGCGCCAAAGTGATAGACGAAGCGATCGCATCTTTCTCTTGCACCGAAGCAGAACATCTAGCCGCGATCGCCAAGTTTCGGGAACGTCACCAACTTATTTCACCAGAGGTAGAACAAGCATGGTTGCAAAAAAACCTACTAACTGAAGCAATCCTAGAGGAGATAGCAATCCGTCCGCTATTAATCCAGAAATTCCAACTTGCAATGTGGGGTAATAAACTAGAGTCTTATTTTCTGCACCGCAAAGCAGATTTAGACCGGGTAATCTATTCCATGATTCGTACCCAAGATGAAGGTTTAGCCCAAGAGCTATATTTTCGGATTGTTGAGGGAGAGCATCCTTTCGCAACCATAGCCCAGCAGTATTCCCTAGGCTCGGAAGCACAAACAGGGGGAGTTATCGGCCCAGTTCCCCTGTCTCAACCTCATCCGACAATTCAGCAAATTCTCTATGTGAGTCAACCAGGTCAAATTTGGAAACCGCATTTAATAGCCGATTGGTATGTAATTATTCGCTTAGAGCAATTACTACCAGCCCAGTTAGATGAAAATATGCAACAGTATTTGCTAAATGAACTCTTTGAAGCTTGGATAGAAACACAAATACAAACTCACTTAGAATCTGCTAACCATTGTGTGGAGTATCTCTTGGCATGATGCCAGTTATCACCCAAACCGAAATTGTCGAATTCCTCGCCGCAACTCCCCCGTTTAACACACTCAAAATTGATACCTTAAAAACCGTTGCTCATAACTGCCAACTGTTGCAATATCGCACCGGACAATGGATGCTGGTAAAAGACAGAATGCCAGCACATGTCATGGTGATTTATCAAGGAACTGCGCGGGTATTGGCTGACGACCAGTGGACTAACTCGCAAATTAGTTTAACTGTCGTCGAACAAGGAGAGTTTCTGGGGTGGTTAGGATTGGTGCGGGGGATAAGTTGCGAGGCGGTAATGGCCTCGACAGATGCGATCGCAATTACTCTAGAAGCAGCAGAATTTCTGCAATTGATGGACAAAGAGCCAGCATTTGCCGAATCTGTGCGATCGCGTCCCCACATTAGTGAAGTTTTTGAACTCTTAAGTCGGGAAATCCAGCGTTACGCCGATGCAACCACCGATACTAAAGATTTAGCACGCCAAGTTTGGCAAGAAACACAGGTAGTAAATTTACCGCCTGGAACAGTGAATTCCCAGGACTTTGACCAACAGCGTTTATGGCTAGTGAGTGCAGGTAGCATTGAGGGTATGACTGTTGGCTATCGATTAGCCTTGAGTGACTCTCACCAAACTTGGCAAAACCCAACCCCAGTCCGCTTATTGGGGATTCCGTGGAATATTCCTGAGGAAAATGGTGCGAGTTTAAAAATTGCGCCAGCACCAGAATATCCCCCAGACCCCATAACCGAAAATCTCGCCCCAGCACAAACTATATTTGTAGAGGGGAAGGGCAAAATTGATACCCCTTTAGCCTGTTTCCAGATGTTGAATCAGATATTGGGGGGTACTTTTCGCCGCGATTTAATCCGGAAGTTTTTAACCAATCACCTGAAATCCCAAAAACAGATTTCCTTACCTTTAGCAGGCGCAGTCATCGAAATGATGGGTTTGCAAGCCCATTTAGTCAAAGTTCCTGTTAATGTGATCAACCGCTTGAGTGCGCCAGCCCTAATTTATTGGCAAGAAAATCTCGCCCTGCTGTATAAAATTACAGAGCGGGAAATTGTTGTGGCTGCTCCCGAAACAGGAGTATGTCAATATACTCCCACAGAATTTGCCCAAATTTGGGGACAATCAGGGCAGGTATTGACGGTGGAAATAGCAGAAAGCGATCGCCCCGAAAAATTCAGCCTCCGTTGGTTCATACCTTCCGTCTTTAAATACCGTCTAGTATTGGTTGAAGTTTTGGTGGCTTCGTTTTTTGTCCAGATATTTGGATTAGCAAACCCCATCGTTACCCAAATCATCATCGACACCGTCTTAATCCAGAAAAGCCTGGATACTCTCGATATTTTGGGCATTTTTTTGCTGGTGATTGGCGCATTTGAAGCCGCTTTAACGAGTCTACGGATTTATCTATTTGCTGATACTACCAACCGCATCGATATCCGTTTAGGTTCAGAAGTTATTGAACATTTACTGCGACTACCTCTAAGCTATTTTGAACGTCGCCGCGTCGGCGAATTAGCTGGACGGATTAACGAACTAGAAAATATCCGCCAATTTCTCACAGGGACAGCATTGACAGTAGTCCTAGATGCGGTGTTCTCTGTAATTTATATCGCCATCATGCTGTTTTACAGCTGGATGCTCACCCTCGTGGCTTTAGCGACTGTACCATTATTTGCCATCCTCACAACCTTTGTTGTGCCGATTGTCCAGCAACAGTTACGCAAAAAAGCCGAACGCTATGCTGATACTCAATCTTATTTAGTTGAAATACTGACTGGGATTCAAACAGTCAAAGCACAGAATATTGAATTAAAATCTCGTTGGCAATGGCGCGATCGCTATACTCGTTACATCAGCGCCGGCTTTAAGAATGTCCTGACATCTAGCACCGCTAACTCTATCAGTGGATTTCTAAATCAATTTTCCAGCTTTGTGTTGCTGTGGGTAGGGGCACATCTAGTCATCTCCAATCAATTGACTGTCGGACAGTTAATCGCCTTTCGGATTATAGCTGGTTATGTGACCAGTCCCTTGCTGCGGTTAATTCAACTATCCCAAAACTTCCAAGAAGTAGCATTATCCATCGAACGGCTTGGTGACATTTTAGATACAGCGCCCGAAGTCAAAGCCAGCGATCGCCATAATATTCAACTACCAGAAATTGCAGGTGCAATTAAATACACAGGAGTTTCCTTTGGGTTTAACCCAGAAGATAGCTTAAAACTGATCAACATCAATTTAGATATTGCCCCAGGAACCTTTGTCGGGATAGTCGGACAAAGCGGTTCCGGGAAAAGCACATTGACAAAATTATTACCCCGGCTCTACGAACCTGTAGCTGGAAAAATTCAAATAGATGGTTATGATATCAGGAAAGTAGAATTAAACTCCCTGCGCCGGCAGATTGGCATAGTGCTACAAGATACCCTTTTGTTTGAAGGTACAATTCAAGATAATATTGCCTTAATTCGACCAGAAGCAACCACCGAAGAAATTATCGCCGCCGCCAAAACCGCTGCTGCGCATGATTTCATCATGGGTTTACCTGATGGCTACAACACAATTGTCGGTGAACGCGGTTCCGCCCTTTCTGGGGGACAACGCCAAAGAATTGCGATCGCCCGTACCGTGTTGCAAAATCCGAGATTACTGATTCTCGACGAAGCCACCAGTGCTTTAGATTACGAATCTGAACAACAAGTTTGTCGCCATCTCATGGAGTTTTTTCATGGACGAACAGTTTTATTTATTACCCACCGACTTAACACCGTCAAAAACGCCGACACAATTATCATCATGGATCAAGGTGTAATTGCCGAGCAAGGAACTCACGCCGAACTCATGGCCATGAGAGGGCGGTATTACTGTCTGTTTCAACAACAGGAATCGCAGTTATGAGAGGGATGGGGCATTGGGCATTGGGCATGGGGAGGTGGAAATAGCTTTTGCTCCGGCGTAGCCCGCCGCAGGCATCGCTTAAATAGCTTTTGAGTTCTCCGAAATAGCTTTTGCGATCGCCGAAATAGCTTTTGAGTACTCCGAAATAGCTTTTGCGATCGCCGAAATAGCTTTTGAGTACTCCGAAATAGCTTTTGAGTACTCCGAAATAGCTTTTGGGTTCGCCGAAATAGCTTTTGAGTACTCCGAAATAGCTTTTGCGATCGCCGAAATAGCTTTTGGGTTCGCCAAAATAGCAATTGAGTACTCCGAAATAGCTTTTGCGATCGCCGAAATAGCAATTGAGTACTCCGAAATAGCAATTAAAGCTACAAAGCAGAATTAGCAAAAAACTCAATCACCAATGCCCAATGCCCCATGCCCAATAACAACTGACTATTGACTCTTGACTATTGACAACTACCAAGTAGAACCATGCCAGATTTATCTTTACTGCTAGCTTGCACACAATGTTCCAATATTTCGCCAACACCGGCTAATCAGTGTCAAGAAATTCGTACTGATGAGACAACAAAAGCAAAATCTGATATTGGTAATTGCGTTAGTGAACCAGAAAGCATGGAGTTAGCTTTTTCACCGCCGATTAATCAAGAGACTAGTCCGAAAGATTCGCGAACAGTGGCGCAAACGCAATCTCAAAATCAACCATTATTGCAGCAAAAGAGCGATTATCACAATAATTATGTTGATGCTGTGGGATATCGTCCTTTACAGATAGAAATGCTTTTATCTACGGGCGGTTTTTTATTATTGTTTGCCGTTGGCGGCATATTTTTAATCTGGAAGCGCTTCCCACAAGCCCAGCGTCAATGGCAACTTCTCCTGCAAGGGGATACGGGTATTTTCGGTTCAGGATTGACTTTACCTGAAGAGAAAGAAGAGTTCGATCAGCCCGTCATCCTCAAACAATCTCGTGCTTGGTCTCATGCTATTGTCTGGAGTATAGTTGGAGTCACAACTTTTTCTCTTATTTGGGCTGCTACTGCCAAAATTGATGAATCTGTTCCCGTGCAAGGTAAACTCGAACCCAAAGGTTTTGTCAAAGAGATCCAAGCACCAGTAGGCGGAGTCATTTCTAAAATTCACGTCCAAGAAGGACAAAGAGTCAAAAAAGGCGACTTATTAGTTAGCTTCGATCGCACTACTAGTCAGGCGAAATTAACTTCCCAGCAAGCAGTTCGCGCCAGCTTAATGGCAGAAAATCAGTTTTACCAGATGCAGATGCGATCGCTCACAGCTAATTCTAGCCCCCAGCAGTTAAAGGAAGTACCAGAATTAGCCGCACTCACAGAAAACCGTGCAGCTTTGGTGCAAGAAAATCAACTTTTTCGCGCCGAATTAAACGCAGGCTTGGGAATACGCGACTTAAACCCGCGTTCTCGAGAACGCTTAGTCAATAGACAATTAGAAAAAGAAACTCGGATTGATTCAGTGCGCTTGGATCGGGAACAATTAACCCGCCAGTTAAATCAAGTGCAAGCCCAACTGATTAGTGCTAGAAGTAGTCTGACAACAAACTTAGAAATTGCCAATAACATCCAAACGCTGGTGAAAAAGGGAGCATTCGCCCGTTTACCCTACCTAGAACGACGACAAGCCGCAGACACTAGCCAAGCTGAAGTTAACCGCCTAGTGCAAGAAGAAGAACGTTTAAAATTAGCGATCGCCCAAGGAGAAAAGAAACTACAAAATGCGATCGCCCTTTCCAAAGAAGATTTACTCAGCAAAATAGCCGATAACGAAAAGCGCATCGCTGATATAGATAGTCAACTTACCAAAGTCATTGTTGAAAATAAGAAAAAAATCCAAGAAATTAACAGTGAAATCAGCGAACTTCAGTTGAATATGAAATATCAAGAACTGCGAGCCTCAAATGATGGTGTTATTTTTGATTTAAAACCTCGCAATTCTGGATACGTTTATAACAGCAGTGAAACCATTCTCAAAATTGTCCCTCCAGAAAACCTTGTAGCACAAGTTTTCATCACCAATAATGATATCGGTTTTGTCAAAGCTGGAATGCCTGTAGATGTGAGAATTGACTCTTTTCCTTACACTGAATTTAGTGATATTAAAGGGCACTTAGTTCGTATAGGTTCCGATGCTTTACCTCCCGATCAAACCCATCCATATTATCGTTTTGCTGCTGAAATCCGCTTAGAAAAACAAGCCCTTAATGTTAATGGTGCAGACGTACCTCTCCAATCTGGGATGTCTTTGAGTGCTAATATTAACGTCCGCAAGCGCACTGTCATGAGCATTTTCACAGACAAGTTTTTAGGGAAAGTTGAAAGTATAAAATATACACGTTAGCGGTTGTTTACAAAGTAAAAATAAAATTTTTGTAGGGGCACAGCAATGCTGTGCCCTGAGAATGCTATATATACCTGATACCAATTTGAAAAAAGAATTTGACAAATGGGTAGGGAAGATTGTTATGCCCTTATGAATTAATTTATGTGTCGCAAACATTATTTGAATTGGTATGAGTTTATTCAAAAATCAATAAGGGTTCTATACTAAAATTAGTGAGCGTAAGATTATTCCTGTTCAGAAAGTGTTGTTATGAGCATCCCAGTTGTAGAGTATTTCACCGAAGAAAGACTGGTAACTCTCAAGGATGTTTCGTGGGAGCAATTCAAAGGAATTGAGGCACAGTTAGAGGACAACCGCAATGTCCGACTGTCTTATTTGTCAGGGATATTAGAAATTATGGCTCCCATTGGTGAAAAACATGAGAAAGTGAAAAGTACCCTTGGCTTGCTGCTAGAAGCTTACATGAAACAGTTGGGCATTCGATTTTACAAACGTGGAGGTTTCACACTAGAAGCACCAGGCTATGCTTCAGGTACACCAGATGAGTCTTATAGTATCGGCACAGAAAAAGAAGTTCCTGACATTGTGATTGAAGTCATTGTCACCAGTGGCACAATTAACAGGACAGAGTTGTACAAACCCAAAAAAGTCCCTGAAGTTTGGTTTTGGAAATCTAACGAAATTAAAATATTCCGGCTTACTGAGGATGGCGAGTATCAAGAAGTAAACCGGAGTGGGTTTTTTCCCGAATTAGATCGTGCATTGCTGCTGCACTATATCGCCATACCCGATCAGTACGATGCTGTTGTTGAATTTGAGCAGGCTATCCGCAATCAGCGCAAATAATCTGTACTTTATATAACTAAAAATTTTAGTTACATTCCATGTAAAGCGATCGCTGAGAAATTATAAATTCAACCCCAACCAGAATCGAACTTGGAAGCTACAGATGAATAAAAAGGGTTTTGTGGCTGGCCAATTTTTGCGTATACACTCACTAGAAGATCAGGGTCAATAACTGGTACACCATTGCTCTGAAAATTAGCGTTTTTTGATAGAACCAGCACTACTTGACCTTGGTAAACAACAAAAGGCGGATTTATGCAATAAGTATTGTAAGGGCTGTAAATTCCATACGTCCCGCCATATACCCCGTAAGGATTGCTGATACTGTAAATTCCATACGTCCCACCATACATCCCGTCAGGATTGTTGATTGAGTTTGAGTCATATCGGTCACTTGATAGCACTCCCAAAAATTGACCATCAGCAGCCCATAGCTTACCTACTCCATTAATAGAAACTAGAAAGTCGAGTATTGAAACTAAGATTGACATATTTATTGTTAAAGTATTTTCTTCAGCTTCACACTTAGTATTTTATATAACTACTGTAATAGCACTGAACTTTGAAAATAGTTGGTATTCCACAATATTAGAAGCATCAGCGGAATTCAAGACGCTCCACAATGCCAGGACTTACGGACACAGAGTATACACACACAAGTCACCAGATAAGGCTTCCTTAGATCAGCACTTCGGTGGTAATGAGAGTTTGAGAGGTTTTTTGCGTAAGTCCTAAATGCATCAAGCTGTGATTATTTAGTATTTTGACAACATTTGTGGGTGCGAGTAGACAAATATTTTTTAGCTATCAAATTTTCTCTGTAAAACGAATTTACAGATTTAGAGCATCAAGGTATTTTCATTGAAAAATTAGCCATGAAAATAGAGATTTGTATCCTGGATTATCTATCTTCATGAAGGCACTTTTACACCATCTAGTCACAAGCTAAACACGTCTTTATATAATCTTTAAAAATCTCTTAAAAGTACTTTTAATATTTTATTAAATTTATTTATTGACAAATATTATGATAACTATGGCTAAATCCAATACTTTTCGGTTCAAACATTTCAACTCTTAATTTGCTTTGGGTTAAAGGGTAAAGGGTAAGGGGTTAAAGCTTATTGCTTTTCTTTTTTGTTACCCCTTGGCCGTTTTTTTGCTGCACGTTTTACTCTTGACCAACAAGTATTTTCATTAAATCCAATCATAGGTAATAAAAAATGGTAGAAAAACTTGACCAATATCAAGCCTATATTCCGGCTGCTGTATCTGCACAAGAGTTATCGCTGATTGATAATCTAATTGTCGGAACTCCCTTGGATGACATCCTCCCCACCACTGCGTTGAACGATCTTGTAATTGCCCTAGCCGGAAACGATCGCATTATTGGTAGTACCGGCAATGATATCTTTATAGGAGATACTGGCACGGATACAGTTGACTATAGTGAGTTGGGTCAAGCCGTTACTTTAGAAGCTGCCGGGTTTGTCAAAAAAGGCACAGAAGGTACAGATCGGCTGTTTGGAATTGAGACGATTATTGGGGCGAAAGGAAAAACCAATATTATTGATGGTTCCACCAGTACCAGCACAACCACATCATTAGATGTCAATTTGTCAACTAACAGTCTGGTTGTGAACGGAGTTCCGGGGATTGGGACTTTGAAGTTTCAAGTTCTCAACTTTGCTAGAGTAACTGGGACTTCACAAGCCGACCAAATTATCGGTAGTCAAGGCAATAACTTGCTGACTGGAAAAGAGGGCAACGACCAAATTTTTGGACTCAACGGCAATGATACCATCAAAGGCGATGGTGGTAATGATGTGATTGGTGGCGGTAGCAAAAGTACCATCGTTGGTTCTGCTAGTGACGGGAACGATAGCTTAAACGGTGGCAGTGGCAATGATACCTTAATTGGTGGCAGTGGCAATGACATCTTAGATGGGGGTACTTATTTCGATACCGTTGACTATAGTAATGTGGGTAACGCAATCACCTTACAAGCTGTAGGTGTTGTGAATAAAGGCGCATCTGGTATCGATCAGATCCTGAACATAGAATCAATCATTGGGGCGACAGGAAAAACCAATGCGATTGATGCTTCTACTGGTACGAGTACAACCACATCATTAGATGTTAATTTGTCAGTCAACAGTCTAGTTGTGAATGGGATTCCCGGACTAGGTTCAGTCAAATTCCAAGTTCAGAACTTTGTCAATGTCACTGGGACTTCACAAGCTGACCAGATTCTCGGCGATGGTGGCAGTAACTTACTCATTGGCAAAGACGGTAACGACCAAATCTTTGGACTCAATGGCGATGATACCATCAATGGCGATGGTGGTAATGATGTAATTGCTGGCGGTAGCAAAAGTGGTATCAACTTATTTGCTCGCAGTGACGGGAACGATAGCTTAAACGGTGGAACTGGCAATGATACCTTAATTGGTGACACTGGCAATGACATCTTAGATGGGGGTACTGATTTCGATACCGCTGATTACAGTAATTCGCGTAATGCTATCACCCTAGAAGCTGTCGGTGTTGTGAATAAAAACGGAGCTGGTATCGATCAGATCCGGAACATAGAATCAATCATTGGGACGACAAATCAAGCTAATGCTATTGATGGTTCCACTGGTACGAGTACAACCACATCATTAGATGTTAATTTGTCAGCCAACCGTCTAGTTGTGAATGGAATTCCTCTGCTAGGCGCAGTTAAATTCCAAGTGCAGAACTTTGTCAATGTCACTGGTACTACCCAAAATGACAGCATTTTTGGTGACAGCAAAGATAATCTGCTTACAGGTAACAAGGGAAATGACAACATTTCTGGTCTTGGTGGTCAAGATACCTTAATCGGTGTTGCTCCTGGGAGTGTTAACCCAGGTATTAAAGAAGTAGATATCCTCAGCGGCGGTGCTGATGCTGATAAGTTTGTCGTTGGCGATGCAAAAAATTCTTACTATGTAGGAGGTGGCGGATTTTTTGGTCTCAATGACTTCGCCTTCGCTCAAGATTTCCAGACTGGTCAGGATAAAATCCAATTGAAAAAACTGGCAAACTATATCTTTGGACGAAACTACATTGCTATCCGCCCCCTATTCGACTCAACTACTGGAGAGATAGCCATTGGTAGCGACTTTAAAGATTCTCAGGTGACAGCAACTGTAGATCAGATCGTCAAAAACAATGGTGTCTACGATGCTTCCAAAACAAATATTGCCCAAGACAGTCTCAATTCATCTCTAATTTTCCCTGGTTTTGATATAGTCGCGATCGTTGGTAATGGCTATAGCCTGAATGATATTCAGTTTGTTTAAGTAGCTGGGTGCAAGGAAAATACGGGATAGGGTTGTCATTTGTCCTCTTTGTCCCCCTAGCCCCCTCATCCTTCCCTAGCCCTGGTTCCCCTAGTCCTTAGCGCCTGAACACTCAAATAAATGTAACCCAAGCTGCTGGGAAAGTTCCTCACATACTTTCACCCCCCGGACGCTATTACCACGTCTATCTAATGGCGGCGAAAATACTGCAATTCCCATCTGCTGGGGGACAACGGCCAGAATTCCCCCACAAATTCCACTTTTCGCAGGAATACCGACTTTATAAGCCCATTCACCTGCAAAGTTATACATCCCGCAAGTGTACATCACACTCAGAATGTCTTTAATGTAACTTTTCTTTACCGCTTGTTCTTGAGTAATGGGGTTGATACCTTTATTAGCTAAAGTCGCCGCCATCACTGCTAAGTCACGACAATTTACCATCACCGCACACTGCTGGAAGTATAGATCCAAGGACTCTTCTATATTCTGGTCAATCATGCCAAAGTTGAGCATGAGATGTGCCATTGCGCGGTTGCGATGTCCTGTACTGCGTTCTGAGGTGAATACGGAAATATCAACGAATACATCATGACCAATGTATCGTTTAAACATATCCAGCATCCGGTTCAGGCGATCGCTTGCCCCTGTACCTTTGATTAAACTAGTAGTAGCGATCGCCCCAGCATTTACCATTGGGTTTAATGGTCGATTTGATTGTTCATCAAGGATAATGGCATTGAATGCATCTCCCGTTGGTTCCACGCCAACTCTGGTCAAAACATAATCTCTTCCATGATCCTCAAGGGCCAGTCCGTATGCAAACACCTTGGAAATTGACTGAATGGTAAACAGTTGCTCAAAATCCCCAACTTCGTAAATCTGGCCATCTACAGTCACAATGCAGATGCTAAACAAATCCGGATTTACCTTTGCTAGTTCTGGAATGTATTTTGCTACTACACCTTCTTTTAGTGACTTGTACTGGGAATGCAAGTCCTTGAGAACTTCTAGAAAAGGCAATGCGACTGTTTCTAAATCTCCTTGAGTTGCCATGAGGCTTACAGCTTGTTCTAAAAAATCATACTCGATCCACTATAGGACTTATGCAACAGTCAATAGTTAGTTGTCAGTTGTCAGTTGTCCCTTGTCTCAATGACCATTGACCCTTGACCATTGACCGCCTCAACTAGAAATTAAAAGACACCTGCGTAATTGCTGAACTACAATGTGATTCTATTTTCTCAGTTGGCAAGTTATTGTGTTATTTATCTTGATATATTTTCTTTTTTGTAAAAAATAATACATATGATTATTTTGCCGTTAAGACGTTAGGGATACGGTAATTACTAGTGCTTTATATAACTAATTTTTAATGATTATTGAGTTTGTCATAGCTAAATAATATGTAGTGATTGTTACTTTTTTTATCAAAATTAATTTTGTGTCATCCCTCTGAAGAAAAAGCTGTAACTACTGTTACAGGATGTTTAGTAACAAATGTAAAGATTTGATAAAAATGATAACTTTCAGTATTTATTCGCAAGTTTTAATTTATAAAGTTTTTATATGATTGAGTTTATATAGTCAAATATTAGGGAATGAAAAATTACATATAGAGTCAATATTTGGGGAAATATTTGCAGGTAGCTGGCTCAATTTAATGCTCCGAGAATGTTAATTTTTCATAAGAAAAGTTTTACTTATCAAAAAAAACGTTACACAGTTGAAATCCGCATTTGAGCAAGGTTTGCGGCTTGAAAACAGCAGAAAAATTTGCTAAAGTTACCAAGACTTACGCTAAAACCCTGATCCCCAAGCTCAAAGGTTCGTGTTAGTCTGTTGCAGTTATGAACAAAAAGTGAAAGCGGAACGAGTTCGAGTTGTCTGGGGTGTCACTTTTACAGGTGGAAAATCCCACGAACCGTAAAACTTCTGTTCTACAGTCGCTTTAAAATCGGACGCATGAATCAAAGACATTTGTGGACTATTGTCGCCCTGTTTCTGACTGTTTTAGGGATGCCCTCAGTCGGTCGCACTCAAACTACCAAGGGAACTGCGCTTGCTTCCCAACAATCGCCAGCAGGTGATGTTGTCAAAGTAGGAGAGTATCAATCCCCAGCAGGGAAACCTACCTCTGATGCTGCGATCGCTCTAATTCATTCTCACAGCATTGAAGGTCGTCAGGCGGCAACACTTTTTATCCGAAATATTCCTGTTCTTACCTTTTTGAGTTCTTTACCATCAGCTAGTGCTGATAGTAAAGTCGGCGTAATAGGAAATTCTGGGGGCGTGCAAATGTACGCCCCTATTGCTAGCAACTCAACCAAGGTAGCAAGCATTGGCAATGTTTCGGATGTAAGTAACCAAATTACTGCGGCTCAAAATGACCCGGTACAAAAAGCTGGTATAATAGCAGCGAAAATTAACGAGCTGTTTCGAGACAATGTAGATGCCAGTCAGATTAGTGTCAGCTGGAAAGGAGGCGGCGAATCGCTTTCTAAAGCCGTTGACTCAGAGCAAAAATCAGGCGATCGCTACACCATCAAGGTAAATGGCGAAGAATTGGTGGAAATCAATGATCATACCCGACTAGCCAATTCCACCAACAATCTGGCGCAAGATGCATTGCAAGCGACTAATCGGATGCGCAGACTCATTGGTAACGCCTCACCGATCGGCGAGATTGCTAATTTACCAGTTCGTTCCCCCTTATCAATACCAAAATTGCCACAACAAGTTGCCATTGGCCCAGTGCGAATTACACTCAATGGCATGGCTTCCTGGTATGGATATGATGGTTCTGGTAGCCGTACTGCCAGTGGTAAAAGATTTCATCCAGAAGGAATGACTGCCGCCCATCGTAGCTTACCCTTTGGTACAAGAGTTCGTGTGACTAACACCCGCAATGGTCGATCTGTAGTGGTGTCTATTACGGACAGAGGTCCGTACATTCGGGGTCGAATTCTTGACCTTTCTGCTGGTGCAGCGCGAATATTAGGAATGATGGGTAGTGGTGTTGCTCCAGTGAAGATTGAAGTCTTAGGCAGATAAAGTATCAAGGCTAAAGGATGAAGTATGAAGTATGAAGTAGTTTCATACTTCATCTTTTAAACTTCACACTTCTTTTCTCTAGTTTCCGTTAGTTATTACTTAAATTCCCCTAGTTGAGCATCTCTGCCCCCTATTTCAGATATAAACTAACGGGGGAGGGATCAAGAAAACTAGGGGTATTTTGTGCGCCTGTTGAGAACAGTTGCAGCTTTAAGCTGCTATTTAACTAAAAGCCGCGCGGAAAATAAGTGTGCGGTTCTAGAAGATGTCGTACTAGATGAAATGACTAGCTTTGACCAAACTGCTGTCGGTTTAGTGCCGACAATGGGAGGGTTACATGAAGGTCATTTAAGCTTGATTCAACGAGCTAGGCAAGAAAATTCTACGGTAATTGTCAGCATTTTTGTCAATCCGCTGCAATTTGCCCCCAAGGAGGATTTTCAACGTTACCCCCGGACTTTAGAGTTAGACATGCAACTATGCGAGCAAGCTGGGGTAGACGTAATTTTTGCGCCGACTCCGGAAGAAATGGGAGTTCCCCAGAAGAGTATACAAGAAGCGAAGGTTACACAAGTAATCCCTCCATCTGCTATGATAACAGGCTTGTGTGGTGGGTTTCGGCAAGGGCACTTCCAGGGTGTGGCCACGATCGTGACCAAGCTTTTCAACTTGGTACAGCCTGACCGAGCCTACTTTGGGCAAAAGGATGGTCAGCAACTAGCAATTATTAAACGCTTAGTGGCTGATTTGAATTTTCCCCTAGAGATTGTTGCTTGTCCAACGGTGCGGGAAGCGTCTGGTCTGGCCTTAAGTTCTCGCAATCAATATTTGACTGCAACTCAAAAAGAGCAGGCTGCGGTTTTATATCGTGGCTTACAGCAAGCTGAGGCTATTTTCAAAGCAGGGGTTCGCGATAGCAGTCAGCTAATCGCAGCGGTGCAGCAAGAAGTAGCAATTGTCAGTGCTGTCTTAGTGGAATATATTGAATTGGTTGATCCGAATACATTAATGACTTTAGAAAAAGTTGAGGAGGAAGGAATGCTCGCGATCGCAGCTCGTCTTGGTTCTACACGCTTAATTGACAATATTCTCCTGTGCGATCGCCTACCGATCATCGCCATTGATGGCCCCGCAGGCGCAGGAAAATCTACAGTGGCTCGGCAAGTGGCAGCCAAATTAGGTCTAGTGTATTTAGACACCGGATCTATGTATCGGGCTGTAACTTGGCTGGTACTGCAACAGGATATTCCCCTTGACGATGAATGTGCGATCGCTGAATTAGCCAATTCTTGCGAAATTCAACTGACTCCTAGCCAGGATTTACAATCTCCTGTCCAGGTTTGGATTAATGGTACTGATGTTACCCAAGCAATTCGCACTCTGGAAGTGACATCAAAAGTATCCGCGATCGCTGCACAAAGTGCTGTCCGTAAAGCCTTAGTCAAACAACAGCAAAGCTGGGGTAAAAGAGGTGGTTTAGTAGCTGAAGGTAGAGACATTGGTACTCATGTCTTCCCCGATGCGGAAGTAAAAATCTTCTTAACCGCCTCTGTCAGCGAACGCGCACGCCGCAGACAACAAGACTTTAAAAAACAAAACCAGCCTGAAGTCAGTCTAGAGCAGTTGGAGCGGGATATTGCTGAACGTGACTGGAAAGATAGCACGCGCAAAGTTTCACCCTTACAAAAAGCCGCAGATGCGATTGAAATTCAAACTGATGGTCTTTGCGCATCTGAAGTCACAGACAAAATTGTTAGCTATTGTCAACAACAGTTACCGCAATGGTCAGCCCTGTAATTTTCTGTTAATTGCTGACTTGATGTACAGAGGTGAGTGACCTAGAACCCACTCACCATTCTGAAAATCTAGAGAGTTCGCTTTTTTTAATACAGCTTTGTGTATTTGAATAATAACTAATTTGGCAATTAATTCATCTAGCTTAAGACTGATTTTAAATATCTGAATTACTACTACCAAGGTTAGAAGATTTAGATTCATTTATAGTAAAAAATAAAAAAGCTCCGAATCTGTGAGTGGAGTTTTTTGTCAATAGGGGCGGGTTTATTTAAATCATGTGTAGGGGCGGGTTTATTTGGATCTTTGTTAATGAATGAGGATATGTGTAAACCCGCCCGTACGGATATCTGTGAAGGCGCTCGTATAGTAGTCAGTGGCAAAGATATTTTAAAACCGCCCATAAAGCGATCGCTTATTAAGCTACTTCAAAACAATTGACAATTAACAACTGATTTTTGACACAGCTTCGCGCCATAAATTAGACCTCTTTTGGGATGTCCTGAATATTCTAAGGGTGGGGACACCCATCCTCAAAGAAAATTTCCGATGTTTTTTTATTTGGCATATCCCGCTTGCTGCTCCTTAACAAGAGGTTAAAAGCGAGGTACATAGATAAATTTCTATTGTTCCAGAAATTAGAGTCGGAAATAGATCCGATACCTATAATCAGGGTAAAGAATTTTGCGAAAACTGGCGCTGATGGTTTGCTGATGTCACAAACTTTTCCCGAGGAATTTGGAAATTCCCTCCAGCCCCAGTGGGGATTTAACTAATTTTAAAAGTCCTGTGTTGTAATTTTCACTTTAATAGTAGAATGACGATGTTAAGTTTTATGTTCCAGGATAAAGGACATCAAACTTATCACCACAAAACCTGTAATTTCCTAAGCTTCTCAATAGCTTGAAACTGGAAACCGGTCAAGAGAGGATTTCACACAATGACATTTCAACAGCCCGCCCTACCCTACGACTTTAATGCTCTAGAGCAGTATGGCATGAAAGGTGAGACTTTCGAGTATCACTATGGCAAACACCACAAAGCTTATGTAGACAACCTGAATAAGCTTACCGAAGGTACAGAACTGGCTGATAAGTCACTCGAAGAGGTAATCAAAACCTCTTTTAAAGATGCTTCTAAAGCGGGAATCTTTAACAATGCTGCTCAAGTTTGGAACCACACCTTCTTCTGGAACTCACTGAAGCCAGCAGGCGGTGGTCAACCTTCAGGCGCACTAGCCGATAAAATCGATAAAGATTTTGGTAGCTTCGATAAATTTAAAGAAGAGTTCACAAACGCTGCTACAACTCAGTTTGGCAGTGGATGGGCTTGGCTGATTGATGATGGTGGTACTTTGAAAGTAATCAAAACACCAAATGCAGAGAACCCCCTAGCTTATGGACAAAAAGCACTTCTCACCCTAGATGTTTGGGAACACGCCTACTACATCGACTACAGAAATGCTCGTCCTGCATTTATCAAGAACTTCCTTGAGCAGTTAGTTAACTGGGACTTTGCTGCTGAAAATTTAGCCAAAGCCTAAGAGAATACCAAAAAATAAATCAGCCCTAGGGGCACAGATCCCAAAAATTTCGGTAAAACGAACATTTTATCGCTGCACCCCACCCCGCCAAAGCTACGCTTTGTCTCCCCTCCCCGTAAACGGGGAGGGGATTAAGGGGTGGGGTGCAATTACTATGGGAATCACGACTAATTAAGCGAACATAATATTATTGTTGAGTCTGCGAATTTCGTCAGGGAGTCTTTGAGCCTGATTAATCAGGCTTTGAACTGCGTTAATCAGGCTTGGAACTGCGTTAATCAGGCTTTACAGCTATTTTTAGCTAAATAGACCAGGTTGTAGGGAACAATGCTGTTAATTTACGATAGATGTGGTGCAAATACGTGAAAACTGCTCTAAGTCTTATTAATGAAAAAGAACCCAGTTCCGAGGAAAAAATTTTCATCGCCATGTATGAAAGGAGGACAACTGATATCTTGCACCTACACCCTATAAGGGTGAGGCTATACAAACAAAGCCTGCAAAGGCAGGCTAATAAAGTTGATTTTTCGTTTTATTGCTAAAATATAATGTTTATTAAAAACTTATTCCTCAGTATAAATACTTTTGTGCAAGATGTGAGACAAGGGGATAAACAGACATAGGGACGCATAGAAATAACTATTGCCCAATGCCCCATGCCCCATGCCCCATGCCCCATGCCCCATGCCCTTATTACTAAAGGTAGATTCTAGCGCTAATAATTGTTGAGACTTCCAACTGAATTCAATAGAATTAATACAATATAAAAAGATGCACAACGACTTTTGAAACCTAAGTCTTGAGACCTGACAAATTTCTCAATCAATTTGGATCAAGGTCTCAAGATGTAGATTGTTAATACCAGCATTTATACTTAACCCAACAATCTCCAATTGCGTCTTGAGACATCAATTCTAGAAAAACGCATTTGGTAGGTATAGCAATGACACACATTGAAGGCACCTTCACGGGAGCAGGAGGGCTAAATCTTTATTACCAAAGTTGGCAGCCAGAGGGAGAATTAAGGGCAGTGATTGCTATGGTACACGGGTTCGGTGCCCATAGCGGATTGTTTAACGATGCTGTGCAGCATTTACTGCCTTTGGGTTATGCTGTCTACGCTTTTGATCTGCGGGGACATGGGCGATCGCCTGGACAACGAGGACATATTAATTCCTGGGCAGAGTTACGAGAAGATTTACATACCTTTTTAACCAGGATTCAGGAACGAGGGCCGAGTTGTGCATGTTTTTTGTGGGGTCATAGTTTAGGAGCTGCGATCGCAGTTGATTATGCTTTACGCTTTCCGCAAAGTTTGCAAGGGCTAATTCTCACAGCACCTGCTTTGGGAAAAGTTAACCTTCCTGTGCTGAAAGTTGCATTGGGGCGAATGCTTTCACAAGTCTGGCCAAACTTTAGCCTGAAAGTCGGTCTTGATCAGGGCACAAGTTTACGCGGTCAGAATTATATTCTCACCCAAGATCCATTACGTCACGAGTATGGAACTGCACGACTGGCTGCGGAGTTTTTCGCGACTGAAAAATGGGTTGAAAACCATGCGAGTGAGTTACAAGTCCCTTTGTTAATTATGTATAGCAGTGGCGATAGGATTACACCGCCAGAAGGTAGTGTGGCATTTTTCCAAAAAGTCAGCTTCCCGGACAAAGAAAGCTATGAGTATCCTGGAGACTATCACGACTTCCACCAGGATATCAATTACCAAAAAGTACTTGTAGATTTAGAACATTGGCTAGAAAAGCATTTAGATGGAGAAATAGACAATCCTGCATCTAAATGTCTGATAAAAATACCTAGTTTACATACTGAAACTTTTACTATGTGAAGGGTTTCTTTGCGAAAAAGATACAAAGCTTGTCGTTGATCCCCACCATGATCTACATTATTATTAGTACAGATAAGCTACGTTTAAGGCATTAGGTATGAAATAGACCTATATCTTAAATAAACACTTGTTCTGTCTTTAATAAATCCGAAATCGCGAGGAGAAATTTGGCAAACAACAGGACTTGGGTATCAGAAGTCGGCATCTTAGACATTACCTGGTCTGGCATTTAGTTTCGCTGAAGTATCTGAATATAACTGATTATTCAATAGAGACTTATATCAAGTGAGGATGAACACTTGTAATTCAAACTAACACGGAGACTCTGTGACAGGGGGATGCGTACAGTTTTGAATTAGCAGAAATTAACCGAACTTGAAGCAAACGATGATTAATAACTGATAACGAGGGGAAGAGTCATAAAATCTTCTGGGATAAAATGTTATCTACAAATAAGACTTATAGAGCGCCTCCAAATTCTGGAGAAGTAGTCTTAGGGCGGACTTTGCTTACCTTATTAGATGAAGCGTGCGATCGCTTTCCTAACCCCCGCGCTTTAAACCAGTTTACAGATACAGGCTGGCAACCTTTATCTAATCACGAATTGCGCACAGCGGCGGCGGAATTAGCCTTAGGCTTGCTGGATTTGGAACTAGAAGCAGGCGATTGTATTGCTTTACTCATGCACAGCGATGTTAACTTTTGCATTGCTGACATGGGTTCTTTACTCGCAGGTTTGGTAAATGTGCCAATTGATGTAACTCAGACAATTGAACACATTATTTTCATCTTGCAGCACACACAAGCAAAAGCGCTGATTATTTCTAATCTAGAATTGCTGGCACAAATTATTCCTTATCTGGAAAATGTAACTCATGTCCAAACAATAATAGTTGCTGATGTTCCTCAAGAATGGCATCAACAACATGATACAGGGATGAAAGTATTTTCTTTGGAGGAAATTCGCTCTCAAGGCAGAGCAAAAAATTCTGAATTAACTGTAAACGAACTCCAATCAAAAATAATAGCTGATGACTTAGCAACTATTATTTACATTCCGGGAATTACAGGCGAACCTCAAGGGGTAATGCTCACCCATGAAAATCTCTCTGCAAATGCCCTAGCAATGTTTACAGGAATTCCTAATTTAGGATTTGGATCGCAGGAGGTAATTCTTTCATTTCTACCATTAACTCATGTTTTAGCTCGCGTCTTTATTTACGGTCATATTAACTATGGACACAGCATTTATTTTAGTAATTCTAATCGGGTTTTAAAACACCTGAAAGAAGTTAAGCCGACAATATTTGCTACAGTCCCTTTGCTGTTAGAAAAAGTTTATGCCAAGCTGATAGAAGCAGGAGAAAAAAGTCAGACACAAAGTAAAAAAGTAACGGAGAACCGGGTAAGCTTACCCTTGAGGTTTCCCAGCACCTGGAAGGGGAAAACAGCACTTGCTACCCTGCGGGAAGCCACTATCAAATTGTCGAGAACGGGGAGAACTTTAAAAGCACATTTACTGTCTCCGCATAATGCTATTTCCGCCCGACAATTTTATCTTCCCTTATCCCAATCGATGATGAAGTGGGCAGTAAAATTAGCCCAAAAATATGAATTGGGTAAAACACCAAAACATCAAGATGCTTTGATGCTGAAAGTGGCAGATAGTTTCATCTTTTCTCAATGGCGTGCTGTTTTTGGCGGGAATATTAAATACTTACTTAGTGGAGGTGCAGCCTTAAAACCAGAAATTGTGAATTTATTTGCAGCTGCGGGAATAAAAATTCTCCAAGGCTATGGTTTAACTGAAACCAGTTCAGCCGTAGCTTGTAATCGCAGTCAATTCAACCGCCCAGGAACCGTAGGTGTACCAATTGCTGGGGTGGAAGTGACTCTTGCTGAAGATGGGGAAATTCTCACGAGAAGTCCCTACATCACCCAAGGTTATTATAAAAATACAGCAGCTACCCAACAATTAATTGATGCTCAAGGTTGGTTACATACAGGCGATTTAGGAGAATTTACCTCTGAGGGTTTTCTCAAGATTACTGGTTTGAAGAAAAGCCGCTTTAAACTCTCCACTGGAAAGTATGTCACGCCACAACCGATAGAAAGCAAGCTGGAAAAATCTCCTTTAATAGCGCACGCTGTTACTGTAGGTGCTGATTGTAAGTTTTGTTCTATGCTGATTTTTCCAGATGTAGAAAACTTGCATCAGCAGGCTTTATTAAGTGGAATTGATTTACCTACTGAAGACTTGCTGCAACATCCTTGTATTATCGCTTTATATCAAGCATTGGTGGATGAAGCGAATTGTCATTTACCTCATTGGTCAACGGTAAAAAGGTTTCAGCTTATTAATTATAGCCTGACTGTTGAGAATGGAATGTTGACATCTACTCAGGAGGTAAATCGAGGCAAGATTTTACGGGTGTTTACTCAAGTAATTAATGCAATGTATGAAGAAAAGAGGGTACAAAGGGCGGGAGGTGTCACAATAGAAAAAGTAAATGATTTATGTCCAGAAAATCAGACTTTTTCATGTCCTACGTTTGCGCAATCTCTTAATTCGTAAGATTTAGTTTGGCTGGGAAGGTTCAAGGTGTGAAAGAGAATTAGGAAACGAACCGCAGAGGGCGCAGAGGGCGCGGAGGGAAGAGAGTTATAAAGAGTTTTTGCGTCAGTAGCGTGATTTTTTGCGAGTTAGGTAGTTAATTTAATCCAAAATCTAAAATCTAAAATCTAAAATCGAACAAGGAAGGGTGATGTATGTTTAAGCCGTTCCGAACAGCAGCAGTATTGGGTGCGGGGGTGATGGGAACTCAAATCGCCGCACATTTAGCGAATGCGGGCTTAACAGTTCATTTATTGGATATTGCGGCTAAAGGTGACAATAAAAACGAGGTTGTGGAAACAGCTTTTAAAAAAGCACTCAAGCAATCTCCACCAATTTTCTTTACAGAAAAAACAGCGCGCAGGATTATTTTGGGAAATTTTGACGAACATTTCCACCGCATTGCTAATGTTGATTGGGTAATTGAAGTTGTAGTCGAAAATCTCGCTATTAAACAAGATTTGATGGCGCGAATCGAAAGTACAATTCGTGATGATGCTGTGGTGTCTACTAATACTAGTGGCTTACCCATCAATGAAATTGCTCAAGGGCGTTCGGAAGCTTTTCGTCAGCGGTTTTTAGGTACTCACTTTTTTAACCCTCCTCGCTATCTTAAATTATTAGAGTTAATTCCTACACCTGATACTGATCTGCAAATCCTGGAAAGAATGCAATGGTTTGGGAGGATACATCTGGGTAAAGGTGTGGTAGTAGCTAAAGACACACCTAACTTTATTGCCAACCGCATCGGGATGTATGCAACGATGTTGGGGATTAAGGGTGTGACTGAGCAAGGTTACACAATTGAAGAAATCGATACGTTAACTGGAGTAATCGCTGGACGACCAAAATCAGCTACATTCCGCACTGCTGATGTAGTAGGGTTAGATACATTGCTGTATGTAGCGAAAAACCTTTACCCAGCGATTCCTCAAGATGAAAGCCGGGAGGTTTTGCGAGTTCCGCAGTTAATGAAGAAACTCGTAGAAACTGGGACATTGGGCGCAAAAACAGGTCAAGGATTTTACAAGAAGCAAGGTAAGGAAATTCTTTCTCTTAATCCGACAACGTTAGGGTATGAAGCCGCGAAACCGCTGGATTTAGGGGATATTGAGGGAATTGGGAAAATTGGTAATTTAGGCGATCGCCTACGCAAACTCTACCACGATTCTGGTCGTGCTGGTAAATTCTTCCGCCAATCCACCTTAGAAATCTTAGGTTACAGCGCCCGTCGCATCCCCGAAATTGCTGATAAACCCGCAGATATAGACAGGGCGATTCGTTGGGGTTTCGGTTGGGAACTCGGCCCCTTTGAAATTTGGGATGTCCTCGGCTTTGAAACTGTATTAGCAGACATGAAAGCTGCTGATATATCTGTGCCAGAGTGGGTAGAAAAGATGCACAATTCTGGTGTGCATAGTTTCTATCGCCAAGACCGACTATCTTGGGCGGAACAAAAGGTAGTTGAAGCCTGTGCTGTATGTATTAGCGAACAACCCAAAGCCCCAACAGACGAAATTAATATACCAGCTATCAAAGAAGATGCCAAAAATATCTTGTGGGAAAATTCAGAAGCTTCTTTGTTAGACTTGGGTGATGGAGTTGTTTTATATGAGTTTCATTCCAAAGGACATACCCTAACTTTAAAAGTCGTAGAAGGATTAGCTGCGGTATTAGATATTATTGAAAACAGTGATTACCGAGGTTTAATCATTGGAAACGATAGTGCAAACTTCTCTGGTGGCGCGAATTTGGCAGAAATGGCCATGTTGGCGCAAACAGATAACGGTAAAGGTATTGCCGATTTAATTGTCAAATTCCAAGCATTACTGCAACGGATTAAATATTTCCCCAAACCAATTGTGGCTGCAATTGTTGGGCGGGTGTTAGGTGGAGGTTGTGAATTAGTTTTAGCTTGTCCCCATGTAGTCGCAGCGGCGGAAACTTACATCGGATTAGTAGAACTCAGCGTAGGTTTGATTCCTGGGGCTGGCGGGATTATGCGCATGGTTACCTGGGCGGTTGACAAAGCCGCCAGCGAATCACCACAAGATATTCAACCCTTCTTAAGGAAAGTATTTGAAACTGTTGGAATGGCGAAGGTTTCCAGTAGCGCCCATGAAGGACAGGAATTAGGTTTCCTTTCTCCATCAACTAAGATTGTAATGAATTCCGACAGGCTTTTATCTGTGGCGAAAGAGGAAGTGCTGTGTTTAGATCACGTTGGTTACACACCACCAGTAGAACGTAACGCCATCATGGTGCTAGGTCGTCCGGCGCGGGCGATGTTGGAACACGCAGCTTATGTGATGCAGCAGGGTGGTTATATTTCTGAATATGACCATTATTTAGCTAGTCGTTTGGCGTATGTGATGACTGGAGGAGAATTAACTGCGCCTGCTTTGGTTGATGAAGAGTACTTATCAAAATTGGAGAGAGAATCCTTTTTACCACTATTACACCAACCAAAAACGCAAGAAAGATTTGCTCATACTTTGAAAACTAAGAAGCCTCTCAGAAACTAACGCAAAAACCCTTTTAATCCCTCTTACCTTTGCGACCTTCGTGTCTTCGCGGTTCGTTCTGAATTTTTTTAAACGAACCGCAAAGGCGCAAAGAACACGAAGGAAGAGGAGGAAGAGAATTATCTCTTTTGCCTTATTTATCAATAGGTGGGAGTTATTTATGAAAGAAGCGTATATAGTGAGTAGCGTTCGCACGCCTGTAGGCAAAGCACCACGAGGAACTCTACATAATATGCGTCCTGATGATATGGGTGCAGTTGTTGTGAAAGCAGCAATTGAAAAAGTTAAAGATTTAGAAGCTGTATATATTGATGATGTCATTATGGGTTGTGCTTTTCCAGAAGCAGAACAGGGGTTTAATATTGGACGGTTAATTGCTCAACGTGCAGGGTTACCTGATTCCGTCGCCGGGATGACTGTGAATCGCTTCTGTGCTTCGGGATTGCAAAGTATTGCGATCGCATCTCAAGCAATTATGGCAGGACACGCAGAGGTAATTGTGGCTGGTGGTGCGGAATCGATGAGTTTGATTCCAATGGGCGGGCATTATTTAGCCCCCAATCCAGACATGATGGTGGATATACCCAAGGTTTACTGCACGATGGGGATTACAGCCGAAAATGTCATGCAGCATTACGAAATCTCTCGTCAAGAACAGGATGCTTTTGCGCTGCGTTCACACCAAAAGGCTGTGGTTGCTATTAGACAAGGGCGGTTTGCAGAGGAAACTGTACCGCTAAAAGTTCAGGAAGTTCTCTATGTTGATGGTACTCCCAGACCGATAGAAAAGGTATTGACGGTAGATGAAGGGCCGCGTCCAGATACCAGTATGGAAGCCTTGATGAAATTGCAGCCTGTATTTCGCATGGGTGGTGCGGTGACAGCCGGTAATTCATCGCAAATGTCCGATGGTGCAGCTGCAACAGTCGTGATGAGCGATCGCATGGTACATATGCTCGATGTCCGTCCAATGGGTAAAATGTTAGGCTATGCGGTTGCAGGTGTCGCCCCGGAAGTGATGGGTATTGGCCCGGTGGAAGCTGTTCCCAAAGTCTTAAAACAAGTTGGTCTTACTTTAAACGATATTGGTTTAATCGAACTTAACGAAGCCTTTGCAGCTCAAAGCTTGGCTGTCATTCGCAAACTTGGACTTAATGAAGAAATTGTCAATGTTAACGGTGGTGCGATCGCTTTAGGACATCCCCTCGGTTGTACTGGTGCGAAACTTACAGCTACCTTATTCCACGAAATGAAACGGCGTAGCGTCCGTTATGGTTTGGTGACGATGTGTGTAGGCGGGGGAATGGGTGCTGCGGCGGTGTTTGAGAATTTGATGATTTAGGGACTGAAGATGACGCGGGGACGTAGGGACGCGGTGACGCGGAGAGAAAGACATAAAGAAAATATCTCCCAATCCCCGTGTCTTATTACTTTGTCTGAGTCATCACGACAAATATTTAATTGCACATGGGATTAGTAAAAAGGTAAAGCTATGATTACTTCCTTTTTTTCACAAAACTACTTACAAATAATCACCGCGTCCCTCAGTCTCCGCGTCGCCGCGTCTATTTTATTCATACTGTTTCTTGGTTACATCGGCGTTCCTTTATGGGTTTGGTCGCTATATTTCGCAGCATTACTAGTAACTGTTCACGCCCCTATTTGGACTTGGGTGATTTTTGGTGCGATCGCTCTTATTTTCAATATCCCAATTATCCGCCAAAATATCATCACATCACCATTAATCAAAGCCATTAAAGCTTTTAATTTATTACCCAAAATCTCTGATACCGAACGCGCAGCTATTGAAGCGGGTAATGTTTGGGTAGATGGGGAATTCTTCTCAGGTAAACCAAATTTTCACAGAATTAATCAAGAACCATATCCTCTAGTTACACCAGAATTGCAAGCCTTTCTTGATGGTCCCGTTGAACAAGTTTGTCGCATGGTGAGTGATTGGGAAATTTACCGCCGCAAGGATTTACCGCCTGAAGTTTGGGACTATCTCAAACAAGAACGCTTTTTAGGAATGATGATTCCTCAAGAGTATGGCGGTTTGGGATTTTCTAATTTCGCCTACAGCAATGTGATGACTAAGTTAGCATCGCGTTCTTTTACCCATGTGGCGACTGTTGGCGTAACAAATTCATTAGGCCCCGCAAAATTATTACTCCGCTATGGAACAGAGGAACAGAAAAATTATTACCTACCCCGCCTCGCCAGGGGTGAGGAAATTCCTTGTTTTGCGCTGACAGAACCGACGGCTGGGTCAGATGCAGCTAGTATTAAGTCAGAAGGAACGGTATTTAGAGGTGAAGATGGTAAGCTTTATCTGCGGTTGAATTGGAAGAAACGATATATTACTTTAGCTGCGATCGCCTCTCTTTTAGGACTAGCTTTTAAATTACGCGACCCGGAAAATTACTTAGGCAAAGGTAAAGAAGTTGGCATTACCTGCGTTTTAATCCCCACCGACACACCGGGCGTAATTATGGGTAGAAGGCATGACCCAATGGGTGTACCTTTTTACAATTCTCCTACAGAAGGACATAACGTTATTATCCCTGTTGAGCAAATTATCGGCGGTGTGGAACAGGCTGGTAATGGCTGGAAAATGTTGATGCAAAGCCTAGCCGCAGGTAGGGGAATTAGCTTCCCGGCTAGTTGTACGGGCGTGGCGAAGTTAGTAGCGAGAGTTACCAGCGCCCATGCTGTGGTACGACAACAATTTGGTTTAGCGATTGGTCGGTTTGAAGGTGTAGAAGAACCTTTAGCGAGAATTGGCGGTTTAACCTACTTAATGGAAGCAGCGCGAACTTATACCTGCGGTGCGGTAGATCAAGGCGAACAACCTGCGGTAATTTCGGCGATCGCCAAATACAGTTTGACAGAATTATCCCGTAAAATCATCAACGACGGTATGGACATTATGGGCGGTGCGGGAATTTGCCGAGGCCCCAGAAATTTATTGGCAAATATTTATACAGCCACTCCAATTTCCATTACCGTAGAAGGTGCAAATATTCTCACCCGTACCTTGATGATTTTTGGACAAGGGGCGATTCGCTGTCATCCTTACGTCTATCAGGAAATTACAGCCCTAAGTCAATCAGATGTGACTGCTTTTGATCGCGCTTTTTGGCATCATTTAGGGTTGACGGTGCGTAATGGTTTCCGCGCCAAACTTCTTTATCTTACCCGTGGGAATTTAGCAGCTTCACCAGTGTCAGGTGCGACAGCTAAATATTACCGCAAATTACAATGGGCTGCGGCTACCTTTGCCTTACTAACTGATATTGCGATGTTCTCCTTCGGTGGAACCTTGAAGCGACGGGAGAAACTGACAGGAAGGTTTGCGGATATTCTCACCTGGATGTACCTAGCAACTGCTACTCTGCGCCGTTTTGAAGCCGAAGGACGAAAACCCGAAGACTTACCTTTTGTGCATTGGGCGATGCAATATGCTTTTGCGCAGATGCAGTTAGCGTTTGAGGGGATTTTCCAGAATTTATTTGTGCCAGTATTAGGTAATTTCTTGACTTGGTGGTGGCGACTTAATCCCATTGGTTCATTACCTGATGACAAACTTGGTGCTGAAGTTGCGCATAAATTACAAACTCCAGGAGAAATACGCGATCGCCTCACCGCAGGTATTCATATTCCCCGCAGCAGCAATGAAGCATTGGGACGCTTGGAAAAAGCTTTCACCTTGTTATCCCAAGCTGAACCAATCATCAAAACTATCAAAAATGCTAGCCATGCGGGGAAACTACCACACCTAAAACCCGATGAGTTAATTTCCGCAGCCTTGAAAGCTGGGGTAATTAGCGAGAAAGACGTTGAACTTATATGTGAAGCAGAGTTTGCCCGTAATGATGCGATTCAAGTAGATTCCTTTAGTTTAGAGGAGTATATGCAAGGAAGTCAAAGCTTTGGAGATAAAGTAATGACTCCCACTGTTGGATAACTTTGCTCTTATGCTAGATCCCCGACTTCTCCAAGAAGTCGGGGATCTAACCAACTTCACCTATCAGAATTAATGTGGTGGACTACTAGTAGTTGGATCAGACTTAACAGCCGCTTGCTCTGCACCAGTTTTTATCCGAGTTTTAGTACCTTTGCGAATGCGATCGCTTTTACGCACACCACCAGCCTTGACATATTCCGCGCTGTCTTTGCCGTATTTGCCTGCAACTGACATCAGCATATTTTCACACAAAACGCTCAAGCTTTTTTCTAGCTGTTCAATATCAGTTCTAGAAGCATCAATTACAGACAGAGCATTGTTGTGGGTGTTGAGCTTGTTGCGTAATTGCTCAATTTGTTGTAGCATGTTGTGCAAGCTATTAGAATCACCAAAATCAAGATTTGCATCGATAGTTTGCATTCCAGAAACTCTCTGTTGAGCTTTTTCGAGAATGCGAGATGAACGTTTGGGTAGAGTCATAGATTACTCCTCATGAACTTTTCTCGGACAGCACGGCGTAAAAAAATCAACTTTATTTTGAATTTTGAACTCCGCTTCGCAGTACTACTGTTAGCTTGTCTTAAAACAGCAGTCTTCCGGCTCAGGGAAAATCACAAATATTTGGCTTTTTTTAACAATATTTTGGGGATATAATTCTGTAATTATGCGTAATCAATAGCGATCGCTCCTTGGAGTTCCCCAACTTGGAGCAGCGCCATATCCCATCACCTGGTGCAGCCTTTTGGCGCAGAAAATTAACTCGTTGGTTGTGAATGAGATCTGGTTCTGTATGAATGAGTACTCATTGATAGACAACCCGATCTCGTTGGTTGTGAATGCGATCGCCTTCTCTATGGATGAGTACTCGTTGATAGACAACCCGATCGCGTTGGTCATGAATGCGATCGCCTTCTCTATGGATGAGTACTCATTGATAAACAACCCGATCTGGTTGGTCATGAATGCGATGAGGTTCTCTATGGATGAGGTGATTTTGGTAAAGAAAGCTGATTTTGTGTAGATGCTGCATCGCTTGGTGGTAAAAATCGCAGCGAAGAGATGGAGTGCGAATCTTACAAGGTTAAGCGATCGCCTCTGAGTGATAAGCGATCGCATTTTGTCGAGAAGCGATCGCATTTTCTGGAATACTAACTTTGTAATAATGATATTGAGCGTGAAATAATGGGGAGAATAAGTTTTGGCAACTATTACCGATATCGGCACACTAATTAATCATAATCCTGAAGTACACGGAGGTTGCCCGATTATTGCTGGTACAGGGGTGACAGTCCGGCGTATAGCTATTTGGTATAAACAAGGTTACAGTGCAGAAGAAATTGCCGAGCAAATTAATCATCTAAATTTAGCCCAGGTTTATGCAGCTTTAGCTTATTATCATGCGAACCGTGAAGAAATTGATGCTGATATTGCAGCCGAAGCAGCCGAAGCTGAGAGATTAGAAAAACTGCATCAGACTCAAAAACTTTCATGAGCCAAATTCGATTGTACATGGATGAAGATTCTACGGCACATTCTTTAGTTATGGCTCTACAAAATCGTGGTGTAGATGTAATCACAAGTTTAAGTGTTAATAGACTGGGCTATACCGATGAAGAACAACTGAGATGGGCAACAGAGCAAGGTCTAGTTTTATATAGTGCTAATATTAGGGATTTCTACCGTTTACACAGTAAATTTTTGAGCGAAGAACAATCCCATGCTGGAATGATTTTAGTACAACAGCAACGTTACTCAGTGGGCGAATTAATGCGCGGGATTTTGAGGTTAATTGCAGCTAAGTCAGCAGCAGAAATGCAGAATCAGGTGGTATTTTTAAGTACTTGGATTGAAGAATAGGTTGAGCGATCGCATTTTCTGGAGTAGTGAACCGCGATCGCATTTTGTCGAGCAGCGATCGCACTCCATACTTTTGAGGCTAGGAAGGCGATCGCACTCCATACTTTTGAGGTGTAAATTACGAATTACGTAGCGCTTTGCGCTTCCCGGATGGTACTACGAATTACAAATTATTTCCACCATCGCCCTACATCCATAATTGCACGGGCAACTTCTGCTGTTGCAACTTTGCCACCTAATGCAAATATAACTGGAAACAATGCTTTGATATCTCGCAGCAAATGGGGACGAGTGCGAGCAGATAACTCATTAAGTGTATCTTGCCACAGAGGGAAAAGTTTAGCATTCAGCATTTGTGACAGCCCCAAAGCTAAGGCACTGAGGGCAGAGGAGCGATAATACTCATCCTGAATCGGCCTGACTGCAGCGAGTGCTTCTGGCAACAACTCTGGTGGCAGTTTATCGGCTAAGGCACTGAGGGCTAAGGCGCGAAAATACTCATCCTGAATCGCCCTGGCGGCAGCGAGCGCTTCTGGCAACAACTCTGGTGGCAGTTTTTCTACTAAGGCACTGAGGGCAGAGGCGCGATATTCCTTATTCAGAATCGGCCTAGTGGCAGCGAGTGCTTCTGGCAATAACTCTGGCAGTTTTTCTGCTAAGGTACTGAGGGTTAAGGCGCGATATGACTCATCCTGAATCGCCCTAGCGGCAGCGAGTGCTTCTGGCAATATTTCTGGCAGTTTTTCTGCTAGGGCACTGAGGACATCAGCACTATATTTTTTATCCTGAATCGCCCTAGCGGCAGCGAGTGCTTCTGGCAATAATTCTTGTGGCAGTTTTTCTACTAAGGCACTGAGGGCTAAGGCGCGAGAATACTCATCCTGAATCGCCCTGGCGGCAGCGAGCGCTTCTGGCAATAATTCTTGTGGCAGTTTTTCTACTAAGGCACTGAGGGCTAAGGCGCGAGAATATTCATCCTGAATCGCCCTGGCGGCTTTGAGTGCTTCTGGCAATAACTCTGGTGGCAGTTTTTCTGCTAAGGCACTGAGGGCATTGGCACGATAATACTCATCCTGAATCGGCCTGACGGCAGCGAGTGCTTCTGGCAATAATTCTGGTGGCAGTTTTTCTGCTAAGGCACTGAGGGCATTGGCGCGAGAAAACCCATCCTGAATCGATGTGGCGGCACTGAGTATTTCTGTCAATAATTCTGGTGGCAGTTTTTTAGCTAAGGCTCTTAGGGCTTGTGCCCAAGAATACTCATCTTGAATCACCCTGGCGGCACTGAGAGCTTCTGGCAATACCTCTGGCAGTTTTTCTGCTAGGGAACTGAGGGCTAAGGCGCGAGAATACTCATCTTGAATCACCCTGGCGGCACTGAGAGCTTCTGGCAATACCTCTGGCAGTTTTTCTGCTAGGGAACTGAGGGCTAGGGCACGAGAATACTCATCCTGAATCGACTTGGCAGCACTGAGTGCTTCTGGCAACAACTCTTGTGGTAGTTTGTCGGCTAAGACACTGAGGGCAGAGGCGCGATCAGACTCATCATGAATCGCCCTAGCAGTAACGAGTGCTTCTGACAGTGCTAGTCTTTCTAAATTTGGCGGCAAATAGTTGGCTAGTTGTGCAAAGGCATCAACTTTCTGCTTTGGTTCAGGGTTTTGCAAAGCGTAAGCTAGTCCTTGTTCAGCAGTCCACAGATTATTTTTGACCAACGCAACCAGCAGTTCTATTGGTACATTAGCTGCCAAACTATTAAGAGATGCCGTAATCAAAGCATAGCGACATTGCCAACCCACCACTTGCGGCGTAGTTGATTCATTCCAATTCGCTTCTGCTAATTCCCAAGCACGAGATATATCTGTAATGTAACCCCCAGTTTGTGCTAATTTTTCTCGTGCTTCATACCAGCCATTGTTACCAGTTGCCGACTCTTCCCGCAATAAAGAGTGAATCTCTTCAACTCGTCCCGCTTTCTCCAAATGCCAAACTAAATGCTGATGAATGTAACCATCATTAGGCAAGGTATGCCATAAATTCTTGTGTATTTTCTGCCGATATTTCTCCAAAAAAGCAGCGTGAGCATCAACAAGTTGTAAACCTAACCCTGGCAAATCTCCTATCCGCTTTGGCTGTGGCGCAGCAGTTAACAAATTACAGGCTAAATCATGGAATAAGTCATGTAACCGATAGGTAGGCGTACCATCAGCAAGGGGTACTCCTGTTAATAGCAATGCCTTATTCCGTAAATATTGCAACATCTTAGCAGCATCACGCTCACCCATTCCCCACAGCGTCCCTGCCATCATCTTATTAATGTTGACATCCTCCGGCAACACCCCTAACCGAGCAAAATGCTGCTGCTTTTCTTGAGGCATTCGCTTGACACTCAAATTTAATGATGCCGTTAAACTCAGGCGTTTTAAACTCGCCTCATCGGTAATTTCTTCCGCTTCCGGTCTGTCAAAACTTGTTAATCTCGCTACCTCTTGCCGAATATCCGCCAATAATTCATCCCAAGTTGTACCACTAGCAACTTCGGCGGCTGCAAGTTCCAAGGCTAGGGGGAGATAACCAACGCCTTGAGCTAAATTTTCGGCTGACTGACGTTCTGCACCTGTAATTTCGCGTCTTAATTTCTTCGTCAGCAATGCCATAGCCTGACTTGGTTTCATGATATCCAGGCTGTACGTGCTAGCTGCTAAGGCTTCGGCAATTGCCCCTTCACGAGTTGTGACTAAAACCTGACACCGCACCCCACCCACATTAAACGCTTGTGCATCTTGCGTATTCCATGCATCATCAACCACTAACAACACAGCTTTGTCATAAAGCAGCGTCCGTAAATGAGTAGAAGTAGCTTCTACACTGGTAGGTTTAAAGCTATAGTCTCCTAACGCTTGCACCCAGCCACTAATTAAAGACAGCACATCAGGCTTTTGACCTAATGTAGCCCACAAAATCCCATCACAAAACCGCGTTTGTACTTCTGCATCTACTGCTAAAGCTGCGGCTAAGGTCGATTTACCCACAGAACCCAAACCGTGAATCGCCGTAATTACCAAAGTGCGATTATCTTCTGTGAGGAAGCGCGTCTTTAATTCATCGCTGTATTCTGGGCGTTCAACAAAGTGTGCAGGTAAAGGTGGCGCTTGAAATATTGCCAGCTTAGTTTGGGGTACAACAGCAACACCCTCATCTTCAGTGTAATTAGCTTCTAGTTCTTTAGATTTCTTTGGTTTGTTGCTTTCCCATACCTCATCAAACCGTTTCAGGTTCTTTTCTTTATCCCTTGACCATAGCTTTAAAGTAAAGTGCCAGTCATCAGAACCCTGGGTATGAATCCGGTTATCTTCCAGAATTTTCACAAAATCCTTCAGTAAATTCAGCGCTTCTCGAATTTGCGCTTTAGTTAACTTCTCCCCCCCATCATCTTTTCCCCTCCTCGCTTGCGGAGAGAAGTTGCGTGCGGGGGTTCCCCCCGTTGAGCAAACTTCGGAGGAGGGGTTAGGGGTGGGGTTCCGGACTGCACCAGTCAACGCCTCCAACCTTACCAGCGTTGTTTCAATAGTCAGCTTGGGGTTAGCGCTGTCTTCTTCTGTCCAGCGGTACTTAATCTTAAACTTATCTTCCTCAACTTCCCCATCTGCAAAACAAAGCAACGCCTCTAACAGACGCTTAACTCGCTTTTGAATTACAGGGCCTTTACTAGATTCTCGCGCCATTGCATTGCCAAAATCGACCAGAAAGTTGAGGGCTACCCCAATTTAAAACTACTACCCCAAGCTTATTGAATCCTGATTTTAAAGCATTTTCCCTGAGTTTGGGGTATTTGCTTAGGGACACAACCCCAAAGAGATGCTTTAGCTACCAACTCTTTGAGGGGCAAACACATGAAACGCCAACGCCAAGATATTCTGGGTAAAACTATTGCTTTGTTACTGGCAATGCAACTATTCCTAATTGGCTTACAAGCCAAAACCCGTATTGACCAAGGTAACTCAACTCTTGAGACTTTAACATGGTTGATTCAACAATATATTCCAGTATTGGTCAAAGTCAAAAGCTTAGAGGAAAAAACGCCGAAAAAGGAGGACAGCAAGCCAAAGGTGAAAAGGTAATAAGTAGGTCAACATAATTAAACGTCAGATGTCATTGCGAGGAGGAACGACGAAGCAATCGCTGTGGACTGGGATTGCTTCGTTCCTCTCTTCGAGACGCTGCGCGTTAAGCGAAGCTATGCCGTTCGCGCAGCGTCTCGTAGAGAAGGCTTTACGCAATGACAAAAGCATATGATATTTATTTAGGTTGAGCTACTTAGTCTGTCAATTTTGTTTTGAGGGGTTTTTGGTAGTGCGGGCATCTTGCCCGCGTGAGCGAGACGCTCACACTACTGTCCCTCATTTCAACCCTGGCAGACTAGTAATTAGTAATTGCGAAAGATTACACGGTAGGCGCACGGCGCTAGTCATAGGTGTCAACTTAACGCGAAACCCTTGCCAAGACGTTATTTAGAATCAAATTGCCTACCATCACGATCCGCGTTACCCCACCCCAGTTTTGTCTAAAGCCAAAACGTCCCCTCCCCGTTTACGGGGAGGGGATTAAGGGGAGGGGTAAAACGCTTGTGGGATAAGCCTTTTAACTTAAGTTGACACCAATGGGCGTTAGTAACATTGTCAAAGTTCTTCTGCTTCCTGCTTTGTTCACAGAACTGTTTCCCGTGTCAACTCCGCGTTAATTGGTTTAACCAGATAAATCCGCAACATGTGCCAGATAATTGCGGTAATCGCTGGTACTTTTAGCCAGAACTTGACAAAATTAGAGCGATCGCTCTTGTTAATCTCTGCCAATTTCTGATTATTTTGGTAACACTGCTCTAATCGCCAGAAAAATGCCGGGTGATTGGTATCTAAAATGATGGGGAATGCTCTGGCGGCGGTGTTATTTGTCTCTTGAATGACTCTGTTATTATAATGGCGCGGATGTATGCCAATAGATTCATAGAAACTGGCGCGTTCAAATACTGTAATTGTATGGGTGACAAACACCGTCAGCAGGAAGAACCGCACCCACAACCGCGCTTTCCAATTCTTCCATAATTTTGGTTGTGACCTGAGCAATGCTTTAAAGAAATCTCCATGTCGATTCTCATCCTGGCACCAACTTTCAAATTTTCGGAAGAGGGGATAGAATTGATATTGGGGATTTTTCTGCAAATGGCGATACATTAAAATATAGCGCCAGTACCCTATTTTCTCCGATAGGTAGACTGTGTAAATAATCCACTCTGGCGGGAAAAATGTATAGGTACGACTTTTGGTCAAATAGCTTAAATCTAAGGAAAGATTAAAATCAGCCATTGATTTATTGAGAAAACCTGCATGGCGTGCTTCATCTCTTGCCATTAATTGAAAAGCTTCTGCCAAAATTGGGTTCTTTTCTTTCAGGCGGCGCGACAATTCTTTAAACAATAAAAACCCAGAGAACTCTGAAGTACAAGAACGTTCTAAAAAGTCAATAAACGAACGCCGCGTTTCGCCATCAATGTGATCCCAACATTGTTTAAATTCATCATCACGCACAAAATGATGGCGGTTATAATCAGCCCTTAACTCCTCAACAATTGCTAATAACTCAGCCTCATTGGCGGAAATATCTAACTTCTCCATCGCGTCGAAGTCAGTAGTATAAAACCGGGGTGTTAATAATGTTTCCTGCACAGGTGCTTTAATACCTGGCTTCAGTATCTGAGGCTCCGGCGTTTCCAGGGACTTCACCATGCGAATCCTTTAGTAAGTTAATCTCCCAATAGTTATATAAGCATAAAATATTGTTCTGAATAGTTAAGTTCTGCAAATCGAAGGGTTGACGGTTGACGGTTGACGGTTGACTGCGGTACGGGCGGGTTTACAAATATCTTCGCTTTTATAACCCGAATCTCGGTAAACCCGCCCCTACAGACTGTTGACGGTTGACGGTTGACTGTTGACTGTTAACCAATGCCCTATGCCCAATGCCCCATGCCCCATTAATATGTGCCTTCACACACAGACAAAGATAAAGAAATATTAATAGCTTTATAGTTATACAAATAGAAATAGTTAAATAATTTTGGGAGAAAGAAAAATGGCAGCGATACCCCAGGGTAAGAACCTTTGGTTCTACGCATCGGCATAATACTTGCTGGATAGAGTGATGCGAATCTTGCCTAACCCCAGAATAACAATTCTCGAACTCTGGCATTGACTGTGAACTAGCAGACATCCTGAGTCTGTGGCTCTTTTGCCTAGAGTTCTAGCGATTGAACATGAAGGAAGCACAAATCCACAACACCTGCGTAAGTCCTGAGTTCAATAAATTTTTCGAGACTGATTACCAATGGGAAAAGATGCGGACACAAGAGCAGATGAGCGCCTACAGCAGCCGGGTATCCCCCCATATCCCCGTTGGTGAGTTTCGGCTACGCTCAACTACCGCGCAGTCGTACCACATCCCCATACAAGCAAAAGCCGCAAGGTCGCATTGTCGCATTACTTCGGAGGTTTTGATGGTTTTTCTCTTACCTGGTGTCAAATTTGATTTGGAAATGATCCAAAAGTATGATGCACCTGCACCCAGATACACCAGTTACCCACCTGCTACTGAGTTAAGCGAAGCATTCACCTTAGATGAATTACAAAATGCGATCGCCGCCTCAAATCAAAGAAAAACGCCCCTATCTTTATATTTCCACATCCCCTTTTGTCAAAGTGCTTGCTACTTTTGCGGCTGTAATACGGTAATTTCTAACAACAAGAATATTGCCAAACCTTACCTAGAGAATTTGGTTAAAGATATTCAGCAAACCGCCGCTTTAATCGATTCCGAGCGCAAAGTACTGCAAATCCATTGGGGTGGCGGTACTCCTAATTACTTAGAGCCTGAGCAAGTAGAATTTATCTGGAAACACATCACGCAACACTTTACTATTGACCCAAAAGCAGAAATTTCGATTGAGATTAATCCCCGCTATGTAGATAGAGACTACATTTTATTTCTGAGGAAAATTGGGTTTAATCGCATTAGTTTTGGCATTCAAGATTTTAATCACGAAGTTCAAGTAGCAATAAATCGCATCCAGCCGGAGGAAATGCTGTTTGATGTCATGAGTTGGGTGAGAGAAGCCCAATTTGAAAGTGTGAATGTAGACCTGATTTATGGTTTACCTTATCAAACTCGGCAAACTTTTCGGGAAACTATCAAAAAGACAATTGAATTAGATCCTGACAGGATTGTTGTTTTTAATTTTGCTTATATACCCTGGATTAAACCAGCACAAAAAAATATTCCTGAAGAGGCTTTACCACTACCACAGGAAAAGTTAGAAATTCTCAAAATGACCATTGAAGAACTGACCAATAACGAGTATATGTTTATTGGGATGGATCATTTTGCTAAATCTAATGATGAACTAGCGATCGCGCAACGCAATGGCACTCTCAAGCGTAACTTTCAAGGCTACACCACCCACGCGGAAACGGAACTTTTTGGGTTTGGTGCTACATCTATCAGCATGTTAGAAGATGCTTATTTTCAAAACCACAAGCAACTGAAGGAATATTATCAGGCAATTTCTGAGGATACTTTACCTTTGAGTAAAGGAATTAAACTCACACAAGATGACATTATTAGACGCGATGTCATCATGGGTATTATGTCTCACTTTCAGTTGCACAAACAAGACATCACTGATAAATATCAAATCTGTTTTGATGAATACTTCGCCCACGAATTAGAGATTTTAAAGCCTCTAGAAGCTGATGGGCTGGTGAGTTTATCCAAAAACTACATCTTAATTACAGATATTGGTCGATTGTTGGTGAGAAATATTGCTGTCATCTTCGATAACCATATTCGAGCCAAAGAAAAACACTTCTCACGAGCAATATAACTACCTTGGCGCAATGTGAAGGATGAGATACCCAAATTTTTAAACTAGTCGGGTATCTTGTATCCCAGAAAATTGATGTGGTTGACTACTACTCGTATTGCTCACAAACGGTAGGGGCGGGTTAACCCAGATATTCGTAAATGATTGGATCATATCTGTAAACCAGCCCCTACGACCTCTCAACAAAAAGAAAGCTTAAGTTGAAAAAAGCCGTTAACAAATAACAAATGACAAATGACAAATGACAAATGACTATTGTAAATTCGTGGGAATATTTTCCGGAACTACCCAATAATAAATAGTTTTGCCATCAACATTTAATGTCTGTTGGGGTTTCCAATCACCCATATCAAAGGCGTGGGAAACAATCCGAGTACCGGGTTTGAGTTCTTTAAATAGTTTGGGGCGAAGCTTGAGATTGACATCAGGTAGCAAGTAGAGTGTGACTACCGTCGCTTTACTCAAATCAGTGTTGAATAAATCTTGCTGGACAAACTTGACGCGATCGCTTACTCCAGCTTTTTGTGCATTCTGATTAGCTTCTTCAATCCGTTCTGGGTTGATATCTACACCTACCCCTTGTGTACCAAATTTTTGGGCGGCGGTAACTACAATTCTGCCATCACCACTACCAAGATCATAAAGTACATCATTTTTGCCAACTTTGGCGACTTTCAACATTGCATCCACCACAGACTGTGGCGTTGGAACGTAGGGAACATCACCAGGACGTTCTTGGGGTTGGGCTGTGGTTGTGGGTGTTGGTGTGTCGGTTTGCTGAACAATGACAGCGGGTTGTTGGGTTTCTGCTTCTGAGTTTTGCTGTGGAGTTGTACAGCCAGTAATTCCGAAGCTGACAACACTAAACCCTGTAGTTAGTAAAAGCAGAATTTTGGAGAAATTCATCACTGTACTTCCTTTTGGTATTTGGTATTTGGTATGTTGAATCAATTAAGCTCTACCTTGACGGTAGTTATTCCAGAGCAGTAGAGGTATCCCTGCTACCACAACCACAACGCCGACAACTGCTCCGACACCGGTATAAACTAAGCTCGAATAAAGCAGATAGGCGCAAACTGCACAAAAAAGTAAAGGTGTGAAAGGATATAAAGGGACACGAAACGATCGCGTGATTTGGGGATCGCGTTGTCGTAACACCAGCAGCGATATCCCTGAAAGTAGGAAGAAAAACCAAAAAACTGGGGCGGTGTAATCTACCATTGTTTCAAAGCCTTTGCGGGTGAGAGTACCCAAGACAACCAGCGCCATTGCGATCGCACCTTGCAAAAGTAAGGCATAGGTAGGAGTGCTGGGGCGTTGTCGCCAATGTCCCATAAAACCAAACAGCGCGAAATCTTGTCCCAAAGCGTAATTAGTCCGCGCCCCGGTAAAAATTGTGGCGTTGGTTGCGCCTAAAGTACAAATTGCAATCAATAGACTGACAAAAAAGGCTCCAGGTGCGCCCCAAAGCGATCGCATTAAATCTGCGGCTACGGCTTCGGATTGAGCCATGTTCGCTAACCCTAAGCCTCGCAGGTAAGCCCAATTGATCAGCAAGTAAATGGCGGTAATAATCCCAATACTTAATAAAAGCGATCGCAAAATATTGCGTCGTCTATTTTGAATTTCTGCCGCAATGTAGGCTGCTTCGTTCCACCCACCGTAGGACAACAGCACAAACACCATTGCTAGTCCCCAGTTACCTGATGCTGTAGGTTCTACAGGGGCGGTGGTATTCGGTATGGCAGTTAACCCGATAACTACCACCAGCAACAAACCTAAGACTTTCGCCGCAGTCAGCAAATTTTGCGTCCATTTACCTTGTTGCAAACCGACAATATTCAAAGCAGTCAAAAGTGCGATCGCTATTGCTGCATATATCGATGGTGAAAATGTGCCTAGCCGCCATATCTGAGAAGCATAATCACCAAAGACAAATGCCAACAGTGCAATCGAACCTGTTTGAATTACTGTCATCCGCGCCCAGGCAAATAAAAAGGCGATTCCCCTCCCAAAAGCCCGTTTCAAATAATAATAAACACCGCCAACATCAGGATAAGTTGTTGCTAACTCTGCATAGCATAATGCTCCCACTAGAGATACTGCGCCACCCAATAGCCAGAACAGCAGAACAGCAATATCACTACCTGCATAATTTGCTACTAAAGCGGGGGTTTCAAAAATCCCCGCCCCGATGACAACTCCGACAATCAGCGCCACAGCATCCGGTAATGTTAGCGATTGCTTGGGCGCAGCTATTTCTGGCGATCCTACCTGCTCAATTAAACCGTAGTTTTCACGTCTAGTCACTAGAACTCCTGATTGTTGTTGAGTAATCAATGGGGATTCTGCACTTGAGTTTCATCATCTTGACTGCAACAGAATGATTCTCCTTTTTGATACTCAAGACTTGAAAAGGCACTTAGCCCGCATTTCTCACAAGCGGTAGGGGCGGGTTTAAGCAGATAGTCGCAGATGATGGGAGCATATCTGTGAACCCGCCCCTACGATTTTTTGACAACGAACAAACTTGTGAGAAATCCAGGTTAGGTTTAGTTAAGGCTTATTATCGCGATGAGCAAAAAAGTTCAAATCTTCAATCAATCATTTAGCACCTATGTCTCATTTTATTGAGATTGAATTAAATTGCTACTGACACAGATTAATCAAATTTTTTGTGCAGCTTAAATAGACAATATACATATCTAAAAGGATTTATTTTCATTAATACATCTATAAAAAGATAGATACGTTCTTTATTTCTCAAGATAGAAATAAGCAGCCGAAATTTTTCTTAGTATTTGGCAATACAGCACAAAATGGACAAATATAAATTAACCCAGAGGCTGCTAAAAAATAGGCTGAATTTTCTCTATCTTCTGGCTGTAACATTTATCTCAACTGGTAGAAACAATTTTGATTTTTTCTCGATAAATTAAGTACAAACCAGATGAAATTTCTGAGGATTGTATGAATATTATTGCTTGGGTTGTTTTAGGACTTTTAGCTGGTGCGATCGCCAAAGCAATTTATCCAGGTTATCAGGGTGGCGGCATACTTTCGACAATGGTATTAGGGATTGTCGGCGCTTTCATTGGTGGAAGTCTGTACACACTTTTACAAACAGGAACTCTACAAATTACTGCCGCTGGTGCTGGCTTTAGTCTACCAGGTCTTTTTATAGCTGTAATTGGTGCAATTATTGCTATTTACCTGTGGGGACTATTGAGCAGACGCAGTAGGATTTAATAATTAGTAATTCGTAATTCGTAATGAAATTAAGTACAGTTTCCCAACAGCCAGCATTGATTGTAAGTACGAATTACGAGTTACATTGACCACATCATTGTTTTAGGGAGAACCAAAACATGTTTTTTCATAAAAAAGAACCAATTCATGCAGTAAACGTTAGTGATGCAAATCCTCGTTTCGCTCAGTTACTCCTAGAACAATTTGGTGGAGCCACAGGAGAACTTACAGCTGCTCTACAATATTGGGTGCAATCTTTTCATGTCGAAAATGCTGGCATTAAAGATATGCTCCAAGATATAGCTATTGAAGAGTTTAGCCATTTAGAAATGGTGGGTAAACTAATCGAAGCTCATACCAAAAATACCGATCAAACACAGGCTTATAAGAGTACCCTGTTTGCTATCAGAGGAGTAGGACCTCACTTTCTAGATAGTCAGGGTAGCGCTTGGACTGCAAATTACTTGAATGAGGGTGGCGATGTAGTTCGTGATTTGAGAGCTAATATTGCAGCCGAAGCTGGAGCGCGTCAGACTTACGAAGAGTTGATTAAATTAGCAACAGATGATGGCACTAAACAAACATTAGTACATCTGTTAACCAGAGAAATTTCGCATACCCAAATGTTCATGAAGGCGCTGGATTCGCTGGGTAAATTGACCGACCCCTTATTTGGGAATATTCAGCCTGATGAAACCGTTGCTCTCTACTATAACCTATCTACAAATGGTAATGGTCATGATGAGCGCGGCCCTTGGAATTCTGAACCCACATTCAAATATATCGCCGATCCGCTACAAAAGCACTCCTAATTAACTGAAGTAGGAGAATAAGATGAGCCAGTTAGAAGTTGATTCTCTGGCTCATTTTTCCGGAAAATTAAAATTTAGATTATGGAGAATTAACTAATGATTGTCAATCCTACACTCAACGGTTGGGAAATTATTTATCATCGCGCACATGCTTTATTAGCGGCTCAATTAGCGGGACAGTGGCGACGCAAAAATGCTCCAGCCAGGTTATATGAAACCCTAGCAGCCATCTCTCATCATGACGATTTAGAGAAAGAATGGGAAGAGGATCTTCTCACTGAAGTTGGTGCGCCAATGGACTTCATGCTGAATCCAGACATCGATATCGAGAGAATGGCGAATCTGGGGAAAAATGCTCGCTATCGAGGAAGATGGGTAGCTTTATTAATTTCTAAACATATGAGTTGGTTGTTAGAGCCAAGCCGTGGCAAAATGCCAGAATTAGACAAATTTTTAGATGAACAACTAGAAAACCAAAAACTTTGGACTCAGGAATTAGATATTGAAAAGAAAGACGTAGATGCGGCTTATGCATTTATGCAATGGTGCGATCGCTTGTCGTTGATTCTCTGTCAAAAACAACTACCTGATGCTGAACGATGGTTAGAAATTACGACAGGCCCTGACGATGAACGTTATGACATTATGCAACGCAGCGATTCTTTATTAACTGTTAAACCTTGGCCTTTTGAGGACGAGAAATTTACAGTCAATATAGAAGCCTGCGATATAACTCAGTTGAAATTCAAAAGCAGCAGTGAACTTTCCCAAGTCCTCCAAGAAGCACCCATCAAAATATTGGAGTGGACGTTTGTCAAGAGTTAGTTATCAGGTTGACTGTTGACTATTGACTATTGACCTTCCTATGGCTTAATTGCGTTATACACATTGCAATAGCTTTTTCGTAATAAGCTGCTTCGTTGATGAAGACAGGATACACAGTCAATTCACCATCATAAACAATTTCTTTACCCTCAAAAGTTAAAAACATCGGCTCTCCCGGATGAAGTGGTTGATAATCCTTAAATTGCAATTGAGGATGAATCATCGCTTGAATTTCTCCTAACTCATTTCTGGGATAGTCGATTGTTTCAATGCTGTGATAAACGTTGATGGTATCTTTTGTCAGTGGTGGTGTTCCCTGATTATAGGCTTCTAAATAATCTAAAATTTCCTGAATAATTGCTTCAGTTTCCTGAAATAAGGCAGCATCTAAAACATTTTGCGCAACTGCACCAACTTCCAGGGTACAGCCAAATTCGCAAATTGAATCTAAGTGAGGTCTGACTTTATGTTGGCTTGTGGAGTAAAGTATCTTAACTTTGGGATTTATTGATGTAAGATAAGCTGCTAAGCTAATATTTAATAAATTCTCATTACCTAAAATAATAGACAGCCCCATATTGGCTGTAGAACTATGTAAATCAATGACAAAATCTGCTGGCTGGCTACCTTGAAAGCCAAAGGTTTGATGAATTATTTTTGCTTGTTGTGCTTCATAACTAGTCAAACTAGGGTTTTCTAAATCTTGGCTCAGAAAACAGCGATTTAAGTCTGTATCAACATATCTTTTACCGATCGCACAGGCTTGCGGATTACCAATCAGCGTCACACTCTCAAAACTTGAGCGCTGAATTAAATCAGGCGATCGCTCAAATTTTTTGACTAGATAAATTCCTGTAATTTCATTTCCGTGAGTTCCACCAACAATCACAACACGCTTGATTTTGCTCATAGTCCTAGTGATTACCCCGATAAACTAACAAGTTCTGGGGATGAATCTCGATCAATAGTCTCTATTTGTCAATAGTAAGGGAAAGCAACTATATTTAAGATATTTTTTGCACAAGTACACTATATATAAAAAATATAGTAATAAATATAGTAGTTCAGGCAAGTGATGGAACTTCGACATTTGCGGTACTTTATTGCTGTGGCTGAAGAAAAGAACTTTAGCTACGCAGCCCAACGTCTGCATATTGCGCAACCTCCCCTCAGCCAACAAATTAGCGCCCTCGAAGCGGAAATTGGTGTAAAATTATTTGACCGCAAAAAGCGCCCACTGCAACTTACATCTGCGGGAGAAGTATTTTTAGAAGAAGCCAGATTAGTTTTAAATCAACTCGAACGCGCCATTTTCCAAACTCAAAGGGCTAGTCGCGGCGAGATTGGACAGATGATTGTGGGTACTAATAGTTCTATTGCTAATAGTGTTTTACCGGAAATGTTGCGGACATTCCGCGATCGCTTTCCTCATGTCAAACTAGTATTGCGCGAACTCACAGCTTCCGAACAAATTCAAGAACTGCTCAATCGCCGTCTAGATGTCGGATTTGAGCGCTTACCCCATTCCCATCAACAAAATCCTAACTTGAGTTATCTGCCAATTGCACGCGAGTCTTTGGTGATTGCATTACCAGCTACCCATCCCCTCACCAAACTAACAGAAATTCCCCTCGCGGCAATGGCTGATGAACCTTTTGTTTTACCCTCACCAGAAATCGTTCCTTCCTACACCGAGATTATTAACCTCTGTCAGCAAGCTGGTTTTTTCCCTAAAGTAGTCCAAGAAGCTACTTGGATGATCACCGTTCTTAGCTTAGTTGCTGGTGGTATGGGAGTAGCACTTTTACCTAGCAACGTGCAAAACCTGCAACGCACAGGCGTTGTTTATCGACCAATCAAAGGTGCAAATTTCTCACGAGAGATTGTAGTTGTGTGGCGACAAGAAGATTCTTCACCTGTCTTACAGGAATTTCTCAATGTAATTCGGGAATTGACCGCCGCTGCGTCTTAATTTCTTAATAAATTGGTAGTAGGAGCATCTTGCTCCCATTGGTCAAGTCAGCGCCAAGGGAACCATCACTACAAAAAAATAAATTTACATATTTGGGATGCTCCCCAAACAATTATAAAAAAAGAGCTTGGTTATTTTGACCAAGCTCTTAGCTATCTCAATCAATCATTGGAGAAAAATAGTTTCACCTTAAGCAGCAGGTTGTTCCAGATTAACTTTAACTACCTTGTTCTTTTCTTGCTCGGATTTAGGCAGTGTTAGATTCAAAATCCCATCTTTGTATTCGGCGGTGACATTAGTATTTTGAATTCTGGCTTTTAGAGGAATTACACGCTGGAACTTGCCATAGTAAAACTCAGAACGAGTTCCTTCTTTATTTTCTAATTTGCGTTCTGCTATCACCTTAACTGCATTCTCGGTAACTTCAATATCTACATCTTTTGCTGAAACACCAGGAAGTTCGAGTCTCAGATGCAATGCATCTTCAGTTTCAGTCAATTCGGCTGCTGGAGTTTTAAATGTTGGTACTTGTAAATCTTCAAACATTCTGTCAATTTGATTTTGTAGTGCAGTCATTTCAGCCCAAGGATTGTAACGTACAATAGCCATATTATGTTTACCCTCTAACTGTTTATCTACTTGATTCAAGATGTAATTTGTTGCTTTGATTCTTATATTAACCATGATATAAAGTTGTGTAAATTCGGTTGTTATCACCGAATATTTCATGATTACCGCACTAAATTACGCAGGAAGTTATATTACGGTTTACTCGAATCCTGTGGTTCGGTAAACTCGAATAATAACTGTTAAGACTAATAATAAAAGTCAGCCTCAAAAAAGATTAAAAGCAGTCCAGCGCCGCGAAAGAGTAGCAGAGTTGCGCTACAAATTGTTACTAGAAGCACTCAGTAAAACTGTTCTTCCTGATGGCGATCGCAGTGCAGCAACAAAGGGTGGTGCAGAAGATAAATTTTGCAATGATTTCAGACACCATTTCCCAGAAAAAATTTCCTTTCCATCCCCGTGAGGGGAATAGGTAGCTGAAGTTACGGGGCTTCCACCCTTCCCGCCTATTCCAGGTGAGACTTTACAAAAGGCGTTCGTCTTTGACGTTCCCGTTCGACAAAGTCGTTCCCGTTCGCGTAGCGTCTCCGTCAGGAGAAGGGTAGGCATCGCAGCACTCAAGGTAAAGATCTTAGAACTATTTCAAGCTTTTTCTTAGGGGAAATCTAAAGTAGCGATCGCCTTGACTATTCTTACTAAAAGCAATTCTTTGTGTATATGAAACAAAAAACACCTGGGAGTGTTGCCGTGTTTCCACCCCGGGTGTTTTTCGTTTTAACTTGCTCCTCACACACAACTAAACAATATCACCCGTTCTCTTAATAGTCGGTATTCTAGATCACAGTTTTAGAAAATCTTTCAATTGTCATTAGGCATTGGGCAATAGTTATTCCTCCTCTGCGTCCTTGTCCCCTTTCCCCTTTTCCCCTGCCCCCCATCCCATTAAGATAACAATGGCGCGATATTAATCAAATGCATAGCTTCATACCCCCAGAACGCTTTTTTCCCTACCTCAGTTGGACTGACATCCAAGCGATGCCAAATAAGGAAAATGTGGTAATTATTCAACCAGTGGGCGCAATTGAACAACATGGCCCCCATCTACCCCTAATTGTTGATGCAGCTATTGGCGTTGGGGTGTTGGGAAAAGCTTTGGCAAAACTTGAAGCTAGTATTCCCGCTTATGCTTTACCCAGTATTAACTATGGTAAATCTAACGAACATTGGAACTTTCCCGGCACGATTACCTTGAGTACAGAAACTCTCACAGCAACAATTATGGAGGTGGGAGATAGTATTTACCGAGCTGGGTTTAGAAAATTAGTGTTGATGAACTCCCACGGCGGACAGCCGCAAGTTATGCAAATGGCAGCGCGGGATTTACATGTAAAATATGGTGATTTTTCGGTGTTTCCGTTGTTCACCTGGCGTGCGCCTAATATTACCAAGGAATTACTAACGCCCAAGGAAGCTAAGTTAGGTATGCACGCTGGTGATGCGGAAACTAGTTTGATGTTGGCACTTTTACCAGAGCAGGTAAAACTAGATAAAGTTGTGGCTGAGTATCCGCCAGAACAACCACAAAGTACATTGCTGAGTTGGGAAGGTCAATTACCTGTAGCTTGGGTAACAAAAGATATCAGTAAAACTGGTGTCATTGGGGATGCAACAACCGCTACCAAAGAAAAAGGCGATCGCATCCTCGAATCCCTCTGTGATGGCTGGGTGCAAGTTATTCGCGATATTTATCACTTTCAACCACCCCAAATTGGTTAATAGTCAGTTGTCAGTTGTCAGTTGTCCCCAATGCCCAATGCCCTAAACTTTTGAAGCTGTTTGCTTATCAGCCGAAACACAAATATTTAATGGTTGGGCTGATTGTAAGACTGCATCTAATAATCCAGGGAATAGGGCTTCTAAATCTTCTCGCCGCAATTGGTTGATGTGCTGTGTTCCTTCTTTATGAGTCAGTACTACGCCTGACTCCCGTAAAATCTTAAAATGATTGGACATGGTTGATTTGGCGATCGCAAAATCAAACCCCGCACAGCATTGCTCTCCCTTCGTTGCTAAAAGCCGCACAATTTCTAGCCTTACCGGATCGCCTAAGGCATATAGCACTCCCGCTAACGATATATCTTTTCGGTCTGGATGATACAAAAATCTCATAGTTGCACTATCTCATAAAATGGCATATATTTTACTTATTCGATATTATCGAATAATAGAATTAAATCAGGAGGACGATTATGTCATCCGTTACAAATGTCACAGAAGCTACATTTAAGCAAGAAGTCCTTGAAAGCCAAGTTCCAGTCCTAGTTGACTTTTGGGCACCTTGGTGTGGCCCTTGCAGAATGGTGGCTCCGGTTGTCGATGAGGTAGCTACCGAATACGACGGCCAGGTGAAAGTAGTGAAACTGAACACAGATCAAAATCCCACCGTCGCCAGCCATTATGGTATTCGGAGCATTCCCACGTTAATGGTATTTAAGGGAGGCCGACAAGTCGATACGGTCGTGGGTGCCGTGCCCAAAACCACTTTAGCTAAGACTTTAGCACAGCATATTTCTTAAAGTTAACTGCCTAGAGTCAGCTGATTGACAGACTCAAAATAGGGGAATCTTTGTTTTTTTTGAATAGTCAGTGGGCATTGGTCATTTGTCAATGGTCATTTCCCCTTTTCCCCTTTTTCCCCTTGTCCCCCTTGTCCCTCTGCGACTAGATGGTGGCATAATTCGGTCGATTACTTATTTGGAGATGTGACCAATGAATACTAATATCAACTTGTTCTCTCCTTACCAATTAGGTGATTTAGAACTACCCAATCGGATAGTTATGGCTCCCCTAACTAGGCAAAGAGCAGGTCAGGGAAATGTACCCAATTCGCTCAATGCTACATACTATGAGCAACGCGCTTCGGCTGGACTAATTATTGCAGAAGCAACTCAAGTTTCTCCTCAAGGACTGGGGTATCCGAATACACCAGGTATTCATTCACCAGAACAGGTGGCGGGTTGGAAGTTGGTAACCGATGCTGTGCATCAGCAGGGAGGAAAAATATTTCTGCAACTGTGGCACGTAGGCAGAATTTCTCACCCTGACTTGCTACCAGATGGGGCTTTACCTGTAGCACCTTCGGCAATTACACCGCAAGGTCAAGCATTCACATTCGAGGGATTCAAACCTTATGTTACTCCCCGCGCTTTGGAAACTTCCGAGATTCCAGATATTGTGGAACAATACCGTCAAGGGGCAGTCAATGCTCTAGCGGCTGGGTTTGATGGCATAGAAATTCACGGAGCTAATGGTTATTTAATTGACCAGTTTCTCCGGGATGGTACGAATCAACGGACAGATAAGTATGGCGGTAGTATTGAGAACCGTGTGCGATTTTTATTAGACATTGTAGAAGCAGTTACTAGCGTTTGGGATAGTAAACGGGTAGGAGTTAGGCTTTCGCCTAGCGGGACATTTAACGATATGCGTGACTCTAATCCTTTAGAAACCTTTGGTTACACTGCGCAAGTACTGAATCAATTTAATTTAGCTTATCTGCATATTATTGAGTCCACAGACGCAGATATCAGGCATGGTGGGACGGCAGTACCAACCGATTATTTACGGGAAAGGTATACAGGTACACTGATTGTTTGTGGTGGCTATACAAATGAAACGGGCAATGCTGTTTTAGCTAACAAAGAAGCCGATTTAGTCGCCTTTGGCACTCTATTTATCGCAAATCCAGATTTACCCCGACGCTTGGCTTTAAATGCACCGTTGAATCAGCCAAATCAAGAAAGCTTCTATGGTGGTGGTGAACAGGGATATACAGACTATCCGTTTTGGTCGGCTGCTGGGGAACAAGTAGTCAGTCTATAATTACTCTGGCGTGTTGGGTGGCAACCTTTTACACCAAAAAAGCATTTAGATTGATAATGAAAAGCGCTATTACAGCGTAGGAAGTTCAACAATCAGGAGAATCTCATGAGTGCGATCGCACAAACTCAAGTCTTAGATGTACCCAGTGCTATTCTTCAGCGTCGTTCCATTAAAACTTTCAAATCAGACCCTATACCAGAGGAAATACTCAAGCAACTAGTAGAGTTAACCGTAGCCGCACCTAGCAGTTTTAATATGCAAGGTTGGCAAATTATCCTGGTGCAAGATGAAGCGCAAAAAGCAGCATTGTCAGCAGCATCTTGGAATCAACAACAAATTGTCCAAGCACCTGTGACATTTGTATTTGCAGCCGATCCCTATGCGGGAGAAAAAGACTTAACACCGGTTTATGAGCAAGCACTGCAAACTGGGGCATGGAATGAAGGTACAGTCAACTACTTTAAAAATGCTATACCCCAATTTCAAGCTGGTTTAGCAGACAAGCGGCGCGAATATGGGATCAAAGATGCAATCATTGCGGCTACTCATTTAGTACTTGCAGCCGAAAGTTTAGGTTTATCCACCTGCTTTATGAATGGTTGGATTGAAGAGCAAGTGAAGGCTGTGATTGGTGCAGCAGACGATCCAGATTTAGCGATCGCAGTTTTAGTACCTGTTGGTTATCCCGCAGAACCCCGCCTCAATCCCGGTCGCTTGCCTTTGTCTGCTAACGTTTCTGTAGATAGAATTGGTAACCCTTATCAGGGGTAATTTTTTGTTGTCTCAGCTATCAGAATTGTAGAAATTAGGCCACAGATAAATACAGATGAATATCTGTGTTTATCTCTTCCCTATCCCAAATCCCTTGGAACCATGTCCTTAGCCTCGTTTTTAGCACGTCGTTCGCTTCATTATGGCTGGCTCGTAGCGGGTTTAACATTTTTAGCTCTATTAGTAGCCGCCGGGATTCGTTCTGCACCAGGAGTTCTCATCGTGCCTTTGGAGCAGGAGTTTGGCTGGAGTAGAGCTACTATATCCTTAGCAATCTCCATCAACTTAGTACTGTATGGATTGATCGGCCCTTTTGCCGCCACTGTCATGGAGCGCATCGGTATTCGCCGGACAATGGTATTCGCATTGGCTTTCATCGCTATTGGCGTTGGCTTGACCACTTTCATGTCAGCTTCCTGGCAGTTAGTATTGCTGTGGGGAATCATTGTCGGTAGTGGTAGCGGAGTTATCGCCTTAGTATTAGGTGCGGTTGTTGTCAATCGCTGGTTTGTAGAGCGGCGGGGTTTGGTTCTGGGGATGCTTACCGCCAGTACAGCTACCGGGCAATTAGTATTTCTGCCCATGTTGGCGTCGATAGTGGAGAGATTTGGATGGCGAACAGCTACTTTAGCCCTGGCTGGCGTTGCAGTTTTAGTGATTCCGGCGATCGCCTTATTCATGCGCGATCGGCCAGTGGAAGTTGGCTTGCGAGCTTTTGGAGATAATAGCGAAACTGTGGAATTAATACCGCCAAAGGCAAATTCCATCACTTCCACACTCAGCAAACTCTGGCAGGGCTGCAAATCTCGTGACTTTTGGTTGTTATTTAGTAGTTTTTTTATCTGTGGTGCGAGTACTAACGGACTTATCGGCACTCATCTAATTCCCGCCTGCATTGATCATGGCATCCCTGAAGTTAAGGCTGCGGGACTGTTAGCGATTATGGGCATCTTTGATTTTTTTGGGACAACTCTCTCCGGTTGGCTGTCTGATAGGTGGAACAATCGCTACTTACTCTGCTGGTACTACGGATTGCGGGGTTTATCCCTAATTTTCCTACCCTTCAGTTTTCACTTCTCATTCTACGGACTCTCAATCTTTGCCGTCTTTTACGGACTCGACTGGATTGCTACTGTACCGCCGACAGTTCGCCTTGTAGCCAACGTCTTCGGCAAAGAGAATGTCGGCGTTATGTTCGGCTGGATTGTCGCCGGACATCAACTCGGTGCAGCTACAGCCGCCTTCGGAGCCGGAGCGCTGAGAACTTGGCAAGGTACTTATGTTCAAGCATTTATTTTGTCAGGTGTTTTGTGCTTAATAGCAGCAGTCTTAGTACTGCGAATTGGTCAAAATCCTACTAAGAGTAATTCACTTTTATCTTCAGCCACAATTAATCCCTAGTCAGCAAAAGGACAATTGCACCTATGCCAAAAACAGCTTTGATAGTTGGAGCAGGTAATGGATTAAGTGCTTCTATCGCTCGCTTATTTGCCAAGGAAGGACTGAAAATAGCCTTAGCATCTCGTAGCATTGAGAAACTGACTCAGCTTAGTAGTGAAATCGGTGCGGTTAGCTTCGCTGCTGATGCGGCAAAACCAGAGGAGGTAAACCAGTTATTTATCGATGTCGAAAATAAACTTGGTAACCCGACAGTTGTTGTTTACAATCCCAGTTTTCGAGTCCGGGGGCCGCTAATTGAACTAGACCCCAGCGAAGTTGCCAAAACCCTAGAAATCACTGCCTATGGTGGCTTTTTGGTTGCCCAGGCTGCCGCTAAAAGGATGTTACAGCAGGGAGGTGGGGCGATATTTTTTACCGGAGCCTCAGCTAGTGTTAAGGGTTATCCGCAATCTGCACCGTTTGCAATGGGTAAATTTGCCCTCAGGGGTTTGGCTCAAAGCATTGCGAGGGAATTAGCACCTAAGAATATTCATGTAGCGCATTTTGTAATTGATGGTGCTATTCGTTCCGCCCAACGCCAAGATCCAGCCGATAACCCTGATAGTACTCTCGATCCGGATGCGATCGCTCAAACTTATCTCAGCATTTTAAATCAACCCCGCAGCGCTTGGACTTGGGAAGTAGAATTGCGCCCTTGGGTTGAGCGTTTTTAAAAGATGAGGGGACTGTTGACGGTTGACGGTTGACGGTTGACTGTTCGCCTTTTTTACAACTGACAACTGACTATTGACTATTGACAAATCAGGAGAAATCACCATGATTGACCTTTATTATTGGACAACTCCCAACGGTCATAAAATTACAATTTTCTTGGAAGAAGTTGGACTTCCTTACAATATTATTCCGGTAAATATTGGTGCTGGCGACCAATTTAAGCCAGAGTTTCTCAATATTTCACCTAACAATCGTATCCCGGCAATTGTTGACAATGAACCTGCAAATGGCGGTGCGCCGATTTCTGTTTTTGAATCGGGTGCAATTCTGCTGTATTTAGCAGAAAAAACTGGGAAGTTAATTCCCCAAGATTTGCCCAAACGTGTTGAAGTTTTACAATGGTTATTTTGGCAAATGGGAGGTTTAGGGCCAATGGCGGGACAGAACCACCACTTTAGCCAATACGCACCAGAAAAAATTGACTATGCTATCAACCGCTACGTCAAAGAAACAGGACGCTTGTATGCAGTGTTAGACAAAAGATTGGCAGATAGAGAATTTGTAGCTGGCGATTATTCCATTGCTGATATTGCTGCTTATCCCTGGATTGTGCCTTATGAACGCCAAAGCCAAAACTTAGAAGATTTTCCGAATTTAAAGCGTTGGTTTGAGGCAATTAAGGCACGTCCGGCAACAATTCGCGCTTACGAAAAGGCAGAAGAGTTTAAAAATCAGGCATTAGATATTGAAAAGTCACGGGATTTATTATTTAATCAATCTGCGCAGACTATTCAACGTTAGGTAAATCCAAATTGCCGCTTGACTAGTTTCAGCGGCAGCCTTTCTCTATTAATAAAGCAAACAGGATAAATCCTGTTGAGTCGCGTTTCATCCCCTCATGTAAAGGCAGGGGTTCTCACGCTCCCATTATGTTTTGATAGTCTGAGTGGTTTTTGAATGCAGCGTCCTGGGAGGAAAACGGTGTATCGTTTATATCTACGACTCTGAACTACCCCTAGTTTCGCTGTAAATTAAGATGCCTAATAGTGCGATTGCACCGCTGGACATCGTTCATACTTAACACCTATGGCTGCAATGTCAAACAATCCCCGTGTTATCAATACAATCACACGAAGATGTACAAGCGACATCAATCATTAACTGACTGTAATCACCACTCCTAATACCATTTCACTAAAACGCTGATACATATAGATTTCGCGTCGGGGGCACGGCATTGCCCATACGTGTCAACTTAAGCCGAAAGCTATATCGGGCAAGCGTTGTACAAATTCCCACGCCCTCATCCCCTAACCCCTTCTCCCCACCGGAGTTGGGGAATTGGATTTCTAGCTCCCCTCTCCCCAGGGGAGAGGGGCTGGGGGTGAGGGCGAAACCTTTTCACCAAGCGGGTTTCAGGTTAAGTTGACACCAATGGGCATTGTTCCCTACCAATGTATTTGTATCATAATTAAAGTTAAACGGTATAAACTCTCACTTGCTAACCTGTTAACTGCGGATACAGCATAGGTTCCTGTCCCCACAGGGGCAAAGTTTGTACCTTATCATGGCGGCTAGCTCTTAAACCCTTCGCTTCAGTCAAAAGTCAAAAGTAAATATTTATTAATTTTGACTTTTGACGAAAGCGAAGCGATCGCCTGAGTGAAAATACGGTAAAATACTAAAATAGTTAATATATACGCAAATATCAGCAAAATTTTGCGGTAATGTTAAGGTTTCATGTACTTACAAGTGCTGGTGTTTAATATATGACCAAGAGTCGATATCTACAGTACAACCATGCAACTAGTAGAAAAGCGCATCATAAGTGGGTGTGTGACTCCTAGAATAATCAAAATTGCCAGAAAAATATCCGACACCGATTTTCCCAGTTCACCATAGAGTTTGGGGTGCGATCGCTAAATCATCGCATTCATCAACAACATTGGCTAGTGGTTTATGTCATTAATTATTTACAGATACCTAGTCAGCAGTGTCCTGGAAATAAGGACTGAAGCGCTGACTAAGAAATTATTGTGGTGGACTACTAGCAGCAAAAGAAGTCTAAGTTCTCAAAACAATCACAAAAATTCGGGAGAATAACCCATGATTGACCTTTATTATTGGCCAACACCAAACGGTAATAAAATCACAATTTTCTTGGAAGAAGTTAGACTTCTTTACAATATTATTCCAGTAAATATTATGGCTGGTGAGCAATTCAATCCGGATTTTCTCAAGGTTTCTCCTAACAATCGTATTCCGGCAATTGTTGACCATGAACCTGTAAATGGAGGTGAGCCAATTGCTATTTTTGAATCTGGTGCTATTCTGCTGTATTTAGCAGAAAAAACTGGGAAGTTAATTCCTCAAGATGCGCGCCTAGAGGTTTTACAATGGCTATTCTGGCAAATGGCAGGTTTAGGGCCAATGGCTGGTCAGAACCACCACTTTAGCGAATACGCACCAGAAAAAATTGACTATGCTATCAACCGCTACGTCAAAGAAACAGGACGCTTGTATGGAGTGTTAGATAAAAGATTGGCAGATAGAGAATTTGTAGCTGGCGATTATTCCATTGCTGATATTGCTGCTTATCCCTGGATTGTGCCTTATAAACGTCAAAGTCAAAACTTAGAAGATTTTCCGAATTTAAAGCGTTGGTTTGAGACAATTAAGGCACGTCCGGCAACAATTCGTGCTTACGAAAAGGCAGAAGCATTCAAAAATTCAAACCCGTATAATGACAAGGTTATGCTTTCACCCTAGAAGGGTGGGGGTGAGGGAATTCCCCTTCTCCTGAGGGAGAAGGGGTTAGGGGATGAGGGCAAAACTTTGTCACACAGAGAGTTTCACGTTAAGTTGACACGTATGAACTGCCGTTGTGCCCCTACATTTGCGATTTGTAAATACAACTGTCAACCATCAACTAACAGTAATCACCACTCCTAAACTCTCACTCCCTAATCTATTAACTGCGGAAACTGCATAGATACCTGGCCCCACAGTGGCAAAGTTTGTCCCAGCCGATAAAAGTCGCTGAATTTCCCAATTATCCCCAACTTGTCGATAAAGCGCCCAAGAACGAACTGGTTGATTATCACCAGGTTGCCAATTGAGTTTACCGTTAACATATTGCAAGGCGGTGGGGGGTGCTGGTGGTGTGGTATCATGCCAAGGCAAAATTGGCGGTAAGGCAGGCTTTTTATAAAGCAGACTTTGGAATTTATCCGCAATGCCTTGACTGTTTTCCATTAAAACGCCCACATTAAAGAAGATGTTCCCTAATGAAAACTGTCCAGTTTGGCTACGGCTAATTATTACCTGCTTTTCAATCTCTTCACTCTCCCGACTCTTGTTACTTGGTTCTGTTAAATTGTTACCAGCGTAAACGTGTTTTTGCTTAGTGTTTACCTGTGTCCACCATTTGAGTAAGGCAGGATAACTTTGTTGTGTTTGGTCGGTACGCCAGTAGAGTTGAGGGGCGATGTAATCAATCCAACCTTGTTCTAGCCATTTTTTCGAGTCGGCATAGAGGACATCATAGGCATCTAAGCCGGTAATTCCTGGCGGTTGTCCGGGTCTGTAAATACCGAAGGGACTGATGCCAAATTTAACATGGGTCTTGGCGGCTTTAATTCCCTCAGCCAGACGCAGTACCATCAGATTGACGTTTTCTCTGCGCCAGTCAGCCAAGCTGAGTCCGCCACCGGCTTCTTTATACGTTGCGTAGGTTTTACTATCGGGGAAACTTTGACCTGTGATGGGGTAGGGATAAAAATAATCATCTAAGTGAACGCCATCGATGTCATAACGGCGGACAACATCGAGAATTACGTTATAAGCCCTATCTTGAACAATTTCTAATCCTGGGTCCATCCACAACTGATTACCCCATTTATAAACAACTTGGGGATTAGTTACAGCTATGTGGGGAATGACATTCGACCCTTGCTGAATCGAAGTCTTAGCGCGATAGGGATTGAACCAAGCATGAAGTTCTATATTACGTTTGTGGCATTCTGCGATCGCATACTCTAAGGGGTCATAAAATGGATCTGGTGCTTTCCCCTGGGTTCCTGTCAACCAAGCACTCCACGGTTCTAAAGATGAAGCATACAACGCATCCCCTTCTGGTCGCACCTGCAAAATCAGCGCATTAAAATTGAGCTGCTGTAATTTGGTGATAATCGCCAGTAATTCTGATTTTTGTTGCGCTACAGGTAGTCCAGCTTTAGAAGGCCAATCACTATTCCATACTGACGCTACCCAAGCGCCGCGAAACTCTCGTTGATGATTTACCCTGATTGTATTTGATGGTACTGGGGTAGGTGTCGGGGTTGGCGTTGGCGTAGGTATGGGAATGGGTATTGGCGTTGGCGTGGGTGTCGGGGTTGGCGTTGGCGTAGGTATGGGAATGGGTATTGGCGTTGGCGTGGGTGTTGGTATTGGCGTTGGCGTGGGTGTGGGAATGGGTATTGGCGTTGGCGTGGGTGTGGGCGTTGGCGTGGTGCTTGGTGTTGGTGTGGGCGTTGGTGTGGGCGTGGGCGTGGGTGGAATTACTAAGTAAGCTGAGGTAATTTTGTCTACTCGCCCCAGATAGACTAAAGCTTGATAAACTATTACTGCCACATCTGCACGAGTGGCGGCGATATTGGGGTTGAGAAATTTGATATTTGGATAGCTAGCTACTAACCCGGTACTCGTAGCAATGGCTACTTGATTTTTGGCATAGGCGGCGATCGCAGTTGCATCTTGATATAATTGCGGCAGTTTATTTACCAAGTCAGGTTTGATTTTAGTAGCAATATCCAAGCCGTTGACTATGGCAACAAAAACATCGCCCCGGGAAATTCTATTATTAGGAAGGAAAGTGCGATTGGGATAGCCACTAATAAATCCTGTTTCATAAGATTTTTGTATAGCACTAAAAGCCCAATGGTTAGTAGGGACATCAGTAAAAGCGACATATTGCCGTTTTGGCGGTACTGTAAAGACTGCGCCAATGATGGCAGCAAATTCCGCACGAGTTACTGAGTTATCTGGGCGAAAAGTTCCGTTTGGATACCCATTTAAAACGCGACACCCTGATAAAGCTTCAATAAATAAGCGTGCCCAATGGTTTTTAATATCCGAGAACGGTGTAGAAGTAGATACCATTGTCGATTGCAGCTAGCTAGCTTTGATTTTATTCTATTTTGTTAATTTAGCAACATAAAGGCGATCGCGGCTGATTTATCAGCTTATAGCTAGAAGTGAGGGAGAGTCTGGGGGGTGTGGGGTGCTTCTGGAAGCAGGGGGAGAAAAATTTTCATTGATGACGACTAAGTAAGTCGGTAATTGCATCTAACTATGTGTTTTGCGATGTAAAAATCTCTTAATTCATTTCGTAGTAAGGACTTCAGTCCTTATTTGAGGACTTTAGTCCTCACTACAAACCTTTAAAATCATCATGTGGTTACCACAGCGTACCTTGTGGTGACCACAGCGTACCTTGTGGTGACCACATCGTACCTTGTAGTGACCACATCGTACCTTGTGGTGACCACATCGTACCTTGTAGTGACCACAGCGTACCTTGTAGTGACCACAGCGTACCTTGTGGTTACCACAGTAAGTCATCCCCGTATCTGAGGTAAAATATCCAGAAGCGATCGCGGATTGCGGATTTAGCTTTGATTTTACTGAAGCAATGGTAAATGCACTATTTGGTTTTGATATTCATCATCAAAAGAGGCTTCAGCAATGATAATTAATTCATCAATATTTTGACCAATAGTTAATTTATCATTCAAAATAAAAATACCTGGTACATTCTGCCCAAGGGCGATATGTTCAGCCAAATGTACAGGCATGGATTTACGATTATTTGTAACTAAAATAAAGTTGTGTTTCTCACACCAGCATAATATTTCTGGATCTAGTGTGCTTTTAGGAGGAGTAGCAGGTTCTCCCACCGCCCAAACAACCAAATCACGTTTTTGTCGTCTGAGTTGAACTTGAAACAGAGGAGCAACATTTTCATCCAGCAGATATTTGAGAGTCATTGTCCTTTGCTTTTTTCATGGCTTCTCTTTCAGCTTTGAATTTTATCAGCTTGGCAACAACTGGTGGAGGATTACGTCTTTGTTCTTCCTGCATTTTATGACTCCACTCTAACCAATCAGCTATATAATTGCTGACAGCTTCTTTGTTATGCAGGTAATAAAGAATAGTGGCGTAAACTTGTTCTAATGTTAATGAAGTATAAATGTTGGCAATCTCTTCTGGCGTTCGGGCACGATAGATGTATTCATAAAGAATAGTTTCAATTCCTACTCTTGTACCTTTGAGTCGAATGTCATCAGGACGCTGAAAATCAAAGTAATCTTCTAGTTGCATAATTTACCTGATTATTTAACAGCTAAGATAATTTTACAAAAATTAAAACTGTGTCTATAATATCAGTTGAAAATTATTTTATAAAGTTTCATTGCTGCATATCCCGCATTTCTCACAAGCGGTGGGGGCGGGTTCACAGATATTATCAATTTTTTACACAGATCTAGGTTAACCCGCCCCTACTACCTCTAAGCAAAGGAAAAGCTTTGATTTGTGAATATTTATTTTGCAAACATGATATAAGTAAGGCTGCTGTCTAAACTATAGTACAAATGTTCAGCAGGAGCATTACAGGAAAATGCTTGAGGATTTTACTCACTCACGGAAATAGAAATGCCCAAAGACAGAGTAAAAGTATACCGATTAATTAGTAGTGTTAATTAAATCTCCTGAGTTTCATGTGGGTTGTTTGCGCCGGGAGTGGTTCAATAAATCCTAAATTCTCTCGCTGAAATAGTAGACAATCTATATTTACTTGCTACACTTTTACTTCATTAGCCCAGCAGCATAGCGCCTATGGTTCATGTAAAGCGCGTCGAACTTACCAACTTCAAGTCCTTCGGTGGTACTACCCAAGTTCCTTTACTGGGGGGGTTTACTGTCATATCTGGGCCTAATGGTTCTGGTAAATCTAATATTCTCGATGCGCTGCTGTTTTGTCTAGGGCTTGCCAGTTCTAAGGGAATGCGCGCTGATCGCTTACCGGATTTGGTTAATAATACTCAAACGGCTAAAAGTCGGGCGACTGTGGAAGCTAGCGTGACGGTGACGTTTGATATCACTGATGCAGTTTCTCTCAACGATACCAAGCCGCAAAGCTATGAAAACCTAGAGGAAGTAGAAGTAGTAGAAGTTGAGGAGGTGGAAGAAGTTGAAGACGTTGAGGAAGTTGAGGAAGACAAGTCAAACTCAAAATTTCCCAATCCAGAAACTTCAGCAGAGTGGAGTGTTACCAGAAAGCTGCGTGTCACACACCAAGGAACTTATACATCGAATTATTATATCAATGGTGCATCTTGTACCCTGACAGAGTTACATGAAGCCTTAGAGACACTGCGGATTTATCCTGAAGGCTATAACGTGGTACTGCAAGGGGATGTTACCAGTATTATCTCCATGAACGCCAGAGAACGGCGAGAAATTATTGATGAATTGGCGGGAGTAGCGGCGTTTGATCGAAAAATTCACCAAGCGAAGGCGACTTTAGATGAGGTAAAGGAGAAGGAAGACAGTTGTCGGATTATTGAAACTGAATTAACTGTACAACGCGATCGCCTGGCTCAAGACCGCGCCAAAGCGGAAAAATATCAAAAACTCCGCACGGAATATCTTTCTAAACAATCCTGGGAAGCAGTTTTATCTTGGCGTTCCCTCCAAGCACAGCAAGAAAAATTAGCTAACCAAATTCAAAATGGCGATCGCAAATCTCAAGAACTTTCTACTGAATTGACCACGCTGAATACTACAATTGAGCAAACCACTGTTGAATTAGATCAACTCAATGCCCATGTAAAAGCTTTGGGGGAAGAGGAACTATTAGCTGTACAATCTACCCTCGCCACCCAAGAAGCAGAACACAAACAACTCCAGCGTCAGCGCAGCGAATTAGAAACCGCAATTCAAGAAACGACGAAACGCCAAACCCAAAGTCAGGAAGAAATTCAACAACATCAACGTTCCCTAGAACAAATTGCTCAAACTCAGGTTGTAGAAAAGCAATCAATCGTTTACTGTCAGCAGCAACGAGATGAGACGCAACAAGCTTTAGAAACTTCTCGCCAAGCAGCGGCGGAAATTGCTTCGGCTTCGGAAGCTTGGGTACAGCAACAAACGGCGTTAAACCGACAAATTGAAACGCTGTTGCAAACTCTCGAACCCCAACGCACCGAACAAGCGCAGCTAAGAGAACGGAACGATCAGCTACAGCAGCAAATTCAAGAACAAACCCAGCTTGTTGCTAGTTTAGAACCAGAATTAGCCACAAAACAAGCTGATTGTAGTCGCCTAGAAACAGAATTTAACGCCGCTAGCGAACCCATCCAAAATTTAGCGCAAAATCTCGCAGCCACAGAACAAGAACTGCAACTTCAACAAGATACCCAGAAGCGCTTACTGCAAGAACAGCGGGAAAAACAACGCCAGTTAGATAAACTAGAAGCACAGGCGCAAGCACAGCAAGAAATTCAAGGAACCCAAGCCAGTAAAGTTATTTTGCAATCGGGAATGCCGGGACTTTGTGGTTTAGTGGTACAGTTAGGCAGAGTCGAACCCCGGTTTCAACTAGCTTTGGAAACTGCCGCCGGTGGGCGTTTAGGACATATAGTGGTGGAAGATGACGGAATCGCCGCTGCGGGAATTGAACTGTTGAAACAGAAACGCGCCGGTAGAGCCACCTTTTTACCCTTAAATAAAATTAACCCTCCCAGATTTACCCAAGATGCTACCCTACGTTTAGCCAGTGGTTTTGTGAACTACGCGGTGAACTTAGTTGAGTGCGATCGCCGTTATCAAGATGTCTTTAGTTATGTTTTTGGTAACACCGTCGTCTTTTCCACCCTAGAACAGGCGCGGAAAAACCTCGGCTTATACCGTATCGTCACCCTAGACGGGGAATTGTTGGAAACTAGCGGGGCGATGACTGGCGGTAGTAACAACCAGCGTTCATCCTTGCGCTTTGGAAACAGCGAAACAGCAGAACCGGAAGAAGTCGCCGCTTTACGCCGACGCTTAGGGGAAATTGAGAGAGTTTTAGAACGGTGTGGTGAAGCTATTAATACTCTCGCAGCCAAAACCAAAACCTTGACGCAGCAAGTTACAGAAGCCCGTCAAGCAAGGCGAGAACAACAGCTGCAATTAGAACAGTTGCAAAAAGAAATTAAAACCTTGACGACGCAGTTAGAAAATACGCGATCGCAATTAGGGCAAAATAGTGAAAAGTTCGCCACTTCTCAATCCCGGTTGGAGATTTTGGATCGGGAATTACCAGGTCAAGAAAATCAGTTGCAACAATTGCGACATACTTTAGCCGAGTTAGAAGCCTCCCAAACCCCTAGTGAATGGCAACAAATCCAAGCCACCATTAAAACCCAAGAGCAACAATTACAACAAAGAGAAACTTCTTTACGGGAAGCGGAACAAAGATTAAGAAATCTGGAAAATCAACAGCAACGCTTACAAGAAAAAATCCAAGAAGCTGAGGAAAGAATTACCCAGTACCATCAGGAGCAAGAGACACAGCAAAATCAATTAACGACAATCAATAGCCAACATTCAGCACTCAGCGCCCAAATCACGGAAATAAAGGCGAGATTGAGCCAGATGGAACTGAATTTAGGCGAAGAGAAACAAAAACGCGATCGCACCGAACAAGAACTGCGATCGCATTTACTGCGTCAACAACAACTAGAATGGGAACTGCAAAAACTCCAAGAAACCCTGGTAGCAAAGCGAGAAGAATTAGTTAACGTCAGAGAACAACTGCAAACCTTAGCCCCAGAATTACCCGATCCACTGCCAGAAGTACCCGATCAAGTAGACTTAGAAGAATTGCAGAAAGAATTGCGATCGCTTGCCAAACGTTTACAGGCAATGGAACCAGTAAATATGCTGGCCTTAGAAGAATACGAACGCACCCAAAACCGCCTGCAAGAACTGACACAAAAGCTCGAAACCTTAGAAGCAGAACGTACAGAACTACTTTTGCGGATTGAAAACTTTACTACATTGCGTCAGCGTGCCTTTAAAGAAGCCTTCGACGCAGTGAACGAAAACTTCCAATCAATTTTCGCCACCCTTTCCGAAGGCGACGGCTACCTGCAACTAGATGATCCTGAAGATCCCTTTAGCAGCGGCTTAAACTTAGTCGCCCACCCCAAAGGAAAACCAGTCCAAAGATTAGCCTCCATGTCTGGGGGTGAAAAATCCCTCACAGCCCTAAGCTTTATCTTTTCCCTCCAGCGTTATCGCCCCTCTCCCTTCTACGCCTTTGACGAAGTCGATATGTTTTTGGACGGGGCAAATGTAGAACGATTAGCTAAAATGATTAAACAACAGGCAAAACAAGCACAATTTATAGTTGTGAGTTTGCGCCGACCGATGATAGAATCAGCCGAACGCACAATAGGCGTTACTCAAGCACGGGGAGCTTACACCCAAGTTTTGGGAATTAAATTGCAAACCGACCATACATCTGCTTGAGTTTTTGTTAATAATAGTGTATAGATTAACCGGATTCGAGATCAGGACTCGGTATTAGAATGACCTCTGAACAGATAATTAGGCGTTCCGACATATTAAATACCCAGGTGATTACCCGCGACAACGGTAAGCGAGTAGGTATCGTTAGTCAAGTTTGGGTGGATATTGACCAACGAGAGGTTGTGGCTCTTGGCTTGAGAGACAGCCTGATCTCTATTTCTGGTATACCACGCAATATGTATCTGAGCAGTATCAGCCAGATTGGGGATGTCATCCTGGTAGATAACGAGGACGTAATCGAAGATATTGAAGTTGAAACCTTAAGCAACCTGATTAACTGGGAAGTAATTACAGAAACCGGTGAAGTACTAGGAAGAGTGCGGGGCTTTAAATTCAATGGTGAAAATGGCAAACTCCACTCCATAGTCATCGCTTCTTTGGGATTACCACAAATTCCTGAGCAAGTGCTAAGTACTTACGAACTTTCAATCGAGGAAATCGTCAGCACAGGCCCCAGTCGATTGATTGTTTTTGAAGGCGCTGAAGAAAGAACCAATCAATTGACAGTTGGAGTCCTAGAACGTCTCGGTATTGGTAAACCACCTTGGGAAAGAGATGCTGATGAAGAATACTACGCCGCACCTCGTACCGTCGCCCCAGGAAATCAACTCCCAAGTGGTGTACCATTACAGCCACCCAAGCCCAAAGTCCGCGCCCCCGAACCCGTAGCGCGGGAAGAATGGGATGAAGACTATGTAGAAGAAGAAAGACCCCAGCGCCAAGTCATGCAAGCGCGTCAGTACGAATCAATTCAATACGAAGAAGACGAAGAAGAAGACAACTGGAGTGAGGCGACAGACAAAGACAGGTATCAACAGCCTGTTAAATTTGAAGCGCAACCCTACAAAAAGCCATACGTCGATGAATACGACAATTACGATGACGTAGAAGGCGATGCTTGGGAAGATGAACCACAGCCTGTGAATATTCCTAAGAAAGTCAAAGAGAAACAGCCAGAATACGAAGAAGAAGGATATTAAAATAATTCGTAATTTGTAATGACGCTCGGTCCTCGCTACCGCTTCGCTAACGTAATTCGTAATTAAGTTTAAAGTTAAACCCCTCCTCGCACACGAAGAGGGGTTTAATTTATTGTAGTCAGGACTTCAGTCCTGAATTATGCATGGGAATAAAGTGCGTAGCGACTGTCTTGAATGATAAGGCGATTTTTGAAAAATAATCTACCAGCCGGGTGTTGGCTTCGACTTCGCTCAGCCAACGACTTCGCTTAGGGACTTCCAAATAAAAAAATATTCCAATCATTAACTTACCAAACCCGCAACTCGTAGGGGCGGGGTAACCCCCATTGGTGTCAACTTAACGTGAAACCCTTGCCTGGATATGATTTGATACAAAATCACGTACCACCAAGATCCGCGCTACCCCACCCCAGTTTTGCTGACGCAAAACGTCCCCTCCCCGTAAACGGGGAGGGGATTGAGGGGTGGGGTAAAATGCCTGTGGAATAAGCGTTTTGACTTAAGTTGACACCAATGGGTAACCCCGCCCCTACAATTTGGCATAATTTATTTTTTGGAGTTCCCTTAGCCTTCGACTTCGCTCAGCCAACACCGCACCCTGAGCGAAGTCGAAGGGTGCGGTGTCTAAGGGTGCGCAGTGTAAGGGCACAATCACAATTGGGACAATTTTTTCTGAAAATCTCCTAAAGTAAGGGTGTGTTTAACCAACATATCTGTTTTCTCGATACATATCTCACAGAACCCGCCCCTACAGACTATTGAATTGCGGTACTAGCTTGGTAAACCGCCAATTTGAAAAATTTGTTCAGCAGACAAATTTAATTCGGGGAAAACTTGTGAGATGATCCGTTCTCCTTGTAAAAACTGCTGAACTTGGTATTCCCCCTCAACTAACGAATAAACTGAGATAGTCGGTTGTTTGGGGTTACCGATAAACCGCCTACCACCTAACGCTGCATAATCGACAATCCAGTATTCGGGGATACCTACCGCCTCATAGTCAGCCGCTTTTTTTAAATAATCATCTCTCCAGTTTGTACTCACCACCTCAATTACCAAGGGAATTGATTCAGCTTGGCTAACAGTTGATTCTTTTTTCCATCGCGGTTCATTCACTAAATTAGGCTGATTTAATAGCAACACATCAGGTGAATAAGCAGAATCACCTTCTAATGGTTTGATGAATGCTGTTTTGGGAAGAAAGTAAGGTAGTTTCAAACGTTTATATTCTGCAACGATTTCTCCAACTAAAAAACCGATAATTTCTTCATGATCGCCTGTAGGTGGGGACATTGCAACAATTACTCCATCATGCAGTTCATAGCGTTGTTGGGAGTTTTCTGGATACCAAGCGATAAATTCATCAAATGTTACTAGCTTCCGTAAGGCTTGAATCATAATTTTTTGCCTTCTATATCGCCTTCCTATCTCCTTAAAATCTACACCAACAAGCCACTGCACAACTGCATCGATACTCTAGGGATTAATTGCAGAATTAGCCATTTTGATCAACGAAGCGCGATCGCCTGCTTTTATTCCCACAGTATATTGCACTCCCCGTTCCCGCCAAGTCAAGGTAGAATCTGAGCAATTAGCACCACAAGTAGCATCAACAAAATAGCCTCTGATTCCTTTGGCTAACGTAACAGGTTTCCCAGTTAGGCGAGGTGTTTTACGTGTTACAGCTTCCGCCGTGACAATACCTAAACGGCAAGCAGTTCCCCCAGTACAATCGGGACTAAAACCTAGTAATATTTCGTATTTTTTTAGAGTAGCGTTTTCTACAATTGCGTAAACTTTGTTTTCTCCATCCGACTCAGGAACAAACTTTGGTAATAAAATCCGAATTCGGCTTTTTTGCTTTAATTTAGCAAGAATCGGTCTAAAAACTAGATTGGGTTCAGTAGTACTTGTTTGAACTTGGCTTTGGGCAATTTTTTGACCTTGATTGTTTACAGATGCTATAGCTGCATCCGGTAAACTGTTAGTGCTGGCTAGCAAAAGTGCGGTACAAGCAGCAGTGAAATATTTGAAACCTAAAATCATCATCAACCACCTATTTAAAGATAAATACTTAACTTTTAATTCAATTTTAGTAGCAAATAATGCTGAGTGTCTATAAAAAAAGCGATCGCTCAAAAACAGGGTAAAAGTTTTGTAGTCAGCACTTCGGTGCTGAAAATACAACACTCAAGTCCTGACTACGAATTTCTTCAGCTACTAAAAATTTAAAATATCTAAAGATTGTTCAATTTCTAAATCTAAAATTTTTTCCCTTGTATCGTTGTGTTCGGCTATCTTTCCTTCTTGCCAATAAATGTGTGCGGCTTTTTGAAAATCTTCTAGTGCGCCTTGCTTATCTCCTAGCCCAAAACGAGCATGACCACGGTTATAATAGGCATCTACATAATTAGAATTCATCTTAATTACTTGAGTAAAATCCTTCATGGCACTGTGATAATCGCCTAAGTCAAAATGAGCATTACCACGGCTATAATAAGCATCGGCATAGCGAGGATTAATCTTAATTGCTTGCGTATAATCGGCAATTGTCCCCTCATAATCTCCTAAATCAGCACGGGCTTTAGCACGATTATAATAAGCAACAGCATCATGGGGATTAATCTTGATTGCTTGGGTAAATTGTTGTTGTTCTATAAGCAGATAACGAGAAATACTGCTATTTTTGTCAGTAATGGCATAATGGGGATTAATTTTGATAGCCTGAGTATAATCTTCAATTGCACCTTGATGATCGCCAATATGGGAACGAGCATCAGCACGGTTTCTATAAGTCAGGGCAACATGAGGATTAATTCTGATAGCTTGAGTATAATCATCAATGGCTGAATGATAATCTCCTAGCTGATAACGAGCTAAACCACGCTGATGATAAGCTTTAGGGTGATTTAGATTAATTTGGATAACCTGAGTATAATCTGCGATCGCACTTTCGTAATCCCCCAGGTGATAGCGCACCATACCCCGTTTGTAATACACTTCCGCATTATCAGGATCAAGTTGCAAGGCTTGGTTGTAGTTGGTAATCGCTGTATCCGACTCGCCTTGCTCAAAAGATTTATCACCTAAGTTGACATACAATAAATTTAAATTAGGCTCTTGTTCTAAAAAAACATCTGCTTTTTTCGGAGATGCTAAAAGCTTAGTTATTTGATGATTATTTTGATGACTTGGTGTAACTCGCTGATGATTGTAATTATCAATTGCCGATGGTTTCTCAATCGGTTTCTCAGCTTGTAACTGTTCTAAATAACTCCACAAACCACCACCATAAAGTAATTGATTAATCCCAAAAGAAATTTTCCCCCTTTTGAGTTTAATCATTTGCGTCGGTAGAAAGCCAGCCAAGAAAAGATGATATTCCGGTTGGGCTTCATGCACCTCTTCTTGGATTAAAATACAGACAACAACTGCATTTTTTTCCACTTCTTCCGAACTCACAGACCATCTCACCTTATCAATACTGCCGTGGCGAGATTTCACCTCAACCCCAATCGCTGGGTCAGAAGTCAGAGTAAAATCAATTTTACCATCACCACCGAAGCGTTTTTCATAATCTACTTCGGTAATAAAATCAGCTAACCGTTCCTTAACAACCTCCTCACCGAGTTTGCCCTTTAAATTATTAATAAAAACATCACGCACAGGCGAAGTACGTTTATATTTTTCTGCCATCTGCCAGCAAAAGTCCCGTAGTGCTTTTAACCTTTCGCCAGAGATTATAGTTAATTCACTATATTGCCCTTCTGTTTCACAATGAAGCAGACAACCAGACGTTAACCTCTTAATAAAATCAGACTGTAGCGATCGCAGTAAGGTAATCCAATCCATTTATATTTCTGCGAGTCTTTTGATGAGATTATATCAGGTGGCATTTGTCATTTGTCATTTGTCATTGGTCATTTGTCAATGGTCAATGGTCAATGGTCAATGGTCAATAGTCAATGGTCAATGGTCAATAGTCAATAGTCATTTGTCCCCCTTCCCTCATCCCCCTCATACCCCTCATCCCCCCTAACCCCTACTCACAATTGATCCCCCCTTGCTAGCCTGATAAAAGGTAAGCCAGGGAGGATCACTGAGAGATGATTAAATTAACTGGAAGTGCGATCGCGTGTACAACATCTCTCAAGGAGTACACTCAACTGCTAACTCTCGGTTATCTTGACTATCAACTAATCAAAATACCTCATCTTCAATACCGCGCCACCATTCGCCCAAATTCATCAAGTCTTGGAAAATATCTTGTAATTCCTCAGCATAGTCATCTTCAGGAATCAAGGCTTGACGTTCTTGGAGTTTCTTGAGGCGAAGTTGCACTAATAACCAAGGTTTAGCGATACCATCCGTAGCTTCCATGTATCGAGCCAGTTGTCTACTATCCATATTTTTATATCTGTAATTGCCATTACCTTTTACGATACAAGACCTAGCCGGAAGTGGCCATATTTTATCGATAAAGAAGTAAGCGATCGCACTTTTATTTTCAATGCCCAATGCTATCAGCCCATTTGCATTGAGACTACCCTATTTCCAAATCTTCGGAGCGATGTCTGACGTAGCGTGTCCGTAAAGCCTGCGGCATAGCTACGCTTAGGGCGCAGCCTCCCGCAGGGAAGGACAAACGTCTCGCTCGCTGGTGTTCAAAAGCGAGCAAGATGCTCGCACTACGGAATATAGCGGTTTTCGGTTGAGTCTAATACACTCTTGAGGGCACGGCAGTGCCGTGCCCCTACCCGCCACGATATAATTTTGTATTGCATCCAACTGAGAATCGCTATATGGCAATACGGTTCAGTTAACGTTTTAATCTTCTGAAGATCCCCCCAACCCCCCTTAAAAAGGGGGGCTAATAACCCTCTTTTACCCCCTTTTTAAGGGGGTCGCCGCAGGCGGGGGGATCTTAACTGAACCGTATTGCGCTATATGGGTAATTTATTTTTTGTAAGTCCCTAGATGAGCCAAAATATTTACAGTCATTGCGATCGCTTCACTCGCAATGACATTGTGTAATTAATTCTGGTTGAGTATTTAATACTGGTTCACGGAGCTAAAAGCCTCATTAATGGAGTTCAAAGCCTCATTAATGGAGCTAAAAGCCTCATTCACGGAGTTCAAAGCCTCATTCACGGAGTTCAAAGCCTCATTAATGGAGTTCAAAGCCTCATTCACGAAGCTAAAAGCTTCATTCACGAAGCTAAAAGCCTCATTAATGGAGTTCAAAGCCTCATTAACGGAGTTCAAAGCCTCATTAACGGAGTTCAAAGCCTCATTAACGGAGTTCAAAGCCTCATTAATGAAGTTCAAAGCCTCATTAATGGAGTTCAAAGCCTCATTAGAGACATTCAATTACAAAAATACCGCAATTATAGGGGCAAGGATGCGATCGCAAATCTGCTTCACCAAAAATCTTTCTCCGCCATCCCCCCACTCACCAAATATAGCCGTTCTCACTTGCATACAATCCAAAATTATATCGTCCCCTGTAGGGGCATCGGCACTGCCGTGCCCTTAAGATTGTGTGGACTCAACCGATAACCGCTATAACTAATATTTTATTATCCCCTTCACGAAATTTTACGCTACCTCAAGCAAAACGCCGTCACGCACCCTCAACAACATAATCTGCGACGCTAAACTTATAATAAGCTGCGTTTTCCTTACCAATCAGCAATCACCACCGCTTACTCTCTACCCAACCACCCCATATTGTCCCGCCCTATGGTTGACTGGACTGGCTATTTAGAATCGCTCTGCAATGATGATAAATACGTACAATGGTTGAATGCTTACACGCTGACAGATGTAATTGGACACCAGCGAGTTGAACAAAAGCGATCGCCCTTTCTGCTAGATTTTATAGTGGAGACTCTCAAGCCAGCCAAGGGAGAACCCAACGCAGCACAGGAGAAAACCGAGCGATTGGATGTGCTGGAAGGCTTGCGGAAGTATGCTAAAGAACACGTATTACTAGTAGGGCGTCCTGGTTCCGGGAAATCCACAGCCTTAGCGCGGTTATTGCTCGAAGAGTCCCAAGCCTGCCGAGAAATGAATTTCCCGGCTAATAGCGAAAGTCGTCTCAAGACAACTGAATCTCCTGCTATCAGTCCGTTTCAACGGACTTCACCTATGAGCCAGGGAATTAATTCCCTGGCGGACTCACCCATCCCTGTGCTGGTAGAGTTACGCTATTACCAGACTTCCATACTGGATTTAATTCGAGACTTTTGCAAACGCCATCGCCTACTGCTGGATACTACAACCATAGAACAACTGCTATTTGCTGGCGACTTACTGCTGTTAGTCGATGGTATCAACGAATTGCCCTCAGAAGCAGCGCGACAAGACTTGTATAAATTCCGGCAAGACTACCAAAAAACCACGCCGATGATATTCACCACGCGGGATTTAGGCGTGGGGGGCGATTTGGGCATTACCAAGAAGCTGGAAATGCAACCCCTGACAGCAGAACAAATGCAGCAGTTTGTCCGCGCCTATCTCCCAGAACAGGGAGAGCAGATGTTGCAGAAGTTAGGCGACAGGTTGCGGGAGTTTGGAGAAACGCCACTGCTGCTGATGATGCTTTGTTCATTATTTAACGCCACAGGTGACATACCGCCGAACTTGGGTTTAGTGTTTCGCCAGTTTACCCAAAGCTATGAGCGTCAATTCCGCCAAGATATCCCAGTTACAGATGAGTCTCGGCGGTGGTGGTTTCCGTTATTAAAACATCTGGCTTTCCACATGAGCAAAGGGGATAAGCTGATAGACTTAAATGTTGCCATACCCAGGTCAGAAGCAGAAGAAGTTTTAACGCAGTTTTTGCAAGCTGAGAAATTTGATCGACCCCGTGACAGAGCATTAGAATGGTTGCAAGATTTACTCAACCATCATTTAATTCAACTTGGTGCAAATAACCAAATTGAATTTCGCCACCAACTAATTCAGGAATATTACACCGCCGAATGCTTGCTCAAGCAGTTACCAAACCTTAGCGATGACTGTCTCAAGCTAGAGTATTTGAATTATTTGAAATGGACAGAACCCCTAGTATTGATGCTGGAATTGCTGGATAATGAAGTGCAGGCTTTGCGAGTGGTGAAGTTAGCCTTAGAGGTAGATTGGCAATTAGGGGCAAGGTTAGCATGTGCAGTAAAGTCAGAATTACAGCAGCAGACAGTTAATTTAGTTGCTGAGTTAGAAATTCCTCTGTTATTTAAAATCCGGCTTTTAGGTTTAACAAAATCGGACAAAGCTATTCTTTATCTAAATCAATTCCTCGAAGATGAAGACTCCGATGTGCGTAGAATTGCGGCATCTGCCCTA